>CAYXVR010000052.1:30476-67996 GCA_964468635.1 uncultured Nannocystaceae bacterium
CCGATCAGGGCTGTCGCAACAGCATCTTCTACGACCGATGCGAGCGCAACGAGAGCTCGTGCAAGGACGAGCTCGACAACGACGGCGACGGGAAGTTCGACTGCGCCGATTCCGATTGCGACAACTACGTGCCGTGTGCCGGCCCGGCCGGCCCCGAGAACACGCTCGACACGTGCTCCGACGGGTTCGACAACGACGAGAACACGTACATCGACTGCGAGGACAATCGCTGTTCGCAGTCGACCGAGCAGGACATCCTCGACTACTGCGCATCGCTGCCGCGCGAGGACACGCTCGCGGAGTGCAAGAACGGCAAGGACGAGGACAAGAACGGGTTCGTCGACTGCGCGGACTTCTCGTGCTCGATGGCCGACGACCAGGACATCGTCGACTACTGCCTGTCGCTCGAGGAGAGCACGCTCGAGGAGTGCAAGGACGGCGACGACAACGACGACGACGGGTTCACCGACTGCGCCGACTTCTCGTGCTCGGATCCCGAGGACCAGCCGGACGCCGACATCGTCGAGTACTGCCGCAGCGTCGGTGAGAACACCCCGGAGCGCTGCTCTGACGGCAAGGACAACGACCTCAACGGCTACGTCGACTGCGTCGACAACCAGTGCAGCCGCAGCGACGACATCCTGGTGAAGCAGGTCTGCCAGGAGAGCACCGGCGAGTTGGTCGAAGAGGTCGAGGGGCGCTGCTCCAACGAGCTCGACGACGACGGCGACGGTTTCTTCGACTGCGACGACTGGGATTGCAGCCACAACCCGCTCGCGCAGAACATCTGCCCCACTCCGCGTGTGTGCGACTGAGACGCGACATGACCTCGAAGCCCTTCGCCTTCGTCCTGTGCTTGCTCTTCGTCTGGCTCGTCGCGCCGACGCGCGCCGCTGCCGAGCCCGAAGACGGCACGGCCACCATCCCGACCGAGTCCAACTGCACCGACGGCCAAGACGACGACGGCGACACCGTCTACGACTGTGGCGACGACGACTGCAAGAGCGACCCCTCGTGCAAGCCCGATGGCGAGCCCGAGCACAGCGAGGAGCGCTGCCACGACTGGGTCGACAACGACGAGGACGGCTTCGTCGACTGCGACGACTTCGACTGCGGATCCACCGAGACGTGCAAGGGCTCGTGGGACACCTCCGGGGTCGCCGGTGCCGGCGCAGGGGCGGCGGGGGGCAGCGTGCCGAAGCTCGGCAAGGGCGAGTCTCCCGAGGATCTGCTCGGCAAGGGCGGCGACAAGGACGGCGAGCGCGACAACGTCGTGTGCGCCGACGGCATCGACAATGATGCCGACGGTCGCACCGATTGCGACGATCTCGGATGCAAGCTCTCCACCGAGGTCACCGTGTGTCAGCCGGGCAGCAACTTCCGGCTGTCGGTGGTGGCCCGCGTCGCGCAGAGCTACAGCATCCAGGAGAAGAAGTTCAACACCGAGTTCGACGTGCTGCAGCTGCGCGCGCTCGGCGAGATGCCGTTCATCCAGAACTCCTTCTTCCTGATCTCGGCCCGCGTCGAGAAGACGCCACGCATCGTGTTCGCGATGTTCCAGGTGCCGATCGGCAAGAAGGGCCACTACTTCAACATCAACAGCGGCGGCGGTGGCCTCTCGCTCGAGCTCGTGCGCTCGGTGCACAAGCGCTTGCTGTCCGATCCCGCGTACTACGTCTACAACGCGTTCGAGCAGGGCAACGGAGCGGCCGTCGAGTTCGGCGGCCCGATGGACAAGAAGAACAAGTACCTCTACCGCGCGTTCTTGGCGGGCGGCAGCGGGCGATTCGCCGGCAACATCGGCGGGCGGTTCTTCCCCGACAACAACAACAACTACACGTTCTCCGCGGGCGCGCAGGCGTGGATGAACTTCGTCGGTTACTACAACCGGTGGGACACGCCGTTCATCTACACGCCGTCGCCGCTCGCGGTCGCGCTCGCCGTGGGTGCGAAGTACGACCAGCGCGCGCAGGAGCGCTACCCGGCCGCCAACCTGCAGTTCATCGTGCGCTGGACTCGGCTGCAGTTCTCGGTGGAGGGCTACGGCAAGCGCGAGCTGAACTTCAAGAACTGGCAGGGCGCGTACAACGTGCAGCTCGGCGTGCTCGCGGTGAAGAAGCGCCTGTTGTTCGCGGCGGACTGGGGGCAGTACCTCGCGTCGGAGTTCGAGGATCCGCCGGAGAATCCCGGCTACGACCTGCGCCGCCAGCTGCAGGAGAACCAGTATCGCGTCGCCGCGCACGTGTACCTGTGGCGCGACGTCTTCTTCCTGACGCTCATCTGGCGAGACCGTCGCGTCGAGCCCACGCCTGCGCAGGTCGACGACGGCGAGGGTATCCAGACGCTGCAGGACATCCGCCTGCTGCTCACCTACCGCTGGTGAGCGTTCATCATTGCTCGAAGCCGAGCGGCAGGTGCCGCACGGCGGCGAGCGTCGCGATCGCGACCTCGCGCAGCTCGGCGGGCACCGCCGGCTGCACCCACGCCCACTCCTGATCCGCGACGATCATCGCCGCGACCACCTGCTTGCCCTGGCGCACCTGCAACACCGGGAAGGCCAGATCGCGGTGGAAGTACTTCGCGCGCATCGACCACAGGATGATCTCGACCTTCACGGGGACCGCGTCTCCCGACGCGCCCTCCTTCGTCAGATCGCCACCGATGTTGTCGTCGACGCGGCCGCCGGCGACGAACGCCCAACGCGAGTGGGCGCTTCGGATGTCGCACTCGATGAGGATGCTGTGCTTCTGCTCCGTCGCGATCGCGGCGAAGTCGGAATCGAGGTTCGCCTGGCGGCGACCGACGCACTGCACGGCGTGGGTGCGCTGCTTCTCCGGCACGAAGAGCGTGAGCTCGAGATCGTAGCGATACGCCGGGTGGACACCGCCGCCCTCGGCGACCGGCATCGTCTGGTCGATCGCGGTCTCTTTCACGCGCGGCGCGAGGATGTCGTAGGGCCCGAGCCGATAGCCGCCGGGAATGTCCTCGTGGCTCCACCGCGGTTGCTTCTGCACGGTGGGATCGACGACCTTCATCGATCCGAGCCGCGCCTTCTCGCCGCAGCCGGACGTCAGCGCCACCACGCAGGCGGCGAAGCACAGTCTCGATCGTCGACGACGCAAGGCCGACTCCACGTCGATCCGACGTATCACGCGCAGCATCGCGCTCGCTCTTGAGTAGTCTCACGCGATCCGTCACGGCGTCGCGACCCGTTCGGGACTCCTGCGTTGCTTGCGCCATTGTCCGCGGGCGCGGGTTCGTTCTAAGACGTCGGGCGATGGCTCGCGATGTCTTGCTCCGTTCGTGCGTGCTCCCGTTGACCCTGTGCGCCTGTCTGTCGGCGGATACGACGAACGACGACGATGGTGCGAACGACGACGTGGCCGACGACGGCGACGACGACGGCACCGGGGCGGACGACGGTGACGACGATGGTGCGACCGGCAACATGGGGCTCGAGAACGACGACGAGACGTGCGCCGACGGCCTCGACAACGACAACGACACCTACACCGATTGCGACGACTTCGACTGCACGATGAGCCCCGATGTCACCGTCTGCGGCGGCGGCACGGGAGGCGACGACGAGAGCACCGACGCGCTGTGCGACGACGGCATCGACAACGACGGCGACAACTACGTCGACTGCGAGGATTTCAGCTGCTCGATGAACCCCGACGTCACCGTCTGCGGCGGCGGCAACGGCGAGCCCGAGAACACGAACGAGCTGTGCTCGGACGAGATCGACAACAACGAGAACATGTACGTCGACTGCCAGGACTTCGCGTGCGCCGAGGCCGAAGAGGTCACGGTGTGCAACGGCCCCGAGGAAGACGACGCGTCGTGCATGGACGGCTGGGACAACGACGACAACGGCTACGTCGACTGCGACGACTTCAACTGCTCGATGAACCCCGACGTCACCATCTGCGTCCCCGAGAACACCGACGAGCTGTGCAGCGACGAGGTGGACAACGACGAGGACGGCTACACCGACTGCGACGACTTCGATTGCTCGAAGAACGAAGACGTCACCGTGTGCCCGTAGCTCACGGCGCGCAGATGTTCGACACGCAGCCGCCCGGCGTCGTGCAGTCGCCGGGCTCGTAGCACGTGTCACCGGGCGAGCCGTCGCGGCAGAAGTTCCCGACGCAGAACGGCGCCTCCTCGGGGTCGCAGTCCCCGTCGTCGGTGCATCCGTCGCCCTCGAGCCCGGTTCGGCACGAGCCGCCGACGCAGTACGGCGCCTCGCCGCAGTCGCCGTCGTCGGTGCAGCCGTCGCCGAGCGAGCCGTCGTGGCACACGTATGCGCCGCAGTACGGCGCGTTCGCTTGGTCGCAGTCGTCGTCGGCGTAGCAGGGGTCGCCTTCGCTCCCGTCGCGGCACTGGCTGTTCACGCACTGGGTCGCGACGGGGCCGCAATCCTCGTCGCCGACGCACGGGTCGGTCTCGTTGCCGTCGTGGCAGTTGCCGTACACGCACAGCGGCGCGTCGTCTCCGCAGTCGGGGTCGTCACCGCACGGGTCGCCCTCGTCGCCGTCGTGGCAGAACCCGTTCACGCACGCGGGCGCCGTCTCCGGGCACTCGTCGGCGGTCGCGCACGGCTGCCCGTCGCCGGTGGGCGCGCCGCCGCTCGACTCGCTGCTGCCCGCGGTCGTCTCCTCTTCGCTCGACGATCCGGCCTCGTCGGGATCCGTCGTGCTGTCGCCGTCGTCGGTCTTCGTCGTGCTCGTCTCGGGGTCCACGTCGGTGGTCGACCCGTCGTCGTCGTCGTCGTCGTCACCGGCCGTCGGCGCGGTCGCACTGCTCGATCCGGAACCGCCGTCGTCGTCGCCGGTGGTCCCGCCGCTCGCTTCTTCGACGTCGCCCCCACACGCAGCGAAGAGCCCACAGACGAGCAAGCGCAGGCGGATCCCCATGCGTCGCATGTTACGCGAAATCGCGAGCGATGCGGGCCGCGACGATCGCACGCAATTCGTCCGAGAGCGTGGTGGCGTGAAGCCGCTCGCGGTCTACCAAACCAGGGCGCCCGGACCGCAGAGCGCAGACCATGGACCGGCGTCCAGGGGTGTCGCGGGACGCTGCGAGAGCCTCTCGCAGCGCGTGGCGATCCAACCTGGCACGGATGCTGCGATGGGAATGGCGCATGACCCACACCACTCGACTCGCGTCGGTCTCGCTCGTGTCCCTCGCTCTCTGCTCCGCGTGCGAATTCGAGGCTGCGTCGGCGGCGGAGATGCGCATGGCCGTGGACGAGGTGGTTGCGTCCGGACAGGCGGCGAGCCTCGAGGACGGGGTCGTCGAGATCACGACCGACTTCACGCTCGGCGATGGGCTGCACGGGATCCTCGAGCAGATCCGCGGCTTCGTGCAGAGCCAGATCCCGTGCTCGACGATCGAGACGCCCGACGACCATACGCTCGTCATCGACTTCGGCGAGCTCGCCGACGGTTGCGAGTTCCGTGGGCGCACGTTCGCCGGCATCGTCACCGTGTCCTACGAGATCGCGGGCGACGACGTCGTGGTCACGCACCACTACGATGCGGTCACCGACGGGCGCGCGACGCTCGACGGCGAGACCGTCGTCACGTGGAGCGAGCGCTCGCGCCACGTCGTCACCGACTTCGACGTCATCGCACCGCGCGGCGAGTTCTCGAGCGACAGCGTTCGCACGCAGACGCTCATCGGCGATCCCGCCGACGGCATCCGCGTCGACGGCGAGCGCAACTGGCACGGCGAGCGCGGCGACTGGCACCTCGAGATCGAGGACGTCGAGATGCGCGCGGTCGACCCCGTGCCGCAGGACGGCGCCTACGTGCTCACCACCGCGAACGGGAGGGAGATCACGATGACATTCGAGCGCATCGACGACGACACGATCGAGGTGCGGGTGACCGGCGGCCGACGTGACCGCGTGTTCCGCGTCACGAGCGCCGGCGACGTCGAGGATCGCGGCGACGTTTGACCCACGCGAAGTGGACCGACGGGCGCAACCGCGCGCGCTCGCGTCCGTCGTCCTCTTCGCGTGACCGGTGTCGCCCGATCAATTCGGACCGTAGCCGTTCGGCTTGGGCAGGCGCTCGAGACAGCCCTCGACGAACTCGTCGGGCGGCTCGAACCGCACGCCGTCGTCGTCGACCTCGGCCGGGAGCGGCAGCAGCGTGCCGGCGTGCCACCACATGAGCGTCGGCACGAGCGAGCCGGGGCCCTCGGACCAGCGCGAGTGGGCGATCACCGCCATCGCGTGGATCGCATCCATCACCGAGTCGTCGACGATGGGCGCGAAGAGCAGCGTGTGCCGATTGGGCACGGCGACGAGCGCCCCCAGCGGCGTCACTGGGTCGAGGTAGTGCTCGAGCACGAGCAGCCGGGACGTCACGAAGAACGACTCACCGAGCATCGCGTGGAAGCGCGTACCGTCGTCGAGCTCGAACGTCTCGCAATCCACGGCGTCCTGCTCCAGGACGTTCGTGAGCGCGAGCGCGAAGATCTCGTCGAGCTCGCACGGCCACTCCTGCGGTGCCTCGACGGGCACGGTGGCGACCGCGTCGGGTAGGTCGTACACGAGCACCGCGACGAGCTCCTCACCCATCGGGCGATGCACCGTGTTGGTCTCGAGCTCGCCGAGCGACTCGCGCGCGTACAGCCGCACCTTGAGCAGCGGCTTCACGGCCTCCCAGTCGTGGGCGAGCGCGTCGAGGTCGTGCGCGTGCGTGGATAGGATCACGCGATCGAAGTGCTCGCGAACGACCTCGGGCCAGTCGTCGCGCTCGACCTGATTGCACAGCTGCGCGAGGTTCTGCAGCCCCAGTCGATGCCGATCGCCGCCGTCGATCTCGAGGTCGGCGATGCCGTCCTCGATCACCGCATGGCCGCGGCGCGCCAGATCTCTCTCGACCTCCGAGACGAATGCGCCGAACGCGTCGTCATCGAAGAAATTCGCCCACGCTGGCACCGCACGCGCCGACAAGTTCCGTTTCAGGCTGACACGCGTGGACGCACGCGTCAACGACGCGTGCGCCGCGGTTCACCAGCC
This sequence comes from uncultured Nannocystaceae bacterium, assembly GCA_964468635.1. Classification (GTDB taxonomy): domain Bacteria; phylum Myxococcota_A; class Polyangia; order Nannocystales; family Nannocystaceae; genus Xiheibacterium. The sequence goes on from CAYXVR010000052.1 coordinate 37,513, forward strand.
GCACTTGCGGTCTTTGTTCTGCTCCTCGAGGTGCTTCACGAGCGGGTCGAAGTACTCCATCAGCGCCGCGGCGTCCATTTCGCGAGTGCCGGTCAGCGCCTCGAGGGCGTCGGGCCACGGCTTGCTCGCACCCATCGCGAGCATCGCCTTCAGCTTCGCACCTGCTTCCTTGCTGCCGTAGATCGAGCACTCGTGCAGCGGACCCTTGTGTCCGGCCGCCTCGCACATCGCCTTGTGGAACTGGAACTGCAGGATGTGCGCGAGGAAGTAGCGCGCGTAGGGCGTGTTGCCGGGGATGTGATACTTCGCGCCCGGATCGAAGTCGGCCTCGGTGCGCTCGATCGCGGGCTCGATGCCCTGGTATTTCAGCCGCAGATCCCACCACGCCTTGTTGTACGTCTCGGGCGTCGTCTTGCCGCTGAACACGTCCCAGCGCCACTGATCGATCAGCTTGCCGAACGGCAGGAACGCGATCTTGCCGAGCGCGTCCTGCATCTGCTTGTTGATGACGCCCTTGTCGTTGTCGCTGATCTTCTTCAGCAGACCGATCTTCTGCAGGTAGCTCGGCGTGATCGACAGCGCGATCGCGTCGCCGATCGCCTCGTGGAAGCCGTCGTTCGCCCCGCTCTGGTAGAGCACCGGCAGCGTGTAGTAGTTGTTGTAGTAGTAGTCGTGGCCGAGCTCGTGGTGGATCGTCACGAAGTCTTCGTGATTGATCTTGATGCACATCTTGATGCGCAGGTCGTTGTTGAGCTCGACGTCCCACGCGCTCGCGTGGCACACGACCTCGCGATCCTTGGGCTTGGTGAACATCGACCGCTCCCAGAAGGTCGGGGGCAGCTCGTTCAGGCCGAGCGACACGAAGAAGCCCTCGCCCGCCTTCACCATCTTGATCGGGTCGTACTTCGCCTTCACCAGCGCCTGGGTGACGTCGATGCTCGGCTCGCCCGGGAACGGCTCGAGCATGGGGTACAGGTTCTGCCAGTCCTGCGCCCACATGTTGCCCAGCAGGTGCGCGGGGATCGGCTTGTCGAGCGGCACCTTGTCGCCGTACTTCTCGTTGAGCTTCGCGCGCACGTGGCAGTGCAGCGCGTCGTAGAGCGGCTTCACCTGGTTCCACAGGCGCTCGACCTCGGCCTCGAACGCCTCGGGCGGCATGTCGTAGCGCGAGCGCCAGAGCACACCCATGTCCGCGTAGCCGATGCCCTTCGCGCCCTCGTTGCCGAGCTCGACGAAGCGCGAGTACGGCTCGCGCATCGGCTTGGCGACCTCGTGCCAGCCCTTCCACGCGTCGAGCTGCTTGTCGTAGTCGCGATCGTTGGTGAGCACGTCCTCGAGCTGGCCGAGGTCGCGACAGTCCTTGTCGCCCTCGCCCTTGCAGTACTTGCCCTTGCCGTACATGCCCTCGAGCTTCGCCATGATCTCGGAGAGCTCCTTGCGCTTCGCGTCGTCGTCCGGTGCGGGCAGCGTGCTCGCCAGCTTCACGAGCGCGATCTGGCGGACGACGTCGGGGTCACCCTTGTACGCGTCGAGCTTCGCGGCCTGCTGGATCGCCTTGGTCTCGTACGCCATCGTCTCGGCGTTGGCCTTGGCAGCCGCAGCCTCGGTGGCGTCGGTGATGTTCGTGGCCTTCTCCCACTCGGCCTTCGCACCCTGCACGTAGAGGCGACGCAGTTCCTTGTCGACCTCGGCGACGAACGCCTTCGCCTCTTCGTCGGTGGGCGCCGCCTTGGGCGGCTCGGCCGTCTTCGCTTCGGCCTTCGCGTCGGCCTTCGCGTCCTTCTTCGCATCCTTCTTCGCGTCGGCCTTCTCGGTCTTGGCCGTCTTCGCCTCGGTCTTGCCCTGTTCCGCGCCGCCCGTGCACGCGGGCGCCAAGGCCAGAGAGACGAAGACCGCGAGCACGTGGGAAGGATGTCGAGCGGGCGTCATTGCCCGGCGACGGTAGTCCGAGCGCCCCCGCGGTGGCAATCTGAAACCGTTCGTCGTTGCGACGGGTCGAACCGTGCCGAGCCACCAGACCGATCGTGAGCGCTGCCCGACGAGGACATCATCGTCGACCATGCGCAGGGTCGGCTGCAGCTCGACGAGCGCGCAGCGATCGAGATGCACCTCGACTCTTGCGCGTCGTGTGCCGACGTCGTGACCGGCATGGTGCGGATCTTCGGATCCCCTCTAGGATCCGAGGTGCTCGCGCAGCGTCTCGACCGCGATCGGCTTGGTCGCATAGGCGGTCGCGCCTGCGGCGAGGCAGCTGACCAGATGCGTACGCGTGGGCCGTGACGCCACGACGACGCGCGGGATGGGATCGGGGGTGCGTCCGCGGATCGCCGCGAGCACCGTGAGCCCGCCCGACGGACATGCGTCGGCGTCGATGATCACCGCCTCGATCGACGAGGTCCGACACAGCTGGAGGATCTCGAACGGATCGCCGACGAACTCGAAGTCGATGCCGATCTGCTCCAGCACCGCCGTCCACTCCTCGCGTTGCGAGAGCGAGGGCACGACGACGAGCGTCTTGCCCGGCGCGCTCGACTGGGTCGCGGCGCGAATCGCCGCGAGCTCCTCCGCGGTGAGCTCGACGCCCGCAGCGCTCGAGCCGAGGTCGGCATCGGACTTCTTCTTCTCGCTGCCCCCACCCCACAGCGAGAGCGGCGCGATCACCTCGAACCGGCCCTTGGCGAGGTCACCGATGACGAGCTCGGCGGATGCCACGGCGAGCGCGTCGGGTACGTCGAGCTCCGCGACGTCGAGCACCGCGCGTTGCAGCACCCAGCGCTCCTCGGTGCCCGTCACGGCGTGGGCGGCTTCGACGATCGCGGCGATGAACGTGCTCACGCACTCGCCCATGCCGTCGCGGTCCTCCTGCGTCAGATCGCCCGACGCGACCTTCTCGCGGATCTGTCCGTCTGGCACGAGCAGCAGCTGGCCCGCACATGCAATCGCGAGCGGTATCTCGAACGCCATGATCAAGCGACCGGCGCTGGGCTCGGTGCGCTCGAGCTCCGCGAAGTAGGTGCCCGCGCGCGGGCTCCACTCATTGCCGATCTCGACGGCGCCGAGCTGCGCGCCCACGCCGACGATCGCACCGAACTGGGCCGGCAACGCCGACCACAGGCCGTTCAGCACGCGGTGGAGCGACGAAGAGGGAGGCACGCTCGGGCGTCATCGACCGCGCACGGTCCCGCCTTGAGCGCCGGCCCGTGTCGTCTCGGGCCGGTTCTTCCACGCGCGACGCACGAGCTTGCCGACCTCCACCGCGGTGACCGGGATGAAGCCGAGCGCGAGCGCGACGAGCACCTGGTGGCTACCCAGCTCCGCGAGTTGGAAGACCCCGCGCGTCCACGGCAGCGCGAGCAGGGCGATCTGCAAGCCCACGGAGATCACGACGACGGCGAGCAGGATCGCGTTGCGTGCGTAGCCCACCTCCCACAACAGCTTGTCGGTGTTGCGCGACGAGAACGCGCGCAAGAGCACGCCGAACACGAGCGTCGAGAACGCCATCGTGCGCGCGAATGCGAGGTCGCCGTGACGCAGCGCCCATCCGAACGTCGCGAGCGCGACAGCGGCCTGCAAGCCCGCCACCCACGCGATGTGCAGCCACGCATCGCGTCCGAGCAACGGCGACGCGGGATCGCGGGGCTTGCGGAGCATCACGTCGTCGTCGGGTGGATCGACGGCGAGGGCGAGCCCCGGCAGCGGCTCGCACATGATGTTGAGCCACAAGAGGTGCAGCGGCAAGAGCGGCAACGGCCAGCCCACGGCCGCCGCGAACAGCATCACGACGAGCCCCGCCGCGTTGCCGGACAAGAGGTACACCACCGTCTTTCGGATGTTGTCGTAGACGATGCGGCCCTCGCGGATCGCGGTGACTACCCCGCGAAGATCGCTGTCGGTGAGGATCATGTCGGCCGCTTCGCGCGTGACCTCGGTGGCGCCCTTGCCCATCGCGATGCCGATGTCGGCCTCGCGGATCGACGGCGCATCGTTCACGCCGTCGCCGGTCATCGCGACGATCTCGCCGCGGCGGCGCAGCTCGCCGACGATGCTGGTCTTGTCCGCGGCGGTGCGCCTCGCGAACACGACCTGCGCCTCCTCGCGTCCGGGGCCGACGATGCCGAGCTCGCGCGCGATCGAGCCCGCCGTCAGCGCGTGGTCGCCGGTGATCATGACGATCTGCACGCCCGCTTGCTGCGAGCGCTTCACGGCCTCGATCGCCTCGGGTCTCGGCGCATCGGCCAGGCCGATCAAGCCGACCATCACCAGCTGGTTCTCGTGGTCGCGGGTGCCCACGGCAACCGCGAGCACCCGCAGACCGCGGCGCGCCATCGCCTCCGCTGCTCGCGCGTGATCGTCGAGCAGCTCGCGACAGAGCGGGGCGACGGCCTCCACGGCCCCCTTCACGTACACCCGGCCGCTGCCGCGCCACACGGCCATGCGCCGACGATCCGTGTCGAAGGGCTCCACCCGCGTGCGCGGCTCGTCGCGCTCGATTGCCGAGCGGTGCTCGTCCCGCTCCGCGGCGGCGCGCAGGATCGCGAGCTCGGTCGGATCTCCGACTCCGCCGCCCTCGCCGTCGAGCTCCGCGTCACAACACGCGGCAGCCGCATGGAGTAGCGCACGCTCGTCGGGCGCCCACAGCTCACGCACCGTCATGACGCCGGTCGTGAGCGTGCCGGTCTTGTCCGTGCAGATCACTGTCGCGCAACCGAGTGTCTCGACAGTCGACAGCCGTCGCACGAGCACGCGACGGGCGGACAAGCGTCGCACACCGATCGCGAGCGTCACCGTGACGACCGCCGGCAATCCTTCGGGCACGGCCGAGACCGCGAGTGACACGGTCGTCATCAACACGTCGTACCAGGACAACCCACGGAGCCAGCCGAGCAGTGCGACGACGGCGACGAGCACGAGGCAGACCACGAGCAGGACATGGCCCAGCGCGGTGAGCCGCCGCTGCAGCGGTGTCTCGGTCGCCTCGACCTGAGAGAGCAGATGCGCGATCTTGCCGAGCTCCGTGCGCATGCCGGTCGCGCCGACGACCACGCGCGCGGTGCCGGTCGCGACCGTCGTGCCCATGAACACCGAGTCGCGCCGGTCGGCGATCGGGGTGTCGTCGGGTAGCGGCGCTGGGTCCTTGTCGACCGGCAGGCTTTCACCGGTGAGCACGGCCTCCGTCACCGCGAGCGCGGCGCACTCCACGATGCGACCGTCGGCGGCCACGATGTCGCCGGGCTCGAGCAAGAGCATGTCGCCCGGCACCACCTCGCGCGCGGCGACCGTGCGCCGCACGCCGTCGCGCACGACGACGGCGCGCGCGGCGGTGATCGAGCGCAGGGCGAGCACCGCCTGCTCGGCGCGGTGCTCCTGCACGAAGCCGATGATCGCATTGATGCCGACGATGATGCCGATGACGATCGCGTCGGTCGGCGCCTCGACCACCGCGGAGACGATCGCAGCGCCGATGAGCACGAGCACGAGTGGGCTCGTGAACTGTGCGAGGACCTGCCGCCACACCGGCGTCGCGCTCGCGCGTGCGATCTCGTTGGCGCCCACCTCCTGCAGGCGGCGGGCGGCCTCGACGATCGTCAGAGCGCCCGACGCGGCGCGGTCGGCGTTTTCAGAGCTGGACATCGAACGATCAGGCGCGAGGGTGCGCCGGCGGCACCGTGTCGTCGGCGGGCGCGTCGTCCATCGCACGCTCGCGACCGCGGTACTCGGCAAGGCGGTACTGGATCTTGCGCGGCGAGATTCCCAGGATCTCGGCAGCCTTGCTGGTGCTGCCGCGGACGTGCTCGAGCGTCTTCAAGATCGCATACCGCTCCAGCTCGGCCATGGACGACCCCGGAATCGGAGGCACTTCGTCGGTCGTGCGGTGCTGCATGATCTCGCGCGGGAGGTGGCGGGGCTCGATCTCCGGCCCCTGGCACAGCACGACCGCGCGCTCGATGCAGTTCTCGAGCTGACGCACGTTGCCCGGCCAGTCGGCGTTCAGGAGCACGCGCAGCGCCCGATCACCGAAGCCGCGGATCGTCTTGCGACCGCGCGCATGTCGATCGACGAAATGTTGCGCGAGCGCCGGGATGTCCTCGCGGCGCTGGGCGAGCGGCGGCGTGCGCAGCGTGATCACGTCGAGCCGATAGAACAGATCCTCGCGGAATCTGCCCTCGCGGACCTCGCGTTCGAGGTCCTTCTCGGTCGCCGCGATGATGCGCACGTCGACCCGCGCCGACTGATCGCTCCCGACGCGCTCGAACTCGTGGTCCTGCAGCAGCCGCAGCAACTTCACCTGCGTGCCGAGCGGCATGTCGCCGATCTCGTCGAGCAACAGCGTGCCGCCCTCGGCCTTGTGCAGCCGACCGTCGCGCTGCGCCGTCGCACCGGGGACCGCGCCCTTCTCGCAGCCGAACAGCTCGACCTCCAGCGCCGACTCGCTCACCGACGCACAATGCACCGCGACGAACGGCCCGTGCGCTCGCGAGCTCCACGCATGCAGCGCGCGCGCGACCAGCTCCTTACCGGTGCCGCTCTCGCCGACCACGAGCACGGACGCGTCGGAGTCCGCGACCTGACGCACCATCGACAGCAGCTCGCGCGACGCCTTCGACGTGCCGATCCACTCGAGACCGGGTGCGATCGTCTCGCTCGTGAGCGCGTTCTTGAGCCGCTCGTTCTCGCGGCACAGCTCGCGATGCGTCAGCACGCGACGCACGACGAGCAAGAGCTCGGGGAAGTGCACCGGCTTCGTGAGGTAGTCGTCCGCGCCCTGCTGCATCGCGGTGACGGCGTTCTCCACCGATCCGTACGCGGTCATCACGACGACGCCGAGCCCATCGAAACGCTCCCGCACGCGCTGCATCAGCTCGATGCCGTCCATCCCCGGCATCTTCACGTCGGTGATCACGAGGTCGGGGGTCCAGTCGTCGAGCTGACCCAGGGCCTTGTAGCCGTCGGCAGCGGCGCGAACGGTGAAGCCTTCGTCGCGCAGGAGCTCGACGAGGGCCGTGCGGGCCGCAGGTTCGTCGTCGACGACGAGGATGTGGCCGGACGAGGGCACGGTCGGGTCGGACATTGCGAAAGGGAGTGTGGCACCTGCGCCGGGGCCGGCCATGGGTCCGACGCGCAAATCCTGCGGTACGCCGGATCGGACGCAGAGATTGCCGCTCGGCCGCAGGCGCGGCGGGGTGAGTCGCGCCATGCTCGAACGAGGTCGCGCGTGGCCGACGAAACCGACGAGAACGAGCGCCGCCGCCAGCTCGGCGATCCCGACCGCTTGATCACGGTGGGTCTGGTCGCCGCCGGCATCGCGCACGAGCTCCGCAACCCGCTCAGCGTGATCGAGTCGTCGGCGTTCATCCTGCGCAAGCTCGTCGACGGTGCACGCGCGCTACGACACGTCGAGACGATCACGAAGCAGGTGAAGGACTGCAATCGAATCGTCGGCGCACTGCTCGAGCTGACGCGTGCGGGACCGGTCGAGCGCAGTCCCGTGCGCCCCGAGGACGTGTTCGCGAGCGCGCTCGATCAGGCCGTCGTGCCCGACGAGATCGTCGTCGACACCGCCGTCGACGATGGGCTCGTGCTGTCGGCGAACGGCAACTTGCTCGCCCAAGCCGTCGCGAACCTCGTGTCGAACTCCGTGCGCGCGCTCGGTGGGCGCCCGGGTCGACTGCAGCTCGCGGCCAACCGCACCGCAGCAGGTGCGGAGATCGTCGTGACCGACGACGGCCCCGGGTTTCCCGTCGACGTGCTGCCGCGCGCGTTCGAGCCGCTGGTCACGGGCCACCTCGCCGGTTTCGGCCTCGGCCTCGCGCTCGTGCGCAGCATCGCCGAGCGACACGGAGGTCGCGCGGTGGCCGAGAACCGCCCCGGCGGCGGCGCGCTCGTGCGCCTGTCGCTGCCGCTCGGCACAACCGAAGGAGAGCGCGCGTGAGCGACACCCACGACGTCATCGCCGGCGCACAAGTGCTCATCATCGACGATCACCGCGCGTTGGCGGCGAACCTCGGCGAGTTGCTCGCCGACGCCGGTGCGATCGTCGAAGAGGCAGGCAACGCGACGGAAGGACTCGAGCGCGCCCGGCTCGGCTTCGACATCGCGCTCGTCGACGTGCGACTGCCCGACACGCTTGGGGTCGCCCTCGTGCCACGCCTGCGCGCGTTGGATCCGCTCGCCGCAGTCGTGCTCATCACCGGTCACGCGTCGATCGACGACGCGATCTCGGCCGTACGCGCAGGCGCGTATGCGTACGTGCTCAAGCCGTTCGACACCGGTGAGCTGCTCGTCACGCTCGGACGCGCGCTCGAGCAGGTCCGACTCGCGCGCCGCGCCTCGACGCTGCAGCGCGCGCTCGAGCGCAGCGAGGCCGAGCTGCGCACGCTGGTCGACACCGTCGAGGCGCTGCTCCTCGTGCTCGACGAGCACGGACGGGTGGTGCACGCGAACGCGGCCGTCGCGGCGGCCACCGGCGTGTCCGAGGCCGACCTGCGCGGATCGAACTGGCTGGAGCGCTTCGTGCCGCGAGCCGAGCACGCCATCGTCGCCGACACGCTCGCGCGCGTCCGCGCCGGCGAGAGCGGCGTTGCGCTCGAGAGTCGCGTGCTGGGCCGCGAAGGCGCCGAGATCTACGAGCACCTCGTGCGCTGGCGACTCGCGGGCCTCGCCACCGAGAGCGGATTCCGCATCTATGCGTCGGGGCTCGACATGACCGACGTGCGGGCACTCGAACGGCGCACGCGCCTCGCGGAGAAGCTCGCCGCCGTGGGCACGGTCTCCGCCGGACTCGCGCACGAGATCCGCAACCCGCTGAACGCCGCGGGCTTGCAGCTGCAGCTGCTCGAGCGGCGGCTCGCGAAGGCGGGAAGCGACGAGCGCGTGCGCGAGCCACTCACGCTCGTGAACGCGGAGATCGCCCGCCTGTCGCGCCTCGTCAGCGACTTCCTGCAGTTCGCTCGACCGACACCGCTGCAGGCCCGCGACGTCGCCATCGATCAGGTGGTATCGCGCGTCGTCGAGTTCGAGCAACCGGTCGCACGCGAGCGCGACGTCGAGCTCGTCGTGCGCGTCGTCGACGGGCCGGTGGTGGTCCAGGCGGACTCCGAGCGCATCCAGCAGATCGCGCACAACCTCGTGCGCAACGCGTTGGATGCCGCGCCGAAGCACGGGCATGTCGTCGTGACGATCGAGCGCGACGGCGCCGGCGCGCGCCTGTCGGTGCGGGACGACGGGCCCGGCATCCCCGCGGAGCACCGTCAGCGCATCTACGAGCCGTTCTTCACGACGAAGGAAGGCGGCACGGGCCTCGGCATGGCGATCGTGCACAGCCTCGTCGAGCTGCACGGAGGCTCGCTCGAGCTCCGATGTGAGGCCGGCACCGAGCTGGTGGTCGCCCTGCCCCGTCACGTGCCCTGACCGCACGGTGAGGCGCGCGCCGGATCGGTGGTGCTGCTTCGCCACGGTACGTGACACGCCGGTCGCGCGGCCTCGCCAGTCGTCGCATCGACAGGACAGGGGCGCGGGCAGCGGCCCCGGTTTGGTACACGCGATGCAGAGTCGTCCGTCGACTGCGAACGGAGCGCGCCATGAGCGACCTCTTCACGATCCGCTGCTCGACGAACCCGACCACGAACACCCTCGCCGCGAACGGGCCCGTCCCGCTCACGAACGAGCGCGTGATGCTGATGCGGGAGCCGAAGATCGGCGAATCCCTCGTGATCGTGGGCGAGGGCGCGGGCCTCGTCTACACGAGCCCGGTGCGCGGCTTCCTGCAGACGGCGCGCGGTTGGGTCGTCGAGACCGCCAATCATCTGTACACGCTGACGGCGACGAGCGTTGGGAATCCGACGGTCGCCGACGCCGCCTGACGGACCGTTGACGGAACTGGAACCTCGCACTGCTGGAAGAGGTCGTCGGACGCCGCGATCTCCGGGCTCAACCCGCGGGCGGGCAGCCGTACGTCACGTCGGCCGTGCCGACCTCGACGAGCGAATCGCACGCGCTACCGCACAGGCGCAGCGCGTCGTAGGGACCGTCGGGATCGACGAAGACCCACCCGCTCTGCGTGTCGCAGTCGTCCACGCGCTCGAGCGTTTCGCCGCCGACCTCGACGTCCACGAAGTCCGGGTGGACCGGCGGCGGATCGAGCGGGATGTCGCACGACAGGACCTCGCCGGCGATCTCGGACAACGCCGCCATCAGGTCCAGCTCGTCGTCGGCGGCATGGAACGCGACCGGCCCGGGCCGCGGGCGACCACCCGCGAGCGCGACGTCCTGGAGCGCCGTGAACGTGTTGGCCTCGGGCATCCCGTCGGGGCCGACGCCGCCGAGCTCGTCGCGGATGTCGATGCCGACGACGAACGTCGCGATGCCGCGGTTCTCGAACGCATCCGCGACGATCTCCGGCAGGCGCGCGTCGTAGTTCTCGAGCAGCTCGGGCACCGTCGTCGCATCGGCGCCGCAGTTCGCCGCGCCGTCGGTCACGAGCACGAGGTAGCGTGGGACGTCGGGATCGAGCGTCTCGAGGTGCGCGGCCGCGGCCTCGATGCCCGCGGTCGCCGGCGTCGCACCGTGCAGATCGAGGGCATCCGCCGCCGGGATGCCGGCGAGCACCGCGGCCGCATTCATCGACGCGACCGGGATCTCGGGCGCGTCCGCGATGGTGCATGCGGCCGCCGAGTAGCCATCCGAGGCGTTCGTCGCGGGAAACAACATCGCGCCGAATCCGATCTGCGCGTCGAGACCGACGACGATGGAATCGACGACGCGATGGAGGCTCTCCCACCGCGTCACGAGCCCCGTGTCGGGGTCGCCGTCGTGATCCCAGTAGCCGTCCATGACGCCGTCGCTGTTCGCGTCGCCGTCGCTCACCATGCTGCCGGACTTGTCGAGCACGAGCACGACGTTGGGAGCGATCGCGCCGAGCTGGTAGTCGACCTCGCCGCAGTTCGGCGCGCCGCCGCTCTCCGATTCGTCCGCGAGCGAGGTGCCCTCCAGACGGCCGCCGTCCTCGGTGGACTCCGACGACGAGCCGTCGGACGCATCGACGCTCGCGATGCCGTCGTCGACGCCTGCCTCGGTGTCCGCGGACGTCGCGCGCGGCGCGACGCACCCCGAGAGGGCGAGGCACGGTCCGAACGCGAAGAGGAGGCTCCGGCTGCGCACCGGACCCCACGTTCCGCCCGCCGCGGGACGGTTTAAGGCGAGATCGTTGGCGCCAGGATCACGCGCCCGCGACGATCTTGCGCAGCACGATCATCTCGCTCGGCTGCGCGCTCGAGCGGTCGCGCTCGAGCGTGACGATCACCTCGAATTTCGGATACGGGCTCGTCGCGAGCAACTCGCCGCGCCGCCGCTTGCTGCTGTAGTCGAGCAGGCCGACCTTCGAGATGCCGTGGCCCGGCACGGCGATCCACACCGCGTAGGCGTTGTAGCCGTCGGGGAACTTCTCGGGCGGCGCGAGGTGATCGATGCGCAGCGACATCTCGCGGTTGTCGTCGTCGTTCACCTTCACCTTGATCTTCGCGACCGCCGCGTAGTTCGGCGCTTCCGTGTCGAGCTTATACCGGTTCGCGCAGCCACCGAGGACGAGCGCGCAGGCGACCGAGGCGAGCGAGAGCTGGATCATCCCGTGCTTCATGGCGATGGTGGTTGAGACGATCGCCGGCGGCTTTGCATCGATCGACGCTGAACGCGGCGCGCGTGTGTAGGCCGTGCTCGCCCGGCGGAACGCCTCCGCCGAGGTGGCCGGACACCGTTCAGAAACAAACGTTCGTTTTTTCATTGACGCAGACACAGGGTCGGAGATAGGCATTGGCCATGCTCCACCGCCGAATCCTGCTCCTCGTCCTGCTCGGCGGCGGCTGTGCCGAGGCGGAGCGCGAGCCGGTGGAGCCGCCGAGCGCGACGTCCGTGCGCTTCGCACTCGGCGACGGCGGTCCGCTCGCCTTCGGCGACGTGCCGTTCCCGAGCGATCTCTACCGCGCCGACGACGGACGCATCGAGCTCGGCGCGTTTCCCAACCCGCATGCCGACGGCGAGATGTTCGCCGAGCTCCGAGCCGAGCTGGCCACGCGCACGGGCTTCTGCGCGAGCTGTGCGATCACGTTCACGATCGACGGCGACTTGCTCGACGGTACGCTTCCGGAGTCGAGCGCGCCGGGAGCACTCGCGTCGCTCGACGATCCGATCGCGCTCGTCGACGTCGACCCCGATTCGCCCGAGCTCGGCGAGACGATCCCGTTGCGCGTGCAGCTCGACCCGACGCTCGGGCGCTTGACGATGCGGCCGGCTCGCGGCGCCGTGTTGCACGGAGGTCGGCGCTACGCCGCGGTGCTGACCACGGGGTTGCGGGGCGCGGACGATCTGCCGCTCGCGGCCGCTCCGGCGTTCGTCGCCGCGCGCGACGGCGACGGGGGCGCTGCATCGGAGGTGATCGAGCCCGCGCTCGCGACCCTCGAGGAGCTCGGCCTCGATCGCGAGCGGGTCGTCGGCCTCGCGTCGTTCACCACCGAGGACCCGACCGCCGACGTCCGCTCGATCCGCGCGACGCTGCACGCATCCGCGCGCCCCGTGGCCGTCGTCGATCGGGTGTGGGCCGGCGCGGAGATCGACGAGCTGCTCGGCATCCCTGCCACGCCCGGCGTCGGCATCGATCGCGAGCCCGCCGCGGATACGGAGGGCACGTCCGCGATCTCGCACGAGACGACCGCGATGATCGTGGCCGGTCGATTCGCGGCACCGCGCTTCGCGGCGGGCACCGGCACCGACGTGGGCGCGCTCGTGCGCGACGCGGAGGGGCGCCCGACGACGAGCGCGTCCGACGACGTGCCGTTCGTGCTCGTGATCCCCCACGGCGTCGACCTCGGGCGCTTGCCCGTCGTGATTTCGCACCACGGCTTCAATGCGAGTCGCACGACCGGGTTCGTGCTCGCGGACACCGCCGGCGCGGCCGGCTTCGCAGTGCTCGCCATCGACGCGTACCAGCACGGCGCGCGCGCGGCCTCGGCGGACGATCGCCTCCACGCGATGCGCGGCACCGACGGTCCCGACGGCTTCGCCGAGGCTTCGACGCTCGACGTCTCGCTGCGCGTGTTCGGGCTCGCCGGCGTGCCGAACGAGACGAAGCTCTACCCGGGTTATCCGCTCGCGGCCTTCGAGCAGTTCGCCGCGGACGTGATGGCGACGGTGAGGTTCGTGCGCGAAGGCGACCTCGCGGCGCTGCGGGCCGCCGACCCGGCCCTGGCCGACCTCGCGTTCGACGGCGATCGCATCGCGTACGTCGGCAACTCGATGGGCGCGGTGGTCGGCACCGCCGTCGTGGCAGCCGAGCCCGACGTACACGCAGTCGTGCTCGACGTGATGCCGGGATCGATCGTGGAAACGCTCGCCGAGTCCGGCGAGTTCCGCCCGCTGATGGACACCGTGTTGCTCCCACAGCTCGGCGTGGAGGGCGAGTTCGACGAAGTCGAACGCGAGCTGGTGCTCGATCCCACCGTCGATCTGGTGCGCTGGGTGCTCGAGCCGGTCGACCCGCTCGCGCTCGCGCCGTATCTCGTGCGCTCGCGCAGCACACCCGCACCGGATCTGCTCGTGCAGCTCGCGGGACACGACGAGGTCGCGGCCCCGACCGCCAGCGAGTCGGTGGTCGCCGCCGCGGGCATCCCCGGATACGGCGAGTTCGCGTTCGCGTCGGTCGCGGCGACGAGCCTGCCGCTCGTCGGCGATGGCGATGCGTCGACGATCGCCGCGACTCGCTACGATGCGGCGATGCACGGCATGCTCGAGGTCTCGCTGCAGAGCTCCAAGTGGGCCGCGCCGCTCGAGCCACCCCTCGTTCCGCGCGACGCCACCGTCGTCTCGAACCCGATCGACGCCGTCCACGCGCAGATCCGGGTATTCTTGACGAGCTGGCGAGAGGATGGCCGTGCCACGATCGTCCCGTGAGCGCCCGCGCGCGCGACCGAGCCACGACGCGATCCTGGCGACGGCGGAGCGCGTGTTCGCGGAGCGCGGCTACGGCGACACGTCGCTGCGCGAGCTCATGTCCGCATGCGGTGTGTCGACGACCGCGTTCTACGCCCGGTTTCCCACGAAGGAGGCGGTGCTGGAGACGCTGCTCCGCGATCTGCTCGTCGACCTCCACGATGCGGCCGCCCAGGCGCTGCCGAAGGCGAAGGATCCAGCGCAGGGCTTCGAGCGCGGGGTCGACGTGCTGGTGGCCGCGATCGCGGAGCGGCGTGGACTCGTCCGCGTCGCCCTCACCGAAGCAGCGACGGTCGCCCCCGCACGCGCAGTGCTGCGCGACGCGTACGGCATGCTCGCGGGCCTGCTCGCCGGCCAGATCGCGAAGCTCGTCGCGCGCGGCCGCATCGACGTCGCCGACGGCGACGCGCTCGCATGGGCGCTGGTCGGCGCGATCACGATGCAGGTGATGCGTTGGGCGGTGTTCGAGGAGCTCGCCGACGATCAGCTCGCCGAAGCGCTGCGCGCCACGGCGCGCACGATGCTGCCCGCGCGCAAGCGATCCTGACGGCTCACGACACCTCGTCGCGGCCCATCGTCTGGTAGACGTCCTCGAGATCGCTGCGCACCTTCGCGAGCGCGATGACCTCGACCCCCGCGAGCACGAGCTCACGCAGCAGGTGCGCGGCACGTTCCTCTTCGCCGTGGATGCGCACCTTGAGCACGCCGCGATCGGCGGTCTGGGGATCCGGCTGCGGCTCGCCCTTGTGCAGCGGCTCGATCCGCTCGACCAGCCCCTCGTGCAGGCGCAGCACCTCGAGCGCCTTCTGCAGCCCCTTGGTGACGTGCACCTCGTGGAGCCGCCGGCCGACCTCGTACTTCGCGATCACGTCGTCGACCGCACCGTGCACCTCGAGCCGCCCCTTCTGGATCAGGGCGACCGTGTCCACGAAGCCATCGAGCTCGCGCAGGATGTGCGAGCTGACGACGATGCCGACGCCCTTGTCGGCCACCGCGCGCAGGATGTCGCGCAGCTGCCGACGCGCGAGCGGATCGAGACCGTCTGCGGGCTCGTCGAGCAGGAGCAGCTCCGGATCGTGGATGAGCGTGCGCGCGATCGCGAGGCGCTGACGCATGCCCTTGCTCAGCTCGCTGATCACGGCGTCGGCCTTGCTCGACAGGTCGAACAGCTCCAGCACGTCGCGCACGCGCTTCTTCGCAGTCGCGTCGTCCTGCCCGTAGCACTCGGCGAAGAACCGCAGATAGCCGGCCGCCGTCATGCTGGGATAGAGCGCGGTGCCGTCACCGAGGAAGCCGATGCGGCGCCGGATGTCGAATCGATCGCGCCACGCGTCGCTGCCGTCCCACTCGACGTGGCCGCCGTCGGGGCGCTGCAGCGTCGCGAGGATCCGCAGCGTCGTGCTCTTGCCGGCCCCGTTGGGACCGATGAGCGCGAGCACCTCACCGCCCTTCACGACGAGATCGAGCTCGGCCACGGCGTCCCGTACGCCGTCGTAGGAGTGGCGGATCTGGCGACATTCGACTTGCTGCATGGAGCCTCGGAGCTTGGCGCGCGCACGCCCTGGTCCATGGTGACGCACGACCACGGGCAAAGGTTCCGCGACCGGGCGGAACCGGCCGCCCCCGCCCCTTTGCGCGCGGCAAGGCGCGAGCGTACAACGGGCCAGGGATGCGGAGCGTATCGAAGTGGGCGCTCGTCGTGGTCGCGGCGCTCGGCTGTGGGCGACCGGGCGCGCTCGCGAAAGGCACGTCCCCGACGGGCGCCCGCGGTGAGGACGCGAGCGCGCTGCCGGCGTTCGAAGGCGCCGGCGAAGCGGATCCCGGCGAGCCCGAGCGCTTCTACGTCGAGCTCGGCGACGCGCCAGTGCGCGGCGCCGCGCATGCCCCCGTCACCGTCGTGATGTTCAGCGACTTCGAGTGTCCGTACTGCCGCGTCGGCTACGAGATGCTCGTGGAGCTCGAGCGCCGCTATCGCGGCCGCGTGCGCATCGCGTACAAGGCGTTCCCGCTCGAGTTCCACTCGGATGCGCTGCCCGCCGCGATGGCGGCTCGCACCGCGCAGGCGCAGAACAAGTTCTGGGAGTTCCACGATCGCCTCTTCGCCGGCGAGGGCGTCGACATGGATCGCGTGCTCGCGGCGGCGCGCGAGGCCGGGATCGATCCGATGCTCGTCGCCCGTGATCTCGACGCGCTCGAGTACGGCCCCGAGGTGCGCCGCGACGCGCGACAAGCTCGGAGGCTCGGCGTGGGCAGCACGCCCACGTTCTTCGTGAACGGGCGCGTCGTCGCCGGCGCGGTGCCTATCGAGGACATGAGCGCGCTCGTCGACGACGAGCTCGAACAGGCGGAAGCGTGGCTCGCCGAAGGCGTCGAGCCGGAGGCCCTCTACGCGCGTGCGATCCGCGACGGCTACCGCAAGGTCGCGTACACGGAGCGGCGCCGCGGGCTCGACCCCGACCAGGTGTTCGTCGTGCCCATCGGCGACTCACCGGTGCGCGGGCCCGCCACGGCGCCGGTCACCATCGTCGAGTTCGGCGACTTCGAGTGCCCGTTCTGCAGCCGCGGCAACGCCATCGTCGATCGCATGCGAACGCGCTACGGCGACAAGCTGCGCGTCGTCCACAAGCACACGCCGCTGTCGTTCCACAGCCACTCGTTCATCGCAGCGCGCGCGACGATGGCGGCCCACGCCCAGGGCAAGTTCTGGCGGTACCACGACGAGCTCTACGCCACCGCGGCGAAGTTCGACGAGGATACGCTCGTGAAGATCGCGAAGCACGTCGGCCTCGATACGAAGGCGTTCAAGCGCGCGATCGCGAGCAACACGTTCGACGCGGCGATCGATGCCGACCTCGCGCTCGGCGCATCGCTCGGCGTCACTGGTACGCCGGCGTACTTCGTGAACGGCCGCCCCATCGAGGGCATGCTGCCCGAGCTGCACTTCCGGCTCTTCGTCGAGGAAGAGCTCGAGCGCGCGGCCCAGGCCCTCGCGGCTGGCACGAAGCCCGAGGCGCTCTACGAGCACCTCACGCACACACCGCTGCCCGAATGAGACGGCGGTTCGGTGCGCAGGCAGATCGCTGCGCGCGGGGCAAGATTGCAGCCGGTCGCCCGCCGGTCCCGGATCCGCCCGACACGAGCACTGAACTTGTGCGCGGCTTTTGACCCCGATCGCCGCCGCGACGTACGCTCGGTGACATCGAGGGGACCGATGCGAGCACGGATCGACGTCGTCGGTAGGAGTGGGCCTGGGCTCGTGCGGGCCGTGGTCGCGCTCGCACTGCTCGCCCCGCCGAGCATCGCCGCTGCCGCGCCCGAGGGCGAAGCGGAAGAGGACCCGGACTTCCCCACGCGCAAGAGTGCGGACGAGGACGAGGAGGAATCGGACGAGGAGTTCGACGCGCGCGTCGAGTCCGAGGCCGAGTCGAAGGAGGAGACCGAAGCCCGCCTCAGCGGCAAGCAAGCCATCGCGGTCGAGCGCAAGAAGCGGTGGATCAAGCGCTGGGCCCCGCAGCGCGACATGCTCGACATCGGCATGTCCATCGGCGCGCTGTTCAATCCGAGCGAGCACGGGATGTTCGACGCCGGCGAGGGACCGCGGCCTCCGCTCGAGCGAGCCGCCTTCGACTTCGACTTCCGCGTCTCGTATATGCCGCTCTCGTTCCTCGGATTCGGCATCGAGACCGGCGTCATGCCGACCAAGGGCGACAACCCCGAGGCACGCGCCGACCAGTTCACGTTCAGAGCGCTCGCGCTCGCCCAGATCCCGTATCGGATCACGCCCACCTTCGCGATCGGCGGCGGGCTGATCGGCGTCCGCTCGTCGCAGACCGCCATCCTCAACGAGATCGACGGGGCCTTCGTGTGGGGGCTCGGCCTGAAGATGTACGTGAACCAGTGGATCGCCGTGCGCATCGACGGGCGGCACATCGTCACGGCGTCGGATGGAGAAGGCGCGCGCCCGAACTACGGCGAGCTGTTGTTCGGCGTCGACGTCACGCTGCGGATGCGCCGGCTGATCAAGTCGCGCAAGCGCGACAGCGACGGCGACGGCGTCGACGACAAGTACGACAGCTGTCCGAAGGAGAAGGGCGACGGCGAGGACGGCTGCCCGACGAGGAAGGACAGCGACGGCGACGGCTGGATCGACCGCGAGGACAAGTGCCCGACGGAGTACGGCGACGGCGCGCGCGGCTGCCCCGTACCCGATCAGGACAACGACGGCATCTACGACAGCAAGGACGAGTGCGAGACCGAGCCGGAGACCCGCAACGGGTTCAAGGACACCGACGGCTGCCCCGACGAGGCGCCCGAGGAGGTCAAGCGGCTCACCGGCGTCATCGAGGGCATCACCTTCGACACCGGCCAGGCCACGATCCGGAAGAACTCGCGCGGCGCGCTGCTGAAGGTGGTCGCGACCCTGAAGGAATATCCGGACATCCGGCTCGAGATCGTCGGCCATACGGACGACCAGGGCGACCGTGATTTCAACGTGCAGCTGTCGAAGGAGCGGGCCGAGGCCGTCGCCGGGTACCTCGTCTCCCAGGGCATCCCCGCGGAGCGCGTCAGCGCACGTGGCGTGGGGCCCGACGAGCCCATCGGGGACAACAAGACGAAGGCCGGACGTGCGAAAAATCGTCGCATCGAGTTCAAGGTCCTTCCCTGAGCGCAGCCCCCATGCTCCCACTCACTCTCGTCCTCTTCAGCGCCTTCGCCCCAGCTCCCGTGGCCGCCGACGAGCCGGCGCTTCCCCAAGGGTCCGTGAAGAAGGATCCCGCGAGCACCGGCTCGACCGATCTCGGCGGCTCGGGCCAGTTCTCCGCGGCCGCCGCGACCCCGAAGGAGGCGATGGATGCGACCGAGCTGAACCTGTCGGCCGGCGGCATCTTCAACACCGGCAACTCGCGCTCGCTCGCCGTCACGGGGCTCGGCAAGTTCCTCATCCGGCGCAAGATCCATCAGTTCACCGCGGGCGTCGCCGGCAACTACGGGCAGGGCGCGATCGGGACGCGCGACGATCCGGCCACACCGACGATCAACGAGGGCGCGGTCGCGCGCACCGTCGCGAACGTACAGGGTCAGGTCCGCTACGACGTGTTCTTCCACGAGCGGTTCTCGGCGTTCCTCATGACGACCGCTCGCTACGACGAGTTCCAGGGCCTCGATCTGCGCCTCAACGTGGACCCGGGCATCTCGATGTATGCGATCGCGCAGGAGAAGCACAAGCTCTGGTTCGAAGTCGGCTACGACTACCAGGTGGACGTGCGCCGCGTCGAAGCGCTGCGGGCCGCCGAGATGATGACGATGGACGACCTCGATCGCGTCGTGCAGAACCACGCGGCGCGTCTGTTCGGCGGCTACACGAACAACCTGAGCCCGTACGTCACGTTCGATACCGGTCTCGAGTACCTGCAGAGCTTCCTCATCGGCCGCTGGTTCCGCTTCAACTGGGTCACCGCGTTGAGCGTGCAGTTCGCGAACCGCTTCAGCCTCGCGACCACGTTCACGCTCCGCTACGACAACCTCCCGCTGCCGGGCATCCGCAAGCTCGACACGATCACCTCGCTGCTGCTCGGCGTGCGCGTGATCTGAGTCTTCGAGGAGGAAGCTCCGCTTCCTCCTTCCGGTCGCTTCGCGACGACCGGGTGCGGCCCCCACGCGGGCGCCGTATGATGGTGTGCGGTGCTCACGTCTCGCTCACGGGCCCTGCGCGTCGTCGCGATCGTGGCGATCTCCACGCCGCTCGCCGTCGTGCTCGAGTCGTTCCTACGCCAGTGGATGTTCCCACCCGAGTTCGAGGAGGTGCGCGCGTGGCTCGAGCCCCGCGTGACGCCGTGGATGTGGATCACGCCGGCCCTGTCCGCGCTCGGGACCCCGCTCGGGCTGCGACTGCATCACTGGCTCGTGCGGCGCACGCTCGCGCGGATTCCGATGGAGCGGCGCACTGCCGTCGCGGAGGCCAACGCGGTGACCGATGCGCTGTTGTTGTCGACGTCGGTGCCGCAGGTGCCGGCCGTCATCGCGACGTTGGGCGCGCTGATCGGATCCGCACTGCCGCCCGTGATCGCCGCGACCGGAGTGGCGACGATCGGCGTGCTCGTGATCGGCGTGGTCGCTTCGCGCCGCCTGCCGAGCTGAGCGTCAGCCCTCGACGATGCGCGGGTGCGCCCACAGGATGATGTCGTCCTGCGTGGACATGCCATCGTTGACGATCACGAGGGTGATCTGGGTGGCGCCACCGGCGTAGTCGACGAGGTCGATCTCGATGTCGATCGGCGCACCGTCGGACACCTCGGTGCCTTGCTCGACGATGTCGGGCAGGCCCGTCGCGCCGGCCATGCGGACGAGCACCTGGTAGTCCACCGCGCACTCCGGAGAGTCCGCGGGGCACGCGAGCTGCGTGTGGAACACCGGGGCGACGGCGTCGATCAGGTTGATGCCGTCATAGGTGGCGCCGATCGTTCCCTCCTCCGCCGACCACGGCACCGCGCGCAGCACGAGCTCGGCAGCGCCGCCGCCGTCGAGCACCGCGGCGCGCAGTCCGTTGATCGAGCCCATGAACGAATCGGCCCCATCGCACGGGATCTCCTCGGCGCCCGACGCCGAGTCGGGCGATGCGAGCCAGATGACGTTGCAGCGCTCCTCGTAGAAGTCGAACAGGATCACCTCGGGGATCTCGCCGGTGCTCGAGTCCGCCGCGGTGGAGCTCTCGTCGAGACTCGTGAGCTCGTCGCCCGCGCTGCTCGAGCCCGAGCCCGTGGTGCCGTCGTCGTCGGCCGCCGTCATCGACGTCGGCGAGGTGGCGCTCGGATCGCTCGACACGCTGGGATCGTCGTCGGCGCCGGTGCTGGGCTCACCGCTCGAGCCCGTGTCCGTCGACAACACCGGGTCCTCGCTCGCGTGGAAGCACGCGCACATCGTCAGGCCGGCAATGCAAGCTCGGTTCATGACGACGATCCTAACACGCACGCATCGGAGTCCAGAAAGTAGTTGACGATTGGGTTAACTATTGTAGAATCGCGAAATCGAATCGAGGAGCCCCATGAAACCCACTCCCCCGGGATGGCCGCGAATTTCGTCGTCGCTCTACTACACCGACGCCCATCGGGCGATCGACTGGCTGTGCGAGGCCTTCGGCTTCGAGGTGCGGCTCAAGGTCGAGAACTCCGCCGGCGAGATCCAGCACTCGGAGTTGGTCTACGGCGATGGCCTCATCATGGTCGGCGAGACCCGAGCCGACAAGAAGGACAAGTTCCCGTACATGCGATCGCCGCAGGAGGTCGGCGGTGCGAACACGCAGAACATGATGGTGTACGTCGACGACGTGGAAGCGCACTGCGAGCGCGCGCGCAAGGCGGGCGCGAAGATCGAGCAGGAGCTCGAGAACCATGACTACGGCGAGGACTACTGGACCGACCGCAGCTACGGCTGCGAGGACATCGGTGGTCATCACTGGTGGTTCAGCCAGCGCATGCGCAACCCGAAGACGTCGTGAGCGTGGACATCGATCGCACACTCGTGGCGCTCGCCGATCCCACGCGGCGACGCGTCGTCGATCTGTTGCGCAAGCGACCGCGGCGCGCCGGCGAGCTCGCCGAGGCGCTCGATGCCAGCCCGCCGGCGATGAGCCGCCACCTCCGCGTGCTGCGGCAGAGCGGGCTCGTCACCGAGGAGCACGACGGGGAGGACGCGCGCGTCCGCGTGTATCGCCTGCAGCACGAGCCGTTCCGCGGGCTGCGGCGCTGGCTCGACGATGTCGAGGCGTTCTGGACCGCGGAGCTCGACGCGTTCAAGGAGTACGCGGAGCGCACGCGTGGGAGACGTCGGTGAGCGAGGCGGGCGACGGCGCGAAGGTGTCCGTGTTCGTCGGCGTCGCGCCGGCCGACGCGTTCGCGGTGTTCACCGAGGAGACCGACCTGTGGTGGCGACGCGGTCCGCGATTCCGCATCGCACACGAGCGGCCCGGCGTGCTCGCGTTCGAAGGGGGCGTCGGCGGCCGGCTGTTCGAGACGTACGAAGTGGCGTCGGGCACGAAGACGTTCGAGGTCGGTCGCATCACGCACTGGCAGCCGCCGGTGCGGCTCGCATTCGAGTGGCGCGGCGTGAACTTCGCCGCAGGCGAGAGCACGTTCGTCGAGATCGACTTCGAGCCGAAGGGCGATGGCACCATGGTCACCGTGCGGCATCGCGGGTGGGCTGCATTGCGCCCCGATCATCCCGCGCGGCACGGCAACGTCGGTGCGGCATTCGACCGCATGATCGGCCTCTGGTGGGCGGATTTGCTCTCGTCTCTGCGCGAGCACGTGCGTAGTTCAGCGTAGCGACGGGCTGCACACGCACGGGTACGATCGACGGCGATGTTGTCGCTGTTGGTCGTGCTCGCGTTCGAGGGCCCGTTGCTCGAGGTGCCGTGGCAGTGCGGTGTGACGAAGCCGTGCACGCAGGGCCACAACGGCTTCAGCCACGACGGGCCGAGCGAGTTCGCGTGGGATTTCGACGTGAACGTGGGCGAGGAGGTCTGGTCCGCCAGCGCAGGCACGGTCTCGCACATCCGCATGGACAGCACGACCGGTGGTTGCGACGAGTCGTTCGGCAACGACGCGAACTACGTCGTGGTGGATCACGGCGATGGCACGTCCATCCAATACATGCATCTGCAGGGCAACTCGTCGCCGCTCGAGGTGGGCGACGCGGTGGTGCCCGGCACGCTGATCGGCCGCGTCGGGCTCACGGGCTACGTCTGCGGCGATCACCTGCACCTCGCCGTGATCGAGACGTGCGGCAGTCAGTACTGCCAGTCGGTGCCCGCGATGTTCGCCGACTACGGTGATCCGTCACAGGGCGACTCCATCGAGAGCACGAACTGCCCCGAGTGCACACTCGCGCTCGATGGCACGCAGACGCTCGTGAGCGAGCTCGACGCCGGCTGCTTCGTGCGCGAGACCACGTCGTGGTGGAGCACGTTCTCGGGCGACGACGATCATCACTTCTACACGATGGCGACGGACAAGGCCGAGCCCGTGAGCACCGGCACCTGGCGCTTCGGCGTCGACGTGCCGGGCGACTACCGCGTCGAGGTGTTCGTGCCCGACGAGGCCGCGGCGACCGGGGCCGTGTACGAGGTGCGCCACGACGCGGGCGTCGCGACGGTGCCGATCGATCAGACGACGGCGAAGGGCTGGCAGGAGCTCGGCGTGTTCGGCTTCTCCGGCACCGACGGCGAGAGCGTGTTCCTCGGCGACAACACGGGCGAGGCCGCGGACCTCGAGGTGCGGCTCGGCTACGACGCCGTGCGCCTCACGTTCGTCGGTGGCGCGGCGGAGTCGTCGAGTGGCGACGACACGGGCGCGGACGGCAGCGACGGATCCGACGACGACGCGTCTGCATCGGCGGCCGACGATGGCGCGAGCGTGACCGCGACCGCGGACGACGGCGGCACGGACGGCTCGGGCACCGACGACGGCGGGCTGCCGACGACGTACGGCGCGGACGCCGACGACGACAGTGGGTGCGGCTGCGCGTCGGCGCGCCCGCCCGCGAGCTGGCTCGCGCTGTTCCTCGCGGCGCTCGTTCGTCGGCGGCGACGCTGAGCGATCAACCGAACAGCTTCGCCAAGAAGCCCGGCTTGCGCTGGGCCTTCGACAGCAGCCACTCGGCCTTCTCGCCGAGCGCCTGCGCGGTCATCTTGCCGACGACGGCATCGAGGATCTTGCCGTCGTGGATGAAGAGCAGCGTCGGCACCGCGCGCACCTTGAACGGCGCGGCGAGGTGCCCGTGCGTCTCCGTGTTCACCTTGCAGAAGCGCACCTCGTGGCGATCGAACTGCGCCGCGACATGCTCGAAGTCCGGGGCCATCGCGAGGCAGGGGCCGCAGTTGTCGCCCCAGAAGTCGAGGACGACGGTGCCCCCGCCCTCGCGCATGATCTCCTCGATCTGTTCCTCGGTCTCCAACGAGTCGTACGGTGGCGCAGCGCCCATGGCGGGGCGAAGCCTATCGCGGGGTTCGGTTTCGGGCCACATCGGCGGCGACTCCGGCCCGAAGCGGCGAAAGCCCGCGGCCGATCGGCCGAAGACAGGTCCGATGCACACCGCTCCGACACGCGCACAACTCGTGGTTCTCGCACTGGTCGGGATCCAGGGGTGCTCGGCGGACGATCTGGACGACGCGGAGGATCTCGGCGCCCTCGACGACGAGCTCGAGATGCGCGGGGCCGAGATGAGCAACGGGCTGAAGCTCGGCAACGGCCTGAAGTTCGGCAACGGCCTGAAGCTCGCCAACGGCCTCGACCTGAGCAATGGGTTGAAGTTCGCGAACGGGCTGTCGGTCGACAACGGCCTGAAGCTCGCCAACGGCCTCGATCCACAGAACGGCATCCTCACCACGGAGGCCGGGCGCACGTTCGCCAAGTATCTCGTCGAGTGCGCACTGCCGAGCGGCGACTCGATCACCAAGGTCGACAGCCAAGGCGTCGAGACCACGTACTCCGGTTTGATCGGGTTGGCACCGCAGTGGAAGTCCGGCCCTTGCGACGCCACGTGTCAGGAGTGGGTCTCCGCCTGTCTGATGGCGCGGACGAACGCGAAGGGACTCACCGTGAGGATCGACGCGCGCGGCCTCCATCCCGCGCTGGGCACCTCGCCGGCGGATCCCAGGTTCGTGGCGCAGGAGGCCGCCTTCTACGGCAACCTGTGGTCTTCGCCGCCGGAAGCGTTCGCGTGCATGGGCCGCGAGGCGATCTTCGGAGTGTTCGGCGGTCGGATCTGCTCGGACGGCGAGTCGTGTGGCTTCGCGCGCGTGAAGGAGCGCTGCAAAGACCTGTGCGCGGACGATCACGGATCGTTCAAGGACTGTCAGGGCGCGGCCAAGAAGTACAAGAACGCCATCACGGTGTTCCTCGACCCGATGGAGTTCGCGGCGGGATGTCCTCCGGGTTGTCACTCGTGCAGCGACGGCGTGTGTCACATCGGTTCTGCCGGCGACCTCAGCTGCGCGCAGACTACCGTCACGTGCCCCGACGGCATGGACTGCGCCGTGTGGTGCACCGGCAAGGACAGCTGCAAGGACGCAGTGATCCAGGGGCCCGCCGATCACGATCTGTTCGTCGACTGCTATGGTGAGACGGCCTGCGAGAAGGCGGTGCTGACCAGCAACGCCGGACACCACCTCGCATGCAACGGCAAGGGTGCGTGCAAGGACACGGTGAGCGCGTGCGGAGCCGATGCGTGCGACGTCGACGTCGCCTGCACGGGCGAGGACGCGTGTAACAAGGCCGACTTCCTCTACGACGGCGGCGCGTCCGACGTCGGCGTCACCTGCGAGGGCAAGGAGGCGTGCAAGGACGCGGAGCTGGAGTGCGGCTCCGGTACGTGCGACGTGACCTGCGGCGCTGGCGATCACGTCTGCGAGCACTTCGAGGTAGAGTGAGCCGGCCCGTCGTCGGGCCGTCATGACGCTGCGCTTCGACGATCGATTCCTGCGCGAGCTACCCGGCGATCCGGAGCCGAAGAACTTCCGGCGGCAGGTCTACCGTGCGTGCTGGTCGCGGGTGGCGCCCACGCCCGTCGCGCAGCCGCGGCTGGTCGCGTTCTCCCGCGAGATGGCGGACGAGCTCGGCATCGACGAGGCGACCATGCGCTCGCCGGAGCTCGCGCTCGCGCTCGGTGGCAACGCGCTCTTGCCCGGCATGGATCCGTGGGCCGCGTGCTACGGCGGCCATCAGTTCGGGCACTGGGCCGGGCAGCTCGGTGACGGCCGCGCGCTCGTGCTCGGCGAGCTCGTGACCGAGCACGGCGCGCGCTTCGAGCTGCAGCTCAAGGGCGCAGGTCCCACGCCGTACTCGCGCACCGCCGATGGTCGCGCCGTGCTGCGCTCGTCGATTCGCGAGTTCCTGTGCAGCGAAGCGATGCACCACCTCGGCGTCCCCACCACGCGCGCCCTGTCGCTCGTGACGACGGGGGACATGGTGATCCGCGACATGCTGTACGACGGCCACCCCGCGCCGGAGCCCGGCGCCATCGTGTGCCGCGTCGCACCGACGTTCCTGCGCTTCGGCAACTTCGAGATCTTCGCGAGCCGCGGCGACCTCGACACGCAGCGCAGTCTGCTCGACTTCACGCTGCGCGGTTGGTTCCCCCATCTCGGTGAGCCCGGACCCGAGGCCTACGGTGCGTGGTTCCGCGAGGTGTGCGAGCGAACCGCGGCGATGATCGCCGGTTGGATGCGCGTGGGTTTCGTGCACGGCGTGATGAACACGGACAACATGTCGGTGCTCGGCCTCACGATCGACTACGGGCCCTACGGCTGGATCGACGACTTCGATCCGGACTGGACGCCCAACACCACCGACGCGGGCACGCGCCGCTATCGCTTCGGGCAGCAGCCGCAGGTGGCCGCGTGGAATCTCGCGCAGCTCGCCCGCACGCTCGTGCCGCTCGACGTCCCCTTCGAGGTGCTCGAGGCCGGCATCGACGCATACGTCGCGACGTACGAGCGCATGCAGGCGGAGACGATGGCGGCGAAGATCGGATTGGAACAGCTGCGCGAGGGCGACCCCGAGGATCCGCGATCCGACGACGCACTCGTGCAGGCGCTCTTGCACACGCTCGCGTCGGCCCCGACCGACATGACGATCTTCTTCCGTCGCCTCGCCGACGTGCCGGTGACCGCCGCGGACCCGCTCGAGATCGTGCGCCCGGCGTTCTACGCCGACGACGACGCCAGCGTCGAGCGCATGCGCGCGTGGCTGCGACGGTGGAGCGAGCGCGTGGCGAGCGAAGGCGTGCCCGACGAGATCCGGCGTGCGCGCATGAACGCGGTGAATCCGAAGTACGTGCTGCGCAACTACATGGCCCAGCTCGCGATCGACGATGCGACCAACGGCGACTACGGCAAGATCGACGAGCTGCTCGAGCTCTTGCGCAAGCCCTACGACGAGCAGCCCGAGCGCGAGACGTGGTTCGCGCGCCGCCCCGACTGGGCGACGCGCAAGGTCGGTTGCTCGATGCTGTCCTGCAGCTCGTGAGGCCTATTCGCGGGACGCGTACGACTTGAGCACGCGCAGCGCGTAGTCCTCGTTCGAGCCGCCCTTGCCCATCGACTTCATGTGCTTGTCGACGAAGGCCTGGCGCGTCTTCGCGTCGGCGCCGCGCAGCTCGAGCGCGATGATGCCCGCGACCGCGCGGATCTGCTTGGACAGCGGGAAGTCCTCGGGCTCGATCGTCTTCTCGACGACCTTCCACAGCCGGTCGCCGTCCTTCACGACCAGCGCGTCGAGCATCTCGATCGAATCGCGGACCTCGGTCGGCACGTCGGGGCGCGCCGCGATCGCCAGCACCTCGCGCCACCATGCCGTCGTGGACAAGTCGAGGTGCGACGCGACCTGCTCGTACACCGCCCAGGTCGACTCGAGCCAGTCGTGCCAGTCGGGCGACGACACGAGCTCGAGGTTCGATGTAGAGTCGCGCCACGTCGCCATCGCGGCGCCCGACAGCTCGCCACCGCCGACGCGCACGTCGGGGTCGACGTAGCGGCGCATGAGCAGCGCCGCCTGCTCCGTCTCGTGCAGGATGTGCGGGTCGCGATAGTCGCCGATGCCGGCCGCGGGGTACGGACGACGATGGATGTCGCCGAACACCTCGAGCACGGGCGCGGGCGTCCAGCGCACGTGGTGGAGAAAGTCCGCGCGGAACTTGAGGAAGCGCGCCTTCTCGGCGCCGGTGTCGAGGATGGGCAGGCTGTCGCGGTTCGGCGTCTTGTCGGCGAGGAACGGGTGCAGCATCCGCTTGTTCGCGGTGATGAGCCCGTCGATCTGACCCATGTCGTGGATGCCGAGCAGCTCGAACGACTCCTGCGCGTCGGGCCACGCGAGCGGTGCGGCATCGAGCTCGCCGATGCTGCCGGTGGGCGACGAGAGGATCACCCAGTCGCTCGAGCCGATGCGCACGATGAGGTAATCCGCGAACTCGCGATCGAGCGCGGTGAGCACGGAGATGAAGAGCTCGTCCGACAGCTCGTAGCCCTGGATCCACTGGGCCAGGATGCCCTCCGGCTTCAGGTAGCGCTTCACCTCCTGGTAGAACTCGACGGTGAAGAGGCTCGACACACCGCTCACCCACGGGTTCGTCGGCTCCGACACGATGATGTCGAACTTGGTGCCGGCCCACGCGTAGTAGGCCTTCGCGTCGTCGAAGTGGATGTGGCTGCGCGGGTCCTCGTACGCGCGGTAGTTCACCGGCATGAAGTAGCGCGAGCCCTCGACCATCTCCGGCTCGATCTCGACGGTGTCGACGCGCTGGAGCGTGGGCGAGGCGAGCAACGTGTGACACGTGACGCCGGAGCCGAAGCCGATGAGCGACACGTGCGTCGCGTTCGGGCGCGCCATGAGCGGCACGAGGCCCACGAGGAACTGGTTGGGCTCGTCGCCGGCGATCTCCGGGCCCTCGATGCGATCGCGCCCCTCGGGCCAGCGATCGAGCACGATGGACGCGTCGGGCTTGCCGTTCGTGTAGATGACGTGGTGACCGCTCTTGATGTCGGTCTTCACCACGGTGACGCTCGCCGTGCGGCCGTCGACGTACGAGAGCACCTCGTACTCCTCGGGCAGCTTGATGCGACCGTTGCGGAACACCGTGGAGGTGAGCACGGCGGGATCGACCTGCATGAGCAGGCCGGTGCACGTCGCGAAGATCGTCCCGACCGCGGCCAGCTTCAGTTGTCGAGGTGCGTTGTCGGCCGCACGACCGCTGGCGATCTCGGAGCGGATCAGCGCGAGCCCGAGCAGCATGTCGATGAGCGCGCCGAGGACGATCACGCCCTTGAGCCCGATCATCGGCATGAACACGAGGCCCGCGAACACGGCGCCCATGATCGCGCCGAGCGTGTTCAGTCCGTACACCTTGCCGACCGCCCCCTCGGGCTGCCCGCGCTTGAGCATGACGTGGGTGAGCAGCGGCAACGTCATGCCGGCACAGAACGTGGCCGGCAGCATGATGAGCAGGCAGAGCAGGTAGCGCAGCACGTTGAACTGCTGCCACAGGAAGATGTTGCGCTCGCCGTCGTCGCCGAACAGGCCGACCCAGTAGTCGGAGAGCACACCGCCCATCGCGAGCACGGCCACGTGGTAGAGGGGCACGGTCGCGATCGCGGTGAGCCCCATGATCATCTGCACCACCGCGAGCGTGAGCTCGGGGCGCTTGAACTTGTCCATCCGGTTGCGCACCCAGAACCCGCCGAGTGCGAGGCCCAGGATGAACGCCGACAGCATCACCTCGAACGAGTGCGTGGCGCTGCCGAGGATCATCGACAGGAGGCGGATCCACCCGATCTCGTACATGAACGAGGACAGGCCGGTGCCGCATGCGACGGCGAGGAACAAGATGACGAGGCGCTTGTCGACGCTGCCTTCGACGTGCGGGCGCTCCTCGATCGCCGCGGTGGGCGTTCGATCGCGCATGGCGACGAGCATGATGAGGATGTTGATCGCGGCCGCGACCATCAGCGCGCCGGGCAGGCCGAGGTTGCCGACGAGCACGAAGCCGGACAAGAGCGCGCCCATCGACGCGCCCAGGCTGTTCGTGAAGTACAGCATGCTCAGGATCCGGCCGGAGCGCTGCAGATCGCGGCGCAGGATGCCGACACTCATGAGCGGGAACGTGGTGCCGAGCAGGATGCACGGCGGCAGGATCAAGAGCGCCGCCATGCCCCACTTCGCGAGCGCGACGCCGGTGCCGCCGCCGAGCGCAGGGAACACGACGTCGTAGGCGATGCGGGCCGCGAGCTCCTGCAGGTGGGGGAAGAGCAGCGCGTAGACGCCGATGAGCCCTTCGATCACGCCGTACACGACGATCGGCGCGCGGGTCCGCGCGACGAAACGTCCGGACATGAGAGCGCCGAGCGACATGCCGCCCATGAACAGCGCGAGCACGAGGATCTGCGCGGTCGCGGCGCTGCCGACGAACTGACGGATGTACCGCGACCAAATCGACTCGTAGATGAGCCCGCTGATCCCCGAGAGGAAGAACAGCAGGAACAGGACGCGAAAGCGGCCGCTCGAGGGCCCGTTCGGCGGGGTATCCATCGCGGCGGACCATACCCCAAAGGGGCCCCTCGTGCGACGGCGCCGCCCGCTGCTATGCTCCCGCACGAGAGCCCATGAAATACGTCGCCAAACACGGCCTGCCCGATCGAGCCCGCGCGCGCACCGTCGTCGAGAAGGCCTACGAGGTCTACAAGGTCAAGCTCGCGGATCACAATCCGACGCTGAAGTGGAAGAACGACGACGAGGCGACGCTCGGCTTCTCGGTGATGGGCAAGACCATCGAAGCGGGCATCCGCATCACGGACGACGAGGTCCGCATCGAGGCGCGTTTCGACCCGGCGGGAGAGTCCTACCGCCTGCTGATCGTGCGCACGCATCACGGCACGCCGCACGCGACCTCTATCGACGGCGACTTCCTCGCGAGCGGCGAAGGCGCGCAGCTGCGTGCCGCGGCCGACGTGCTGCAGGGC
>CAYXVR010000053.1:0-43846 GCA_964468635.1 uncultured Nannocystaceae bacterium
ACGCCGCGAGTGCGCCCATCACCGCCAGCAGACCGACGCTGCCGACGCTCGCGAACCACAGCGCGAGTCGATGGCTGCGGTTGTAGACCACGCGATCCCCCGGCTGTCGCTGCGCGAGGGTGGGGCGGCGTCCGGCCGTCGCTTCGCGGGGATCCTGCGGGATCACGCTGGCGCCCGGGGCCTCGCCGCCGGCCGCCACCCGCAGCGCGAACGCGATCGCGTACGGCACCGTCGCGGCCAGCGACGTGCCCGGGGCCTTGTCGCAGTAGAAGTGGCCGTCCTTGTAGCTCTTGTCGCCGGTGGTCTCGTGATCCGGATCGATCGCGGTGGTATGGCGCTCGACGAGGGCGCGCGTGAGCGCGAAGCGGGAGTTCTGGTTCCACGCGGGCGCCGGCACGAAGTACGCGTACGTGCCGAACAGCACGAGCGCGAGCACGAGCACGACGCGGCGGTGTTTCGCGAGCGTACTCGCGATGGTCGCGAGCTCGGTCACTGCGACGCCGAGCGCACGAGCTCGGCCAACGCCTCGCGCGATTGCTCGGCTGCACGGGCCTCGGGGGCCTGCGCGAGGCGCTGCAGCATCTGGTACGCGTCGGCATAGCGGCGCGACGGATCGCGATCGAGGTTCTTGCGCAGGATCTCGCCGAGCTTCGGCGACAGCCCCGCGACGCGCCGGCTCGGATGGGCGGGCTCGAACTTGAGGATCGCGTCGCGCACCGCGGCGGCATCGCCGGTGAAGCAGCGCTGGCCGCGGAGCAGCTCCCACAGGATCACGGCGAGCGAGAACAGATCGCTCTGCTGCGTCGCCACCTCGTCGCCGGCCAGCCGCTCGGGCGCGCGGTAGGCGAGGGCACCCACGTCGGGCAGGTCGTGCTCGCGCGGCAGCCACTTGCTCTTCGCGGACGACACGTCGGCGAGCAGGACGTCGCCGGTCTTCGACAACACGACGTGGGCCGGCTGCAGATCGCGGTGCACGACGTCGAGCAGCTTGCCGTCCTCGGAATCGAGCTCGTGGAGGTGACGCACCGCGTCGGCGAGCTGGCCGAGCACGTAGACGGCGATCTCCTTGCCGAGCGCGCGCGGAGCCGCGTCGTGGCCGCACAAGGTCGAGAGCGGAACGCCCTCGACGCGGTCGATCACCATGTACGGCACCCCGTCCTGCTCGCCGGCGGCGTGCAGCGTGGGGATGCACGGGTGATTCGCGGCGGACAGGAGCTTCACCTCGTGATCGAAGCGCGCGCGGCGGCCGGGCCCGTCGCTGCCGCGTCCGGGCTCCATCAGCTTCACGACGAACGTCGCGGCGACGCCGTCACCTGCGCTCGCGGGCTCGTCCTCGAGACGCGCGGTGAACATCCGGCACGCCGAGCTCTCGACGGGCAGCGGTGCGACGAGCCGGTACCTGCCGAGATGCTGCAACTGCATGGCCAGGCGAGTGTCCGGGACGGGGGCCGCGCGCGCAAGGGGAGCCGCGGCACGACGGTGAGGCGGCGCCGACGCTCGCTCGTGCGACCTGGTATCGTCGTCGTCGGTGGACGATCGTGTCGGCGCGGAGGCGCTCGTGATCCTCGGTGCGGGGCTCACGGGGTTGTCGACGGCGTTCCACTCGCAGGGCGAGGGCCGCATCGTGCTCGTCGAGCGCGAGCAACGCGTCGGCGGCAAGGCGAGCACGAATCGCCGCGACGGCTTCACGTTCGACATCACCGGCCACTGGCTGCACGTGCGCGATCCGAGGGCGCGCGCGCTCCTGCAGCGGCTGTTCGCGCCCGGAGATCTCGTCGAGATCGAACGCCGCACCGGCGTGTGGACCCACGGCGTGATGCTGCCCTATCCGTTCCAGGCCAACCTCTACGGGCTGCCGCTGCCGATCGTGCACGAGTGCCTCGTGGGGCTGCTCGAGGCCCATCGGCGCACGGACGCGCTGCCGCCGGGCGCGAGCCTGCAGGACTTCGCCGAGCGCCGCTTCGGAGCCGGCATCGCGCGGCACTTCTTCGTGCCGTACAACACGAAGCTGTGGGGCGTCGCGCCCGATCGCATGAGCTCGAGCTGGGTCACGCGCTACATCCCGGTGCCGGAGCCCACGCAGATCCTCGCGGGCGCGATCGGGCTGCGCCAGGAGGGGCTCGGCTACAACGCGACGTTCGCGTACCCGAAGTCGGGCGGCATCGATGCGCTGCCGAACGCGCTGGGCCGCGAGCTCGCCGCGCGCGCGGACGTCGAGCTCGTGCTCGGCGCCGCGGTGGAGTCGATCGATGCGGCGCGCAAGCACGTGCGCTTCGTCGGCGAGGATCGCTCGCGCCCGTATCGCAGGCTCGTCTCCACGATCCCGCTACCGACCCTCGTGGATCGCATCGTCGACGCGCCCGCCGAGGTCCGCGATGCCCGCTCGGCGCTGCGCTCGGTGTCGTGGCGGTGGCTCGACGTCGCGACCCGCACGCCGGCTCCGATCCCGGAGCACTGGGTGTACGTGCCGGCGCCCGAGGTGCCGTTCTTCCGCGTCGGCGTGTTCAGCAACGCGTTGCCCGCCATGGCGCCGCCGGGATGCTCGTCGTTGTACGTCGAGCTCGGCGATCGCGAGCGGCCGCCCGACGTGCCGCTCGTGTTGCGCGAGCTCGCGGCGATGGGCGCGATCACGAAGCCGGAGGACGTGGTGTTCACGCAGATGCACGACGTCGAGCACGCGTACGTCGTGTTCGACGACGATCACGCACAGGCGACCGCGACGATCCACGCGTGGCTCGGTGCGCACGGGATCCGCAGCTGCGGGCGCTACGGCGCGTGGGTGTACAGCTCGATGGAGGACGCGTTGCTCGACGGGATGGAGGCCGCGCAGTGGGCGAAGGCGTGACGCCGGAGGTGAGCATCGTGATCCCGGTCTACAACGAGGCCGGCATCCTCGCGGAGAGCGTCGAGGGCCTCGTCGCGGCGCTCGGCGCCCACGGGTGGCGCTTCGAGATCGTCGTGGCCGAGAACGGCAG
The DNA here is from genome assembly GCA_964468635.1 of uncultured Nannocystaceae bacterium. Classification (GTDB taxonomy): domain Bacteria; phylum Myxococcota_A; class Polyangia; order Nannocystales; family Nannocystaceae; genus Xiheibacterium. The sequence continues at coordinate 2,976 of CAYXVR010000053.1, forward strand.
CAAGGACGACACCGCGGCGATCGGACACGCGCTCGCGGCCGAGCATCCCGAGGTCGTCGTGCTGTCGTGTCCCGAGCCGAACTACGGCGGCGCGCTGCGGCGCGGCATCGCGATGGCCCGCGGCACGTACGTGATCTGCGAGGAGATCGATCTGTGCGACGTGGAGTTCCACGCGCGTGCGCTCGACATCCTGCGCTCGGGTGCGGCCGACATGGTGGTGGGCAGCAAGGCGATGCGCGGTGCCCACGACACGCGGCCGCTGCGTCGGCGCGTCGCGACGCGCGTGTACAACGGTGCGCTGCGGCTCGCGGTCGGCTTCCGCGGCACCGACACGCACGGGCTCAAGGCGTTCGTGCGCGCGGAGGTGGGGCCCGTCGCGGAGCGCTGCGTCGTGGAGCACGACGTGTTCGCGAGCGAGCTGGTCGTGCGAGCGCATCGCGAAGGGCTGCGCGTGCTCGAGATCCCGGTGGACGTGCACGAGAAGCGCGCGCCGTCGATCCGGCTGTTGCATCGGGTGCCGCGCGTGCTGAAGCACCTCGGGCGCTTGATGGTCGCGATCCACGGCTCGCCGGCAGGACGCGCGCGCGATGGGTGAGCGTCGCACGCTCGTGAGCGTCGACCTCGATCCGATCGGCTGCTACCACGCGATCCACGGGTTGCCGCCGCCGACGGAGCACGCCGACGTCGTGCTCGCGCGGGCGCTGCCGCGGTTCCTCGAGCTCTTCGCCGAGCTCGACGCCCGCGCGACGTTCTTCGTCGTGGGCGCCGACGCCGAGGCGGCGCTCGAGCAGGGCGGGGGCGAGGCGCTCGGGCGTGCCGTCGCGGCGGGGCACGAGCTCGGCAACCACTCCTTCGCGCATCCTTATGATCTGGTCCGGAGGCCGGTCGAGGAGATCCGGGCCGACCTCGCACGCTGTGACGGCGTGCTGCGCCGGCTCGGGGCCGATCCGCAGGGCTTCCGCGCGCCGGGCTACACGCACGACGCGGCGTTGCTCGCCGAGGTCGAGCGGCTCGGCTACCGCTACGACAGCTCGGCGTTGCCGTCGCCCACGTACTACGCGGCGAAGCTCGCGGCGATCGGCTGGCACGCACTGCACGGTCGCCGCTCGCAGTCGCTCGCGCGCAGCCCCGGTGGGCTCTTCGGTGCTCGCACGCCGCGTCGAGTGGGCGCGCTCGTCGAGCTGCCGATCAGCGTGCTCGGCCCCCTGCGATTGCCGCTCGTCGGTACGTTCGTGCTCGCCGGACCGAAGTGGTTGCGCACCGCGTTGGTCCGCCACGCGCTGCGCGAGGACGACGTGCATCTCGAGCTGCACGGGCTCGACCTCGCGGACGCCGAACAGGATCCCATCGACGAGCGCCTGCATCGACTGCAGCCCGAGCTGCGCACGCCGCTCGCGACGAGACGCGAGCGCCTGCTCGAGCTGCTGCGCGCACGCGGATCGATCACGCGGCTACGCGACGCCGTCGCCTGATCCGGGCGAGCGCTGCCGCTTGCGATTGCGCGTCATCGACGTCTCGCGGCGCACGGCCATCGTGGCGAGGCGATCGGCCTCTTCGTTGCCCTCTTCGCCGGCGTGGCCGCGGATCTTGAGCAGCTCGATGCGGGGGAACTGCACGAGCAGCTCCTTGATCTCCGCGATGAGCTCGAGGTTCGTCTTCGCCTTCCAACCCTGTACGAGCACACCGAGGCTCCATCCGCTGTCGGTGTAGAGATGGATGACGTTCTCCTTCTCCGCTTCTTGCAGCGTCTGCAGGCCGCGGAGGATCGCGGTGAGCTCCGCGATGTTGTTCGTGCCGCTGCCGATGAACTCGGAGATCTCCACGATCTCGTCCGGTCGCTGCAGGAACACACCGATGCCGGCGGGACCCGGATTGCCCGAGCACGCGCCGTCCGTGTAGATGATGATCGCTTGCTCGTCCGCCGGCGTCTGCGGCGTCTCGCGAACGACCGCGTTGGCTCCAGTGGTTTCGCGCGCGCCGCCACCCATCTCTTCGTCGGTGACGAGCTCACCGGCGACGTCGACGAGGTTCTCGGGCGACGCGCGATACGACTTCGCGGCACCGATGCGATAGCGCAGCTCGACCCGACCCCGGTGCACGATCGGCTTGCCGGTGGGCAAAACGCGTACGTACACCGTTTGCCCCTTGAAATCGAAACGTTTCCACGGCATGGGACGAGCGCGGCTAGGCTACCCGTGCGCGTGGTCGACGAGAAGTCCCCGCGTCCAGCGCGGGCGACCTCGTCCAGGCGAGGACCCCGCGATCCCGCACGTCGCGACGGTGGCCCGCTCCGAACCGAACACAGTTGCCCTCGCAACCGCGCGGCCAAAAACGCACTCGCGTTCGCGACGCCGCATGAAAAGGATGGTCAAAGGATGGTCGGACTGCCCGCGGACGGACGGCGCGCCCTCCGGTTGCAGCATCCGAGCATGCGTTGCGATCGAGGAAACGCGCGCGAACCCCCGCGAATTTCCTGTTGCGTCGCCATTCCCCCTCGTCTAGAACGGTCCCCCATGAAACGGACGTTCACCACCACCACCTTCGCGCTGGCCATGCTCGGCCTCGCTGCCTGCAAGGGCGGCGGCGGCGACTCGGTCAAGCTCATTCCGGAAGCCGCGACGATGGTCGGCGGCGTGGACCTCAAGGGCATCACTGCCTCGAAGGCCTACACGGACAACAAGGCGATGCTCGAGACGGGCGAAGCCAAAGAGATGATGGATGCCGCCACGGCGTGCAACCTCGGCCAGGACAAGTGGAAGAGCATCACCTTCGGTGCGGATCAGGCGAAGAACCAGTTCGCCGTGGTCGTGAGCGTCGATGGCATCGGCAAGGACGAGAACCTCAACTGCATCGCCGGCAAGATCAAGGAGAAGCAGGGCAAGGATCCGTGGAAGCTCGAGGACAAGGACGGCAAGAAGGTCCTCACGATGGAAGGTGACGAAGGCACCGGCTACGTCGTGAACGAGAACACGCTCGTCGTCGCCAGCAAGGACTGGGCCGCCGCGGTGAAGGAGCTCGTCGACGGCAAGGGCAAGTCCGCGTTCGACGGCGCCCTCAAGGACGTGATCGGCCGCGCCGACACCAGCAAGCACCTGTGGGCCGCGGGCACGATTCCCGCCGAGTTCACGAAGGACGGCCCTGCGGCGGGTGCGAAGGACGCGGCGGCGGATGCCGACCTGTCCAACGGCCTCGCGATCAAGGCCTCCGTCGGCTTCGCCAGCGCGGACGATGCCAAGAAGAAGGCCGAGGAGCTGCAGAAGCAGTTCGACGGCGTCAAGGGCGCGGCTTCCGGCATGGGCGTCCCCCAGGCGGCGGTCGACAGCGTCAAGATCGAGGCGAAGGACACCGCCGTGCAGGTGACCGCGTCGATCAGCGCCGACGACATGAAGAAGGTCCAGGAGACCGTCATGAAGGGGATGATGTAAGGCCGCTCTCGGGGCTTCCGCCTCGGCAGGGCTTGCATCGCGCCTCCACGGAGGCGATGCTCCGCGCGGCTCGGTCCTCATGACCGGGCCGCGTTCGTTTTTGGCGAACGACACCCGAGCCTCGTAGCTGCTCGATGGCGGCGACGATCGAGGAAAGCACCATGGCCAAGGCCACCCCATTGAATCGAGTGAAGGACGAGTTCGGCGACAAGTCGAAGCTCGTCGACAAGATCGCAGCGCTCGTCGAGCCCAAGGGCGACGAGTCGAGCGACGCACACAAGCGCCGGCTGAAGAACGTGTCGAACAAGAAGCTCCTGCATCTGCTCGCGCTCGGCGAGAAGGTGAAGGCGCTCGGTGGTCGCGATGCGATCGTGAAGCGCATCCTGGAGCTGCGCGGGCAGAGCAAGGACCACGAGTACGGCGACAAGCTCAAGCGCTTGCCGCTGGGTCGCGTGGTCGATCTCGTCGGCAGCCTCGAGCGTGGCGCTCGCGAGAAGACGCCCGGAGCGAAGCCCGCAGCGAAGGCCGCGAAGAAGGCCGCGAAGGCGCCGGCTGCCCCGGCCGCGAAGAAGGCCACGAAGGCGCCGGCCGCGAAGAAGACCGCGGCGAAGGGCGGCGCCGCGAAGGCCGCGAAGACCGGCGCGAAGTCGCGAGCGACCGCACGCTGAGGCGCTTTGCCCCGGGGGTGCCGCAACGACTGTTGCCGCTCCCGGGGTCGTCGCATGGGACACCGCGGGGCGATCGCAAGCGCGACCCCGCGAAACCGCGTGGACCAGCGTACGGCCGCGGGTTGGTACGGCCGTTGCCAGGGAACACCCCGTTGCTAGGCAGCGGAGCGTGACCATGAGCGCGAGCAAGGCATTCACCCTTCACACGAGCGAAGAGATCGAGGTCGTCTCCGGCACGATCCTGTACGACGACGTGCAGGTCGACGATCAGCTGGACGAGCTCCACGACATCGAGTTCCTCGAGCCTCCGCCCGTGCGTACGATTCGGCTCGTGCCCGCGCCGCGCTCGGCTCCGCCCACGCTGCGCGAGCGCCTGCGCAAGCTCGCGCCCGCGGGCATGGTGCTGATGCCTCGCCGTCGCCGTCCCGCGATGGCGCGGTGACGCCGTTTCTCGTGCTCCAGCACAACGCGCATCCGGTGTGTCCCATCTCGCCGAAGGCCGCGTGCCGGTGGCTGTATGCTGCCCGGCATGAACCGCGGATTGTTCCTTCATTGGCGCTGGATGACCGCGCTCTCGCTCGCTTCGGCGTGCGGTGACGACGGTGCGACGGCCGACACCGACACCGAGACGGACACCGACGTCGGCGACGACGACGACGACGACGACGACGACGACGACTCGATGACGGATCCCGATCCGGACTCGACCTCGAGCTCGGACGGATCGACGTCGCCGACCGAGCCCGACTCGTCGAGCGATGCCACGGCGGAGTCGAGCTCGTCGTCGGGTGGTGATCTCTGTGGGAACGGGGCGATCGACGACGGCGAGGTCTGCGACGGCGACGAGCTCGACGGCAGCACGTGCGAGTCGGTCGGCGAGTACGTCGGCGGCGAGCTGACGTGCCTCGACGACTGCAGTGGCTTCGACGAGAGCGGCTGCCTCGCGATGGACTGCGGCGACGGGCAGATCAGCGGCGACGAGGACTGCGACGGCTTCGACCTGGGCGGGCAAGCCTGTACCGACCTCGACTTCGACGGCGGTACGCTCGCGTGCAGCGGCACGTGTGCGTTCGACACGTCGGCGTGCGTGATCTTCAGCTGCGGCGACGGCGAGGTGAACGACCCGCGCGAGGAGTGCGACATCGACGACTTCGGCGACACGCCGACGTGCGGCGACCTCGGGCTCGGCGACGGCACGCTCTTCTGCACGGAGCAGTGCACGATCGAGACGGCGGGCTGCTGCGGCTCGAACACGGTGGGCGCGGGGGAGACGTGCGACGGCACGGATCTGAACGGGGCCTCGTGCGCGTCCATCGGGCAGGGCTTCGACGACGGCGCTCTGGCGTGCAACGCGACGTGCGACGACTACGACACGAGCGCGTGCACGACGTGCGGCGACGCGGTGATCGAGGGCAACGAGCAGTGCGAGGGCGCCGACCTGGCGGGCAACGACTGCACGACGGTGCCGGGCGGCTTCGTGGCGGGCACACTCGCGTGCGACGCGACCTGCGGCTTCGACACGACCGGTTGCAACTTCTGCGGCAACGACATCATCGACGCGGGCGAAGACTGCGACGGCACCGCGATGGGCACGGGCACGTGCGTGTCGCTGGGCCACACGGGCGGCACGCTGGGCTGCGGCGCCTGCACGTACGACGAGACGGGCTGCACCGACTTCCCGCTGCCGGGCGCCGGTGAGCTGGTGATCACCGAGGTCATGCAGAACCCGCTCGCGGTCGACGACACGCTCGGCGAGTACGTCGAGCTGCACAACCCGAGCCTGGTGGAGAGCTTCCAGCTGCTCGGGTGCACGATGGAGGACGCCGGCGGTGACTCGATCACGATCGAGACCGATCTGGTGATCGATGCGGGCGGCTACGTCGTGCTCGCGCGCACCGACACGCCCGGCTTCACGCCGGACTACGTGTACGGGCCGGGCAACGGCTTCCAGCTGTCGAACACCGAGGACGAGGTCCGCATCGTGTGTGCGGGCACGACGGTGGACGAGGTGATCTACGACGAGAACCTGATGTGGCCCGATCCGACGGGCGCGTCGATGCAGCTCGATCCGGGCTCGCTCGACACGGCGGCGAACGACTTGCCGGAGAACTGGTGCGAGTCCTTCAACGATCTCGGCAACGGCGACCTCGGCACGCCCGGCACGGCGAACGTGGGCTGCGCGGCACCGACGTACAACGTGGACTTCTGCCGGCTGCAGTTCCCCACGACGATCGACAACGTGCTCGAGGGCTCGAGCGTGGACGTGTATGGTCGGATCTTCGTCGCCGGCCTGACGGACGCGACGGCGGCGACGGATCCCGCGGCGAACGTGATCGGCTACGTCGGCTACGGTCCGGACGGCACGGACCCGGCGGTCGACCTGACGTGGACTTGGACGCCTGCGACGCCGAACGCGGCGTGGATGGATCCCGGCTTCCCGGGCTCCAGCGAGGACGAGTACGTCGCGTCGCTGACGGCCCCGGTCGCCGGAACGTACGACTACGCGTACCGCTTCACGGGCGACGGAGGCACGACGTTCACGTACTGCGACACCGACGGCACGGGCGGCGGCGCCAGCTACGAGGTGGCGAATGCCGGCGCGATGACGACCGTTCCGAATGGTGATCCGACGCTGATGTACTTCAGCGAGTACCTGGAGTCCGGCTCGAACAAGGCGCTCGAGATCTACAACCCTGGTCCGCAGCCCGTCTTCTTCGATCAGTGCGTGATCCGCCGCTACACGAACGGGGCGGCTGCGCCGTCGGCCACCCTCGACCCGGCGGTCTTCACGGAACCGGAGGATCACATGATCGGAGCCGGTGACGTGCTCGTGATCTGCGGCAGCATGATCACCAACCCGCAGCTCAATCTCGTCTGCGACGTCGCCAACGGCGTCATCACCCATACGGGCGACGACGCGTACGATATGGTGTGTAACGGCGTCACGATCGACACCTTCGGCCGCATCGGCGAGGACCCGGGCACGGAGTGGACGGGCGGCGGCGTCGGTACGGAGGACGTGATCCTGCGGCGTGACTGCGCCGTGACGGCGGGCGATCCCGACGGCAGCGACGTGTTCGATCCGTCGGTCCAGTGGGACGAGTTCGTGGACAACGACTACACGAACCTCGGCACCCGCGGCTGCCCGTAGAGCCCCATCGGGATCGTTGAACAAGAGCTGGGCGACGAGCGGCGATCGTCTGCTGCTCGCGCCCGGGACCTTCGCTGGTCCACGACCTGTCGTGCGAGCGCGCGCATGCCGTGGACGACGGTAGGGCGCCGACACACGACCGGGCGACCTCACTGCCAGCTCGCCGCTCGCGCAGCCTGGCGCTCAAGCAGCCAAGCAGCGTTCGAGGGTAGCCGACGGGCCGGGTTGCCCGATGGGTCGTGCGACGCACCGATCGATCGCGCTCGGTGTCGGAGCGTTCGCTCGCGGCGAGTGTGATCATTTGATCGTCTCGGTCGATTCACGACCACCGACCAACTGCCGCCGCGTGCTTGCGCAAGCGCTTGGATCGAAGTGACGGCCGATTGGCCGACAGCGCGATGCGGCTTGTTCTGACTCGGCGTCATGCGTTCGAAGGGTCGGCGGCGCACGCCGGCGCTTGACAGCGTCGTCGACGCATCCGATCGTCCGAAGATGGAAACCTCCTCGCGATCGCGGGCTCGAGCGCTCGTTCTCGGTCTGCTCGCTGTGTCGCTCGTGGGAGCGGGCAGCTGCGGAGGCGAGGAGGAACCAGCGCGAGCGGCGAACGAGTTCAGGGATGGGCCGACGGCGACCGCCATAGAGGCGGTGGCCAACAACTACCTCCTCTATGCGGAGGGTGACAGCGGCTTTGGCAACGATTCGCTTTTTCAGTATTCCGTATTTGACGACAACCTCCTCGCCGTTCACCACGTACCACAGTCAAACCCCCTTGGTGGGGCGGAGGGGCACGCAGTCGTCAGATTCTCAACCGAGGAGATTCTCGAAGCGGCCGCAGCCGTCGGAGAAGGCGGTCCGCTGATCGACGCTCGTCTCGTCCTCTGGTCATCCTATACGGAATGCGAGTCTGGGAGCCACGAGATCGCAGCTCATCGGCTTCTCCAACCATGGGTGGAGTCGACGTCTACGTGGAACTGTGCAAATGATCTCAATGTCTCGAATTGGACGCTGGAGTGCGACGAGGGGGACTTGTGGGGTGATCCTTGGGTGAGCACAAGAACGAGTGCAAGTCCCACCGACTCAATCAATCCAGCCGCGCTGGATTGGGTCGAGTTCGACGTCACGAGCGACGTTGCTGCGGTCCTCAGTGGAGCCGTCGCGCATCACGGGTGGGCGCTTGCGTCTGTCTCGACGGCCTTTTGCTCGACGCTTTTCGACACCCGTTTTTCGTCCCGTCCTCCTAGGCTCGAGCTGACGTTCGACGTGCCCTCGGAGCCGCCGGCCGGACCTCCGGCGGACCCGTCCGAGGTAGCGCCGGTGCTCGACGGGACGGTGGCGCCGTCCATGAGTGAGCAGCTCGACTTCCTTTATACTGGGACGGATCCCATCCAGACGGGAGTGTCGTCGGGGACGATCGTCGACGAGCGGATTTCGCTCGTTCGTGGGCGCGTGCTTCGGAAGGATGGGTTGCCCGAGCCGATGGTCGAGGTGAGTGTCGCCGGGCACTCGGAGTTCGGGCAGACGCTTACGCGCGAGGATGGGTGGTTCGACCTCGTCGTCAACGGCGGGCAGGACCTCGTCCTCGAGTTCGAGAAGGAGGAACGCATCCCGGTGCAGCGACGCGTGCGCGCGCGTTGGCAAGAGGCGGTCACGATCGACGACGTCGTCGTCATGGGCCGGGATCCCACGGTCACTGTCATCGACTTCAGCGATCCGATCCAGGTCGCGAGGAGCACACCGGTCCTGGATGCGGATGGCTGGCGGGAAGCGACGCTTCTGTTCCGCGAAGAGGTCGAGGCGACGATGCACGTGCCGGCCAGCTCCCCCCAGGTGCTGTCTTCGCTGAGCGTGCGCGCGACCGAGTTCACCGTCGGCCCGAGTGGTCCGAACGCGATGCCCGCGGAGCTGCCCGAGAACACCGCGTACACCTACGCGGTCGACTTCTCCATCGACGAGGCGGTTGCCGCGAACGCGACGTCTGTGACGTTCGATCCGCCCGTGATCTCCTACAGCCGCGACATCTTGGTGGACGAGTCGGACGACTACGTCCTTCCTCCCGGCAACCCGGTGCCGGCCGGCTACTACGATCACGAGCTCTCGCACTGGGTTCCTGAGGACAACGGCATCGTGCTTCGGCTGGTCCAAGACGGTAGCGAGGTGGGCATCGACGTCACCGACGACGACACGGAGAATCTGGCAACGTCGATCGAGCTCGAGGCGCTCGGAATCGAAGAGGAAGAGATCGCGGTTCTCGAAACGCTCTACCCCGTGGGCACGCAGGTCTGGCGTACCCCGATCACCCACTTCTCGAGCTGGGACCTCAACTTCGGCAGCGCCCCGCCACTGGACGCGACCGATCCGCCGGACCAGCCGCCACCTCCCGATCTCGACAATCCCTGCACGGCGTCGGGATCGATCATCGAGTGCGAGAACCAAGTGCTCGGTGAAACGATCCCACTCCACGGCGTCGGATTCGACCTTCACTACCGGTCCTCGCGTGCGACTGGCGGGCCCGGCTACCGGATGAGCATCCCGATGACGGACGAGGGCGTCGGTGGCGGCGTGATCCGCGTGGTCGTCGAAGTCGACGTCGCAGGGCGCCGATTTTCGGCATCGTACGACAATCCCCATCCAAACGATTTCCACGAAGTCGTGTGGGACGGCCTGGACCCTTACGGGCGTTTCGTCCAGGGGCCGCAAGCCATGAGCGCTTGTGTCGGCCACGTCTACCTCGCCCACAACTTCGGCATGGACGGCGACGGCCCGGCACCGTACGCGAAAACGTTCGGCTACAGCGGCAACGGGCGCATCATCACTTCGAAGCGAGGCGGAAGCGAGATCACGCTGTGGAGCTGCCATGGCCGCGGAGTCGTCGCGGCGGGCTTGGAGAGAGAAGGCGTGAGCAAGGCCGATCGCCTCAGCCTGGGGACGATGAACGCACGCTACGCCTCTGACGCGCTCGGGGGCTGGACGGTCGGTGTCCACCATTCGTACTCGCCGAGCATGGGCATCCTCTATATGGGGGACGGCAGCATTCGGCGCGAGCTTCCGCCCATCATCAAGAGCTACGCAGGCACGGGCAGCGGCAGCGGTTCTGTCACGGGCGTGACGCGTGAGCTCGCCGCGTTGTCGCAGCCTCGCGCGCTCGCGCTCGAGCCGGACGGAGACCTTCTCGTTCTGACGGGTGGGTCCACGGGTACGCGACTTCTCCGTGTGCCGCGCGATCCGGAAGCCAATGTGCAGCTGGTGGCTGGCACGGGCTCGGCGGGTTTCAACGGGGACGGCGGCCAGGCCACGAGCGCGCGCATCCAGGCCTCCGGAGTCGCGATTGCACCGAACGGCACCATCTATCTCGCTGACGCGGGCAGCCGTCGTGTCCGGAGGATTGCAACCAACGGGGTGATCACGACCGTCGCCGGGAACGGCAACGCCGCTCTCAGCGGCGACGACGTCGACGCAGCTGTCGGCGCGCTCGCGACGACAGCCCCGCTTGCGTTCATCGACGACGTCGAGGTCAGCCCCGAAGGGGTGGTGTACTTCTCCCATGGTGGTGGTGCGTTCAGTCGGATCAACGCCATCGAAACCGACGGTTCCTTGAGACACGTCGCGGGAAGACCTTACGCGGACTGGATCACCGAGTCTGTCCCAGACCCCGCGACGCCCGTTCCCGTGCATCAGGCGTGGTTCGAGAACGCCACGAGATTGTCGGTCGACGGCGATGGGCGGCTGCTGGTCGCTCAGGCGAACACCGGCCTCCCCTCCGAGATCCTTCGGCTCGGCGACGAGGTCGAAGTGCTCGTTCCAGGCGTCTCGGGCTACACCGTGGCAGTGCCGCCCTCCGGTGGCCTCTTGTTCCACGTCTCCGAGGTGAACACGAACGAAGCTCCGGATGCGGTCGTCGACGCCTGCGCGGCTCTCGATGATCTGCCGGACTGCCACGACATGTTGTTCTACCGATCCAATGGCGGAGAGTATCAGGCGATCGCTGGCGGTGGTTCCATCACGTCGCCCGAAGGTGTCTTGGCTCGCGACTTCGGATTCAGCTTCGTCCAGGACACTGTTGTCGGTCACGACGGCGCCATCTACATCGCGGACGCCGGCCGCAATCGAATCTACAAGCTTGCGTCGCCGCAACCTGCCGGGGGCGATGCGGCATTCTCGGTCGCAAGTCAGGATGCGTCGGAGGTCTACGACTTCGATGCGGACGGCAGGCACCTTGCGACCCGTCACGCTCTGACGAACGCGACCCTGTGGGCGTTCGACTACGACGGAGCCGGACGGCTCGTCACGATCACGGATCAGGATGGACGCGACACCGCGATCACTCGCGATGGTGCGGGAGTCGCGACGGCGATCGAGGGCCCCGATGGCGTCGAGACTGCACTTGGGTACGACGCCAACGGGCACCTCGAGACGGTCACGAATGCCGAGAACGAGACGTACACGCTCACGACCACGATCGACGGACTGCTCACCAGCTTCGAGCAGCCGACGGGCGATGTCGGCACGTTCGCGTATGCCAACGGCAGGCTGCAGCTCGACGAGGACGCTGCCTCCGGGTCGCAGGAGTTCGAGCGAAGTCCGACGTTCTCGGGGACGGCCTTCCACGTCACCCGCACGACGGCCATGGGGCGCGAACACACGTATGCGGTTGGGGTGAGCAACGGAGTTGTCACACAAAGTCACGATGCGCCCGACGGTACGACTGAATCGGTCGAGTGGGCCGGAGGCAACGCCCTGCTGATGACCCGCGCCGATGGCACCGAGGTCGCTTACGATCCCGGGCCCGATCCTCGCTTCGGTTGGCAAGCGCCGGTACCGATGCTGACGGTCGAGACAACACCCGTCGAACAACTGCAGCGCTCGATTCGCGTCGAACGAGAGGTGGACACAGCGGACGTGATGATCGAGCGGTTGAGTGTGAACGACGCCGCGTTCACGAATCCGTTCGTGTCGGCTTTCGACCCATCCACGGACACGCAGACGCTGACGACGCCCGAGGGGCGCGAGACGACGCTGGTGTTCGACGCAACCGGACGCATCGCGTCGGTGACACCCGCAGGGCTCACGACCTTGTCATTCACGCGATCCGCGAACGGCAAGCTCGAGGAAGTGAGCGCCGGGGTCGGGGGAGCCCAACGACGGAGCGCGTACGGCTACGACGCGGGTGGGTTTCTCGACAGCGTGGAGGCCTTCCTCGACAGCGTCGGCTTTCCCCGGACCGTGGTGAACGACGCCGTCGGCAGAGCTGGGACCCTCACGCTGCCGGACGACGAGGACATCGGTCTCTCGTACGACGCTGTTGGCCGAGTGGTTGGCGTGACGCCGCCCGGGCAGTCCCAGCACGTGCTCGACTACAACGGCATCGGTCAACTCACCATCTACACGCCTCCGACCGTTGCCGGAGGCGGTCCGACGGAGTGGATCTACAATCTGGATCATCAGCTGATCGAAGTCGATCGTCCCGATGCCCTTGGCATCGAGTTGGTGCACGACGCCGAAACCGGCCAGCTAGAAGAAGTCGGACTCGGTGGCAGCCGAACGATCACGGTGTCGTACGACGATGACTCCGGCCGTGTCGACGGGCTCGTGGGCCCGGATGGCGTGACGGTCGAGTACGCCTATGACGGGGCGCTCCTCGTTTCGGAGACGTGGTCCGGGGGCGTCGTCGGTTCGGTCGTGAGCGAGTACGACAATGACTTCAATCGTTCCTCCATCACGGCTGGGGGCGTGACGACGAGTCTCGGCTACGACGACGATGGCCTCTTGACCTCCATCGGTGCTCTCACGATCGACCGCGAGGCGACGACCGGGCTCGTCGCGGGGACGAGTCTGAGCGGCATCGAGAGCGTGCACGACTACAACGAGTTCGGCGAGCTCACGCTGCTTCGGTACACCTACGGCGCGACGGTGCTCTTCGAGCAAGTGCTGGAGTACGACGACTTCGGCCGCGTCTACGAAATCACCGAGACGATCGAGGGTGGGTCGCCTGTCGTAAGGGAGTTCGACTACGACGATCAGAGCCGGCTGGAGACGGCGTACGTCGACGCCGCGCCTGTGTCCGAGCATGTCTACGACGGCAACGGCAACATGACGAGCCGGACCACTGGGTCGGGGACCGTCGCAGCGACGTATGACGACCAGGATCGCATGACGGATCGTGGGACGGCGGACTACGCGTACGATGCATTTGGCGATCTCGAGTCGATGACGGACGGGTCGCTGACCCTGGAGTACGACTACGACGAGCTTGGTCATTTGCGAGCGGTGTCCGACGGGTCGTCCACGATCGTCGAGTACGATGAGGACGGCCGCGGACGGCGCGTGACACGATCCGCGGGGGCCAGCGTTCGAAAGTACCTGTACGACGGGCAGCTCCGTGTGCTGGCGCAGCTCACGAGCGGCAATGCCCTCCACGCACGCTTTGTGTATGGAACGCTGCCGCACGTGCCTGACTACATGGTGGCCTCGGGCGTGGCGTACCGGATGATCACGGACCACCTCGGAAGCGTTCGCCTCGTGGTCAACGCGAGCACTGGCGTCGTCGCGCAGCGGATGGACTACGATGTTTGGGGCCGCGTCACGGCGGACACCAATCCAGAATTCCAGCCGTTCGGGTTCGCCGGTGGTCTCTACGACCCACTGACCGGCCTCGTCCGCTTCGGCGCACGCGACTACGATCCGCAGAGTGCGAGGTGGACCAGCAAGGACCCGACCTTGTTCGGTGGCGGCGACACCGATCTCTACGTGTATGCGTTCGCGAACCCCATCAACTACGTGGATCCGAACGGGGAGGCGGCGGCTGTGATCCCGTACCTCGCCGGCGCGGCTCTCGTTGCTGCGGCCGCGGCCGTCGTATGTGCCGCTAGTAAGTGCGCGGATGTCAGACTCCCCCACTTTCACTGGCCTCGGTCGCCGCTGCCGAATACGTGTGAGCCGGGCATCGGTGAAGCCTTCAAGAACGCCCTTCGGAAGGGCGATCCGTATTCAGGAGATCCATATCGACGCGATCCTCCCACGTGCAAGCGCGTCAACAATGTGGCCACGCACGGATGGTGCAAGTATCTTTGCAGCGTGGGTGGAGGCGCTCGGTTCTTCGTCCCGGTACCTGCGGCCAAAGGTTCACTTTGCCCCGAGCTTCAGTAGCCTGAGAGGGAGCTGTTGGAATGATCGGCCCGGAACTCGCTTTTAGGCTTTTGAGGTTGCCGATGACGTCGGAGACTTGTGATATCCGTGACGAAGAGGAATTTCGGGGTACAGGGATCCTGTGGGCGGCAGTTGATCCGACGGTTCCATTCGTATCGGAGTTCGAGCGTGGACTCGCTCGTGCACATTTATCAATGCGGACGGGGCGCGCGGATGAGGCATCGCGGCATCTCCAACAGCTCCAGGCGCTGGTGGCGAATGAACCAGTGTTGCGCGATGCGTATATGCTTGCGTGTGCCGAGGTGGGTTTCGGCCTGGGACAGTACGGCGACGCGATCCGAGTCCTTGAGTCGAGGCAGGGCGAGCGTGAAGTCGGTTCCGATTGGGCCAAGGAGACATGCTGGCTGATTGAGGCCTACGCACGAGTGGGGCGACGGACCGATGGCAGGCGACTCCGAGCGCGCCTGCTCAAGCACGTGGAGGGGCTCGCCGGCGAGGAGCGCGCCATGACGGTCATCATGATTGCGTATTTCTTCTCTTGGGCGGGCAAACTTGAGGAGGTCGCCGCGTTCCTTGAACATGTCGAGCGTGCTGCTTTGGAAGAAGTAGGCGTAACTATGGAAGATGTTTTGTCCGCCGTGCAACTCCTGGCGATCCAAAACGTGGACCGAGCGAGAGTGCTCAAGTTCGTTCAGGATTGGAATGCGGGCGGCGTGAATGGTGATAGCGAGTGACGGCGCCTGGCGATTCGCTGTAGCGGCTCCCGATCTGGCGGTCGAGGGCACGCCGGCCGGTTCTCTTGCGTCCACGTGGACGGTTCAAAGTGAGTTCGCGCAGGTAATTGTGATTGCGACACGGGAGCAAGGGCATCAGGCCCGCGGCGAGTCCCGGGTTGACGGGTTGACGGGTTGACGCGCCTTGACGACAGCGGTGCGACGTCGGAGTTCGGAACGGAACCTGGTACCCGCGGCCCCGCAGGCGGCCCGTAAGAAGCGCGAGCATCCGCCCGAGACGGCCGGTGTTCCTTGCGGAATACGGCCGTTTCGACGTTTCGACGTCGTGGGCCGCGGCGGGTTAGCATTTCCGACGTGGGACGCGGACTCTTCCTCGTCGCGGTGCTCGCTGTCGCGTGCACGCGGGACAATCCCGAGTTCGGGGATGAGCGGGGGACCGGGAGCGGGAAGGACGACGACGGTACCGATCCGAGTGCGGGTGACGACGAGGACTCGGTCGACGACGACGAGGGGGTCGACGACGACGAGGGCGTCGACGGGGCGGACACGCTGAACGTCGACGAGGGGCCGTCGTCCGGGGTCGTCGACGATGGGGTCGAGACCGGGCCGTCGACGAGCGGCGGGCTCGTGTGCGAGGTCTTTCCGCCCGAGGCGTTCAACGTGAAGCTGATGGACGCAGCGGGCGACATCGATCCGATGTGCGGCGAGCTGCAGACCTGGAGCGGCCCGGTGCTCACCGTGGAGGGCAACTCGTTCACGATCTCCGTGTGCCCCGACGACACGTGCGAGTGCGCGGGCGTGCCCACGACGTTCCTCTTCGAGGACCTCTTGCCCTCGCCGGCCGACGCTGCGGCGAACGAGCCCAAGGCCTGCGTCCGCCTTCGCGTCGCGCGTGTTCCCGCCGGCGACGGATGCGGCGTCGACTGGGTCACCCTCGACTCGCTCTCGACGCCGACCGACTATCCCATCTACCTCGCCGCATCGTCCGACGCCCCGGGCTGGGACTACACCGCCACGGTGCCGACGCCGGTGCTCGTCGATCC
This sequence comes from uncultured Nannocystaceae bacterium, assembly GCA_964468635.1. GTDB lineage: Bacteria > Myxococcota_A > Polyangia > Nannocystales > Nannocystaceae > Xiheibacterium. The sequence goes on from CAYXVR010000053.1 coordinate 19,140, forward strand.
GCTCGACGTGTGCGACGTCGCCCTCTGCGAGATGCCGCCCGGCGACTGGACGATGGGCTTCGGCGACCTCGTGCTCGAGCCGGGCGAGTACGGCTTGTTCGACATGAGCCCGTACGCGGGTGCCGAGGTGCCCTACGGGGTCGCGAACCTCTACTCGCGCCTCGATGCCGAGTGCCACGGCTGGCTCGGCTGGGCGGCCGTGTACGAGGGCTGAACCACTCGGCGGGGGCCCGAGGCCTCGGTGGGCGAAGCACCCTGCGTGCATCCGGCGTTCGCAGTTTCGGCGGCGCGCTCGCGCGGCGGGTTAGGATCGGAGCTGGTGAGACGAGGGCTCGCACACCTCGCGGTCGCGGTGCTCGTCGTCGCGTGCACGCGGGACAACCCCGAGTTCGGTGACGAGCGCACCGAGACCGAGGGCGACGACGACGGCTCGCAGAGCGAGGCGCACGACGACGACGACGACGGGGTCGACGACGACGCGGGCACCGAGAGCGTCGACGAGGGCGAGTCCTCGGGCGTGGTCGACGATGGGTTCGAGTCGGAGTCGTCGACCACGAGCGGCGGCGTCGGATGCGAGGTGCCTGCGCCCGTGTCGTTCGACGTGAAGGCAGCGGACGCGAACCAGGCGTCCATCGAGCCCGTGTGCGGCGACGCGGCGGCGTGGCACGGCGCCGTGATGGAGGCGGGCGCACCCAACCGGTTCAGCATCGCCCTGTGCCCCGACGCCGCGTGCACCTGCGAGGTGCCGGAACAGATCGTGACGCTCACGTTCGAGGACCTGTATCCGACGCCCGTCGACGCCGTGACGGGGATGTCCGCCGCCTGCGTCGCGCTGATGATCACGCGCGCGACCGAGGACGACGGCTGCGGCGTCGAGTCCATCGTCGTCGAGTCGATTGCGGAAGACGCCGCCTTCCCGATGTACCTCGCGACGTCGACTCCCGCGCCCATGTGGGGTCTCACGGTGCCGGCCGCCGAGCTCGGCGACCCGCTCGATGTCTGCGAGGTGCACGAATGCGGCGGGTCGGTCCCCGGCGACTACACGATGTCGCTCGCCGGCGCGCGTCCGATCGCGCCGGGCGACACCGGCGTGGTCAACCTGAATCCGTACGCCGGCGTCGCCACCGACTACGCCGTCACGACCCTGTACTCGCGCATCACCAGCGATTGCGGGGTCGCCCTCGGATGGGCGGCAGTCCTCGCCCCGTGAGCGCTTGACAGGGGATCGGCCGCGCGGCTGATCATGTCTCTGCATGGCGCGACGCAAGCTCCCCACCGACGCGATCCTCCTCGAGCTGCGGGCATTCGGGCTCGCGTACCCGGGCGCGCACACGAAGAGCCCGTGGCCCGGACACCTCGATCTCGCGGTGAAGGACAAGACGTTCGCGTACCTGTCGCTCGAGGGCGAGCCGATCCACATCTCGTGCAAGCTGCCGCAGTCGTGTGCGGCGGCGCTGATGCTGCCGAACACGACGCCCACGGCGTACGGGCTCGGCAAGAGCGGGTGGGTGTCGGCGTCGTTCGAAGACGGCGAGATCCCGGACGTCGAGATGCTGAAGGCGTGGATCGACGAGAGCTATCGCGCGCAAGCGCCGAAGAAGCTCGTCGCGAGCCTGCCGGCGTCGGCGACACCGGCGAAGAAGAAGCCGGCCGCGAAGAAGCCCGCCGCCGCGAAGAAAAAAGCGGCGGTGGCGAAGAAGCCCGCCGCCGCCGCGAAGAAGAAGACCGCGAAGAAGAAGCGCTGACTACCGCCCGAGCATCTGGGCGAGCACGGCCTTCACCGGCGTCGTGCCCTGCACGCGGCGGTGGCCGCCTTCGAACACGATGTGGCCCGTGCCGATGCCCGTCATCAGCTCTTGGTAGAGCGCCGCGAGGCTCGGCGACATGCCGAAGCCCTCGAACGTCGCGGCCACCGCGGTGACCGGGGCTTCCTGCACGCGGATCGGCTTGCCGACCAGGTCGCTCAGGTGCTTGGCGACGTCGTCGTACGACACGGGCGGACCGCCCAGCTCGATCACCGTCGTCTCCTTCGCGCCTTCGAGCAGCGCCGTCGTGGCGAGCTTCGCGATGTCGGCCGTCGCGATCATGTCCCACGCGAACTTCGCGGGCTGGAACGACACGATGAAGCCCTGCTCGAGCGTCGCGAGCGAACCGCCGAGGTTCTCGTGGAACGACGCCGCGCGGATGAACGTGTTCTTCGTGACCGGCAGCTTGCGGAAGCGCTGCTCGGCCTCGTACAGCCCCGCGATCGGCCCGTTGCCCGAAGCAAGCTGCGCGCCCACCGACGAGAGCAGCACGAGGTGCGGCAGCTTCGTCGCCTCGGCTGCCTTCGCGATCGCGTCGACCACCCGCCGCTGATACGCGCGGAAGTCCGGCGCGGCCATGTTCGGCGGCACGAGCACGAACGCGCCCGCGGTCCCCGCGAACGCGCGCTCGACCGCCTTCGCGTCCTCGAGATCCGCCACCACGACCTCGGCGCCGCGCGCCGCGAAGCGCTCGCCCTTGGCCGCGTCGCGCACGATCACGCGCACCTTCTTGCCCTGATCCAACAGCGCGCTCGCGATCGCTGCGCCCGTGTGTCCCGAAGCTCCTGCCACTGCGTACGTCGTCATCTGGGGTGCTCTCTTTCGTCGGTGCTCGACGGGCTCAGGATGCCCCCGTGGTTGTATTTGTACAGTGCATGTCGTACATGTCGAGAATGCACGATGTGCATTTATCGGGAATCGACCTCAACCTGCTCGTCGTCCTCGAAGCGCTCATCGAGACCCGCAGCGTCACCGCGACGGCCGATCGCGTGGGCCTCACCCAGTCGGCCACGAGCCACGCGCTCGCGCGCCTGCGCAGCATGCTCGGGGATCCCCTGTTCGTGCGCAGCCGCGCGGGGCTCGTGCCGACCGAGCGCACGCTCGCGCTCGCGGGCCCGCTGCGCGACGCGCTCGATCGCGTGCGCCAGGCGGTCGCACCTCCGGCGGCGTTCGATCCGTCCACGGCGAAACGCCGCTTCGTGGTGCGCACGGCGGACTACTCCGAGCTCGTGCTGGCACCGGAGCTCGTGGCCCGCTTCGCTCGCTCCGCGCCGGGCATCGATCTGTGGGTCTCCGCGTCGGACGACGATCCGCTCGACGAGCTCTCACGCGGCGACGCGGACGTGTTCGTCGGCCCGGTGTTCCCCCAGTACCAGCGCGCGGACATCCGCGAGCGTCGGCTGTTCGACGAGCACTTCGTGTGCGTCGTGCGAGCGGATCACCCGACGGCGCGCGATGGCTGGTCGCTGGCCGAGTTCGCGGCGCTCGACCACGCACTGGTCGCGCCCGGTGGGCGGCCGGGCGGCAGCGTGGACACGATGCTCGAGAAGCACCGCCTCGCGCGGCGGGTCGCGTTCCTGTCGCCGCACTTCCTGGTCGCGCCGTTCGTCGTGGCCGCGACCGATGTCGTGCTGACGATCCCCGAGCGGGTCGCGCGTCGGGTCGCGGAGTTCCTGCCGCTGCGCGTGGTCCAACCACCTGCCCCGGTGCCGGGCTTCACGATGTCGCTCATGTGGCACGAGCGGCGCCACCACGACGCCGCGCATGCGTGGATTCGCGGACAGATCGTGGAGGTCGCGAAGGCGATCGAGGTCCGCGATCCGGTGCGCGGGAAGGTCCCGCGCACCATCCGTGGGGCGAAGCGGCCGCGTTAGGAACTCGGGCGGACGCCTACGGCTGATTCGCTTCGATGCGGGTCTCGCCGAGATCCGCGAGGATCACGTCGGTCGCCTTCTCGCTGATCATCAAGGTCGGCAGCACGATGAAGAAGCCCGGGATCTGGGGGAACACCGAGGCATCCACCACGCGAAGGCCCGACACGCCGCGCACGTTGAAGCGGCTGTCGAGCACTGCCATCTTGTCGTCCTCGGCGCCGATCTTCGCGGTGCACGACGCGTGGTGGCCCCACGCCTCGTCCTGCACCCAGTCGCCCACCTCGTCGGCCGTGGCCGCGTCGGGGCCGGGCGAGATCTCGTCGAAGCGCCCGAAGAACGGCGCGCCGAGCAGCGTGCGGGTCTTGCGGCCGATGTCGCGCACGAATCCGACGGCGCGGATCATCGCCTCGCGATCGTGGGCGGCCTCGCCGTTGCTGACGTCGCCCTCGTCGAAGTAGTGGAAGTCGATGTCGGGCGTGTCGCGCGGGTCGGTGGAGCGCAGCTTCACCGTGCCGGCCTTGTTCTTCGTGTGGCCCTTGAGGATGAGCCACGTGAAGAGGCTGCGGTCCGCGAGCGCGTCGGTGGAGTAGCCCGGCTCGTAACCGCCGAACTTGCCCGGCACGCCGAAGATGAACAGGTCGGGGTCGACGAGCTCGCGCGACGATCGCTTCACGATCGTCACGGCGCCGCCGTTGCTGCGGTACGGACCTTCGCCGTTCTCCCAGTCCTCGAGGCACGGATCCGTCGCGGGATCCTGGCCGAGCGTGCATTCCTTCAGGACGGAGAAGTCGCCGCGCGTCTTGTGCACGATGCCGACCTCGTAGCGGTCCTGCAGGTTCTCGCCCACGCCGGGGACGTCGGCCTTCACCGGGATGCCGAGCGCGGTGAGCTCGTCCTTCGCACCGATGCCGGACAGCTTGAGGATCTGCGGCGTGTTGAACGCGCCCGCCGCCACGATGACCTCGCGCGTCGCGAGCATGCGCTGCTTCTGCTGCAGCTCGCCCGACGCGGGTGCGCTGGGATCGGCACGGTAGATGTGATCGCCGCGCACGAACTCGACGCCGATCACCTTGGGCTGGCCGTTGTCGTCGAGCCGGTCGTCGTAGACGAGGTTGGTGACGAAGGTGCCCGTCTCGATCTGCAGCGGGAAGCCGGCCTGCTGGGTCTCGAGCAGGTACTCGCGTACGCCGCGGCGCTTGCCGTCGTCCATCGCGAGCGGGAAGGGGTAGACGCCCTCGACGCCCGGGCCTTCGGCGTTGATGTCCTTCTTGAGCAGGCTCTTCAGCTGACCGATGTCGGAGAAGAGCTGCTCGAGCGTGCCCTGGCCGGTGGAGTTCACGAACGCGAACACGCCGGCCATCACGACGCGCTGGAGCTTGAAGTCGAACAGCGCGGTGCCGGTGTCGACGGTCTCGGTGCCGAGCCAACGGAACACGCGCTCGGAGTAGGGGCGCATGACGTCGGCGCCCCAGCTGCGATCGCCGGTGGCCTCGGCGATCGCGTTCCAGTCGCTGTCGTGCGCCTCGATCATGATCATGGCGTTGTGCGCCGTGCAGCCGCCGAGCGTGCCGGCGCGGGGATAGAGGATCCCCTTGGGCTGGCCGGTGGCCTCGTCGAAGACCATCTTCTGATCGCGGCCGGCTCGCTGCGGATCGGAGTAGTGATCCACGAAGTAGTCCCAGCGCATCGCCGGGTCCTCGGTGGAGAACCCGTGGTAGGCGGGCACCTGGTAGTTGATGTTGCCGCCCTGATCGGTGCCGGCCTCGAGCAGCAGCACGCGGTGGTTGTTGCGCGCGAGGTTGGCCGCGAGCGGACCGCCGCCGGCACCGGAGCCGACGATGATGAACTCGAAGCCCTCGGTGACGTCGACGTCGTCGCACTTGCCGCCGACGCAGACCTGGTCGTCGCCGCCGTCGTCGCTGCCGGCTCCGTCGTCGCACGCGGGGGCGCCCGCGATCACGACGACCGCGAACATCGAGGCGACGAGCTTGCATCCTCTATCGATGAACCTGTTCATGACGCTCAGCCCTCTCCCTCTTCCGAGCACGCGGTGACGAGCGCCCCATCGAGCGCGGCGCACGGGTAGTCATCTCCCTCGGCAGCGGCCCACGCGGCATAGCCCGCGCAGTCGAGCGCGCCGACACAGGCGAATGCGTCGGCCTGCGCGATGCGACACTCGGCGCCGCTGCCCTCGGCGTTCGCGAGCGTCTCCACGCACAGCGCGTTGCAGGTCTCGGCCTCGCCGCCGTCGCACATCACGGCGAGGGCACAGAAGGCATCGCACTCGCCCGCGTCGGGTTCCTCGGAGCAGGCCACGAACGCGGCGTCCTCCTCGGCGCTGCACGGGTAGCCCTCGACGCCGGCCTGGTAGTCGGCTGCGCCGGCGCAGTCGAGGCCGGCGATGCACGAGAGCACCGCGTCGTACGCGGTGCCGCACTCGCTCGACGTGGTCGCGGCCTCGTCGCGGGCGATGGTGCACTCGAGCTGGCAGTCGGTGAGTGTCTCGCCGACGCACGACGCGAGCACGGCACACGCGCTCTCGCACTGCGCGGGCGGACTGACGCCGAGGTCGGCGCGGGGCTCGGGCGTGGGCTCGATCGGGCCACTGTCGCCGACGCTCGCCGTCGCGGTGGGATCGTCGATGTCGTCGCACTTGGCTCCGACGCAGTCGGGGCCGTCGTCGCCGCTGCTGGACTCGTCCTTGCACGCGCCCACGGCGACGCCGAAGACGAGGAGACACGTCAATCGTGAAAGCGAGGTCATCCGCGAAAGCGAGATCATGGTTTTCACTCCCAACCGAGGGTGCGGCCGAGCATCTTCGCCGCGTCGTCGAGGTTCGTCGTTCGATCGCCGATCATCGCCCGCAGGATCAGTCCGCAGGTCGTGAGCAGCACGAGATCGCGTTGGTCTTCGCGCGGCAGCTCGAGCACTTCGCCCATCGCGCGCGAGTAGCGAGCGCGCAAGCCCTTCACGACGCCGGCCCACTCGCGCATCTCGTCGTCGGAGTCGAGCTGGCTCGTGAACTCGACGAGCACTCGGTAGTGGGCGACGAAGCGCGGCATCTCGCGATCCATGAAGTGCAGCAGGAGGCTCAGCCGTTCCCTGGGAGTTCGCGCGGCCTGGAGGAGCAAACGCGTGCCGCTCTCGACGTCGGTTTCGACGGAAACGCGGACCACGGTTTCGAACAGCGCCGCTTTGCTCGGGAAGTAGTGGTAGAGGACGCCGGTCGAGACGCCGAGCTCGCTCGCGATCGTGCGCATGTTGAGGCCCGCGTATCCACGCTGCGCGAACAGAGGCACGCATCGCAGTGCGAGCGTTTGGCGTTGCTCGTCGTGGTCGAGGGCGCGTGGCACGGGGGGGCGGCAGCTACATAACGAACGTTCGGTATGTATGGCAAGGGGAAAAGGACCGCCCTGGCAGGCCCCCGGACGACAGCGAAGGGGGTGGTTGGGGTCGGCAAGGGACCGGCCCGGGCAATCGGAGGAGACTGTCGGTCGCGCGCGCGAGACTGTCGGTCGCCCGCGAAAGACTGTCGGTCTCAATTCCAGCCGGGGTCGCCAACGGTTCCCGGGCACCGGCGGAGGTGCCCGGGTTCACGCGTTCGTCAGACGGCGGTCAGCGCTTCACGACGACGGCAACGCTGGCCACGTTGCCGAACGAGTCGCGTGCGCGCAGCACGACGCGGTGGCTGCCCTTGCCGAGGTCATCCGGCAGCACGAATTCGAACGCCTCGCTGCCGCTGTCGAACAGGCCGTCGCTGGGGCTCGCAGCCCGCAGGGGTCCGCCGTCGATCGACACCATGACGTCGCGGATGTGACCGCCCTCGTCCTTCGCGGTCGCCTTCACGCGACCCTTGTCGACCGTCGCCTTGCCGATCGTCGGCCGCTGCCGGTCGACCACGAACGGCGCGCTCTTGAGCCCGTCCTTGCGCGCCCGCGCCGTCCCGTTCGTCGGCTCGTCGCTCGCGACCACTTCGATCTCGTACACGCCGTCCGGCACCGTCGACAGATCCCACTTGAGCTCTTTCTTCGTCACGAGCTCGTCCGCCGAGTTCAGCTTGATCCACTGATCCTCGCCGCCGCCCTCGGGCCGCACGCGCACGTCGTACACGAGCTCGTCGTCGTCGCGCGCGTCGACCTTCCACGAGATCGTCACCTTCGGATCGCTCTCGTCCGCGCCGATCTCGGGACGATCGATGTCGACGTCCGTGAGCAGCGGCGCCAGATTCTCCGGTGCGTAGAACAGCTCGAGCGCGCGCAGCTCGGCGTCGGGCGACCCGAGCCCCACCTCCACCTGCAGATACCGGCGCTCCGTGAGGCTCGCGAGGTTGCCCTTCGCTCCGGTCGGCTCCGACGAGACCGAGATCGTCTTCCACTCGCTCCACCGCTTGTCGGGCTCGTCGGTCGGGCCGGTGCGCGCGCGCAACGTGAGCGGGCCGCGACCGCGCAGGCGGATCGCGCCGAAGCTCGCGGGCTGCGTGGCGTCGAGCACGTCCGACACCCAGCGCGCCTGCTTGGCCGGCGCCGCGCCGAGCTCGTACGCCGCCGCACCGTGGGCCGTCGTCGCGACGACGGTGCCCTTCGGCATCGGACACAGCGCGGTGGCCTGTCGCTCCTCGAGGTCCGCGACCGTCGCGACGTCGCGCGGCCCCCGAACGCGATAGATCTTCGCGCCGTCGGACGACGCCACGAGCACCGTGCCGTTGTCGTCGAGCGCGAGCACGGACGTGAAGTACTGCTTCTCGCGCGCGAGCCAGGTCTCCCACGTGGCCTCCGTCGCGCGTGCGAGGTCCCGCTTCACGCCGAGCTCGACGTGATAGACGCGGCCATCGGCCTGCACGGTCTTGTCGCCGTCCATCGAGCCCGCCGGCGGCTGCCCGATGAGGCTCGTGCGCTCGAGGTTCTTCGTCAGCGCATCGAGGCTGCTCACCTTGCGATCCGCGAACGTGTTCACGGCCGCGACGAGGCCGGTGCGCGTGAGCGCGAGCGCGCGCACTTCGTCGCCGGCGAAGTCGTGCAGCATCGTGCCTTCGAGCCCGTCACCGATCTGATAGAGCTTCGCCTGCGGTGCGACGCCGGCGACGACGCGCTTGCCGACCGCGAGCAGGCTCAGCACGTCCTTCTCGTCGGCGTCGAGGACGACCTTCGCGTCCTTGCCCGCGGTCGTCATCGACCACACCTCGCCCTTGGGGCCGGTGCCGGCGAGCAAGCGGCCCTCGTGCACGAGCAGCGACCAGATCTGCTCGACGCCCTTCAGCGTGGCGAGCTCGGTGACCTTGCCCTTGCGATCGACGCGCACGATCTTGCCGCCGGGCAACGTCGCGGCCGCGATGTCGCCACCGGGCAGCTCCGCCATCGCGCTCACGACGACGCCGTCGAGCTTCGCGACCTGCTCGATCTGCAGCTCCGGCAGCTCGCTCTCCGGAGCGACGGCGGCGTCCTTCTTGCCCTTGCCCTTGCCCTTGCCGTCGCTCTTCTTCGCGCGCTTGCGCTTGCCCGGCACGATGCGCTGGATCGTCGCGGCGTCCGCCGTGCCGACGAGCGCGCCGGCCTTGCTCGCCAGACACGAGAACGCGGTGGTGCCCGGTACCTCGCCGCGCGCCGGCAGGAAGCCGACGGTGACCCGACCAGAGGCCTCGATGGCGGCGCCGAAGGCCTCGCCCTTGTCGAGCTCGGCCTGGCTGCTCACGTCCCAGGTGCGCGTGCCCCCGGCGAGCGCGATCGAAGACGAGCCAGCCAACGCGAGGGCAGCGGCACAGGAGATGAATCGTAGGGAAGTGCGTGGGAGAGGGCGCATGGGGCGAATCACTCGCTCGTCTACTCGCTCGTCTTCTTGGCCATCACGTCGAGCTTGATCGTGTGCTGGCCCTCGATGATGGTCTTCGTGGGGATGACGCGCCGCGCGAGCTGCTTGAAGCGGACGGCGTCCTGCGTGGAGCTCTGATCGGAGAGGGTCTCGAGCACGCTGTCGGGCAGCTCGCGCAGCAGCCCGTGCCGGGTGGAGAGCCCCTCGTGCTCGCGGTAGATGCTGACGATCAACGCCCGCGACGGGTACGCCGTCTCGATCGTCTCGAGCAGGTCGTGCAGGTCGTTCGGCATCGGGCGGTACGGACGGACGTAGTCGCCGCCCGTCACCTCGATGACGATCTCCTCGTCGCCCGCGTCGTCGGGGATCCGCACGGGGACGATCTCGGTGCGCTCGTCGCCCTTGTAGCTCTTGAAGCCGACCTCGAGGCGGACGACGTCGCCCGCCCGCACCTCGTTCTCGCGCAGGCGCACGACCTGGATCGCGTCGATCGGGGTGCCGTAGTCGATGCTGACCGAGTTCTCGATCTTCCGGATCTCGGCGACCTCGTAGGGGTTGTCGAGCGCGGCGGCGAGCGCTGCGATGCCGCGGCTCTGTCCCATCATTCGCCCCACGACGCCTTGCGCGAAGAAGACCTCTTCTTCGATGTGCACCTCTTCGGGACCGGTGCTCGTCTGGAACGAGAGGTCGTGCTCGATCTTCACGACGACTTCGGTGGCGTCGCGACCGGCCTCGTCGACCGCCTCGGCGAGCACGACGGCTGCCAGGTTCGGCGTGAGGCTGACGCCCATGGCGACCTTGTTGTCGTACGTGCGCGACGGCAGATCGGGATCCGGCCCCTTCATCGTCGTGCGCATGGGGATCATGGGTGCGCGCAGATCGGTGCGCAGCGCGATGGCGGCCTGGCGGTCCTGGTACATCAGGCCCTGGATCGTCAGCGGGCTGGAGAGCTTCACGCTGCGCTCGACGCTCGCGATGATCGCGTGCACGCGTGCGTCGGCCATCGGCACGTTGGTGGGGCCGTCGTTGAACATCGAGTGGCCGAACGCGAGCAGTCGATCGCCCTTGGGGCCCACCCACGTGACGGTGCCGTTGCCGGCGACCGAGCTGTCGCCGCGCACGAGCACGACCGAGACTGCGTCGCCGGCCTTCCATTTGCGCGGCTTCGCGGCCTTGGTCTCCGTCTCGTCGCCACCGGAGCCGCCGCGCACGGGGACGAGACCGAAGGTGTCGGCGAGCATGCGCGTGGGGCCGGCGGACAGGCCACTGACGGACAGCGGGATCGACAGGGGCTCGAGGCCTTCGATCGGATCGTCGTCGCTCGGGCGTCGGCGGGGCGGCAGCGGATCGCTCTTGAGGCCGAGCATCGTGTCGGCCCAGGCCTTGGCGCCCGCGCGCGCCTTGCCGCTCTTGGGGTGCGGCAGCACGTCGGGACGAAAGGGCAGGGAGCCGACCTCCTGCATGTTGCCGATCGGGGTGAGTGCGCCGAGGGGATCCTTGTTGAAGCGCCAGCCGTAGGAGAGCGCGCCGACGAGCTTGCCTTCGACGTAGATGGGGCTGCCGCTCATGCCACCGACGATGCCGGAGTGCTCGAGGCGCGGATCGGTGGAGCGGAAGAGGACGGCGTCTTGCTTCGGGAGGTAGTTCTTGATGACGTCGACGACTTCGATCTCGAATCGATCGCTGCCTTGGCCTTCGAAGACGGTGACGGCGTAACCCTTCATGCCGGGCTTCACGTCGCCGACTCTCATGATCGCTTCGGCGTTGCGCGCCGGCGCGGCGGCGAGGCGATGCGCGGTGGCGAGGCCGATCGCGAGCGCCGCGATCGGTGCGAGCGCGGCGAGGGTGCTAGCTCTGGGTCTGGCCATGGCGCGAGAGGGCCTTCCTCATGGTGCCGACGAGGTCGTCGCTGGGACCGTAGTAGTAGACCGTGCGGGTGCGGCGGTCGTTGCGGAGCTCGACGTCGGCCTGGCCGGAGACGGGATCGACGAAGAGCACGCGAGGGACGTAGGAGCCGTCGGGGGCGAACTCGAGGCTCTTGGGGACGGCGTCCTGGTCGACGTTGACCATGACGAAGCGGTCGCTGAGCTCGACGAGCTCGCGGTCGCCGAAGGCGGGCTTGAGGTCCTTGCACTTCGGGCACCAGCTCGCATGGACGACGAGCATGAGCGGGCGGTGGTGGGCGGCGGCTTCGGCGAGGCCCTCGTCGAGGCCGCGCCAGGCGATCGCGTCGCCGAAGCCGTTGGCCGGTGCGGTTGCGGTGCGTTGCGTCGGGCCGGCGCCGCCTTTGCCCGCGCGCGGCGACTCGACGCAGCCGAGGAGCGCGCTCGCGCCGGCGAGCGTCGCGAAGGCGGCGGTCGCTGCCCAGCGACGAGAACGGCGCGCGGGTTCCACGGGTCCGTACGATAGCACTGCGCCGCGCCCGCGCCGTCCCCGCGCCCGGGTCGCGAGAGACTGTCGGTCTTCGCCGCGCAAGTCTCCGCCGCGCAGGGTCCCGGAGACTAGGGTCCCGGAGACTGTCGGTCTCCGGCCCGAGACTGTCGGTCCCGTGGTGGGCGGTTGTCGAGACTGTCGGTTGTCGGGTAAGGCGGTGGGGCGCATGCGGCTTTCGGCACCGTTGCTGCGCGGCGTCCTGCTCGGTCGGCGGAAGCGGTTCTTCGCCGACGTCACGCTGTCGGACGGCTCGCGCGTCGTCGCCCACTGCCCGAATACGGGACGCCTGCTCGGCTGCGCGAAGCCGGGCGTCCCGGTGGTCCTGCAGGGCCGTGCGAGCGCGACACGAACGCTGCCGTGGACCTGGGTGCTCGTCCGTCCCGGGGGGCTCAGCCGCGGATGGGTCGGCGTCGACACGTCGCTCACGATCCCGCTCGTGCTGGAAGCCGTCCAGGCCGGACACATCGGCGAGCTCGCCGGTTTCACGCACGCCCACCGCGAGGTGGTCTACGGCCGGGAGGGTCGCAGCCGTATCGACCTCGTCTTCTCGGAGGCGCAGAGACTGTCGGTCGCCGCCGGCGCGCGGGAATCCGGGTCCGACGGCGCGATCTGGGTCGAAGTGAAGAGCACCACGCTCGTCGAGCGCCGAGGGGGAGTCCGGATCGCGATGTTCCCCGACGCCGTCACGGTGCGCGGGCAGAAGCACCTCGAGGACCTCGAGGATCTCGTGCGGCTACGAAAGCGCGCCGCACTCGTCTTCGCCGTGCAGCGCACCGACGCGGACGTCTTCGCGCCCGCAGACGCGATCGATCCCGACTACGGTCGACTCCTTCGCCGAGCTGCCGCGTCGGGCGTCGAGCTCGTCGCGATCGCCGCTCGGATCCGCGGCGATCGGATCGCCCTCGTCGATCGGATTCCGATCGTGCTCTGACCGCCCCTGTCCGCGCCGGACAGGGGGCGTGCGCGCAGTGACGTCCCCTCACGCGAGCGCCTGTCGAGGGACGCGGGTCGATCGTGCAACGCAGCTGCACGGTGGTCGATTGAGATCACGTGACCGTACCGAGACGAGTTGCCCCGGGTGCGTACTTGGTCCAACGCCAGGTCGTTCATCGCAAATTCTACCTGCGGCCGTCGCCGCAGATGAACCCGATTTTCCTGTACTGCCTTGCCCATGCACTGGGTGCCACGGGCGTGCTGCTGCACGAGTACGTCGTGATGAGCGATCACTATCACCTCGTGCTCTCCGATCCCGAGCGCGGGCTCCCGAAGCTCGAGCAGATCCTGAACAGCTTCGTCGCTCGCGCCGTCAACGGCCTCTACTCGTTGCGGGGCACGTTCTGGGAGCGCGTGCCGTTCAGCGGGCCGTCGCTGCCGGACGACGCCGCGCTCGTCTCTGCTTGCGCATACGTGCTGGCGAACCCTTGCAGCGCGCATCTCGTCGAGCGCCCGGACGAGTGGACCGGCCTGACGAGTTGGTCGCTCGAGTATGGGCAGACGCTCGTCGTCGAGCGTCCGGCCATATTCTTCAGCGATCGGATGGAGCCGCGGCTCGAGATCCGCCTCGTGCGACCTCCTGGGTTGCTGCACCTCTCGGACGCACAGCTACGGCAGGAGGTCCGTCGTCGAGCGCTCGAGCTCGCGGCGAAAGCGGCCGAGGAGCGCCATCGAGCGGGGCGACGAGTGCTGGGCATGCGCCGGATCGAGCGGCAGTCGGTGCACGACGATCCGCAGAGTCCTGGTCCGCGCCATTTCCCGCGTCCCCGACCGAAGAGCGAGGAGACCTGGTCTCTGCGTGGCATGGGCCGACCCACACGCGACTGGGTGATCGAGCATCGAGATGCTCGCGAAGCGTGGACCAGGGGAAAGCGTGACGTGGTCTTCCCGTGGGGCACGTACTTGATGCGTGTCCGCTTCGGTGTCGCGTGCGCGTCACCGTGATGTGCACGGCCGCTCAACCCGAGCGGAGCTGCGCGAGCTTCTTCTCGATCTCTGCGACGTCGGCCTGCGCCTTCGCGTAGTTGTCTTCGACGATCTTCTTGCGCTGCTCGAACGCTTGCAGCTGCTGCTCTGCGTTCGGAGCTTGCTCGATCTTCGCCCGCACCTTCGGCAGCCGTTCGGCGAACTTCTGGCGAGCGTCGAGGACTTCCTGCGCTTGCACGAGCTTGCGCTCGTACCAGGCGATCTCCTCCGCCTTCGAGGCGAAGACGGGCGGCTTGTCGTCCTTCGGGGCCGGGGCCTCGGGTGCCATGCCGACGTTCGGGAGACGCACGGCGGGGTTGCGCTTGCCCGGTCGCTCGGGGGCATTCGGCTCGTCGTAGTCGCGTGCTTGCACGCCGCCCTTGCCCCCACCACCGCGACCCGAGCGCTCGCCATCCGCGTCCGCGACCGTGCCCTTCTTGGCGGCATCGCCCTCTTTGTCCGGGGACTTGCCGGGCCAGAACGCGATCAACGCGAACACGAGGAGGATGACGGCGCCGCCGATGACGACGGGCATCATGCGTTTGCCTTCGCCGGTGGCGGGCGCCGCGGCCGTGGCTGCTTCGGCGGTCTTCCGGTCGGGCTCGACGGGCTTCTTCGCTGGGGATTGCGCGCCTTCGCTCGGCTTCGGCGCGGGCGTGGCAGGCTTGGCGTCCGCGTCCCCGGTCTCGACCCCACGTTCGCTATCCGATGTCATGACGGCGCCAGTATACCGCAGCGCGACCGGGGAGCCCGACAGTCTCCTCGCCGAGACCCACAGTCTCTGCCGACAGACCGACAGTCTCCTCGGACAGTCCGACAGTCTCTGGATCGACATCCCGTTGGCCGTCGACGACGCGCTCACCGGCTATCGGCTCGACCGCTTCCTCGCCGAGCGCATCCGCCGTCTTTCGCGCACGCGCATCCAGTCGATCATCGCCGCTGGCAACGTCCGCCGCGTCCACGAGGGCGTGCCGTCGTCTCCATTGCGAGCCGCAACACGGGTCCGTGCCGGTGAGACCGTCATCGTGCGACGCCCGTGTCCGGAAGAACCGGTCGTCCCGATGCGAGCCGACGTACTCCATTGCTGCGAGGAGTTGCTCGTCCTCGACAAGCCCGCGGGATTGCCCGTGCATCCGAGCGCTCGCTACCACCGCGGCACGCTGACCGCGGTGCTCCGCCGCGAGTTCGGACCCGATCACGGTTGGCGAATGGCGCACCGCCTCGACCGAGAAACCTCCGGGGTCATCGTCTTCGGTCGCCGCGGCACGTCCGACAGTCTCCTGAAGCGCGCGTTCCAGGAGCGCCGCGTCCACAAGGAGTACCTCGCGATCGTGCACGGAAGCGTGCGGGAGCCAGTGAGCGTCGACATCCCGCTCGGCTCCGCACTGGGCTCGCGCGTGCGCATCAAGATGGGACCTCGAGCGCTCAGCGACGGCGGCTTGCCCGCGCATACCGACCTCGAGCCCGTCGTCGCCGCCGAGTTCCGCGGACAGCCGGTGACGCTCGTCCGCGCCTCTCCTCGCACCGGCCGACAGCACCAGATCCGCGTCCACCTCGCGGAAATCGGTCATCCCGTCGTCGGGGACAAGCTGTACGGGATCGACGAGCAAGCGTTCCTCGACGTCGCAGACCACCTCCGCCTCATGTCGGACCTCGAAGCCGAGCTCGGGCTCGCGCGTCAGGCCCTGCACGCCGCGGCGATCACCGTCCCGCACCCCACGCACGGCGTCGATGTTCGCTTCACGGCCCCGTGGCCACCGGAGCTGGCGTCGATCGTCGATCTTCCGTGAGAGGAAGCTGCACGATGTCGCCCACGACGACCTTCAGCGACACGGTGCGGTCGCCGACGACGTCGATCTTGATCTGCGCGTGATCGCAGCCGTCGGCGAGTCGGATGCGCCGATCGGGCAGGACGATCTCCTCCACGCCGGGGGGCTCGCGCGCGAGCCCGAGGCGCGCGGGCCCGCTCGACCACACGAGCTGTCGCGGCCGAGACTCCGTGTCGGCCCCTTCGGAGACCGAGTATGTCGGGACGACGGGGGCGTTTCGCTCCGCCTCTCGGCGCGCCTGAATCGAGCGGTAGACGGCGATGGCTCCTCCCACCGCCGCAATCAGGACGAGGGCGAACGCGACACGTGTCCATCGGCCCGCTCGGTAACCCGCAATGCTGCCCCCGGGCGCAGCGTTCGGCGGATCGCTCAACAACTCGTCCAGGTGCCCCGTCGTCGGCGGCGGGTGTCGCTCGCCACTCGGCCCCTGCTCGTCGTCCACGCCTCCCTTGTAGCAGATCGCGCCTGGGCGGGCCGAACGCGCGATGATGCGAGCGCATGGCCGTGGACCCCGCCGCGCGTCGGACCCTCCTCGTTTGCTCGATGACGATCGCGGGCTGCGGCTCGCCCGCGTCGAAGGAGACGGGGGACACGACCTCTTCGACTGCGGCGACGGGCGTCACCGCGATCACGGCTGCGGACGGATCGCCGTCGTCCGGGGTGTCCGACAGTCTCCCGGCGACGACCGACAGTCCTTCGACGACGACCGACAGTCTTTCCACGAGCGGGGGATCGAGCGGGGGCGGGAGCTCGAGCGGGGGCGAGCCGCAGGGCGTGTTGGACGTCTGGTGGGTCGATACCGAGGGCGGGGCCGCGACGCTCTTCGTCACCCCCGGAGGCCCCCTCGTGCTCGTCGACACGGGCTTCCCCGGCGACCGCGACGCGGACCGCATCGCCGCTGTCGTCACCGAAGAGCTCGGCCGCGACACGATCGACGTCTGCATCATCACCCACTTCCACACGGACCACGTCGGCGGTGCGCCGGATCTCCTCGAGCGCGTCGCCATCGACGAATTCTGGGACCACGGCGACAGCGTCGAGACCGACAACCCGGACGGCCAGCAGCTCTGGCAGGACTACCTCGCCGTCGCCGACGGCAAGCGCACGACGCTCGCACCGGGTGACATGCGCGTCGTCGGAGGTCTCGAGCTCCGCGTAGTGTCGGCGCACACGCAACTCCTGCCGTCGCCGTTGCCCGGCGCGGGTGACCCGAACCCCGCATGCGAGGGCGCTCAGACGATGTCGCCCGAGAGCGGCGAGAATCCGATGAGTCTCGGCTTCGTCGCGACGTTCGGCGCGTTCGACATGCTGGTGCTGGGCGATCTCACGTGGAGCTACGAGCACGATCTCGCGTGTCGGATCAACTCGCTCGGTTCGATCGACCTGTACCAGACCACCCACCACGGGCAGTCGAATTCCGGCGCGACGCAGCTCGTCCACGGCATCGATCCCATCGTTGCGGTCATGAACAACGGACCCCACAAGGGCGGCGCGCCAGAGAGCTTCGAGCGCGTCACGACTGCGCCGAGCCAGCCCGATCTCTGGCAGGTCCATCGCGCCCTCGATACCGACGACGCGCACAACTCCGCGGCGGACCTGATCGCGAACGAAGGGGAGGGCGGCGCGGACGAAGGTCATTCGCTCCACGCGCGCATCGATGCGTCGGGGCTCGTCACCATCACGAACACACGCAACGACCACAGTCGCGACTATCAGTCGCTCTGACGCTCAGCGATTCGCTTCGTCGATCAAGCGCGCACCCTCCATCAACAGATGCGTGGTCGACGACTGGACGGTGTCGTCCATCTCGACCTCCATCGCGTTGAAGGAGAACGCCCCGGCCTTCCACGTCAGCATCTCGTACACGGAGGATCGGCCGTCGATCTCCGGACGCGCGTCGATCCGTGCGGAGACCACCTGTCCCCTGCGGATGAAGATGCGGCCGATGACACCGCTCTCCAGCTCCTTGAGCGTCAACACGCCGTCCTTGCGCTCCATCTCCATCATGACGAGGAGGCTCGACAATCCGAGTTGCTCGAGCCGACCGCTCATCGCGGTGCTGCGATGCTGGGCCGGAAACTGTCCGCTCGGCGTGAGGTGCGACGACGGCGGCGGAGCGGGCGCGGGTTGCCCGAGCGGAGGCATCTCCACCGGCGGCGGCATCGTGCCCGGCGGTGACGCCGGCACCGGGATCACGGCGGGCGTCGGTTGTCTCGGCGCGGGTGCGGGTGCGGGGTAGGCCGAGGGCGGATAGGGGTAGGGCGTCGCCGCGGCCGGCGGCGCGACGCCGTAGGGATACGTGCCCGGCGGGTACGGCATCGTGCCGGGGGGATAGCCGGCGGCGTAGCCAGGATAGGGCGGCGCCGGATAGGCCACGGCGTAGCCCGGCGGAACCGAGTAGCCGCCCGTCGGGTCGACCGGGAGGGCGTTCGCGTCGATCGGCGCCACCGCGGTCGCGAGCGCGTTCGCGACTCGCTTCTCGAGATCCGAGAAGCGGAACGGCTTGGCCAGGTAGTCGTCGGGACCGAGTCCGAGCTCGCGCAATCGGGATTCGTCTTTGCCGAGCGCGGTCAGGAAGATGACCGGAATCGTCGCGAGCTCCGGGATGCCGCGCAGCTGTTGGACGAACTGCCATCCGTCCATCACGGGCATCATCACGTCGGTGATGATCACGTCGGGTCGCGCGGATCGTGCGCGCTCGAGCGCCTGCCGCCCATCGCGCGCCGTGTCGACGACATAGCTCTTCTTCTCGAGGGTGGCGCTCACCATCCGCAGGATCCAGGGGTCGTCGTCGACGACCAGCACGCGCGCGCCCATCTGGTCCTCCAGCCTACCAGGGCCGACCCGCCCTCGCACCCGACCCGGCCCGCCGCGCGCGCACGGCCCCGCCCCGGGGCCCCGCACAGTCCGACAGTCTCTCCGGAGCGCCTGCGCGGCCCGGTCCGGGGCCGATCGCGAGACCGACAGTCTCTCGCGAGCCCGACAGTCTTCCGCAGAGACCGACAGTCTCTCGCGGGAAGTCTCTCGCGGGAGACCGACAGTCTCTCAGGCGAGGGGGTCGTTGCCGGCGAGCCAGCCGGGGCGCGCCCATTCGTCGGGCATCCAGCTCGGCCGGAGCTGCGCCCACATCACCTCGGCGACGACGCCCAGCTTGTCACGCGCGAGCTTCGCAGCACCGCGCGCCTGCCGAACGCGATCGACCATCGGGTACTCGGTCGCGTGCTTCGGCACGAAGCTCCCCTCGAGAGCCCAACGCGCCGTCTTCAGATACTCCGTCAGGAACACCGACGGCCGCGCCTCCACGCACGACAACAGCGCCATCGATCGCCGCCGCGCCGACTCGCCGCTCGCCCAGTAGTCGAACAACGCGCGCCGGATCGCCCGCGGCCCCTCCTGCTCGCCGCGGAACGCCTCGTAGATCGCATCCGCCAACGCCTGCCGCGTCGGCACGTAGCGATCGTGCACGTCGCGATACCGACGCAGCGCACCACCGTCGAGCCACGGCTCGCCCGCCGGCGCGAACCGCCGACGCAACGCCTGCTGCCCCAGCGTCTCCGCGTCCCGCAATCCCATCGTCATCCCGCTCGCCGTGATCGGATGCGAGCACCCGGCCGCATCGCCGATCAGCGCGAGCCCGGGCAACACCGCCTGACGCGCGGGCAGGTTCACGGTCGGCGCCATCTCGAGCGGCCCCTCGTGCGCCTTGATCGCCGCCGCGACCTGCTGCGACAGCGGCATCGGCAGGAACGGCACGTACGCGCGCAACAGATGCTGCTTGATCGCATCGCCCTTCGCCGGCAGCTCGCGCGGCAGATCCAACGTCACGCGCGTCGTGATGCTGCCGTCCTCGTTCTTCAGGATCGGATACGCGAGGATCGGCCCCCACGCGCCCAGCACCACGTGCGCATACGTGGGCGCCGGCAACGTCGCATCGCGCAGCTCCACGCCCGCCGTGAAGCCGATCGTCTCGCGATCGTCGGCGATCCCGGCCATCTTGCGCACCGAGCTGCCCTTGCCGTCCGCCGCGATGATCGTGTCGCACCGCACCGTGTGCCGCATGTCGCCGTGCTCGAGCACCACGCCCTCGAAGCGCCCGTTCGCGTCGCGCAACAGCTCGCACACCGCGACGCCCTCGATCAGCTCGAGCCCCTTGTCCGAGCCGTTCACGACCAGCCGCTCGCGCAGCACGTCCCGCATCACTCGCACCAACACCTTGTGATGCACCGACAACCCGCGCGGGCGCTCGCCGAGGATCGCCGCGTACGCGAGGTCCACCCACGGCCGATCCGCGTTCTCGAACACCGCGAATCCGTCGA
The DNA here is from genome assembly GCA_964468635.1 of uncultured Nannocystaceae bacterium. Lineage (GTDB taxonomy): Bacteria > Myxococcota_A > Polyangia > Nannocystales > Nannocystaceae > Xiheibacterium. The sequence continues at coordinate 39,161 of CAYXVR010000053.1, forward strand.
CGTCGATCGCACCGGCGCGCGACAGCGGCCCGTAGAAGCCGAGGTCGTCGAGCACCTGCGCCCCGCGCGGATGGATGAACTCGCCCGAGAACCGCGGGTGCACGCCCGGGTATCGATCGACGAGCAGGATCGAACGTCGCCGATCCGGATCGGCGTTCATCAACGCCTGCGCGGCTGCGGCCCCGGCCAATCCGGCGCCCACGATGATCACGTCGTAGTGAGGGAGTCTCGGTTTCACGTGATGCTCTCCTGACGAAGGCGAGTGCGAAGCGAACGGAATCAACGCGCCCGCGCGCGAGGACGGGCGGGCTTGGCCGACGACTCGAGCCGAGCGAAAGCCCGCAGCGCGAGCCACACGTCGCGTGCGCACGCGCTGGGGTCGCGCGTCTGCGGCGACAGACCGAATCCACCGTGGGTCAACGTCGCGCCCGCGGCGAGCTCGGGCGCCCCGTGCTCCACCGCGCTCACGAGGTGGCGAGCCGCGCGCTGGGCCTGCACACACGCATGTCCGAGATCCGCGAGCCCACGCACCGCGTGCGCGGTGTCGACGAGATCGCCGAACCCACCGTCGTCGCGCTGGCGATTGCGGATGCGACGCTCCACCTCGCGACGCAACGGATGATCGTCCTCGACGAGCGCACCCACGCAGCGAGCGACCGCCGCGAGCGTGCCGAGCTCGCGATGATCGCGGCGCGGATCCACCAATGCGGCGTGCAGGAACGCGAGCCCACGCGCGATGCGATCGTCGTCCGCGCGGAATCCCGTCGCGGCGAGCCGAGCGAGCGCGAGCGCCGTCAGCCGCACGTGCGTCGCATCCATGGGCTCGCCGTACTGCAACAGGTCCGCGTCGGTCCACGGCAACCGCCGCATCGCCACGTGGGTCTCGCCACGCTCGAAGCGAGCGAAGCTGCCGTCGTGCTCCTGCATCGCGAGGAGCACGTCGGTGGCTCGCCTCGCGCTCGCCCACGCGGCGCCGCGCGTCGGCTCGTCCTCCGGCACCTCCGCGAGGGCGTCGAGCGCAGCGCACGTCGCATCGAGGTCGAGGTGCGAGCGCGCCCCGGGCTGCATCGGCCACCCACCCGCCGGCGCATCGGCGCGCGACTGCCACGGCCCCGGCTCGCTGAGCTCCTGGCGCAGCAGCCACGCGACGTCGGGCCCGCGTGCATCGCAGGCGAGCAGCGCCGAGGTCGTCGCGAGCGGCGTGCCGCCCAGCCCCTGCGCGAGCGCGACCTCGCCCCGGCCGACGCCCTGCGACACGATCGCGAGCCCTCGCGTGCGCCGCAGGTGATCGAGCCCGCGACGGATCCGCGGATCGTCGGAGCGCGCACCCATCACGCGCAACGCGACGAGCGCGAGCAGCGTGGGACGCGTCGAGAACCACCCGCCGTGATCCTGCTGCGTCTCGTCGATCCAACCGAGCGCGCGCTGCTGGGCCCAGCGCGGCATCGGTCCGCGCGGCAGCTTGCGCGACATCTTCACGGTGCGATCGAACGCCTGCAGCAGATCACCCGCGAGCCCCGCACGCGTGAGCCGGGGCGTCACGAGCGACTCGCCCGTGCGCTTGAGCAGGAGCTCGCTCGCGTCGGCCAGGTGCAGCCGCGCCGGCGCGCGTGCGATGAGCAGGTACGGCGTCAGCACGCCGCGCGCCCACGGCGAGAAGCGAGCGGGCGACAACGGCAGCGACGCGGACAACAGGAACAGCTCGCTCGGGATCGCCGGCAGCCACGACCAGTCGATGTGGCCCGCCATCGCGAGCCACAGCCGCACCTCGAAGTTCGCCCGCTGCGCGCCGCCCAGCGCATGCACGACGCGCACGGCCTTCACCATCGACTCGCTCCTGCGATCGTCGCCCGCCTGCGCGCGGGCCCAGTACGCGAGCGCCGTGAGCGAGAGATCCGGACGGCCGTGGATGTCGAGCCACGCGCCGCTCTCGTCCTGGCTCGCGCGCAGGAACTGCAAGAGCCCGTCGCGCTCCGCGGCATCGAGGTCGTGGAACAGCTGATCGGCGAGCAGCACCTCGCATGCCGGACCGACGTCGGGCACCGCGAGCAGCCAGCGCTGGCGCGCGGCCTCGGGCGGCCACGCGATCTGCGGCCCCGACGAGGCCGGCAGCGCTCGTGCGCGCCACGTCTCGACGTGCGTCGCGAGCTTCGCGAGCGCGCCGTCCCACGCCGACGAGCGCCCCTCGAGGCTACGCGGACGCGCGGGAGAGATCAGTCGTTCAGTCGAAGGCGAGGCAGACGGCGGCGCGTGGAGCATGGTCATGAAGGCCTCGAGCGAGCGCGCGTGGAGATCGAGAAGCCGAGCGCGAGCACGTTAACACGTGACGTCGATCGGGCCCCAGAACGACCGCGGAAAGGTTGTGATGGCAGTCACAGCGATCGACGACTGACGCATCGGAGCAACACTCGCATGCTCTCGGTACGTGCTCGATGCGTTCGTCGATCGACGAACGCGTATGGACTGCGACGCATCGCACTCCGACCAACCTCCGACCGGGCAGGACGGGCCGCTAGGGCGTGGTGCGCACGGGAATTCGCAGTGTTGCATCGAAGCAACACGATCGGGATCGCGCGGCGCCGGATCGTGCGAAACTCGAGAGCGAGATGCGACAGACCTCGGCCACGTTCGTCGTCTTCGCCGCGCTCGCGCTCGCGGGCTGCGAGTGGTTCGCCGACGAAGGTGCGCACGGCATCGCGGTGGTCGAGCTGCGTGCCGACGCGACCGACGGCGAGCCAGTGTTCGCGCAGACGCGACGCATCTCGATCGTCGCGCACTACGGCGAGTGCCTGCGCGAGTTCTACGTGCGCGAGCCCGAGTGGACGTTCGAAGGCGACGAGGGCGAGGGCCTGTTCGACGGCGTCGCGCTCGACTGGCGATCCACGCTGTGCGACGGCGAGCAGCTCGACGTGCCCATGGCATGCGAGGTGTTCACCGTCGAGCAGACCCTGGGCGACCCGCCGATCCTCGTGAACGCGTACAACGTGGAACCGCCGCTCGATCGCCACGAGCTCGCGGTCGGGCCGCTGCCGGCCGCGCGTCTCGCCGACTGCAACGGCGGCTCGCCGACGGTGGCCATCGGCGCGGTGATCGGAACGAATGTGGAGGGCGAAGAGCTGTGGCGCGCGAGCATCGACGGCTCGGCGCTCGCACGCGTCGACGATCCGCGCCCCGTCGTGGCCGTGGTCGCCGCCCCGCAGTGAACGCGTCGCCGCGCTGGACGGATCGCGATCGCGATCGCAGAATCACCGCCGCATGGGCCGAGCCCGCCGTCTCCTCGTCGTCACCGCGCTCGTGCTCGCGTGCAGCGAGTCCGATTCGCCCACGACCTACGGCGACATCGCGCTCGAGGTGCGCTCGGTCGACCCCGACGCCGCGACGACGTTCGCGGACACCACGAGCGTCGTCGCGACGATCGCCTACGGAGCGTGCCTCGACGAGTTCTACCGCGAGCACGACGAGGACGCGTTCACCGGCGAGGACGGCAAGGACGCGGTCGACGAGTGGCGCGGACGGCTCTGCGATCCCGAGATGGTCGACGAGGACGAGCCCGCGATCGCGTGCGAGGTCGTCGCGCTCGAGCAACGCCTCGACGGCGGACTGTCCGGCTTGGTCGCGACGTTCTCGGTCACGGGCGAGATCGCCGATCGAGTGCTGGACGTCGGGCCGTTCCCCGACCAGGACGGCGCCGACTGCAAGGGCGGTGCGCTGCCCAGCCTGTACGTCGGTGCAGACTCGCTCGTCGGACGCGACGTCGACGACGTCGCGATCTGGACCGCGCGCCCGATCGAAGACAGCGTCGCCGTGGTCGACCAGGCGGCGCCCGTCCTCGTGTACGCCAGCCGCCTCGCACCGCCCTGAAACGCGCGCAAAGCCGCAGAGTTGGGGGGTATCGCGGCGAATGGTCGCGTGTTCGCCCCGCGACTGGACGTCCTCGTGTGCGCTCTGCCAAACTGCTCGCGATGATCACGAGCCGCCTCGCGCCGTTGTCCTTCGTCGCCGCCGCCATCGTCTGCACGGGCTGTCCCAAGGAGGAGGAGGAGCTGCGCAACGGGATCGTGAAGCTCGAGTTCCAGCGCGGCCTCGGCGAGACGTCGAACCCCTATGTAGGCACCGTCGAGATCCTCGTTTCATTCACGTACGGCGAGTGCCTGCTCGCTTACTACGAGAACAACCCCGACGAGCGTGCCGACGGCGTCGCGGGCTCGCTCGTGTTCGGCACCGCGGAGCAGGGTGGCGAGGGGTGGACCGACCGGCTGTGCGAGTACGATCTCGGCGCGAACATCGACTGCCAGAGCGTCGTCATCGAACAGCAGATCGACCAGCCCACGAACAAGCGGCTCGAGATCACGTACACGGTGAGCGGCGAGATCGAGGGCCGCCGGCTCGCGGCCGGACCCTTCCCGAACGAGGAGGAAGCCGGCTGCATGGGCGGCACGTCCCCCGAGGTCGGGCTGGGCAACAACGTCAAGGGCCGCGACAGCGACGGTGCCGACGTGTGGAACCTGCAGTCGTACGACCCCACCGGGGCCGTGATCGATCAGGGCGCGCCTTTCAAGATCTATGCGGAGAGGTGACGCCCGGGCCCGCGGCTGCACGATGACGATCGGCATCGCCGATCTCGAAGCGCTCGGCCCCGGTGAGGCGGGCGCCGCCAGCATCATCGCGCTGGCCGACGGTTGCTTG
>CAYXVR010000053.1:43856-66701 GCA_964468635.1 uncultured Nannocystaceae bacterium
CTGCGGGCTCGCCCTCGCCGCGCATGCGTTCGTCCTCGCGTGCGCGCAGCCGGCCCAGCCGCCGCCCGATCCCGGTCCCGCTGCGCCCTCGAGCCCGCCCGCGCCCGATTGCCGCGAGCCGCCCGCGGGCGAGATCGTCGCGCGCTTCGGCGAGCCGTGCCCCTGGGTCGTCGTCGTCGAGCGCGGCGAGCTGCGCCTGACGAGCCTCGATCTCGAGGCGAAGGGCGACGCTCGCGGCGCACCACCGTCGTGCATGCACGCGAGCTGCCGCTACGAAGGCGTCGAGACGGCCCTCGGTCCCATGCTCGTCGCGACCGAGCCGACGGCGGAGAGCGAGGTGCCGCGCACCGTGTTCGTCGGCGTCGTCGTGCGCAAGACCGAGCTCGTGTTCGTCGATCTGTGGGCGGCTGCAGGCCCGGCGGTGACGGAGGACTCGACCGCGCTCGGCCCCGCCCACGCGCTCGTGCCGATGAAGTGCGGCGACGCGCTGGGTCTGTTCGCGCGCGCGCGTCTGCCCGTCGGCGAGAGCACCGAGCCGCCCGCCGAGCTGCGCACGCGCGAGGGGATCCTGCCGCTCGCGAGCTCGGCCGCCACGCGTCCCGGCACGCAGGACGGCTGCACGCCGCTCGATCTCCCGCTGCCGTGAGCGCCCGCTCAGGCGGGGACGAAGCACGCGCCGATCGACTCGCTGCCGGGCGCCGGCGACGAGAAGATCGGTGCGCAGATCGACGGGCTCGGGCAGTTGTCGCCGGCACTCGCGTCGCAGACCGGCGTGCAGCAGTTGCCCGAGGTGCAGTCGGGCACGAGCTCGCCCGGCACGCACACGAAGCCCTCCGCGCAGCCCTCGTCGCCCATGAGCGAGCACGGATCGGTCGCCATGCCGGTGTCGCCGTTGCGCCCGAACTCGCACACGAAGCGGTCCGACGCGCGACGACACTGCATCGGCGGGATGCAGCCGCCCTCGAACGGCGAGCACGCGTCGCCGCAGTGCTGCGCGGTCGTGGTGGACGGCTCGATGCACAGCCCCATGTCGCAGTCGGCATCGTCGAGACACAGCGGCACGCACAGGCCGTTGTCCATCTCGTCGGCGAGGCACGCGTGCCCGGCCGGGCAACCATCCATGCCGGTGCCGAGCGCGGGCGTGCAGGCGCTGTACGGATCGAGGTTCTGCGCATCCGAGACGCACACGTACTCGACCTGGCCGGCCGACTCCGTCACCGTGCACTTCTCGCCGTCGGCACAGCCGGTCTGATCGACCGGATCGCAGTCGAGCGTCGGATTGCCGTCGTCGCCGGACTCGTCGGCCTCGTCGTCGTCGGACTCGTCGTCGGACTCGTCGTCGTCGTCGTCGTCGTCGCCGAACGACGTGCTGCCGCCATCGTCACCGTCGTCACCGTCGCCGAACTCGTCCGACGAGCTCGGCAGCTGCTGGCACGCGAGCACGAGACCGGCGGCGAAGAGCACGCCGCAACGCACGGAGTCGGTGTAGGCCATGGACGAAGGCTACCGCGGGGCCGCGAGCGCGGCCACCCGAGGAGCAACGGCGACGGGCCGGCGCGCTTACAGCGACGCCGGTGCGATCGCGGATCGACACAGCTCGACGAGCGCCGCGGCATCGTCGACCAGTGCGACGAGATCGGCCGCGCGACGCCCCGAGAGGACCACGAGCGCCGGCGCGATGGCGGGCACGGCGAGCACCCGCGCGGCGAGCCCCTGTGCCGCAGCGGGCAGGGGGCCGAGCGTTCCGTCCGCGATCGCGCGCAGGTGGTCGACGTAGCTGCGTCCCCACGGCGCCTCGACGTCCGTCGGTGCCCACGACACGAGCACGGCGTTGCACGCCATCCCCGCGCCGCGACGCGCGTGGGCGACGACGGTGCGGCGCTGATCGAGCTGCTCGCGTGCGCGCTCGAGCTCGACGCACGCGGCTGCGAGCCAGGCCGCGGCATCGTGGCGCCACAGCCAGTGCGCGGCCTCGTCGCTCACGGCGCTCCGGTGCTCGAGCTGCTCGTGCCCGTCGACGTGGTCGTCGTCGACGGTGCGCCGGTCGTGGTCGCGTCGGTCGTCGTGGTCGACGCCTGCGTCGTGCTCGACTCCATCGTGCCCTCGTCCTCCGGCGGACGGCCGGGCTCGAAGTCCCGCTTGCCGCCGAGGTCGTGGTAGATGAAATCCGGCTGCACGCCCTCGTCCGCGACCATGTCGGGCAGCTCGTCCGCCTCGGGCTCGACGCATTCTCCCGGCGTCGGGTCGCCGGGCTCGACGCACTCCTCGTCCTTCAGGAGGCGACCACCCTGCGCGCAGACGAGGCCGCGACGGCACTCGCCCTCGCACACGCAGCGCTGGCCTTCGCCGGGCCGGCACGCGGCGGCGAGGACGAGCGCGACGACGAGTGCAGCGCGGACGATGACGGCGAACGCACTCATGGATCGATGGGCTTGTACTCGACGCGCACGACCTCGAGCTCGCGCGCGCCCTTCGGCAGGTGCAACGTCACTCCGTCGCCCGCGGTCTTGCCGATCAGCGCGCGCACGATGGGCGAGCGGATCGACAGGCGGCGCCGATCGGCATCGGCCTCGTCCTCGCCGACGATGACGTAGACGAGCTCCTCGTCGTTGTCGAGGTCGAGCACGGTGACCGTCGCGCCGAAGGCCACCTTGTCGCTCTTGATGGTCGCGGGATCGATGACTTCCGCGTGGCCGAGGCGATGCTCGAGGAAACGCAGCCGCGCCTCGAGGTTGCCCTGGCGCTCCTTGGCCGCGTGGTACTCCGCGTTCTCGCGCAGGTCGCCGTGCTCGCGCGCGACCTCGATGTCGCGGACGTTCTCCGGCCGATCGACCTCTTTGATCCGCTTGAGCTCGGCGCGCAAGCGTTCGAGACCCGCGGGGGTGATCGGGACGGCGTCCTCGGACATCGCGCGGCAACCGTAGCAGCGAACGCCGGCGCGGGCCAGCGTCGGGCACGGGCACGGGCACGGGCACGGAGGAACGCCGACGCTTCGCGTCGCGTTCCTATCGATAGCCCGCGCGCTCGCGTGGGGCGCTCTCGGGCGAGAAGGCCGGGCGCGCGTGAAGCTCCTGCAGCGGCAAGGTCGTGAGGTGCCGACCGTCGCGCATCGTCGCGATGGCGTGGGCGGCCGCGAGCGCTCCGGACACCGTCGTGAAGTAGGGGACCTTCTGCACGAGCGTGGTCCGGCGCAGCGAGAAGCTGTCCGCACGATCCGTGGCGTTGCCGGCCGTGTTGATCACGAGCCCGAACTCGCCGTTCAGGAGCGCGTCGACCGTGTGCGGTCGACCCTCTTTCACCTTGTTCATGACCTCGCAGTCGATGCCGTGCGCGCCGAGGAATTTCGCGGTGCCGCGCGTGGCGACGATGCGGAAGCCGAGCTCGGCGAGCGTCTTCGCGGCGGGCAGCACGGCGGCCTTGTCGTCGTCGCACACGCTGATGAACACGCGCCCCTCGGTCGGGAGGTTGGTGCCCTCGGCCAGCATCGCGGCCGCGAATGCGGTGCCGAAGTCGGGGCCCACGCCCATCACCTCGCCCGTGCTGCGCATCTCGGGCCCGAGGATCGTGTCGACGCCGGGGAACTTGCGGAACGGGAACACCGGGATCTTCACGGACACGTGGCTCGGCACGAGCTCGCGCGCGCCGAGATCCGCGAGCCGTTCGCCGGCGGCGACGCGCGCGGCGATCTTCGCGAACGGGATGCCGGTGGCCTTGCACACGAACGGCACCGTTCGCGAGCCGCGGGGGTTCACTTCGAGCACGTACAGCCGACGCCCGCGCAGGGCGTACTGCACGTTCATGAGGCCGACGACGCCGAGCTCGCGGCCGAGCAGTCGCGTGATCTCGCGGATCTCGTCGAGCACGTCGGGCGGCACGTTCACCGGCGGCAACGAGCAGCTCGAGTCGCCCGAGTGCACGCCCGCGTGCTCGATGTGCTCCATGATGCCGGCGACCACGATGTCGGTGCCGTCGCCCACCGCGTCGACGTCGAACTCGGTCGCGTTGGGCAGGAACTCGTCGACGAGCACCGGGTGATCGGGCGAGGCCCGCACCGCGTGGCGCATGTAGTGCTCGAGGTCCTCGTCGGACTCGACGATCTCCATGGCACGGCCGCCGAGCACGTAGCTCGGGCGCACGAGCACCGGATAACCGATCGCATGGGCGACGGTGAACGCCTCCTCGGCGGAGCGTGCGACGCCCCAGCGCGGGCACGACACGCCGAGGCGCGCGAGCAGCTGGCCGAAGCGCTCGCGATCCTCGGCCAGGTCGATCGCCTCGGCCGGCGTGCCGAGCAGCTTGTAGCCGGCGGCCTCGATGGCCTGCGCGAGCTTGAGCGGCGTCTGTCCGCCGAACTGCACGAGCACGCCCGTGATGCTGCCGCTCTTCGACTCGGCGTCGAGGATCTCGAGCACGTCCTCGAGCGTGAGCGGCTCGAAGTACAGGCGGTCCGACGTGTCGTAGTCGGTCGACACCGTCTCCGGGTTGCAGTTGACCATGACGGTCTCGTACCCGGCCTCGCGCAGCGCGAACGCGGCGTGGCAGCAGCAGTAGTCGAACTCGATGCCTTGGCCGATGCGGTTGGGCCCACCGCCGAGGATGACGACCTTCTTCCTGCCCGAGACGTCCGCCTCGTCCTCCTCCTCGTACGTGGAATAGAGGTAGGGCGTGCCGGCCTCGAACTCCGCGGCGCACGTGTCGACGCGCTTGTAGACCGGGCGGATGCCGGCCTGCAGCCGGCGCATGCGCACGGCCTCCTCGGACACCTCGACGAGCTGCGCGATGCGGCGATCCGACAGCCCGTTGCGCTTCGCGGCGCGCAACACCGCGGGACCGGGCACGGTGCGACGCGGGGCGTCGGCGAGCGCGCGCTCCTGCTCCACGATGATCGCGATGTGCTGCAGGAACCAGGGATCGATCCCGGTGCGCTCGTGGATGCGCTCGAGCGGGATGCCGCGGCGCAGCGCCGCGCCCACGTGCCACAGCCGCCGGGGGTTCGCGCGGCCGAGCGACGCTTCCAGATCGGCGTCGGCGAGCGCGGGCTCCACGTCGAAGCCGTAGGTGTCCTGCTCGATCGAGCAGATCGCCTTGCCCAGCGACTCGCGGAACGTGCGGCCGATGGCCATGCACTCGCCCACCGACTTCATCTGGATCGTGAGCGAGTCGTCGGCGCCCTTGAACTTCTCGAACGCGAAGCGCGGGATCTTCGTGACGACGTAGTCGATGCTCGGCTCGAAGCTGGCCGGCGTCACCCGCGTGATGTCGTTCTTCAGCTCGTCGAGCGTGTAGCCCACGGCCAGCTTCGCGGCGAACTTCGCGATGGGGAAGCCGGTGGCCTTCGACGCGAGCGCGGACGATCGCGACACGCGGGGGTTCATCTCGATGACGATCTCGCGGCCCGTCTTCGGGTCCACCGCGAACTGGATGTTGCAGCCGCCCGTGGTCACGCCGATGCGCCGCACGACCATCGCCGCGTGGTCGCGCATGCGCTGGTATTCCTTGTCCGTGAGCGTCTGGGCCGGCGCGATCGTGACGGAGTCGCCGGTGTGCACGCCCATCGGGTCGAGGTTCTCGATGGAACAGATCACGACGAAGTTGTCGTGCGCGTCCCGCATCACCTCGAGCTCGTACTCCTTCCACCCGAGCACCGACTGCTCGAGCAGCACCTCGCCCCCCAGGCTCTCCGCCAGGGCGAACGCGACCTTCTCCTCGAACTCCTCGCGGTTGTAACAGATGGACGCTCCGCTGCCGCCCATCGTGAACGACGGGCGGATGATGAGCGGGTAGCCGAGCTCTTCGAGGCACGCCCACGCCTCGGCCACCGACTTGCAGTAGCGCGAGCGCGGGACGTCGAGCCCGATCTCGAGCATCGCCTGCTTGAAGCGATCGCGATCCTCGGCGCACTCGATGACGTCGACGTCGGCGCCGATGAGCTCGACGTCGTGCTTCGCCAGCAATCCCTGGCGCGCCGCCGCGATCGCGAGGTTGAGCGCCGTCTGTCCGCCGACCGTGGGCAGGATCGCGTGGGGCTTCTCGCGCTCGAGCACGCGGTCGAGCACCTCCGGCACGAGCGGACCGACGTAGGTGCGATCCGCGATCTCCGGATCGGTCATGATCGTCGCCGGATTCGAGTTGAGCAGGACGACCTGATAGCCGTCGGCGCGGAGCGCCTTGACCGCTTGCGTGCCGGAGTAGTCGAACTCGCAGGCCTGTCCGATCACGATCGGCCCCGAGCCCAGCACGAGGATCCGCTCGATGTCGGTGCGACGGGGCATGGCGGCGCCCGCGAGCCTGCCCGAACCACGCCCTCCGGTCGAGCCCCGCGAGGGTCGTGCCCGGCGCACGGTGCGGTCTGGCATCATGCGGCACGAGAGGGTGGCAGGGCGGGTTCGAGCGAAATGGACGACGACGCAGAGCTCCTCGCGCGGTGGCAACGCGGCGATGCCGAAGCCGGTGAAGCGCTGATCGAGCGCCACACGCCGCGCCTGTACCGCTTCTTCGCGGCGGCGGTCACCGATGGCGCGGACGATCTCTGCCAGCAGACGTTCGCGGCGTGCTTCGAGGCCCGCGCGGGGATCGTCGAGGACGCCGCCGGCAAGAGCTTCCGCAGCTTCCTCTTCACGGTCGCACGTCGCCGGCTCATCAACCACTACCGCGGCCGCGGGCGCAACGAGGCGAAGGTGGATCCGCTCGAGCAGTCCGTTGCCGAGCTCACGCAGGGGCCGGTCACGCTGATCGGCGAGCAGGACGAGCAACGCATCGTCGCCGACGCGCTCGTGCGATTGCCGATCGACTACCAGATCGCGCTGCAGCTGCACTACTGGGAGGACATGAGCGCGTCGGAGATCGGCGAAGTGCTCGGTGTGCCGCTCGGTACGATCAAGTCGCGGCTCTTGCGGGGCCGCGAGCGCCTCAAGGAGCTCATGGCCGAGGCGGCCGCCGCCGACGGCTCCGACGCAGGCCTCGAGCGCACCGACGAGCTCGCGCGCAACCTGGGCCGACGCTAGTTTGCTAGCCTGCTAAGCTGGTTCGCTGGTGTCGTCGGATGGCACATCGGCCGCGCTGCGCGCCATGGGGCAGCTGGTGCCGCCGCGCATCGACGACGTGACGGCGGCGATCAAGGCGAAGCTGATCCGCGGCGACGATCGATCGCGCGTGCTCGGCCGCTACGAGATCGTCGGTGTGCTCGGCAGCGGTGCGCAGGGGATCGTCTACGAGGGGCGCGACCCGGTGCTCGAGCGCAAGGTCGCGATCAAGGTGCTGCGCGCGAAGAAGGCGCTGCACGGCCGGGATCCCCACGCGCGACTGCGTCGCGAGGCACGGGTGCTGGCGCAGCTCGATCACCCCAACATCGTGCGCGTCTTCGACGTCGGCACCCACGAGTCGGAGGGCGATCGAGAGATCCACGTGGTGATGGAGTTCGTCGACGGCATCAGCCTCTCGCGCTGGCTCGGCGAGGAGCGCACGGTGCCCGAGATCCTCGACATGTTCTCCGCCGTCGCGCGCGGGCTCGCCGTGGCCCACCGTGCCGGCATCGTGCACCGCGACTTCAAGCCCGGCAACGTGCTCATCGGAGCCGACGGCGAGCCGCGGGTCGCCGACTTCGGGCTCGCCACCGTCGAAGAGGTCGCCGTGTTGCCGGATGGCATCGAGCCGGCGCGTCTGTCTCGCGACAACGATCTCACGCTCACCGGCGACGTGCTCGGCACGCCGCGCTACATGCCGCCCGAGCAGCTGCGCGGCGAGCCGATCGGCCCGAGCGCCGATCAGTACGCGTGGTGCGTCGCGCTCTACCGCGCGCTGTGGGGCGAGGAGCCCTTCGGTGGCTTCACGCTCGGGGAGCTCATCGCCGCGAAGGTGGACGGCCCCCGCAGGCCGCCCGATCGTCGCGCCGTGCCGCGCGGCGTGTGGCCCGTGCTCGAGCGCGGCATGGCAGCCGATCCGGACGCGCGCCACGAAGGACTCGATGCGCTGCTCGCCGCGCTCGCGCGCGCTCGGTCGGCCCGGCCCGGCGTGGGCTGGGGCCTCGTGGCGTTCGGTGGCGTCGCGCTCGTCGGCGTCGCGTTGCTCGTGCGGCTCGGTGCCGGCGGTGCGTGCGACGACGCGCGCGACCTCGACGTGTGGACGGAGGAGGACCGGCAGGCGTGGCGTGCGAGCCCGGCGGGCGCAGAAGCGACCGACGACGACGATCCGTTCGCCGCGCAGATGGACGTCTACCGCCGCGACTTCGACGACACGATCGCGGAGCTGTGCCGCGACGACGCGCACGACGAGGCGGCCCGCGCGGCCGCACTCGGCTGCCTGCGGAGCCACCGCGATCAGGCGCGTTCGCTGTTGCACGACGTCGCACGGCTCCCCGCGGAGCTCGGTCCGTTCACCGAGCTCGCCGGCACGCTGCGGCTGCCGCGGGCGTGTCTCGATCCGCACTATCGAGCGACGTCCACGCTCGACACTCTCGCGCGCGATGCCACGCGCGAGTACGAAGCGATGTCGTACGTGCGACTCGGTCGGATCGACGATGCGCGGGCGATCGCGCGGGCCATCCTCCGCGAGGAGGACGGGCTGGAGCGCGAGCCGGTCGCGTGGGCGGTGCTCGGTGCGGCCGCGGAGGCGGAGGGCGACCTCGTCGAGGCGGATGCATGGTTCCAGCCCACCTACTACCGGGCCGCGTCGCTCGCGAACCACGCCGGCGCGGCGAATGCCGCGGCCCACCTCGTCGGGATCCACATCGGTCTCGGACGTGCCGATCAGGTCGAGTTCTGGGTGCGCAACGCCGAGACCGCGCTCGGCCGCATCGGAGGCGATCCCACGATCGAGTCGATCCTGCAGAACAATCTCGGCGAGGCCGCGTGGTGGCGTGGCGATTGGGCGGCCGCACGCGATCACTACCGGCGCGGAGCCGACGTGCTCGAGGCCGTGCGTGGACCCGACGCCGAGCCCGTGCAGGCGATGCGCAACAACGAGGCGCTCGCGCTCGAGCGCACCGGTGATCTCGAGCGCGCGCTCGCGTTGCACGAGCGGTTGCTCGCGATCCGGCGTGGCCGCCACGGCGGCAGCCACATCGACGTGTACGTCTCGGCGCTCAACCTCGGCAATTTGCTGTTCCGGCTCGGCGCGCTCGAGGAGGCGCGCAAGCACTGTCGCACCGCGTTGTCGGCCGCGATCGGATCGCTCGGCGACGAGAGCGTGCAGGCGGACACCGCTCGGCTCACGCTCGCGCAGATCGATCTGGCGCTCGGCGACGCGCGCGTGGCCGAGGCCGAGGCGTTGCTGGGCGAGGTGCGGCCCGGCGCCGGCACGCTGCTCGAGGAAGGCCTCGTGGCGATGCAGCGCGAGTTCCTGAGCGGATGGCAGGCGCGGCAGCGCGGTGATCTGGTGACGGCCGCGGTGGCGCTGGAGCGCGCGGCCGCGCTGGCCGCGACGCATCTGGGCAGCGAGCACCCGCTCGCGCGCGAGGTGGAGGTCGAGCGCGCGGTGATCGCCGTGGCGAGTGGTGACGAGGACGCCGGGCTCGCGCGACTGCACGGGCTCGTGACGGCGGTGACGGGCGACGACGCATCGACGCGGATCGACCGCGGGCTCGTGCTCGCGCGGCTCGGCGAGGCGCTCGTCGCGAGTGGCCGATCGGACGAGGCGGTGCCCGTGCTGGCGGAGGCGACGGAGCTGCTCGGCGCGAGCTGGGTGCAATCGCGGCACGCCGAAGACGCGGCGCAGCTGCTCGCACGCGCTCAAACGCGGATCGACTGAGGTCGGGTGTCACAAACGGCGGGGCGCGGATCCATCTGTTCGATCCCCGTGCCTCTCGACGAGCCCACCCGATCCGACGCGGCCGCCGGCCGCATCCTGCCCGTCGACTGCGTGTTCCGCATGGTCGAAGGGCCCGACCCCGAGGCCCGCGTACGCGCGTGGGAGCTCGTCGAGGCGTTCGGAGCGCCGTACGAGCTGCGGCTGGAGCTGCTCGGTGCGGACGCGGACTTCGACGTCGATGCGCTCGTCGGCTGCGCATGCGAGGTGCTGATCGAGCGCGGCGAGCTCGTGCGCATGGTGACGGGCATCGTGGTGGAGACCGAGTACCTGCGCCCGACGAGCGATGGGCTCGCGCTGCGCGTGTGCGTGCAACCGGCGTTGGGGCTGCTCGCGCACGAGGTGGACACACGGATCTTCCAAGGCCTCACCGTCGTCGAGGTGTTGCGCGAGGTGCTGGAGCCGGCGCTCGACGCGTATGGCCGCAAGGTCGATCTCGAGAGCGGATTGTCCGAGACCTACGCGACGCGCGACTACTGCGTGCAGTATCACGAGTCGACGCTCGACTTCGTCCGTCGGTTGATGGAGGAGGAGGGTATCGCGTGGCACTTCGTGCACGACGACGAGAGCGGATGCGAGAAGCTCGTGCTCTTCGATCACAACGACGCGTGTCCGGAGGTGGAGCTCGTGATCGACGGCGAGGTGCCGATCGCACGGAACCACCAGGACACGCTGGATCGCGAGTCGATCGACGAGCTCGAGTGGCGCCGCGTGCGACGGACCGATCACTTCGCGTCCCGCGGATACAACTGGAAGACGTCCACGTCGATGGACGAGGCGGAGGAGGAGGCGGCGGACGAGGCGGTGCAGGGGCGGAGCCTCGCGCGCTACGATCACGACGATCGCCGGCGCATCGAGGACGACGTGGACGACCCTGGCTTCGATGGCAGTGTGCCCCAGCGCGCGACGATGGCGGCCGTGCGGATGCAGTCGGTCGTCGCGCAGATGCGAGTGGCGCGCGGACGCAGCAACGTGGTCGGGCTCGCGGTGGGGCACGTGTTCGCGCTGGGTGAGCACCCGCGTGCGGATCTCGACGGCCAGCGGTTGCTCGTGACGCGCGTGCGTCATGTCGGCGACTGCGCCGACGTGCAGGCGGGCGACATTTCCGGTCCCCGTTACTCGAACTCGTTCGAGTGCATCCGCGCGGATTGTCGCTACGTTCCGCCCCGCACGGTGAGACGCCCGCGCGTGCTCGGGCCGCAGACGGCGATCGTCACGGGACCCTCCGGCGAGGAGATCCACACGGATGCGCACGGGCGCATCAAGGTGCACTTTCCCTGGGATCGCTCGAGCCCGAAGGACGACACGGCGTCGTGCTGGCTGCGTGTCGCGCAGAGCTGGGCCGGCCGCGGCTTCGGAGCGTGGTTCCTGCCGCGCGTCGGGATGGAGGTCGTCGTCGAGTTCCTCGAGGGCAATCCCGACCGGCCGCTCGCGACCGGGTGCGTGTACAACCCCGACACCGCGCTGCCGTATCTGCTGCCCGACGAGAAGACGAAGAGCACGATCAAGACGCAGAGCTCGCCCGGCGGCGAGGGGTTCAACGAGCTGCGCTTCGAGGATGCGAAGGACGCGGAGGAGATCTGGATCCACGCGCAGAAGGACCTCGTCGTGAAGGTCCTGAACAACGAGAGCAAGAGCATCGACATCGACCAGAGCCTGGAGGTCGGCGGGAACCAGACGATCGTCGTGAAGGGCAACCAGACGATCACGGTGAAGGGGGATCCCGACCAGCCGAAGGGCGGCGGCGGCGGTGGTGGTGGTGGCGGTGGGTTCAAGGGCAGCTCGACCGACGTGACGGGCGACTACAAGGTCACCGCGTCGGCGACGGCGTACATCAGCGCGCCGGACAGCATCACGCTCGAGTGCCCGGGCAGCTCGATCAAGCTCGAGCCGGGCAAGATCACGCTGACGGCGGGCGGTGGCGCGACGATCGTGCTCGATGCGAACGCGTTGATGCAATCGGCGGCGGGCAGCAAGGTGCTGCTCGACGGCAACGCGCTGACGCAGTCGAGCGGGGGCAGCAAGGTGCTGCTCGACGGCAACGCGAACATGCAGTCGTCGGGCGGCAGCCAGGTGTTGCTCGACGGCAATGCACTCGTCGCGGCGGCGGCCGGTGCGAACGCGATGTTCGACGCGAACGCGACGATCACGGGTGCGACCTCGACGGTGGGCTCGACGTCGGGCGGCTTCGTCGAGCTCACCGCGAACGCGGACCTGGGCGGCGCGACGGTGACGTGCGCGAGCACGGGCGGCGGCTCGGTGACGCTGACCGCGAACGCGGAGATCGCCGGCGCCGAGGTGAGCTCGACCGCGTCCGGCACGAACGCCGTGAAGGGCGCGACGGTGGCGCTGAACTGAGTGGCTTGTCTGGGCGTCCTCGGTGGGCTGCGCCCGGCTGGGCTTTGCGCCCTCGCTGGGCTTTGCGCCCTCGCTGGGCTTTGCGCCTCGCTTCGAAGATCGCCGAATCATCTCGATTGAGCGATCTTCGCGGAGCGCCGCGAGGCAGCAAGGCGTCGCATCGGGACGAGTTGCCGAGCACGACCGCGCCGCCGCCGGCGAGGACGTGCGTGCAAGCATCGGTCCGCGCTCCCTGTCCTCCACGGACAGTGCGACGCGCGGGCGCACCTGTCCCGCGGGGACAGGTTTAGCGCGCCACGAGGCGCGCTACATCCACGCGCTGGCGAGGTGGCGCGTGGCGCGATCGAAGCGAAGCAAGCAGCTCGAGCTCGAAATCCGCACGTGGGGCGGCAAGCGGGCGAACGCCGGACGAAAACGCGTCGCGCCGCGACCTCGCGTGCCTCATCTGCGACGGCCCGCGCTGCACCGCAATCATCCCGTGCTCGTCACGGTGCGCATCTGCGCCGGCGTGCCGAGCCTGCGCGACGCCAAGGCCCACGCTCTGATCGTCGGCATCCTCTGCAAGGCGCGCGGCCGTTTCGGCATGCACGTCGTCGAGTACTCGATCCAGGGCAACCATCTGCACATGATCGTCGAAGCCGAGGACCAAGACAGCCTCGAGCGCGGCATGCGAGGGCTCAACACGCGACTCGGCAAGCGCCTCAACGAGCACTTCGGTCGCACCGGCAAGCTCGTCGACGGCCGCTATCACGCCCGTCACCTGCGCAGCCCGCTCGAGGTCCGCAACGCGCTCCGCTACGTCCTATTCAATGCGAAGCGCCACTGCGAGAAGGCCGGTAAGCCGGCGCCGCGAAGCAAGATCGATCCGTGCAGCTCCGCCCCGCGTTTCACCGGCTGGCGCGAGCGACCCCGCGAGCCGTGCACGCGCGACCTCGGGACTTCACCGCCGCGCACGTGGCTCTTGCGCATCGGCTGGAAGAGCCACGGCTTGCTCGCCGACGACGACTGACTCAAGCCGGTGGCCAGCGGAAGTCGGCCGGCGCTCGCCCCTCGGCGACGGCCGCATCGAGTGCGCGTCGATACCACGGGTCGCTCTGCGGATCGTACGTGCGCGTCGAAGGGATCGCCGCCAGCGGCGTTCGCATCAGCGGATGATC
Organism: uncultured Nannocystaceae bacterium; assembly: GCA_964468635.1. Classification (GTDB taxonomy): domain Bacteria; phylum Myxococcota_A; class Polyangia; order Nannocystales; family Nannocystaceae; genus Xiheibacterium. The sequence goes on from CAYXVR010000053.1 coordinate 57,173, forward strand.
GACGTCCGGCATCGACTCCCCACGACGTCGCCGAATCGTCGCGATCGCAGCGATCTCCACCGGCAGGATCGGCGCGAACCGGAACTCGGAAACCTCGTCGTCGCCCTCCGCGACCACGCCCGCGATCCGGTGCTCGCAGATCCCCACGAGCGCGCGCGCCAGCGCCGGTGGATCGTCCCACGCGGCGAGCACCGCGTCGTACGGCCCGAGCTCGGGAATCGCACCGGGACCCGCCTTGCTGTTCGGGCCCCACACCCGATGCAGATGCGCGACGAAGCGCGGAAAGAACGCGGCCTCGTACGCCTCCGGCTGCTTCGCCATGCGCGCCCGCAGATCGGCGCCGAGCCATTCCGCGGCTCCGTCCTCGCCGAGCGCGAGCGCGTACGCCAACGAGATGTGCGCGCCCGAAGCGATGTGCGGCCCGATCCAGTGCGACGTCGCGGTCTCGAGCAACCACCACCGCTCCACCTCGCGCCAGCCGTCCTCACCACCGCCGAGCACCCGCGCGAACCCGCGGTGCATCGCCACCGTCATCGCGAACGAGCGCACGCGCGACAGCGCCTTCACGGACTTGCCCTGCGCGCGCCACTTCTCGTAGCCGGCGAGGCATTCCGCCTCGCGATCGTCGAGCTCCGCATCGCGAGCAGCGAGATGCGCCTCTGCGATCTCCGCGACGACCGACGCGGCGCTCATTTGCACTTCACCCACGGGTCTGCGCTCTTGAGCTTCGCCTTGTACTTGCCGTTCACCTCGGTCACATCGTAGCGCATCACCCAGCCGTTGACCTCGCCGTTCTCCGCGATCTCGTCGAGGATCTCGTCGGCCAGCTCGGTGGAGCCCTTCTTCGGGTGCTTCCACGCACCCTCGCCGTCGAGGCACCGCTCCGCACGATCCTGCGCGAACGAGGTGGCGCCCTTCTTCTGATCGGGATTCAACGGCGATCCGTTCGCCTTCACCTCGACCACCTCGATCTTGCCCTCGGGATTGCGGACGACCACGTCCACGCCATGGCCCGAGTTGTTCTCCATCGAGCCGAGCACCTCGTAGCCTTCCTTCTCCAGGTCCTTCTTCGCCTGCTTCTCGGCGGCGTCGCCCATCTGCTTGTTCTCGCCGACCAGCCCGAACGGATCGAACGCGACGAGCACGTCGTCGACGTAGCCGTACGGCCGCAGACCGCCGAGCACCCCGATCGGATCCGGACTGATGTACACGCCCGCATCGGGGTCGTAGTAGCGGTACCGGTTGTAGTGCAGGCCGGTCTCCGCGTCCTCGCGCTGCCCCGGCCACCGGAACGGACACGCCCGCGCGTCGCCCTCGACGCCGCGCAGCCTCCCATAGGCATCGACGTCCGCGGTCCACACCGCATGGCCCTGCGCATCGAACATCGCCTGCGGCGTGCCGAGCCGATCGCACACGATGCCGAACGCCTCGTCGCCGACCTTCTTGCCGAGCGGTGCGAGCGTCTCGGGCGCGAAGATCCACCCCACCACGGGGCCTTCCGTCGCGTCGCCGCGCGTGGTCCACTCGTGCAGCGGCGTTCCGGAATCCCACAGCGTGTGCTCGGTGAGGTCACCCGCCGTCTTCGCGATGCGCCGACCGATCGCGTCGTACGTGAACGACACGACCGCGCCGTCGGGCCGCGTCACCGCGACGAGCCGCCCTGCGCCGTTCCACGCGTACGACCAGCGGGCGTCGCCGGGTTCGACCTTTTCGGCGAGCCGCCCCTCGTCGTCGTACCGGAACGAAGTGCGGCCTTCCGGGCGATCCATCACGAGCAGCTCACCGCTCGGCCCGTACGTGCGGTCGCTGCGATCGGCGCTCTCGTACAGGTTGCCGACCGCGTCCGGCATGCGCAGGTCTACGGCACCATCGGGGTGCTGCGTCCACGCCAGTGATCCGATCACGTTGTGCCCGTGTCGCGTGACGCCCGCGTCGTCGACGACATGGTCGATGCGGTCCTCGAGGCCCCACGTGATCGTCCGCGTACGGAGCGTCGCATCACCGCGGACGATCCGGTGCTCCACCTCGCGCCCGAGCAGGTCGCGCGTCCACTCGCTCGCGACGTCCCCCGGCAGCGCTCGTCGCACTTCCTGCCCGAACACGTCGTGCTCGAGCTCCGCCACGAATCCACCGTCCACGATCGCGACGGCATCCCCCATCGAGTTGCGACGCACCTCCTGGTCGGCGCCCATCGACGACGTGATGCGCGTGCGCAGCCCCTTCTTGCCGTACTCGCTCGCGACCCACCGGCCGTTGCACGTCTCCCGCACGACGCGCCCGAGCTCGTCGCGCTCGAACGCGAGCGTCGCGTCCGCGTTGCTCGCTTCCACGAGCGCGCCGTCCGGACGCCATCGGTAGCGCGCGAACGTGTCGTCCGAGTGCCGCACCTCCACGACGCGTCCGGCCTTGTCGTACGCGATCGATGTCGCGGCGCCGCCCGGCCGTTCCACTCGCACGACGCGCCCGGCGGCATCACGCGTGCAGCGGCGCACACGGCCGGAGGGATCCGCCTCCGCGATCACGCGGCCGTTCGCGTCGCGCTCGAATCGCCGCGCTCGCCCGTGCGCGTCGACGATCGCGGTGGGATTCTCCTCCGTGTCGTATGCGAATCGCATCGACACGCCGCCCTCGGTGCGGCTCGCGATGCGGCCGAGGCCCTGGATCGTGACCCGGATCTCGCGGTCCGGCCAGCGCACGCGAACGAGGTGGCCGGCGGCGTCGTAGGTGAAGTCGCGCCGCCGGCCCTCGAGGTCGTGGATGCGCACCGGTCGACCGAGCAGGTCGAAGACGGTCTGCTCGAACGCACCCGTCGGACTGATCGCGCACAGCGGTCGTCCCCATCCATCGTATTGCCAACGCGCGACGGCGCCGTCGGGCGTGCGCAGAGCGACCACGTTGAAGGCCGTGTCGCGCTCGATCGTCGTCGCACCACCCTCGGGATCGACGATGCGATCGTGCAGTCCGCTGCGCACGTACCTCCACGTCCGACCGACCGCGTCCGTGCGCTCGCACAAGCGTCCCGTGTCGTCGTACCGCCAGGTCCAGCGCGCGCCGATCTCGTTGGTGGTGCCCACCATGCGGTGGTGCGCGTCGAACTCGACGCTCACCTTGCTGCCGTCCTCGCGCTGGATCGCGACGCGATTGCCGAGCTCGTCGTACTGGTATCGCGAGCTCGCGCCCGTGGGCCCGACGCGTGCGAGCGGCCGGTAGTCGTCGTCGAAGAGGGTCTGCGTGATGCCGCCGAGCGGATCGACCACGCGGTGCACCACCGCGCCGTCGTGGTGGTGCACGCGCGTGAAGCCGCGCGAGTCCGTCACGCTGGTCGTGCCAGCCTCGTCGTCGTAGACGAGCCGGCGCTCGTAGATGCCGCCGTCGCCCCACGTGTGCACGCAGCGGCGCTGGTGGTCGTACTCGAAGTGGAACGAGAGTCCGTTCGGATCGGTCTCGCGCACGAGCAGGCGATCGCGGTACGTGAAGGTCGTCGCGTGGCCGAGCGCATTCGCGACCCGCACGAGCTCGCCGGCCTCGTCGTACTCCCAGCGCACCACCGTGACGGTCTGCCGCGCGTCGTCGGGATGCGGGGCGTCGAGAGCCACGAGTCGCCCGCGATCGTCCGTGCGCACCCGGAGGCGGCGGCCCGCACAGTCGACGATCGTCTCGAGTCGACCACGCAGGTCGCGGACGAACACCATGCGATGCCCCGCGTCGTCGCTGATCACGTTGAGCCGGTGCTCGATCGCCGGCGTGCCCGGCCCGTGCACGAAGCGATGGGTCCACCCTCGGACGTCGCGGAGCCAGAAGCCGTGCGCGTCGCGGCCGCATGCGAGCCGCTCCTTGCGATCGTGGTGCGCCTCGCCCACGGAAGGCTCGGGGAATGCGACGTAGCGCCCGTCCTCGAGGCGGGCGAGCACGATGCCCTCGTCGACGAACAGCGTCGTGTCGTACGAGTGGTGCCAGCCGTGGCCGAGCTCGCCGTCGTGCGTGGACGTGCTGTGCCACGCACGCACGAGCTGGAAGGGAATCGGACCGGGGAGCGCGAAGTCGGTGTGACGCGTGAAGACCCGTCCGCTCGCGATGTCGACCGGATGGCCCGTGACGGAGCAGATCGCATCGTGCACCTTGCGCTGCACGTTCGGCGGGATGCCGAGCTTGTCCATCACCTTCGCTGCCTTGTTGTGCAGCGCGGACGACAGCTTCTTCATCTTGTCGGAGTTCTTCGCGAGGCCCTTCAGCTTCTTCAGCCCGGCTCCGAGCGCGGCCATGCCCGCGCGCATGCCGAGTGCCATCAGCGACACGGTCGGGCTGCCGCCGACGCTCACCGGCAAGGGGATCGACAGCACCACCGTCGTCGGCAGCACGAGCGACTTCGGCGGGCTGCCCTTCGGCCGGCCCGGCGCCGGGATCCCCACGTCCTGGCACGTGAGCACCGGCAACGCGAGGTACGTGAACGCGTCGCCGTCCACCGCGACCGTCGACGACCCCATGAAGACCTCGCCCTCGCTGCCGGGCGGCTTCACGAACACACCGCCGATCGGGATGTGCTTCGGGATCATCATCGTCTCGGTGCCGGCCTGCGCGCGCTGCAACCCGCCCACCTTCACCGTGCCGCCGATGAACGGCGCGTAGTCGCACGGATCGAGCACCATGCCGGTGTGTGGATGCGGCACCGGTACGGGCGGCACCGGGCCCGGCGGTTGCACGATGTGCACGTCGATGCCGAGGATCGGATCGAAGTGTTTGGCCGCCGGTGGCATTCAGCTCCCCGTCGCGCGCGGCTGCCAGTCCGCGCCGAGCAGCGATTGCATGTGGCTCTCGATCGCCTTGCGGCCGTGGCCGAGCCGCGGCGTCTTCGTCAGCTCCACGAGCGCGGCGCCGAGATGGGCGAGCGTCGAGGTCTTGCGATCTTCGGCGGGAATTCTCGCGCCGACGCCGATGCCCTGCACGCCGGCGTTCCACGCATCGTCGGGTCGACCCGCGCGCTCGAGGCAGTGCGACTGCATGCGGCGGGCATCGAGCTCCGCGCGGTCGTCGGACAGCTCCTTCGCCAGGTCGGCCGCGCCCGCGTACACCTCGGCCGCGCGCTCGTACGCCGCTGCGAAGTAGCACGCCGCGCCCAGCCCGAGCCGGCACTTCAGCCGCAGGCTGCGTGCGAGCGTCTCTTCGTCGTCGGCGCCCGTCGTCGTCGTACGCCCGTCGATCGCCTGCTCGGCGCGGCGGAACCACTGGATCGCCGCGGTCGCGCGCGCGCCGTCGAGCTCGCCGGTGCCGAGGCAGAAGCGCACCGCGACGAGCAGGTGCCACCAGCCGGCCGCGCCGGCGATCGCCTCGGCCTCGCTCGCGCGCGCGCGCGCGCCGTCGAGATCGCCGTCGGCGACGGCGAGCAGCATCTTCGTGTACGCGTGGCGGAATCGCCCGGGCGGCGTGTCCAGATCACCGGCGCGCGCCGAGATCTCGACGATCGCGGCCGGCATGTCGAGATCCGCGACCGCGGTGTGGATGCGGGTCGGGGCCGCCGCGACCGCGGGACCGAGCACCGTGGCCGAGCGATCGTCGACGACGATCGCTCGGACTTCGCTCGTCGCGAGCGCGTGCGCGAGCCGGCCGACGAACCGATTCCAGCCCGCGACGTCGGCGAGCGGCGGCGGGAAGATCGCGAGCACGAGCTGCTCGAGCGGCACGCCGCGCGCACGCAGGTGTTCGGCGAGCGCCGCCGCGAGCTCGACGAGGGACGGGATGCCGTCGTTCTCCGTGCGCGGCCGCGGCACGACGAAGCCCGTGAGCGCGGGGTCGTCCTTCGCCGTGTGCTCCACCTGGTCGAGCAGCTCGCGCGCGAGCGCGCCCGCGTACGTGTGCGGCGCCTCGAACGGCACCACGAGCCGCAGGAACAGGGCAGGGAGCTGGCCGCCCTCGCTGGTCTCGACGGCGACGAACGCCTCGATCATCCGCGTTTCGTCGGCCCGCACGCACCAGCGCAGCACTCGGGTCGGCGCGTCGTCGACGAACGCGTGCCACTGCTGGTACAGCCGATCGAGGCGGCGCGTGATCGGATTGCCGGGCATCGTCCCCGGCCCCCGCGGGGCCAGGGAGACAGAGCGACCCCGCGCGATTTGTGACGCGAACGGCGGCTTCGCGACCAGCCGAACGCGACGCTCTCTCACAGCGTCGGCGCACCAGGAGGCGCGTCAGCGCCGGAAGGGTGGGAGGCTCCGACCGGGCTTTGCCCGGGCGGAGGGAGGGAAGCGGAGCTTCCCTCCTGAAGACTAACGTCTCACCACTTTGCCCTTGGCGACGGCGTGCTCGTTGCCGAGGTTCGCGGTGACCACGGCGAGGTGCTCCGAGATGTCCCAGCCGAGCGTGGCCAGGCCGTCGAGCACGCGCGTGCGCAGGCGGATCGAGTCCTCCTGCGGGTTGCCGAGCCGCGCGACGAGCGGCCCCTTGGCGCGCTCCTCGGCGATGTCGACGAGCTGCTCGACCGCGAAGAAGCGCACGCCCTCGTCGGGATCGTCGACGTACTTGATCAGCGTATCGACGACGTGCGGGTCGTCGATCTCGGCGACGTGCGTGAGGATCTGGAGCTTGGTCTTCGGATCGCGCGCGTACTCGGGCGGGTGCCGCTCGAGCATCGCGTCGAGCACCTCCCACTCCTGCGCCTCGCTCGCGACGTCCTCGAGGATCCGCAGCGCCCACGCGACGTTCTCCGACTCGAGGCAGAACTGCTTGAGCGCGGGCAGCACCTTCGCGCCGAGCCCGCTGAGCTGGCGGTACACCCAGCCCTTCTCCTCTTCGTCCTCGATGCTCTTCGTCGCGACGACCGTGAAGCGCTTCATCAAGCCGACGAGCGCCTCGTCCGACTTGTCGGCGAGCAGCTTCTCCATGGCGGCGTATCGATCGACCGACTGCGTGTACGGGTTGGTGATGACCTTCACGTACTTGTCGATCTTCGACTTCGCACTTCCCCCGCCGAACAGATCCTTGAGCCCCAATGTCGGATTCGCCTCGCCGCGGCTAGTTAGCGCGGACGGGGCACCGCCGCAAGCCCGCGGCGCAGACGGCTGGGAAGAGGACGCTCAACCGCTGCTGGAGGACGCGTCGCCCGTGTCGTCGGTGCTGCCGCTCGACCCGCTCGTCTCGGTCGTGCTCGTGGTCGCGCTCGTGGAGCCGCCGGTGGAGGTGCCCGAGTCGGTGCCGCCGCTCGACCCGCTCGTGCCGGTGGTCGGGCTCGTCTCGGTGATCGAGGTGGCCGTGAGGCGACATGCGCCGAACGACGCCTCGACGTCGGAGCCGTCGCGATGGCAGCAACCGTCGACCTCGCACGTGTACTTCTCCGGGCACGTCGGTGCGGAGTCGGGCTCGCAGCTGAAGAGCACGTCCGAGTCGGGCGGAGTGAAGCACGCCGCGAAGAAGCCCAGCGCCGCGCCGACGATCCACCGCATCAGAACTTCACCTGCAGCTTGCCGCGCCGCACGTCGAGTCGCGCGCGCCGCTTGCCCTTGCCTTGCTTGCGGAGCCGCGCCTCGTCGACGGCGAGCAACGTGATGCCCGCGACCGCGAGCGCGCCACCGACGACACCGAGGGCGATCGCGCTGGTCGCATAGCCCTTGCCGCGTCCGAGCGCCTGCTCGTACTCGTCCTGCACGTCCTCGTAGACCGGCTGCGCGCTGTTCTCGTCGAACTGCGCCGCGAGTCGATCGGCCTTGTCCTCTTCGCGCTCGGCGAGCCCCGACATGACGCCGCCGACGGTCGCGAACACGAACCCACCGAAGAGCGTCCACCACCCGGCCTTCTGCATCGGCCGCATGCGATCGGGCTTGCCCTCGGCGAGGGTCACCGTGTCGTCGGGCGCCTTCGAGCCCGGCGACTTCGTGCCGAGCGAGTTCGAGTCGCCGAGCGTCGGCCCGCTCGTCGTCGTCTCCGACGGCGCCGTCGATCCCGCGGAGTGCGGCTTGCTCGGCGGCCCCGCGTCGGCGGGCGGCGTCGTCTCGGCGGGTGGCGTCGCCTCGGCAGGCGGCGTCGTCTCGGCCGGCTTCGTCTCTGCGGGCTTCGTCTCGGCCGGCGGCGTCGACGGCTCACCCTCGGCGGGCCACGTCGGCGCCTCGGCATCCGACGGTCCGGGCGCGGGCGTGGTCGCCGGAGCCGCGAACGCCATCGAAGGCACGAGCGCGATCGCGACGAGGAGCGGCAGCCGCATGGACGGCCGGGAGTGTACCAAAGCCCGTCCGCGCTTGGCCAACCGCGCGGGGCGGGCCGTCACGCCACGGCGGCGCGGATCACCTTGCCCTTGAGGACTTCCTCGTCGAGGACGTCGTCGTCCAGGCCCAGCACGGAGCCGAGGGTCTTCGCCATCGAGGGCAGTCCCTCTTCGTAGGGGATGTCGCCGTCGGGCGTCGCAGAGCCGCTCACCGAGTCGATCGGCATCGCCGTGAAGTCGTCGCCCTCGCGGGTGACGCCACCCATGACGCCGGCCGCCACGAACTTGCCGGTGATCATCGTCACGTGGTGCTTCGAGTGGTGGTTGCGGCCGTTCGTGCCGCTCTCCATCAACGTGCGGCCGAACACGTTGATCGACGCGAACGTCACCCGATCCGACAGCCCGTTCGCCTCGAGCAGGTTGAACAGCTCGGTGAGGTAGCCGATGCCGGCGGTGTGCTCGTCGATCTCCCGCTGCAGGCCGTCGTCGTTGTGGTTGTCGCTGCCGAACGGCAGCGACACCGCCACGCACGGCGTCAGGTTGAGCTTGATGAGCGCGACGGCGGCCTTGATCTGCGAGCTCGGGTTGTCGTTCGTGACGTCCGCGAGCAGATCCATCGCGCCGTCGGCCATGCCGCGCACGTCCTCGCGCGCCTTCGCGAGGTTCCCGACGAACGCGCGCTGCGCTGCCGTGAGATCGTCGCGCATCGCGATGCGGATCTTGTCCATGCTCTCGTCGCGCAAGTCCTGCAGCTGCAACAGCGGGCTGTCGTCCGCGACAAGCAGCTCACGCAGGGTCGTGGGCTTGAGCCGCGGCAGCGTGCGCCCCTCGTAGCTCATCGTCACGTCGCCGACGGGCACGGGGGTCGTCGCCACCGTGCCGAGGCACGGCCCCAGTCGCTTCGCGAAGATCGACGGGATCGTCTCCGCCTTGTACGCGTCGCCGAGCAGCTGCAGCACCTTCACGAGCTCGCCGTGCACCTGCGTCTTCGTCGAGTGGTGGATGAACGCCGTGCGATCGAGCGCCGACTGCGGCAGCGTCGACCACAGCTGCGCGGCCCGGGTGGCCACGCCACCCAGCATGATGTCGGTGCCCGCGAACGGAGCCCCGGCCGGGTGGACGATCTGCCCGTTGTCGTACGTGCCGGGCACGTTCGCGTTGAACGGATCCCCCGAGTCGCGCCCGGAGAAGATCAGGTACTGCTGGCGGTCGGCCGCCGGGCACATCTGCGGCTCGGCCGCGTGCGCCCGCGGGTTGCGCAGGAACGACATCGGCAAGCCGGTGGCGATCGAAGCGAGCCCGACCCCCGAGAGACCGAGGGCCTTCAACATCTGTCGGCGC
>CAYXVR010000054.1:0-65610 GCA_964468635.1 uncultured Nannocystaceae bacterium
CTGCGAGCGTCAGACATCTCGCTCCCGCGCAAGACGGGGGACGGCGAGCATGTACCATCTTGAGCACGAGAAGCGCGTCTTACTACGCCGCTAGGGCTCGGGCGCGTAATCGCGCACGCTGCGAGCGGCGGCGGGAGGGCATCTGTCTAGATGTATCCGAACGGTGTCCGCGAGATGCCTACGCTCATTCGAACTTGCGCTCCCAAGTGTAGACCGTGGCGCACATCGGATCACCGGTGATATTGTCGCAATTTGAGTGGCGATAATCGTGCGGAAGCGCCCAGAATCCGACGGTCTTTCTTTCATCGCCAGGCATTCGCGCAATCGCGCAACCCTGCCCAAACAAATCGTCCTTATCTGGGTGTGATGCCCAGTTCTGATCCATGATTGCCACCTTCGTCAATCTCGGCTTATTCTCATCGGTCAGCGGTCCTTTTGGATTGAGGAGCCCTAGGTGCCAGGTGTCCAGCCATCGCTCGTGACTCCCGAGAAGAAACACATCATTCTCGTCAGTCAGAAGCAGATTGATAGCTTCATAGTTCTCGAGATCCACGGGTGTACCTGACAATTTTTCGGTAATACACTCGTTCGGATTAGAAGTGTTCAACGTCACAAGTTTCTCCCAAACCGCCACGCCATCCGCGTTCGCTCCTCCGAACCAGTGGATCTCATACACATAGAGAAATTGGTGGCGAAGAGCGACGAGATAAAGTCGACCCTTAAACACAATTAAGGCAGGAACCTGCAACTCCGGCCTGCTGTCACCGGGGTGAGCCAAGCCCTCCGTATGCCAGTGCGTCGACAGTCGATTGCCGTCGCCGTCGATGAGATCAGTAGGAGCGCCGTTGTGGGGCGAGGCAGGAACGTCGCCCATGAGACCATGGGTCAACGGGCACAACATTCCAATCTCGTCAGGAATAAGATTGCCCTGCGAGTCCGTAATATCCTTTCCGAGGACACCCTGACCAATGACGGCGTGCGACCACTTCTCGTCGTCGGGCGTGTGATCCGCGGTCTTGAATTCGATATCAGCCGTACTATCGTCATCAACTGGCGTGAAGTAGATCTGCACGTGGCCAGAATAGTGCTCATCACTTGCAACGCGTTTCTCCTGAACACTGGTAATAAGACGTCCGCCACCCATCGCGATACCCTCACTGTGCCCTCGGTGAATCAGGCTGTCGGATATGCCATTAGCCTTGATATCAGATATCTTGCCCAGCTCGTCATTGTCGATGTCCTGTTTCAGCGCATCGATGATTTCATCGAATGAGGCGTCATATTTAGGACTCCAAAACGGCAGTTCCATATCTGAGGCGCCGGCGTCGACGAACGACCCCGGTAGCATCGGTTCTGCGGGGCCCCCGTGGAGTACGGGTGCACCTGCTACAGCAAGATACAGATTGGGCGCGAGTTGCACAAAGCTTTGTGTGGACGGCACGAAGGGGGCCGATGCTCCTGACAGACTGCGCAGCGCTTCCCACGCGCGCTCTCGCCCGCCTGGTGTCGGTTGGATGAAGGACTTGGGTCTGCAGCGGCGTTTCATCCTATCCCCTTACGGAATGATCATTCTTACACCGGCTTCGTCGCACGGTGGCCCGCACCTCTGCTGATCCCAGCCATGGGTGCCCTCGTAGGGGGGTTCGAACGCTTCCTCCGCGAGGGTGTTGCCGTCCAGTGAAAGTCGAAGTGTCACTTTCTTAGGCGCACTATAATAACGGAAAGTTAGATGCGATGCAAAAGCGTCCTCGTCGTCGCATGACGACGATTCCACATCAGGGAAGGTAAACGTGCACTCAACCGTGCGGTCATCGAGACTCGCAATCACACTGTACTCGCGATTTTCCCATGGCGTGAGCTTCTCGAACTCCGCGTAAAAGAAGTCGTCGCACTGATCGTCGCAATCAAGACATGCTGACGGCAACGACACCAAGAACACAAGAGCGACGACGCAACGCCACAGACTTTGCAGCGCGGTATGCCGTTCAGACCTCATGCTCGGCATCTCCGCACAAGAGTCACGCTCCACCCGCGCCGCCAATGGTTCGACGGGAGCGGGCTCACCAAACACTCATCGAAGGGCTCTTGCTTGGAAGCAGCGAAGCTGCTCACGTCGTCGTCCGCGTCCGGCGCCTCGGATCCGTTTCTTAGGCGCAACGTCCAGATTGACGCATCGCATGAGGTCACGTCGTTTTCGTCACGCTCGCTCTTTTGACAATCTCTATCGTCGTCCTCGGTGGATGGGGAATCGCCTGGCTGGAAAGCCGTCACCATGAAGAGGGGTTTCAACGTGTCGAGCTCGCCGGAAACGTGGTCGAGTTCGGGGCTGAGGGCCTGGCGGTCAACGGTGGACGCGGCCACCAAATCCACGAGCTCCCGGTGCGCGTGCTGAACCTCGACGCTCCGCATGACTGGTGCGACATCTGACGTTTTCCTATTTCGCGACCGATTGACGCCCTGCTTGCTCACGGAGCTACTCCCATGTGGAACAAAGGTTCTCGCCCGTCCGCGCTGCGCGCCGTTCACGAGTGGAGTGCGATGCGCTCGTAGCCGCGGAGCGTCGCGACGGCTGGTTACGAGCAATGCGGTCCCCGGCGCGGCCGGCCCCCCCGCCGGATCACGCCGCTGGCTCCCGGGCGCGTGTACAGCTCCGGCCTGCTCACTGGGTCCGCGAACGTGGCGGGCTTGACCATCTCAGGCCAAACGGCAGACGCATGTTTTCTCACATGCCGCGTCGGGGGCATCACGCAATGGTGCCGCTGAAAGCCCCGGGCTGCCAGCGAACCATCCTCCAATTCTTCGATCGGGGGCCGTGCGTCTTCGTGGATTCTCGAATGATCGACGGTCGGATATCGCCGCTCCTTGCGCGCGTTTGGGAGGTGGGCGGGCGGGGACGGACAACGACAGAAACGCACACACTCTGTAGTACTTGTCCGCACCTGCGCCCGCCAAGCCAAGCCAAGCCCGTCGGCACCCGTTTCGACGTGCCGGACCGCAACGAGGCTTGGGGCTTGCCGTGACGCGGAGGTCTGCACCCCAGGATTCGCCATCACTACCCATCACTACCCCGCCCGGCGCGTTCGCGGCTTTATCAAGCGAAGTCGCTCACTTGCCCTGCCTTGTTCGCGGACTCTCAATCCGCGGGCTGTAGGTTCGATTCCTACCGGGCTCACTGAAGGCGAAGAAGCCCCGCGTTCGTCAGGACGCTGGGCTTCTGCTCGTCGGCGAGGCGATCGGGCGGCCGCGTTGCGGTAGTTGTCGCGGCCGAGATGGCCGTAGACACACTCGATCATCTGCGTCGTCCCGAGCATGCCCAACGCCGTGGTCGACGTCGCCGATTTCCCGGATCACGCTGACGCACGACGGAGCGACGCCGTCGCGGCCCGACTACGTCGAGCCGTGGCCGCCATGCAGGAGCGCCTCCAGATCGCGTCGCACCGCCACGCCCACGCTCGGCGACGTGAAGCGCTCGACGCCGCGCGCGAGCGAGTCGATGACCCGCGGCAGATCCTCGAGCCGCAACTTCTCGGGGTCGAGCTTCTGCCGCACCGCCTGGCTCTTCAAGACAGGCCAGGGGAACACCGTGTAGCGCGCGAGGATCTCGAACACCTCCGCCGACACGGGTCCGAGCTCGACGCCGGGCGGCGGCGTCATCGGGCGGTCGGCCACGTCGCTCGCACCTGCGCTTCGTGAGCGTCCAGGCGTGCCGCAGGAGCCATGATGAACTCGCAACTCGGCTCGCCGCGCGCGCAACACATGAGCTCGCGACCGTGCACCTCGATCTTGAACGCTTCGCTGCACCAGCCCGCGGAGTAGCCCGCGCTGAACAGGCAGGCGCACTCGCGCGGACGCCGGCCCTTGGCGATGAGCACCTCGGATTCGAACGTGTTCGGGTGGTGATAGTGGAGGAAGTAGCTGTCGTCCATCGCCGGGGCGCTGTCGGGAAGGATCTCGACGAACGCCCAGCCCGCGTGGGCAAAGTGGACAGGGCCGGCGGACAGGCGCGCGACGCCCTCTTCCACCTTCAACCGCTCGCAGAACGCTCGCGAGTCGCTGCGGCCGATCTCGCGCGCGGTGTTGTAGATGAAGCCGCGCGCTGCGTCTTCGCCGAACGCCTCGTCGAGCGCGTCGAACCACGCGAGAAAGAGACTCTCGCAGCGCAGGATCACGTAGCGCTCGCCGCCGACGTGGAGCGTGCCGCGCTCCGGCCGACGCTCGAAGTCGGAGAACAGGCGCTCGACATACGCTTCTGCCTGCTCGAACAGAGGCTGGAACGCCTCGGGAACCCGTGCCGCCTTCAGCACCATTGCACTCGCCTCCGCCCGACGAGTCTACGGGCGGTGCCGCACGGTAGGCGGGGGATCCGAGCTGGCCAGGCGTCGCGGGGGCCGACCCGCCGTTCCGGGTGCGTTTCTCGAGGGAATCGATCGATCGACCGTTCGTCGGGGCGCGGTGGCGGAAGGCAGGCCGGGGTCGCCTCCGTGGTCAACATGACGATCGGGAGCGCAGCGTGCTTCGGGTTCTTGCGCGCGAGCTCGACCATCCCCGTCGGTCGTCGAGACGGTGTTCGCTGCGCGTGAACGAGTTCGCGCCCGTCCTGCTGCTCGCGATCGGCACATCACGACGTTCGTCCTCGGTCGCGAGGCCAGCGAGGGTTTCCGAGAGCGACGTCCTCGATATGCCACTGAACGGAGACCGGCATCGCGTTCATGCGACGGACGACGAAGCTACAGCCCGCGCTGAACGGAACCGTTGCCCGAAAATTCGAAGCTCTCCACATCGCCGAGAGGCTCGTCGCAAGTGACCGCCCGAAGTGAGCTCGTTGTCAGTTCGGCTCGTGGTCGCGCAACCAGTCGAGAATGGCTCGACGCTCCTCGGAGAGCTCCGCGCCCGCGCGATCGTAGCGCTGCAGTGCTTCGCGGGCGAGATCCACGGCGCTCGATCGCTCCCCCGCCTGCCAGCTCGTGCGCGCGTGCAGGAACGCCGCGGCGGCCCGTAGCTCCGCCCGGCTGTCCGCGCCGTCGAGGATCTCGCGCGCGCGACGGGCATCGACGTGGGCCTGCGCGTGACGACCCATGTCCTCGAGCAACTGGCCTCGATTCGCCACCGCGATCCCCACCGACTCGTGCGACGGGCCGAGCGCCGCTTCGCGCACCGCGACGACGCGGTCGTAGGCCGCGAGCGCCTCGTCATGGCGCCCGAGCGCGACCAGGATGGCACTCACCTCCGTCAGCCCCTTCACGGAGTCGGGGTGGCCCGACGGTCGCTCGCGCTCGTAGACGCGCTGCACGTCGAGTGCGAGCGCGAGCGCGACGTCGAGTCGACCGGCTTCGCGCTCCGCTTGCGCGAGCAAGCTGCGCGCGGCGGCGGCATCGAGCGAATGCTCCAGCCCCAGCGCACGCCAGATCTCCACGGCGGCTTCGGCGTTTCGCCGCATCCCGTCCACATCGTGCTCGCCGCGCGAGAGCTCGGCCATCAGCGCGAGGTTGTGGGCTCGGCTCGGCGAGCGGTGGTCGCCCGCATCGTCGAGCAGCGATGCGATCGCCTCGAAGTGCTCACGGGCACACTCGCGATCACCCATCATCAGGCACGCCCCGCCGAGGTTGCCGTGATAGATGTGCGCGGAGGGGAACGCCGGACCGTACGCGTCCACCACCAGACGCAGCGCAGTCGTGATCTCCGATTTCGCTCGCTCGAAGTCGCCGAGCTGGAGGGACGCGTGGCCGATCAAGTCGTGGTACGAGGCGACTGCCTTCGCCGACGCCCCCGCCGACTCCGCCAACGCGACGCTCGCCTCGAAGAGCTGTCGAGCCTCGCTGAAACGCCCCGCATCCAGCTCGATCGCACCCTGCAGCGCAGACAAGCGGGCGCGATGCACCGGGGCATCGCCGGCCTGCACGACTGCGAGCTCGACCGCCTCGAGCAAGTGCCGCTGCCGGTCGAGCTCGTCGGGGCGGTGGATGTTGAGCTGCACCACGCGTTCGAGCCACAGCTCGGCGACGAGCCGACCGTCGGCGACCTCGGCGGCGAGCTGCTGGGCACGGCGCAGATCCGCCTCGCCGGCCTCGACCGCGCCCTCGAAGAACGCCAGGTCGGCCCGGGCCGCCAACATGCGTGCGCGCGCTCGCGGAGCGTCGATCTCTCCCAGCACCGCGAGTGCTTCGTCGTAGGCCGCCGCGGCTCCCGTGCGATCGCCGGCCGTTCGACGGGCGCGACCGTGCGCGGTGAGCCGTTGCGCCGCCGCGACGTCGTCGGCCCAGTCCGCCGGCGACGCGTCGTCCACCGTGACGATCTTGCTGCACTCGTCGGGACTCGGAAGACCCTCGGCCGCCACGGCGGCGAATCCGATGGTGTCCGTCGTGGGGTGGGCGAACACCTCGAGCAGCGCACCCAGGTGCTCGCGCTGGAGATCGAGGCACTCGCGGCGTTCGGCCACGAGCTCGGGCGAGACCTCGCGTTTCCACGCGCCGCACACGTGATCGTTGCGCTCACGCCACTCGCTCGCGAACGCGTCGATGTGGGTGCGGGCGCGCGCCCAGCTCTCGGCCGCGCGCGCGTGGCCCGTCTGCGTCAACGCGGCCTCGATCTCGGTCGCGCGCTCGGGCGACCACAGAGCACCCAGGTCGGCCGCGGCCTGCCGACAGCTCGGGTCGTCCACCGCCCGCACGGCGCCCATCGCCGCGCCCACGAGCGCGAGGCCGACCCCGACGAGCACCCAACGTCGAGGTCGTCCGAGGCCCCGGTCGATCGCGGACCAGAGCGCCTCCAGCGACGCGTGGCGGTCGCCCGGGCGAGGCGCGAGGCCGCGGCGGACGAGTTGCAGCAGCCATCGCGGAGCATCGCAGTCCCGCGGCGGATCGCGAGCTCGTCCGAGCGAGACCGAGGTGGCGAGCTCGTGGAGCGTATCGCCTGCGAACGGGCGGTGGCCGACGAGCGCTTCGTACAGCGCCACGCAGAAGCTGAACTGATCGCTCGCCGGAGTGGCGTCGGCGTGGGCGAATTGCTCCGGAGGCATGTAGGCCGGCGTGCCCACGATGGTCGACGCCAGCGCCGGGCTCGAGGCGCCCCACGCCGGGTCGTCGTCCGGCCGTTCGCTCGCGAGCGCGTCGCTCAGCGCCAGCCCGAAGTCCATCACTTTCACGCGACCGTCGGCGGTGATCATCGCGTTGTCGGGCTTGAAGTCGCGGTGGATCACACCGGCAGCGTGGGCAGCGACCAACCCGCGAGCGGCTTCGCGATAGACCGTCACCACCTCGCGCCAGGAGCGTGGTCGTTCGCGTTGCCACTGACGCAGCGTGGATCCGTCGACGAACTCCATCGCGACGAAGAGGTGTCCGTCGTACTCGCCCACGTCGTGCACCGTCACGACGCACGGGTGGTCGAGGCGCGCGAGCGTCTGCGCTTCACGCAGCAGGCGCCCGATGTCGTCGGGTCGGTTGCCACGATCGCGCAGGAGCTTGAGCGCGACGCGGCGGTCGAGGCGAGGGTCATAGGCTGCATGGACGACGCCCATCGCGCCCCGGCCGAGCTCGTGCAGCACCACGTAACGACCCACCACCGCGCCCTTGCGCAGCTGCGGCGCCTCCTCCCGCTCGGGCTCGGTCTTCGCGGTGGAGCCCGCGCGAATGGTCGCGGCCTCGTCCATCGCCTGGGCCAGTATCGCCGTTTCCGCGTACGGGTGCCCACGAGAGCGCGAGCTCCGGCCCGAGTCGGGCGACAGATGCCCGTGCGGAGCAGCGAGCGTTCGTCGTCGGCCACCGCGCGCCGCCGAAGCCACGCCTTTGCGCGTGGCACGGCGACTGCAGAACCTGCGAATCATGGCGCTCGAAATCTTCGGCGTCGTGCGGGTCTCGTTCCGCACGCGTGCGCAGCTCGCCGAGTTCCTCCGTTTGCTCGCGCAGCACACGGTGGATCCATGGCTCTACGTCTGCCGCTGCCCACGGTGGGAAGTGAGCGTCGAGCTCACTGGCGGCTTTCCGGATCCACTGAAGCTGTTCGTGCTCCGCGAGCGACTGCGGCTGGCCCCGCACGCTCAGCACTGGGCGCCGTTCGTCGTGATCGTGCCGAACGACTGCTTCGCATCGGAAGCGGAACGCGCGGCGGTGGAACGAGTGCACCTGCCTGCGATCACCGCGGCCGCTGCGGGCCGACGGACCGTGTCGCCGGAGGACCTGGAGGCACTCGCGCGCGCGCTCGGGATCGAGGGCACGCTCGCCGGAGGTGCCTGCCTCGTGTCGTGAGGATGTAGACCTTCCCATGTGCCGAGGCGGGCTCGTTCGTTCACCAAGGCAGCTGAAGTCCGGATCCCCGAACTCCTCCGTCGGCACGCCCATCAGGTTCGCGAGCGAGACGAGGAACCGGTTGTGGCGGGCAAGCGCAGACGGAAGAAGCCCAGCACCTGAGGGTAGTGGGCACGCAAGAGCCGATCGCCCGCTTCGCGATCGCCCGCGCGCCATCGATGGAGAAGATCGATCTCGGCATCGCTGCTCTCGGTGGCGCGGTCCTCCCCCACGGCGAGATGATGGCACTCGGCCGCGGATGCGGGCAGCCGCGTCGCGAAGGCGATCGCTGGCTCGTTACGACGATTGCTGATTGGTGCAAGTATCCACATGTCGTGTCCGCGTGGGTGCCCGTTGACAGCTTCGTCGGCGCGCTCCTACTGTGCGAGGAGATGACGACCCGGCGGGGACTCTTCTCGATGTGGCTCGTGCTGGCGATCGCGTGCGACGTCGACGGCGATGACGGGCACGATCACGATGGCGAGACCGAGGTCATTTCCCGCGTCGAGCTGACGTTCACGCCGCAGGGCGGCGGCACGGCGATCACCGCGATGTTCGACGATCCGGACGGCGACGGCGGCGTTTCGGGCATGGCCGACGCCATCACGCTGCCCACCGGCACGACGTTCGAGCTCGATGTCGAGTTCCTCAACGCGCTGGTCGATCCTCCGGTGGACATCTCCCACGAGATCGAGCACGAGGCCGAGGGCCACCAGGTGCTCGTGCTCGGCGACGCGGTCTCGGGCCCCGCCTCGATGTCCGCGTCGGCCGTGCTCGAGCACGCCTACGCCGATCTCGAGTCGGACTACGGTGACAATGCCACGGGATCCGATCTCCCGGTCGGCTTGCACAACACGGCGACGACGGTGGGCACGGGCTCGGGCACGCTCCGCGTGATGCTGCGTCACATGCCGACGATCGACGGCGCGGTGCAGAAGAGCGACGACGTCGCCGAGCTGGCGGCGATGGATCGGCCGCTGCCCGGAGACGTCGACGCGGACGTGACCTTCGCGCTCACGGTACAGTGAGTGGCGGGAGTGTCCGGTGCTCTGATCGTCGTCGCGCTCGCGCTCGCGCGCGCCGCCCCCGAGCACCACGTCGACCCGCCCGCGCCGAGGCCAGAGTCACCGGCTCGCTGCGAGCGCAGCTGGCAGGGCAGCATCGTCGAGCTCGGCACGGACGAGCCCCTGCCCGGCGCGCGTGTGGTGTATCGAGACGGCGACGCCGCCCCTCTGGCGACGACGAGCGACGAGGAGGGCCGCGTCGAGCTGAACCAACTCTGCGCCCCGACGCTCCGTGTCTCGGTGAGCCTCGCCGATCACGCCGTGGTGGCGCGTAGCTTCGAGCTGGTGGAGCCCACCACGCACGCCCGAATCGAGCTGCCCGCCTTGCACGAGCACCACAGCGCGCGCGTGGTCGTCGTGCACGACGAGAGCCGCGGCAAGGCGGAGGCGAGCGAGTCGATCACGGGCGCGCGACTGCGGCGCGTGCGAGGGCGACCGCTGGCCGATGTCGTCGCCGGGATCGGCGGCGTCTCGGTGCTTCGCTCGGCCGCCGGGGGGATGGGCAAGCCCATCATCCGCGGGCAGGTCGGACGGCGAAACCTCATCCTCGTCGACGGCGTTCGTCACGAGTCGCAGCAGTGGGGACTCGATCACGCGCCCGAGGTCGATCCCGACGGCGCCGGTCGGATCACCGTGATCAAGGGCGCCGCCACCACGCGCTACGGACAGCGCGCGTCGGGGGGCGTGTTGCTGCTCGAGTCGCTTCCGCTCTTGCGCACGCCGGGGATCGCCGGCGAGGTCGGCACGTTCGGCAGCTCCAACGCGCTCGGCGGTGGTGGGAGCGCGCGCATCGACTACGCACCTGCGCGCGTGCCCGGCCTCGCGATGCGCGTCGACGGCAACATCGGACGGCATCGGGCAGCGGTGGCGCCCGACTACGCGCTGTCCAACACCGGCAGCCTCACCTGGAACGCCGGCGCGCGCATGGGCTACCTGCGGGACGCATTCGACCTCGACGTCGGCTACCGCGTCTTTCGCACCCGCCTCGGGATCTGCGACTGCCAGGCGATCTCCTCGCCCGAGGACTTCGCCGCGCACGTCGGTGGCAGACGACCGCCGGGGATCGCCGACGCGCGGCCCCGCTTCGAAATCCGGCGTCCGGAGCAACGCGTCACCCACCATCTCGCGCTCGCGCGGGCACGCGTGGCGATCGATCGCGGCGGCGAGCTGCATGCCCTGTACGCGTTCCAGTTCGACGATCGCGAGGAGTACGAGCGCGTGCGCGCCAACATCTCGGGCCCGCAGCTGCAGCTGCGGCTCGCGACGCACACCGGCGAGCTGCACTTCGAGCACCGCACGGTGCCGCTCGGACGATGGGCGCTCGAGGGCATCGCGGGCGTCGTCGTGGGGCAGCAGGGCAACCGCATCGAGTCTGCGAGCACGCTCGTGCCGGACTACGAGCAGTGGAGCTGGGGCGCCTACGCGGTCGAGAGGTTCGTGCATGCCCGTGCCGAGCTGGAGGCCGGCGTTCGCTACGACGGCATGCACCGGCGCGCGGAGCTGCGCGAGCGCGACTGGCTCGGGCAGGTCGCCACCGGGCGCATCGACGGCGACGACTGTCGCGAGAGCGGCACCGGAGGCGTGTGCGCCCACGACTTCCATGCACCGTCGGCGACGATCGCCGCGCTCGTGCGACCGATCGCCAAGGTGCCCGAGCTCGGCTGGGGCATCAAGCTCGACTCGGCCGGTCGCATGCCGGCGATCGACGAGCAGTTCATGAACGGTGCCGCGCCGAGCTTTCCGATCATCGGGCTCGGCGACGGACGACTCGGCGTCGAGCGGACCTGGGCGGGCGAGACCACGCTGCGCTACGACGGCGCGTGGCTGGCGGTCGAAGGCTCCGCGTTCGCGAGCTACGTCCGCAACTACATCGCGTTCGGGCCCGAGCCGGCGGAGGGCCCGTGTGCTCCGCTCACGTGCACGGTCCGCGGGCCGTTCCCCGTCTACGAATTCGAGGCCACCGACGCGCGCCTGTACGGCGGTGAAGCGCACGTCCATGTGCAGGCACCTCGGCTGCCGCTGTCGCTGTCGGCCACCGGTGCCTGGGTGCGCGGACGTGATCTCCGCAGCGGAGGATTCCTGCCGCTCGTGCCCGCGGATCGCTATGCCGTGGTCGGTCGGTGGAACTGGCCCGACTCGAGGGCGACCGCGCACGGCTACCTCGAGCTGAACGGCACGTTCGTGGCGCGTCAGCGCCGCTCGGATCCCGAGCAGGACTTCGCTCCGGCGCCGCCGGGCTACGTGCTGCTGGGTGCGGCGATGGGACTCGAGTTCCCCGGCGATCACCACGTCGTGCACACCAGCGTGGTCGGTGCGAACCTGATCGACGCTCGCTATCGCGAGTACACGAGCTTGCTGCGGTACTTCGCCGACGAGCCCGGCTGGTCCGTACAGCTCCGCGTATCGGTCGAGTTCGGCATCGCCGGGAACGATCTCACCGGCGCCGCACCACGGGCGAACCGACACGGCGCGGCGAGGCACACCGGACGACGCGCTGCGCTGATGTTCCGATGAGATCATCGGCAGGATGGTGAAGAGCCATCGCGATTGCGCTGGTGTCGTCGGCTTGTTCCGGAAGCTGAGCGGATGGTTCAGCGTCACCGCAGGTGGCGGGCCGACGCCAGCTCGTCCGTCGGCGGCGCACGATGCTCGGTCAGCCGTAGCCGAAGCGCGGGCCGACCGGATCGCCGTGGCCAGGGTTGCTGCGCAGATCGTCGACATCGGTCGGTGCGGCCGGCTCGGGCGAGGGCTCGGTGGTCATCGCGTCGGGCCCCGACGGTGGCGGAGGCTCGGGCGGCAGCGTGTTCGTGAGACATCCGCGGGTGCTCGGCTCGAGCCACACGAACTCGGTCTCGACGTGGCACCCGTCGTCCGTCGTGTCGATCGTGACGTCGCGACTCACGATCGTGTCGCACCACTCGGTGGAGATCGTCATCGGCCCGGCCAGCTCGCGGCCCGCGATCCACGTGGAGCAGCCCTCGTCGCCGTGCGGGACCGCGCAGAACGCCTCGCCGGTGCGGCCCTCGTGCTCGTACCACACCGCGTCCACGGGGACGGCCTCGATGTAGTCGTCGCGCAGGATCCCCACGTAGACGAACGCCGACGGTACCGCCATGGGATTGCAGGTCGTCGGCTCCGACGCGCGCACGGGCAGGTCGAGGTCCGAGCAGTCGACGGTGACGTGGACGTTCTGGACGTCGGCATGGCAGCCGTCGTCGGTCGCCGGCACGACCACTTCGCGATGAATGGTTCGACCGCAGACCTCGGCAGTGATCTCGAACACTCCGGCTTGGTCGGCGCCGATGGCCCACCGGAAGCAGGCCGCGTCGAGGCAGTACGCCTCGTGCTCGATCGGGAGCGCGACGAGCGTGTCCTCGATCGCGTCGCCGTCCTCGTCGAAGCCGCGGAAAGTGTACGTGACCTCGCTCGCCGATTGCGGTCGCACGGCGCTTCCATCAGGCGCGTAGAACGAGAGCACGGCCGACGGGCGATCGTCGGGCATGCAATCGATGTCGCACGACGAACCGATCCCGAGCGTCACGAGACCGCCCGCGATCCCCACGACACCGGTGAACACGAGGATGCGAGGCGCGAGTGCAGGCATGGTTCGTTCTCCTTGCCCCCCGAGCGTGCGCGGCCGTGGACGACCGGCCAACGCAACGCGTGCGGCGCCGACGCGATCGAAGCGTCATTCTCGCGCGCGAGCGTAGGGACCGGCAGGCAAGGAGGACGGCTCGGCGGGCGTCGTCGCGGCGCGAAACCACAGGTGCCCACGCAACGCCGCCTCGCGGACCTCCGTCGGCGCAGCGTCGGGACGATGCGCGAGGTCGACGAGCCGCGCACGCACGTCCTGCGTCGCCTCGGACCACACGACGCGGTCGTGTCGATCGGGGCTGCCGTCGATCAGCAGCAACACGCCCGCGCAGCTCGGCGCCAGGTCGATCGTGCCGAGGCCCAACGGGATCGGATCGGTCCACTCGAGGCCGCTGCACGGATCGCGGTGGGAGAACGCGGACGGATGGCTGGCCGGCGCGCCGATGAGCCCGCGCACGACGTCGAGCAACGAGAGGAATCCGACGGCTCGACCGTCGACGTCGACGACCACGAGATGGTGCCGCGCACGGCGGGCCATGAGCGCGGCGGCCTCGCGGATCGACGCGCACGACGGGACGACGTCGGCCGGCGTGCTCATGAGGGCCGACACGGGCATCCCACCCGGCGCGTCCACGAGATCCCGCAGGGAGACGAAGCCGAGGACGCGATGCTCGTCGTCGAGCACGGGCGCACCACCGATCCCGAGCGCGAGGAAGTACGCGACGACATCGCCGGCGGCCTCTTCCGCGCACACGGAGAACAGGTCGGCATTCATGACCTCTGCGACCACGATCGCCATGGGGGACCTCCGACATCGAGTCTGGAGGTGACCGGCTCACGCGCACCGGCAATCCTTGCCGGCTCGGACGCACGCCGCGGCTAGATGCGACCAGCGGCGGCGTAGCGCTGCACCGTGCGCACGCTGACGCCGAGGCGCGCCGCCGCGTGCTGCTTGTTGCCCGCCTCTGCCGCCAGCACGGCGGCGACGATGCGGGCGGTGCTCGTCTCGAGGGGATCGGACAGCGAGACGCGCAACGTCGCCCCCGATCGAGCCCGACGCGGCGGCGCCTTCGACCGCGCGATCGCGGACGGTAGATCCTCGGGTGCCACCGGCCTGCCCGCGCGCAGCAGACACAGCGACTCGATGACGTTTCGCAGCTCGCGGACGTTGCCGGGCCAGTCGTAGGCGACGAGCCGTTCCTTCGCGCGCCGCGAGAGTCGCGGCGTTTTCACGGCGTGACGCGCCGAGAACTGCCGCAGGAAGTCCGCGATCAAGGGCAGGATGTCCGCTCGGCGCTCGCGCAACGGCGGAACGGAGATCGTGATGCCCTGGATCCGGTAGAACAGATCGGCACGGAACGCTCCCGCTTCGACGTGGTGCTCGAGCGGTCGGTGGGTCGCGAACAACAGCCGCACGTCCGCCTCGATCTTCGACGTGCCGCCGACGCGCATGAACTTCCGGTTCTCGATGAAGCGCAGCAGCTTGGCCTGGAGCGACAGGGGGAGCTCGCCGATCTCGTCGAAGAAGAGCGTTCCGCCCTGCGCGGCCTCGACCTTGCCGCGCGCCATGTGACTCGCGCCGGTGAACGCACCGCGCTCGTGCCCGAACAGCTCGCTCTCGAACAGCGCGTCGGGGATCGCCGCGCAGTTGATGGGGATGAACGGTCCGTCCTTGCGGGAAGAGAGCGAGTGGACGAGGCGCGCCACCACCTCCTTGCCCCCGCCGCTCTCGCCCACGAGCGTGATCGCGACCTCCTTCGCCGCGACGAGCTTCACCGTCTTCGCGACCGCGCGCATCGCCGCCGACGTGCTCTGGAGGGTCGGATGCGCGACATCTTGTCGTTTTCGACGTCCCAACGCCGTGGACTGTACCACCTCGTGACGCTTCGAGCCCCTCGTCCCCTCCAACGACCGAGTCGCGCGTTACGGACGACGCTCGAGCTCGACGCGCACGCGCCTCCACGCCGTTTCGTGACGTGGCGCGGCCCGTGCACTTGGGGCGGCGCCGAATGGAAGAGTCCTTTCCGTCGCTCAATCCCTCCGTGCGCGCGTGGCTCCAAGCGTGCGCCGACCATCTCCGACCCCAGCACATCGTCGTCTGTGACGGCAGCGAGGCGGAGCGCGACCGCATCCAGGCGGCGATGGTCGCCGACGGGTCGCTGATCCCGCTCGACCCGCAGATGCACCCGCGCAGCTTCCTGCACCGCACCGATCCCAGCGACGTCGCGCGCACCGAGCACCTCACCTTCATCTGCACCGAGCAGCGCGGGGACGCCGGACCGACGAACCATTGGATGAGCCCCGCCGACGCGACGGCGCGGGTATGGCCGCTCTTCGAGGGGGCGATGCGAGGCCGCACGCTGTACGTCGTGCCCTACTTGATGGGCCCCGCGGGGTCGATCTACAGCCGCGTCGGCGTCCAGATCACCGACAGCCCGTACGTCGTGTTGAGCCTCCGCATCATGACGCGGATGGGGCGCATCGCGCTCCAGCACCTCGGCAGCGGCGACGATTTCGTGCGCGGCCTCCACAGCCTGGGCGATCTGGATCCCGACCGCCGCTTCATCCTCCACTTCCCCGCGCAGGCGGAGATCTGGAGCATCGGCTCGGGCTACGGTGGCAACGCGCTGCTCAGCAAGAAGTGCCACGCGTTGCGCATCGAGAGTGCACGCGCGCGCCGTGAAGGCTGGCTCGCGGAGCACATGTTGATCCTCGGCGTCACGAGTCCCGCTGGCGTGACGCACTACATCGCTGCGGCGTTCCCCAGCGCGTGCGGCAAGACGAACCTCGCGATGCTCGTGCCCACCCTGCCCGGCTGGACCATCGACACCGTCGGCGACGACATCTGCTGGATGCATCCGGGCGCCGACGGACGACTGTGGGCGATCAATCCCGAGTACGGGATGTTCGGCGTGGCACCCGGCACCGGGCCGAAGACCAATCCCAACGCCGTGAACGCCCTCGAGCACGACGTCATCTACACGAACGTCGCGCTTCGTCGCGGCGGGCGGCCGTGGTGGGAGGGGTTGTCGAAGCTCGAGCACGGCGAGGTGCTCGACGACTGGCGCGGCTCGCCGTGGTTCGCCGGTGGCTCGTCGCCGGCCGCCCATCCGAACTCTCGCTTCACCGTGCCGCTGCGCCAGTGCCCGAGTGCCTCCGGCAAGTTCGATGCGCCCGAGGGCGTGCCGATCTCGGCGATTCTCTTCGGTGGTCGGCGCGCTCGTCTCGCGCCGTTGATCTACGAGGCGAAGAACTGGGCGCATGGCGTGTACGTCGGTGCCACGCTCATGAGCGAGACGACGGCGGCCGCGACCGGCGAGGTCGGCCTCCCTCGCCACGATCCGATGGCGATGGTGCCGTTCTGCGGCTACCACATGGCCGACTACTTCGCGCATTGGCTGAAGGTCGGCAAGTCGCTCGCTCGAGCACCGCGGATCTTCCACGTGAACTGGTTCCGCACGGACGCGAACGGTCGCTACCTCTGGCCCGGCTTCGGCGAGAACATCCGCGTGCTGCGATGGATCTTCGATCGGCTGGCGGGCGCGGCGTCCGGCAACGAGACCGCGATCGGGGTGGTTCCGCGCGCGAGAGAGCTCGATGTCGAGGGCCTCGACTTGCCGCCCGAGCGGCTGCAGGAGCTGCTCGCGGTCGATCGCGAGGCGTGGTCGCAGGAGACCCGGAAGATGGGCGCGTTCCTGCAGTCCTTCGGTGAACGGCTCCCGGCCGCGCTCCGCAACGAGCACGCATTGCAGGTGAAGCGCTTGCTCCTCGCCGCATCGCATCTCAACTGATGGACGACGACGCAATCTCCGCCGAGCGGATCGCCGAGTCGCTCCGCAACGGTCTTCCCGTCGCGGATCGGACCTTCGACGCGCTGCTTCCCGCCGACCTCGCGCGGGCCTCCGCGCGCTACTGGACTCCCGTCGCCGTGGCCATGCTCGCGTCGCGCTGGCTCGCTCGGGACGCGCTGCGCATCGTGGACATCGGCTCGGGCGCGGGGAAGTTCTGCATCATCGGCGCCCTGGTGACCGGCGCGCACTTCGTCGGCGTCGAGCAACGCGCTCGCCTCGTCGTCGGGGCGCGCGCGCTCGCGGAGAGCCTCGGCGTGGCGGATCGCGTGGAGTTCGTGCAGGGCGACGCCGCGAATCTGCGGATCGACGACCGCGACGCGCTGTACCTCTACAACCCGTTCGAGGAGAGCGTGCTCCCGCGCGAGGACTGGCTCGACGAGTCGACCGAGCACTCGATCGCGAAGTTCCACACCGACCTCGACAACATGGAAGCCACCCTCCATCGGCTGGCCAGCGGGGCGAAGGTCGCGACCTACGAGGGCTTCGGGCGCGACCCGCTCGATGGATTCGAGCTCCTGCGCAGCGCCGAAGTGCGCGGCGGACGGCTGTGCTGCTGGCGGAAGGTCGGTCCGCGGAGGTCGGCCGGCGTGGATGAGCTCCCGGGCTGATCGAGCGCCCGGCTCGCAGGACACGCAACGGTTGCGCGTGGCCGTCGCGTTCGTGCGCGCGTTCTGCCGCCGCTGGCGCAGCCTCGGCGATTACCATGTCGGGCATGCGGTGGATGATCGGTCTCGACCTCGGTGCTCGGAGCCGTGGCGCGGTGCAGCTCGCGGAGTGGCTCACCGCCAATGCGCGGGAGCACGTGCTGCACCAGTTCGTGGCGGTGCACGTCATCGACGAGGAGCTGCAGCGACTGCTGCGCGCGGACCTGCTCGACCAGCTCGTCCTGCGCTCGGGCAAGCAGCTCGACGCGGAGATCGAGGCGTCGTCGTTCCGCTCCGCGGTGATCGGCCGGCGCATCGTCACGGCGGGGACGCCGGAGCGCGGCCTCGCCGACACGCTCACCACGGATCCGTGCGACGCGATCGTGATCGGCCGCATCGCCTCCGGGTCGAGCAAGGCTCGACTCTTCCGCCTCGGACGCGTCGCGCGGCGACTGCTGCGACGGTTACCCCGCCCGGTCGTGGTGGCGCCGCCCGATCTCGGGAGCAATGCACTCGGTCGCGGGCCACTGCTGCTCGCGACGGATCTCGGCGAGTCGTCGAAGGCAGCGGCCGCGTTCGCGGCGCGGCTCGGCAGCGAGCTGGCGCGCGACGTCGTCGTCGTGCACGCCGACGCGGGCGTGGACGTGCTGCCCTCGTTCCTCGGCGAGCCGATCGTGATGCAGAGGGGCCCGCGCCGGATCCCGGCGGACGTCGACGACTGGGCGAAGGCCGCGGGACTCGGTGGAGCGCGCACCGTGCTCGCCGAAGGCGACACCGTGGAGAGCATGCTCTCGATCGCGAAGCGAGAGGACGCACCGCTCATCGTGTGCGGCTCGCGTGGGATGAGCACGGTCGATCGGATCTTCGCGAGCAGCACCGCCACCGATCTCGCCCGACTCGCGGATCGACCCGTCGTCGTCGTGCCGTCGAGCTGACGACCACAGTCCCGCGTCGAGAGCGCGCCGGATCGCGGCGAGCTCCTCGCTCGCCTCGCCGAGCACCGAGGCGACCGTGCGCGAGGCTCGCTCGCGTCGCAGCTGCTGTCGCGTCGAGGGGGTGCTGCAACCCGAGGCGCGTCGACACGTCGTGACCCACGAGCATGGCACGACCCGCCCGGTTCCTCGTGATCCTCTGGACGGGCCTCGCGCTCGCGTGCTCGAGCGAAGACGCGCACGACGACGACGGGGCCGCGGACACAGTGACGGTCGGCGCGTCCGAGGACACGACGGCGCCCGCGGACGACGACGATGCCGACGCGGGCGACGACGCCCCCGGGACGACGGGCGCATCGCAGGACGCGAGCACCGACGATGGCGATGCGTCGTCGGGCGGCGACGATACGAGCGGAGGCGAGACCACCACCGACGCGACGACGGGCGGCCCGACGAGCGGCCCCGGCGTGCTGCCCGGCGAGACCGGGCTCGAGGCGTTCTGCCGGCGCTACGTCGAGTGCGGCGGCACGTACTACGACGGCGAGCAGGCGTGCATCGACGCCGCGTACGACTACTGGGGCGACTGCCCGTCGCGCGCCGCGGCGCTCGACGTCTTCGGCGCGTGCATGTCGGAGATCGAGTGCACCGACTGGTCGCCCGACGCGTACAACCCCGCCAGCACGCCGTGCGCCGAGCAGTGGCAAGGCGTCGGCGCATCCGAGCCCTGCGACTGAACGCTCCCAGAACCGACGATCAGTCTCGTGCGCTCGCGGCCGCTCGCTTCTCGCGGCGTCTGCGACTCGCCTCGCGCATCGCCTCGCGTGGATCGTGATCCATCAGTGCGGCGGGGTAGAAGCGCAGGCCGGCGTCGACGAGGAATCCATTGCCCATGACGGGCGTGCTCTCCGGCGCCGCGTCCGAGCTGCCGTACGCGATCCCTGCGGTGCCGATGCCGCCCACCTGCAGATAGAACGAGACGGGACCATCCCTGCCGTCTGCGGGCATCAGGAACTCGAAGCCGAACCCACCGAGGCCGCCGACGCGCACGTTCTCGCGCGAGATCCCATCGGGCACGAACATCGCCGTGACGCCGCCGAAGCCATACAGCCGGATGGGCGAGGCCGCGATGCGATGGCCGGCCTCCAGCACGAGACGCGTGTGGCCGTAGAGCTTCCAGGTCTCGTCTCCGCTCGAGGTCCGCGCATGCGGATACCAGGCGACGCCGCCGCCGAGCGTGAAGCGCAGCGACTCACGGGCGAACGACAGGGTCGTCACCGTGGCCCCGACCCCGAAGTCGTCCTGGATCCGGTGCACCGCGATGCCGAACGCGAAGCACTCGTTGGTGCGGACCTTCGCGGGCTTCGCAGCGACCGCGGTTGCGGCGGGCGCAGGCGCTTCGGCCTCCGCGGTGGATCCCCACAGCATCGCGGCGAGCGCGACCGTGACCATTGCGCTCCGATTCGCGAAGCGCGTCGATTCGGCGACCGAGCCCACGGACCGTGTGTGCATCACGCCCCCAGCGTGATCGCTGCGCGACGACCCGCGCGCGCGAGTCTTGCGGGCCTCGTGATGGGGCTGCCACCCGCCCCGCGGCATCGTGGGGGTCAGACCGTGAACGCTTCGCCGCGATGGGGCAGCGTCACCGTCCAACCGAAGCGTTCCACGAGACGCCGGCGGAACGCGTCGGCCGCGGCCGGCTCGCCGTGGTTCACGAACACGCGCGTGGGTTTCAGCTCGGCCTTCGCGAGCCACTCGGTCAGCTCGAACCAGTCCGCATGCGCGGATAGACCCGTGATCGTCACGACCCGGGCACCCACTCGGACGTAGTCACCGAAGATCTTGATCTCCTCGACGCCGTCCAGCAACGCGCGGCCGCGCGTACCGACGGACTGGAACCCGACCAGGAGGATCGTGTTGCGGCGGTCGGGCATGAAGCGGCGGAGGTGGTGCAGCACGCGACCTCCCGTCGCCATGCCGCTCGCCGAGATGATCAGCATCGGGCCGGTGCGCGCGTCGATGGCCTTCGAATCCTCGGGCGTGTTGGCGTAGCGCGCCGCGGCGCACATCTCCTCGGTCTGCTCCGGCGACAGGCGGTGATCGTCGGCGTTGTCGACGAAGATGCGGGTGGCCTCGATCGCCATCGGGCTGTCGAGGAACACCGGGACGTCGCGCATGCGACCCGCCTTGCGCAGCTCGGCGACGCAATGCAGCAGGTGCTGGGCGCGGCCGACGGCGAACGCGGGCACGATCACGACACCGCCGCGCGCGAAGGTCTCTTCGAAGACCTCGGCGAGCTGGTCGAGCGTGTCCGAGGGCGGATGACGGCGGTCGCCATACGTCGACTCGACGACGAGCACGTCGGTCGCCTCGAGCGGTTCGGGTGGACGCATCAAGGGATCGGTCGGGCGACCCACATCGCCGCTGAACGTGACGATGCGACCGGCGAGATCGAGCCGCACGCTGGACGCACCGACGATGTGGCCCGCGCGAGCGAATCGTGCCTCCACCCCGTCGACGACGCGGAACGCCTCGGCGAACCCCACTGGGTGGAGTTGCGCGAGCGAGGCCTCGGCTTCGCGCCGCGAGTACAGCGGCAGCGCGGGGTGATGCCTCGACGAGCCGTGCATGTTCGCGTAACGCGCCTGCTCCTCCTGCAGATGGCCCGAGTCCGGCAAGAGCACGCGCAGCAGATCGCGCGTGCCGGGGCTGCAGAACACGGGCCCGCGAAACCCATCGCGACACAGGCGCGGCAGGTAGCCGCTGTGATCGATGTGCGCGTGCGTGAGCACGACCGCATCGATCGACGCGGCATCGATCCCGAGCGACTCCCAGTTCCGGAGCCGCAGCTCCTTGAGCCCCTGGAACAGCCCGCAGTCGACGAGCACGCGCCGACCGCCGTGCTCGATCAGCGTCTTCGAGCCGGTGACCGTGTCGGTCGCTCCGAGGAACACGAGACTCGAGGGGGGCATCGGGTCGTGCGACGATACCTCCTTCGAGGTTCACTCGTCGGCGACGACGTCGAGCCATCGGCCCCCCGGCGCGCTACCATGGCGAGGATGCGAGCGTCGTGATGATCCGCGAGGTGGCGGGCGGGGTCGAGATCGACGTCGCCGTGGTGCCGCGGGCGTCGCGGAGCCGCGTCGTCGGGATCCACGGCGATCGGGTCAAGCTACAGCTCGCCGCGCCGCCGGTCGACGGCGCCGCGAACGAGGAGCTCGTCGCGCTGTTCGCCGAGGTGCTCGGCGTCCCACGGCGAGCGATCGCGATCGTCCGCGGCGACACGAGCAAGCGCAAGACCGTGCGCATCGACGGCGGCGATGCCGATGCGATCCGCCGCCGCCTCGGTGACGACGGTACGTGACGTCATCGACGGAACCGCGGCAAGTCCCGCGGAAACGCGTGAAGGCACGCACGCGCGCGCATCGTGCCATGATGCGGCGCATGACCACCGATCACCGACCGGAGCCCGTGTCGGCGAGCGACGCGATCGCGCACGTGAAGAGCGGCATGCGCGTGTTCGTGCACGGCGCGGCCGCGACTCCGACGCCGCTGCTCGACGCGCTGTGCGAGCGCACCGATCTCGAGGGCGTGACGCTCTATCACCTGCACACGTCGGGGCCGGCGCGCTTTGCCGAGCCCGTGCACGAGAAGCGCCTGCGATCGGTCTCGCTGTTCACCGGCGCGCCTCTGAGGGCGGCGGTGGCGGAGGGTCGCGCGGAGTTCATGCCGGTGTTCCTGTCCCAGATCCCGGCGCTCTTCCGCACCCGTCGCGTGCCGCTCGACGTCGCACTCGTGCAATTGTCGCCGCCCGATCGTCGCGGCCTGTGCACGCTCGGCACCTCCATCGACACCGCGCGCGCGGCCGTCGACTCCGCTCGCATCGTGATCGCGGAGATCAACGAGCGCATGCCGCGGACGTACGGCAACTCCGTGGTGCCGCTGTCTCGCGTCACCGCGTTCGTGCGCACCGATCGACCGCTGCCGAGCGCACCCGCGCCCGCGCCCGGCGAGATCGAGGGGCGCATCGCCGACTTCGTCGCCGCGCTCGTGCCCGACGGCGCGACGTTGCAGATGGGCATCGGCGCGATCCCCGACGCCGTGCTCGCGCGGCTGCACGACAAGCACGATCTCGGCGTGCATACCGAGATGTTCACCGACGGGCTCATCCCGCTGCTCGAGGCCGGCGTCGTGAACAACCGCAGGAAGCGCGTGCACCCCGATCGCACGGTGACGAGCTTCGTGTCCGGCAGCCAGCTGGTCTACGATTTCGTGCACGACAACCCGCTCGTCGAGTTCCACGGGTGCGACCGCACGAACGACGCGGTGCTCATCCGCAAGAACCCGCGGATCGTGGCGATCAACTCCGCGATCGAGATCGATCTGACCGGCCAGGTCTGTGCCGACAGCGTGGGGCACCGCATCGTGTCCGGCATCGGCGGACAGATGGACTTCATGAATGCCGCCTCGTCGTCGGAGGACGGTGTGCCGATCATCGCGCTGCCGTCGATGGCACGTGTCGGTGGCTCGCGGATCGTGCCCGCGTTGCGACCGGGCGCCGGCGTCGTGACGACGCGCGGGCACGTGCACTGGGTCGTGACGGAGTGGGGTGCGGTCGACCTGCACGGGATGACGCTGCGCGAGCGCGCGCAAGCGTTGATCTCGATCGCGCACCCCGACGCGCGCGCGGAGCTGCGCCGCGCCGCGCTCGAGACCCGTCACTTCGCCTTCGATCCCTGACCGGCGGCCGAGCTCCGCAGGCGCTGCAGCGAGCAGTGCAGCAGTCTCGTGCGGATCGTGAAGCGCTCGCCCGTGATCGTCGTTCCGTTGCCGTGCTCGTCGGGCACGTGCACGTCGGTGAAGAGGATCAGGCGATCGCCGTCGATGTCGGGCAGCCGCGGGTGCTCACGCAGCTCGTAGTCCGGCGGTTCCTGGAATCGCAGCGAGAACGTCTCGATCGTGCCGTCGTCGTGCACCAGACGCACGCGATGGCGTCGCAGCACCTCGATGAGCACGCCGTCGTCGCGACGCGCCGCGACGACGTCACCGACGCACCCGGCCCCGGCGCAGTAGCTCCCCTGCACCTCCTCCGCGTTCGGCATCGCGAGCGACTCCGGAAGGGCATGGACCGTGCACCCGTCGGGCAACGCAGGCGGCGGCGCGACCGTGCTCACCGGCCGCGTCGGCGCGCACCCGATCGCGACCACGGCCAGCGCGAGGACGAGACTCACCACCCGCACGCACGGGATGGTGCCCGATCCGAAGGCCATGTGGCGGGCGGCGATGCCGAGGCCCTGTGCGAACACGATTACGCGACCGATGCGGGCGTGACCAGCACGATGACCTCTGGGACGAGCTCTCTCATGGGCCGTAGGCCTGCTCCGCGGTGACGCGTGCGACGAGCTCCCCTCGCTCGGCGTCGCGGGCCGTCTCCGCATCGACGCGCCCGAACAGGTCCAACAGGACGGCGATCGTGCCGGTCCAGCCCGTCTGGTGGCTGGCTCCGAGCCCGGCGCCGTCGTCACCATGGAAGTACTCGTAGAAGAGCAGGAGGTCGCGCCAGTGTGGGTCGTCCTGGAACTTCGTCGTGCCGCCGTAGAGCGGCCGCCGGCCATCCGCGCCCCGCAGGAAGATGCCCGCCAGTCGGCCGGCGATTTCCCTGGCCACCTCGTACAGCGTCGCATAGCGACCGGATCCGGTCGGACACTCCACCTGGAAGTCGTCTCCGTAGAAATTGTAGAGGTTCAGCAGCGCCCGCACGATGAGGGCGTTGACCGGCATCCACACTGGACCTCGCCAGTTCGAATTGCCGCCGAACATCCCGGTATTCGACTCGCCCGGCAGGTAACGCACGCTGTACTCGTCGTGGCCGACGTGGAAGACGAACGGATGATCGCGGTGGTACTTCGAGAGCGAACGAATCCCGTGCGGCGCGAGGAACTCGTCCTCGTCCAGGAGCCGTGTGAGCACCCGCTGCAGCTTGGTCTTGTCGAGGATCGAAAGGAGCCGCCGGCCGCGATAGCCGACGAAGCTCCCGTCCATCGGCGCGAGGTGGGCGACGAGCTTCGGATGACGCTCTCGGAAGAGGTCGAGCATCGCCTGCAGCTTCGGGAAGCGCGTGGCAGCATCGGCTTCGAACACCGTGGAAGCGCACAGCGGCAAGAGCCCCACCATCGAGCGCAGCTTCAGACGCATCGCCCCGCCATCGGGCAGCCGCAGCAGATCGTAGAAGAAGCCGTCCTGCTCGTCCCACATCTCGTCGTCGTGCTCGCCGACGCGATCCATGGCCTTCGAGATCCACATGAAGTGGTGAATGAACTTGAACGCGACCTCTTCGTACATCGGATCGTACTCACTCAGCGTGAGCGCGATCTCCAACATGTTCTGGCAGTAGAACGCCATCCAGGCCGTACCGTCCGCCTGCTCGAGCGCTCCCCCCGTCGGGAGCGGGGCGCTGCGATCGAAGACCCCGATGTTGTCGAGCCCCAGGAACCCGCCAGCGAACACGTTGCGACCGGTTGGGTCCTTGCGATTCACCCACCAGTTGAAGTTCAACATCAGCGCGTTGAACGACCGCTCGAGGAAGCGGATGTCGGCGCGCTCCAGAGACTTCTCCATCCGATACAAGTACATCGTCGCCCACGCATGGACGGGCGGGTTGACGTCGCTGAAGTTCCATTCGTACGCCGGAATCTGCCCGTTCGGGTGGAAGTACAAGTTGCGCAGCATCAGCAGCAGCTGCTCCTTGGCGAAGTCGAAGTCCACGAGGGCGAGGCCGATCGTGTGGAATGCCAGATCCCACGCGGCGTACCACGGGTACTCCCACTTGTCCGGCATCGAGATGATGTCCGCGTTGAGCATGTGATACCAGTCCGCGTTGCGCACGCTGCCGCGTGACGACTCCCGCAACGGACCGCTGCCGTGCTCGGCCAACCAGTTCTCGAGGTCGAAGTAGTAGAACTGCTTGCTCCACAGCATCCCGGCGAGCGCCTGACGGTGGACTCGGCGCTCGTCTTCCGTCAGGCTCGCGGGCGCTATCCTCCGGTAGAACTCGTCGGCTTCGGCGATGCGGCACTCGAACGAGCTCTCGAAGTCGCCGAACGGATCGGCGGCCTGCTGCTTGGTCAGTCGCAGGCGGATCGTCCGCTCGCCACCCGCCGGAACGTCGAGCGCGTGGTGGGCCGCGGCCTTCGTGCCCGTCTTCCCGGGGTTCACTGCCCCGCGCTCGTCGCCGACCAAGTAGCGGTGGAACGCATCCTTCACGTACGGCGAGTCGTTCGACCGTCCCCACAGGCGCTCCGCGTTCGTCTCGTTGTCCGTGAACAAGAGCTCGGGCGCGCCATCGCAGTACAGCAGGTACTCGCCGAGCTCCGCGTGCGTCGTACCGATCACCCCCGCGGCCGCCTCTCGCATCGCCGGCTTGCGCGCGTCCCCGCCCCAGGACCATGTGTTGCGGAACCACAGCGTCGGCAGCACGTGCAGACGGGCCTCTTCGGGCCCCCGGTTGCAGACCGTCACGCGAACGAACAGATCCTCGGGTCCTCGCTTCGCGTACTCCACGAACACGTCGAAGTACCGATCGTCGGCGAATACGCCGGTATCCAGCAGCTCGTACTCGTACTCGTCTCGCGATCTCCCGCGGTTCGTGGCCACCAGATCGCCATACGGGTACTCGCGCTGCGGGTACTTGTAGAGGTACTTCATGTACGAGTGCGTCGGCGTGCTGTCGAGGTAGAAGTAGTACTCCTTCACGTCCTCGCCGTGGTTGCCCTCGCCATTCGTCAACCCGAACAAGCGCTCCTTGAGGATCGGATCGCGCCCGTTCCACACGGCGATCGCGAAGCAGAGCCGCTGCTTGTCGTCGCTGATGCCCGCGAGTCCGTCCTCGCCCCACCGATACGCACGCGAGCGCGCCTGGTCGTGCGAGAAGTAGTCCCACGCGTTGCCGTCTGCGCTGTAGTCCTCCCGCACGGTGCCCCATTGCCTCTCGCTGAGGTAGGGCCCCCACGCCTTCCACGGGATTCCGCGATCCCGCGCCTCGTTCAGGCGCCGTTGTTCCTCGACATCCACGCTGGCCGAGGAGAGTTGCGACGTCACGTCCATGCTCCTCCACGTTGGCGCCGGCGTGGCAGGGGCGGCGGCGCAATGCGTGCGCCGTGACGGCTACGTGAAGATGATCTCGCCACCCGCGGCCATCGCATAGAACTCGCCGACCGTGATGATCTCCCGGACCTGCTCGATGAAGTCGGCCTTGGTCATCCCGAACAGATCGACCGACGCCTTGCAGCCGTAGAGGCCGGCGCCGCTGTCGGCGATCATCTCGATCATCTCGGGAATCGTGGGGATGTCGAGCTTGGCGATCTGCTTCTGCATCATGTGGGTGACGACGGCAGACATGCCCGGGAGTCCGCCGAGCCAGGTGGCCAGGTGCAGACCGGGATTGCCGACCGTGGCGACCTTGATGTGGTCGTGACGCTGCTTGTGGATCGCGTCGAGCCCGAAGAACGTGAAGAACAGGTTCGCCTCGATGCCCTCGGCACGGGCGCCGTTCGCCATGATCAGCCCGGGGTAGATCCCCTCGAGCGATCCCTTGGAGATGATGACGGAGACCTTGCGGATGGGTTCGTTCATGGCTTCACCTGTCAGATGCAACCGCGCGGCTTCGGGATGCCGGCGATGCGGGCAGCGGTCTTCGCGGGTCCGGTGGGGAACAGCTGGTAGAGCTCCTTGATCGGTACGCCCGAGGCCTTGCTGAGCGCGCGCACGGAGGGCCCGCAGCCCTTCTCCTCGAACTCCTTGCGCATGAACTCGATCACGTGCCAGTGACGATCTGCGAGCGCGACGATCCCGTCGACGCGCGCGAGCTCGGGCACCATCTCGCGGGTCCACTGCTCGGGATGCAGGAAGAACCCCTCGTCGTTCAGATCGACGGAGACGTTCGCGATCGTGCGCGTGGTCATCGTTCGTGTTCCTTTCCCGCGAGCGGCATGTCGGCATGGACGCCGGGGATGTCGTGTCCCGGAAGGAGCACGTGCCAGTACATCCACTGGAAGGCGAGCTTGCCGAGGTGGGCGAGCCGCGACTCCTTCAGCAAGGGAAGGCCCACGCGCCCGGGAAAGTGGCCCGGCAACGGCTCGGTCTCGTAGTTGAAGTCGATCAGGAGGGCCTTTCCGAACCCGGTCTCGATGAAGCAGTTCGCGTGGCCGTCGTAGGACGCGTCGAGGGGCTCGTCGGCGAGGAAGCGCCGCACGTTCTCGACGAGTGCGTCACCTTCGAAATGGGTCACCGATCCGGCCTTCGACGTCGGCACGCCGGTGGCGTCGCCCAACGCGAACACGTTCCGGTGCGACTTCGATTGCAAGGTGTGCTGATCCACGGCGACGAAGCCGAGCTCGTCGCCGAGCCCCGGCGAGCGCGCGACGAACTCTGCACCGCCGTGCAGCGGCACCACCACCGCGAGGTCGAAAGGCACCTCGCGGCCGTCGTACGCGACCATCACCTTGCGCTCCGCGTCGACCGAGCCGGTGGCGAAGTCGGTCACGACCTCGATGCCGCGCTCGGCCAGCATGCCGCTCAGGTGCTTCGCCGCGACCGGGCGCGTGAAGACGGCGTCCAGCGGCGTCACGAACGTCAGCTGCACCGCGTCGCGCAGCCCCTGCTTGCGGAGGTACCAGTCGGCCAGGAAGCAGAACTCGAGT
This sequence comes from uncultured Nannocystaceae bacterium, assembly GCA_964468635.1. GTDB lineage: Bacteria > Myxococcota_A > Polyangia > Nannocystales > Nannocystaceae > Xiheibacterium. The sequence continues at coordinate 28,060 of CAYXVR010000054.1, forward strand.
GGCGCGACCGGACACTTGATCGGCATGTCGACGACCGAGACGACGATGCGGCCGGAGGTGAAGGTGGCGAGCGCGTCGCGCAGCGCGGTCGCGCCCTCGAGGTCGTAGAACGTGAACACCGTGTGGTTCCACGCCGGCCCCAGCAGGCCCTCGGTCTCGTCGGGCTGCAGTCGGGCACCGCTGGCGACGATCAACACGTCGTAGTCGAGGGCTGTCCCGTCCTCGAGTAGCACGCGATCGCCGTCGAGCTCGACGTGGTCGACGGCACACCGACGGAACTCGACTCCGCGATGGAGCTGGTGCGCGCGCGGCCGCACGATGTCGGCCGGACGCTCGAGCCCGAACGGCACGAACAACAGGCCGGGCTGGTAGACGTGTTGATCGTCGCGATCGACGACGGTGATCGTCGCCTGCTCCGGGCGATGGCACCGTCGCAGTCGATTCGCGACGAGCGTGCCCCCCGTGCCGGCGCCGAGGATCACGATGCGGTGCGGTCGTGGCACGACCAGGTGAACGTGGGGACGCGGGCATGGTCGGCACGTGCAGAAGTTGCGGCGCGTGATCACCGACGTGGTTCGGCGCAACGACTGCGCGTGCTGCTCGACGAGTACCGTCCACGGTGGACGGCGATGCACTGGATCATCGGAATCGACTTTCACGAACGCTGCGGTGGAGCGCTGCAGATGGCAGCTTGGCTGCACGCCCGGGCGAACCCGCAGGTGCCTCAGGAAGTCGTGGCCATGCACGTGCTCCCCCAACAGCTCCGCCAGATGATGGTGCGCGAAGCGACCCTCGACGCGCCGGAGACCGCGCGCGTCGAGATGCAGCGCGTCGTCGAGGGCGCTGGGATCGCGGATCCCTTCGCCGCCTACGGCACGAATTGGGCAGCGAGTCCCGAAGAGGGGCTGACGCTCGCCGTCGCGAATCCGGGGGTCACCGGCATCGTCATCGGTCGCGCATCGGGCCGGCAGCCCGGGATGCTCGCTCGGCTGGGACGCGTCGCTCGCCGGTTGTTGCGACGGCTGCCGGCGCCGGTGATGGTCGTTCCTCCCGACCTGTCCGCCTCCGACATCGGCAAGGGGCCGATCATGCTCGCGACCGATCTCGACGACGCCTCGCTGCCTGCCGCCGCGATGGCACGCGAGCTCGCCACCGCGTTCGGGCGCGAGCTGCTCGTCGCGAGTGTCGACGAGGCGCTGTATCTGCTCCCCGCATATGCGCCCGAGGCGATCGTCCCCCAGGCGTCGTTCCCCCGTCGCAGCACCGCCGACGTCCAGGCGTGGACGCGCGCGCACGGGCTGCACTCCGCCCACGTCGTCGTCGCCGAGGGTGAGCGTGTCACCGCGCTCTCGAGCCTCGCGGTCGAACATGACGTGCCGTTCGTCGTCTGCGGGTCGCGCTGCCTCGGGCTCGCAGAGCGGGTGTTCTCGTCGAGCACGGCGAGCGAGCTCGCTCGCCGCGGCGAACGGGCCGTCCTCGTCGTGCCGTCACGGGCCCAGCAGGCCTGATCGAGCGTCCCGTGCGGGCGGCCCGATCAGGCCGGTCGGATGCCGACCAGCTCGGACTCCCCGCGCTCGTGCTCCGTGATGACGTCGAGCACGTCGGCGACGCGGAGCTTGAGCACGTCGATGGGGAGGTCGGCGGCGGCCTCGGCGAGGTGGTGCAGCTGTTCCAGGATCCGGCGGTGCTCACCCGCCATCTCGGCACCGGCTCCGAGCGCCGCACCGCCGTAGGTCTTCGTCATGCTCTCGACGTCGAGCTCCTCGGCGGCGAAGTGCTGCATGAGCACGGCGCAGATGTCGAGCAGCTCGCGGTGTACCACCGCGCGCATCCGGGGCTCCGGCAGTGCGGAGTCGGACGAAGTCACGACGAGATGCAATCGATCGATGTCGATCGCGAGATCCTCGTGGGCCGTGGACAGCTCGTCGATTCGCATGGCCATTCGTCGTCGGGTCCAGCGTAGCGGTCGGACGTCGGAGTCGACGCGCAAGAACTGCGACGGCTCGCCCTGGTCGATCAATGCCCGTCGTGCACGAGCTCGGCGTCGCGCCGCGCGACGATTCCGCCGAGCACCGCGAGCGCGGCCGTGATCTTGCGCAAGAAGGACGCGTCGTGCGGCACGAACGTGAACCGCGGGTGGCGGGACCACAGCGCCAGCAGCGAGCGATGGATCGCCACGGCTTCGTCCACGCTCTCGATGCGGGTGGGATTCCCGCCTTCGATCGCGAGCCCGCCGACCGCGGCCGTCTCGAAGAAGATCACCTCGTCGTAGCGCGCGAGCTCGTCCTGCAGCGTGGTGCCCACCGTCGCGAAGAAGTCCTCGGGCTCGTCCGGCCAGTACGCCGCGCCGTCGACGGTTCCGCGGTCGCACAAGAGGATGCGCGCCGGATACGTCGCGCTCTGGATGATCTCGAGATTGCGCTGGACGTGGAAGATCGCCGTCTGGGCGGCCCGCCGCACCGCCGCAGTGCCGTCGCGCGGCAGCCCGCCCGAGAACAGCATCGTCGCGGCCTCCGGCACGATGACGATGCGCTCGCCGAGCTCGCGTCGGAACAGATCCGCCGCGGTCGTCTTGCCCGCGCCCGGTCCTCCGGTGACGACCACGCGACAACGCGTGCTCGATGTCGATTCGGCCGTCATTCGTCGTCGACGACCTCGAGTCGGATCTCGATGGAGTCGTCGATGTCGCCCTGCTCGATCGCGATCGGCACGGCCCAGATCCCGGGCGCGTCGAGCACGATCCCCTCCACCGACCACTCGCCCGGCTCGATCGCATGCACGGTGGGTGCATCGGCGGCCACCAGCTCGCCTTCCACGAGGTACGGTCGATCGACGACGAGCGTCGAGGCGTCGTCGGTATCGTCCGTATCGGGCCGCGCCTCGATGCGAATCGCCGTCGCTCCCACGCGCGGCGGCCACTCGTCCTCGGCGTGCAGCACGATCACGAATCGACCGTCGTCGGTGGGATAGCTGCGCTCGAGCTCGTGGGTCTGCACCGGCTCGGGAAACGGCTCGTCGGTCCACTGACACGCATACTCGTCACACGCGACGCCTGCGAAGAGCAGAGCCGCCATCACGAGGTGCCGCCGCGATCGTCGAGCCATGCACAGAGCTTGGCCGAGCGAACGACCGACGCGGCCCCTTCCCCGCGCATCCTTTGCGTCGTCGCCCGGTCGCTGCGCGACGATGGAGCGCGCGCGCGGTCGTCCGCGAGGGTCGCGCCGGGCTCCGCGCATCACTTCGACATGTAGTGCACTCGCACGCCCACGGACTGCTCTCCGCCGCGGAACTCGAAGGACGCGCGCGCGAACTTGGGGAAGGCGAGCGCGATCTCGTCGTAGCCGGACAGACCGAAGCCTTCTTTCGGGATCCCGATGGCGTTGCGATCCATGCGACCGTTGCCGTTCTCGTCGTGGATCAGCCCGACCGCGTACGTCCCCGGCGCGAGGTCGGCGAACCGGATCTGCACCGGTCGATCCTCGACGCGCACCTTCCCCCATCGGCACGCGGCGCTCCGGTCGCTCGGGAAGCCCTCCGCGCGGTCGTACAGCGCGGCCATGGCATACCCCTTGTCGTTGCGCAGCCCGTGCACCTCGACCACGAGCACGTTCGTGCTCGCGTCCGCTTGCGTGTGCTCGGCCTCGGCCTCGCCGGCGGCCTCGAGACCCGACGCGACCGGACACGCGAGCACGAGGGCCGTGCAGAGCAGCGTTCGCGGCCGGTGCGTTGCTCGGGAGCCCATGGCCCGAGCGTGCGCGCCGCTGCGCCGGACGCTCGCAGCAGAAAGCGTCGCGACCGACGCGTGCGTCGCGCAAGACTTGCAGCGACCGATCGACCGATGTCGACGCATCTTCTCGCCGAAACGGGGTGCCATGCGCAGCCGTTCTTCGTGCGACACTTCTGCGGCGATGCACGGGCGCGACGACGAGGAAGCCACGGCGACGCGGGATCTCGTCGGGGAGGGTCCCCTGGCTGTCGCCGGTGCGAAGGAAGTCCTCATCGACGGCAAGTACCGGGTGTGCGGCGTCATCGGCACGGGTGGCATGGGGGCCGTCTATCGCGCTCGCGACGACGCGCTGCACCGCGATGTCGCGGTCAAGCTGATCCACCCGCACATGCTCACGTGGCCCGATGCGCGCGAGGCCTTCGTCGCCGAGGCGCGCGCCATGGCCCGCGTCAAGCATCCGAACGTCGTCACCATCCACGCATTCGGCATGCACGGGGAGCAGCCGTATCTCGTGATGGAGCACGTCGAGGGCACCAGCCTCGCGAGTTGGCTGTCGCAACGCCGGCCCCCACCGATCGACGAAGCGCTCGACATCCTCGATGCGTTGTGTCGAGGCGTCGAGGCGATCCACTCGGCCGGTACGCTGCATCGGGACCTCAAGCCCGCGAACGTGCTCGTCGATTCCACCGGCCGCGTCGCCGTCGCGGACTTCGGGCTCGCCGGCGCTGCCGGAGTGCCCGCGCTCGAGTCGGCGTCGAAGATGGGCACACCCGCGTATCTCGCACCGGAGCTCGCGCGAGACGAACCGCTCGATCCTCGGCGGGCCACGGCCATCGACGTCTACGCGCTCGGGATGATCGCGTTCGAGCTGCTCACCGGTGCGCGCCCCTTCGCGACGCGCAACGTGACCCGGCTCCTGCACGATCACGCATACACGGCGGTGCCCCGCCCTTCGTCCGTGCGAGCGACGCTGCCCCCCGCCTACGACGAAGCCATCCTGCGCGCACTCGCGAAGGCGCCGGCCAACCGCACGCCGACGGCCGCGGCCTTCCGCCGTGAGCTCGAACGGGCGCGCGCCGTCGACCGCGAGTATCCCGAGGGTCTCCGCATCCTGAGCGTGGACGACGAGCCGGGCACGCTGGTCGCGATGCGCGAGCTCCTGATCGACACCTTTCCGAGTGCGGAGGTGATCAGCGTGTCGAACACCTCGACCGCAATCGCGATGGCCGCCACCAAGCAGCCCGATCTCGTGATCACCGATTTCGACATGCCCGGCGGAGGCGCGATCGAGCTCACCCGGGCGCTGCGCGCCGCGTCGGCGACCGAGGACATCCCCATCATCGTGGTGACCGCCCGCGGCGGAGCGCCCGACTGGCACGAGCTGAAAGCGATGGGCGCGAACCGCTTCCTCGTGAAGCCGGTCGACTTCGACGCGCTCGCCGCGATGATCCGTGCGCTCGTACCACCTCGCCGCCCAGCTCCCTGACCGCGAGCTCGTCTCGCGAAGAAAATGCGGACTCGGGAGCGCCGATTCCCGGCACACGTTGCGCAGTCGTGGGCCCGCCTCGTCGCTAGACTCCGTGCATGGCGATTTCCGCGATGAAGAACGAGTTCCTCGACATCCGTTTCCAGGACATCGACCGCTCTCCGGCGATCACGGAGGCGATCCGCGCGCGGGCGGACAAGCTCCCGCTGCACGATGCTCGCATCTCCAACTGTCGCGTGATCGTCAGCCGCCCCAAGAGCCGTGGACACCAGGGCCACCTCTTCAAGGTCGCGATCGACATCGCGATCCCCGGTGAAGCGGACGTGGTCGTCGCGCGGGATCACGGGCTCGATCACGCGCACGAGGACGTGTACGTGGCGATCCGCGACGCGTTCGCGGCGGCCCGCCGGAGCCTCGCCGAGCGGGCGCAACGGCGCGCCGACACCGTGCGGCAGCAAGCGTGACCACCAGGCCCTGCGCGCAGCCGATGCGCCGCGCCGGCAACGATCGCGCGCCGTGTGCGGGCGTGTCCCGCCGCCCCCCGGCTACGCTGAGCCCATGCAGGTCAAGCAGCTCATGAGCCAGGCGGTCGTGCTCACGACACCCGAGGAGAGCATCGGCCGCGCGCTGCACCTCCTGGAGAGCTCGGGCATCCGGCACCTCCCGGTCGTCAGCGGCGCGCGGGTCGTGGGTATCCTGTCCGATCGCGACGTCCGCGAGTATCGACTGCCGATCATCGACGAGCTCGACCATCCGCAGCTGTCCGCCGAGCTGCTGGCCCGCCCGGTCGCCGACGCCATGAATCGCAGCTTCGCGTTCGTCGATCCGCACGAGTCGGTGGCGAGGTCGATCGACCTGATGCTCGAGCACGACGTCGGCGCGCTGCCGGTGCTCGATCGAGAGACGGGCGAGCTCCGCGGGATGCTCAGCTACGTCGACGTGCTCCGCTATGCCCGCGATGCGCTCTGACGCGTCGTTTGCCAGCGAGCCGCCCCACGGAGCGCAGGGTCTGCGGCTCGCTCCCCGTCCCCGGCCACCCACACTGCCGCCATGCGCACCTCCGCCCGCTTCGCACTCGCGATCCTCCTCTCCGCTCCTGGCTGCGTCACGAAGGCCGCCCACGAGACCACGCTGAAGGAGCTCGCTGCCGCCCACGATGCGAACGAGAGCGCTCGACTCGACAACGCCGAGCTCCAGCGTCGCCTCGGCCAGCAACAGAAGGAAGCGCTCGACCTGCGCACCGCGCTCGCCGAACAGGAAGAGCTCGTGGCAGAGCTGACCGTCGAGCGCGCAAAGCTGAGTCAATCGCTCGCGCGCCAACAGGAGCAGCTCGCGACGCTGGAGAAGCGCGCGGGCGAGGCCGAGCGAGAGCTCGGGGAGTCGCTGAAGAGCCGCGCTCGGTTGAAGGACTCCGTGGAGCGCATGAGCGCCGCACTCGCGATGCTCGCGGCCCGTCAAGCGACCGCCGAGATCCGCGTGGCCGAGTATCGCGACATGCTCGGGCGCTTCCGCAAGATGATCGACGCGGGCACGCTCGACGTGCGCGTCTCCGAGGGACGCATGGTGCTCACCCTGCCGATGGACGTGCTGTTCGCCACTGGCTCGACCCGGATGTCGCGCGACGGACACGAGGCGATCAGCGAGGTGGGCGCCACGTTGGCCACGATGACGAACAAGCAGTTCCAGGTCGAGGGCCATACCGACGACGTCCCGATCAAGAACGAGCGCTTCGCGTCGAACTGGGAGCTCGCAGCCGGTCGTTCCCTCGTCGTCGTCCACGCACTGCTCGCCGCCGGGATGACGCCGACGCAGCTGAGTGCGGCGAGCTACTCCGAGTACAAGCCGCGCGCGGCCAACTCCGACGACCAGAGCCGCGCGAAGAACCGACGCATCGAGATCGTCGTCGTCCCCGACCTCTCGCAGCTGCCGGGCGTGCACGAGCTCGAACGCGCCGCCCAGGGCTCCTGAGATGGCATCGAAGGACTCGCTCGACGGGTCGGCCGATCCGGCCGTGCTCGCAGCGACGCCCCAGCTGCGCGAGCGACTCGAACGCGTGCGCTACGAGCCGGGCACGACGATCGTGCGCGAGGGCGACGACGCCCAAGACATGTTCTTCGTCCTCTCGGGCGATCTGAGGGTCGTCCGCGGCACGTTCGAGGTCGGTCGTCTCGGGCCGGGCGATCACTTCGGCGAGCTCGGGCTCTTCGCCGGCCGCCCACGGGCCGCCACGTTGGTCGCGACCACGACCGTCGAGCTCGGGCGCCTCGACCGGCCCGCGTTCGAGGGCTTCGCGCGCGAGCACCCCGAGCTCGCGCTGCAGCTGGTCCGCGGTGCGCTCGCGTCGGTGGGTCGATGGCTGCAAGACATGACGACGAGCGTGGACACGCTGCTCAGCGAGCGCTCGCTGCCGCGGCGATCCGCGGTGACGGTCCGCATCGCGGGCGAGTCGCGCACGGTGCGGACCGGCACCCGCATCTGCGACGTGCTCCCGGATCGCGACGAGCACGGCGTCGTCGTCGCGGCGCTCGTCGATCGCCGTCCGCGCTCCCTGGCCTCGCGCATCTCTTCGGACGCGACGATCGATGCGCTCCACGCCGATCACTGGGAAGGCGAGCGCGTCCTTCGAGAGAGCGTGGGGCTCCTGCTGCTCGAGGCCGCGGCGGCGCTCGATCCCGGGCTCGTCGTCGAGCTGGGGCACTCGGTCGGCTTCGCCCAGCGCGTCGTCGTGCGTGGTGGCGAAGGGCCCGAGGATCTCGCCGCCCGGCTGCAGGCGAAGATGCGGGAGCTCGTGCGCGCCGACCTCCCGCTGCGCGAGGAGTGGTGGACCACCGAGGAGGCGCGCTCGCACTTCGCCGAGGCGGGATGGTCGACGACCGCCGAGCTCCTGCAGACCTGGCGGGACGCGAGCGCGCCGCTCGCGACGTACGGCACGATCCACGTGCTGCGACTCGGCCCGCTCGTGCACCGCACCGGCCTGCTCGACGGCTTCGAGCTCGTGGCCGACGGCTGCGACATCCTGCTCTTGTGGTCACCGCCTTCGTCGACCGCGGTCGCGGAGGCCGGGGCCGTGACGCGGGCGACTCTCGCGATGACGGACGCGCATCGTCGATGGCTCGACGTGCTGGGCGCCACGAGCGTCGGTGACTTCAATCGCGCCTGCATCGACGGCGATGTCGCACAGCTCGTGCGCGTGGCCGAGGGCTTCCAGGAGAAGCAGGTCGGTCTCGTCGCCGACGCGATCGCCAGTCGCGATCGTGCGGTGAAGGTCGTGTGCATCGCGGGGCCGTCGTCCTCCGGCAAGACGACGTTCATCAAGCGACTGCGGGTGCAGCTGCAGGTGAACGGGATCCATCCGATCGGTCTGTCGCTCGACGACTACTACTGCGATCGCGGGGAAACGCCGCTCGACGAGGCCGGCGAGCTCGACTTCGAGGCCTTCGACGCGATCCGGCGCGACGCGCTGCAGGCCCACGTGATGGCGCTGCTGGCCGGCGAGCGGGTACAGACCCCCCGCTTCGACTTCGCGCAGGGCACCGGCGATCCCGCGGGCGGACCGATCGTCCACCTCGGCACCCACGACGTACTGCTGCTCGAGGGCATCCACGGACTCAACCCCATGCTGCTGCGGGGCGTGCCGGCGGAGCATGTCTTCCGCGTGTTCCTGTGTCCGCTCGCGCAGCTCCCGTTCGATCGACACACGCGCGTGCACGCGTCCGATCTGCGTCTGCTGCGTCGCATCGTCCGCGATCGCCACGGTCGCGGTACGAACGCGGCCGAGACGATCGTGCGGTGGCCGTCGGTGCGACGCGGCGAGCGACGCAACATCTTCGGCCACGCACGCCACGCCGACGCCGTCTTCGACTCCTCGCTCATCTACGAGATGTCCGTGCTCAAGGTGTTCGGCGAGCGCTACCTGCTCGAGGTGCCCTCCCACCACGTCGCGTATCCGACGGCATTCCGCCTGCTGCGCCTGCTCGATCGCTTCGTCACGATCTACCCCGATCACGTCCCGCCGACGTCCATCCTCCGGGAGTTCATCGGCGGCACCGGGTTCGAGTACTGACGAGGGTCAGTCGCGGGCACGCAACGCGTTCATCATGTAGGTGAGCACGTCGGCGCACGTGACGATGCCGACGAGCTCCGCACCGTCGACGACGGGCAGCGCGCTGAACGAGTCCAGCCGCAGCAGCTCCACGGCGTGCTCGATCGAATCCTCGGGCCCCACGGTGACGGGCTCGGCCGTCATCACTTCGCTCACGAGGTAACAATCGAGACGCGAGTCGACGATCGCCGTGTCGACGAACAGGCCCGGCGGGCCGTAACGGCGCACGTCGCCGGTGCTCACGATCCCGACCAGCTCTCCGCCGCGGACGACCGGCAGGTGGTGCACGCGACAGGCGCTGAGCAGCGCGCGCGCTTCGGACACGCGCGCCCCGGGCCGGATGGTGACGGGCGCCGGGATCATGATCCGGGAGATCGGGGCGGCGAGCTCCATGCCCGACAGCATGGCGGCGCAGGAGCGCAGTCGACCGCGCATGCATTGCGCGGACGATGCGCCGCAAGCGTTGCGCTCGCGAAGCCGTACGCGCTCGCTAGACCAGCGGCATGGCCCGCGTCGATCAGCTCATGAGTCATCCCGTGGTCACGTGCCGCGTCCACGACCACCTCGATGCGGCCGCCGCGATCATGTGGGATCGCGATTGCGGTGTCGTGCCCGTGGTCGACGACGATGGACGCATCGCCGGCATCGTCACGGATCGCGACATCTGCATGGCCGCGTACACGCAAGGGCGACCGCTCCACCAGATCCCGGTCGACACGGTCATGACGCGCGACGTGCACTGCTGCCGACCCGACGACCCGGTCACGCGCGCCGAGGAGGCCATGCAACACCACCAGGTCCGGCGGATCCCCGTCGTCGACGCCGAGAAGCGCCCCGTCGGCCTGCTCTCGCTCAACGACCTCGCCCGCGAATCGACCCATTCGAGCGCCGCCCAGCGGGGCCTGATCACCGGCACCGCGCGCACGCTGGCCGCGATCGGCCGACCGCGCGGCACCGCCGTCGACGCGCGGCACCCCCACCACGAGTGGGACGACTACGTGCAACGCCCCGCGTGACCATCCCGGGCCGCGGACGTGACGCTCCGCGTCGCGGCTATCCCTCGGGCGCGCCCAAGACGTAGGCTGGGCGCCGTGAGCTCCACAGCCTCGGATTCGATCAGTGCATTCGGCAAGGCGCGCTCCACCGTCCCCGGTGCGCCGCTCGAAGCGGACGACGTGCGGAAGGTCGACGCGTTCTGGCGCGCGAGCAACTACCTCGCGCTCGGCATGACGTACCTGTCCGCGAACCCGCTCCTGCGAGAGCCGCTCGCACCGCATCACGTCAAGGATCGATTGCTCGGCCACTGGGGCGCGAGCCCCGGTCTCGCGTTCTGCTACGTGCACCTCAGCCGCGCGATCGCGGCCCACGATCTCGACCTGCTGTTCATGGCCGGTCCCGGCCACGGCGCGCCCGGTGTCATCGCACCGTGCTGGCTCGAAGGCTCGTACTCCGAGGTCTATCCCGACTGCAGCGAGGACGCGGACGGGATGCGCCGACTGTTCAAGCGCTTCTCGTTCCCCGGCGGCATCGGCAGCCACTGCACGCCGGAGACGCCCGGCAGCATCCACGAGGGCGGCGAGCTCGGCTACTGCCTCTCGCACGCCTGCGGTGCGGCATTCGACAATCCCGATCTGATCGTCGCCGCCGTCGTGGGCGACGGCGAGTCCGAGACCGGACCGCTCGCGACGAGCTGGCACATCGACAAGTTCCTCAATCCGATCCGCGACGGTGCGGTGCTGCCGATCCTCCATCTCAACGGATACAAGATCAACAACCCCACGATCTGGGCGCGCGTCCCCCACGACGAGATCGAGGCGTTCTTCCGCGGCAACGGATGGACCCCGTATTTCGTCGAGGGCTCCGATCCGGAATCCATGCACCAGGCGATGGCCGCCACGATCGATCGATGCGTCGCCGACATCCGCGACGCGCAGCGACGCGCGCGTGACTCCGGCACTGCGTTCCGGCCGCGCTGGCCGATGATCGTGCTGCGCACGCCCAAGGGCTGGACGAGCCCGGCCGAGGTCGGCGGGCACAAGCTCGAGGGCAGCTGGCGAGCGCATCAGGTGCCGATGGCGAACGTGAAGACGGACCCCGCGCGCCTGAAGGCACTCGAGGACTGGATGCGCAGCTACCGGCCCGACGAGCTCTTCGACGCCCAGGGGCGATTCGCTGCGGAGCTGAAATCGTTCATGCCCACCGGCACGCGCCGGATCGGCTCGAACCCCCACGCGAACGGCGGCCACCTCAAGAAGGCGCTGCGCATGCCGGACTTCCGCGAGTACGGCATCGAGGTCGGCGAGCCGGGCGTGGTCGAGGCCGAGAACTGCCGCCCGCTCGGCGTGTTCCTGCGCGACGTCATGAAGGCGAACATGACGAACTTCCGGGTCTTCGGCCCGGACGAGAACACGTCGAACAAGCTCGACGCGATCTACCAGGTGTCGAAGAAGCTGTGGCTCGAGGAGTACTTCCCCGAGGATGCCGACGGCACGGAGCTCGCGCCCGACGGACGCGTGATCGAGATGCTGAGCGAGCACACGCTCGAGGGCATGCTGGAGGGCTACGTCCTCACCGGGCGGCATGGGCTCTTCAGCACGTACGAGGCGTTCGCCCACGTGATCGGCTCGATGTTCAACCAGCACGCGAAGTGGTTGACCATCTGCAATCACCTGTCGTGGCGCGCGAAGGTGCCGTCGCTGAACCTCCTCATCACCAGCACCGTGTGGCGACAGGATCACAACGGGTTCACCCACCAGGATCCCGGCTTCCTCGACCTCGTGCTCAACAAGAGCGCGGCCGTCACCCGCATCTACCTGCCGCCGGACGTGAACTCGCTCTTGTCGGTCGCAGACCACTGTCTGCGCAGCGAGAACTACTTCAACGTGATCGTGTCCGACAAGCAGAAGCACCTGCAGTACCTGTCGATGAACGATGCGATCACCCACTGCACGAAGGGCGTCGGCATCTGGGCGAAGGCGAGCACCGATCAGGGCGGGGAGCCCGACGTCGTGATGGCGTGCGCCGGCGACATCCCCACGAAGGAGGCGCTCGCCGCCACGGACATGCTGCGCCAGGAGTTCCCGGATCTGAAGCTGCGGTTCGTGAACGTCGTGGACCTGTTCAAGCTGCAGCCGCACACCGAGCACCCGCACGGCCTCACCGACGGCGACTTCGACGGCCTGTTCACCACGGACAAGCCGATCGTCTTCGCGTTCCACGGCTATCCCTGGCTGATCCATCGACTCGCGTACCGCCGCACGAATCACGAGAACCTGCACGTGCGCGGCTACGTGGAGAAGGGCAACATCAACACGCCGCTCGAGCTCGCGATCCAGAACCGTATCGATCGGTTCACGCTCGCGATGGACGTGATCGATCGGGTACCTCGACTGCGAGTGGCCGGCGGGCATGCCAAGGAGAAGTTCCGCAACCAGCAGATCGCTTGTGTGAACTACGCCCACGAGCACGGCATCGATCAGCCCGAGGCCGCGAACTGGAAGTGGCCGTACTGAACGGCGACAGAAAGCACCACGATGAGCCACGACGACTCCGACGACTCGCTCGTCCTGCTCTCCGACGAGAAGGCCGCGACCGACATCCTGTTCAAGACCGTGCTCTCGCTGTGGGACTCGGTGAATGCGCTCACGCGACTGCGGCCCACGAAGCGCGATCGCTATCGCGTGACGATCTTCGGCTCCGCGCGGGTCGACCGCGATCACTGGGTGTACACGACCGTCCGCGACACCGCCGCGGAGCTCACTCGGCTCGGATGCGACATCGTCACCGGCGGTGGGCCCGGCCTGATGCAGGCGGCGAACGAGGGCGTGAAGCTGGCCGACCCGCACGGCGACCTGCAGAAATCGGTCGGCATCCGCGTGGAGCTGCCGTTCGAGCAGGACATCAACGCGTTCGTCACCCAGGCGTTCGAGCACAAGACGTTCTTCACGCGCCTGCACCACTTCGTGCTCGTGTCGGACGCGTTCGTCGTCGTACCGGGCGGCGTGGGCACGGTGCTCGAGACGCTGATGGTCTGGCAGCTCCTGCAGGTGCGCCACCTGCACGGCACGCCGTTGATCCTCGCCGGCAACTTCTGGCACGGAATGCTCGAGTGGGCGCGCGAGGTGATGCTCGATCCGAGCTGCCCGTTCGTCGACGCACGCGACCTCGAGATCCCGCAGATCCTCCCGGACGGCCCGTCGATCATCCGGGCGATCCGCGAGCACCACGCGCAATGGCAGGCGCGACAGAACCATCCCGCCTGACGGCGGCTCAGTGGATCTTCGCGTAGGGCGCCGGCGCGAGCGGCTCGCGATCCGGCGCGCCCTCGCGTTCGACGCCGAGGATCTCGTGCACGTTGCGGCGGATCGCCTCCGCGATCGAGCGTGTCGGGAGATCGTTGCAGTCGATACCGAACGGGTTCTCGAGCTCCGCCGCGAGCACGTCCATCGCGGCGAGCCCGAAGAACGCCGCCATCGACAGCGGCACCATCACGTCGCCGAAGTCCTCGTGGAGGCCCACGGGTACGAGCAGGAGGAATGCGAACAGGAAGAGCCTGGTCACCACGGTGACCGCGAACGGAATCGGCGTGTTGCGGATCCGTTCGCATGCACCCGTGATGTCCAACAACGCCGCCGCGTGCGGACGCAATGCGAGCACCTGCGCGGTGTCGAGCACGCCGTTCGCTCGACGTTCGTCGATCTCGCGCCATACGAGCTCGCTCAGGTACGACAGCGGGTGGCGACGCCGACCCGCGATCTCGCGCTCGTCGCCGTCGACCGCCTCGAGATCCGCGGCATGGAGCTCCCCGCGCAGGTGCAGCGCGAGCCCGACGCAGAAGTCGCCGAGCAGGCCGGCCATTCGGCGTCGTCCGGCGAGGTCGCCGCGCGACCAGGAGACGTTCGCGAGCACGGCCAGATTGCGGGCGTGGTTCACGAGCGCTCCCCAGTGCACGCGCCCCTCCCACCACCGCGCGTACGCGTTGTTGAGCCGGAACGCGATGCCGAAGCTGACGACCGCGCCGGCGATGCCGACCGTCGACCCGCTGTGCGGCAGGCGCACGCCCCCGACGCGCTCGAACACGAGGCAGATGGACCAGGCGTACGCCCCCATCGCGAGGCTCCCGTAGAGCGCGCGCCGCAGCGCGTAGCTGATCGGCAGGTGGACGATGTCGCGTAGCCAGGCCGGTTGGGGCTCGTAACGAATCATGACGGCGGTCCGCGGCGAGCATACGTTCCCGGCGCGTCGGTTGCAGGACGATCGCACCTGCTCGTATCCTGGACGCATGCGTGGAGTGGCGGGGATCGCCTTGGTTCTCGGTGCGTGCGCGTTCGACAGCGGCGGGCAGGCGTCGAGCACCTCGATCGGGGAGACGAGCAGCGCGAGCACGGATCCGACGTCGTCGACGGACCCATCGACCGCGGGGCCGACGACGAGCGGCGAGACCACCTCGGATCCCTCGAGCGACGGCGACGACAGCGACGACGACGACGACGACAGCGACGACGACGACAGCGACGACGGCGACGACAGCGACGACGACGACGGCGACGAGTCGACGACGACGGAGCTCGAGGGCGGCTCGACGTCCGAGCCCGTCGCCGAGCTGTGCAACGGCGTCGACGACGACGACGACGGCGCCGTCGACGAGTACTCGGAGCGCAACACGAGCTGCGGATCGTGTGCCTACGAGGTGACGGGCAGCGGCGTCGTGCAGTCGTACTGCGACGAGCCCGTCACCTGGCCCGAGGCGCTGCAGCGCTGCATGGATCTGGGCGCCAGCCTCGCGATCCTCCACTCGAGCACGGAGAACGACGAGGTGTTCGCGACCACGGCCGGTGACGACACCTGGATCGGTCTCTCGGACGCCGACCTCGAGCGCGACTGGGTGTGGCACGACGGAACGGCGGTGGACTTCGACGCGTGGGAGCCCGGCCAGCCGAACGATCTCGGCGGCGAGGACTGCGGCCACATGCGCGCCGAAGCGGGCACGTGGAACGACGACGAGTGCACGAACACGCACTCGTACGTCTGCCGCGGCCCCCAGTAGTGGCCGGATCGGACTGCGGGCTGGCCGATTCGGACAGGTGCGCAAGGGCGACTCGCGACGATCCTGCGGGAGGACCGTGCCGACCCCTGCTCCGCTTCGCTCGTGTCTGCTCGTCGTCGTGTCGGGCATCGGCATCGCGTGCTCGACCGGCGGCATGCCCGAGCAAGTGCCGGCCGATCTCGACCCGGGTGCCGACGAGGACACCGGCGACGACGGCACCTCGTCCGCCGAGCCGAGCGGCGACGACGGATTCGACGAAACGATCGGCGACGACGACGACGGGCCCTCGGCCGACACGGATGCGGGCCCCGCCGATCCGACCGCAGTCCTGTTACCCGCAGCCGCATCGACGGCGGCGTGTCACCAAGGTGAAGGGGGCGCGACCGTGGACATGGTCGTCGACGGCGATCCGAGCACCGAGTTCCGCGCCGGTGGGAGCTCGGTCTGGTTCCGCATCGACACGAGCGGTCCGTACGTCCTGTCGCACTACGCGCTGACGTCGGCCAGCGATGCGCCCGAGCACGACCCGGTGCGCTGGCTGTTGCTCGGCTCCGACGACGGCCACGAGTGGATCGAGCTGGACTCGCGCGCGCGCGAGGCGTTCTCCGCCCGGCTCGAGCGCCGGCAGTACACCGTCGGTGCGACCGAGCACCATCGCTTCTACCTGTTGCGAATGGAGAACGCGGCCGGCAGCACCGTGCAGCTCGCCGAGCTCGAGCTGTACGGCCGTTCGGAGCTCGACGACGACAGCGAGGATCCCCCGCTCACCGCCCACGGGCTCACGGCAACGCCCGTGTCGCGCACGCAGATCGATCTCGCGTGGCAATCGGCGAGCGACGACGCCGTGTTCCGCGTCGAGCAGTCGAGCGACGGCGAGGTCTTCGCGCCGATCGGATACGCCGCGCGCGGGACGAAGGTGTTCTCCGTCCGCCGCCTCCAGCCCGGCACCACGGCGCACTTCCGCATCGTCGCCGAGAACGGCAGCGGTGCCGCGCAGCACTCGAACGTCGTGAGCACGACGACCCCGCCGATCCTCGGGATCCCCACGACGGACGGGTGGCTCTACTCCGAGAACGGCTACTCGCTGCTCGTGCTCTACGGGATCCCGGTGCTGCCGCAGGCGGCGTACGATCGCCTGATCGACGAGCACTTCGCCGCGTATCCCGCGATGGCGGCCGCGTATCACCCCGCAGCGGTGAAGGACGTGCGGCTGACCTTCGATCCGGCGTACGACGGCGTCGCGGCGGCGGGCGGCAGCGACATCAAGATCTCGTCGACGTACGCTGCCGCCCATCCCGACGATCTCGACGTGATCGTGCACGAGGGCTTCCACCTCGTGCAGGCGTACTCGGCCGGCAACGTGCCGGGCTGGGCGACGGAAGGCCTCGCCGACTACGCGCGCTGGTCGTTCGGCCGGCTCAATGCGGACTCGTGTTGGACCATGCAGCGCTACGAGCCCGGCCAGCACTACACCGATGCGTACGGCGTGACGGCGCGGTTCTTCCTGTGGCTCGACACCGAGATCGAGCCGGGCATCGCCGGTCGCCTCGATCAACGCCTGCGCGCCGGCACCTACGACGACGCGTTCTGGACGACGGAGACCGGGCAGACGATCGACGAGCTGTGGGCGGCCTACGCCGCGCTGCCGGAGCATGCACCGGTCGGCTACGACTGACCTCGGTCCGTGCGCGCAGACCTCGCCCGACTTCGCGCACGCCCGGCAGCGTGGAATCGGCCATTCGACCGATATCGCTCGGGGCGATGCTGCGCACGCCTTCCGACGGTGGAGCCAGAACGCGTGCAGGCGCGTGCTGCGGTGCGAATCCACGTGTGCTTGCGTGTGGGCTGATCGTTCGCTAACCCAGGTCTGTGTCGTCGAAGCATCCGCTGGCGGACGCGGCCCGACGGCTCCGGCCGGCGCTCAACATGCGCCGCGTGTTGCTCGTCGGCAACGCGGCCGACCGCGCCGCGCTTCGCACGCTGATCCGCCTCGCGGGCGCGCGCGTCATGGCGGCGAAGGACAGCGGCATCGCGCTGCAGCTGCTGTTCAAGTTCCCCATCGACGTGATCGTCGCGGAGCCGCGGTTCATGACCGCGACGGGTGAGCTGTTCGAGACGCTCGTGCGTCGCGTGGGCGGCACGAACTCCACGGCCGTGTTCATCGAGATGCCCGATCGCCCGACGATCACCGAGGCGTTCCTCGCTCCGCTCTTGTCGCTCGCGCACTCGCGCGAGCGGCTGCGCAAGCCCATCGGTCGCGAGGCGCAGCCGCGGCGGCGCACGTCCACGCGACGCACCGGCTCGTAGTCGCGCAAATCCAGCGGCCACGGCGGAGCGCTCGCGGCTGCGGCTGCGCGCGTGCCCGCGACGGCCTCGCATCATGGTGAGGACGTGCCTCGTACCGGCGCGATCGACCGCCTGCTGCGGCGTTGGCTCGCGCGCCCTCGAAGGCTGCGGGACGGCGTGATCGTTCTCGTCGGTTACGGGGTGAGCTACGCGGTGTGCCTGCTGCTGCTCGCGTTCGGCGGCGTGGCCCCCGGGCTCGCGCCGTGGCTGGCGATCCCCAGCGACGTCTACTTCTACTGGGAGGCCACCTTCATCGCCCCGGTCATCGTGCTCGCCGCGATGCTCGCGGCCGCCGTGCTCCACCTCGTCGCCCGCGCGCTCGGAGGGCGTGGAGAGTTCGACGACGTGATGGCACTCGTCGGCGTCGCGACCGCGGTCGCCTCGCTCACGACGCTGGTGCCCGACACCCTGGTCGGGCTGCTCCTGTGCGCGCGCGTGCTCGACCCCGACGCCTGGATGCACGCGATCGTGCGCCCGTCGCCGACGCTCGCGATCGTCTGGGTCTATCTCTCGCTCTATGCGATCGCGTTCGCGGTCGCGTATCCGGCCATCGCTCGCGTGGTCCACGGCTTGCGCGGCGGGCGGGCGCTGCTCGCCGGATGGACCGCGTTCGTGGTCTACCAGGCCCTGCTCTTCGTCTTCGTCCGCTAGCGGCCGCTCGCTCGGCAAAGCCGCTAAGCTGTCGCGAGCGCGTGGGTGCAGGAATCACCACCGATGACGACTGGGCGCGCGACGTCACGATCAGCGCGACGCGGGCGGAGTCGGACACCGACGCTCGCGGGAACGGCGAGGATCTGCGGCGCGGGACGCTGCTCGGCCGGTACGTCGTGCTCGAGCGCATCGGTGCGGGCGGCATGGGGGTCGTCTACGCCGCACTCGATCCGGAGCTCGGTCGCCAGGTCGCGGTGAAGCTCGTGCGCTCGAGCATCGACGCGCGCATGGGCGACACCGAGCACGTGAGCGCCGGCGCGGTTCGGCTCCTGCGCGAGGCGCAAGCGATGGCGCGCCTGCATCACCCGAACGTGATCGCGGTGCACGACGTCGGGACCGTGGGCGGTCGCGTGTTCATTGCGATGGCGTACCTCGACGGTGGCACGCTCGGCGAGTGGATCGAGCGCGAGCGTCCCTCCTGGTCCGACGCGTTGCCGCGATTCCTGGCCGCGGGAGCGGGGCTTGCTGCGGCGCACGCGGCCGGCATCGTGCATCGCGACTTCAAGTCCGACAACGTGCTGCTCGGCAAGGACGGCCGCGTGTGCGTGGTCGACTTCGGGCTCGCACGCGCGAGCGAGCTCGCGACCACGCGCGAGGTCGAGATGGATCGCGCATCGACGGACTCGTTCGACACCAAGCTCACGCGCACGGGCGCGCTCATGGGCACGCCGGCATACATGGCGCCGGAGCAGCATGCGGGTGGCCTCGCCGACGCGAAGAGCGATCAGTTCT
The DNA here is from genome assembly GCA_964468635.1 of uncultured Nannocystaceae bacterium. GTDB lineage: Bacteria > Myxococcota_A > Polyangia > Nannocystales > Nannocystaceae > Xiheibacterium. The sequence goes on from CAYXVR010000054.1 coordinate 47,210, forward strand.
CGTTCTGCGTCGCGCTGTACGAGGCGTTCTACGGCCAGCGCCCCTTCCCCGGCGAGAACGCGGCCGCGCTCGCGGCCGCGGTACTCGACGGCCGACTGCGTCCACCGCCGGACGGTAACGCCACGCCGCGATGGCTGTTCGCGGTGCTCTCGCGCGGGCTCGCGGTGCGCCCGCACGATCGCTTCTCCGACATGGACGCGCTGCTCGCAGCGTTGCGCGACGATCCCACCGTGCGTCGCCGCCGACGCGTTCGGCAAGCGCTCCTCGCCGCGCTCGTCGTCGGCGGTGCAGGCATCTCGATCGCCTACGCGCAACACCGCGCCGACCTCTGCACGCACGCCGACGAGGCGATGGACGCGGTGTGGTCGCCCGAGGCGCGCGCGGCCGCGAGCGCCTCGTTCGCGGAATCCGGGCGGGCCCACGCGGCGCTCGCGTGGCGCCGCACCGAAACAGAGCTCGACGAGTGGTCCACGCGCTGGGTCGACGCGCACACCGAGGCGTGTCGCGCGACCTCGGTGCGCGGCGAGCAATCGCAGGACATGCTCGACCGCCGGATGTCGTGCCTGCAGCTGCGGCTCCACGAGGCCCAGGCGGTGCTCGACGTGCTCACGACCGCCGACGGAGCCGTCGTCGACAACTCGGCGAAGCTCCTCGCGCAGATCGGCGACGTCTCGACCTGCAGCGACATCGATGCGTTGCTCGCCGATGTGCCTGCTCCCGCGCCGGACGATCGTGCCGAGGTCGAGGACATCCGCACACAGCTCGCCCGCGCGAAGGTCTTCCGCACCGGCGGCCGCTACCACGGCGCGCGAGAGACCGTCGCGAGCCTCGAAGCGCGCGTGCGGGCCGTCGACTACGCGCCGCTCACCGCGGAGTTCCTGTTCATGCGCGCGGCCACGGAGCTCGACGCCGGCAAGCCCGCCGACGGCGAGGCGCTCCTCTACGAAGCGGCACGCGAGGCCGCCGCCGCGGACTACCAGGCCTTCGAGCCGCAGATCTGGATCGCGCTCGTGCGCGTGGTAGGCACCCACGCCGATCGCCCGCTGGAGCTGCCGCCGCTCGTCCGAGCGGCGGAGGTCGCGGTCGTGCGCGCAGGCGACACGGCGGCGGATCGCGGCGCGCTCGCGCTGGTCGTCGGCACCCAAGCGCTCGTGCGCGGCGAGTACAGCGACGCCGAGCCGCGACTGCAGGAGGCCGTCGCGTTGCTCGGCGAGGTGCGCGGCGTCGATCATCCCGACACGATCGAGGCGCGCGAAATGCTCGCACTGACGCTGCACGGCCGGCAGCGCTACGACGAGGCCCAGGCCGCGCTCGAGGGCATCGCCGAAGCGATCGTGCGCACGCAGGGCGACACGCACCCGAGCCTCGCGAGCGTGCTCGCGAACATCTCGCGCATCCACGCCGCCCGCGGCGACTTCGAGCTCGCGCGCACGACGGGGGAGCAGGCGTTGCAGGCCGTCGTCCTCGCGTTCGGCGCAGAGCACCACTCGGTCGCCACCGCGCACTCGAACCTGTCCACGACGTGTCGCAAGCTCGGGCGGTACGACGAGGCCGCTGCGCACACCGAGGCGGCGCTCGTCATCGAGCGCAAGCTGTTCGGTGCCGAGAGCCCGCGCATCGCGAGCACGATCTTCGGACGCGGTCAGCTGCACCTCACGCGCGGAGACCCGCGCGCCGCGCTCGTGGACTACCGCGAGTCGCTGCGGATCTGGGAGGCCACGCTCGGCCCCGACCATGCGCGCACCGCCTACGGTCTCACCGGCATCGGCAAGGCGGAGCTGCAGCTCGATCATCCCCATGAAGCCGTCGCGGCGCTCGAGCGCGCGCTCGCGGTGCGCGAGGCCGCGAAGGACGTCTCGGACAGCGACCTGGCCGAGACCCGCTTCTACCTGGCGAAGGCACTGCGCGCCGCGGACCGCGATCGCGACCGCGCGCTCGCCCTCGCGAAGAACGCCCGCGAGACCTTCGTGAAGGTCGAAGCCGACGACGACGTGCGCGAGGCCGACGCCTGGCTCGCGTCCCAGCGCTGACTACTTCCGCTTCGCCGTCTTCGCCTTCGTACGCGGGCCGATCGCCGCCAGGTACGCGCGCCCGCGCGGCGAGACCTCGTAGCCGACCTCGAAGCTCTGGGTGAGCCCGAGCTTCTTCAGCTTGCGCACGTCGGTCTTGAACTCGAGGCGCTCGCGTCCGAGCGCCTCGGCGAGCTTCGACGCCGCGACGCGTGGGCGCGCCTCGATGATCGCGAGCGTCTCGGCCGTCCACGGCGTCTTCGCGTCCATCTTCGCGAGCTTCGTGCGGATCGCCTCGACGTCGGCGGGCGTCAGATCGGCTTCGAGCGCGAGCTCGACGCGATCGCCGTCGCCTCCGTGGTGGAGCGCGACGCGATACAGCTGGGTGTCCGCTTCGATCGGCCCGAGCTCGGCGAGGTGCGCGACGAGCTCGGCGCGCGAAGCGAACCCCGCGAGCACGGCCTCGTCGTCGGTGATCGCGTCCGCGACCACGAGTCGGACATCGTCGACCTCCAACACGCCGATCGGATGACACCGATACCGACCTCCGACCCGCACGTGCGGCTTCTGCCACCGACGAAAGGTCAACTGGATGCGTCCGCTCTGCAGACCGTCCCAGAACGGCTTCTTGAAGAGGAGCACGAGGCGGCGAGCATAGCAGTCTCCTGTAGGTCGGACGCGCACGATCTCGCCCGCATCGTCGGTTCACGCCTCGCATTCGCCGGCGGCCGCGGCGACACTCTTCACGATGAATCGTTCGCGGATGGATCGAGTGTGGCTTGCGGCATTGCTCGCGCTCTCGTGCAAGGAGGACAGCCCGTCGGACGACGGCGACGACGAGACCACCGCCGGGGAGTCGGGCATCGATCCCACGAACGCCGACGACGGACCGAAGCTCGACATCGAAGGCGCAGACACCGGCATGGGCGGTGGTTGCGACATCGATCAGAGCTGCTCGGGCCGCGTCGACGTGTTGTTCGTGATCGACAACTCGGGCTCGATGGCCGAGGAACAGCTCAACCTCGCGCTCAACATGCCGTCGCTCGTGCAGGGCCTCGAGGGCCTGCTCGACGACGAGGGCAACCCGCTGAATGCCGACGTCAACATCATGGTCACCACCACCGACGTCGGCAATCCGTTGTGCGACCCGTACTACAAGCCCGGCCGCATGGCGGAAGAAGGCGCGCCGATCTACGACGCGTGCACGGATCGCATCGATCGCTTCACCGGCATCGGCATGGATCCGGTCGTCGCCGAGTTCGCGTGCGACGACGTGTGCCCCAACCCGATCGCCCCCATGGACGAGTTCATCCACTTCCACATGGGCACGAGCAACGTGCCCGACGCCGATCCGGTGGACGTGAACGGCGACGGCGTCGACGACAGCAACGTCGCCCAGGCGCTCGCGTGCATCGGGCCGCAAGGCATCGACGGCTGCGGCTACGAGTCCCAGCTCGAGGCGATGCGTCGCGCGCTCGACCCTGCCGCGGACTGGAACTCCGGCGACTCGCCCTTCCTGCGCGACGGTGGCCTGCTCGCGGTCGCGCTCATCACCGACGAGGTCGACTGCTCGCTCGCCGACGAGTCGGTCATGGAAGACGACGCGTACATGGAGGAGCATCCCGAGACGATGGTCGCGGTGCCCTCCAGCGCGATCTGCTGGAACGCGGGTGTCACGTGTGATGGCCCCGACGGCAGCGGTGTCTACACCAACTGCCAGTCGAGCGGCGACGGCCTCGTCGCCGTGCAGGAGTACGTCGACCTCCTGCAGGGGCAGGATCGACCGGTCGTGATGCTCGGGATCATCGGCGTGCCGATCGTCACCGAGCGCAATCCCGATCCTCCGTATCAGCCGCTCGCCGGCGGCGTCGACGAGCTCGTCTACCGCACGTGGCAGGACCCCGAGTATCCCGCGGGCGACATCCTGCCCGACGACTGGGCGCGCGGCGTGACTGCGGCGCACCAGGAGTGGCAGTTCGGAATCGGACCCGGCTGCACCGGCGAGGACGGCAACGGTGGCTTCACGGGTCAGGCGACACCGCCCACGCGCATCATCGAGGTCTGCCAAGCGCTCGACGTCGCCGACGATCCCGACACGCCGGCCGACGAGGCGCAGATCCGCTGCTGCATCGAGTCGATCTGCGACACGAGCTTCGAGGCCGCGCTGCGGTGCCTGACGGGCCTCGTGGAAGAGAACGCGATGCCCCAGGGGTAGTTCCAACGGTGGTTCCAACGGTGGGCTCCACGGCCCGGGCCCAGGCTCGGGCCATGACCACCGACACCGCGGCCCTCCAGTCCTTCCTCGAAAAGGTCGTCACCGACGTCGGCGCCGCGATGAGCGGCGTGCTCGTCATCCTCGGCGATCGCCTCGGCCTGTGGCGCGCGCTCGCCGACGCGCCCGCCGGCCTCACCGCGCGCGAGCTCGCCGAGGCGACCGGCACGGTCCCGCGCTACGTGAGCGAGTGGCTCGACGCGCAAGCGGCGGGCGGCTACGTCGTCTACGAGCCGAGCGCGCGACGCTACGTGTTGCCGGCCGCGCAGGCCGAGGCGCTCGCGAACGCCGACAGCCCCGCGTTCGTTCCGGGCCTGTTCCAGGTGACCGCCGCGATGTGGGCCCACGAGCGCCGCATGCTCGACAACTTCAAGACGGGCGATGGCACGCGCTGGGGCGATCAGCATCCGTGCCTGTTCGAGGGCACCGAGCGCTTCTTCCGCGCGGGCTACGTCGGCAACCTCGTGAGCACGTGGCTGCCCGCGCTCGACGGCGTGATCCCCAAGCTCGACGCGGGTGCGACGGTGGCGGACGTCGGCTGTGGGCTCGGCGCGTCGACGATCCTCATGGCGCAGGCGTTCCCCCGCTCGCGGTTCATCGGCTTCGACTCGCACGAGCGCTCGATCGAGCTCGCTCGCGAGCGTGCGCGCGTGGCCGGCGTGGGCGATCGCGTGAAGTTCGAGACCGCGAGCTCCACCGACTACCCCGGCACGAACTACGACCTCGTGGCGCACTTCGACTGCCTGCACGACATGGAGGATCCCGTCGGAGCCGCGCGTCACACCCGTCGCACGCTCGCCGCGAACGGCACGTGGATGATCGTCGAGCCGTTCGCGGCCGATCGCCCGGAGGACAACCACAACCTCGTGGGCCGGGTGTTCTACTCGGCCTCGACCATGCTGTGCGTGCCGCACTCGCTGTCGCTGCACGGCCCCGCCCTCGGGGCGCAGGCCGGCGAGGCGCGACTTCGCAACGTGGTCGTGGAGGGGGGCGGATTCTCGTCGATGCGCCGCGCGACCCAGACCCCGTTCAATCTGGTGCTCGAAGCTCGCCCGTGATGGAATCGAAGCCGCCATGGCCATCCTGATCGTCGAGACCAACTTCGAAACTCCGCTCACCGACGAAGAGCACGCGAGGCTCGGTCAGCGAGTGGACCCATGCCTCGAGGCGCACGGTGCCCGGTGGATCCGCACGTACCTGGCGGCCGATCGGCGCCGCACGCTCTGCGAGTTCGAGGCCCCCGATGCCGAAGCCGTGCGCGAGTCGTTCCGGATGGCGGAGGTCGGTTTCGATCGGGTGTGGACGGCGGGGTGGCTGTACACGCGCGATGGATGATCGATAGGATCATCGCGTGCTCGAGGTCCGCGTCCTCGGCGAGCTACAGGTCGTGCGCGACGGTGTCGTCGCGCCGTTGCCGGCGTCGAAGAAGACGCGGGCCTTGCTCGGCTACCTGGCCGTGACGGCGCGCGAGCACCAGCGCGACCAGCTGTGCGCGATGTTCTGGGACGGCCCGGGCGATGCTCGGGCCGGACTGCGGTGGAGCCTGAGCAAGCTGCGACCGGTGATCGACGACGAGGTCGTGCGCCTCGCCGCCGATCGCGATCACGTGGCGCTGCAGCTGCGCGCGCCCGAGCTCGACCTCGCGCGTCTGCGCCGGATCGTGCGCGCAGATCTCGAGCACGCACCGCTCACCGAGCTCGAGGATGCCGTCGCGGCCGTGCGCGGCGAGCCGCTGTCCGGCCTCGATCTCCACGACTGCTGGCGCTGGCAGCAGTGGTGCGCGGCGCTGCGCGAAGAGGCGCAGGGCCTGCACCGCCAGCTGCTCGTCGCGCTCGTGCGACGGCTCGCCGACGATCCCGCGCGCGCGCTGCCCCATGCGCGCGCGAGAGCGAGCGTCGATCCGTTCGACGAGGGCGCTCACGCGGCGGTGATGGGCCTGCTCGGTCGGCTCGGTCGCACCGCCGATGCGCTGCGCGAGTACGAGGCCGCGCGGCGCTTGATCCCTCGCGAGTCTCCCGGTGGCGAGCTCGAGCGCGCGCGCTGGCAGCTCGGCCGCGCGCCCGTCGAACCGCGGCCGGGTATGGTGGAGCGCGAGCCGGTCGAGTCCGTGCGCGCCTCGGCGATCGAGCACACAGCACCGTGTGGACGGGACGCCGAGATCGCGCGCTTCGTCGATGTCCTCGATCGCGGAGACACCGGCGAGCTCGTGCTCGTGGCCGGCGACGCGGGCATCGGCAAGTCCACGCTGCTGCACCACTTCGGCGAGCTCGCACGCAGTCGCGGAGCTCGCGTGCTGAGCGGCCGCGCCTTCGAGGCGGAGATCGTGCGTCCCTACGGCGCCTGGGTCGACGCGCTGCGAGCGGGCGACCTCGCGGAGACGATCGTGCCGCTCGCCCGCGATGCCGGCGAGCGCGCGCGCTTCTTCGACGCCGTCGTGGATCTGCTCGGCGCCGCCGCGCCGTGCATCGTGGTGCTCGACGACGTGCAGTGGCTCGACGAGGCCGGTTCGGCGCTGCTCCACTACGTCGCTCGCGCGCTCGTGGGCAGCCGCGTCACGCTCGTCTGCGGCGCACGCTCGGCGGAGCTCGCCGACAATCCCGGCGCGCTGCGGACGATCCGCACGTTGGCGCGCGATCGCAAGCTCGTGCGGATCGACCTCGGTGCGCTCGACGAAGCGGCCACGCACGCGATGCTGCGCCTGCACGGCATCGAGCTCGACGATCCCACGCAGGTGTTCGCCGACAGCGGCGGCAATCCCCTGTTCGCGCTCGAGCTCGCCCGGGCACGCGCGCGCGGCTCGGCGCACTCGGAGACGCTCGACGAGCTCATTCGCGAGCGGATCGACGCATTGCCCACCACGGCGCGCGAGCTGGTGGCGTGGGCGGCCGCGTTCGGGCGCTCGTTCGCGGACGATCGCCTGTTCGCGGTCACCGGCTTGCCGGTGGCGGAGTCCGTCGCGGCGCTCGACGAGCTCGGGCGCCGCGGGATCGTGGTACCGCGGCTTTCCGACGGCATCGCCGCCCACGACTTCGTCCACGATCTCGTGCGCGACGTCGCCTATCGCATGTCGTCCGAGTCGCGTCGGCGTGCGAGCCATCTGCAGATCGCACGCGTGCTCGCCACGCTTCCCGATCCCGATCACGCGATCGCGGGCGACGTGGCCCGCCATGCCGCGCTCGGCCGCGATGCCTCGCTGTGCGCCCACGCGTGCCTGCGCGCGGCCGGTCGCTGCCTCGAGCTCTTCGCCACCCGCGAGGTCCGCGAGCTCGTCGGGCTCGGGCGCGATCGACTCGGCGCCCTGCCCGTCGCGGAACGCGTGCACCTCGACATCCGTCTTCTGTATCTCGTGATCATGGCCGACGGTGCCGGCCGCGACGCGTACGAGAACGACCTGTCGCGCGCGATCGAGGCGGCCCAGCACGCGGGCGCGCACGAGGATGCGGCGTTCGGCCTCTACGCGCTGTCGATCATCCACCACGGTCGCAGCGACTACGAGAGCGCGCGGGCGACCTCGCTGCGCGCCGAGGCGCACACGCGCAAGGGTCGTGGCGTGACGGCGGCGCACGGGATCGCCCGCACCGGCCTCTGTCTGACGCTGCTCGAGCGCGATCTGGCCCAGGCCGAGGCGGCGATCGGCGAGGCCGAGGCAATCCTCGCCGAGTCGGGGGCCGAGATCGCCGATGCCGTACTCGGGCGCGCGATGCTCGACCGCTACCGCGGACGCGCGGCGGAGGCGAACGTGGGCTTCGAGCGCTCGCTCGTACTGGGCGAACGCTCGCAGGATCACTACATCGCCCGCACCGCGCTCTTGTCCCTCGCACGCGCGGCCCTGGAGGAGCGATCCCTCGACGACGCGCTGCGCTACGCCCAGCAGCTGCGCCGCGCGGCGCTGCTGCTCGGCGAGGGCAGCGAACGGCAGATCGCCGAGACCATCGAGGCGCTCGCCGCCGTCATGCGAGTGCCCACCCTGAACGACGAGGCGCTCGAGCGCGCGCTGCAGGGCCTGCGCGACGTCGACCACCGCGCCTTCCTGTCGTACGCGCTCGAGCTCGCCGGAACCCTCGACCTCGAGCGCGGCGACCGAGCCCGCGCGTCGTCACGCGCGCACGAGTCGCTCGCTGCAGCCCAGACCGTGAAGGCGCACAACCAGGTCGCGCTCGCCCACGCGCTTCTCGCTCGACTCGCGGACGACGACGACGTGCGCGCCGCCCACGTGGACGCCGCGCTGGCGATGCGCTCGCAGCCCGAGGAGCTGAGCGCGCGCGTGCTCGCGGCGCTCGACGAGCTCGTTCGCTGAGGTCGCCGACGAGCGCCGACCAGCTCCACGCGCGACAGCGCCGTGAGGCTGGGGGGCGGGACGGCGACGTCCCGCCTCGAAACCAATAGTGATCTGGCCGCACGGTCTCGCTGTTCGTCGGTCTGGCGCGAGGCCCCTCCACAGAGTCGTGGGTGACGGTCACGGCTTGCCGGCACCTTTCGGTGCGGCGCGTCTCTCGTGCGGTTGGACCCGATGCGTCTTGTATCTCGACCGACCTTGCGGACCGTCCGAACCCCTTGCGGGGCTCGGCCGATTCGCAGCGCCTGCAGCCTGGGCCGCGTTTCCGTGCCCGGGCTCGGCTCATCCGGCCGAGCGTCCACCGTCCCATTTGCATGGGGCGGCTTGCGACGCCTCGTTTGTGTCCGCTTCAGAGCTCCATCGTGTCGTCACTCGCTCCCGCGCTTTCGCGCACGAGCTTCCCTGTCGGGGTTTCTGCCCTCGTCGCGTCGATCTTGCGATCGTCGCGCTCGGGCGCCTGTCCAAGGGTTTGATCCCTCCACGAAGCGGTGCCTGCTCGTCGCAGGCCGCTGCCTCCTTGCCGTTGACTCGGCTCCGCTCACCGACTTTCGCCGGCTGCCACGGAGCTCCGCCTCGACTTCGAGGCCTTGTTCCTCGCGGAGATCGCCTGTCCTCCCCCGGTTTGACCCGGCGTCGGGCGGGCTGCCCCTCCTCAGGTTCCCTCCCCTGGGTTCGTACCCGCATCAGTGCCCGGTTGCCCGGGTCCACCCATGGCGTTGTCGCGTCGGTCTTCGACGAGCGCTGCCCGAGCGCGATCGCCTCCGGCGTATCGCACTGTTACGGGGTGGCTCGCCGTCTCCGGTCTGCCGACCCACTCGAGGTTCGAGGCCATCCATCCACTTGCGTGGGTGACGTGGCTTCTTTCGCGTTTCGACCGGCGGAGCGGAAACCGTGCCGCCAGACGCTTCCGACTATAGCCGCGCCTGCGGCCGACGCAAAGCCGGAATTCGCGATCAAAACCCCATCTAGCGCCCTGAATTCGGATGTGGACAGCGCTGTGCACAACCGGTGGAGCGCGAGATCCGATCGGCGACGTCGGAGGGAGCGATGCGTGTTCCGCCGACACTCGAGCGATCGACGCACACGCACACCGCCTGTCGAGAGCCGATCGCGCGCGCGCATCGGCGATCCGAAATCGTCGCGAGGGGCAGGGAGATCTCTTCCTCGCGGGCGCGGTATCCTCGACGAGGATGCCGACGGTCCTCGCCACGTGGATGCTCGCGGCCCTCGCGTTCCACGGGGGCACCACCTCGGGCACCGGGTCCACGTCCGGCGCGACGGGCTCGACCACCACCGGCGGGGGCTCGACCGGCGCGACCGGGACCACCGCGGGCACGAGCGACGGCGGGACGTCGACCGGCGGGGGTAGCTCGAGCGCCGGCGAGGCAGAGGACGACGCCGCGTCGGTCGACGGCTCGGCGAGCGCGACGGTCGACGGTGCGGACGACGTCCCGTCGGAGTCGTCGGACGCCGGCGTCGATCCGACGTTCGGACCGCTCGACGACGGCAACGTCGACGACACCACCGAGACGGACGGTTGTTGCGATCACCCCGACAACAACAGCGACAACTTCCTGTGCCGGCTCGGACCCGGCGCGCCCGAGAAGATCGGGCTCGCGATCGTGCTCGTGCTGCTCGGTCGCCCCCGTCGCCGCGGAGGATCGCGATGAGCGCTGCGACCCTCGTCGCGCTCGTCACCGCGATCGCGCACGGCGGCGTGTGGGCGCCACCCGAGCGCGATGCGCCCGCGCCCGGCTGGGAGGACGACGCGCCGATTCCACCCGCAGCCGGCCCGACGCCGCCCACGCCGGCACCCGCACCGACGCCCGCGGTCGAGCCGACGCCGCCACCGGCTGCACCCGCGCCGCCGTCGGAAGCGAAGCGTCGCGCGGGCAACGGATTGCTCATCGGCGCCGGCGCGCTCGCGGGCGTCGGCCTCGTCCTGTCCGGCGCGCGCGCGTACATCGTGAGCGGTCCGTGCCAAGAGCAGGGCCAGCCCGCGTGCGAGGTGAGCTGGGGCGTCGTCTCGCCGTTCGCATGGATCGTGAACGTCGCGTCGCTCGGCATGGCCGGAGCGGGCGCCGGCCTGCGCGGCAGCTACGACGCGGCCGCGGATCCGGAGGGCCAACAGGCCCGTCGCGCGCCGTTCATCACCGCCGGTGCGGTGCTGCTCGTCGCGGGCCTCACCACGAGCATCACGATGCGCTCGCTCTGGCTCGCCGACTACTCGTCACCCGAAGGCGACGAGATGTTCGACTTCGCGAAGCCCGGCGACGCGTACGGCTACTACGGCGGCCTGCAGCTGTCGTCGCTCGCGATGGCATTCGGCATCGGCATGCTCGTGCACGGCACGATCCGCCCGCGCCGCACGGCGCATCGTCGCGCGACGATCGTCGCGGCCCCCGGCCCGATGAGCTTCGGCCTGAGCGGCCGCTTTTGAGCGTCACGGCATCCGCACGTCGAGATCGGGATAGTGCGTGCGCATGAACGCGAGCGCGAGCACCGTGTGGCACCGGTGCACGTCGGGGTTCTTCGCCGTCGGACAATTGCAGCCGAGCCACACGTCGTTCGCACGCGCGAGCGCGGCGAGCTGGTCGAACGGTCGACGATCGGCCGCGAATCGCTCGGTCACCACGGCGCGGTAGCCGTCCGCGAAGGCGCGCCACTCGTCGTCGGCGGCGGCATGCGCGAGCACGCGTGCGACCAGCTCCGCGGTGGGGCGCAACGGATGAAGGGTGTGCTTGCGCGTGTCCTGCCGGACTCCGGTCGGCAAGCTGGAGGCCGGAGCGCCACGCACGATCGAGTACCGTCCGAGCATCGCTTGATCCCCCGCGATCCGTTGATAGCTGGTTCGAGACGGGGGAGGTACGCGATGCGACGTCTCGAACCACAGGTGGAGCGCGGGCACGACGACGAGCGGGGCGAGCGCGACGATCGCCCACAGGACTACGGCACGCGCAGCGTCGGATTCCGCGGACGCATGGGCGAGGACTACGGCTACGGCGGCTTCGGACACCTGGGTCAGAGCGACCTGTGGCGCGATCGTCGGATGGGTCGCGATCTCCAGCAGGGCGTGCTGGGACGCGGGATGGACCGCGGATTCGGTGACACCGATCGCGGCTACGGCAGCGAGCGACCGTCGATGCGCGGCAAGGGGCCCAAGAACTACACGCGTTCCGACGAGCGCATCCGCGAGGAGGTCTGCGAGCGGCTGGCCGACGCGGATCTCGACGCCCGCGAGATCGAAGTCGCGGTGACGGGCGGCGACGTCGTGCTCACCGGGACCGTGGAGGATCGGTGGGCGAAGCGCGAGGCCGAGGACATCGCATGCCGAGCGCGCGGCGTGAAGGACTGCCAGAACCATCTGCGCGTGCAGCCGCGCGGCCCGAGCTCGCCGGCCACCGGCGTTTGACATTCGGAGGGGCCATCTCAGACCGTGGGGGTGAAGACGCCACGTCCCGTTCGGTCCTCCACGTCACGCTGGATGAGCGGCCTCGCCGGCGGCGCCCTGCTCGCCGTCGCCGGACGATTCGGCGCGTGGCCCTCCGTCGCGCTGGCGGCGGCCGGCGGCCTGCTGCTCGGGCGCACGCTCGTGCGTGTGCGACGGCATCGGAGCCGCGATGCGGCGCTCGACGACGCGACCTGTGCGGGCAGTGACGTCGACTGTGTCGAACGAGCGGGCGAGGAGTCGTTCCCCGCGAGCGACCCGCCCGCGTGGTCTCCCACCTCGGTCGGCGCGCCCGATCGGCAACCGTCGTGACGTGCTAGGGGCAGGCCGGACCTTCGCAGCTGCTGCCGACGGTGCAGAAGCGCGTGGACGGCTTGCCGCCGGTCTTGCCGGGGCAGTCCGCAATGCACGACGTGGTGCCGTTGCGGCCGTCGCAGCTCTCGCCGTCCGCACACGTGCCGTCGCCGCAGCTGCCACCACCACCACCACCACCACCGCCGTCGCCCACGAAGTCCGCGATCCAATCCTCGAAGGCCGCGACGTTCGTGCTCACACCGTAGTCGTCGCACGGGCCGTCGCCGTAGCTCGTGACGCCCGCGACGTACGTCGTGCCGCCGTACGTGACGAACGCCGGGCCGCCACTGTCACCGTTGCACGGGCCCTCGACCTCGCCGCCGTCGCTCTGCGAGTACGAGAACTGCGTCGTCGTGGGCGCACCCGCCGGACACGCGGGGTACACGGACTGCGGGCACCCGAGCGCGCCGAGCGGGATCGTGTTGTGCAGCTTCACGCCGTAGTCGGTCTTCGCGAGGTCGGAGTAGCCGAATCCCACGAAGTCGAGCACGGTGCCGACGTCGCCGGCGTCGAACGCGAGCGCCGCGGGCAGGTTCGGGATCGGAGCGACCGGGGCGTCCTGCGACAGGCGCAGGATCGCGATGTCGTTCACGAGCGAGAACGGGTTGTACTGCGGATGCACCTGCGTCTCGGACACCGTGACGAGCACGCCACCCTGTGCACCGGCCGCATCGCCGAAGAACACGCGCACGTCCGACGGCGAGATCGCCGACACGCTGTTGCCGCTCTGCTTCGCGAGGCAGTGCCCCGCGGTGAGCACCACGTCGGGCGCGATCAAGGTGGCGCTGCAGCTCGGCGTGGCCGAGAAGTGCGGCCCCGCGACCTTGAAGTGCAGGCCCACCGTCGCTGCATACGCGGGCACGGTGGCGGGCGCGGGCTCGCCGTTGATGATTCGGAAGTCGTCGTCCTCCACGTCCTCGACGGCGCAGGCGAGCGAGACGACGCAGAACAGGAGTGCGAGCGGTCGGCGATCCATCGGCGGGACGCTACCGCGGCTCCGCCTCAGAAATCCACGTCGAGGCGCAAGACGATGTTCGCGGCGATCAGGGCGGCCAATACGAAGCCCGCGAGCCAATAGAGCGTGCGGAGCTGCTTGGTCAGCAGTGGGTGGCGCGGCGGCGCATCGATGCGCAGCGGCGTGAAGTCCAGCTTCTTCGGCGGCTCCGCTCGCTTCGGCGCCTCGGGGCGTTCGCCGCGGCGCAGCGCCCGGATCTGACGCTGCGCGTCGAGGTGATCCGGCTCCATGTCGAGCACGCGCTGGAACGCCGCGATCGCGTCGTTCGTGCGCCCGAGACTCGACGCGACGCACGCCTGATAGTAGTGGGTCTCGACGAGATCCGGATGCGCGGCGATCATGCCGGCGAGCATGGTGTCGGCCGCGCGCAGCTCCTGCTCCGTGCGCGGGCCGGTCTGCAGCGTCGCCCAGCACATCGCGGCGTCGACGTCGGGTCCCACGGGGCCGAGTGCCTGCGCTTCGGCGAGGAGCGTGAGCCCGCGCGCGAACTTGCCGTCACGCACCATGCGGAGCCCGGCGATCTCCGCCAGCGCGTGCCGACGCCGACGCGCCGCCTCGCGCACCGAGCCCAACGCCTCGGAGATCGTCTGCACGCGCAGACGCACGATCTCGTCGATGCCGGGCGGCAGCCGTTCGGGATCGAAGCGCCGCGCGAGCCCCTGCCACGCCTCGTCGATCGCGTCGGTGTCCGCGTCGCGATCGAGCTCGAGGATCGCGGCGGGCTCGGTGCCTTGCTGAATGCGTTGCTCGAGCTCCTCGAGGGCCGCGAGGAATCGCTCGGGATCCGCGAGCGAGTCCTCGACCGACACCGTCGGTGCCGCGACGATCGGCTCGATCATGCGGCAGGTCCACAGGATATAGACGATCTGCGACGCGCGCTGCGGCGCGATGTCGGGCATCTTCGCGAGCTCGCCCGCCGTCGCGAGCGCTCCGGTGCCGAGGTACCCGAGCAGCGACGCGTCGTCGGGTCGGAAGCGGAACTGCTCGACGTAGCGCGCGAGTGCGGGCGTCGCTCGCAGCGGAGCGCCGGCGGCGGTGCCCATCTCGCGCTTGATCCGGCCGAGGTCGTAACGCGCCGTGACACCGCGGTGGATCAGCTCGAGCACGTTCACCTGCAGGAGCTCGTCGTCGACACCGTCCGACGGCGTCATCGTGACGAGGCCGTCGGTGAGCGCGAACACGTCGATCATGCGTCGCATCGTCTGCGCGCGGAGCAACTGCAGCACGCGGGCGAGGTCGATGTCCGCCACCTCGCGCAGCGCATCTCCGATGCGGCGCTGGCTCTCCATCGCGGAGCCCACCGCGCGATCGAGCGCAGCCGCGGACACCATGCCCTGGGCGACCGCGAGCTCCCCCAAGCGACTTCCGTCCTGTTGCCAGTCGGTGAGCACCGGCATGCCGCCGCGGAAGTGGATCGATCGATCGACTCCGTCGGGCGGTTGCGGAACGGTGACGACCCCCGTGAACCGCGTCGACAGCAGGCGGAACAACAGGGCCGCGAGCGGGAGCTCGGCGAGCTCCACGGTACGGACCGACGCGGGGGGCGTGGACTCGGTCACCTTGCGCACGTAGGCTACCAGCCCGCGGAGATCCACGAGCGAGCAGAGCGCGCTCCCTCACGTCCGTGGGCGCCCGTTCACGGACGCGGCCCGTTCCGGACCTCGCGGTGCCGCGTCCCGTCACCGGTGCCGGGAATTGTCACTCGACGATGCGCGCAAGCGTGCGAGGCTCGTGGGGATCATTGGCCCTTTCGCCGGGCGCGTCCCGGCAAGCGCGCTGCAAGTCACTCGAGCACGCATGCCCACCTCCTGCTCCGATCTCGCGCCTCGGTCGCTTTCGCGACGGGGTGGCGCGCGAGTGCGCCCGCGCGCCTACGTGGCGAGCTACGGTTTCACGCTGGTCGAGATCATGGTCGTCGTCGCAATCCTCGGGTTGCTCGCGTCCGTGGCGGTTCCGGCGGTGGGCGCCTACGTGCGCCGCTCCAAGACGGCCGAAGCGCGCATCCAACTCGCGAAGATGTACGACGCGAGCTCGGCGTTCTTCAACGCCGAGCACGTCGACCGCGGTGACGTGACCGCGATCGGGGCCGGCGCCGCGATGGGCGACGCCACCCATCGCTGCCCCTATCCGTCGGACACCCCGGCCGGCGGTTCGGCCGGCGAGACGCCCACGGTGAACTGCAACGCGGGACCGGGCGGCCACTGCGTGCCCGCGTCGAGCCCGAGCGGGGCCGGCTACTACGACATCTCGGAGTGGAACGACAACGCGGTGTGGAGCTCGCTCCACTTCGCGATGGAGCAGGGCCACTACTTCCACTACAACTTCGTCTCCGAGAACAACCTCGTCGGCTACGGCAGCTGCCAGTTCACGGCCCAAGCGTTCGGCGATCTCGACGACGACGGCACGTTCTCGACGTTCGAGCGCACCGGGGCCGCGGACGTCAACGGCGTGAACGCGGCCGCAGGCCTCTACATCGACCAAATCATCGAGTGAGGGACCGCCCGGTGCGCGGGTGGGCGGAGTCGTCGTAGGCTCCCCCCGCGATGGACCTGTCCTTCTCTTCCGACGACCTCGCGTTCCGCGAGGAGGTGCGCGCGTGGATCCGGACGGAGATGCCGCCCGACCTCGCTGCGATCGCGGCCGTCGACGGCCACTTCGATCACGACGCCGGCATGCGCTGGCACAAGCTCTTGTACGCCAAGGGCTGGGTGGCCCCGCACTGGCCGAAGGAGGTCGGCGGGCCGGGCCTGTCGCCCACCAAGCGCTTCATCCTCACCGAGGAGCTCGAGCTCGCGGGTGCGCCGATGCTCAGCCCGTTCGGGCTCGTGATGGTCGGCCCGGCGATCATGCAGTTCGGCACCGACGAGCAGAAGAAGCGCTTCCTGCCGAAGATCCTCTCCGGCGACGAGGTGTGGTGCCAGGGCTACTCCGAGCCGGGCGCCGGCAGCGACCTCGCGTCGCTGCGCACGAGCGCCGTCGACGACGGTGATCACCTGATCGTGAACGGGCAGAAGACCTGGACCACGTACGCGCAGTACGCCGACTGGATCTTCTGTCTCGTGCGCACCGATCCGGGCGTGAAGAAGCAGGCCGGCATCTCGTTCCTGTTGATCGACATGAAGACGCCGGGCGTCGAGGCGCGGCCGATGCTCACCATCGGGCACACGCCCGCGTTCTGCGACACGTTCTTCGAGAACGTGCGCGTGCCCAAGGCCAACGTGGTGGGGCCCCTTCACGGCGGATGGACGGTCGCGAAGGCGCTGCTCGGCCACGAGCGCACGCTGATCGCCGCGGTGGGCCACTCGCAGCGCGCGATCCGTCGGGTCAAGCGCATCGCGGCGGCCACGAAGGTGGGCGGCGTGCCGATGCTCGACGATCCGGCGTGGCGCGGCCGCATCGCGCGGCTCGAGATCAAGCTGCAGGCGCTGCAGATGGCGAACTACCGCGCGCTCGCCGGTGCGGCGCTCGGGCACGCGCCCGGGCCCGAGTCGTCGATCCTCAAGCTGCGCGGCTCGGAGATCCTGCAGCAGGCGTTCGAGCTCGCGATGGACGTGATGGGCCACGACGCGCTGTCGTGGTTCAATCAGCCGGGCATCGTGCCCGAGCTCGAGCAGTGGGTCGCGCCGACGTACTGCTACAACCGTGCGACCACGATCTACGGCGGGTCGAACGAGATCCAGAAGAACATCATCGCCAAGTTGATCCTCGGCCTGCCGGGCACCTGAGAGAGCACGTCATGGATTTCCAGCTCACGGACGAACAGAAGCTGTTGCGCGAGAGCGTGCGCGTCTTCACCAAGCAGCGCTCACCCGTCACGCGGTTCCGCAAGCTCCGCGACGACGGCGGCGGATGGGAAGCCGACACGTGGAAGTCGATGGGCGAGCTCGGCTGGCTGTCGCTGCCGATGCCCGAGTCGCTCGGCGGCTTCGGCGGCTCGATGGTCGACGTCGCGATCCTGCTCGAGGCGTTCGGCACGACCCTCGTGCCCGAGCCGTACATCCCCTCGATCGTGCTCGCGGGCACGGCCCTGCTCGCCGCCGGCACGCCGGCCCAGCACGCGCGATGGTTGCAGCCGACCATCGACGGCACCTCGTCGCTCGCGCTCGCGTACGCCGAGCGCGACCACCGCTACGATCCGCTGCCGCACGCGACCACGGCGGAGCGCACGCCCGCGGGCGTGAAGCTGCGCGGGCGCAAGGAGTTCGTGCTGCACGGCCAGCACGCGCCGACGATCGTCGTGTCCGCGGTCTACGAAGGCGCGCCCGCGCTGTTCGTGGTCGAGCGCGGCATGCCGGGCGTGACGATCACGCCGGTGCGGACGATCGACGGCCTCGGCGCCGCGGTCGTCGAGCTCGACGCGACCGTGCCCGAGGATCACCGGCTCGTCGGCGGCGACGCGACGGCGGCCCTCGAGCTCGCCCTCGACGCGGCGGCCACGGCCACCGTCGCCGAAGGGCTCGGCGTGTGTCTGGCGACGCTCGAGATGACGCGCCAGCACCTGCGCACGCGCGAGCAGTTCGGCGTGCCGATCGGCACGTTCCAGGCGCTGCAGCACCGCGCGGTCGACATGTTCGTCGAGGTCGAGCTCGTGCGCTCGGTGGCGATGCTCGCCGCGATCCGCATGTCGAGCGACGACGTCGACGAGCGTCGCAAGGCGGTGAGCGCCGCGAAGGCGCAGTTCGCCGTGAGCGGCCGCTTCGTCACCCAGCAGGCGATCCAGCTCCACGGCGGCATCGGCATCACCGACGAGCACGACGTGGGCCTCTACCTCAAGCGCATGCACGCGCTCGGCCTGCTCTTCGGCGACGAAGAGCACCACGTCCGGCGCTTCGCCTCGCTGCCCGGCTTCGCCTGATCGAGGCCTTTGGCGGGAAGACGGCGCACCAGGAGGCGCGCCAGCGCCGGAGAGGAGGGGGGCCCCAGACGGCTCCGCCGGCTGGGGGGAGGAGAGCGGAGCTCTCCTCCAT
>CAYXVR010000055.1:0-64842 GCA_964468635.1 uncultured Nannocystaceae bacterium
ACCGGCCGCGCGATGCGGGCCGACGGCGTGTTCTTCGATCTCGTCGAGGAGGTCGTGCGCACGCGCCACGTCCTGTTCCTCGGCTTCGAGCCCGACGATCCCGATCTCCACCAGGTGCTCGACCTGCTCGATCGCATCGGCCGCGGCAACCGTCACTACGCGATCCTGCCGTGGGTCAGCGCGCCGGAGGCCGAGGAGCTGGCCGAGCGCTTCGCGATCGAGGTGATCCCGAGCCAGTCGACGACGGATCTCGTCACGGTCTTCGGCGAGCTCGAGCGCGCGTGCGCCGAAGTGGCCGTGCGACCGAGCGATGCCGACGCGAAGCTCGCGATGCTCGACCTCGCACGCGCCGTTCGCAGCGTCGATCTGCGGGCGGATCTCGCCGCCGACGAGGCGCTCGGTCTCGACGTGGAGTGGATCGAGCACCTCATCGACGCGCTCCCCGGCGGCAGCGTCGCGGGGCTGTCCACCGCCACGCTCCTGCGCACCGGCTCCGCCATGCTCGCGCACCGTCGCGTCGCTCAGGCGCGGCGCTGCTTCCAGCAGGTGATCACGCACGGAGCCGGGCGCGAGTTCAGCAACCTCGCGCGCTTCAACCTCGCCCTCACCGCGCTGCAGGAGGGCGATCGCGCGGCCGCCCTGGACGGGCTCGCCACGTGCGCCGAGGTCGATCGCAGCCTCGCGATCGTGCCGCCGCGCATGGAGCTGCGCGAGGTCGTCGGTCGCACGGGCACGCACGTCGTGCTGCTGTGTCGCGACCGCGAGAGCAAGGCCGACGTCGAGGTCGCCGTCGCCACGCTCGCGCGCCCCGTCGGGCTGGAAGAGCAGGCCCACTTCCACGAGGCCGTCTCGAAGCTCGGCGCGATCGATCACCCGGCCATCAAGGGCGCCCACGGGGGGTTCGCCGACGGGCGCCTGTTCGGCCTCATGCGCGAGCCGACGCCCGGGTTCGTGCTCGCCGACACGCTCGACGACGAGCCGATGCCGCTCGCGAAGGTGCTCGAGGTCGCGTCGCCGATCCTCGAAGGCCTCGCGGCGTGTCACGCCCGCGGGCTGCTCCATCGCAACATCAACCCAGCGCACATCTGGGTCGGACCGAGCGGTGCAGTGCTGCGCGGCTTCGGCTTCGCGCCGGTCATCGCGTTCGCGCGGCCCAGTGTGCGCGACGCGAACCGCGGCTTCATGGCGCCGGAGCTCGAGGGCGGCGGCGAGGCGACCGCCGCGAGCGACGTGTACTCGATGACCGCGGTGCTCTACCGCATGCTGTCCGGCCGCGTGCCGGCGGGCGCGGTGCCGCGGCTGTCGAGCGTCGCGTCCGAGGCGGATCCGCGACTCGACGATCTGCTGCACATGGGCCTGCACCCCGAGCCGGGCAAGCGCCCGAGCCTGGGCCAGCTGCGCGAGCAGCTCGCGGACATCCTCGCGACCCCGGCCATCGGCCGCGCGCAGCGGGCCGCGGGCGAGAGCGCCGAGCCGGGTCGCGAGCGCGTCGTCGATCTCGGTGTGCCCCGTGCCGTCGCCGATCGCCGCACCGGATCGATGCAGGTCGCGGGCGTGCCCGAGCAGGTCGAAGAGACCGTGTCCGCCCCCGGCACGAAGATCCTGCTGCCCGAGGATCCGAACGACCTCGAGGCGTGGGCCTGGATCCTCGAGCGCAAGCCGACCCACGCGGAGGCGCGCGAGGCGGTCGCTCGCATCGAGGCCGAAGGACGCGCCGCCGGGCGTTGGGATCGCGTGGCCGAGGCGATGAAGGTCCGCTCGCAACACACGCAGGTGGTCCGCGAGCGCGCGGAGATCCTCGGCGAGCTCGTGCAGATCTACGAGCAGCGGCTCGCGGCGCCCGCGAGCGCGTTCGAGACGCTGCGCGCGCTCTTGGACGATCAATCCGCGAGCGATCAGTTCGCGTCGATCGGCGAGCTCACGCGGCTCGCCGAGATCACCGGGCAGTGGCCGCTGTTGGCGGAGTCGCTCACCGTCGTCGCCGAGCGCTCGCACGACACCGATCAGCAGGCCGAGGTGTACGAGCAGCTCGGTGGCGTACTGAGCGAGCGCCTGGGCGCGAGCGACCGTGCGATCGGTGCGTACGAGAAGGCCGTGGGGCTCCGACCGCGCGCGTCCACGTTCGGCGCACTCGTGCCGCTCTATCGCAAGGCCGGACGCGATGCCGAGCTCGCGCAGGCGTTGTTGTCGCTCGCCGATCTCCGCACCGGTGCCGAGCGCCACGCCACGCTGGTGAGCGCGGCGAAGGTGCTGCGCGAGCAGCTGGGCGAGGAGGACGCGGCGTTCGACGTCGTCTCGATCGTGCTCGCCGAGGATCCCGACGAGCCCGACGCCGTCGCGATGGGCGAGTCGCTCGCCCGCGCGCTCGGACGCAAGGAAGCGCTCGTCGACGTCCTCGCCCGCCGTGCGCAGGCGACGTTGGGCGACGCCGAGGCCGTCGATGCGCTGCGCGAAGCCGCGAGGCTGGCCGACGAGCTCGGTCAGCACGAGCGCGCGATCGAGCTGTGGCAGACGCTCGCCGCCCGCGCGCCGTCCGATCGCGAGGCCGCCGAGAAGCTGGTCGCGGCGCTGCGCGGCGCGGCCAAGTCCGACGCGACCCGCAGGCCCGCGTTGATCGACGCGCTGGGCGGCTACGTCGACATCGTCACCGCTGCGCAGGACAAGGCGGCGCTCCTGCTGGAGACCGCGCTCCTGCTCGACGACGAAGTGGACGGCAAGGAGCGCGCGGCCGATTGCCGCGAGCGCGTGCTCGAGCTCCTGCCGATCGAGAAGGCCGGGGCCCAGGACGCCGCCGCTGCGCTCGAGCGCTGGTACAAGCGCCAGGAGGATCACGGCGCGCTCGCGCGGCTGCTGGAGCGCCAGGGCACCAGCGTCGACGTACCCGAGGACGCGCGCGTCGAGGCGTGGAAGAAGCTGCTCGCGCTGCGCAAGGGTCCGCTCGCCGACGATGCGGGCGGCGTCGAGGCGCTCGAGCAGCTGTCGGCGCTGCAGCCCGACGAGACGAAGTGGCGCGACGAGCTGCTCGAGCGTTACCTCGCGATGGACGACTTCAAGAAGGCCGGCCCGCTCATCCGCGCGCAGGTGAACGCCGAGAAGGACCCCAAGCGAAAGGCCGAGCTGCTCCTGCGCGGCGGCCTGCTGCGCCAGGAGATCGGCAAGGTCGAGGGCGCGATCGAGGCGTTCGAGGAGGCCGTCGGCCTCGATCCGAGCCTCACGAAGGCGTGGCTCGGGCTGCGCGAGCTCTACGCGCAGAACGATCAGCCGCTCAAGGCCATCGAGGCGCAGGTGTCGGGCGCACGTTCGCTCGTGAACCGCACCGAGAAGAGCAAGCTCTTGTTCGACGCGGGCAAGAAGTTCATCGACGAGCTCGACAAGCCCGACCGCGGCTTCGCACTGCTCGAGGAGGTCGTCGCCGCGGATCCCGATCACCGCGAGGCCACCGGCATCCTGCTCGAGCGGCTCGTCGCGCAGGGCGACCTCGTGCGCGCGTGGCCGCACGCGCAGACGTACGTCATGCAGCTGCGCTCGCAGGCCGCGAACGATCACGTGCTGAACCTGCGCGGGCTGTCGCTCGCGGGTCGCTGCGCGCTCGCGGTGGAGGACAAGGAGCGCGCCCGCGAGTACCTCGAGAAGGCCCGCGCGCTCGATGCCACGAACCTCGACGTGCTGCGGCTGTTGGCCGAGCTCGACATGGAGGCCGGTCGCTACGCCGAGGCGCTGCGCAACTATCAATCGGTGGTGCTGGGCGTCGGCGACAAGCTGGCGCCAGGCGAGCTGTCGCGCCTCTACGTGCGCATGGCCGACGCACGCGTCGGCATGAACGAGCGGCCCAAGGCGATGCAGATGCTCGAGCGTGCGCTCGACATCGATGCGGAGAACGACGAAGCGATCGCCCGCATGGTCGACCTCGGCGCCGAGGTGGGCGGGGCGGCGGCGGTCGTGAAGGCCAAGCGGCGCATGGCGGAGACGCTCGCGCGTCGCGAGCAGCGCGAGGAGGGCGCGCAGGCCACCGAGCTGCGAGCGCGCCGCGTGGAGCTCTTGAACGAGATCTCGCGCGTGCAGATCGAGGAGCTCAAGAACGTCGAGGACGGCATCCGCACGCTCGAGGAGGTGGCTGCGCTCACGCCCGAGGATCCCGGTGTGCTGCACAAGATCCTCGACGTGCTCACCAGCGCCGAGCGCTGGCGCGACGCCACGAACGTGCTCGCGCGGCTCGCCGAGGCCCAGAAGAACGCGAAGATCAAGGCGAAGTACCTGTACGCGGGCGCGCTCATCTTCCGCGATCATCTCGACGACGACACGCATGCACGCGAATGGCTGCAGCGCACGACCGAGGCCGACCCCACGCACGATCGCGCGTTCGGTGTCCTGGTGGACGTGCTCGAGAAGCACTCGGCGTGGCAGGACCTGTCGCGGGCGATCCGCGGCAAGCTGAAGGCGCTGCCCGAGGGCACACCGCCAGCGCGTACGCTCGAGCTGTTCACGCGGCTGGGCGACGTCTACGAGAAGCTGGGCGACACGAAGACGAGCTTCGCCGCGCATCACCAGGCCGCGAAGCTGGCCGCGGGTGCGGGCGAGAGCGAGGACGCCCAGCGGCGGCGTCACGAGAAGGCGCTGAAGATGGCGGTCGCGCTCGGCGAGGACCAGCTCGACAAGGCGCTCACGCACGGACACGCGCTCATCGCCGCGAACCCCACGGAGTTCGAGACGTACCACCGGCTCGTCGAGATCTACCTGAAGATGGGCAAGAAGGACCGCGCGCGCGCGGTCGCTCGCACGCTGCGATTCCTCAAGCAGGCCGACGAGGCCGAGCTCGAGCTCGCGGAACAGGGCCAGGTGGGCGCGCAGGCGCGGGGCACGATCTCGCGCGAGCTGTGGCGCTCGTCGCTGTATCACCCGGCCCAGGATCCACGGCTGTCGGACCTGTGCGCGTTGATCTGGCCCATGGTTGCCGCTCGCGAGGGGCGGACGCTCGCGCATCACCGGGTGCGTCGCGATGCTCGTACGGAGGTGACGCTGCAGTCGCCGCACGCGATGGCGCGGTATCTCGCGCACGCGTGTCAGGTGCTCGATGCACCCGTGCCGGACTTCTATCCGCGCGAGGAGGAGCTCGGCAGCATCACCGTCGACGCGCTCGCCGACGGCGACGGAGCCAACCGCACCGTGTACCCGAGCCTGCTCGCGGGCAAGGACGCGCTGCACGACATCAGCGAGGGCGGGCTCAAGTTCCGGTGCGGGCGCGCGATCGCGAAGGCGAAGCCCGAGCACATCCTGTGCGCGGTGCTGCCGTCGGCGGCGAGCGTGCGCCACGCGGTGTGGGGCGCGGTCGTGGCGACGCATCCGGACACGGCGCCGCCCGACGACTGCCGCACCGAGGCGCGGAAGTACGGCGAGGTGCTGGAGAAGTTCATGCAGGCCTCGCGGCTCGATCAGGTGCGCGTGCTCGCGGCCAAGCTGGTGCAGGGCGGCGACATCGATGCGCGTGGTTGGGTGCAGGGCGTGAACTACACGATCACGCGCGCGGGCTTCGTGTTGTCCGACAACCTCGAGCTCGCGGCGCAGATCCTGACCCGCGAGGGCGACGACGGCACGCCCATCCCGGTCAAGGAGCGGGTCCGCGATCTGATCGCGTACAGCGTCAGCGAGGGCTACATGCGGCTGCGCAAGGAGTTGTTCTCGTCGCGCTAGCGACGAGAACATCCTTGCGCCCCGTGCCCGTGCCCGTGCCCGTGCCCGAAAGAAAATACGGATCGTTTCCTGGCCCGGCGCCACTAGGGAAGCGGTGCGCGTAGCCGGCCGGGCCCTGGTCACGGGTCCGGTCGCGGTCCATACCGCAGCTGCCGAGCTAGGCCGGCGCGCTGGCTAGGCGACCGCGCACCACTCTCACGACCCCCGAGGGCGCTACCCTCGGGGCGATGTCCGCCCGTCCAGCCGCGCTCGCGACATGCGTCGCGTGCGGCTGCCTGCTGCAGGACAACCCCGACTACGACGAGCGGTGCGGTGACGGTCGCTTCGCGTTCGCCGTGATCGCCGACGCGACGATGCCGGAAGCGCTGCCGAACGTGCTCGCCGACATCGCGGCACGGCGCGACGTGCATGCGGTGTTCGGCGCCGGCGATCTCGCGCCGATGAGCGACGTGCAGGCCGCCGTCGAGGCCGCACCGGCACCGATGGGCGAGTGCGCCCCGACGGCGCTCGGGTGGTTTCCGGCGCTCGGCGCTGCGGAGCTCGCGGACACGAACGAGCTCGCATGGTGGGCCGACACGCGCGCGACGGGCTGGGCCGACGATCCTGCGACGAGCCCGATCGCGACGCAGCTGCCGCTCACCTCGTTCACCGCGGGTCCGTCGAGTCACGACGGCACCGTGTACGCGTTCGAGTATCTCGGCGTGCATTTCACCGTACTCGATCTCTACGAGGGCGGCGTACCGGGCATCGTCGAGGGCTCGGCGCAGCACGTGTGGCTCGAGGACGAGCTCGCACGCACCGACGCCGACACACGCATCGCGATCGGGCACGTGCCGATCGCCCCCGCGTGCTACGACGACGGCGAGCTGTGCCACCACGCGCCGCCCGCGTGTCCGTACGAGCTGCCGTGGGAATCGCCCGACGACGACCCACCGACCGACGCGCTCGCGCGCACCTTCGCCGAGCACGACGTCACCGCGTACCTGCACGGCCGTGACAACGTGCCCGGTCGGCGCCTGCTCGACGGCAGCGGTGCCGTCGTCGTCGACCGCCTCGTGTTCGACGTCTTCGACGCCTGTGCGCAGACGATCGACCCGATCGGCGATCCGAGCGAGTGGGAGGGCCCGCAGGCCCAACCGGGCCGCTTCTGGCAGGTCGACGCCGGCGCGGTCGCGATCGATCTCGGCAGCTACGCGATCGTCACCGTCACCGAGGACTCGGTGCTCTTCGAGATCTTCGCGTACCTCGAGGGCGACGACGTGCTGTTCGACGGCTGGTCGTCGTCACGGTAGCGCGAGGAACTGCACGCCGCACATCTCCTCGCTGCTGCCTTCGCCGAAGTACGTGGTCTCGTTGCGCCCGGTGGAGTCGTAGCGACACGACAGCGTCACCTGCGATCCGCCGGGGATCACGACGGGCTGGGCGTAGCTGTACAGCTGCTGCCAGTGGAAGTCCCAGCGCGGCACGCCGAGCGCACACGATCCGTC
Organism: uncultured Nannocystaceae bacterium; assembly: GCA_964468635.1. Taxonomy (GTDB): domain Bacteria; phylum Myxococcota_A; class Polyangia; order Nannocystales; family Nannocystaceae; genus Xiheibacterium. Next base: position 7,176 of record CAYXVR010000055.1, read on the forward strand.
GGACACGTGGACGCGCAGCTCCTTGCCGATCTGGTGCATGTGCGGGAACACGGCGACCACCGTCGTGTCGCCGTCCACGCTCGTGGACTGGCCCTCGATGTGATCGGTCGTGTTCGGCGGGATCGCGATGTCGGTGTCGAACATCGTGATCGAGCGCAACGGGATCGCGGACGGATCGAAGCGCAGATCGACGCTCGTCTCGTCGAGCTCGATACCCGCCGCGAGGTTGTAGTGCATCTGCACGACCATCGGACGCCCACCCGACACCGGCACGCCCGTGCCCTCGGGATACGTGCCCACCGGCACGCCCGGCGCCCACCCGACGAGCAGCGACGAGTCGCCGACGCCGGAGCCTCCGAAGCAGGTGTAGCCGGGGCGCCCGTCCTGCCCGGACATCGCGACGGCCGCGGCCACGGCATCGTCGCTCTCGAGCCCGAACACGACGATGTGGTGCACCATCGACGCGACGCCGGGATGCACCTCGAATCCGGTGAGCACGGTGTCGTTCGCCGTCGGCGGCGCGACGACGAAGCAGCGATAGTCGTCGGTCGGATTCTCGGGCGGATTGCCCTGCGGCGTGTAGGCCTGGATCGCGACGGTCGCCGACACGATGTCGAGCGCGGGCGGATCGCTCGGCGCGGGCACGAGCGAGAGATCGCCGGGCTGCTTGCCGCCGTCGACCCACGCACCGATGACCGCGATCTCCTCGTCGTCGAGCACGCGCTCGTCGACGAACGATCCGCATGCACCGCTCGCGTCGAGCGGCCATGGTGGCATCCCGCCCGACTCGACCGCGGCGACGATCGCCGGGGCGAGCGCCGAGACCTCCTCGTAGTCCTGCATCGGGAACGGCGCGATGCCGCCGGCGACATGACACGCCCAGCAGTTGGCCGCGAGAATCGGCGCGACGTCCTCCGCGAACGTCGGCGCCGAAGGATCTCCGGAATCGTTCGCATCGTCGCCACCCGACTCGCCGCCGTCGTCGACACCGTCGTCCGCGCTCGTCGGTGCATCGTCGGCGCCGTCGTCGTCGATCGAGCCACCGTCGTCGTCGTCGGCCACCGAGGCCGACCCGTCGTCGCCGTCGTCGCTCCCGTTCGGCGACGCGTAACAGGCCAGGAGCGCGCTCGCGCACAGCAGTGTGCTGCTCGTCATCGGTGGGGTCGTTCGCATGGTCGGGAGACCATCCATCCGCGGCCCTCCGAGGTTCCCGACCCCGGTGCACGCGCTATCCTCGGCCCATGCGCTGTCGCGCAGGGATCCTGGCCCACGTCGCGTTCACCGCGTGCCTGCTGCAGGACAACCCGGCGTTCGACACGGGCTCGCAGGCCTCGACCGCCGCCGACGAGTCGAGCGGCAGCGACACCGGCGTTCCGGTGGGCTGCGACGACGAGCGCTTCGCGTTCGCGGTGATCACCGACCACCCCGAGGCGCAGGTCACGAGCCTCGATCGCGTGCTCGCGGAGATCATCCACGAGCACCCCGACGTGCACTTCGTGCTCGGAGCCGGTGACATGACCACGTTCGAGTCCGTGTGGACGCGGATCGCCGCCGCGCCATGGGACGAGCGTTGCGGCGCCACGACGTTGCCGTACTTCCCCGCGTTCGGGCACGACGAGGCCGACGACGTCGCCGCGCAGGAGTGGCTGCGCACGTACGCCGCGACGTCGTGGGTCGACGATCCGGCCGCGAGCTCACTTGCGCAGCAGCTGCCGGGCATCGCCGGCTTCCGTCGCGGACCGATCAGCGTGCAGAGCGACGACGGCAACACGCCGGTACCCCACGGATCGATCTACGCGTTCGACTACCACGGGGTGCACTTCGCGATCACGAACACGTACGAGCCCGGCGTCGTGAACGACGCGACTGCGGGCGTGTTCGACTCGGGCCCGGAGGGCGAGCACGTCGACGTCTCGCAACTCGACTGGCTTCGCGACGACCTCGCGACGACCTCGGCACCGCTGACGTTCGTCGTGGGCCACGTGCCGCTGGCGTACGTGTGCTACGGCGATCCCGACGCCTGTCCGGAGATCCCGGTGCCGCCGGGTGCGAGCGAGCACAATGGGCCCTTCCAGACCGCGGAGCTCACCGAGCTGCTCGTCGAGCACGGCGCGACCGCGTGGTTCCACGGTCACGACGAAGTGGCGTCGCGCCTACTGCTCGACGGTGCGCGCGAGATCCTGCATCGGCGGGCGTACTGGGAGGTCGTCGACACGCCCGCACCGAACCCTTCGACGTGGGAATCGCTGCAGGGGCCCGGCGCGATCTGGCAGGTCGACGCCGGTCGCATCGACGACTCGGGTGGCTACTACGTCGTCGTCACCGTCGAGCCCACGCGCGTGCACTTCGCGATCCACGCCTACGCGGACGGACTCGGCGACGGGGCCACCGTGCTGTGGGACGAATGGGAGCTGCCGCGCTGACACTTCAGCGCGCTTCGAAGGCGCCGACGTCCGGTGCGGCACCTTCGTGGTCGAGCGCGACGCCCTGCCCCGCGGTCCACTCGAGCGCGCGATCGAGCTGCAACACGCCGGCGCCGTCGTCGAGGCCGATCACGATCGCCGTCGCGTCGTCGCCTTCGAGACGGATCGTGTCGCCCACCTCGCCGGCAATGCCGTAGCCGTCGTAGAAGAAGCCGGCGTCGACCACGGGCAGCTCCGTGCCCACGCCAGCGGCCGTCGTCGTGGTGAGGAACGCGCCCGTGTCGATCGCCGGGCTGTCGGCGGCGAGCCGCAGATCGCGGCCGTCGAGGTCGACGAAGCGCGGATCGTTCGTCAGGTTCGCGACGAAGTCGTTCGCGCCCGAGCTCTCGTCCACGATGTCGGCCGCGCCGTCGTTCGTGCAGTCGACGTTGCCGAATGCGATGTTGTTGACGAGAACGTTGCCGAAGTACGCGTCGGTGTCGTCCGACGAGGTCTGGATGCCGAAGCAAGCGTTCGCAGTGACGCTGTTGTGGTAGATGCGGTTGTGGTAGTTGAACAGCGCCTCCTCGGGATAGACCTGCACCCCGATGGCGCCGCCCAGGTTGTCCCAGTACACGTTGCGCCGCACGATGCCGCGCTGCCCGGAGAACTGCATCGCGTTGTAGTCCGACGTCGATTCGGACGCCCGCGTGCCGACGAAGCGATTGCCCTCCCACACGTTGCGCACCGTCGAGTCGAGCGCCGGCACCTGCGGCGTGTCGTCGTACTGCGACTCGACGGCGCCCTCGCAGTCGAACGTCTCGCTGCCCTTCTGATCGGGGTTGTCGAGCTCGTTGCCGCGCACGACGTTGTAGCTGCTGCACGCGAGCACGACGAGCGTGTGGCGGGCGCGATGCAGCGTATTGCCCTCCACCAGGTTGTAGTCGGAGTGCTCGAGGAAGAGGTTGTCGTTGCCGTCCTCGAACACGTTGCCGATGATGCGGTTGTGATCGCTGTCGACGAAGCGGAAGCCACCGCGCGAGCCCTGGTCGCGCGCGCCCGTGAACCTCGCGTTCTTCACGGTGATCCGCGAGCTGCGCAGGATCTGTCCCCACATCATCGCGTCGTCGACGTCGATGCCGTCGAGCACCACGTCGTGCAGGTCGGTCACCTCGATACCGGGCACGAACGGGCCGTCGGGCAGGCGAATCGTCACGGTCTCGCCGGGGAAGCGCCGATAGACGATAGGGGCGTCGGGCTCACCCGAGCTCGGCACGACGAAGCGCTCGTTCGTTTCCAGCGCGCGGATCACCACCGTGTCGCCCGGCAAGGCGGCCGCGGCCGCGCTCGCGAGCGTCGCGAATGCACGCGAGGAGCCGGCCCCGCACGCGCGCGTCTCGGGCGCATAGTCGGTGCACTCGGCGGCGATCGTGTCGTCGACGTACATCGCATCGGGTGGGATCTCGTCGGGGTCCCCGATCGAGCTCGAGCCCCCGTCGTCGGTGCCTGCGCTCGTGTCGACGGCACTCGTATCGTCCATCGGACCGTCATCGTCGTCCGGACTGCTCGACGGATTCGTCGCACTGCTCGTGTCCGCGTGCGTCTCCGCGGCTCCGTCGTCGTCCTGCGTCTCGCCGCACGCCGCGAGCACGCACGCCGCCGCCAGCGTCGCGCGCATGCTCACCCTGCCACCGGCATCGTCCAGCTGTCCCACGCGACGGTGTCGCCGTCCTCTTCGTACGCGCGGATCTCGAAGGTCACGTCGTACGGCGTCACGATCACGATCACGTAGTTCCCGCTCGGCGTGTACACGCGGCCGGCATCGATCTGCCACACGTTGCCTTGGCCCTGCAGGCCCTCCCACGCCGACGGATCCGGATCGGGATCGTTCACGACATCCCAGTACTTGCGCTCGTAGACGCTCTGCGACGCGCCGTCGACCAACATGCGCGATGTGACGTGATCGTGGCCGTGGAAGTACGCGGTGACGCCCTGCTCCACCAGCAGCGCGGTGAGCTCTTCGTTGTGGAACGAGCTGTTGTGCTCGCTCCACCCGGGCGGCTCGGGCGAGTCCGGGCACGCGTCGTCGACGTAGCACGGCGCGCGCAGGGCCACGTGGCCGAACACGAACTTCACGGGTTGCGTCGTCGCCTCGAGATCCGCGCGCAGCCAGTCGAGCTGCGAGCTCGTCGGATCGTCGCCGTCGTTCTCGTCCCACACGCCCGCGCCCGAGTCGGAGATCTCGAGCTGCTCGTAGTCGTGCACGAACGCGAAGTGGGCACCCTTGTAGTCGAACGAGAAGATCGTGCCCGGCGACACCGGCACGCTGCCGCCGCCACTCGCGACCGCGAGCGGTCCGCGGGTGAAGCTCTCGATGCCGGGCAGCTGCGCCGCGAGCCGGCTGTCGGCGGCGGCACCGTCCCATCCGTCGGCGTACTGCGTGGCCCACCACATCATGTTCGCGGAGTCCTCGATGTCGTGATTGCCGGTCGCCGGGTACCACGGCCACTCGCTCGCGCCACACGGACCGCGTGCACCGAGTGTCTCGTCGATCACGCCGCGCACGCGCTCGAACGTGGGCGTGTCGCCGCCGGCGGTGAAGAAGTGCAGATCCTCCTCCGCCGCCATCTCGACCATCACGCGAGCAAGCCCACCCTCCTGTCCCGAGTAGTTGTCGCTGAACACGCCGAACGCGAATCGATTGCCGTCGCAGCCACCGATCACCGGCGGCCCGCCGGTGGACTCGCTCGACTCCGCGACGCCGGTGTCGAGCGTCGCGGGTCCGCTCGGATCGCCGCTCGTCGCGGATGTCGTGCTCGGGCTGCTCGGGTCGATGCTCGCGTCGGTCGCCGAGCTCGTGCCAGGGCTCGTCGCCGACGTGGTGCTCGCGGCCCCGTCGTCGGACGACGGGTCGGTGCCGCATGCGACGAGAAGCGAGGCGCAGGCGAGGAACGAACGGGTCGACGTCATCGGGGTGCAGACCCATCCATCGACGGTGGGCCCGGGTTCCCGCCGGCCGCGGCGAGCGCATCCGCGGCCTCGCGCTCGTACTTCGCCCGGCCGAGATCGCGCGCGCGCGCACGGACGGTCTCGAGTCGGGCGAGGCCCGCCGCGCGCTCGCCCGTCTCGAGCTCGATCCGTGCGAGCACGAGCTCGGCCTCGAGACGATTGCCGCGCCACGGCTCGCCGCTCGCGATCGATCGCTCGACGACCCGGCCAAGCCGCTCCTGCGCCGCCGCGACCCGTCCCTGGCCGAGCTCCGCGCGCGCGAGGCCCAAGAGCGACGTGTCGAGCTCGTCGGACCCCGCCCGTTCACGGATCTGCAGCGCCTCCGTGAATCGGTGCTCGGACGCCGTCCATCGCTCGCGCGCCTGCTCGATCTCACCCAACGTCTCGAGCGCGGCCGCGGCTCGCGGATCCGCACGCCCGACCGTCGTCGCCACGATGTCGAGGCTCGCGAGCGCATCGCTCTCCGCCTCGACGAGATCGCCCAGGGCCACCTCGACGCTGGACAGGCTCAGCAGGGTGGTCGCCGTGAAGATGCTGTCGGGCCCGAGCCGCTCCTCGCAGATGAGTCGCGCGAGGATCAGCTGCTCGCGCGCCTCCTCGATCCGACCCGCACGCCACAGCACGGTCCCGAGGTTGGCGTGCAGCTGCGCCATCTCCAGACCGTCGTCGGCGATCAACGGCGCTCGGATCGCGTGGACCCGCTCGAGCAGGGCGAGCGCACGGTCGGGATGGCCGAGCACCGTCTCCTCGATGGCGAGGTTCGTCATCGCCTGCGCGGTCGACGGGTGATCGGGGCCCTCCAGGGCGAGCATCAGGAGCACCGCCTGCACGTCGAGCTCACGCGCGCGCGGAAGATCGCCGCGGCGGCGAGCCAGCGCGGCCGACGCGACCAAGAGTCGCGCGAACTCGAGCGGCGCGGCGACGCTCTGCAGCGCTTCTTCTCCGGCGTCGAGCCGTGCCTGTGCGGCTTCGAGATCGGAGGTCTCCCGCAGTACATCGGCCGCCGCGAGATGGCCGCGAGCGACGAGCTCGGGATCGCCGGTGCGCCCCGATGCGATGTCCAGCGCAGGGAGGAGCTCCACGGCGCGCCGTGGATCGCCGCGCTGGTCGTACGTCCTCACGAGGATTCTCCATGCCCACGCCTCGAGCGCGTCGTCGCGCACACGGGTCAACAAGCCGAGGGCCTCGTGGATCGTCACATTGCAGGCGTCGAACTCCAGTGCCGAGAGCTCGTGACCCGCGGCATCGACCAACGCGGTGAGCAAGAGCGGCTCGTACCCCAGCGCGCGCGCCTCTGCGACGTTGGCGTGCGCCCGCTCGAGCGCTCGGACCGAGCCGTCCGCCGGCGCTTGCGCCCGTGCCTCGGTGATCGATCGTCGAAGCGTCTCGGCGCGTGCACGCAGGTCAGGATCCGTCGGCAACGCCTCCGCCCGAGCGAGCGCTTCGAGATCGGCGCATGCGTCGATCGATCCGAGCATGCCGATCGCCTCGTTCGCGTTCTCCACCGTGGGAGCAGCTGCGTTCTCGAACGCGCCCGCCACCGCATCGAGCTCGACGAGGCGTGCGTCGAGACACTCGATGCGCTGGGCGAGCACGGCGTCCGACTGATGGCCGTGCACGCGCGTTGCGACGCACGCCTCTGTGTGCGCCGCGACCCATGCCTCGGCGTAGTCCTGCAGCCGCGCGGCAGCCGTGCTCGCCGCGCGCTCGGCATAGGGAAGGCCGGTGCGCCCGAAGCCGAGACGCACCGACGTCGCGCGCGCGGGTGACCACGCCGTTGCGACGAGATCCGCGGCTTGTCGGCACGGCTCGGGCTCGGGCCGATTCGCCGACATCGAGAACACGGCAGCGCCGCCGATCGCCAGCCCCAGCGCGCTCGCGACGAGCACCTTCGGCCGCGTCGGTGGCTCGAGTGCGGCGAGCAGCGGCGCCATCGACGGCCAACGTGCCGCGGCATCGATCCGCAATCCGCGCTCGATCGCGGCAGCGACCCGCCCCGGAACCCCGCGACGGCCCGGCACCTTCGCATCGCCGCGACCGAACGCGCCCAGCTTCTCCGCGAGGTTCTGCGCCGGATACGGCGAGGCGTCGAACAGCGCTTCGTAGAGCGCGACGCAATAGCTGAACACGTCGCTACGGAGATCCACGCGCGTGCCGACGAGCTGCTCGGGCGACATGTACGCGGGTGTCCCGTGGATCCGCGTGCCACTCGAGCCGCTGAACGCCCCCCGCTCGCCGCTCGCCGCCGTGTCCAATTGCGCGTCGGCGATCCGCACGATGCCGAAGTCCGTGACGCGCACACGTCCGTCGTCACCGACGAGGACGTTGCTGGGCTTGAAGTCGAGATGGACCAGCTGTGCAGCGTGGACCGCCGCGAGTCCCTTACCGGCCTCGCGGAACGCTCGCATGACCGCGCTCGACCATTTCCGCAGGACCCCGAGCTCGCGTTGCGCGGCACACCACGCCCCGAGCGTCTGTCCGCGCACCAGCTCCATCACGAAGAAGAGCTGCCCCTCGTCGGTACCGGCCTCGAAGATCGTCACGACGTTCGGATCGGACACGCGCGCGAGCGCTCGCGCCTCGCGAACGAGCTGGTCGGGCGACCCCGAGTCGCCCGACGGTCGCAGCATCTTGATCGCGACGTCGCGCCCGAGCTCGGGATCGTGGGCCGCGTAGACCACACCCATGCCACCGGCGCCGAGCATCTCGTGGAGCTCGAACCGTCCGACCCTCGGTGGCGTCGTCGCGCCGGGGAAGAGGCGCGCCTCGATCATCCGCCGGGCCCGGGTCGGGTCGAGGACGTCCAATCGATCGCCCAACTCCTGCGCGATGGTCTCCATCGAGGATTCGGGTCGTGACATGCGACGTCCGGACGATCATTACACCGACTCGACTCGAGCGTGAGTTCGCGCGTTCAGGGTCGACCGATCGTTTGCGGCGCTGCTGGGACGAGGCCTTTCGAGCGCCGCGTGCGGAACACGGGCGTCTCTGGAGGAACAACGATGTATCGCTCGGTTCTCACGCGTTCTCGGATCGCTGCTCTCGTCGTCGCCGCTGGCCTTTGTGCCACTGCACCGAGCTCCGCCGCGGCGGCTCCGATCCCCTCCCACGGCGACGGCGCACCGGCACTCGAGACCAAGGTCGACGCGCTCGTCAAGGCGACGATCGAGGATCTCGGCCTGCCGGGCGTCTCGGTCGCCGTCACGCGCAAGGGCAAGCTGCTGCTCGCGAAGGGCTACGGCTACCGCAACGCGACGACGAAGAAGAAGATGTACAACGACACGAACATCCGCATCGGCAGCGTCACGAAGGCGACGATCACCGGGCCGGCGGCGTTCGACGTGCTGCAGAAGAAGGGGATCGATCCGAAGACGAAGAAGCTGTACGGGGCCAGCGGCGTGCTCGGCACCGGCTTCGACGGCGACATCTCGACCGGGGTGAAGCGGCACACGCCGATCATCGAGATCGCGATCAGCCCCAACGACCGCGTCTTCACCTGGTACCGCAATCAGAAAGTGAGCGAGGGCGCGTCGACCGATCTCGACATGCACTCCGCACCCCAGGATTTCAGCCTGCCGACCGGCAAGAAGCTCATCGATCTGCGAGGGCTGTCGATGGCGAAGAACGGCAAGGTCTACTCCTGGTGGGACCACTGCAACGCGAACGACGTGTGCGGGCTCTATCGCGCGATCGGAACGCCGACGGACCTCGACAAGCACGCGGGCTTGTCCGCGGAGCCCGTGGCCATGGCGAGCAGCGATCACGGTCCCAGCACGATCGTCGGCATCGGCATCGCGAAGTCGAACGATCACGTCTACGTCTGGTACGACGACGGAACCTACAGCTCCGGGACGTCGACGAACTTCAAATTCTACTTCGCACCCAAGCCGTTCACCACCGCTGCCGGCTGCAAGCCGTACGAGATCCGCGGTATGGACATCGCGAAGAACGACCACGTCTACGCGTGGTGCAACAACGGCAAGGCGATGTCGGGCATGAGCCACGATCTCGACAAGTACCACGCGCCCTACGCGTACACGTTCCCCGCCGGCCAGTCGCCGAACTGGACCGACTGGTACAAGAGCATCACCCTGCAGAACCTGCTCGATCACAAGGCGGGCTTCGAAGGCGGTGGCGACACGAAGGGCGCGATGAAGATGTTCAGCGTCTCCGAGGCCGCGCTCACGTACACGCAGGTGCACAAGGAGTTCCTGCGCACGCGCCGACTGCTGGCGGAGCCGGGCACCGCCGGCAACTACTCGAACCACGGCTTCGGGCTGTGGACGTTGCTCATCGAGAAGCTGACCGGCAAGGCGTACTACCCCTACGTGCGGGACAACTACCTCGCGCCGAAGGGCCTCGACGGGGTCATCGTGCCCGAGATCTCCACGGCGGGCTCCAACTGCCGCTATGCGTCGAACCACTCGTTCGACGACGGTGTCGCGAAGCCGTGGGGGTTCGAGCAGTGGGGCCTCGGACTCGCCGCCGGCGGCTTCCGATCGTCGGCATTGCACCTCGTGCTGCTCATGAAGACGCTCGACGGCAAGTACAGCGCCGCGCAGCTCGACCAGATGGGATGGGGCAAGAACGGCGCAGGCAAACTCGCGCACAGTGGCAGCATCGGGGGAGGTACCGCATACGCGGCGATGTTCCCCGATGGCTACGTCGATGGCGGCAAGGACCTCAGCGGCGTGCACGTCGTGATCATCTCGAACGTGCAGTCGAAGGGGGACATCAACGTCGGCGGCGCACTGTCGACGCTCGCCACCAAGGTGGCCAAGGCCGTGCCCGACAGCAACATCGCGGCGTCGTACGAGCTTCCGAAGCCGAACGGCGCGAGCCCCTGCACCACCGAGTGAGGGCCGTTCGCGACGCCGCCGAGCCGTGATAGGTTCGGCGGCGTCGTGTCCGAGGACGAAGAGCTGCTCGCCGCATGGAGTCGCGGCGACGAGTCCGCAGGGCGAGCGCTCTTCGAGCGCTACTACAAGCTGCTCGCGAGGTTCTTCGCGAACAAGGTCGGCCCCGAGGCACCCGAGCTCATCCAGCAGACGTTCCTGCGCTGCGTGGAGAGCCGGGAGAGCTTCGCGGGCCGTTCCAGCTTCCGCTCGTTCCTGCTCGGCATCGCACGCAACGTGTTCTTCAAGCATCTGCGTCGACGCTACCAATGGGGCGACCGCGTGGATGCGGAAGTCACCTCGCTCGAGCAGCTCGCACCGTCGAACACGAGCGTGCTCGCGCGCAAGCGCGAGGAACAGCTGCTGCTCGCCGGCCTGCGCCGCCTACCCGTCGAGGAGCAGGTCCTGCTCGAGTGGTACTTCTGGGACGATCTCACCGCGCCGGAGATCGCGGAAGTGCTCGAGATCCCCGTCGGCACCGTTCGCTCGAGGATCTCGCGCGCACGCGACTCGTTGAGCGTGCGGATCGCCGAGCTTCGCGTCTCGGCACCGCACGAGGACACCTCCGCGGATCTCGAGGCCTGGGCCGCGAGCCTGCGCGGACATCTCGACGTCGCGCGTTGAGTCATCGACCCGCGGCGTGTCTGCGCCGCGAGGACACGACGAGGGCGATGCCCGTCGCCACCAGGGCGAGCCCGAGCGACGTGAGCAGCGCGCCGGAGCTCGTGCCTTCGTAGACCTGGCGGCAGTCGCCGTCCGCGTCGACGTCGTCACCGCTGCACTTCGCGCGATGCGGCCGACCGTCGAGCGCGAGGAACACGACGCCGGGCACCACCGCTGCGCTGCCGATGCCCAGCAGCACCCAGCCCGCGGTCCGCATGCGTCGTTCTCGTCGCGATGCCTTCAGCGGCTGCAGATCGAAGCTCCACACCTCGCGCACGCCCCCCACCGCGACGACCTGGTGCTCGCGCGGCGCATGGCCGGCCAGCGTCGCACGCAGCCGGTGGGGACCCGCGTGGAGCTCGAGATCGAGCGGCGCATGGCCCACCTCCGCGTCGTCCAATGTGATCGCAGCGCCAGCGGGACGGCTGCGCACGTCGAGTCGACCCGGCAATGGCGTGAGCTTGGAGATCCGCTCGCCGAGCGCGGCCGATTGGCGATGGACGAGCTCGATCACCTCCGCGACGCCGCAGACCTCGCACGTCTCGCGAGTCTCGGCGACGACCTCCTTCGTGCGGGCGTCGGTGGCCACGACGTGTACGTCGTAGATCTTCTCGTCCGCCGTGATCTCCGCGGTGACGACGTGAGTGGCGTCCTCGCCTTGCTGCTCGACGATCTCGACCGACGACTTCGCGATGCCGGCACGGACCTGCGCCGTGATCTCGGCCGGCGCGACGGTCATGCCGGTCAACACCGGTGGTGCGATCGCGACCTTCGGGCGCACCGCCGTTTCTTCCGCACGCACGCGCACGGGCGCGTCCGAGCTCGGCGGCTTCGCGATCGCCGGCGTCGCACCTACGACGAGGGCGAGCGCGACGACGAGGGCGGGCGCGCGCGTCACTTGCGGGCGCCGCCTCCGGTGCGCTCGTCGAGCAGCTCGATCCGCTTCGCGGCACTCGCGTTGCCCAGCTTCGCTGCTGCTTCGTACTGCACGCGTGCCGCATCGTACGCGAGCACGCGGAAGTGCGCGTCCCCGAGCAGGATGCGATACGACGCGCGCTTCGGTGAGGACTCGACGGCCCGCACCGCGAAGCGCACCGCCTTGTGATACTGCGCCGCCTCGAAGTAGAGGTGCGCCAGCGCGGCGAGGGCTTCGGCGTGCTCGCGATCCGCACGCAGTGCGCGATGCAGCAGGTCTTCGGCGGCCGAGGTGCGTCCGGCCGCCGACTCGCGCGCAGCGGCGGCGACCAACGCATCGGCGTCCTCGCGCTTCACCGGGCTCGCCGCGGGGAGGCTCGGTTGCGCCACCGCGACGGCCGCGGGCGACGCAGGAGCGGAAGCGGGCTGCGCCGGCGCATCGGCGGGCTTCGTCGCCGCCGCGACGCGCGGCGGTGCCGTCGGCGTCGTCACCAGCTCGCGCAGCCGCGCCTTCGTCGACGCCGCGGGTCCGCGCGGCCGCTCCAGCAACGCGTCCGCCTTCGCGCGTCGCTGCTCCGGGTCGCTCTCGGCCAGCACGGCGAGCGACTCGCCCGCGACGAGCTCCGCCGGCGAGAACGCGCCGCGAGCCGCCTTGTCGACGAGCGCGTGCACTTCGCCGGGCGACAACGTCGTGCGCCCGCGAGCGTGCGCGTCGTGGGGATCGAACACCAGCGCGGCGGCGTAGTAGTCCGACGCGAACTCGGCCCCGCCTTCGCGCTCCCAGTACTCGTCGCCGAGCCGCACGAGCGTCGCCGCGAATTCGGCGCGCAGCTCGGCTGCCCGCGCATCGGCGACGGAATCGACCGCACCGCTCTGCGTCTCGAGCTCGCGCACCTTGCGATACGCAGTGATGCCCTCGGGGTCGTCGACGGGGGGATACACGAAGTAGCTGCGCGCCGCCGCATCGCGGGCCTCGCCGGCGATGCGATCGACGAGCTCGACCTCGGCGGGCGTCGGATCCGGACGCAGTGCGAGCGTGGCGACGGCCGCCAGCGTCGCCGTCAGCACGAGCGCGAGCGCAGCTCCGACGCGCTGGCGACGACGCGAGCGTCGGTCCGCGACCATCGCCTCGAGCAGCTCGCCCATGTCCGCGAATCGATCGGCCGGCGCGCGCGCGAGGCCCCGCGCGACGACGCGATGCAACCACGCCGGCACGCGCGAGCCACTCGGCACGGGCGGCAGCTCGCAGCGCCGCACCGCGAGCAGCGTCTGCACGACGTCGTCGCCGCGGAACGGCCGCTCGCCGTAGAGCGCCTCGTACAGCGTCACCGCGAAGCCGAACTGATCGGAGCGCGGCCCGGCCTCACCGTGCTCGATCTGCTCGGGAGCCATGTACGCGGGCGTTCCCATCAGCGTGCCTGCAGCGGTGACGGTCTGCGCGAGCGTCGAGCTCGAGGCGTGCGGACCGTCGTCGCTGGCCGTGACTGCCCGCGCGAGCCCGAAGTCGAGCACGCGCACGCGTCCATCGCGACCGACGAGCACGTTCGCGGGCTTGAAGTCGCGATGCACGAGCCCGGCCTCGTGGGCCGCGAGCAGGCCTCGACCCGCCTGCTCCATCACGTCGCGGATCTCGCTCCACGCGTGCGGCCGTTCTGCGATCCAAGCGGCGAGCGTCAGCCCCGCGACGAGCTCCATCGCGACGAATACCGATCCGTCGTCGGTGACGCCGACGTCGTGCACCGCGACCACGTTCGGGTGGGCCAGCTTCGCGAGCGCCTGCCCCTCGCGCAACAGCCGAACCGTGCCACCCACCGCCACCCCGGCGTCGTGCAGCAGCTTGATCGCGACCTTGCGATCGAGCTCCGGATCGTACGCCTCGTACACCGCGCCGAGCCCACCGACACCGATGCGCCCGAGCAGCACGTAGCGCGACACCATCACCGCGGCCGGTCGGTGATCGAGCAGCTTCGACTCGATTCGCTGCAGAACGAGTCGCTCCGCGATCGGATCGCGCGGTCGCTCGCCGAGCAGCTCGCGGTCGTCGTCCGACGCCGCGTCGCTCTCAGCTCGCATCGTCGTCCCCCGCCGCGTGGCGCCGCATGCTGGCTATCCACTTCTCGAGATCGCGCACCGTCGTCTCGACCAACGCGGGCTCGGCATCGAGCTCGGTGATCGCCTGCTCGAGCATCCGACGCGCGCGCGCGAGTCGGCTCTTCACGGTGCCCTCTGCGATCTCGAGCACGTGGGCGATCTCCAGCACCGACAGCGACTCCCAGTAGAACAACTCCACCGCGACCTGGAAGTCGAGCGGCAGGCGGGCGAGCGCGCGCAGCACCAGGCGTTGCTGATCGCCCTGCGCGACGATGCTGGACGCGGTGGGGCCCTGGCCCGGGAGCGACTCGCCGACGGCGACCGCCTTGCTGCCGCGCCGGCGCCACTCGTCGTGGTGTTGGAGCAGCTTGTTGCGCGCGATGCCGAGCAGGTACGCGCGCACGCCGACGTGCTCGTAGATCTGATCCCGTGTCTCGACGCACGTCTCGAACGTGCGCTGGGTGAGCTCCTCGGCGGCCTCGGCCGCGACCTTCGTCGAGAAGAAGCCGTAGACCGTCCCGAGGTGGCGCCGCAACAGCCGACTGCCAGCATCGCGATCGCCACGACGCCACGCCTGCAAGAGCGCGAGGTCGTCCCCCATCGTGATGTCCGAGATTACCACCGCGCGGTCGGCCGGGGATCATCGAGCGAAGCCGCCCGCGGGTTCCCGGCGGGCGCAATCGGGTCCTGCGGGCCCGTAGCGACGCAGTACGGGCGGGTCGCCGGCGGGCGTGCGAGGGCGTACGCTCGACTGGGGGGACGACCATGGACTGCGAACGGCTTCGCTACGGTTGCGCAACTGTGCTCGTCGTCACGGCGTGCACGGTTTCCAACGACTCGACCGGGTTCACCTCCACGCCGACCACCGCAGTGACGGTGTCGACGTCGATGACGATGAGCGACTCGGGCGACGAGTCGTCCGAGACGGGCACCGGCACCACCGCGGGCGACGACACGTCGAGCACCGGCGGCCTCGGCTCGAGCGACGGCGAGTCGACGGGCGTGACGACGCTCGACGGCTCGAGCTCCGACACGGCGGTGGATCCCACCGACGGTCAACCGATGGATGGCATCTGGTCGCAGTGCGTCGACGCGATGGAGTGCGGCAACCCGGGCTTCTGCATCACGAACGCGGACATGACCGACGGCTTCTGCTCCGCGCTCGATTGCGTGAACCCGGCGATGAACTGCCCGCCGTCGCCGGGCGGCACCGCGGTGCCGGCGTGCGCACCGATCACCGTGGACGGCGCGATGGAGAGCGCGTGCGTGCTGAACTGCGCCGGGCTCGTGTGCCCCACCGGCATGGTGTGCATGAACTTCACGGACCTCGGGATGATCTGTATGTGATCAGCCCTCGGGGTCGAGATACTGCGTGAGGTCGCCGCCGCCGATCTCGTAGAACGAGTTCTGATTCCAGCCGCCCACCCAGAAGTGGCTGAGCGCGCCGAAACCGAAGCCCTCGACGGGCACGCCGGACGCCTCGGAGTACGAGAAGAGATTCTCCTGCACCCAGCCGGCCTGCGGATCGTGGCGGTATTGCCCGATGAAGTTGCTCGTCATGTCCGAGACGTAGACGTACGGGATGCCCGTGCTCGTGTCGGTGACCACGTCCATGCCGTCCATGTGATCACCGGCGAGCGCGGGGAACTCGAAGGCGTAGCCCCACTGCAGCGTCTCGGCGTCGTACTGGAAGACGCGCCGGCCGCTCTCGTTGCCCGAGTACCACACGTCGTTGACGTCGTCGTAGCCGAGGAACGCGAGATAGCCGTACACCTGCGTGCCGATCCACGGCGACTTCGGAGCGGCCTGCGAGGTCACGCCGGTCGCGAGGTCGCGCTCGGTGATCTGGTTCGGGCCCGCGTAGAAGATCGACGTCGCGGTCGCGTACAGCTCCATCTGGTGGGGGATCGCGCCGTCGTTCGCGAACGGGAAGAACTCCGCGAACGTGAAGACGCGCTGCTCGACCGGCCCCGGATCCATCTCCGAGTCGGGATGTTGGTGGGGCTCGAGGATGCCGTCGCCATCGGTGTCGAGGATCGACACGTCGTAGGCGCCGATGACGAGCGCGCCGGCCTTGTAGGCGGTGAAGTAGATCCGATCGCCGTAGCTGTCGACGTCGGATACGGTGTCGTAGCCGTCCGCGAGCGGCGAGAAGGTCGAGTAGAGGTAGTACTCGCCGGTGGGCTCGACGTCGCCGAGCGGCGTGAGCTGCGAGCAGCCCTGCACGCTGACGTCGCAGTACTGGTTCGCGGCGGGGTCGCAGACCTGGATCTCTTCCCAGTACGGAGCGCCGTCGACGTTGCACGCCATCAGGCGCGGGCCCTTGCACGTCCACGTGTTCGCGGTGCACGTGACGCAGCCTTCGCCTTCGACGCACACGCCGGGCGTGCACACCGTCGTGTCGGTGGCGGCACCGTTGCCGTCGCACTGCACGGCGGTCTGTCCGTCGCAGAACAGACCGGCCCCCTTCTGCTCGCAGAACGATCCGTCGCCGAGATCGAACTTGAGCCCGTCGTCACCGGAGTCGAGCGGCGCGTCGTCCGACCCGGGCTCGGCGGTGTCGCCCCCGCTGCCGGTTTCGCCACTCGCCGCACCCGTATCCGAGGGCACACCGATCGTGACGCCCGGACCGTCGTCGCCGCGCTGCCCGGATCCCGCATTGCAGCCGAGAAGCGCGGCTGCGAGCCCGATCACGCCGCACGTGCGCGGCCCTGCGCCGAAGGTGTCGCCGAACATCGTGTGAGTACGACACCGCATCGCCGCCGCGTTGCCGGACACGCGTCGCCGAAAACGAGTCGAGCGCGCGAACGCGCCAGCGGGCAGTCACCACGACTGCAACGAGCCGATGGACAACCCGGGAGGTCGAGCCCAACTCAGCACTCGCAGGGCCCGCAGCGTGTTCCACCGGCTGGGCTGGCCCTCGGCCTCGTCGAGCTCGAGCGGCATGGTGCCGCGGTAGCGGGCGTCGAGCGGCCATCGGCCATCGGCGTCGCGCTTCGAGGCGACGAGGGCGATCGCGTCGGCGACACGTGCATCGGGCTCGACACCGGCGTCGCGCAGGTAGTCGAGTCCGCGCAGCACGTCGTAGTGCCACCACGTCGGGAACGCGAACTGCGGCCACGACGCCCCGCTCTTGCGATCGCGCTCGATCGTTTCGCCGGTGGATCGCCGGCGGAAGAGGTGGCGGTCGAGCAAGTACTGCTCACCTCGAACGCGGGCCGCGTTCACGGACGGCGACGCGTCGACGGAGCGCTCGTGCTCGAGCAGTGCTTCGAGCACGCAGATCGTCGTGTTGAAGGATGACCGCGTAGAGTGCTGCGGTGCCTCGCAGTTCCAGCCGCCGTCGGCCAGCTGCTCGCCGACGAGCCTCGCGACGATCCCATCGACGTCTTGCCGGAAGTACGCACCGACGGCCGCGACCTGCCCGTTGATGCACGGCTCGACCTCCCCGGCAAAGAACGGGTTGCCCTCGAACAGCGGATCGCCTTCGAACACGACGCGCTCCCGAACACGCGCGATCGCTGCAACCGCCTCCGTACTCGCAGGTTCGAGCCCCATGTCGCGCAGCAACATGAGCACGTGCAGCGTGGAATCCCATCCGCGATTCCACGCGACCCCACCCCACGTTCCGTCGTCTCGTTGCATCGCGAGCAACCGTGCGCCCCACCCCTCCGTCGCGACCTTCGCCCGCTCCGCATCGACCTCGTCGGCAGACGCCGCGACCAGATCGCGCAGCACTTGCCACCGGATCGCCGAATCCCCCGCGAGCAACCAAGAAACCGCCGCCTCGTTCGCCATCGAGACCTCGTGCCGGAGCCGATGTTCGACCGCGATCAGGCCTCTGTCCACGTGCGAACCTCGGAGAACGCCGTGTTGGAACGCCAACAGACCGCTGTCGGCGCCTGCATCCCGGCCCCACGGGAGTTCGACCCCGGACAGACCCCTGTCGACACTCGAACCCGCCGCGTGACCCGGCCGACCGACGTTACGCTTCAATCGGCGCCCGCGTCGGGAGTCGAGACCAGAGGTCTCGACTCTCGCGCGCGCGCTCGGCCGAAGGCCGGGGGTAGGCGCCGACGGAGTCGAGCCCGAAGGGATCGAGTCCGTCGAGTGCCGTAGGGGCGGAGCCCCTGCGAGCGGAGGAGGAGGGATTCGAACCCCCGGTAGAGTCGCCCCTACAACGGATTTCAAGTCCGCCGCCTTCGACCGCTCGGCCACTCCTCCGGCGGGGCGCAGTATGCCGCGGCGACGCCGGAACGCAAAGGCGGTAGATCTGGAGGCCCATGCGAGCGCTCGTGTTCGATGGTGCGATCGCGCTGCGCGACGTGCCGAAGCCCGAGCCCGCGCCCGGAGAGGCGCTCGTACGCGTGCGCATGGCCGGCGTCTGCAACACCGATCTCGAGATCACGCGCGGCTACATGGGGTTCCACGGCGTGCTCGGGCACGAGCTGCTCGGCATCGTCGAGGCGTGCGACGACGCCGACTGGATCGGGCGTCGCGTCGTCGGCGAGATCAACCTCGCATGTCGGCGCTGCGAGTGGTGCGACCGCGGCCTCGCGCGCCACTGCCCCACCCGCACCGTGCTCGGCATCCGCCACAAGAACGGCTGCTTCGCCGAGTACGTCACCATGCCGGTCGCGAACCTGCACGCCGTGCCCGAGTCGATCCCCGACGAGCGCGCCGTGTTCGTCGAGCCGCTCGCCGCCGCGTTCGAGATCGCCGAGCAGATCGACCTCGCGAAGCACGCCGACGCCCTCGTGCTCGGCGACGGCAAGCTCGGCCTGCTCACCGCGATGGTGCTGCGCCACCGCGGCCTCGACGTCACCGTCGCGGGCCGCCACGATCGCAAGCTCGCGCTCGCGCGCAACGTCGGTGCGCGCACGATCGCCCCCCACGACGTCGCCGCACGCTCGTTCGACCTCGTCGTCGAAGCCACCGGCGCGCCCACGGGCCTCACCGCCGCGCTCGCGGCCGTCGAGCCGCGCGGCACCATCGTGCTCAAGAGCACCTTCCACGGCACCGCCGTGCTCGCGACCGCGCCGATCGTCGTCGACGAGGTCACCCTCGTCGGTTCACGCTGCGGCCCGTTCGCGCCCGCGATCGCTGCACTGCGCGAGCATGCGATCGACCCGTTCCCCCTCGTCGACGGCAGCTACGCGCTCGTCGACGCCCCGGCCGCGCTCGAGCGCGCGGCGAGTCCGGGCATCCTCAAGGTCCTGCTCGACCTGCGCTGAGGTACTGTTGTCCGCCATGGCGGACTACGACGTCGGAGTGATCGGCGGCGGCCCTTCGGGATACGCCGCCGCGATGCGCCTGTGGGACTTCGGCAAGCGCGTGTGCCTCGTCGAACGGGCCCGCCTCGGAGGCACCGGCGTGCACAACGGCGCGCTCTCGTCCAAGACCATGTGGGAGCTCTCGCGTGACTACCTCAACGCGACGCGCCGCGATCGCGGCTATGCGGCGAGCGACGTGCGCGTCGACTTCGCTGCGGTGCGCGAGGCCGTGCAGGAGGCCACTGCGAGCAAGGTGCGCCACATGCAGCGCCAGATCCGCGAGCTCACGCAGCCGCTCACGGGACACACCGGCAGCATCACGCTCGTGCACGGCACCGCCCGCTTCGCCGACGCGCACACGATCGTCGTCGAAGACGCGGAGACCAGCGACCTGCGCCGCATCACGTGCGATCACTTCGTCGTCGCCACCGGCTCGCGGCCGCGATCGATGGCGAACATCGCGATCGACGGCGAAGCGATCCTCACGTCGGATCACATCGAGTCCCTCAAGCAGTTCCCCCGCTCGCTCGTGATCCTCGGCGCCGGCGTCGTCGGCTGCGAGTACGCCACGATCTTCGCGAACTACGGCCAGACCAAGGTGTTCCTCATCGATCGCGCCGAGCGGATCCTGCCGTTCGAGGACACCGACGTCGCGCGCCTGTGCTCGAACAACCTCGAGCGCAAGGGCGTCACCATCCACCATCGCGCGAGCCTCGTATCGATGCAGCGCGTCGGTGAAGAGGTCGCGTACACGATCGAGCACCACACGGGCGGCCGCGAGACCATCCGCGTCGAGAAGGCGCTCGTGTCGATCGGGCGCGAGCCCAACACCAGCGGGCTCGATCTCGCCGCCGCGGGCGTCGAAGTGGGCCCCCAGGGCCAGATCAACGCCACCGACACCCGCAGCACCGTGCCGCACATCTACGCGGTCGGCGACGTCACGTTGGACATCGCGCTCGTCAACATCGGCGAGATCGAAGGCCGCCACGCCGCGCAGCGGATCTGCGGCGAAGACGTCGTGCCGCTGTCGTACGACAACCTCTCGACGATCATGTTCCTCGATCCCGAGGTCGCCGCGATCGGCCTCAACGAGCAAGAGGCCCAGAAGCGCCGCATCCCCTATCGCGTCGCCGTCTACAACTACTCGCTCGTCAACCGAGCGATCGCCATGCGGGCTACCGACGGCTTCGTGAAGCTGCTCGTCGCCGACGACGACGGCATGTGCATCCTCGGCATGCGGGCGCTGGGCGTGCACGCGTCCACCACCATCGAGGCCGTCTCGCTGATGATGCAGTACGGTCGGTCCGCGCGGGAGCTCGCCGAGCTGCTGCACCCGCATCCGGCCGTCACCGAAGGCCTGCAGGACTGCGTGCGCATGCTGATGGGCACCAGCATCTACAAGCCGTCGGTGTTCCGCTCGGAGCTGCGTCTGTCGCGGGTCGGGTACGCCGACGACGGCGGCGCCGTCGATCGCTGATCGGCGAGGACTGCCCCACCCACGCGGATCTGCCCCGGTCGCTCCGCGGCGAGCGCGGCGCTCGACCGCGAGTCCACGCGTGGTGGGAGCTGGCACGACCATTGCGACCGACTGCTGCGTCGGAGGCAGAACCATGCGCGCCAGGGCCACACTGCTCGGTCATCCCATCCACCAGATGCTGGTCGCGGTGCCGCTCGGCGCCTTCGTGACGGCCGTCGTGCTCGACGTCGTCACGATGTTCCGCCCGATCTCGGAGCTCTCGATCACGGCGTTCTGGAGCCTCGTCATCGGTTCGATCGGAGCCGTGCTCGCGGCGATCTTCGGCCTCGTCGACTGGACGAAGATCCCCAAGCATACACGAGCGAAGCGCGTGGGCGTCTTCCATGCCCTCACCAACGTCGCCGTGCTCACGCTGTTCGTCGTGGCCGCGCTGCTGCGCGTCGATCGCGACTACTACTTCGTGAGCGGCTCGATCCTCGCGATCGAGCTCGTCGCCTTCGCGCTCGCCGGCCTCGGCGGTTGGCTGGGCGGCGAGCTCGTCGATCGCATGGGCATCGGCGTGCACGAGGGCGCGCATCCGAATGCACCCAGCTCGCTGCAGGACCCCAGCAAGACGCCCACCGCCACCGGCGCGTTCTAGTCGGGACAGCCTTCGAGGCTGGCGATCCAGTCGCGCACGATCGTCGCGTGAGGATCGACGCGGTTGGTCCCGAGCGGCGGCATCTGCCCCGGCCCGCGCTGGTGGATGCGCTCCCAGATCACCGACGCATCGGGATCACCGGGCGCGATGCGGAGCGTCGCGTCCACCCATGGGTTGTAGTACTGCGTGTCGACGTCGCATGTGCGCGTGTCCGCGAAGCTGGTGGTCCATCGCAGATCCATCGTGAGATCCGGCGGCGTCCAGCCCTCGGGCCGATGACAGTGCCCGCAGTTCGTGTGCAGGTAGCCGCGCGCGCGGGCCTCGAGCGACGCGTCCTCTTCGGCGAGCGTCGGCACGCGCGACCACCCGCTCGCATCCGGCAGCGCGCCCGCGAACATCTCGAGCTCCGTCAACACGAGCAACTGATCACCCACGGCATCGCCGTAGTCGTACTCGCCGTCGAGCTGGTCCAGCCTGGGCCCGAGCGCGCGCGACGACCCCAGGCCGTGGCACACCTTGCAGTTGCCGCGGCTCGGCCAGTTGTACTCGAGCTCGATCGTGGTGCCTTCGTCGTCGACGGCGAGCACGTCAAGCGCGCTGGAGGGCAACAGGTCCGCGTCGGTGCCCGATGCGTTCCACCGATACGAGTGGAACTGCCACCCGTGTTGGCGCCGGACCATCACGCGCGTCTCCACGGGGCGCCGCACGACGTCGTCGCCCTCGGCGAGGTCGAACGCGAACGTCTTGAGGAGCACTGCGCCGATCGGGAACGTCAGCTCCCCGTCGTCGCTCACTTCGATCGCGGATTCGGCCGGCAGCGCGACGAAGCGATGCTTGAAGGCGCCGTCGCTCCACAGCTCCGCGTTCACGCCGTACGGCACCACTCCCGGCACGGGCGCGAGCGCGGCGAGATCCGAGAAGCAGCCGCTGTCCGACAATCGCAGCGGGAACTCGCCGGGCGCGGGCACCGTGACGATGCGCGTGACACGAGCGTCCCCCGTGATCGCGAGCGCACTGCCGTCGAGATCGCGCGCAAGCGCGACGATTCCCTCCGCGTCCTCGCCGAGGATCTCGTCCTGCACGACGCCACTCGGATCCGACGTATCGATCGCGCGCAAGCGACCGGAGCAGCGGTCGGCGTACACGAGCGTCGCGTCGAGCTCGCCCACGCCGAACACGGCGCCCGCGATCCCGCAGTCGCTCTCGCCCGCGCGATAGGACGCCGACGGCGACGAGACGTCGAGGTCGTCGCAGCCCGCGACGAGACAGGTGACGCCTTCGAGCCACGGCCACCCGAGGTTCGACGCCGGTCCGACGCGATCGACTTCCTGCTCTACCGCGCCCACGTCGACGCACCACAGCGTGTCGGGGTCGGCCACGGTGCAGCGCCACGGGTCCCGCAGCCCGAGCGCCCACACCTCGTCGGCGTTGCCACCTCCGCCGATGAACGGGTTGTCGGGCGGGATCGCGATGGCACCGGTGTCCTCGAGTGGCGCGACGTCCACGCGCAGCAGCTTGCCCACGCGCGAGCGGACGTCCTGCACCGAGCCGTTGTCGGGCTCGAGCCCGAGATCGCCGACGCCGACCACGAGCATGCCGGTCGCATCGAACAGGAGCGCGCCACCGCTGCGCTCGCCCACCGCGTCCGCGATCTCCATCGCGCTGCGCTCGCTCGCGAGGTCGATCGTCCATGTCTCGAGATCCACGGTGAAGCGGGCGACCACCGCTCGCGATGGCCCCGCGCTCGCCTCGTAACGCACGAACAGCGCGCCCGTCGTGGCGAAGTCGGGCGCCACGGCGATCGCGACCACCGTGCCGCGCTCACCGATGTCCGCGACGAGCTCGAGCACATCGTCGGCGGCGGCGGCGAGCAGACGCCCGCCTCGCTCCGCCACGATCACGCGATCGCCGGCAGGCGCGACGTCGACGACGTCGACGAGCTCGTCGTCGACGAGTCGATCGTCGAGCTGGAGGCCGGGGAGCAGCCCCGGGGCCTGCCCCTCGAATCGGCACGTCTGCACGTCGGGTCGCGGCGGCAGCATCGGTGTGCCCGTGTCCGCACCGTCATCCGACGCGTTCGCGCTCGACGACGTCGACCCGGCGGTGCCCGTGTCGCCGTCGCCGTCGCCGGGCGAGGTCGAGTCGGCGCACGCGACGGCGAGCAACAGCGCGACCCAGGTGGTGGTGCGAGCGCGCACGGACACGTCCAGCACATCGCGTTTGCCCGCACGAGGGCAAGCCCGAATCGTCGACGCGGCGCGCAAAGATCGCGTGGTCGACACCACCCTCTGGGCCTGGGATCAGGACGACGTCAATACGATCAGCGTCTGATAGAAGCGCACCGCCGCGGCGAGATCCGCGAGGGCGATGCGCTCGTCCGTACCGTGGAGACGCGCGCGATCGACGTCGCGCATCGGGATCGGCAGGAATCGATAGACGTCCTCCGCGACGGCCTCGTAGTGGCGCGCATCGGTGGCGCCGACGACGAGCGAGGGTGAGACCACGGCGTCGCCCCACACCTGGACGATCGTCTGCTCCAACGTCGCGAACGCGTGCGACTCGATGCTGGAGGTGGGCGAGGGATCCCAGCAGTCCTCGGTGCAGCGGATCGTGATCGATGCGTCATCGATCGCACCACGCACGTGGCTCTGCACCGATTCCACCGTGTCGCCGGGCAAGATGCGGAAGTTCACGACCGCTTTCGCGCGCGAGGCGAGCACGTTCGGCGCCACGCCGGCGTCGAACATCGTGACCGCGGTGGTCGTGCGGATCACCGCATCGGACGGAGGCCTGCGCGCCAGCACGGTGCGCACGACCGGACCGAAGAGCCACAGGTTCGCGAGCACGAGCCGCGGGCCGTACTCGAACTCCGGAGTGAGTCGATCGATCATCATGCGCGTCGGGCCACGCAGCGACGACGCCATCGGGCGCGATTCGAGCCGCTCGAGCGCGCGTCCGAGTCGACCGATCGCGCTGCGACGCGGCGGCATCGACGAATGACCGCCATCGCCCCCGACCTCGAGCTCGAGCGTGGCGAGGCCCTTCTCCGCGATGCCGACGAGCGCCACGGGGCGCTCGATGCCGGGCAACATGCCGTGCACGACTGCGCCGCCCTCGTCGAGCAGGAACTCCGCACTCACGCCCAGCTCGGCGAGCCGCGCCGCGATGCGCTGCGCGCCGTCGTGGCCGCCGACTTCTTCGTCGTGGCCGAACGCGAGCCAGATCTCGCGCGACGGCACGAAGCCGCGGGCGAGCAGCGACTCGACGGCGGTGAGCACTCCGACGACGCCGAGCTTGTCGTCCATCGCGCCGCGGCCCCACACGTGATCGTCCGCGATCGCACCGGCGAACGGCGGCTGCGTCCAGTCGGCC
The DNA here is from genome assembly GCA_964468635.1 of uncultured Nannocystaceae bacterium. GTDB lineage: Bacteria > Myxococcota_A > Polyangia > Nannocystales > Nannocystaceae > Xiheibacterium. The sequence continues at coordinate 31,913 of CAYXVR010000055.1, forward strand.
TCGGTGCCCGGCTCCACCGGCACGACGTCGAGGTGGGCCGCGAGGATGATCGGCGCCCACGTCGACGCCGGCGCGCGCCAGCGGAAGAGCATCGAGTGACCGCCGACGATCTCGAGCTCGAGCTCGCGATGCACGAGCGGGAAGCGCTCGCGCAGGACGGCGTGCAGCTCCACGAATTTCGCCGGATCCCCACCGGAAGGGATCGACACGGTGGGCACGGCGATTGCGGCCGCGAGATCGGCCGCGAGCCGCTCCCCGTCGACCTCGGGCAGATCCGGTGCGCGTCCGGGATCGACGACCGGCGGCTGCACCCTCGCCGCCCGCACGCCACACACACCGCCGAGGCCCGCCGAGGCGAGCGCGAAGGTCCACAGGATCTTGCGCCGCAGCCCCAAGTGCGGGGCAGGATATCAGGTCAAGCCGCGCCGCGGATGGAAGTCATGCCATCGATGATGTCGGACAGGCGCACGAACGCATCGCCGATGTTCGCGTGACCCTGCGTCGTGAGATCGACGTAGCGGCGCATCACACGATAGGTGGGATGACGAGCGATGGCGGGGTTCTTGTCGCCCAGATCGACGTAGCGGCGCATCGCCTTGCCCACCTCGTCGAGATCGAGGCCGATGCGCACGATGTTGTCGCGACCACGCGACAGCGTGGGCAGGTAGCCGAAGAAGAGCGCGTACAGCCCGCGCGGGTGGACGAAGCTGCGGATGAGGTCGATCGTGTTGTCGAGCCGCGAGTGGGTGCCGCCGTAGTGCTCGAGCATGTAGAAGTCCATCGCGAGGTGGCGGGCCTCGTCGGCGTTGATCCCTTCGAAGGCGCGATGACAGATCGGATCGTCCACCGCTCGCAGCAGGTACTTCACCAGCGCACCGTCGAGCACGAGCTCCGTCATCGGGATGATCGCCGAGAAGACCGACGGGCTCACGCGCGCGGCGTGGTGCTCGAGCGTGTCGATCAGTCGACGCACGTTGGAGTTCGGCTCGGGCCGCTGATGGCGACCGAGCAGGCCCCACCGCACCATGAGCAGGCGCTCCGCCTCCGCATGGCGGTGCTCGTCCACCGCGAAGCTCTCGAAGATCGCGCGACGCGTGGGGTCGGCCTCGTTCGCGGCCATCGCGGTGAACACCAACGCGGCGGTCGACTCGATCCAGAACAGGTCCGCGAGGAAGGGGCGGAGCGCCGCGCCCTGGTCGGGTCCGACGCAGTCGGCGCCAGGGGCGTCCCAGTCGATGTCCGCGGTGGACCACTGCAGGCGGTCGCATTTGTCGCGCAGGCGTTGGAGATCCATGGATCGCTATCCCTTCACGATTGCAAGTTACATCGTTTCATGTAACCGTGCAAGGTGAAGATGTCGAAGGCCGCCGCCGCCGCGCTGCCCGGACCCGACCCCGGGCTCACGATCGACGACCTCGCGCGCGAGGCCGGCACGACGACCCGCAACGTGCGGGCCTACCAGACGCGCGGGCTCTTGCCACCGCCGCGGCTCGTCGGGCGCGTCGGCTACTACGGCGAGGAGCACCTCGTGCGGCTGCGACTCGTCGCACGACTTCAGGAGCGCGGCTACTCGCTCGCGGCGATCGACGACCTCGTCCACGCGTGGAGCGAACAGAAGAGCCTCGCCGATCTGCTCGGCTTCGCCCGCGAGCTCGACGGTGGCCCCGACGAGGAGCAGGAGATCGTCGTCACGCAGGACGACATCGCGAGCCGTTTCCCGATGATCGTGGGCGACGACGCCCTCATCGCGCGCGCGGTGATGCTCGGCATCGCGATCCCCGACGGGACGAACGCCGACGGCGTGCCGCGCTATCGCATCCCGAGCCCACGCCTGCTCGACGTGGGCCAGGCGCTCGTGCAGACGGGCGTGCCGCTCGCCGAGGTGCTCGATCTGCTCGCGGAGCTGCGCGAGCACGCCGACCAGATCGCGACGTCGATGATCCGCATGTTCGGCCGCCACGTGATCGCGCCGTGGGCTGCGAGCGGCCAGCCGCTCGAGACGCTGCCGGATCTCCTCGATCGGATCCGGCGCACGAAGCCGCTGCCGATCGCGGCGACGACCGCAGTGCTCGGCCAGGCCCTCGACCGCGAGGTCCGCAAGGTCCTCGCCGCCGCGGTGCCGTCGAAGCCGAAGCGCTGAATCACTCGCCCTGCAGGCGTTCCCACGCCGCTCGAACACCGAGCGCATCGACCCAACGCTCGATGTAAGGGCGATCGAGCGAATCGCCGGCCACGCGCACCAGCTCGCGAACGTCTTCGATCTGACGCTCGGAGCCACCCGCGAGCTCCGACCACTCGAGCTTGGCGAGCACGACGTCTTCTACCGTGGCGACGAACAGCTCGGTGCCGTACGCGGCGAGGCGAATGCGTCGATCGAACTCCTCGCGGGAGAACGGCCGCGGCTTGCGGATGAGCAGGTCGAACTTCCAGCCACTGTCGAGATCGAGCACGTTGAACTGCGACGCGCGTCGCAGCGCGTCGAGTGCCGCCGCCTCGTCGCAGTAGAACGACTCTGGAGGCAGAGCGCGGACGAAGGCGCGCAACTGGTCCGCGGTCCCGGAGATGACGAGATCCGCATCGTACGTCGCGCGCGCACGACCGTGCACCGACGCTGCCGCCGAGCCCACCAGCATCGACGCGATGCCAGCGGCGTCCAGCCGCGCGACGATGGCTGCGAGGGCGGAATCGAAGTCGTCCGTCATGGCGCCAGAAGAGGCGCGCCCTTCGTCGCCGCGGTGAACAGCGCGTCATCGGCGAGCAAGAGCCGCAAGAGCGCGAGCTCGACCTCTGCATCCGAGTAGCCCGGATGCCGCATGCGGATGCCCGCGCGCATCAGCGCGCGCGAAGACTTGCAGAGACGAACGAACGCGGCGCCACGCTGCGCAGGGGTCCGACGACGCATCCAGTCGCGCTGCCGCTCGGCGAACTCGTCCGAAGTGTCGCGCACGATTCGAGTGTGGCCCCCGAGATCGGGCCGAGCAAGGGCTCGCGGGCTCAACCCTCGAACAGATCGATCTGCGCCCGTGGCCGGCGGAACGTCGTGTCGCCCGCCGCCGGTGGCGGCACGAAGCCGAGCCGGCGTTCGTGCGCCTCGAAGAGCGTCTCGATCGCGTGCCAGCGTGGGCCCTCGCCGCGCATGCGTCGGCCGAACTCGGATTGGTACAGCTTGCCGTCGCGCACGTCGCGAATCGCGTGCAGCACGTGCTCGCTGCGCAGCGGCAACGTCTCGCGCAAACGATCGATGAAGACCGGCCGCACCTCGGCGGGCAGACGCACGAGCGTCATGAACGCGTGCCGCGCCCCGGCTGCGTGCGCGCGCTCGAGCACGGCGGGGATCTGCGAATCGTTCAATCCCGGGATCACGGGCGCGATCGCGACGCCCACCGGCACGCCCGCCTTCGCGAGCACCTCGAGCGCATGAAAGCGACGCGTCACGCCGCTCGCGAACGGCTCGATCGCGCGGGCCATGGCATCGTCCGCGAACGGAATGCTCACCCACACGAGCACGCCCGCCCGCTCGGCGAGCGTCGCGAGGACGTCGACGTCGCGCTCGACGAGCGCCCCCTTCGTGATGACGCAAGCGGGGTTCCTGAACGTCACGCACACCTCGAGCAGCTTGCGCGTGAGCCCGTAGCTCGCCTCGAGCGGTTGATAGCAGTCGGTGTTGCCCGAGAACGTGACGAGCTCGCCCTTCCAGCTCGGGCTCGTGAAGCGGGCGTGCAAGAGCTCCGGCGCGTTCGTCTTCACCACGATGCGACGCTCGAAATCCGTGCCCGCACCGAAGCCGAGCAGCTGGTGGGACGGACGCGCGTAGCAGTACGCGCACGCGTGGAAGCAACCGCGATAGGGGTTCACGCTCCAGCGGAACGACAGGTCGGGGCTGTCGTTCTCCGCGACGATCGAGCGCGCGCGCTCCTCGTACACGACGAGTTGCGCCGTCGGCGGCTCCTCGAGGTACTCGACGTGCGTCGACGACCACGGGTTCGGCGGATTGGCGATCGGTCGCGGCACCGAAGCGCTATGCTATCGCAACGTTCGTCGGTGCCACCGCGTCGCTCTCACCGCTCCTCGTTCGCATGCACGCGCATCCTCGCCGTGGTGGCGCTCGCGTCGCTGCCGGGCTGCACGGGCGAGCTCGCCGTCTTCGCCGCGCTCGCCTTCAGCATGAGCCTGGGCGCGTGGCTCGTCGGTCGCGGACGCGCGCGTGCGAGCCTGTACGAGGCCGAGGCGATGCGACTCGCGATCGCGTCCGGCAATCATCGCGGCTTCGAGGACCACCTCCGCAAGCAGCTCGCGCTCGCCGCGGCCGGCGAGGCCGTGAGCCCCGAGCGCCAGTGGCTCGCGCGTGCGCAGCTCGGCGGCTTGCTGGTGGCGGAGTGGCGCTTGGACGAAGCGCAGGCCGTCTACCAGTCCGACGAGGCGCTCGCGTCGCCCCATCTCGCCGCGCTCGCGGCGTTCGGACGACACGAGCTCGCGGTGCTCACCGAGACGCCGGACGAGTCGCGGCTCACCGCGATCCGCAGCGATCGCGACGCGTGTCTCGAGCACGTACCGCGCGCGTTCCGGGCCGACGTCGAGCGGGCGTGGAATGCGGTCGAAGGGCTGTGCCTCGTTCGCATGGGACGCGCGCGGGAAGGGGTGCCGCTCTTGGAAGTCGGCGTGCAGGCCCTGGAGTACAACCCGGCGCTCGTCGTGTACCTGTTCCATCTGGGGCAGGCGTACGAGCACATCGGCGAGCGCAAGCTCGCTGCGTCGACGTACGAGAACGCGATGAACGCGTTCCCCGGCACGCGACTCGCGAGCGAAGCGCGTGCGCGCGTCCGAGCGCTCGCGCCGGGCGCGAGCGAGGGCACGTTCCGCCACATGTTGCCGGAACCGCCCGCAGCGTCCGCGACGACGGCGCTCGCGCGCACTCGCGAAACCGACGACGAGTGACAGAACGGTTGCGAGGTCCCCTCGCGCCTACGCATTCCGATCGCCAAAAGTCGTGAGCGCCGTCACGAGTGCGTCCCAGAACGAGCGTGCAAGGCCGTTCGCAGCGGCGCTGCGATCGCCCTCCGCTTGCGTGCGTGCCGTTGCCGGATGGTATCGTGACCGTCACCTTGCGAAAGTCCGGACCCACCGGGCCGAGCCTGAAGCTCGCGCTGAAGACACTGACGCACAGCGCTGCGTATGCGCGCCACCTCGTGAAGGGCAATCACTTGCCCGGCGAGATGTCGTGGAGTCGACCGGGCACGCCGCCGGTGCTCCTGGCCCACGGCTTCCTCGGCACGCGCGGCACGATGGTGCCGCTGCGCAAGCGCTTCGAGCAGGACGGTCGCGTGGTGTTCACGTACCACCACGGCACGTTCCAGCTGAAGTCGCTGCGCGCGTCAGCGCAAGAGCTCGTCGTACGACTGCAAGAGCTCGAGCGCAACCTCGGATGCACGCGCCTCGACGTCGTGGGCTTCAGCATGGGCGGGCTCGTCGCGCTGCATGCCGTGAAGTTCCTGCAGGCACACCGCTGGATCCGCCGGCTCGCGCTGCTGGGCACGCCCACGTCGGGCACGTGGACCAGCCTGCTCGGCTGCGCGACGATCGGATTGTTGTCGCCCAGCGTCTGGCAGTGCCTGCCGTCCTCGTCGTTCCTCGACGATCTGCGCGAGGCGCCGCTGCCCGCGGGCGTGCGCGTGCGGCAGATCCACGCGTCGCACGACGCCCTGTGCCCCCGCACCGCGCCGATCACCGGCGTCGACGTCGATCGCGACTTCGTCGAGCTGCCCGGTGGCCACTCGTCGCTCGTCGTGTCGCGCTCGTTCTACCTCGCGCTGCGCGAGTTCTTCGACGCGCCCGAGCCCGCCGACACCACGGCCGAGCTCGCCGCCGAGTGAGCCAGCACCGAACGCGTCGCGCAGGGTAGTCGTTCGGGCCGACACGACGTCGGCCCGACGCGCGCCAGCGCCGTGAAGGAGTAGCGGCGACGCTCCTCCAGACTAATAGCTGACTACGCCTTTTTGGCGCAGGGCGACGAGCGTGCGCGTGAGCGTGATGTCGTCCTTGTTGTTGCCGTCGAGCACTTCCCACCAACCGCCGTGCTCGACCATGTCCTGCACGAGGTCGATCTCCTGGGCCGACAGCTCGTGCCAGCGCACCTTCGACGGCTTCACGAGCTGCACGTTCGCGCCCGGCTGCGGCAGCGGGGATTTCTTCGCGAGGTTCGCGAGCTCGTCCTGCTGACGCGCGGCCTCCATCAACATGTGCTCGAGCGACATGTTGATCTCCTGCGGAGGATTCGCGAGCGGCGTGTTCTCGAGCTCGAACATGCCCTTGTCCCAATTGAGCATGCGCAGCAACGCCTTCTCGGGCATGAGCGCGCGGTTGCCCTCGATGGCCGCGTAGTACACCCGGCCCTCGCGCAGGTGCAGTGCACCGACGCGGGCACGACCGACGTCGCGCACCTTGAGACAGCCCGTCTTGCGGCTCGTGGCGAGCCACTGCAGCACGTCCATCAGCGGGATGTCCTCGATGCTGCCGGTCATCGAGCGGCCGGCGCTGTCGTTCGGGCGGCGGCGACGCTGCTCGCCCGCGCGGCGCGGATCGACGTCGGCCGCCGGCTTGAGCTCGACCTTCGCGAGGCTCGATCCGATCGCGATCCGATCGCCCGAGCGCAGGCAGTGGACCTCGACGCGATCACCGTTGACGACGGTGCCGTTGCGCGAGCCCAGGTCGCGCACCCACACCCGACCGCGCGCGCCGTAGAACCGCGCGTGCTTGCGGCTCACCGCATCGTCGGCGAGCACGAGATCGGCCTCGGTGGAGCGCCCTGCGATCACGGACTTGCCGTCGTCGAGCGGATACTCCTGTCCGTGGTAGCGGCCGCGGACGAAGTGCAGGACGAGGATCGGGGCTGGAGCCATACGCGCGTCGACGCCCAGGTTCGCGCGCTGCCGCTGCGCCGTCAACGACGCCGCGGACTGCCCTGCGGACGGCGACATCCGCATCGCGCCGGGGCCGCGCGAATGCGTCGATCCCGTTCGGCAGCGCGTGACCCGGCGACGAGCGGGCACCGCTCGACGGGGTGATACGAGCCACTCTCGGCAGAATTCGCCGCGCCGATCGGCAAAGATCGACCTTGCTGCGCTCCGGGCGAGGGTCAACACTGCAAGGGTGTCCGCGCTGACGAACAGCTTCTTCCGACGGGCGTTGTTGGCCGTGGCGTGCCTGTCCGGCGGGCTCACGCTCGGCTGTGCCGGTCGCAATTCCAACTGGCAGGACGGCTACCCGAACGCGCCCGCGCGCACGATCATCGCGGAGCCGGGTGGATACGAGGACGTCTACATCGCGGACCAGCAGTATCAGGAGCAGGTCGTCGAGGGTCGTCAGGTCGTCGGCTACGACACGCTGTCCGACGGCACTCGCGTCGAGGTCGTGCAGTACGTGCACACCTACGAGGATCCGATCGACACGTACCCCCGCGTGTATTGGGGGAACAGCTGGTACTACAACGTCAACGGCGACTTCGTGTATTGGAGCCCCGCGTACGGCGGATGGGTCTACTACTGGGGCCCGCCGGTCGCGCTCGTCTCGTGCTGGAACGCGTACTATCCGTGGGCCCCGTACTACTGGGGCGTCGGCTTCTACGGCGCGGGTTGGTACTGGGGCGGCGTCGGCCACTACGGCTATCACGCGTACGGCGTGCCGGTCGTGAACCCGTATCACCACCACCACACGCTCTGGGCCGATACGAGTCCGGACGGACCGTCGAGCGGACATCCGGGTGGGCCCACGAACGATCCGTCGCCGGGTGGTCCCGCCGATCGACCTGCGCGTCGCGATCAGCCCGATCGTGCGCCGGTGGCCGAGCGCAACAAGCCGCCCGTCGGTGCAACGCCACCCTCCGCCGATCCGGCGCAGCGCGGCGTTCCGCCGTCGCGCGCCGATGCCGGCGATCGCATCGCGGGTGAGCCGGCGAAGCGCGACAGCGGAGCCTCGAGGACGCCCACCCGCGACGGTGGCGTGCCCACGCGTGATGGCGTCGGACCCACGCGTGCGGACGGTGATCGCGTCGCCGGTGCTGCGCCCGAGCGCAAGCCGACGCGTACGGTGCCGGTGCGCTCGTACACCAACGGCACGGGTCAGCGCGTCACCACGATCGATCCGCAATCCGGTCGCGCTGCTGCGGCGCGCAATCCCAGCCCGGCTCCACTCCGCCAGTCGCGATCGCTCGGCACCGTGCAGCAGGGTCCTGCGCGCGATCCGTTCGCGGCCTCGCGCAGCACGCAGCCGCGTTGGGATCAGCCGGCGGCCGCGCCGTCGCGCAGCATGTCGTGGAGCTCGTCGTCGTCCGGCCGCAACGCCGCTGCGCCGAGCCGCTCGTCCTCGCCGTCGAGCTCGGGTCCGAGCCGCGCGTCCGCACCGTCGCACTCCGGTCCGAGTCGCTCGTTCTCGTCGTCGCACTCGTCGTCGCCGAGCCGCTCGATGTCGCCGCCGTCGCGCTCGTCGTCGGGTGGCGGGCGCTCCTTCTCGTCGCCGTCCCACTCCGGTGGTGGGCGCTCGTACTCGTCGCCGTCGCGCTCGTCGTCGGGTGGCGGTGGGCGCTCCTTCTCGGGGTCGTCCGGCGGTGGCGGCGGGCGTTCCAGCGGCGCGACGCGCTCGAGCGGTGGTGGCGGCGGCGGTGGCCGCAGCAGCGGTGCGAGTCGGCGCTGAGGTATGCTCGGGCGCGAATGCCCGTCGTCATCGAGCCGATCCCGTGCCTGCATGACAACTACGCGTATCTCGTGCACGCCGAGGGATCGGACGAGGCCTGGCTCGTCGATCCCTCGGAGGTCGGTCCGCCCGCGCGTGTGCTCGCGGAGCGCGGGCTGAAGCTCGTCGGGATCCTCGCGACCCATCACCACGTCGACCACGTCGGAGGGATCGCCGAGCTCGTCGCGCAGCACCCCGAGTGCGGCACGGTCGCTGGACACGTCCACGACAAGGGCCGGATCCCGGGGCAAACCGTGCTCGCCGACGCGCCTGCGGGGGAGTTCGTCTCGACGTCGCTCGTCGTCGCCGGCCGCCCGGTGCTCGCGGCGCACATCCCCGGCCATACGCTCGGCGCGATCGCCTGGTACCTGCCGGGCGAGGGCGAGGCCGCCGGCGACGTGTTCACCGGCGACACCCTGTTCGCGGCCGGGTGCGGCCGCTTGTTCGAAGGCACGCCCGCGCAGATGCATCGCAGCCTCGGGACGATCTGCAGCCTGCCGGGCCCGACGCGGCTCTGGTTCGGTCACGAGTACACGGCGTCGAACCTCCGCTTCGCGGCGAGCGTCGAGCCCGACAATCGCGACGTCACGCAGCGGGCAGCTGCACTGCCCGCCTGCACGACGCCCACGACGGTGGCGCTCGAGCGCGCGACGAATCCGTTCGTGCGCGCCCGCGATGCCGACGAGCTGGCGGCCCGCCGAAGCGCGAAGGACTCGTTCAAGTAGCTCGCCGCACGACGTGGATGTTGAAGTCCGGGGTCTGAAGGGCCCCGTACAGCCGCACCCACAGCGGCAGGAACATCTCGGTGCCGCGCGCCTGCGTGATGTCGCCGAGGTCGATCACGTGCTTCCAGCCGAACCACTCGCGCAGGATCTTCGCGACGCTGGCCTTCGCCTCGCCGTCGTTGCCGCACATGAACACGTCGTGATCGCCGGGCACGCGCGCGGCGTCCACCATGATCTGCGTGTTCATCGTGTTCAGGGTCTTCACCACCTTCGTGGCCGGCAACGCCTTCTGCACCTGCTCGCCGAGCGAGTCCGTGTTGCAGATCGTCAGCGTCGGGGGGAAGCCCTTCGAGAAGTCGAGCGGGTTCGAGATGTCGATCAAGATCTTGCCCGCGAGGTTGTCGCGACCGGCCTGCTCGAGCGCCGCGAGCGTGCCCGTGCCCGCCGTGCAGACGAACACGAGCTCGCCGAACGCAGCCGCGTCCGCGAACGTGCCCTGCGACGCGTTCGTGCCCGCCTCCGCGACCCACGCCGCCGCCTTCTCGTTGTTGGCGGTGCGCGAGCCCATCTTCACCTGGTGACCGAGTGCGACGAGCTTCCCGCCCACCGTGTTGCCGACCATGCCGCTGCCGAGGATGCCGATCTTCATGTCGCGTCTCCTTCGTCGACCGATCTAGTCCCCCGGCGCGGGCTTGACCAGTGACCCGCGCTCGAACCATCATCAACCAGCGGTTGACGATGGCGAGCACGCGCCCACGGCAGGCTCCAGGCTGGTTCGCGGCACTGGTGCCGTTCGTCCAGACCGCGGAGCTGAAGAGCTTCCGCGGCGCGGCCGAGCGGCTCGGCGTGTCCGTGGCGGCGGTGAGCAAGGCGGTCGCGAAGCTCGAGCGCGATCTGGGCGCGCGGTTGCTCGTCCGCACGTCGCGATCGGTCGCGCTCACGCCCGAGGGCGAGGTGCTCCTGCAGCACGGCCGCGCCGCGCTCGCGACGTTGGCCGACGCGCACGACCTCGTCGTCGCCGCGGGCAAGACCGTGCGCGGCGAGCTCCGCGTCACGGTGCCGTTCATCCTGGGGTCGCGGCTCGTGCACGCGCTGCCCGTGCTCGCGCGCCGCCAGCCCGGGCTGTCGGTGCGTCTGTTCGTGACGGATCGCTGGCTGCCGATGGCGGACGGCGAGATCGACGTCGCGGTGCGCATCGGCGAGCTGCCGGACTCGAGCCTCGTGGTGCGGAAGCTGCGGACGACGCGATGGTGCACGCTGGCTGCCCCCGACTACCTCGCGCGCGAGGGCACGCCCGAGACGATCGAAGCGCTCGCGGCCCACGAGTGTCTGCGGTTCGTGGCGCCGAACGGTCGCCCGCGCGACTGGACGTTCGCCACGAAGGCCGGCGCGGCCGGCTCGATGGTGCCGACCTCGGGGCGCTTCGTCGTCGATCAGGGCGAGCTGTTGCTCGAGGGCGCGCTCGCGGGCCTGGGCGTGTGTCAGGTGCTCGACTTCATGGCCGAGCCGCACCTACGGACGGGCCGCCTGGTGGAGGTGTTGCGCGCGAACGCGGCCGACGGCCCGGCGATCCACGCGGTCACGACGAGCGCGCGCAAGGGTGCGGCGGCCGTGCGCGCGTTCCTCGGCTTCCTGGGCGAGGCGTTGCGGTCGTGATGCTCGCGCTCGATCGCGCGACGCCGACGCGCCCGGCGGATTCGCCGAGCGCGAGCGACGACGAAGCGACGCGACCCCGCAGGTTGTTGCGCTGCCGCGCATGCGAGGCCGAGATCACCGACGACGACGAGCGCATCGAGATGTCCGGCGCCCACGCCCACGTGTTCGTGAACCCGCATGGGCACGTCTTCGACGTCGGCTGCTTCGCGCGCGCGCCCGGATGCGTCGCGCTGGGCCCGGCGAGCGCGTTCTTCTCGTGGTTCCCCGGCTACACGTGGCGCATCGCCGTGTGCGCGTCGTGTCGTGCGCACCTCGGCTGGTCGTTCGGCGACGCACCCGACTTCTTCGGACTCGTGCTGACGCGACTCGTGTGAGCTACTCGTCGGGCTCGCGCGCGAGCGCAGGCACGACCTTCGCGTTGCTGCGGAAGATCTTGTCGAAGCGCGTGTCGTCGAGCACGAGGCTGTAGTAGAGGCGCTTGGGGTGGAAGCCGGAGTGGTAGCGCGTCATGCCGAGCATGCGTTGCACCCGGTTCACGACGCCCAGCGCGGGGCCCGGCACGCGGATCGGCGTGATGCCGCGCTCTTCGAGGAACTTCGACAAGGGCCCCGCGGTGAGCCCCGCGAGGTTGTAGACGCCCTTGCCGTGCAGGAAGATCGACAGCATCAGATCGCGCGCGAGCCGTTCCTTGCTCGTGGGGTTGATCATCGGGTCGAAGCCGACCGGCAGCACGGGCGGCGTGCTCTCGAACAGGAGGTTGATGCCGGACAGCACGCCTCCGCCGAACACGCCGCTCGGCCGCAGCACCATCACCTCGCAGTCGGGGCGGTCCATCTTCGCGCGGCACATGAACTCCGCGTCGATGGTGTCGCGCAGGATGGGGTGCACGTCGTGGTCGAGGTTGAGATCGCCGTCCTCGCGCACCTTGTAGTCGGTGCGCGGGCCGATCTTGTAGACGGCGTCGCTCGACAGGAAGATGTACTTCGACACGCCGTGGCGCAGGCTCGCGTCGAGCAGGTGGCGCGCGCTGTTCACGTTGAACTCGTGGCTCTCCACGCCGTAGCCGCGCGGATTGCCCTGGAACGCGAGGTGCACGACGCTCTCGAGCGGGCGCTCGCGCAGGCGATCGAGCAGGAACAGGTTGTCCACCTGGCGGCGACGGCTGAGATCGGCCGAGGCGAACAGGAAGCGCTCCGGATCACAGCCCAGCAGCGCCGGCGGACACGGGCCGCGATCGACTCCGAGCACCAGATCGACCTCGGGCGCGGCCAGTAGTCGCTCGATCAACTGCACCGCGACGCGTCGGCGTGCGCCCGCGATGAAGACGCGCCGCGGACCCTCGCGCAGGGTGCCGGGCGTCGGGGCGTCGGCCGGGTTCACGAGCGCGGCCGCCTTGAGGGTGGGGATCTTCGTCTCGCCGCGACTCGTCATGTCGTCCTCACGCTCGGAACTCGCGGCGCGCCTGCAGCCCACCGTGGATCAGATCCGCCACGGCCTCGCGCACGCGATCGACCTCGCGCGCCCGCACCTCGACGCTGTGCAGCGCCTCGGGATCGATGTGGATCGGCTCGCCATAGTGGATGAAGTACCGCACCGGCTTCGGCAGCAGCCCGAACGGGCCCAGCCACGGGAAGCGCGTCGTGACGGGGAAGTACGGCAGTCGCAGCGCGCGGGCGAGCGGGCGCAGATCGGTGATCATCGTCATCTGCTCTTCGGCGCCGACGAGCCCGAACGGCAGCACCGGCGCCTTGTGACGAGCAGCGAGCTCGACGTGTCCGTGGCTGAACGGGTAGAGCTCGTAGCGCTTCTCGGCCGGCTTGCCGAGCGCCTCGGCCCCCTCCGGGAAGATGCCGACGATGTGGCCTTCTTCCACGAGACCGTCGAAGTTGCGACGCGTGCCCGGCATCTGGCCGAGGCTGCGGAACAACACGCCGAGGAACGGCACCTGGTAGACGAAGTAATCCACCATGAATCGCAACAGGCGCGGCGGATCGGTGTAGCGGAAGATGTCGACGGCGAGCATCACCGCGTCGAACGGCAGCACACCGCTATGGTTGCCCACGAGCACCGCGCCGCCCTGTTTCGGGATGTGCTCGTGGCCCTGCGACACGACGCGGAAGTAGTGACGGTGGAGCCAGTAACCGACGGCGTACGAGAGGCCGAGCGCGTCGGGATCCGTGCCGAACGGATCGGTGCCGAAGCCGGCGTCGGTGACGGCGTAGGACTCGATGCGCTCCCACTCGCGCGGCGGGAGCAACGGACGCACGAGATCCACCTTGCGCTTGGGGAGCAGCACGGGGCCGGGATTGTAGCTCAGTACCTGACGGGCGGTTTGCCGTGGCTCTCGCGGGCGTTGCGGCGCTCGAGACGGTGCTGCCACTCCTCTTGCGGCACCGGGATGACGTAGACGGTGGGCCAGACGAAACGGCGGTCGGTGGAGCCCATGCGGCGTGCCCAGTACTCGACGTCGACGACCATGTACGGCGTCTCGTCGATGACGACGATCTCGTGGATGCGGGGGACGAACTGCGATCCCTCGGTCGTCTCGGTACGGAACAGTAGGCGGCCTTCGCAGGCGTACTCGACGTACGGCACGAGACCGAGCGTAGCTCGTTCTCGTGCCGTACGCCGTGCCCGTGCCCGTGCCCGTGCCCGTGCCCGCCCGCGCCCCGTTCCCGCTATGCTCGAAGGCGGTGCGAAAGGCCATGCTCACAGCGCTGCTCGCGACGTCGTGCACGAATGTGTCGACGTTCATCTGCGCCGAGTCCACCGACTGCATGGACGGCAGCTTCTCGGGCACGTGCCAACCGAACGGCTACTGCAGCTTCGACGACGACGACTGCCCGTCGGGCCAGCGCTACGGCGACCTGGCGGCCGGCGACCTCGCCGGCCAGTGCGTCGAGCTCGAGGGCACGACGGGCGCGCCGGCGACGACGAGCGACGACGGCGGCGACACACTCGTCACGCTCGACGGCGTGAGCCTCGAGCAGGGCTCGCTCGAGGCGAGCTCGCTCGACGACACGACCACGATGATCGCGGATCCGTCGACGTCGTCGGGCCACGCGGTCGACGACACCTCGACCACGGACAAGACCTCGATGAGCGGGCCCGACACCGATCCCATGGATGGATCGACCACCGACGCGACCGACTGCCTCGGCATGGAACCCGTGGACGAGTGCACGGCGTGCGTGTACGAGGTGTGCTGCGAGGAGGTCCTCGCCTGCGCGGGTGACGACGCGTGTCTGTGCTTCTTCCAGTGCAATGACGGGATGACACCTCCCGATCTCTGCACCGAGAGGTGCGGCATGTCGATGACGCTCGACGGTTTGAACACCTGTATCGCGTTCAACTGCATGGGCTGCACGCCCATGCAGTGACGGCTCACAGCGCGGCCGCGAGCGCGTCCACCGACGACGTCGGCGCCGTGCAGACCTGCGCGCGGCACACGATCGCGTCGCACTTCGGCGCCGGTTCGTACGACAGCGCGACCGCGGCCACCTTGCGCAGCCGTGCCGCACGCACGACCGCCGCGAGGGCTTTCACGTCGGCAGCGTCGGGAGACGGCCCCCGCACGGTCACGTGCACGGCATCCTGCGCCGCGAAGCAGGCCGCTCCGATCAGGCTCGCATAGCCGAACGGCTGCGCCGGCGCCCCGCGGAACCGCTCGAGCACCGCATCGATCACCTCGCGCGCCTCGTCGGGCCCGTGCCCGCCGAGCTCGAGCCGTGCGAGCACCTCGATCATCACGCCCACGCCGGACGGCAGCGGTCCGTCGTGCTGGCTCTCGCTGCGCTCGATGAGCGCGTCGGCATCGTCGGCCGTGAACAGGAAACCATCGCGCGTCGGACGGAGGTAGTGCGCGAGGGCGTGCTCCGCCAGCCTGCGCGCGTGCTCCACCCACGTCGGATCGAGCGTGGACTCGTGCACGTCGAGGCACGCGCGGGCGAGGAACGCGACGTCGTCGAGCACGCCGCGCGTGTGCACCTCACCCGCGAAGGCCGCCCGCAGCACGCGGCCGTCGCCGTCGACGTGGCGATCGACGAGCGCCCGCACGACCCCGACCGCGAGCGCGGACCAGCGCAGGCCGAGCTCGGGCTCTCCCCACGCCTCGGCGGCCGCGGCGGCGCGCACGAGCCCGCTCGCGACGAGCGCATTCCAGCTCGTGAGCAGCTTGTCGTCGCGCAGCGGCGGCTCGCGCTGGGCCCGGCGAGCCAACAATGTCGCACGCGCGCGATCGAGCCGCGCGTGCAGATCGGCGGGAGCCAGTCCGAGGTCGGCGGCGCGATCCTCGATCGTGCGCGCGAGGCTCAAGATGCTCGCGCCCTCGAAGTTGCCCTTCGCGGTGACGCCGTACACCGTGGACAGCAGGCGCGCCTCCTCGTCGCCGAGCACGTCGACGATCTCTGCCGGCGTCCACACGTAGTACTTGCCCTCCTCGCCCTCGCTGTCGGCATCGAACGCGGACACGTACAGATCGCCCTCGCGCATGTCCGCGTCGAGGTACTCGATGCACTCGCGCACCACCTTGCGCAGGTGAGCGGCCTCCGGCCACAGCGCCGCCGCCTCGGCGTACAGTGGGATCAAGAGCGCGTTGTCGTAGAGCATCTTCTCGAAGTGCGGCACGAGCCACACGCGGTCGACCGAGTAGCGCGCGAAGCCGCCGCGCAGATGATCGTAGATGCCGCCCTCGTACATCTTGTCGAGCGTCAGCCGCAACGCCGTGCGCGCCGCATCCACCGTCGGTGCACTCGCGTCGCCCCGTGACATCCGCAGCATGAGCTCGAGCGCCGTGGGATTCGGGAACTTCGGCTCGCGTCCGAAGCCTCCCCATGTGGGATCGACGCGCTGGACCAGACGCGACACCGCGAGCCGCAACGCCTCGGGAGTCGCCAGCGCGGGCTCGTCGACCGCACGCGCGCGCTCGTCGTCGACCACGCCTGCGATGTGCTGCAAGCCCTCGCGGAACGAGGCCGCCTGCTCGGCCACCTTGTCGCGCTGGTTCGCATAGAGATCGACGATCGCGTGCAGCACCTGCACGAAGCCGGGTCGTCCGTGACGCGGCTCCTTCGGGAAGTACGTGCCGCCGTAGAACGGCTCCTGCGTCGGCAAGAGGAACACGGTGAGCGGCCACCCACCGCCCTGCCCCATCAGCTGCACGACCTTCTGATAGATCGCGTCGATGTCGGGTCGCTCTTCGCGATCGACCTTGATGTTGACGAAGTGCTCGTTCATCACCGCCGCGACGTCTCTGTCCTCGAACGACTCGTGGGCCATCACGTGGCACCAGTGGCACGCGCTGTAGCCGACCGAGAGCAGGATCGGCTTGTCCTCGGCGCGCGCCTTCGCGAGCGCTTCGGGCCCCCACGGAAACCAGTCCACGGGGTTGTCGGCGTGCTGGCGCAGGTACGGGCTCGTCGAAGTCATCAGGCGGGACGCCGTGTGAACGGCGAGCCGCCCCGGCGCGCCCGTGGCGCCCGGCGGTGTGGGTCCTGCGGGCGGGAGGGAGTCGCTCATGGGCGGACTCTACCCGCCGGCGCGCGCCCTCTTGTGTGCCGTGTCGATCCTGTTATTGTCCGCGCCCCACACGACCTTGGAGAGGTGTCCGAGTGGTTGAAGGTGCCAGACTCGAAATCTGGTGAGGCTTAACGGTCTCCGTGGGTTCGAATCCCACCCTCTCCGCAGCTCGCGGTCCGGCGCCGGTGCCGGGCCGCGCTCCCACCCACGAGCGCCGGCACGAGAGCACGACTTCACGATTCCCGAGAGCACGACGCCGAGGCTGAAGCGGCACGCCGAACCATCTGGAGAGGTGTCCGAGTGGCCGAAGGTACATGACTGGAAATCATGTGTGGCGCAAGCCACCGCGGGTTCGAATCCCGCCCTCTCCGCCAGCGCGTCCGTTTACATTCCTCGTCGCCCTCACGGGCTTCATGCCCCGAGCGACGGTTTCCCCGCCAACTCCGCCAGGACCGGAAGGTAGCAACGGTAACGGGGGGCCGGGTGCTCGGGGCCTTTCCGTTGGTTCGTCGTCGCAACGCGACGACGACCAACCCCGTGCCCGTGCCCGTGCCCGTGCCCGAGTGTTCTAGATCCCGAACGATGGCCGAGTGATGCGAGCCGACTTCGCCGCAGGCCCAGTGTTGTCGGCCTTCGAAAACTGCTTCCCGAAGAAGTAGTTCAAGCTCCCCCCGAAGTAGAACCCCGTGTTCCACCCACCGGTGATGGTGATGCCGAAGACGTCCTTGACGATCAAGCGCGTGCTCAAGAGCAGGTTGATGATCGGGATCACCGGCGGCATCTTGCTGTTCTTGTTGCGATAGCCGAACCGCGCGAGGTCGTGCGTGTTGCACCGATCGCGCCCGCAGTTCGCGAACAGCATGGGATTGGGCTCGGACAGGTCGTCGGGATCGGGCCCGGGCGGCAGGAAACCCGGATCGTTGGGCGGTCGCGGCTCTTCGTAGTCGGGGTGCTCGGTCGCGTCGTAGCGCGGCGTGCAGCGCCGGAAGTCGGCGAGATCCTCGATCTCCTGGCAGCTGTTCGCGTCGACGGTGCCCTCGCTGAACCCCTGCGGATCGTCGCCCAACGCCGTCTGCCACACGCCGCCGAACACGACGCCGAGCCCGATGCCACCGCCGCCACCGATGCCCCACTCGACATCGTCGGTGACGACGACGGGATAGCGCGCGATGAAGTCCGCTTCGATCACGAGGATGTCGATCTTGACCTCGGTGTAGTCCGCTCCGGCAACGCCGTTGATCGCGGTCTGTCCCTTGTCGAGCCAGTAGCCGTCCGGCGCGCGCAGGCTCTGGTAGCCGACGACGCCGACGATGTCGAGGATCCGCGAGTGTCGATACACGTACTCGCCCGCGACGTAGAAGTTGCAACCGTCGGTCTTGAGCAGGCCACGCTTCTCCGCGAAGTCACCGACCTTCTCGCCGCGACACAGCGCGTTCGCGTGCGCATCGAGATAGCGCGAGAGGATCCACGTCGGCACGATCGTGATGCCGCCCCGCACACCGACGCCGTGCTTGTTGAACGCACGCGAGCGCGCCTTGCTGCGCTCGGCGTCCAGCGTCGTCTCCTCGGGCTCGCTCGTCGGCTCCGGCGTCGCCTCGGCGGCCGGCTCGGGCTCGCTGGGCTCCGGCGGCTCGGTGGGCTCGGGCATCGACTCGCTCGACGTGGGTGCCTTCGACGACGTCGCCTCGGGCGCGGCGTCGTCCGTCGGCGTCGGCTCCTCGATGAACGCCCGCACCACGAAGGGATGCGCCGAAGCCTTCCCCGACCACGCCACGAGAGCCGCACCGATCAAGAAAGACGCCCGCATGGTCCGATCTTAGGCATGAGCCGGCCCACGCCCGCAACTCCTCGTATCGATGCCCGATCGGCGATGCGTCGCCGACATGCACCCACGATCAGGTGGTCACAACCGGATGCGACGCCAGCCGTGGCTCGCGAACTTCACGGCCATGACCGCGCCGAGCAGGTTCGTGTAGATCATCGCGGCCAGCCACACCCCCTCGAGGCCGAGACCGAGGTACGGCCCGAGGAACCACGACAGCGGCACGAGGCAGCCGAAGTGGAGGCCGAACTCGACGCCGGCCACGAACGTGTTCGCGCCCGCGCCGTACAGCGCCTGGGCGAGCACGAGCCCGACCACCATCATGGGCAGGCCCGCGACGACGATCCGCAGCGACGGCGCCGCGGCCTCGCGCACGGCGGCGTCGTTGGGCGCGAGCAGACCGATGATCTGCTCGGGGAAGAACCAGAAGATCACCCCCACCACGACCATCGCGTAGATGCCGACGCGCACCGATTCCCAGCCATAGCGGGCGGCGAGGTTGGGCTTGCCGGCCCCGAGGCTCTGACTGACGCACGTGGCGGTGGCCGTGCCGAACGCGATCGCAGGCATGAAGCACAGCGCGGCCGTGTCCATCAGTGCCTTCGTCGCGGCGGTGAACGTGTTCGTGCCGTCGCCCTTCGCCGCGTCGATCTGGCCCACGAACATCATGAACAGCATGAAGCCGATCATGAGGATCACGGTGGCCATCCCCGAAGGCAGCATGAGCTTGACGATGCGACCGATGATGCCGACGTCGAAGTGACCTGCGTGATAGACGTGGTACTTCGTGCGGTAGTCGTGGCGGTGGCTGACCCAGATCATGATGATCAGCCCCAGATACGTCGAGATCACCGACGCGATGCCGGCGCCCGCGAGCTCGAACCGCGGGATGCCGAGCGGCTCGAAGCCGAAGATCAGCAGGTAGTTCAGCCCGATGTTCGCGAAGTTCATCGCGAGCGCCGCATACAGGTGCACCCACGTGCGGCCGAGCCCGTCGAAGAACGCCTTGTAGCTGAACGTCACCACCATGCCCGGCACGCCGAGCATGCGGATCTGCGTGTACGTGGTGGCGAGGTTCTCCTGCTCCGGGCTCGCGGTCGCGAGGAAGTCGACGCCGAGCGGCGTGATGAAGTAGCCGAGCAGTGCGCCGCCGAGCCCGAGCACCACGGCGATGAGCAGGCTGTTGTAGAGCGCCTGCCCGGCGCGCGGCAGATCGCCTTCGGCGTAGCGCCGCGCCACGATCGCCTGCGTGCCCACGCCGACGGCGGCGAAGAACCCACCGATCGCCCAGAACAGCGGCATGCCCAGCCCGGACGCGGCTTGCGACGCCGTCGCGACCGGCCCGTCGAGGTAGCCGACCATCAACGTGTCGAAGTAGTTCACGAAGAACTGGGTGATCATGGCGAGCATCACCCACGTCCCGATCCTCAGGACTCGCCGCACCAAGGGAAGCTCGAGATGGAGCTTCAGCACCTTGGGCGGGCTGTCGTCGAGATCGGTCAGCGCGATCGCCAGAAGCCACCCCTCGGGAGCACGTGAGGCTCTACCGCACGCCGCTCGGTCCGACAAGCTCCGCGCGACGCGCCGTGAATGCGCGGACGCGCTCGATCAACCCGCGCCCGCGCGCTCTTGCAGCTCTTTGCGCACCTCCGCTTCGACCTTCCCGATGCACTCGGGCCGATACCCGCGGAACGACGCCCGAATCACGCCCTTCGTGTCGACGACGAAGCTGAACGGGAACTTGGTGCTCCCGTACTGTCCGGCGTAATCCTCCGCACCGATCGCGACCTTCGCCGAGATCTTGCGCGAGTCGAGGTACTCCTTGACCGGTGCCGGGTCCTCGTCCGTCGCGAGCGCGACGAGCGTGAGTCCGTGTTTCTTGTAGCGGCGGTAGAGCTGCTCGAACTCGGGCAGCTCCTTGAGGCACGGCTTGCACCACGTCCCCCAGAAGTTCACGAGCAGCACGCGGCCCTTCCAGCTCTTGTGGCTGAGCGGCTTGCCGTCGACGCTCTTGAGCGCGAACGACTTGAGCTTCTGACCGACGCCTTCGTCCTTGCCGCACGACGCGTCGACCTTGCCGTGCAGCACCTTGGGCAGCTCTTGCTTCGGCGGCGGTGCGGGCTCGGTCGGCGGCGGCGTCGCGGGGTCGGTCTCGCTCGGCGGTGCGGGCTCGGTCGGCGCGCCCTCGTCCGCCGCCGCCTCGACCGACGTCGCGGCGCCATCCTCCTCGGGTGCAGGCTCGTCGACGGCGGTCGCATCCGCGGGAGGATCGTGCGCCGCCATCACGCCCGGCGGCGGAGCGCTCGCGCTCTGCTTGTCGCACGCGAACGGGAGAACCGCGACGAGAACGACGAGACCCACACGCTGCATGGTCGGACGAGGATAGCAGCACGGCGCACGCATCGTCGATGGTTCCGACAGCGGCGCGGCCGCCTGGAGCGAGTTATGATGTTGGCTCGGATCCTCGCGGACGATTCCGGCATGACCGATCGCATCCGATGGAGCCCCCTCTTCGCGACGTTGCTCGCGTGCGGGCCCTCCGTGCCCGTCGACGACGGGTCCGCCAGCGGCGGTGACTCGAGCGGCGACGCGGTCGACGATTCCTCGTCGGTGTCGGCGTCGGGCTCGAGCTCGGGTGGAGCCGACGCGACCGGATCGAGTGCACCGAGCGACGACTCCACCGACGAGGGCGACAGCACGGACGGTCCGATCATCTTCGACGTCGGCATGCGCCCCGATTCGCCGCCGATCGATCCGCCGTGCCGCGGCGAGTCGCTGGGCTCGCAGGCCGTCGGCGCGATCTGGATCGCAAACAGCATGCAGGGCACCGTCTCGAAGGTCGACGTCGAGACGATGGTGGAGCTCGGCCGCTACGTCACCCGGCCCGACGGCGACGGCAATCCCTCGCGCACGTCGGTGAACCGCAACGGCGACGTCGCCGTCGCGAATCGCTCCGGCGGCGTCGTGATGATCCGCGGCGACGTCGAGCTCTGTCTCGATCCCACCAACACGTCGGGCGGGGCGGGCGACGTCCGTCCGTGGCCCGACGGATGCGTCGAGTGGTACACGTCGATGGCGTACGCGTCGCAGCGTCCGGTCGCGTGGATGGCGGGCACGTGGGACGCCGAGGCGTGCCGCTACGTCGGCATGGACGTGTGGACCGCGGGTGCGAACGCGGACGTCGACGTGCTCCTGCTCGACGGTGAGACCGGTGCGATCGAGCAGACGGTGCCCATCGCGGGCGTCGAGGCCGGCTACTACGGCATCTACGGCGGCGCCGTCGACTCGGGCGATCACTTCTGGGGCAGCCAGCTCGGCGGGCAGGCGCTCGTGCGCGTCGATGCGGCGACGTTCGAGCCCCAGGTGTGGCCGGTGCCCGTGTCGAGCTACGGCATGACGGTGGATCGCAACGATCGCATCTGGGTGTGCGGCAACGAGGTCGGGCGCTTCGACTACCCCACCGAGACGTGGGAGACGGCGCAGGTGTTCGGGCAGGGCGGGTGCGCGCCGGGCAACGACGACGTGCTGTGGCTCGCGAACCAGCCGATCGTCGGCATCGACATCGATACGCTCGACGTCGTCGCGCAGCTGTACGTGCCCGAGTACGTGCACGGGATCAGCATGGACTTCGACGGCTACGTGTGGGGCGTCGCGCTCGCGCAGCCCAACGCGTACCGCATCGATCCGGAGAGCGGCGCGTACGACACGGTCACCGGCTTCGTCGCGCCGTACACGTACAGCGACATGACCGGCACGGCGCTCGCGATCGTGAACGGTCAATTGTAGTCAATCCTCGGCGAGCGACCGGCGCAGCGCCGTCCAGACCTCGCGGAGCTCGGGCTCGCCGGCGTGGTAGGGCAGGAGCACGCGCACGGTGTGGCCGCCGCAGATCGTGACGAGCACGCCGAGCTTCTGCAGGATGTCGCCGAGCGGGGCGGCCGACTGCGCGGCGCCGCCGATCTCGATGCCGATCATCGCGCCGAGCGCCCGGATCTCGCGCACGCGCGGCTCGGGGTCGGCATCGGCGATCGCGTGCATCGTCGTGGCCTGCGCCGCGGCGGCCGCGAACGAGCCCTCCTCGTCGAAGATCCGCAGCGTCGCGACCGCGGCCGCACATGCGAGCGGGTTGCCGCCGAACGTGGAGCCGTGGCTGCCCTTGATCATGTGCTCGGCGAGCCGCGCCTGCGCGACGCAGGCGGCGACCGGGAAGCCGCCGCCGAGCGCCTTCGCGAGCCACACGATGTCGGGCGCGATCGTGGGGTCGTCGCCGACGAGCGTGGACCAGGCGAGGAACTTGCCGGTGCGGCCCGAGCCCGCCTGGATCTCGTCGTCGCCGAGCAGCGCCCCGAAGCGCGTGCAGATCTCGCGCAGCCCGACGAGGAACTCGCGCGTCGCCGGGAACACGCCGGCCTCGCCCTGCACGGGCTCGACGACGACCATTGCGATGCGATCGCCGTAGCGATCGAACGCGGCCTGCACCGCGCCGAGATCGCCGTAGGGCAGGCGCACCACGTTCATGGTGGCGAAGCGCTTGAAGTCCTCGCCGACGGTGGTGACGTAGGGCTCGCGATAGCTCGGGTTCGCCGTGAGCGCGACGGCACCGAGCGTGCGCCCGTGGAAGGCGCGCTCGAACGCGACCACCATGTCGCGACCGGTGGCTCGGAACGCGAGCTTGAGCGCGGCCTCGGTGACCTCGGTGCCGCTGTTCGCGATGAACGTGCGCGCGTCCTTCAGGGGCACGCGGGCCGCGAGCTCGCGCGCGAGCTGCTGCTGCGGCTCGGTGTAGAACGTGCCCGCCGCGGCGACGAGCTTGCGCATCTGCGCCTCCATCGCGGCGATCCACTTCGGGTGCCCGTGGCCGAGCGGCAAGCACCCGATACCGCCGACCGCGTCGAGGTACTCGTTGCCGTCCACGTCGCGCACGCGCATCGCTCCCTTGCCGGGCGGCGCCGTCTCGAGCACCGCGCGATCGAGCACGAGCTGGCGCACCGCATACGTCGGCCAACGGAGGTCCTGCAGGGGCATGGGCCAAGCTATGGCAGTCGCCGCGCGCGGACGCAACGTCAGAACGACAGCGTCAGCCCCGCGCCGCTCGGACGCAGCCGCACCCGCGTGCTCGCGCGCTGGTTGCCCCCGCGCTGCCGCGGCTTCGAGAACGCGAACACGCCGACGATCGTCGTGATCATCGCGAGACCGGCCGTGACGCCGATGAGGATGTTCGTCGACAGCTGCATCGCCCGATAGCGATCATCCGCGTCCTCCGGGTAGGGCTCGCAGGACATCGGGTCGCACTGTTCCTCCATGCCATTGTTGCGCTCGAACTCCTTCTTTGCCCACGGCGTCAGCCCGCCGACGACCGCGAGTGACACACCCGCCGCCGCTGTGAAGCCCACGCCGCCCCAGAAGGCGCCCTTCAGCGCCTTGTAGTTGCGCTCGCGCCTCGGCGGTACGACGACGTCGTCCTTCTCGCCATCGGGCTCGACGACGGCGCGGAAGGGCGTCGCGCGCACGATGTACTTCTCGCCGGGCCGCAGCTTGGGGTCGTGCACGACGCGTTGCCCGGGCTCGCTGCCGACGAGCTCGATGTCGACCGTGCCCGCCTCCACGAAGATCGGGAAGCTCTTGGGCGACACGATGCGGCCGTTGATCCGGATCTCGCGCAACGTGACGCCGACGGACACGTCGAGCGACAGCTCGACCACCCGGCCCTTCAGGTCCTGGTACATCGCCGCGACCTCGTCGCTGCGCGATGCGCAGCGAATCGGGTCGCCGTTGCCGTCGCAGGGGGTGAGCGCGACGTAGCGCTGCGCTGCGCCGGCGGCCGCGACGAGATCGCCGTCCTCCGCGTACGAGACGACCACGTTGTAGAGCGCATCGGCGGCAGGCACCGCCGCGTACGCGCGCTCGAACTCGACCGCCGCGCGCGCGAAGTCCTTGCGCCCGAACAGCCGGCGGCCCTCGTTCCAGTGGCGATCGAATTCGTCGAAGATCTCCGCGTCGGGTCGCACGCCGTCGGCGATCGGCGACGCGTCGGCGCTCGAGGTCTCCGCCGGCGTCGACGGTGTCGAGTCGGGCGGTGCGACGCCCGGCGCTTCTTCGCGCCCGAGATCGGGAGCCGCTGCGACGCGCGCGGGCGACCCGAGCGTCACCGCGCACGCGACCGCACACAGCGCGGCGGCGCGGCTCATCGCGGCGGCGAGCCCGAGCCGGACTCGGGCTTGTCCTTCTTGCGCAGGGCGTCGAGGGGATTCGGCGCGAGCTTGTCGTCTCGCGGATCGGTCTCGGTCGGCGCAGTGGCGACGGGCGTGTCGGTGGGCTTGGTCTTGCTCTTGGGCTTCGTCCGCGCCGTGAAGCGGATCGTCGGCTTGCCCGGCGCGAGCGGATCGCTCGGCAACGCGGCGAGCGGGTAGCGCAGGTTCTGGTGGACGAACGGCACGACGCTGACCTCGAGCTTGCGATGGCCCTCGCGCTCGAGCACGATGCTCACGGGCTCGTCGGAGCGCGGCACGCTCACGAACATCGGCGTGCGCTCGTCCTGGCGAACGCCGTCGATCACGACGACCGCGCCCTGCGGATCCGTGTCGATGCGCCACTTCACCAGGTCGCCCTCGTCGGCGCCGCGCGTGCTCTCGCCGCTCGCGACGACGTCGGCGGCCGCGATGGCGGGCGGAACCCCGGCCGGCGACTCGACCGCCGCGGCCGCGGGCTGGCGCTGGAACGAGATCGCCGCGATCGCCACTGCCGCGCCGACGAGCGGCAGCAGGATCCACGCGGTCCACTGCCCCGCTCGACTCCCGGGCAGGGTCGTCGTGGCCGTGGGCATCTCCGGGAAGTCGCGCACGGACGACGCGCGGGCCGACAGCGCGGGCCCGACGGGCGTGGTGTGCGAGTCGTTCGCCGCCGATCGTGCGACCTCGTCGAGATCCATCGACGAGCTGCGATTCGGACGATCGCCGCGCTCGATGCCGCGGTTGCGGGTGGCCGCCCGGAGATAGTCGAGCCGCCCGCCGCAGGTGCGCTCGAGCACCGCCGCCAACGCCTCGCGCGGATCGTCGGGCTCGGTGCACGCACGCACGGCGACTCGGAGGTCGCGCAGCATGTCCTGCGCGCTCGCGTAGCGGTCGTTGCGATCGACGGCGAGCGAGCGCTGCAGCACGCGCACGATCTCCGCCGGCACCTCGGGCCGCAGCTCGCGGATCTCGCGGATGTTGCAGTCGACGACGTGCGCGAGGATCTCGGAGTCCGTCTCGCCCGCGAACAACCGCTCGCCCGCGACCAGCTCCCACAGCACGGCCCCGAGCGCGAACAGATCGGTGCGTAGGTCGATGGAGTGGCCCTTGGCCTGCTCCGGCGACATGTACGGCAGCTTGCCGCGCAGCTGACCCGTCAGCGTGGTGCTGCGCTTGCCCGCGGCCTTCATGATGCCGAAGTCCACGACGCGCACGCGACCGTCGAGGCCGACGAGCAGGTTGTGCGGCGACACGTCGCGATGCACGAGGTGGTAGGGCGCGCCGTCCGGATCGACGAGATCGTGGGCGGCCGCCAGGCCTTCGCACGCGTCCACCACGATCTGCAGCACGACGGGCAGCGGCATGCGCTCTTCGGTCTTGCGCAGCTCTCGGACGATGGACGCCAGGGTGTCGCCCTCGACGTACTCCATCACCATGAAGAAGACGTCGTCCTCGCGCCCGAGGTCGAGGATCTCCACGACGTGCGGGTGATGGATGCGGGCCGCGATGCGGGCCTCGTCGAGGAACATCTCGACGAACTCGGGCTCGCTCGCGAGATGCGGATGGATGACCTTGACGGCGACGAGCTTCTCGAAGCCCGCCGTCCCGAGCGCGCGCCCGAGATACACGGTGGCCATCCCGCCGTGACCGAGCCGATGGATCAGCTCGTATCGACCGACGAGTCGTCCGCGCGGCAGGGCCTCGCTCGACGCGGTCGTCGGGCGTGAGGCGTTCGACCTCGGCTCGACGACTTTGGTTTCGGCTTCGGCTTCCATCGCCGGCAACGGCGAGCGCGCCTCGGTCCGCGCGATCGGGGCCCTCCGATCCGTCACATTACGCGAAACGCCTCCGCGGATCACCTCGCGATCGGTCGAATACGCGACGCGAGCGGCCGCTGGGAACGCGTTTGCAGCATGGATGCATCGCAACCACTCATTCGTGCAGCGCGGGCTGCGATCGGTTTCTGAGCTTTGTCCGACGCCTTGGCTCTTTCGGTGCTCGCGATCGACCGGCCATGACATCCGCGTCACGCCGCACGCGGCGCGTGATCGCGTCGGACGCGAGAGATCCCGGAGATCGCTTCCGCCACCTCCATTTTTCTGCGATCCACCAAGGCGGCCCATGGTGGATCCGCCCGTGGACAGCCGAGGTCACGTGCGACGAAAAGCCCAACAATTCAGATCGAGTCGGATCCGCGATCCACAGGATGTTGTGTTGGCGCCCCGTGCGCTCCACAACATCTTGTGGAATGACCCTTGCGTGTTGGATCTGCTTGGTCTACTTGACTCCCTACGGGTTTCGAACATGGCCAAGCGACAGACGCGCCGTAGCATCTCGGTCAAGGGCATCACCTACCAGCGGCTGAAGAACTTCTGCGAGGACCAGAACCTCAGCGTCAGCGGCTATCTCGAGGACATCATCGCCGCCAAGCTCGACGCGGCCAATGTCCCCGTTCCGGAGCGCGTGGACCCCCGCCCGAAGCCGAAGGCGAACGGCGAGGCCGAAGAGATCGTCTCGCAGCACTTCACGTTCTGAGCGGCCTCGTGCTCGCGAAACCGCCCCTGCTCGGCTGGCGGTTTCGCGCATGACCGGACGACAAAACGTGGCGTGACGAGACCGGGTGGGTCGGCTCTATGCTGGGCCCACCGTGCGTCGCAAGGATCTCGAAACGATTCGTCTGTTGTTGTCGCGGCGCCGCGCGCTGCAGGGACTCGGTGCCGTCTTCGGTGCCACGGCCGCCGGGTGCGGGGGTGACGACGCCGAGGCCGGCGACGAGACCGGCTCGAGCTCGGAGTCATCCGGCGCGGGACCCGACACGAGCGCGGGGCCCACGACGATCGATCCGACCGACGATCCCGACACGACAGGCAACAGCGCGTCGGCCGACTCGACCACCGACGGCTCGTCGACGAGTGCCGACGAGAGCAGCAGCACCGGTGACGCGCCCGTCGACTGCGACGACGACGGCGGTCTGACGCCCGAGGAGTTGCTCGCACCGATCGAGACGATCGTCGTCGTCTGCATGGAGAACCGCTCGTTCGATCACTACTTCGGATCGGCGGCGTTCCTCGAGGACTGGCAGGTCGAGGGTCTCACCGGCGACGAGACGAACCCCGATCTCGACGGCAACGACGTGCAGGTCTACCACCTCGAGAACTACGAGGTCGCCGATCCGCCGCACGGTTGGGACTCCGTGCACGCCCAGTGGAACGGCGGTGCGATGGACGGCTTCGTGCGCGAGCACCAGCTGGTCCACCCCGAGACGTACACCGAGGTGATGGGCTATCACACGCGTGCCGATCTGCCGGTGTTGTACGCGCTGGCCGAGAACTACACGGTGTGCGACCACTGGTTCTGCTCGGTGCTCGGTCCCACGTGGCCGAACCGGTTCTACCTGCACTGCGCGAGCTCCGACGGCGGGCAGGAGAACCTCCCGGAAACCGGGCTCACCACGATCTGGGACGTGCTCGACGGCGCCGGCATCAGCGGGCGCAACTACTACAGCGACATCGCGTGGGTGTGGGGCGGGTTCGCCAACCCCCTCGCCGGCTACACCGACAGCATCGACGAGTTCTTCACCGCCGCTGCCGAGGGAACGCTGCCGCAGTACGTCGTGATCGATCCGAACTTCGATCTGCTGGGCGGCGGCGGCGGCAACGACGATCACCCCGATCACAACATCACGATGGGGCAGATCTTCTTGCAGACGATCTACGAGGCGCTCGCCCAGAGCCCGCAGTGGGATCGCTGCTTGCTCGTCATCACCTACGACGAGCACGGCGGCTTCTACGACCACGTGCAGACGCTGCAGACGTCGGACGACCTGCCGCAGTTCGAGCAGCTCGGTGTGCGCGTGCCCGCGGTCGTCATCGGGCCCTACGTGCGACAGGGCTGCGTGAACAGCACGAAGTTCGACCACGTCGCGTGCATCAAGACCGCGACGGTGCGCTATGGGCTCGCGCCGCTCAACGTGCGCGTCGAGGATGCGAACGATCTGTCGAGTTGCATCGACCCGAGCACGCTCCGCGATCCGCGGCCACCGATCCGCCTGCCGAAGATGCAGGTGTCGCTCGACGAGCTGCTCGTCGAGGCGCCGCAGACGGGCCACCCCGAGCTGCGCGCGATGATCCAGGACGGCCGGATCCCGCTGCCACCGGATCGGAACTATCCCGGCGCCGGGCGGGATCTCGCGCTGAAGTTCCTCGGGCACGCCGAGCGGCTCGGCGTCATCGAGCTGCGGACTGCGCCGGCCGGCGATGATAGCCTCCGTCGACCGTGAGCTACGTCGTCCTCGCGCGCAAATACCGGCCGATGCGCTTCGCCGACATGGTCGGTCAGGAGCACATCGGACGCACGCTCGCGAACGCGATCAAACAGGATCGCGTCCACCATGCGTACCTCTTCGCGGGCGCGCGCGGGCTCGGCAAGACCACCACTGCGCGCATCTTCGCGAAGGCGCTCGTGTGTGAGCGCGGTCCCACGCCGGAGCCGTGCAACGAGTGCTCGCAGTGCGTGATGGTCACCGAGGGGCGCTCCGTCGACGTCGTCGAGATCGACGGCGCGAGCAACAACTCGGTCGAGAACATCCGCAGTCTGCGCGAACAGGTGCACTACCTGCCGCAGTCGGCCCGGCGCAAGGTCTACATCATCGACGAGGTCCACATGCTGACCACGTCGGCGTTCAACGCCCTGCTCAAGACGCTCGAGGAGCCGCCGGCCCACGTGAACTTCGTGTTCGCGACCACCGAGCCGCACAAGGTGCTGCCGACGATCCTGTCGCGCGTGTCTCGACTCGACTTCCGGCGCGTGTCGTCCACCGAGATCGTCGCGCATCTGCAGTCGATCCTCTCGCGCGAGGGCTTGGGCGTCGCGCCGGCCGGCTTGCGGGCGATCGCCCGCTCGAGCGGCGGATCCGTGCGCGACGCGATGACGCTCTTGGATCAGGTCGTCGCGTTCGCGAACGACCCCAAGGCCGTCGGCGAGGCGGAGGTGCGGGCCGTGCTCGGGCAGGCGGACCGCCCCGCGATCATCGACTTGGTGGACGCGCTGCTCGCCCGCGATCCGGACGGGGTGCTCGCCCGCTTCGACGCCATCGTCGCGGCGGGGCACGACCTCATGGTGCTCAGCCTGCAGATGCTCGAGGACCTGCGCGACCTCACCGTCGCGCGCGTCTGCAAGCAGCACGAGGCGTTCGTCGACGCGACCGCGGAGGAGCTCGCGGAGCTGCGCGCGCGCGCGTCGGTGCTCGATCCGAGTGGCCTCGCGCAGACGTTCGATCGACTCACGCGCATCGTCGAGCGCTTGCCCACCTCGCGATCGCAGCGGCTCGTGCTCGAGATGGGGCTGCTCGAGCTCGCGCAGGCCGAGCCCGTCGTGCCACTCGGCGACCTCATCGAGCGGCTGCAGGCGCTCGGCGACGGTGGAGCGGCCACCGGCGGCGGCAGCTCGGGCGCGGCGGATCGAGGAGGTGCGCGCGCGCCCGTGCGCAGCGCCCCGGCGCGCGGCGATCGACGCGCGAGCGAAGCTGCAGCGCCCGACGATCCGCCCGCGCCGAGCTTCGCTGCGCCGATCGAGCCGACGCCCCCGCCCACCGCCGCGCCCGCGCCCGCGCCCGCCGTCGTCGTCGAGCCGGAGTCGCCCTTCATGAAGAGCCTGCGCGAGATGGCGGAGGGCGTCGTCGTGCGCCCGGAGACGCGCACCGACGCGACGCCGCCTCGCGATGCGCCGAAGCCCGTGCCGGCTGCGCCTCCCGAGCCGCCACCGTCGCGTCCGACCGTGGTCGCGGTGCCGACGGAGACGCCGCCCGTCGTGCGCGACGACGTCGACGCCGTGTTCGCGAGCTGGGAGCGCTTCGTCGCGACCGTGCGCGAGATCGACGAGTACGCGTCGGCGGTGCTGCGCGCCGTCGGGCTCGTCGCGTTCGGCGAAGGGACCCTGCGCGTCGTGGCGCCGCACGGCAGCTTCGCGCATCGCGAGCTGTCGAGCAGCGATCTCCGCGCTCGCGTCGAGCAGGTCGCGCGCGAGTTCACCGGCCACGCGGTCGCGCTCGAGCTCGTCGAGGGCGAGCCGTCGCTCGCCACGCACCCGAGCTGCGAGCTCGTCGATCGCCGGCGGGCCGACGAGCTGCGCGCGGCCGTCGAGGCCGAGGCGCGCACGCACCCGGGAATCCTCGCGCTCGTGCGCGAGTTCGACGGCGTGATCGCCCAGACCCGCCCGCTGCGCGAACGCTGAGCGCTGGGCTCGCCGGGCCTGTCCAGGCGCGAGCGGGGTGTGGGACTCGGACACGATCGGTCCGCGCTGCTACTCTGGGCGCATGCCCGAGCTCGACCTCGCCTCGCTCATGCAGCAGGCCCAACAGATGCAGCAGACGATGGCCTACCTGCAGAAGGCCCTCGAGGAGGAAATCGTCGAGGGCTCCGCCGGCGCCGGGATGGTGAAGGTGAAGGCCACCGGCATGCAGCGCATCGTCGCGATCGAGATCGATCCCACCGTGTTCACGGAGGACCGCGACATGGTCCAGGACCTCCTCGTCGCGGCGATCAACAACGCGCTCGAGCGCTCGCGTCAACTCGGGCAGGAGCGGATGAGCACGCTCATTCCACCGGGCATGATCCCGCCCGGCACGATCCCCGGCCTGTGAGCACGCCGACTCCGACCGGCGATCCGTTGCAGCGGCTGTCGGCCCTGCTCGCCCGTCTGCCGGGCATCGGCGAGAAGACGGCGATGCGACTCGCGCTCGCGCTCGTGCGCGCGGACGCCGAGTACGTACGCGCGCTCGCGGACGCGGTCGGGGCGGTGCACGAGACCCTCAAGCTGTGTCGCGACTGCTGCGACCTGACGCCGACCGACATCTGCTCTCGCTGCCAGGATGCGCGGCGCGATCACGCGACGATCTGCGTGGTCGCGCAGCCCCAGGATCGCATGGCCCTCGAGCGTGCGGGTGTGTATCGGGGGCTGTACCACGTGTTGCACGGCGTGCTCGATCCGCTCGGCGGCATCGGCCCCGCGGAGCTGCGCGTCGACGCCCTCCTGCGCCGCCTGTCGGCGAAGGACGGCGACGAGTCGCCCGTTCAGGAGGTGATCGTCGCGACGAGCCCGAACGTCGAGGGTGACGCGACCGCGCTCTATCTGTCGAGGCTCATCTCGCCGCTGGGCATCCGGGTGTCGCGCATCGCGTCCGGTGTGGCCGTCGGCGGCGAGCTCGAGTACGCGGACGTGACGACCCTGCACCGCGCGCTCGAGGACCGCCGCAGCTTGTGATGCCCGATCGCGGCCCGTGTCGGAGCGGTCCAAGTATCATCGCGTGCGGGGCCGCGTCCGGCCGATCGGCCTGTCGCGAGCCCCGGGCGGCCGTAGACTTGCACAGGCGAGTTTGCTAGGTTCGCCGCTGTCCCCGGACCCCAGCCCCGAGGAGACCGCGTCCACAATGCTCACGCCCCAACTCGTGATGTACGAAGACGAGGTACGGCGAATCCAAGCCGTAGCCGACCGTCTGCAACAGGATTCACGATCGCGGGCGATCTTGGTCGTGGACAAGAACGGGCAGCTCATCGCTGCGTCGGGCTCGGCCACCGATCTCGACACGACCTCGCTCAGCTCCCTCGTCGCCGGCAACGTCGCCGCGACGGGTGGCATCGCGAAGCTGATGGAGGAAGAGGAGTTCACCGGTCAGTTCCACGAGGGCAAGGGGCTCAGCATCCACATCACGCTGGTCGGACGCCGCGTGATCCTGGTGGTCCTGTTCGACAAGAACACCACGCACGGTCTCGTCCGTCTTCGCGTGAAGAAGGCGGGCGTCGAGCTGGAGACCATCCTGGAGGACGTCGCCAAGAAGGCTCAGTCGCCACAGCAGAACGTGTTCGCCGAGATCACGGACGCGGACATCGACAACCTCTTCAACGACTGAGCGTTCGCGCGCGGCATGTCCTTCATCAACTACAGCTCGCGCGAGATCAACTGCAAGCTCGTCTACTACGGGCCGGGTCTCTGTGGGAAGACCACGAACCTGCAGTACATCTACAACAAGACGAAGCCCGACGCGAAGGGCAAGATGATCTCGCTCGCGACGGAGACCGAGCGCACCTTGTTCTTCGACTTCTTGCCGCTGTCGCTCGGCGAGATCCGTGGCTTCCGCACTCGCTTCCATCTGTACACCGTGCCTGGTCAGGTGTTCTACGACGCGAGCCGCAAGCTGATCCTCAAGGGTGTCGACGGCGTGTGCTTCGTGGCCGACTCGCAGATGGAGCGCATGGAGGC
>CAYXVR010000056.1:0-22129 GCA_964468635.1 uncultured Nannocystaceae bacterium
CGACCGCGCGGCCGAGCGCCTGCTCGGGCGACATGTACGCGACCTTGCCCTTGATCGTCTCCTCCGGCGCCTCGGCGCTGCGCGGGCCGTCCATGTGGGAAAGCGCGTGCTCGCGCGTGCGTGCGATGCCGAAGTCGAGCACCTTCACCTGGCCCGCGAAGCTGACCATGATGTTGTGCGGGCTGACGTCGCGGTGGACGATCGACAGCGGCTGCCCGTAGTCGTCGTGCTTGCGGTGCGCGTACGCGAGGCCGGCCGCGGCCTGGTGGGCGACGTACGCGACGATGACGGCCGGGAACGCGTCGCCCGCGTTGCGCACGGCGTGGAACAGGCGCATGAGGTCGACGCCCTCGACCAGCTCCATCGCGAGATAGAACGTGCCGTGCACCTGGCCGAAGTCGAAGACCTGCACGATGTTCGCGTGGTTCAGCGACAGTGCGACCTTCGCTTCGTCGACGAACATGCGCGTGAACTCGCGCTGGTCGGCGAAGTCCTTGCGGATCTTCTTGATCACGACGCGCTTCGTGAGCCCCTCGGCCACGCGCACGCTGGCCTGGTAGACCTCGGCCATGCCGCCCTCGCCGATGAGGCTCGTGAGGACGTAGCGCCCGAAGATCTGCGGCAGCTCCTTCGTCACAGCGCCTCGATCACCACGTTGTCGAAGTGGCTCTCGGCGTCCCAGCCGGACAGCGCGAAGCGATCGTGGCCGGGTCCGCGCAGCGGCGCCGGATCTTCGAGCGACAGGAGCGACCTGCCGTCGACCTCCCACAGGATGTCGCCGCCCGAGCGCGTGATCACGAAGTGGTAGCGGCGTCCGGGCACGACGGTGGGCTCCGTCGCCGTCGCGCGATCGCGGCCGTGCTCGTTCTTGCGAGCGATCACGTGCAGCGTGTTGTTCCACCCGCCGAACACGAGCACGTAGCCGGACGCGATGTAGTTCGCCGACGTCGCGACGCTCTTGCCGTCGCCCGCGAGCTCGACCTTGACGTCGCCTTCCTCGTCCTGCGCCCACACGTCGAGCTCGATGCGCACGTCGTCGGGCAGCGGCACGTCCAACCAGAGGGGATGGTTCTGCAGCCCCTTCACCTTCACGACGCCGTGCTCGACGACGACGCCGTCGGCGGTGGGCTTCCAGTGGGGCCCGAGCTCGCCGCTCTCGAACTCGTCGCGGAAGATCTCGGTGCCGTCGTTGCCGCGCGTGCTGTACGTGCGCGGCACCTCCTCGCACGCCGTCATCGCGACGCAGAGCCCGAGGGCGGCGAGCGCACGCACGCCCTCACCACACCCGGGCGTCCGGGTCGCGCGACAGCAGTGCCCGCAGCCGCGAGCGCCACGGCTCGGGCAGGTCCTCGGGCACTTCCTGGTCGGCGTCGAGCTCATCGTCGAGGCGGTCGAAGCTGTCCGGGAGGGGATTGGGAAGGAGCGCGAGCTCGAGCAGCACCACGGCGGCGCTGAAGCGGTCGGAGGCGACGGTCGCGGCGGCCGATCCCCGGCGCAGCTCGGGCGCAAGATAGCGCAGCGTGCCGGCGTTCGCCCCCGCGGATTTCGGGCCCGGACCGGCTGCGAGCCCGAAGTCCGCGAGCGCGACCGACGAGCCGCGGAACGGCGTCCGCACGAGGATGTTCGCGGGTTTCACGTCGCGGTGGACCGCGCCCGCGGCGTGGACCGCGTCCAGGGCGCGCGAGAGCTCGGAGAGGATCCGCGGGACGTCGGGCGGGCCGACGAGCCCGCGTCGCATCGCCAGCCGCAGGTTGCCGCCCTTGCACAGCTCGAGCGCGATCAGGCGATGGCGGGGCTGCACGTCCAGGAGTGCGACGACGTAGGGGCTGCGCACCTGCGCGAGCGTGCGGGCCTCGTCGAAGAAGCGGGCCTGCAGCACGCGCGTGGACGGCCCGGGCGAGCGCGGGTCGGCGTCGAGCAACCGCTTGAGCGCGACGTCGCGACCGACGCGGCGATCGTAGGCCTGGTAGACGACCGCGTGCCGGCCCCGGCCGAGCGGGCGGCCGAGCTCGTAGCGACGCAGGCCGAACGCCTGCGCGAGCTCCAGCTCGGCGAGGCCGTCGAGCAGCGACAGCCCGCGACCGCTCGGGTGCGGCACCGCGCCGCGCCGCTCGAGCGCGCGCGTGGCCTGCTGCCAGCCCCGCAGCGCGCGGTGGTGGTCGATGTCGGCGGCCAGCACCGCCTCGAAGTGGCGCAGCGCGCCGCTCGGATCGCCGTGTTCCAGCAGGTGCTCGCCGAGCAGCAGGTCGGCGCTCGCCTGCACGCTGCCCTTGCGGAACCGATCGCGCAGCGTCTCGGTCGCGGCATCGCGCGGGTCGGCGAGCACCGCATGCAGCATGCGGACGCCGAGCTCGGGATCGATCGCGTCCAGTAGCTCTCGCGCGAGCATCAGCGCGAGATCGGCTCGCGGTGCGTGTCGGATCGCCGCGGCGATCGTCACCATCGCGCCGCGCAGGAAGCCGGCGTGGCTGAGCGCGCGCAGCTCGGGCTCGAGCGCCCCGGCCGGCTCGCCCCGCGCGAGCGCTTCGGCGAACGCGGCGAGTCGGCCGACCTCGTGCGGGCGCGCCGCTCCGTCGGCGAAGCGCGCGAGCACCTCGTCCGCGACCGTCGCGAGCGGATGCACCTCGGCGGGGCCGTACAGCTCGAGCGCCCACTCCTCGGTCAACCGAGCACCTCGAGGGCCAGGGGAGCGTCGCGCAGCTGGATCCGATCGCCGAGCGCGAGCTCGATCGCCGCGCCCGCAGGCAGCTCGCGGTTGCCGAGCGCGGCGCGGACACGGCTGCCGAAGTCGAGCACGACCCACCCGCGATCGAACAGGAGCGTGGCCGGCACCGCGATGTCGTGGGCGAGCCACAGCGGGCCCCCGCCGGGCAGGTAGACGTACTGCCGCGGATCGCCGCGCGGCCGCACCACGGCGCCGCGGTGGCTGCCGTCCTTCGCGACGATCGGCGTGACGTCGACGATCGCCGCCATGCCGAGCCCGAGCTCGCCGTCGCCGTCGATCGCCATGGGCTCGCCCGGCACGAGCGGCTCGCCGTTCCAGAAGCTGCCGGTCTTCGAGCCGAGATCCTGCACGACCATCTTCGGTCGCTCTCCGCTCGGGTCGAGCGCGAGCTCCACGTGGTGGCGCGAGAGCAGCGAGTCGGCGAGCACGAGCTGGGCATCCGGTGCGCGACCGATGCGGAACGTCGGCGCGCCGCGGATCGCGGTGATGCGACCGGCACCCCAGCGCAGATCGAGCCGATCGCCCTTCACCATCGCTTGCTCGATGCGACGCAGTCGCGCCGCGAGCCCGGCCTCGGGTGCGAGGCCGTGGCGATCGCGGCCGCGCACGTGCTCCACCAAGAGCGCGTGCGCCTGCGAGCGACGGCCCTCGGCGAGCGCGTCGTCGACCTCGAGCTCGAGCGCGCGCGCCTCCTGCTCGCGACGCTCGCGGTGATCGAGCACCGCGAGCACGAGCTCGAGCCGCGCGATCTCTCCGCCGCGCTCGTACGCGCCGGCGGCCCGTCCGAGCAGCCCGAGCGACTCGTACAGCTCGCCCGCACGGGCGCCGTCGTCGGCCTCCTCGAGCGCACGGGCGGCCTCGAGCTGGAGCGCGCGTCGACCCGCCGGATCGCTCGTCGTCTCCGACTCGGCGAGCAGTCCCTCGGCGAGCGCGAGGTGCAACAGCCGACCCTCCGGCGTCGTCCCCGGATTGCGGGCGCAGCCCTCGCGCAGCACGTCGAGCCGCTCGCCGCGGTCGCGCAGCGTGCGGGCGATCTCGAGGCGCAAGAGCGCCGCCTGTCCGTGCTCGCCGGCGTACTCGAACACGCGCGCCGCCTCCAGCAGCTCGCCGGCCTCCTCCAGCGCGATCGCGGCGCGCACGTCGGGCCGCAAGGTCGCGCGCCGCCGCAGCCATCCACGCGTGCCCGGCGACGACCCGCCGGCGCCCGGCGCTCCATCGTCCGCCGCCGCGGCCAGCTTCGGCGGGCCTCGTCGCATCGTGAACTCCAAGGTAACACGGGTAGGCTATCGTTCGCCCGGATGCCCTCCGCCCTGCTCGAGCCCGTCGCCGCCGGTCAGACGCGCTTCCGTATGCAGGGACTCGCACCGGATGCGCGCGGCATCGCGATCGGCCGCGAGGTGCTCGTCGTGTTGCCGTCGCTCGACGCGCTCGTCGCGTTCCTCGGCGCATACAGCGACGAGGCCAGCCTCGACGATCTGCTGCCCACGATGACCCTCGAGCACGCGCGTCGCCAGGGAGGCGGCCACGCGGTGCTGGTCCGTTGCTCGAGCGGCGACGGCTACTCCGTCGATCGTCTCGCGCGGCTGTCCCAGGCCACGCGCGGCCAGCTCTACACGGGGGTCGGCAACACGTTCGTGCGCTGGCGCGAGCGCGATGCGCCGTTCGGCTACGACCTCGCCGCACCGCTGTCGGCCGGGCGCGACGAGGTCGTCGTCGTCGACTTCGACTACGCGGCGGCCTACCAGACCACGCATCGCATGGATCCGGTCGAGCTGATCCAGCGCCTGCAGCTGCGCCCGGTGCCGGTCACCGCCGGCGGCATCTCGCGCGACCCCGACATGGCCGGGCTGCGCGACATGGCGCTCGTGCTCGTCGCGCCCGCGCTCGCGGCCCGCGTGCTGCGCTATCTGTGGCGGCTCGAGCTGCCGATGGCGGGCTACTACGTCGTGCTCGCCGGCGACGCCCAGGCGTCGCTGCTCCTGCGCCTGCGATCGCCGCGCCCGCGCGCGCTCGACGTGCTCTCGCTCATTCCCGGCATCGAGCTGCTCGCACCCGTGTCGAGCCGCGCGGCCGTCGAGATCGGCTGGCGCCATCCGGTGCAGCTCGCGTCCGCGCAGTCGTGCCTGCCGGGCGACGAGATGTTCCTCTTCCGCGGCAAGACGGGCCGCGTCGAGCGGCTCGAAGGGCCGCCGCGCTTCATCGACGGCCGTCACCTCGTCGAGTCGACGATGGCCTCGCGACTGCGCGACGTGGCCCAGCTGCGCGAGGCGGAGCTGGATCCGTTGCGCGTCGAGCTGCGCATGCGGCCCACGACGCTCGCCCGCGAGCCGCGAGCGGTGCTCATCGGCTGGGATCAGGTGCGGTTGCTCCGTCATCTCGTGTACCTCATCCCACCCTCTGCACTGTCCGCTTCGAGGTTGGTGCCGCTCGACGAGGGCGTCGTCGTGCTCGCCGGTGCGAGCGCGCTCGGACGCGCGTCGTTCGGATCCGCGGGCGGTGCGGCCGGCATCGCGGGGCTCGGCGCGGGCATCGTGATCCCGCTGGGCCGTCGGCTCGGAGAGGTCGCACCCGGCGTACTCGTGCCCGACGGTCACGAGCTGTGGCCACGCGTGCGCCCGCAGCTCTTGCGACAGTTGCTCGGGCTCGGCCCCGAGGATCACGCGTTCTATCTCGTGCCCGGTGCCGATCCGATCCGCGTGCGTCCCGAGCAGCTCCTGCCGCTCGACGCCGCGCTCATCGGTCGGCTCGTGCTCGACGACGCCGCGCTCGTGCTGCCCGAGCTGCCGCCGGCGGTGCCGGGCAACATCCGCAATGCGAAGCTCGGACGGTTCGCGCTGTGGGGCTTCGGTGGCTTGCCCGGCGGGTTCCCGCGCCCGGCCGGCGAAGGCGAGTGAGTCGAGGCGATGGCCGAGCTCGCGACGTTCCTCGGATCGTTCGTCCGTCCGCTCCTGTCGGGCGGCGACGTGATCGTCGGCAAGCCGCTGCGGCCGCGCGAGCGCGACCTGTGGTCCGGCGACGTCGGCACGTTGCGCGAGCGTGACGTCGTGCTCGCGCGGCTGCGTCGCGCGCAGCTGCTCATCGCGGATCCCGATCTGCCCGATCCCGACGGCGACGAGCTCAGCCTGTGGCTCGGCCTGCACAACCTGCTCGTGTTCGATCATCCCGATCGTCCGCGCGTGTGGGCGCGCAGCTCGACGTGGCGGCGGTTGGAAGGGGCCACGCGCACGCTGCTCACGTTGCCGGCCCCCACGACGCCCGCGGAAGCGGTGGTGCGGCACGTGTCGGTCGGTGCGTTCGTCGAGCTCGCGCGCGCCGACACGATCGTGCCGACGCCGGCGGGCGACGTCCGCTTTCGCGGTCAGGACGCGCGCCCGCGTCGCTTGCGACCGGCGCCGACGCAGAGCGGGCCGCGCGAGGAGTCGGTGGCGTGGTTGCCGCAGCCGCATGCGCCTGAGACGGAGCGACTCGTCGAAGACGCGTTGCGGGCCTCGCCGCTCACGTGCCTGCTGCGTCCGCTCGTCGCTCCGCCCGGATGGTCGCCGCTCATGTCGGCCGACGTGCTGCGCGAGCGCGGCTATGCGCGTGCCGTGTGTCACCTGTGGTCGGCGCAGAAGGACTGGAGCCGCATCGGTGGCGCCGTGATGGCGGCGCTCTTGCCCTCGTTGCCCGGCGCGACGACGAGCGAGGCACCGCCCGTGCCGGTCGCGGGCCGGCTCGCGCTGCCGGGCGCCGTCGTCCCCGCGAGCCCGCGCGACCTCGGTGCGGTCGTCGGTGCGCTCGTGCACCTGCATCTGTTGAAGGTGCTCGAGCTCGACACGCGACCAGCGCTCGCGCTCGGCAGTCGCGATCCCGGCACGATGGCCTTCCTGGCGCTGCCGTTGCTCCTGCCGTGGTTGCAGGAGGAGCTCGGCACACCGGTGCCCGACGTGGGCGCCGGGGCGTTCGAGACGGCGCTTCAGCGTCGGTGGACCGAATACGTGGACAGGTTGGAGGAGCTCGTGCCGAAGAGCGTGGTGGAGAATCTGCTATCCACCCTGGTCCCTCGCATCGTACAACCGTCGTGAGCATGCCCGGCCCCCCGATCGCGCACCGCCCGCTGTCCATCCCGGAGCTCGCGCGCCGGTTGCAGGACGGGGCGCGGCAATTGGAGGCGCAGTTCCTCGGCAAGGAGGAGATCGTCAGGCTCCTGTTCGTCAGCGCGCTCGCGGGCGAGCACCTCGTGATGGTGGGGCCGCCCGGCACGGCCAAGAGCGCGCTGTTGCGCTCGTTCGCCAGCATCATCGAGGCGCGCTACTTCGACTACCTGCTCACGCGCTTCACCGAGCCCAACGAGATCTTCGGGCCGGTCGACATCCAGGCGTTCCGCGAGGGCCAGTACAAGCGCCGGCTCGACGGCATGCTGCCCGAGGCCGAGGTCGTCTTCCTCGACGAGATCTTCAAGGCGAACAGCGCCATCTTGAACAGCCTGCTCACGCTGCTCAATGCGCGGCGCTTCACCCACGGCAACATGTCCGTGCGGGTGCCGCTCATCTCGCTGTACGCCGCGAGCAACGAGGTGCCGGCCGACGAGGCCCTCTCGGCGCTGTTCGATCGGTTCCTGCTGCGCGTGCGCGTGGACTACCTCGACAGCTATCACTTCCGCGGCCTGTTGCAGAAGGGCATCGACCTCGAGGCGCGCGGCATGAATCCCGACGCGGGCTCGCTGTCGCCGGTCGTCACCGCCCACGAGCTGCGCCAGCTGCAGCGCGAGTTCGGGGGCCTGTTGCGATTCAGCGAGGACTTCCTCGCGACGTTCAAGGGGCTGGTGTTCCAGATCCGGTCCGAGGGCGTGGGTCTGTCGGATCGCCGCATCGTGAAGCTGCTCAAGCTGTTCGCGGCGTCGGCGGTGTTCGACGGGCGCGACCAGGTGAACGACAGCGACTTCTTCGTGCTGCGTCACGTGTGGAACACGCCGGAGCAGGAGGAGATCCTGCAGGAGATCGTGGGGCCGGTGCTCGACCAGTGGTACGAGCACCATCCCGATCAGGCGCGCATCGGTGCGACGCCGACGAACCTGCAGGACCTGCTCGAAGAGCTCCGCGTCATCCGCGAGACACTCACGGGCAGCGAGGTGCTGTCGGACATGCAGCTGTTCAGTCAGCTGCGCAACCTCGGCGACATCAAGGCCGCGCTCACGCGCATGCCCGACAACCCGACGGCGCAGCGCATGATCGCCGAAGTGGACAAGCTGCTCGAGACGATGTTCGCCTCGAGCCGCTTTGTATGATTTCTTTCGCAGGGACTCCGTCCCTACGTCGGCGCTCGACTCGATCCCTTCGGGCTCGAGTCGAACACCGACTACCCTCGGCCTTCGGCCGGGCGCGCGCTCGAGAGTC
Organism: uncultured Nannocystaceae bacterium; assembly: GCA_964468635.1. Taxonomy (GTDB): domain Bacteria; phylum Myxococcota_A; class Polyangia; order Nannocystales; family Nannocystaceae; genus Xiheibacterium. Next base: position 8,101 of record CAYXVR010000056.1, read on the forward strand.
GAGACCCTGGGTCTCGGCTCTCGCAGCGGGCGCTCGCTGAGGCGAATCGTCGTGACGGCTGCGCTGATGGCGATGGCGTCTGCGAAAGACGGGCTGTCCCTGTCTTCCTCTACTCTTCGACGGTGAGGTTGTAGGTCGCGAAGGTTTCGAAGGTGGGGTTGCCGTTGCCGTCGCAGCGCGAGCCGCCGAACTCGAGGACGTGCTCGCCGGGCTCGAGCGGGTTCAGCAGCGCGTAGTGGCCGTTCGTGACCATCGGGGTCACGCCGCCCCCGAAGCCGAACTCGGTCGCCCAGTTGTCGGGATTGATGTCGCACTCGTACGGCGCGAGCACGTCGACGTAGAGCAGCTTGTCGAGCTTGGGCAGCTTCGTGCCCAGCAGGTTCTCGCCGTCGAGTCGCAGCGTGAGCTCGCACGTCGCGGCGCGGTACTGTGCGAAGTACTCGGTGAACGTCGCGACGAACTCGGCCATCAGCCCCTCGTCGTCGATCGAGCCCCCGGGGCTGATCCCCCACAGGTTGATCAGCGGGAAGAACAGGGACTGATCGGCCGGGATGGTGCACGTGCGCTCGACGTCGCCGCCGAAGCTGCCCGCCAGGAACCACACGCCGTCCGTCTGCGACACGTCGCACAGCTCACCGGTGGGGTCCGCGATCGGCGACCCGGTCGAGTGGGGCTCGCCGAGCGCCCACTGCGTCCAGGCCATCGCGTGCGCGTCGTAGATGCGCATCACCGGACGGGAGTTCTGCAGCACCAGCGCGTCGTCGGCGACGCGCAGTACGGTCGACGAGCTGTCCTGATCCAGCACGTCGTCCTCGTCACATGCGGAGAGGAGCGAACTCGCCGCGAGTGCGAGGGCCAGCCACAACGACGACGATCTCGATAGCGCCATGGGCTCCAAGACGCGGTCGGGTCGCTTTCGATCACCCGGCCCCGAAAAAAGTTCGAGGGTGGCATGATCGGCGGGGATTCCCGGCGGTCTGACGCCCTACGGCGATGTGTCCCGCGACCGACGTGCAGATGAGCGTGGTGCAGTCCGGCGTGCATGCGCGGCTGTTCGGCGGGGCGCCACCGGTGACGATCGGACGCTTCACGGTCACGGCGGCACTCGGGGCCGGCGGCATGGGCGTGGTGTTCGCGGCCCGGGATCCCGAGCTCGACCGCGAGGTCGCGATCAAGCTGGTCGCCGTGGATCATGCCGGGTCGTCGCCGTCGTCGCAGGCGCGGCTCTTGACCGAGGCGCAGACCATGGCGCGTCTGTCCCATCCGAACGTCGTGGCGGTGCACGAGGTCGGCACGCACGAGGGCCGCATCTTCGTCGCGATGGAATCGATCGACGGCGAGACGCTCTCGAGCTGGCTCGAGCGTGCGCGCCCGCCATGGACGCGCGTCCTCGCGGCGTACGTGCAGGCGGGGCACGGCCTCGCGGCGGCCCATCGTGCGGGCGTGGTGCACCGCGACTTCAAACCCAGCAACGCGATGATCGATCGCAGCGGTCGCGTGCGCGTGCTCGACTTCGGCCTGGCGATCGACGACCGCAGCGCACGCGAGCTCGAGACGACCGGCGCGTCGGATCGTGACCTCTCCACGCTGACGTTCGGCGGCACACCGCTGTACATGGCGCCCGAGCTGCACGAAGGCGCGTCGGCCAGTGCGCTCGCCGATCAGTACGCGTTCTGCGTGAGCCTGTGGACGGCGCTCTTCGGCGCGCATCCGTTCGCACGCGGTAGCGCCGAGGCGATGCTGCTCGCGATGGCGGACGGCGTGCCGACGGTGCCCGCCGGCGCGCGGGTGCCCGCGTGGCTCCGACGCGTGCTGGCCCGCGGGATCGCGCCGGTCCCGACGAAGCGATGGTCGAGCATGGACGCGCTGCTCGCGGAGATCGAGCGCGGTCGGGCTCGGGCCGCACGCCGACCCGTGCTCGCGGGCGTCGCCGTGGTCGCACTCGGCGTGGTGGCGGTGGCGGGCGTGCACACGCTCGACGTCCGCCGACGCACGGCGGCGTGCGAGGCCGCCGGCGCGCACATCGATGCGATCTGGAACGACGACGTGCGCGTCGCGATGGAGGCGGGGATGGTCGCGAGCGGGGGCGCCTACGCGGCCGAGTCGGCCGCGAAGTCGGTGCCGTGGCTCGAGGCACAGGCCGCAGCATGGCGCACCGCGCGGACCGAGAGCTGCCTCGATGCCGACGTGCGCGGGAGTTGGGACGCGGACACGCTCGATCGATCGCTGTGGTGCCTGGAGGAGCGCGCGCTCGAGCTCGATGCGCTCGTCCGCGAGCTCACCGTCGCCGACGGCCGCGGCGCCCAATCGGCGGTGGTGGCCGCATCGGCGCTCGCACCGATCGAGACGTGTCGCGATGCCGACACGCTTGCGCGCCTGCCCGGCCCGCCCACGTCGGATCGCGCGCAGGCGGTGGAGCTGCGCACCGAGCTGGCGCGCGTGGCCGCGCTCGAGCGCGCGGGGAAGCTCGCCCAGGCGCTCGCGGACGTGCGTCCGCTGCTCGAGCGGGCGCGCGCGATCGACTGGCCGCCGTCGTGGGCCGCGACGAAGCTGCGCGAGGCCGCCCTGCTCGAGCGCAACGGCGACCACGAGGCGGCCGAGCAGGCGGCGGCCGAGGCCTACTTCGAGGCCTCGCGCATCGGCGCGTGGGACGTCGCGGACACCGCCGCGTCGCGCCTCGTGTCCGTCGTGGGCGGACGGATGTCGCGCTTCGACGACGGCGTGGAGTGGAGCCGACACGGCGAGGTCGCCTGCACACACGCCGGTGATCCGACCGGCCTGCGCGAGGCCGGGCGCTTGCACAGCCTCGCCGACGTGTACTCGACCGCGGGCGAGTACGTGGAGGCGCGCCACATCCACGAGCGCGCGCTCGCGCTGCGCGAGGCCGCCGTGGGCCCCGAGCACCCGTCGATCGGCACGGAGCTGACCTTCCTGGCCGACACCTACGTCGCCACGGGCGACTACGCGGAAGCGACCCCGCTGCTCGAGCGCGCGCTCCGGATCCAGCAGGCGGCGCTCGGCCCCGAGCACCACGAGGTCGTCGAGACGCGCGAGGCGCTGGCGGAGGTGGTGCAGGCGCTCGACGAAGGCGGTGCGCGATGACGACCGACTCGAGCGGCGCCGAGCCCGAGACCGTGCCGGAGGCCGCGCGACCCGGTCGGCTCGAGATGGACGTGGTGGAGTCGCGTGTGCACGAGCGACTGTTCGGGGCATCGACGCGCACGGTGTCCATCGGGCGCTTCGTCGTGCTCGGCTCCGCGGGCGCCGGTGGCATGGGTGTGGTGTTCGCGGCCCACGACCCCGAGCTCGATCGCAAGGTCGCGATCAAGCTCGTCGCGACCCAACGGGTCGGTGCCGGCGCGTCGGCGCAGGCGCGGCTCGTCGCCGAGGCGCAGACGATGGCGCGCCTGTCCCATCCGAACATCGTGACCGTCCACGAGGTCGGTATGCACGACGGCGGCATCTGGGTCGCGATGGAGTACGTCGACGGCGACACGCTGGCGCGGTGGGTCGAGCGCGAGCGCCCGCCGTGGCGGCAGATCCTCGCCGCGTACGAGCAGGCCGGGCAGGGGCTCGCGGCGGCGCACCGGGCCGGGGTCGTGCATCGCGACTTCAAGCCGAGCAACGCGATGATCGATCGCACGGGGCGCGTGCGCGTCGTCGACTTCGGGCTCGCGGTGATCGACGCGGGCGCCGCCACGGACCCGGAGATGCCGGCCGACGACGGCGGCTCGCATCACGCGATGGCCGGCACGCCCACGTACATGGCACCCGAGCTCGTCATGGGCGCACCCGCGAGCGTGCAGAGCGACGTCTACGCGTTCTGCGTGAGCGCATGGACGGCGATCTTCGGCGTGCACCCCTTCGCGCGCGACGACCTCGTCGACACGATCGCCGCGATGGCGAGCGGCGCCGTGACGCCGCCGCCCGAGAGCAGCGCGGAGTGGGTCGGGCGAGCACTCGAGCGCGGGCTCGCCCCCGACCCGAACGATCGCTGGTCGACGATGGACGCGCTGCTCGACGCGCTGGATCGCGGGCGGAGGCGCGCCCGAATGGCGCGGATGCTCGCACCGATCGCCGCGCTCGCGCTCGGGGTCGCCGCGTTCCTCGGGGTCCGGGAGCTCGTCACGCGCGCGCGCACGGCCGCCTGCGCGTCCGCAGGGGCGAGCATCGCCGAGGTGTGGAACGACGACGCGCGCGCGGACGTGCGCTCCGCGGTGCTCGCGAGCGAGGCCGGCCATGCGGCCGTCACCGCGGAGCGTGTGCTCGCGAGGGTGGACGCGCGCGCGGACGAGTGGCAGCACGCGCGCACGGAGGCGTGCCTCGATGTCGACGTCCGCGAGCGCTGGGACGAGGACACGCTCGAGCGTTCGCTGTGGTGTCTCGACGAGCGCCGCACGCAGATCGAGAGCCTCGTGCGTGGGCTGTCGCGCGGCCAGCTCGAGGCGGTGCAGAACGGCGTGTCGGCTGCTGCGGCGCTCGCGTCCGTCGACGCGTGTCGCGATCCCGCCGCGCTCGCACGGCTGCCGGCCCCGCCCGTGCGTGCACGCGAGGAGATCCGCGAGGTGCGGGCCCAGCTCGGCCGCGTGGGCAGCCTCGAGTACGCCGGCCGCTCCGCCGAGGGGCTCGCCGAGGCCCGCGCCGCACTCGCCCGCGCGCGCGCACTCGAGTGGGCGCCGCTCGTCGCTGCCGCGAAGGGACGCGAGGCGATGATGCTCGAGCGCGAGGGCGAGTATCGAGAGGCCGAGTCGGCCGCTCGCGACGCGTACTTCGAGGCCGCGCAGGTCGGCGCATGGGATCTCGCAGCGAACATCGCCGGTACGCTCGTCGAGATCGTCGGCGTCCGACAGTCGCGCATCGCCGACGCGCGCGCGTGGAGCCGCCACTGCGAGGTGGCGCTCGCCCACGGCGGCGATCCGGACGGGCTGGGCGAGGCGCGGCGGCTCGCGAGCACCGCGAACGTGGAGGCGCTCGCGGGCGAGCACGAGCACGCGATCGAGATGCACGAGCGCTCGCTCGCCCTGCGCATCGCGACCCTCGGGGAGGATCACCCCGAGGTGGCCAAGGGCACCGCGCAGCTGGCCGACGCGCTGTGGCAGAAGGGCGATCACGTGCGGGCCCACGCGATCTACGAGCGGGCCATCGCGTCGGCGGAGGCCGCCTTCGGCCCCGACCATCCGCTGGTCGCCGGCTTCGTGCACAACCTCGGTCACGTCGTCTACGCCGAGGGCGACTATCCCGGCGCGCGCGCGCTGTACGAGCGAGCGCTCGCGATCCTGCAGCGCGCGGGCCTGCGTCCCGATCATCCCCACGTCGTCAACCACCGCGAGAGCCTCGCGATCGTGCTGGCGGCGCTGGGCGAGCATCGCGAAGCGCTCGCGATCCTCGAGCAGACGCTCGCGGCCCACGAGCGGATCTACGGGCCGGACGATCCGACCGTCGCAATGACGCTGCACAACGTCGCGATGGTGCACTTCGAGCTCGGGGATTACCCGAAGTCGCTCGCGGCGGCCGAGCGGGCACTGGCGATCGAGGAGGTCGCGTACGGGCCCGAGCACGGCGACGTCGCGTCGTCGCTCGCGAGCATCGCGGTGTGCCTGCAGGAGCTCGGTCAGCTCGAGCGCGCGCGCACGACCCTCGTGCGCGCCGTCGCGATCTCCGAGAAGGCGCTCGGCGACGTCGGCCACCCCGAGCTCGCGCTCGCGCTCGCCAACCTCGCGGGCGTGCACGAGGATCTCGGCGAGCTGGCCGAGGCCCGTGCGGCGGCGCTGCGCGCCATCGAGATCTTCGACGCCCATCCCGGCGTGCAGACCGGCGAGCCGATGGCGCGCTACCGGTTCGCGCACGCGTCGATCGAGCTCGGCGTCGATCGGGCCCAGGCGATCGCACAGGCCCATCGGGCCGAGGCCGACTACCGCACGCTCGGCCCGGGATCCGTGCAGGAGCTCGGGGTCGTACAGGCGTGGCTCGCCGAGCACGCGAAGTGATCTCAGCCGCCGTCGAGCACACGCTCGTTGAGCGCGCGGATCTCGGCCGCCCAGTCGCCGATCGAGCCGATCGTCGACTCGATCTGCTCGGGCGACTGCGCCATGCGCTCGAGCTCGGTGCGCAGGGCCGCGACCGCGCGGCGCAGGCGGCTGCGCACGGTGCCCTCGGGGATCTCGAGCACGACGGCGAGCTCGGGCCCCGTGAGCTTCTCGAAGTAGTGCAGCTCGAGCACGTCCTGCAGATCGAGCGGCAGCCGACGCAGCGCGTGCAGCAGCATGCGGTGCTCGTCGCGCCGCGCGATCAGCTGGCTCGCGCTCGCACCGAAGTCGGCGATCGACACGTTCGAGAGATCGACGGCCTGGCCGCCGCGGTAGCGCTTGCGCAGGTGGCCGAACAGCTCGTTGCGCGCGACGACGAGGATGAACGCGCGGAAGCTGGCGCCCTCGCGCAGGCGCTCGCGGTGGTTCGTGCACGCGAGGAACGTGTGCTGCACGAGGTCCTCGATCTCGTCGCCGATCTTGTTGCTGAAGAACCGGTAGACGACCGGGAAGTAGCGGGCGTACAGCTCCTGGCCCGCGGCGGTGTCGCCCGCGCGCCAGGCCGCGAGCAGGTCTTCGTCGCTGCGCACGCGAGGAGGCTACCACGCACCGCGGCGGTCAGCCGTAGTCGTGGCCCACGCACGTCGTGATCGCGTACGGCCCCACCGGTCCGCCGTCGGTAGGTCAGTCGTGGCCCAGCGCCCGCACGAGGCTGACCTCGAGCTTGCTCTTGATGAGCATCATGATGCTGTCGAGCTCGCGGGGCGTCACTGCGAGACGCTCACCGAGGATCCGGCGCGTGCCCTCGACGAGCTGCTCGCGCGCGGCGGCGATGCGACGCGCGACGGTCGCGTGATGCACCCCGTGGATCCGCGCGAGCTCGCGGACCGTGAGTCCGTGGACGACCGACTGGCGGAGCAGCGTGCGATCGGACGCGGGCAGCTCCGCGACCGTGTCGAGGAACGCCTGCCGGAACGCGTCGCGATACGTGCGCTTGAAGTGGTCGAGCTCGGGATCGTCGGGGCTCGGCTCGAACTCGAAGAGATCCTCGTCGTCGACCGGGCGATCCGGCGGCGGCTTGTTGCGCGTCGCGTTCAAGGCCGTGCGCATCGACGTGACGCGCACCCACGCGCCGAGGTTGCCGTGGCCCGAGTAGCGCGCGATGGCGGGACCGGCCGCGCCGTCGCCCACGAACAGTCGATGGCGCAGGATCTGGCGGAAGTCGTCGGGCAGGAGCGCATGGTCGCGCAGCCGTCGCAGCGCGCCGCGGATCTCCGGCGCGTAGTTGCGCTCGAACGCCGCGATCGCGCGGCTGTCTCCCCGACAGCACGCGCACGCGAGGAACAGATCGGCGGCGGCGAGCCGCTCGAGCTGCTCCTGCAGCGCCGGCTCGTCGGCGAGCCGCGCCGCGACGTGGCCGACGAACACCCGCGTCGGCACGTCGAGGTCGGGCCAGGCCTCGCGCGCACGCGCGACGACGCCGACGATCGCGGCGGTGAGCGCTCGTCGCTCGTGGGGCGGCGGATGCAGGTGCGGCGGCAGCCCGGCCACGAAGACCGCGACGAGCTCGCGATCCGTCGCGGACGCGTCGTTCACGGGGTCGCTCCCGGCTTCGCGCCCAGGCGCTCGTCGAGTCGCTGCAATCGTCGCGCGGCGCCGCCGTGACCGAGTGCGCGCGCTTCGTCGTAGTGCGAGCGCGCGTCGCCGTAGCGCAGCACCTTGAAGTAGACGTCGCCGAGATCGAGGTGGAGCTCCGCGTTCTTCGGCGCGATGGCGAGCGCGCGCTCGAGGAACGTCGCGGACGTCTCGTACGCGCGACGCTGGAAGTACACCTCGGCGAGCCCCGCGAGCGCCGCGACGTCCTTGCGATCGGCCTCGAGCGCGCGATGGAACGCCTCGGCGGCCGCGCGCAGGTCGCCCTTCGCGAGCGCGCGCTGCCCCGCGCGGGCGAGCGCGGCGGCGCCGGCCGGATCGGACGGCGAGGGCGCCTTCGCGGCCGTGGGCACCTCGCGCGGGCGCGACCCGTCGGGGCGCGGCGTGGCGGCCGGGCTCGTCGCGGCGAGCGGGCCCGCGGTGGCGGACGGCGGTGCGTCGGCGCGGGCGATGGTCGTCGCCTGCTTGCGGGCGCGACCCTGCGACACCGCGCGCACGGCCGGCTCGCCCAGCAGGTCCTCCAACGCGGCGGTGAGCGGTGCGGGCGGCTCGGGCGTGCGTGCATACACGGCTTCGATCCTGCGCGTGCGCTCGACCTCGTCGTCGGTCGCGAGCGCGAGCACGGGCTCCACCGCGACGAGCTCGGGCTCGCCGAACGACAGCGACGCGGCGCGCTCGCGCAGCGCGACGAGGCTGCCGATCGACACGCCCGCGCGTGCGACCGCGCGCGGATGATCGTCGTCGAACACGAGTGCTGCGGCGTAGTACTCGGCGGCGAACGGCGCCCCGCCGTCGGCCTCCCAGAAACGATCACCGAGCCCCACGAGCGTCGTCGCGAACTCGTCGCGCAGCTCGGCCGCGCGGGCGTCCGCGAGCTCCGCCTCGGGTCCGTCGAGCGCCTCGAGCTCGAGCACCTTCGTGTAGGCGGTGGGCTCGGTCGGCGCCTCGATGGGCGGATGCACGAAGCGGGTCTTCGCCGCGGCGGCGCGCGCCTCGTTGGCGAGCGCATCCACGGCCTCGTGCGTCGTCGTCGCGGGTGCGAGCGCGGGCAGGACCACGAGTCCCACGAGCGCGCCGGCGGACAGCAGCGCGACCGCGGCCGCGACCGCGCGCTTGCGTCGCGTGCGACGATCGTGCTCGAGCGCCGCAATCACGTCGTGCATCGAGCCGTAGCGATCGCTGGGCTCCGCCGCGAGCCCGCGCAGCGCGACCCTGCGCAGCCACCCCGGCACGCCCTTCGCGTGCGCGTCGACGATGGAACCGCACGCCGCGGCGGCGAACAGCTGCTCGCTCGTCGAGCCCTCGAACGGACGCGTGCCGTGCAGCGCCTCGAACAGCGCGACGCAGAACCCGAACTGATCGGCGCGCGCATCCACGCGCTCGCCTCGATGCTGCTCGGGAGCCATGTACGCGGGCGTGCCCATCACGGCGCCCGACGCCGTCAGTGCGTCGGCGAGCGCCGACGGTCGCGCACCGGTGGGGCGCGGGTCGGGCTCGCTCGCCTCGCGATCGAGCGCGCGGGCGAGCCCGAAGTCGGCGATCTGCACGCGCCCGTCGCGGCCCACGAGGATGTTGCCGGGCTTCACGTCGCGGTGCACGAGCCCAGCGTCGTGCACCGCCGCGAGCCCCCGCGCCGCGGCCACGAACACGTCGCGGATCTCGGTCCACTCGCGCGGCTTCGCCAGCAACCACTCGCGCAGCGTCGTGCCGTCGACGAGCTCCATCGCGACGAACACCTGATCGCCGACCACGCCGACGTCGTGGACCGCGACGACGTCGGGATGGCGCACCTTCGCGAGCGCCTGCGCCTCGCGGACCAGCCGCGCGCGCAGATCCGCCGCGCCTCGGCTCGCCCGCGGCTCGAGCAGCTTGATCGCGACCTTGCGATCGAGCTCGGGGTCGTAGGCCGAGAAGACCCGTCCGAGGCCGCCCTGACCGAGCAGATCGAGCACGAGATAGCGCCCGAGCACGCTGCCGCGTCCGGGCGCGTCGTCGACGTGCTCGGTCGCGACGTGAGGTCCGTCGACGTGCGTGCCCGCAGCGCGAGCCGCCTCCGCGACGAGGCCCACGCAGATCGGGCACGCATCGACGTGCGCGGCGATGCGCTCGCGCGCCGCCTTGCCGACGTGGCCCTGCGCGTACGCGACGATCTCGTCCTCGTCGGGGCAACCCATCGACACCCCGGCCCCATGGTAGCCTGCTCGCGCGCCGTACGGCACCGCGCGCAGCGTCAGCACGGGCCACCCTCCCTCGACCCATGCCGGATCGGATCCAGGCCCCACTCGCCCTCGCCCTCGCGGCCTGCATGGGCTGGCCCACGTCGGTCGCGGCGAAGGGCGAGCCCGCACCGCCGCCGGAGACGATCGCGGTGCTGCCGCTCGCCATCGACGGCGAGCTGCCGGCGAGCTTCCGCGAGCAGCTGCAGTCGCGGCTCGTCGAAGGGGTCGCGCGGGGGCAAAGGCCCGTGATCGCGCTCGATGCAGCGACGCGATGCGCCGAGGCCGCCTGCATGCGCGAGCTCGGAGCGTCGAGCGGTGCGCGCTGGATCGCACGAGCGCGCGTCGTCGTGCGCGACCGCGACTTCGACATCGGCCTCGAGCTGTTCGATGCGCGGGACGGCACGAGCGTCACGAAGACGGTCGGCACCTGCGAGGTGTGTGCGATCGCCGAGGTGGGCGACATGCTCGCGGATCAGGCGGGCGTGCTCGATCGCAAGCTGGCCGCGCTCGCCACCGCGCCGCCGGTCGTGCGCTTCGAGAGCCGACCCACGGGCGCGCTCGTGTGGGTCGACGGCAAGCTCGTCGGGCCCACGCCGGTCGAGCGCACGCTCGAGCCCGGTCGCCATCGCGCGCATGCGGAGCTCGACGATCACCTGCCGCTCGAGATCCAGTTCGACGCGATCGCGGGCACGCGCGAGACGATTCCCCTCTCGCTGTCGGCGGTGCCGAAGGGCCGCGTGCGGCTGCGCAACGCGGGGTGGGGCATGCTCGGCGCCGGGCTCGGGCTGATGGCCGCCGGCGTTCCGTTGCTCGCACTGGACGGCCGCCCGTACGAGAGCCGCTGCTCCGGCGACGACGTCGACGAGGACGGCGACTGCCGCTACACGTACGGCACGAAGACCGGCGGTATCGTGTTGCTCGCGCTCGGCGGCGCGGCGGTGATCACCGCGGTCGCGCTCGTGGCAGTGGCGACGCGCGGGGGCCTGCCGCCGCGCAAGCGCACCACCAAGGTCCGCATGCACGGCCTCGGCCTCGCGTTCTGAGCTCGGCGAGGACATTCATCTCCCGACCTCGAACGCGCCGATGCTCGGCGGCTCCCCCCAGCAGTCGCCGCGATGGTCGCCTCGTAGCCCGCGCACGGCCGCGCCCGCGCCGGCGGCGGGGCTGTCCGCGGCGATCGTGTGATCGGCCGCGAGCGCCGGATCCACGCCGACGATCCCGTCGGTCTCCGCGGCGGGCAGGCCGGGATCGGACTCTCCGGGCGCGTCCTGTGCGTACCACAGGTTGTTCGAGAACGAGAACGTCTCGGGCGCGGTATCGGGCCCGACGTTGACGACCACGCCGACGAGCCCGCGCGAGAAGACGACGATGTTGTCGACGACGGTGTTGTCGCCGCTCGGCGCGAACTGGTACTCGCCGGTGGACGCGGTCTCCTGCAGCACGCGGAACACCCAGTGCTGCGGATCGACGATGGTGTTGTGCGCGACGAGGCAGCCGGTGCAGCCGACGAGCGCGATGGCCGAGTCGCTACCCACGAACACGTTCGCGACCGTTCGGATGTCGCGCGCTTCCGCGTTGACGGAGCCGGGGTCGAGCGGGGGACGGAAGTACTCGAAGCCCGTCGATCCGCCCATGTTCACCGCGCGCTCGCCGGCGTTCTCGAACGTGTTCGCGTAGATCTCGACGTCCTCGCTGCCGCCCTTGGTCTGCACCGAGTTCGCGCTCTGCGGCGCCATGTCGTGGAACGACGAGTATGCGACGACGCCCTGGTGGCAGCCGACCATGTCGATCGCGCTGCCGCTGCCGCCGCACGCGGAGAACTCGGAGTCGAGCACGGCGAAGTCGTTCACGCCGGACAGCTTGAGACAGTCGTTGTTGCCGCCCGTGCCGATGTCGTGGATGAAGAGGCCACGCAGCACGACGTGGCGCGTCGCGTCGGGATCCGCCGTCGCCCCGCCGTCGTCGACGTTGATGCCGTCGAGGTTCATGTTGCGCACCTCGAGATCGTGCACGACGACGTAGCGCGCGCCGCTCAGCTGGAACGCCACGTCGCCGCCCTCGATCACCGGGCGCTCCTCGCCCGGCGCTCCGCCGATCCAGATCGGTGCGCCTTCGCTGCCCGCGAGCCCGCCGAGGAACATGCCGCCGCCGTACGTGCCCGCGTGCACGCGGATGGCGGTGCCGGGCGCGGCCTGGGCCGCCGCGCCTTGGATCGTCGCGCACGGCGAGCCTTCGGCTCCGCAGCCGCCGCCGTCGCTGCCGTTCGTGGCGACGTGGATCTCGGCGGTGGGCGTCGCACCGTCCTCGATCGTCGCGATCGCGCCGCACTCGCCCACCGGTGGATCGCCCGTGTCGTCGCCGTCGTCGTCGTCACCGTCGTCGTCGTCCGCGGTCGCCGACGCATCGCCGTCGTCGTCGTCCGCCGACGCGGACGCGTCACCATCGTCGTCGCCCGTACCGTCGGCGCTCGCGCTGTCGTCGTCGTCGCCGTCGTCACCTGCGGTGCCGCCGTCGTCGGCCCCGTCGTCGCCGTCCGCCGAGCCCCCGCCGCCACAGGCGGTCGCGAGGGCGAAGACGAGCGAGAACGCGCGACGAGGGCACGGCCGCATCGAGGTCATGATGGTCTCGACACGGCTCGGCGCGGGCTGTCGCGCGCACGCCCCCCGGGTATGCTGGGGCCATGCGGCTCGCCCTCCCGGCCGTGCTCGCCCTCGTCGGCGCGCCGGCGTGCCTCGATCCGAACCCGGACTTCGACGACGGCGGATCGACGTCGAGCGCCGACGACGGCACGAGCGTACCCGGCGACGCGAGCAGCGAGGGCGGTTGCACGCCGGAGCCGACCGACACCGGCGACGACGCGGAGGAGCCGCTCGTCGACGGCGAGTTCAGCTACGTGCTCGAGGAGACGAGCACGGTCGACGCGTTCAACATGTGGGTCGAGGGTGCGGGCATGCGCACGGTGCACTTCGAGACGGACGTCGCGCTGGATCTGTGCGCGTATACGGACTGCGAGGTCGAGCCCGGCTTGCCGCCGCCGTGCGTCCCACCGGTGACATCCGATTCGCTGGACGACACGGGGCTGTTCGGTTGCTGCAACAGCACGGTGCTCGACCTCTCCTTCGATTGCCCGGCCGAGGCCGGCGCGAAGCTGCACGTGCGCGTGAGCGGAGCCGATGCCGCGTGCACCGCGTACCAGCTCGAGGTCGCGACCACGAATCCCTGATCACGCTCGACGGCGGCGGACGAGCGCGAGGCCGGCGAAGGCGAGCAGGCCGATCGCCGACGGGCGCGTCGAGCGGCAGCCGCAGCCGTCGCTGCCGCCCGTCTGCGGCGCGCCGTCGCTGCTCGTGCCGTCGTCGTCCGTCTGCGCGTCGTCGTCGTCGTCGTCGTCCTCGCTCTCGTCGTCGCCGTCGGTCGTGTCGGCGCCCGTGTCCTCCGCCGGCGGCGGCTCGAAGCAGTCGGCCGGCACCTCGTCGGTGAGCACCGCACCGGCGACGACGAAGCCGCGCTCGCCCGCGTCGACGCGCACCTGGAACGTCTCGCCCGCCTCCTCGAACGTCAGCGTGCGCGCGTCGAACGGCTCGAACTCCGTGTCCCACGCGCCGTCGTACTCGTAGTCCCAGCGGAAGCTCGCGTCCTCCCAGTCGGCGCCGTCGACGTGCACCGTCGCCGCACACGCGCCGTCGTCGTACGCGTAGTCGACGTCGAGCGCGATCCCTTCGATGCTGGGCCGGGGCGGCGGCTCCTCGCCCGTGAACGCCTCGAACCCACGCAGCTTGCCGTAGCCCCACGCCGCGTCGGGCAGCTCGCCGTTGCCGACGAACGCATCGACCGCACCCGCGTCGCGGATCCGCTGCGCGATGTCGGCGGGCGGCAGCTCCGGATCCAGCGAGCGCATCAGCCCGACGATCGCCGACACCTGGGGCGCCGATCCGCTCGTGCCCGAGAAGGCCGTGTATGCGTTGACCTGCACGGGGTCGTTCGTGGGCGCGACCGCATCGACGGGCCCCGAGATGTCCACGACCAACGCGCCGTCGAAGCGCGGGCCCGAGCTGCTGTACGGCTCGAGCTCGCCCTCGGGCACGCCGTACTGCGAGTACTGGATCGGATAGCCGCCCACCGCGATGCACT
>CAYXVR010000056.1:22139-62643 GCA_964468635.1 uncultured Nannocystaceae bacterium
GTCGCCGGCGACACGAGCGTGCCGGTCTCGGTGGAGTCGGCGAGCGTCGCTCCGGACTGCGCGTAGGTGATCCCGTCGGACACGACGCCGTGCGCGAGGATCTCCGCGGGCCCGTCGTGCGTGCACTCGAACGTCCAGGTGCCGCCGCCCACCGCGTCGTCGCCCGGATCGGACACCTTTATGGACAAGAGCGCCACGCCACGCGGCGAGTCCGAGCGGAACGCGTCGACGACGAGCTCCTCGAACACGCCATTGGGGATCTCCTCGACGACGTGGGTGGACCCGCTGGGCCGCGTGACGGTGCACGCGAACGAGCCCGCGGACGCGGGCCAGTGCAGATCGAACGTGATCGCCCGCGGCGCGATGCCGAAGATCGTCGACGGCAACGACGCGACGAACGTGGCCGAGCCTTCCACGGTGGTGACCGCCCGATGCTTGCCGAGGTTGCGGCGATTGCCCGCGCTGCACACCTGCACGGAGCCTTCGCCGCTCGCGGCGTCGAGGATGCCGTCGATCACGCCCGACCCGTCGAGGTGGATGCGATCACCGCGCGTGCCCCACGAGTGGTTCACGACGACCGCGTCCATCTCCTGCGTCAGCCAAGCCATGCCCTCGAGCATGAGATCGTCGGTGATGCCACTGCCGTAGGCGACGACCGCGACGTCGGCGTCCGGCACGTGTCCACGATTCGCGCGGAACGGATGGGTCTGCCCGCCCGTCATGATCCCCATCGTCGCCGTGCCGTGCGACGCTTCCACGTTGAAGGTGAGGAACGGCGGCGCGCTGACGAGATCGACGCCGCGGAGCCACACGTCGCCGGCGCCCCACAGGCCCGCGATCTGCGAGGTGCCCAGCAGCACGATGCGCTCGTCGGGCGACAGCTCGCCGTCACCGTTCGCGTCGTCGGGCATGAACATCGCCTCGCCGTAGCCCGGCGAGCTCTCGGAGTAGCCGCCCGCCGCCCCGAACTCGCGCACGCCGCTGCCGTCGCTGTCGAGCCACAGGTAGTCCCACGCCGTCTGGAACGTGCCGCCGTAGCCCTCGATGCTCTGGCCGACGTTGAAGCCGTAGTCGAGTAGCTGCAGCGTCTCGCTGTCCTCGATCTCGCCGTCGAGGTTCGCATCGACGGCATCGATGCCGGGCGTGAACGCGCCGTCCTCGTCGACGTCGACCCACGGCCACGCACCGCCGTCGGCGCGGAAGAAGTGGGGATGGAAGAGGTCGAGCCCCGACTCGACGGTGCCGAGCACGACGCGATGGCCGAGCGGGCCCTGCGTCGGGGTCGGTGCGTGTCCGCGCAGGTCGACCGCCTGGGTCTCGATCGCGGTCTGGTACAGCTCGGGCGCCATCGCGATCGGCCGACTCACGTGCACGTCGATGCCGCGGCGTGCGAGCGCGGCGAGGACGGACTTCGTCGCGTGCACGGGGTGGAGCGCACCGAGCCGGCGGCTCCGGAAGCGCACGCCCTCGGCCGCGAGCGCGGCCCGATCGGCCGCGGTCCCGCCGGGCAGTCGCAGCACCGCGGCGATCTCGGGCTCGCCCGGCGTGGCGGGCCCCACCCCGCGCAGCAGCGGATCGATGCGCCGCGCCGCGGGGTCGCTCGCGTCGACCTCGGCGGAGAGGAGCAGGCACGTCGCGATCGCGGACACACGAGTCGGACCCTTCCACATGATGTTCACCCAACGACCCCACGCGGGCCGTGGTGCTTCATCGCGGCGGCCGGCGCCCGCTTACACCCGGCCGCGCTTCGATCCTTCCTCTCATTGGCGCGAGGCGCCCGATTCCATTCACGGTCGCGTCGATTTCTCGGGTCAGCCCGCCGGCGGGAACCCGGTGCACGGTTCGATGGGAATCTCCACGATTGCGGCCGTCGGATCGCATTCCGGCTCTCCCGCGGTCGCACGCACGCGCAGCGCGTCGTAGAGCTCGGTGTCCACCGCGATGGCGATGGCCTCGCCGACCTCGCCGGCTCCGAGCATGTCGGGCAGCGCGAGGGTGTCGAGCTCGGTCTCGACGCCGTCGGTCAGGCCGAACACGCCGAGCTCCGCACCGGCCGAGAGTGGCCCCGCGCCCCCGTTGCCGAGCTGGATCCACACGATGCGCACCGTGTCCTCGCAGGCCTCGCACGGGGTGTCGAACAGCTCGAGGTCGGGCTGCACGAGCCCGTCGTTGGGCACGAGATCGCCGGCCCGGAACGTGTTGTGCGTCTGCCAGCTCGGCACCGGTGCCACCGGCACGCCGCCGTCGTCGTCGACGTGGCCGATGTGATACGCGTGCTGATTCCACAGGCCACGAGCGGGTCGCCACGAGTCGGACGCGTCGCCGATGATCGTGACGCCGACGTAGCCGCCGCCGAAGAGCTCGTGCACCACCGCGATCTCGGCATGGCCATCTGCGTCGACGTCGGCGACGACCGGGTACTCGAGCCGCGTGCCGCTCGTGTGCCCGTCGTACTCGAGCTTCACGGCGCCGTCGTTGCCGGCGAACACCCACAGCCGCGTCTCGTCGGCGTAGACGATCTCCGCGATGCCGTCGCCCTCGAAGTCGAACACCGAGGAGCCCGTGACGCCCGAGCTGAGATCCTGCGTGCCGTTGGTCCACACGAGCGTGCCGTCGCCATCGAACACCGAGTACGCGTTGAGCGACGCCACGCCGATCTCCGGGTGACCGTCGCCGTCGAAGTCGGCGATCGTCGGCGCACCGCCGGCGCCGCTCGGCAAGGGCGTCTTCCACAGGAGGGCGCCGTCGGTGCCGGCGTGCAGCCGCACGGTGCCGGTGCGCACCACGGCGATCTCGGGGTCGCCGTCGCCGTCGACGTCCGCGATGGCGGGGAAGCCGTCGCCTTCGTCGTGGTGCCACACGGTCGTGCCGTCGGCGCGGTAGATCGCATCGCCCACGACGACCTCGAGCGTGCCGTCGCCGTCGACGTCGGCGGGGAAGGAGAGCGCGCCGTCGCCGGAGTGGGCCCCGGTGCCGTGCTCGCCGACGGCCACGACGAACCCGAAGCGATCGAGGATCGTGCGGCCCGCGACGATCTCGACGAAGCCGTCGCCGTCGAGATCGCCGAACGCGGGCGTCGTGTCGCGCGGCGCGTCGCCGCCCAGGCCCACCGAGGTCCACTTCATCGTGCCGTCGTGCTCGAACGCGACGGCCTTGGAGGTGTCGTCGATGCCGACGATCTCGACGAAGCCGTCGCCGTCGATGTCGGCGGCCGCGAAGCCGTCGCCGCGCGAGAAGCCGGGCGCGGGCGCGTCGAGGACGACGCTGCCGTCGTCGCCCGACATCCCGCGCAGCCACACGCCGTTGCCGTACGTCGACACGAGGACGTCGGGCACGTCGTCCGCGTCGATGGAGCCGTCGCCGTCGTCGTCGGTGAGCTGGACGACCAGCGGCATCGTGGCGCTCTCGCGTGCGCCGGGCGTGACCTCCCAGTCCGCGCGCGCCCACTCGACCACGGGCTCGAACGTGCCGATCTGCGGCGCCGACACGCACGTCGGATCCACCGGGATCGCGAACGGCAGCGGCGGATCGTCCCCGCATGCCGGCTCGCCGAGGCCGTCGTCCGCCTGCCCGAGATCGGGCACGACGCCGGTGTCCGCGGGCGCGGGCCCGGAGCTGCCGTCGTCGTCGTCGTCGATCGCATCGATGCCGCTCGTGTCGCCCTCGAGCGCGGGCATCGACTCGTCGCCTGCACAGGCTCCGAGCGCGGCCGCGAGCCCGAGCGCAGGTGCGCGTCGCATGGCTCCCCCTTCGTGCGACGCGACGACCGGAGCGCTCGCGCGCCCACGTCGGTCGTTTCACGTCGTTCGTCGGTGAGACACCGGGTGTGCGCGCCTTTCCGACGCGCGCGTACCGTCGCCGCGGAGCGACACGAGCTCGACCACGATCCGGTTCTCGCCGGGCAACAGCCACGCCTTGCGCCGCAGCATGCGGTAGCCCGGGGCGCGCAGCTCGAAGCGGTGCGACTCGCCGTGGCCGACGTCGATCGGCGGGAACTCGATCGCTCGCCAGGGCCGGCGCCCGATCTCGCCCTCGCAGTCCGTGCACTGCACGACCATGTCGGGCGCGACCGTGACGAACACGAGGATCGCCGGCCGCGGGATCGCATGCAGCACGACGACGCGATCGTCGGTGCAGTCGCGTGCGGCCATCTGCACCTCGCCGGTGTAGCGTGGACCGATGAGCCGCACCGTGATCGGCTCGACGCCGACCTTCACGCGCGTGCCGTCGTTCGCGAGCCGCACGTAGCCGCCCGACAGCTCGAGGCGGTGGTGCGATCGCGCGGGCACCGGCAGCCCCTCCACCTCGATCTCGCACGTGTCGTCGGGGGCCGGGGGCGCGACGGCAGCGAGCCTCGCGAGCATCGCCGCGGCATGTGACAGCAGTACGAGACAAGGCATGCTGCAGGGTCGCGCCGTTGCCCGCCCGGTGGCAGCGACACCGCTGCCATGCGACAGCTCGTCGCGCGACGGTGCTACAGTCGCGCGGACGAGTGGCGAGCCCCCGCACGAACGCTGGTCCCGAGGCCGGAGTCGGCGCCGAGTTCGAGCGCCAGGTCGGCACGATGGCGCTCTCCCAGCTCGAGGGCACGGGTGCGCTCGCGCTGATGCGGGCGGTCGCCTGGCACAACTCGCTCGTGCGGCTCGGCTACGCCGTGCCACTCGTCGTCGTGCACGATCTCGGGTGCTTGATCGCCGGCCTCGGTCGCCCTGCGCCGCAGCTGCGTGGGCTCGGTGACGCGGAGATCGGCGAAGCGTGGCGGCGCCTGTTGGTCGAGCTCGGCGAGTCGGAGCTCGTGCGCACGCAGGCCGGGTGGAAGCACCGCGATCCGATGGTCGGCGTCGTGCTCGCGCGCGTGTTCGCGACCGTCGTGCCGCAGCTGCCCGACGACGTCCGGGTGCTGCGGCCGTCCGCGTTGCCGGTCGACGTCGTGCACTACACGCGCGTCGAGCCCAACTCCGCGTTCAATCGCTACGACCAGACGGTCGCGCACGCCTGGCTCGCCACGCTCACGGCCCATCGGTTGCTGCCGATCCTCGAGATCGAGCAGATCGACCTCGACGCGCTGCGCCTGCTCGGGCTGTTCCGCGGCGGCGACGCGCTGCCCGGCGTGGACCTGGCCGACCTCTACAACGTCATCATGAGCCCGTCGCTCGCCGACATCGTCGACTTCTCGATGGAGCTGTTGCCGTCGATCCTCGAGGTCAAGCGCGAGGCCGGCCAGCAGGCGTTCTCGATCGACGGCTACGCGTCCATCGAGCGGCGCGGCAACCTCGACGATCTCGTGCTCACCCAGCTCGCATACGACGACGACGTGTTCGAGCAGAAGCTCGTCGACAGCGAGCTCTTCTTCTTCACGCACGAGAAGCAGCTCGAGAACGAGCGCCGGATGCACCAGGTGCTCGTCGACGGCAGCGCGTCGATGCGAGGCGTGCGCGAGGTGTTCGCCCGCGGCCTCGCGCTCGCGCTGTGCAAGCGGCTCGCACTGCTCGGCGAGGAGGTGCTGTTGCGCTTCTTCGACAGCCGGCTCTACGAGGGCGTGCGCGTGCTGCCCACGGGCAGCGCCGAGGTGCCGTACGCCCTGCAGTTCCGGGCCGAGCGCGGCCGCAACTACGCGCGCGTGATCCGGCAGCTGAACGGCGAGCTCGCGCTGCCGCGCCGCAATGCCGCGCATGCGCTCGTGTACCTGCTCACCCACGGCGAGTGCCAGCTGCCGCCCGACGAGGTCGCGCTGCTCGCCTCGCGCGCGCCGATCTACGGCGTGTACATCCTGCCGAGCGGTCCGGTCGAGCTGCCGTACCTCGACAGCCTGCACCGCATCCACGTGATCGATGCCGACGCGATCAGCCACGGTCGGCGCGCGCACAAGGCTCGTCAGATCATCGACGAGGTGCAGTACGACCTCGAGGCCAAGCGCGGGCGCACCACGACGCGCAAGAAGCCCGTGCGTGCGCCCAAGGCGGGCGACAAGCGGAGGCGCGCGTGATCGACACCGCGGTCCTGTGGGTCCGCGCCGAGGCCAATCTCCGCGCGGGCCGCTACGCCGAGGCGTTGCCCCACCTGCGCCACCTCGTCGAGGTCGTCGATCGCATCGACTTCGAGTACGAGGAGTGGTTGCGCGCGATGTCGGAGTGCCTGCGCGCGCTGGGCCAGACGCGCGAGGCCGCCGCGTGCGCGGCGTACCTCGGCGCCACCGAGGAGCCCGGTCCCGATCTGCTCGCGCGCGAGTCGGCCCGCGTGCAGGCCGGCGACGTCGCGGCCCTGCGCGGCATCCGGCTCTTGGGGATCTATCTGTCGCGCTCCGGCCACCATCGTGCGTCCGCCGAGTGGTTCGGCGCGGGGCTCATGCCGGTGCACCGCTCGATCGAGCTCGAGCGCAGCGGCGACGACGTCGGGGCCGCGAACCTGTGGCAGGACGTGATGGCGCGCGACGATCTGTCGTCGCGCGCGTACGAAGCCGCGCTCGCGCGCATCAACTACGGGCTGTGCCTGCTGCGGCTCGGCCACGAGCGCGCGCGCAATGCCTTGGCGGAGGCGACGACGGCGGTGGAAGAGGTGGCCGACTCGTTCGAGACCGACGGCCTGCGCGAGCGCGCGTTCGACTGCTACCAGCTGCTCGCGCGCATCGGCAGCGAAGCGGGCGCGTTCGAGAACGTCGCCGAGGGCTATCTCAACAGCGTCCGGATCCTGCGCGACGACGGCCTCAAGCTCGACGCGCTTCGCTTGCACGAGGCGTTCGTCACGCTGTCGCGCAGGGCAGGGGAGTGGCACGCGGCCGCCGCGATCCTGCGCGAGGCGGCCGACTACTGCACGCGCGCGAGCATGCCGTACGCCGACGACCTGCGCCTGCGCGGCGCGGAAGCGTGGCTCAAGGCCGCCTCCGAGGCCCAGTCTGCCGGACATCCGCTGCAGATCGTGGAGAACGCCTACCTGGCCGCCGCCGAGGGATTCGCGAGCGTGCGCGCGTTCCGTCAGGTGGTGGAGGTGTACCGGCGCCTGTTGCAGCTCGAGCTGCCGATGCGCACGCGCGAGCGCTATCGCCGGCTGTGCGAGCGGCTGGGCGACGATCAGCACGACGCGCCACGCCCGGTGCCGGTGCCGGAGTTCCTCAAGCAGCTGCCCGAGTACGAGGAGGTCTGGTACGTCGATCTCGCCGAGTGGGAGCTCGACGGCGATCCGGCGCTCATCGCCGCGGGCGTGATGGCCGATCGGCGCTTCCCCGACTTCGTGCGCCGTCACGCGCTGCTGTTGGTCCTCGAGCTCGAGCGCCGTGGTGCCCAGGTGCCGGCCGTCGACGTGGTGCGCCGCCTGGAATCGATCCGCGCCTATCCCGTGATCGCCGCGCTCGAGAAGCTGTTCGAGGCGCGCGACCCCGCGATCCGCAAGGCGGTGGCGGAGGCGATGGGCAACCTCCGGTTCAAGCGGACGTTCTCGCTGATCGGCAAGGCGCTGCGCGACGACGACAACGAGGTGCGGGACGCGGGCGCCCAGGCCACCGCGAAGCTCGTGTTCCCCCACGCGTTCGAGCCCTTGCGCCGCATCTTCACCGCGCGCGACCTGCCGGACCCCGAGCGCGCGCGCTCGGCCGCTCTGAAGGCGATCGGCAAGATCAACACGGTCGAGGCGCTCGAGTTCATGTGCGATCGCCTGCGCGAGGGCGACCGCCAGTACATCGAGCTCGCCGCCCACCACCTCGGCGAGCTGACGAACGCGGAGCTGTTGCCGTACCTACGGCACCAGATCGATCTCGTCCCGGCCGCCTACCGCAGCGCGCTCGAAGACACGGCGCGTCGGCTCGAGCGGCGCATGCGATGACCGACCGCTCTCTCGCCGCGTTGCTGACGAGCGTGTCGAGACGGTCGGAAGGTGCGACATGCGAGCCGGCCGAATCGCCTCGCGATCCGGATTGGATCCGGCGATGATCCCGGGATGACGGTCTCTCGATCCCTCGTCCGTCTCCTCGCGCTCTCGGTTGGCCTCGCGCTCGGTTGGGCGTGCGGCCCGGGCGACGACGAGGACACCGAAGTGCTCGCGTGCGAGGGCGAGTGCACGTGCGACGAAGAGGCCAACACGTGCTCCTGCCTCGGCGGTACCGACTGCGTCGTCGAGGGCGCGTCTGGCATCACGCTCGTCTGCGAGGGCAACGCCCGCTGCGCGCTCGAGTGCGACGCGGAATGCCACGTCGCGTGTCCCGGGACTTCGGGGTGCGACGCGTTGATCGGCCCCGACAGCACGGGCGAGTGCAATGGGACCGCGAGCTGCGATTTCGAGTGCGAGGGCGACTGCAGCATCGATTGTCCGGGAACATCGCGTTGCACCGTCGCGTGCCCGGACGGCGCGACCTGTTCGATCACGAGCTGCGGACCGATGGTGACCGAGTGCGACGGCGGGTTCTCCTGCCGCACGGATTGCCCGGAGCCACAGTGACGCTGCGATCGCGCGCCCCAGCCGACACGCCAGGATCGACCATGCCGATCGCGAGCGGACGACGGAAGCGGAATCGCCAGTGGCTCGCAGGGCTGGCCCTGGGGCTCGCGTCGGCGTGGGCCTGTCGAGCGCCGGTCGACGGGTACTGCGAGGACGGGGACTGTGTCTGCGAAGGCACCGAGTGCGCGTGCCCGGGCTCGGGAGACTGCGGCCTCGATTGCACGCACGACTGCGTGCTCACCTGCGCGGGCTCGGGCGACTGCGACTTCCGCTGCAACGAGGGCTGCGACGTCGAGTGCAACAACAGCGGCAACTGCCTCGTCGTCGCCGGTGATGCGAGCCTGGTGCGCTGTGTGTCGTCGGGCGACTGCGACATCCACTGCGAGGCGACCTGCGTCGTGGAGTGTCCGGGCAGCGGTGACTGCGAGCTCGCGTGCGAAGGCGAGGCGTCGCGCACGGAGTGCGGCGATGCCCTCGCGTGCGGCGCGTGCCCGTGATCGGCCTCGCGCCGGCCTGCGGCGACGCGGCGGGGTCCGATCGGCGCGGCCTCAACCCATCCAGTACGTGAGGCCGATCGTCAGCATGTGAATCGGGGGCATCTTCGTGTCGCCCATGCTGCCGACGAGGGCTTGGTAGCCCATCGAGACGCCGAAGCCGTGGAAGAAGCGGCGGCGCGTGTCGAGCGAGAGAAGGCCGAGATCGAGGCGCACGCGGGGGCCGTGGGGCACGAGGTTCTTCGCCTTCGTCACCGTCACGTCGCCCGGATCGCCGCCCGACACCGTCTCGTCGTCGCGGCGGTTCACGACCCCATAGTAGAAGTCGTAGCCGAGCCGCAGGTCGAGGAAGCCGCGGCCGAGCAGCGCGAGTCGGCCGAGGCCGACCGTCGGACCGACGCCGATGAGCGCGTTGATCTCCTCGCGCGACGCGTCCTGCATGACGAGCCGGCCGCCGTACACGGTGCCGGTCACCGCGTAGCCGAAGTGGTTCCAGCTCTGTCCGGCATCCACTGCCGCGCCGCCGAGTCGACCGCCGACGACCTTCGATCCACCCGCGTTCGCGAAGAGCCCACGCACGACGAGATTGAAGCGCCCGGGGTTGTGCTGCGGTCGATAGCGCGGCGCGTACTCGGCGGTGATCGCCTCCGACGGCGAGAGCTCCTCCGACGGACTCGCGGCGGGTCGCGTCGTCGCGACGGTGGGTGCGGGCGTCGGTGTCGTCGTCGGTGTCGCCGGCTCGGCCTCGAGCGCATCGGCGGGCACGGCCTCGACGGGCGTCGGCTCGCTCGGCGTCGTCGCATCCGGTGTGGGCGTCGACGGTGCTGCGTCGGTGGGCGGCGGCACGGCCTCGGCAGATCCTCCAGGTCGCTGCACCGGTGGTGTCGTCGCATCGCTCGGCGGCACCGCGCGCTCGGCCTCGGGCACCTGAACAGCCGGTCCGGGGGTCGCCTCCGGTGCCGCACCCAGGACGGGAAGGGGGATCGCCACGATCGCGAGGGCAACCATGACGCTCGTCACGGACGGGCGGCCATCGACACGCGGAGCCATGGGAGAAGGCTAGCGCTCGGAGGGCCAGGGCGCGAGGGCCGAGGGCGGGTTTTGCATCGGGGCCGCCCGGCCACCACCCTCGCCCGCGCTCGGCGGTCTTCCACCTTGACCTTTTTCCGCGCAATTCTACAGTCACGCGCGCACAGCACCGCTCGCTTCGGGTTTCGCGCCGTGAGCCCGTTTGCGACGACCACCACCACCACCACCAGACCAGTCCGTCATTCACGACGCGTGGAGATTCCAGATGCAGGGTGAACCCAAATCCAAACTGCTCGTTGCAGGACTGCTGCTCGCGACGCTGCCCGCCCTGGGCTGCGCGCCCAGGGTCTTCGCCGACGCGGAGGGGATCGCGATCAACGGCACCCCGCCGGTCGTCGAGGCGCCCCCGCCCGAGCCGCAGAAGCGGGTCGAGGTCCGCGACAACCAGATCGTCATCAACGAGAAGGTCCAGTTCGAGTACGACTCGGCGAAGATCCTCGAGGTCTCGCACAGCCTGCTCGACGAGGTCGCGAAGGTCATCAAGGAGCACCCGCAGATCAAGCGGATCGAGGTGCAGGGCCACGCGAGCGCCGAGGGCAGCGACGACTACAACATGAAGTTGTCGGACAAGCGCGCGAAGGCCGTGATGAAGTACCTCACCGGCAAGGCGGGCATCGACAAGGCCATGCTGCAGGCCAAGGGCTTGGGCGAGACCGTGCCGATCGCGGACAACGAGACCGAGGACGGCAAGGAGAAGAACCGCCGCGTCGAGTTCCACATCCTCGAGCAGGACGTGAAGAAGACGAAGGTGGAGATCGACGAGAAGGGCAACGAGAAGGTCGTCGAGGGAGGCTGATTCACATGAAGACGTTCATCGCCATTGCGTTCCTCGCGGCCACGTCCGCCGGCTGCTCGTTCTACGCGCGCAGCACCGACCAGTACAAGACCGACACCCGCACCGTGCTCGAGCAGCAGAACGGAGCGATCCAGGGCTGCTACGACACCGCGCTCGCGGCCAACCCCGCGCAGTCGGGCAAGGTGGTCGTCACGTTCACGGTCGAGAAGAAGACCGGCAGCATCATGAACGTGGCCGCCGACCCCAACCAGAGCACGGCGCCCGACAACCTGCAGAACTGCGTCGTGAAGGCGCTCGAGGGCCTGAAGCTCGATCCGCCGGATCAGCGCGAGGGCCAGGCGACGTTCGAGTGGGTCTTCCGTGGCCCCGAGTCGCCCGGCAAGCCGGTCGAGAGCGGACCCGCCGAAGAGGCGCCGCCGGCCGAAGAGGCCGGCAAGCCGAGCTGACGGTCCTCGGACCGGAGCCGAGCCGCGTTCCGACGCGCGCTCGAGCGACGGTGCTCGCGGGAGGCGATCCGGCGGGCACCGTCTTCGATTTGGTTGCGTCGCATGCGCGAGCGCTCGCCGCATTTCCGTTGATTCCGCCGTGGCTAGCGGGATCCCGGTCGCGGTAGACTCGCCGCGTCGCGAGGGGCCTGTCGGCGCGCGACGAGGAGGAACGTTCCATGCGTGCGTTGAGTACCCGAGGTCTTCGCGACCCGAAAGCCCGCGGCCCGCGACTTCGAAAGGTGATCGCGTCGGCTGTGCTTGCGCTCGTCGTGGTGGTCGGCATCGGACGACCCGCGGTCGGCGAAGACGCCGAGGCCCGTCTCGAGGCGCTCAGCGTGAAGCTGAAGGAGCACTCGGTCGCGGACGAGAAGCGGCACGCCGCCACCACCGAGATCGGCAAGGCCGAGGCGTTGCGCGACAAGGCGCGCACGCTGACGAAGAAGCGCAGCGATCGCGACGAGCTCGCCCGCACGCTCGACGAGCTCGACGGCACGGTCGCACTCGTCGGCGCCGTCATCATCCATGCCGAGGCGAAGGCCAAGATGGACGAGCAGAAGGCGAAGATGGCGAAGGTGAAGGCCGATCTCGCCGAGGTGCAGGCCAAGGCCGACAAGCTCGAGGCCCAGCAGGCCGAGATGGAGAAGAAGATCGGAGGTGCGAAGTGAAGCGCACCACCATCGCGATCGGAATCGCCTTCCTGCTCTCCGGCTGCGCGCACCCCAAGGCGACGGCCGAGATGACGGAGTACCAGTCGTACGCCAAGACGACGCAGGGCGAGGAGCTCAAGATCCACTACCCGGACGACATGAAGAAGTCCGGGGAGTACGACGCGCAAGCCCGCGAGATGCAGGACGACCGCGAGGAGGCCGACATGGCGTACTACGGCCACCTCGCGTGGCTGTGGTGGCAGTCGGCCAAGCTGAAGTCGGACGCCAAGGCGCTGGACACCGAGCGCGCCCAGCTCGAGAAGGACACCGTCCAGATCGAGAAGGAGCTCGCGGAGGCCCAGAAGCGCGAGAAGCTGGCCGAGGCGACGCTCAAGCGCATGGCGGACATCGTCGCGCTCGAGGGCAAGGTCGCGACGAGCCAGGAGGCCAACGCGGCCCGTGAGGCGATCGGCGAGGCGCTCACCGCCCTCAAGGAGGCGCACGCGGTCGACGCCCACATCCACGCCGCCGCCACGTTCACCGCGGCCGAGAAGAAGCTGAAGCTCGCCACCGACGCGCTCGGCAAGAACAAGGCGAAGGACGCCATGACCTACGCGATCGACGCGAAGGCGGGCGCCGAGCAGGCGCGCGACGAGGCGCAGCCGAAGTACGCGTCGACCGAGGCCGACCAGGCCAAGATGACGAAGCAGAAGGCGATCTTCGACGCGCTCGCCGAGGTGAGCGGGGCGCAGCGCACGATGGTCGAGGGCGGTGGCGTCACCGTCACGATCGTCGAGGCGTTCGCCGGCAATGCCGTCACGATCGCGCCGGTGATGGAGGCGAACTTCAACAAGGTCGCCGACGTCGCGAAGAAGAACCCGGACTACGGGATCGTCATCGAGGGCCACACCGACAGCAAGGGCAGCAAGTCGAAGAACCTGCAGCTGTCCGACTCGCGGGCGAAGAGCGTCATGGCGCACCTCGCCGCGCAGGGCGTGGCGCCGGATCGCATGACGGCGCTCGGCAAGGGCTCGGCCGAGCCGGTCGCCGACAACAAGACGAAGGACGGGCGCGCGAAGAACCGCCGCATCGAGATCCTGTTCGTCCCCTCGAGCAAGTAGGCATCCGCCGATGCATCGCCGGCCCTCGGTGCAGCACGTCGCTGGACCGGGGGCCGTCGCGATCGTGCTCCTCGCGATCGGCTGCGCGAAGGCTCCGCCTCGGCCGCCGCCGCCGGAGGACGCCGACATGACGTATCCGCCGCGCTGCGACGCGAAGGGCATGGCGGCGTGCGAGACGGCGTGCGAGGCCGACGACCCCGCCGCGTGCCTGTGGCTCGCGCATGCGCTCGAGCTCGACGGGCGCGCGCCCGCACGGGTGCGCAAGCTGAGGGAGCGCGCGTGCGAGGGCGGGTATGCCCGCGCGTGCGGCCATCTCGGCCTCGCGATCGCCACCGCCGATCCGAAGCGCTCCGCGACGTTGTTGCGCGGCGCGTGCGAGCGCGGCCACGGACGCGCGTGCGTGTGGCTCGTCGCGCGTCACGTGCTCGCGAAGACCCCGCTCGACTGGGCCGCGGCGGCCCCCTGGCTCGAGCGCGGCTGTGCGGCCGACGATGCGCTGGCGTGCGTCGCGATCGGCGACCTCGCGCACAGTGGCCGCGGCGTGCCCGCGGACCCGCAGCGCGCCCGCGAGAGCTGGCACCGCGCGTGCGAGCTGGGGCGCAGCAGCGCGTGCGACGAGGAGGCCCTGGGGGCGCCGCGACTGCACGCGCTCTTCAACCCCGACCCGCCGCCGCGCGAGCTGTCGGATCGGCTGGAGGCGGACGCGTCCGACGTCCGCGTGCGCTACTGCGTGCGGCCCGATGGCGGCGTCGAGGTGCGGTCCGTGGAGCCCGCGGCGTCGCGGGCCGGCGCGCTGTGCCGCGACGTCGTGCGGACCTGGCGATTCCTGCCGACCGGACGGGCCGCCGCGGCGTGCACCGAGGTCGTCTTCGCGATCCGGGCCGGTTGACCGAAACCCGGCGAATTCGCGGTCCGGTGAACCGATCGACCGGGTGCGACACTGTAGGCACGATGCGGGCGTCGATCCTCTCGCTCGGCCTCGCTGCCCTGTCCCCCGGGTGCTTCACCTATCCCTGCGAACGCGACGTGCTCGCCTGCGAGGAGGGCGAGCCGCTCGCGATCGATCGCGCGTGCGAGCTCGAGAGCGGGGAGCTGGGCCTCGAGGTCGGTGACGGCGAAGGCGAGTTCGCGCCGCTGGCCGCCGGTGCGTGGCCGCAGGTGCACCACGGCCCGCAGGGCGGGATCCACTTCATGATCGGTCTGCGGCTCAGCGGCGTCGATCCCGAGCACGAGTCGTTCGAGATCGAGGTGGTCGCGCGCGACTGCGACGGCGCGTGTGCCGAGATGGACGAGCTCTCGACGCGCACGTTCGTCGTCGACGGGTCGTACCTCGAGCCCGACGGCGACGCGCTGGTGCTCGCGGACGTCGTGCTGCTGCTCGACCGCGAGCCGCGCCCGAAGGGCGAGCTCACGGTGCAAGCGACCGACTCGTGCGGTCGGGTCGCCTCCGCGGTGCGTTCGCTGCAGTGACCAGGCCCGTGGACTAGACCGCTTCCAGCGCGTGGTCGAGATCGGCGACGAGGTCGTCGACGTGCTCGATGCCGACCGACAGGCGGACGAAGCCGTCGTGGATGCCGAGCGCCTTGCGCTTGTCCGGTGGCACGCTCGCGTGGGTCATGATCGCCGGGTGCTCGATCAGGCTCTCGACGCCGCCGAGGCTCTCCGCGAGCGTGAAGACCTTCACGGCCTTCAGGAATCGGCGCGCCGCCTCGAGGTCGCCCTTCACGTAGGCGGAGATCATGCCGCCCGCGCCGCGCATCTGCTGCTGCGCGAGCGCGTGCTGGGGATGGCTCGTCAGGCCAGGGTAGATGACGCGCTCGACCTTCGCGTGCTGCTCGAGCCAGCGCGCGACCGCGAGGCCGTTCTCGGAGTGCCGCTGCATCCGCAGCGCGAGCGTCTTGATCCCGCGCAGGGTGAGGTAGCAGTCCCACGGCCCCGGCACCGCGCCCACCGAGTTCTGCACGAACGCGAGGCGCTGGGCGAGGTCGGGGTCGTTCACGACGAGTGCGCCCCCGACGACGTCGGAGTGGCCGCCCACGTACTTCGTCGTGCTGTGCATGACGATGTCCGCGCCGAGCGCGAGCGGCTGCTGCAGGATCGGCGACGCGAACGTGTTGTCGACGGCGAGCAGCACGCCCTTGCCCTTGCACACCTTCGCGATCGCGCGCAGGTCCGCCAGCTTCAGCATCGGGTTCGTGGGGGTCTCGACCCACACGAGCTTCGTCCTGGGCTCGATCGCCGCCTCGATCGCGTGGACGTCGGTGGGGTCGACGAACGTGAAGCGCTGGCCCCGACGCGTCATCACCTTGTCGAACAGGCGGAACGTGCCGCCGTACACGTCGTCGACCGAGACGATGTGATCGCCCTGGTCGAACAGCTGCACGACGGCCGTGGTGGCGGCGCAGCCGGACGCGAACGCGAGCCCGAAGCGGCCGCCCTCGAGCGCGGCGATGGAGCGCTCGAGCGCGAAGCGGGTGGGGTTCTGCGTGCGGCTGTACTCGAACCCGGTGTGCTCGCCGGGTGCCGCTTGGGCGTACGTCGAGGTCTGGAACACGGGCGGCATCACGGCGCCCGTGACGGGCTCGGGGTGCTGGCCGCCGTGGATCGCGATCGTCTCGGGCTTGGCACCTTCGATGATGTGATCGTCGAGGCGTCGGTACTCGGCCATGGTGGTCGCTCCTATCCGCGCCCGCGGGCGAGGTAGTCGATGAGGTCGATCTTGGTGAGCACGCCGAGCAGGCGATCGTCGCCCACCACGAGCACGACCTTCGCGTCGTTGAAGATCGTCTTGAGCAGCGCGAGCCGCGTGTGCGGCGTGACGGTGGCGTAGTCGGACTCGATGAGGCCTGCGAGCGGCTCCGCGAGCCCGCCCTCGTGCTCGACGAGGTAGTTGAGCAGGTCGATCTCCGCCACGATGCCGCAGTGGCGACCGTTCTCGTCGAGCACCGGCAGCTGGCTGATGCCGTGCTCCTTCATGATCGCGATCGCATCGCGCACCCGCGAGTCGCGGCGTGCGGTGATGAGCCGGTGGGGCTTGGCCTTGAGCACGTGGGCGACGGTGCCCTCGGTGTCGTCGTCGGCCAGGAAGCCGTTGCTGCGCATCCACTCGTCGTTGAAGATCTTCGACAGGTACTTCTGCGCGCTGTCGGGCAGGAGCACGAGGATGTTCTTGGGCTCCTTCAGCGACTGCGCGTACTTCACGGCGCCCACCACCGCGGCTCCGCCCGAGCCGCCGCAGAAGATGCCCTCGCGGCGCACGAGCTCGCGCGTCATGAGGAAGCACTCCTTGTCGTCCACCTGCACGACTTCGTCGAGCAGATCGAGATTCATCGTGGATGGCAGGAAGTCCTCGCCGATGCCCTCGACGTAGTAGGAGAACGGCTTCGTGAGGCGGCCGGTCTTCACGTACTCGTAGTAGAGCGAGCCGATCGGATCGACGCCGATGATCTGGATGTCGGCGCGCTTCTGCTTGAAGTAACGGCCGCAGCCCGACAGCGTGCCGCCCGTGCCCATGCCCCCGCAGAAGACGTCGAACGTGCCGCCCGTCTGCTCCCAGATCTCCGGTGCGGTGGAGACGTAGTGCGCCTCGGGGTTCGCGGGGTTGTGGTACTGGTTCGCGTAGAACGCTCCGGGCGTCTCCTCGACGATGCGACGCGCGGTGGAGTAGTAGCTGCGCGGATCGGAGGGCTCCACCGCGGTCGGGCAGATGACGACCTTGGCCCCGTAGGCGCGCAGCGTGTCGATCTTCTCCTTCGACATCTTGTCGGGCATCACGAAGATGCACTTGTAGCCGCGCGTGGCCGCGACCATCGCGAGGCCTGCACCCGTGTTACCGCTCGTGGCCTCGACGATCGTGCCGCCCGGGCCCAGCATGCCGCGCTGCTCCGCGTCGCCGATGATGTTGAGCGCGACGCGGTCCTTCATGGAGCCGGCCGGGTTGAGGTACTCGAGCTTCACGTAGATGCTCGACTCGACGTGCTCGGCGATCCGGTTGAGCCGGACGATGGGGGTGTGGCCGATGGCTTGCGTCAGATCGGCGACGGCCCCCTGCATCAGCGGTCGTTCCATGGGCGGCAGTCCTACCACAGGTCGGCCGGGTCACTGCGGGCGGGTCGGTGCGCTGGTAGGCTCGCGCGCATGAGCCTCGTCTCGCGTGCTGCCCTTGCGCTCGCCTTCGTCGTCGCGTGCGAAACCAGCGGTGGCGGTCCCGGCCAGCAGATGACGGCGACGCCGGAGGAGGGCGCGCCCGCGTTCGGCCTGCCGCACGACGCGTTCACGCTCGTGAACCTGCACCCGGACGAGGAGCGCCGCCAGCTCTACAGCGTGAACTACCAGCAGGTCGGGCTCATCAAGCGCTGCGAGCCCGTCACGATCGACGCGAGCTCGAAGCGCGGGATCCAGTTCACCGTGAAGAGCACGGGCCGCCAGTACACGTACTCCTTCCACGACTCGATGGTGGGCACGCCCGAGGCACACCTCGCGAAGATCTTCGGCGCGAGCTGTCCCGAGCTGCCGGCGGGCCTGAACCCGCTCGACATGATGGGCATCGACAAGGGCACGGTGGGCGAGGGCATGACGAAGCAGGGCGTCATGCTCGCGCTCGGCCCTCCGCCCGAGCACGCGACCCCGTCGCCGGACAGCGACCAGTGGACGTACTGGAAGAACCGCTGGGACCGCTTCGTCGTGAAGTTCGACGGCGGCGTCGTCGCCAGCGTGCAGAACTGAGCGCGACCGGTGATCGAAATCGGAGCGTCGGCGTCTCCGTGGATCGTGAAACGCGCCGCGATCAGCGTCACCCTCCTGTTGGCCGCTTGCGCCGGAGATGCCGGCTCCGTCGAGGTCCTCCGTGCCTGGTCGGAGGACGGCACCGCGCACTACGATCTCTCGATCGACGGGGTCGCCCGACACGTGGCCCGCACGCCGCGGCCCGACGGCGCGACCGTGATCGTGTCCGATGCCGACGGTGACGTCGCCGGTGCGGCGGAGTTCGACGGCGCCGAGGCGTTCGTGCTCGCGACGGATCCCGACGCGGTGGCGTCCGAGATGCCCCCGCACCTCGACGCGCCGAGCATGCACGCGCTCGAGGTCGCACTCGCGGGCGAGTTGCCCGACCCGCTCGAGGCGCGTACGGACCAGATGCCGTTGCCGCCGTATGATCCGATGCCGCTGACCTGCTCCGGACAGTGTGCGGCCAATCGCGACGCGTGCATCGGCGGCGAGACCAGCGGCGTGGTCGTCGCGCTGTGCAACTGGATGTACAACTACTGCATCTCGCGATGCAGCTCGTGGGGAGGCATCGGCAGCGGCGGCGGCGTCTGGATCCCGTGAGCGGGCCGGATCGCCGGCGTCGACGCTCGAGTGCGGGCGCGACTACTCGAAGCCCTCTTGCGCCGCCGCCTTCTCGCGGCGGCGTTGCTCCTGGCGTGCGCGCTGCTTCTCGCCGGTGCCGAAGTACCAGCCGAAGTTGAAGGTGAACATGAAACGCCAGCGGCGCTTGTCGAGCTCGAAGTGTTGCGTGCGGCCGTTCACGCCGCCGGCGCGCAGGATGAACGACAGCGCGCCCTTGTCGACGCGGGTGGTGAACGAGAGCTCGCCGCCGATCTGGTGGTTGTTGATCGTGACGGGCTGGCCCAGGCCGCCGCGGTTCTCGCTCACGACGTCCTTGCGCGCGGGGATCGGCGTGAAGTAGCCGTAGCCGACCGCGGCGCCGACGAGCGCACCCTGATAGCCGATGTACAGCTTCGGGTTGATGATGAACGGCATCGCCTCGATGGTGTTGCCGACGTTCGTGCCGAGCGAGAGCTCGGGGCGGATCATCGCGCGCTCGAGGAACTGCGCCTGATAGGCGAACGACGCGAGCATCGGCACGAAGTGGAAGCGCTGCTCCTCACCAGTCTCCTCGGAGACCGCCTTCGACAGCCGCATGTAGCCGATCTCGAGGCCGAGCCGGAATCGATGCGTCGGCGGCAGCTGGCGCTTGCGCGGATCGACGAACGTCGGATCCTCGACGTCACCCGGGGCGGCCTCGGCCGCGCGCGGGATCGCCACCAGGCATCCCAGCACGACCCACCCCACCGCCGCGACCCGCGACATCCTTCGGCCCCCAGCATCACGCAATGGTCGACGCGCGGTCAAACCGTGCGGGACCGGTCGACCGCCGAGCGGCCCCGGGCGCCCCGCGCGCGGCTCATCCGAGCGCGACGTCGGCCAGCACCGCGGCCACGTACGCCAGGCTCACCCAGCCGTTCGTGTCGAAGAAGGCCTTGTTCACGCGGCTGAGATCACCCGGGCGGACGATCGCGTGCTCGTAGACGAGTACGGCCGTGATCGCGACGAGCCCGACCGCGTGCGCAAGGCCGAGGCCCGCGACGACGTGGACGCCGAGGAGCGCGGCGACGGTGCCCAGGTGGAGTGCGGCCGACAGCACCAGGGCGCCTTTCTGGCCGAACCGCACCGGGATCGAGTGCAGCCCGTGCTCGCGATCGAAGCGCTCGTCCATCAGCGAGTAGATCACGTCGAAGCCCGCGACCCAGGTCGCCACCGCGACCATGAGCAGGAGCGGCGGCGCGGCGTCGAGCGTGCCGGTCACGGCGATCCATGCGCCGCCGGGCGCGAGCGCGAGCGCGACGCCCAGCACGAGGTGGCTGGCCCACGAGAACCGCTTGAACAGGGAGTAGCCGAGCACGACGAGGAGCGCCGGCCCGGCGAGCAGGCCGGGCAGGGGCCCGAGCGCGCTCGCGGCGGCCACGAAGATCGCGGCCGCACCGATCGTGAACGCCCACGCGGAGCGCACGCCGATCACCCCGCGCGGCAGCTCGCGATCGGCGGTGCGCGGATTCGCGGCGTCGATGCGGCGATCGACGATGCGGTTGAAGCCCATCGCGGCCGCGCGCGCGGCCGTGAACGCGACGAGGATGAGCACGAGCCGTCGCGCGTCGAGCCCGGTCTCGCCGGCCGCGACCGCCGTGCGATGGGCGAGCGCGGCCGCGGCGAGCGCGAAGGGCAGGCCGAAGATCGTGTGGCTCAGCTTCACCAGCGACGCGAATGCGCGAACGGACATGGCTTCAACCCTCGCGATGCACGGTGTCGGGCGCGAACGCGGGCACGCAGACCGCGATGTACTCCGCGCCCTCGGGCGTCGAGTAGCGCACGCGCTCGCCCGGCTGCGCGAGCACTGCTTGACCGGCGCGCACGATCAGCGTGCCGCCGTCGTGCTCCACCTTCACCCAGCCGGCGAGCACGTACGTGACCTCGGTGAACTCGGGCGTCTGCGCCGGCTCGGACCAGCCGGCCGGCGAGCGCATGTGCGCGAGGCTGAAGGACGACGTGCCGGTGTTGACGCGACCGACGACCTCGTCGATCAGCTTCGGCGGCTCGCCGGCCGCGGTGACGCGCGTGGGGTTCTCGATCAGCTGGGCCATGACAGGATCTCGTACTGCATGTTGCGCCGCGCCGGACGGAATCCGGCCTGACGGATGTGGTGCTCGATCTGCTCGGCGGTGAGCATGAAGTGCGCGCCCGCGGTGGACACCACGTTCTCCTCGATCATCACCGAGCCGAAGTCGTTCGCACCGAAGCGCAGGCCGACCTCGCCGACGTCGGGACCGAGCGTCGGCCAGCTGACCTGGATGTTCGGGATGTTGTCGAGGAACACGCGCGCGAGCGCCTGCAGCCGCAGATACCGCCAAGGGCTCGTGTCGTCGCGCAGCTTGAGCCGGGTGCCCTCGGCCTGCAGCGGCCAGGTGATGAAGGCCGTGAACATGCCGCCGTTGTTCCGCGCGAGCGACTCGTCCTGCAGCGAGCGCAGTCGATCGAGGTGCGTGAGCACGTGATCGCCGGTCTCCTGGAAGCCGAACACCATCGTGCACGTCGTCTTCATGCCGAGGATGTGGGCCTGCCGCATCACCTCGATCCACTCGTCGGTCGTGTTCTTGAACGGCGAGATGCGGTTTCTGATCTCGTCGTGCAGCATCTCCGCGCCGCCGCCGGGCAGCGAGTCCATGCCGGCCGCGCGCAGGCGCACGAGCACCTCGCGGATGGTGATGTCCTCGAGGTGCGCGAGGTGGATGATCTCGGTGGGCGAGAGCGCGTGCAGCTTCAGCGTGAAGTTGGCCTTCGTCCAGCGGAACAGATCCTCGTACCACTCGAGCTTCAGGTCGGGGTTGAGCCCGCCCTGCAGCAGGATCTGCACGCCGCCGAGCTGCTCGGTCTCCGCGAACTTCTGGGCGAGCTGCTCCTTCGTGAGCACGTAGCCGTCACGCCCGCCCGGCGGCGTGTAGAAGTTGCAGAACTTGCAGCGCGCGGTGCAGACGTTCGTGTAGTTGACGTTGCGATCGACGATGTACGTGACGACGTCGTCGGGATGCAGCACCTTGCGCCGCGCATCGGCGACCGCGCCGAGCGCGACGAGGTCGGCCTGGTCGTAGAGCAGCAGCCCCTCGGCGTAGGTCAGGCGCTCGCCCGCGGCGGCGCGGCCGAGCACGGCCTCGACCGACAGCGTCGACGCGGCGATCGCCGGGCGCGGCAGCGAGGCCTCGCCCATGCCGGCGAAGCGCACGTGCACCTCGTCGTCGCCCGACAGCCCCGGGATGTCGACGAGCCCGAGCTCGCGCGCACGCGCGAGGAACTCGACGAGGCCCTCGCGCTCGTAGGCGTCGAGGCCGTAGCGGATCGAGCGACGCAGGTAGTCGGCGTAGCGGTGCTCGGGCAGGGCGGGCCGTTCCAGCCTCGCGAGCTCGCGCGCGTACGCGCGCGCGTGATCCTCGACGTGCTTGAGCCCCTGGCTCTTCGCGTGCTGCAGCGCCACGACGTGGGCCGTGCCGAGCACGCCGGGCCGCGCGGCCCACACGGCGAACACCATCGGCAGCCCGGTGCGCTGGAACCACAGCTCCCCGAGGTCGGTGACGAACGGGAAGCGATCGGCGAGCCCGAACGCGGCGTCGCCGATGACGAGCGCGCCGTCCTTGCCGGCGATGCGCGCCGCGCCTTCGCCGTGGGGCGCGACGACGAGCTCGGGCGACAGGCCCGCCATGCGCAACAGCACGCGCAGGAGCAGCACCGACGAGCGGCTGGCGGCGTCGAGGTGGATGCGCTCGAGCGCCTCGAACGGCACCTCGCTCGCGACCACCACGGTCTGCACTGCGCCGCGACACGCGATCGCGACCTCGGGCACCACCTCCCACTCGGGATGCTCCGCGAGCGCAGCGACGGGCACGAGCGCGAGATCGCAGCGCCCGTCGGACAGAGCGGCGGCGCACGACGACGGCAGCGCCTCGTCGACGACGAAGAGCGACTCGCCGTGCTCGTCCTTCGGCGGCGACGCGACGAGCGGCGCGACGAGCGGGCGCGCGTTGAGGAACGATACGGCCAGAATCCGGAGAGGCATGGTTCGATTCCTTCAGCTCACGACACGTAGCTCGGTGCGGCCGGCCCGGTTCGAGTACGGCACGCTCGCGTCGATGCGGATGCCCGGCAGCGCGCTGCCGTCGTCCTCCCACAGCACGTGGTAGAGCGTGTCGCGCTCGACCGCGCGACGACCGGCCTCACGGATGAGCCGGACGAGGTCCGTGCGCGCGAGCGCCTCGGGCGTGGCGGCACCGGCCATGTGATAGATCTTCTCTTCCTGCACGGTGCCGTCGAGGTCGTCGACGCCGAAGCTCTGCGCGATCTGGGCGGTCGCGAGCCCGACCATGATCCAGTACGCCTTCACGTGCGGGATGTTGTTCATCACCAAGCGCCCGACCGCGTAGGTGCGCAGCGCGTCGACGCCGGTGGGCGGCGGCAGCTTGCCGAGGTCGTTGCCGTCCGGGTGGAACGCGAGCGGGATGAACGTCTGGAAGCCGCCGGTCTCGTCCTGCAGCGCGCGCAGGCGCAGCATGTGATCGACGCGCTCCTCCAGCGTCTCGACCGTGCCGAACAGCATCGTGCAGTTGCTGCGCAGGCCCATGCGATGGGCGGTGCGGTGGACGTCGAGCCACTGGTCCGCGTCCGCCTTGTCGCGGCAGATCTTCTTGCGCACCCGATCGGCGAAGATCTCCGCGCCGCCGCCCGGCAGGCTGCCGAGGCCCGCGTCGACGAGCTCGCGCAGCACCTGTTCGTACGTCTTGCCGTAGCGCACCGCGAAGTCGTGGATCTCGACGGCGGTGTACGCCTTGAGGTGGATGTCGGGCCGCTCGGCTTTCAATACGCGTAGCGTGTCGGTGTAGTACTCCCACGGCAGCGTGGGATGCAGCCCGTTGACGATGTGGATCTCGGTGACGGGCTGGCCACGACGCTCGACGAGCTTCTGGCGGATGTCCGCCAGGCTCATCGTGTAGGCCTGCGGCATGCCGGGCTCGAGCCGCGCGAACGAGCAGAACTTGCAGTCCGCGTGGCAGACGTTCGTCGCGTTGATGTGGAAGTTGACGTTGAAGTACGTGCGGTCGCCGTGGAGGCGCTCGCGCACGCGGTTCGCGAGCGCGCCGAGCGTGCACAGGTCGGGCTCGCGGTACAGCCACACGCCGTCGTCGAACGACAGCGGCGTGCCGTCGTCGAGCTTCGCGGCGATGGTGGCCAAGCGGGAATCGGTGGCGATGCTCATGCGCTCCTCGCGTTCTCGGAGACGTCGATGCCGAGGCCGGCGTGCTGCACGAGCGCGACGAGCCCGGCGCGGGTGTGCTCGTCGGGGCGCGGCACGCCGCACAAGGGCAGCGAGCGATCGGGCGCGATGGGCCCGGTGAGCGCGTCGGCCCCGAAGCCGAGCGCGATCTGGGCCAGCCGGATGCCCAGCAGGTCGTGGCGCGCCTCCACCAGGTCGCCCGGCAGCGCGATGCGGGTGGCCGCGATGCACCACAAGGGATGCAGGCCCGACGCGGTCTTCGAGCACGGGGCGATCGAGCACGGCGGCGGCACGTCGCGCACGAACGCGACGAGCCACGCGGCATAGCGCGCGCGCGACTCGGCATCCGCGTCGACCTGCACGACGACCCGATCGCCGGCGCGCAAGGCCGTCGCGGCCGGCCACGCCGGCAGCATCTCGACGGCGCCGTCGCGCACGATCGCCGCGTGCTCCGGCACCGGATGCTCGGGCGCGGACTCGACTCGGATCGCGCGCGAGCGCAGCGCGGCGCGGCGGGCACACGCGAGTGTCGCGGTGCGGTGTGGATCGGGCCACAGATCGAGCAGCTCTCGCTCGGTGATCATCCTTCGTCTCCCCAACGTTGCAAGAGCGGCAAGCGAATGCCGGCGTGATCGAGCGCGCGCGCGACGACGGTGTCGACGGCGTGCTCCAGAGTCGTGACGCCCGCGTAGAACGACGGCACCGCGGGCAGCACGACGGCGCCCGCCTCGGTGGCCGCGACCATGTTCCGCAGGTGCACGAGTGACAGCGGGGTCTCGCGGGCGACGAGCACGAGCTTGCGTCGCTCCTTGAGCGCGACGTCGCAGGTGCGGGCGATCAGGTCGTCGCCGCCGCCGTGGGCGACGCGCGCGAGCGTGCTCATCGAGCACGGCGCGACGATCACCGCATCGGGCGCGCTCGAGCCCGAGGCGAACGGCGCCGAAAAATCGTGGCTCGCCCACCGGCGCGTGCCGGGGATCGACTCCGGCAAGGGCGCGCCGAGCTCGGATTGCCACACCTGCGCGGCGTTGGCGGTGGCGACCCAGTGCACGTCGAGATCGGGGCGCGCAGCGACGCCGGACACCTTGCCCGCGCGCAGATCCGCGAGCAACGCGAGCAACCGGCGCGGATACACCGCACCGCTCGCGCCCGCGATCGCGACGACGATCGTGGTCACTCGGAGCCTCGCTTCGTCGCGCGAACGATGGACGCGACGCCGAACGTGAGTCGCTCGACCGTGACGTCCACGAAGCCGGCCTTCTCCAGCCGGGCGCGGTACTCCCCCTCGCTGTCGAAACGGCCGATGCTGCGCGGCAGGTAGCGATACGCCTCGCGATCGCCGGTGACGGCCCAGCCGACCAGAGGCAGGAGCGTCTCGTTGTACACGACGTGCACGATCCGCGTGAGCAGGCGGGTCGGCCGGAAGAACTCGAGCACGACGAGCTTGCCGCCGTCGCGCAGCACGCGGGCCTGCTCGGCGGAACCGCGATCGAGATCGGACAGGTTGCGGATCCCGAACGCGCAGAAGATCGCGTCGACGCTCGCGTCCGGGAGCGGCAGCGCGTGCGCGTCCATCTGCCGGGTCTCGATGCGCTCGCGCGCGCGGCCCTCGAGCTTCTTGCCGCCCTGCTCGAGCATCTCCGCCGCGAAGTCGCCGGCGACGAGCGACGCCCGCGGGAAGGCGCGGTGGATCGCGAGCGTGCTGTCGAGCGTGCCCGCGCACAGATCGAGCGCGCGGCCCTCCGGCGCGTGCGACAGCAGATCCGCGACCGCGCGTCGGCGCCAGCGCTCGTCGATGCCGAGGCTCATCACCCGGTTCGCGCGGTCGTAGCCGGGCGCGATCCGGTCGAACATGCGCTGCACCTGCGCGCCGTGATCGTCCACGAGGGCGACGTCGCTCTTCACCGCGGTCACGCGGACCTCCGCACGACGTAGTCGGTGAGCGATTGCAGCGAGCTCTTCGCGCGCGAGGCGGGCAGGGGGGCCAACGCGGCCGCCGCCCGTTGGGCGTGCTCGGTCGCGATCGCGTTGGCGCGCGCGATCGCGTCGCCGCTCACCACCGCGTCCACCAGCGCGCGCGCGGTGGCCTCGGCGATCGGGGGCCCCGCGGCGAGGGCCGTGCGCACGCGCGCGTGCAGTCGAGGATCGCTCTGGCACGCGAGGATGAGCGGCAGCGTCATCTTGCCGTCGCGCAGGTCCTGGCCGGGGTCCTTGCCGGTCTCCGCGAGGACGCGCTGGTAGTCGAGCACGTCGTCGGCGAGCTGGAAGGCGAAGCCGAGCTCGCGGCCGTAGGTGGACAACGCGTCGACCCAGGCGGGCTCGACGAGGCCCGCGACCGACGTGCACCAGGCGATGAGCGCGGCGGTCTTGCGCTCGACGACCATCGCGTACCGATCGCGGTCGAGGGAGTCGTCGCCGCACGCCGCGAGCTGGGCGACCTCGCCCTCGGCCATGCGCGTGATCGTGTCCGCCACCGTGCTGCTCGCCCGCGGCAGCCCCGTGCGCGCGATCGCCTGCAGCGAGCGCGCGAGGCAGAAGTCGCCGGTGAGCACCGCGAGCCCGTTGCCGAACGCGAGCCGGGCCGCGGGCCGACCGCGGCGGAACTCGCCCGAGTCGATCACGTCGTCGTGCAGCAGCGTGGCGGTGTGGATGAGCTCGCCCGCGGCCGCGATGACGATGCGCGAGGGGTGCTCGTATCCAGCCGCGCGCGCGCAGAGCAGCGTCAAGAGCGGCCGCAGCCGCTTGCCGCCCGCGAACGCGAGGTGGCCGGCGACTGCGGGAATCGTCGCGACCGACGATCGCAGCATCTCCTCGAGCGCGCGCTCGGTCGCGGCCAGATCGGCGGCGACGAGCGCGATGGCCTCGGCGACCGACGCGGCGGCGTCGTGGGGGACGCCGTGGATGGGTTTCGCGGGCGCGGCATACGCCGCGAGCTCATGGGCCGACTCGGACATCTTGCTCCCAGTGGCGCGCGTGTGCGCTCATCCGGTCGGCGCTCCGACGCCGTGGATGAACCGCGCGGCCTTGTGCGCGATGGACGAAATGAGGCCCTGCACGGGGTGCCGGGCCACGAATGCATCGAGGAATCTGCGACCCAGCTCGAAGAACTCGAGCAGGGACTCGAGCCGCGCGTGGGCGAACGCGATCGCACCGTCGGTGCCGTCGCGATCGCGCGTGAGCGCGGCCAACCTGTCGACCACGCGACCGACGCGATCGATCGCATCGTCGATCTGCGCGCGCTCGCGCCGGCGCATGACGCCGGTGATCATCTTCCAGAAGTCGGTCTCGGCCGCGTAGAGGCGGCCCTTGCGGTGCACGACGCCCCAGTGCACCAGCGACGCGAGCGTCATGCTCACCGAGCCCGCCGACGCGCCGACCCGCGCGCGGATCTCCGAGTGGCCGAGCGGCTCGGGCGACAGGAACAGCACGCCGAAGATCCGGCCCTGCGTGCGCGTGAAGCCCCAGAACGCGGCGATGTTGCCGAACACGTCGGCGATCTCCTCGCGCGCGGCTTCGAGCTCGGGCGGCACCGGCGTCGACGGGGCGCGAGTCTCCGCGACATCGCTCTCCGCGGCCTCGGCGGCGGGGTCGCTGTCGTCGAAATCGTCGGTCTGGGACGGTGGAGCCACGGATCGCCGCGGGGTGGGTTCGGTTCAATTTGAAATGAACCGGCGCTTGCCGGAGCTTCTACCCCCCGCCCGCCGCGTCGTCCACCGCAAAAAACGCGGCCCACGATCGCGCGGGGGCGGAGCGGGGTTCTCGAGCGCCACCCGTGCGGAAATCGGTGCATCGTCGTCGCGGTTGTCGGGCGACTCGATGCGGCCTCCGTCTTCGCTGGCGCCCCCGCCGTCCACCGCTCCGCGATGGTTGGCGGCCGGTACGGGACTCGCCGGCGTGCTGCTCGGTGCGACGGCGGTGATGATCGGCATCGGTCAACGTCCCGCCGAGCCGACCACGAGCGCAGTCGCGATCGCTCCCGCGCCGGCCTCGGTGCCCCCGCTGGCGGATGCGATCGCACGCACGCGTGGAAGCGTCGTCAGCCTGCGGACGCCCACGCGCGCCGGCGCGGGCGTGATCGTCGACGCCAGCGGCCACGTGGTCACGAACATGCACGTCATCGGTGACGTGCTGGAGCCGAATCGCGGCTTCGGCTCGGGTCCGGAGGCGCCGCCGCTCGTGCGGGCCCGATTCGCCGACGGACGCGAGCTCGCGGCGATGGTGGTCGTCGCCGATCGCGAGGAAGACCTGGCCGTGCTGCGCTTGCAGTCGCCGGATCCGAAGGAGCGCTTCGCCGCGGCCGAGCTCGGGCGCTCGGCCGCGCTGCGCGTCGGCGATGCCGTGTTCGCGGTCGGCGATCCGTCCGGGCTCTCGCACACGGTGTCGTCGGGGATCGTCTCCGCGGTGGGGCGCACCGGCGTGCTCGGCAGTGTGCCGGTGTTGCAGCTCGACGCGTCGATCAACGTCGGGAACTCGGGCGGTCCGCTGTTCTCCGGCGCGGGTGAGCTCGTCGGCCTGATCGTCGCGCGCGAGCGCAATGCCGAGGGCATCGCGTTCGCGTTGCCCGTCGATCACGTGCGCGGCTTCCTGCACGCGATCACGCAGGAGGGCGGTCGCCGCTCCGGCGCGATCGGGGTCACGCTGGATCTCGATCGACCGCTGCCCACGACGGTGGCGTCGCTCGGCTACGGCGCCGGGCTGGCGGTCGCCGAGGTCGTGCCCGACGGCGCCAGCGCGAAGGCGGGCCTGCGGGCCGAGGACGTGATCGTGGAGGTCCGCGGCACGCGGCTCGACGTGATCGGCGAGTCGGCGGGCCGCGGTGGGCTCGGGCTCTGGTTCGTCGACGCGGTGCGATCGATGTTTCCCGGCGAGCCGTTGCCGCTCGCGGTCGTGCGCGACGGTGCGCTCGTGCGCTTCGACGTGGAGGTGGGCGCGGCGTCGGATCGAGAGCAGGCGTTCATCGATGCGGAGGTCGTGCTCGGGGTGCGTCTCGATCGCGAGAAGGACGTGCCGACCGTCACCGA
This sequence comes from uncultured Nannocystaceae bacterium, assembly GCA_964468635.1. Classification (GTDB taxonomy): domain Bacteria; phylum Myxococcota_A; class Polyangia; order Nannocystales; family Nannocystaceae; genus Xiheibacterium. The sequence goes on from CAYXVR010000056.1 coordinate 50,820, forward strand.
CGTGATCGACCGCGAGCTCGCGACGCATCGCGACGAGATCGTGGGCGCGACGATCGTGGGGTTGCTCAGCCGTGACGTCGGCGACGTCGCACAGCTCGGCAAGATGCTCGCGGAGCTGCGCTACGCGACGCGCTCGGGCGAGGCCGCAGTGATGATCTGGGTGAAGCTGCGCAGCCCGAGTGGCACCGAGGCCCTCTATCCGATCTCGATCCCCTGACAGTGGTCACGGGGGGCGGACGGCCTCGACCGCTCGTCGTGCGGTGAGCGCGAACCATCGAACGCTCTACGTCACCAAGGATCGACATGACTCGCCCGTGGCATCGCTCCACCCGCGTCCTCGCCCTCTTCGCGCTCACGGGCGCGCTCGCCTGCGACGACGGGGGCGAAGGCACCGACGGCGAGGACTACGACTGCGCCGACGGCAAGTGCGACACGCCCGGTGGCACCATGAAGGAGCAGTGCCTCGCGCGGCAGTCCGAGGTGCTGTCGAGCTCGCAGCGCGGGTTCCTGCCCGACGCGATCCGGTGGGCGGCGGCCGACGTCGAGGGCGTGAACACGAAGAGCCGCGACAGCCGCGGGCAGGAGTACACCGAGTACTTCGCGATCGTCGAGCTGATGGGCCAGGACCGGGGCATCGATCTCGGCCGGCCGCTGTCCGAACAGGAAGGCGACGTCACGAAGAGCGCGCTGTGCCTCGACGGGGACACCGACGAGAACTGCGCGGCGACGGTGACCGAGGCGCAGATGATCGCGTGGGAGGACGACCCCACGGCGATCGCCGGCGCGTGCGTGTTCACGGCGTGGCACAACGACGTGCCCGGTCCGCTGCCCGCGTGTGAGAACGGCGAGTGCGGGCCCGAGGACGCGCTGTACGGATTCCCGTTCACGGAGGAGTTCTTCCGCATGAAGATCTTCTTCAACGGCAACAGCGCCGCCAACGACCTCGTGAAGAAGTGCTACGACGGCAAGGCGCCCGCGCCGAAGTCGTGGACGGACACGAACGACCCGCTCACCGAGCCGTTCTTCCGGGGGTGCATGCAGGTGCAGGGGATCTTCGGCACCGGCTGGCGCCGATCGGATCCCTCGGTGTGCGCGGTCGTGAACCGGCTCGACGAGTGCGGGTGTACGGTGCCGGGCCTCACGCGCGAGACGCTGCCGGACGGGATCATCCCGGCGCAGCCCGACGAGGACGGCAACATCACGATGTTCGGCTTCAGCCTCGGCACGTGGGACGACCCCAAGGGGCTGCCGCCGGGGTGCCGCTACCTCGACACCGGCGACGACAGCCGCGTGCTCGTCGCCTGCGATCTCACCGCCACCGACGTGCGCGACAACCTCGCCGACGTCAAAGAGGTCTGCCGCCGCACCTACGGCCCGAACGTGGTCGTGCACGTGCCGCTGCCGAAGGACGCGATCACCTGCAAGCCCCCGAAGACGTCGGCCGCGAAGACCTGCGGCACGATGCCGTGGAACATCGGCCGCGAGAACGGCTGAAGTTGCGTCGCGAGGTCGTCGACCGGTAGGGTCGGCGACGCATGGCTCGGGCCCCCGCACTCCTCTTCGTCGTCGCGCTCGCGTGCGGCGGCGACGAAGCGGTCGAGCAGGGCGGCGGGGCGCGTGCGGGCGGATCGGCGAGCGTCGAGTCGCGCGCGCCGACCGAGCCCGATCCATTGCTCGCGAAGGCGCGCGGATCGATTCGGCAGGGTCGACTGCCACGCGAGCTCGAGGACGAGTTGCTCGCGAGCGACGCGCCTGCGCACGCGCGAGCGCGTCGACTGTTGTCCGCGATGCGTGAGCTCGGACCCGAGGCCGAGGCCGAGCCCGCGCCGACCGAAGCGCCACCGCCGGCAGCCCCGCCGTCGGAGGCGTCGCCGTCGATGCCGGCCGTGACCCCCGGCCCGTCGGCGAGTGCGAGCGCGTCCGCGGAGCCGCCGGTCGCACCGGCGCGCGTGCGGCCGACGCTGCAGAAGCTGTCGCTCACGAAGCAGGGCGAGAGCGCGACGCTCGAGCTCGTGACCGGTCGCGGCGTGCTCGTCGGCGTCGTGCACCAGCGCGAGCAGGGCATCGTGCGGCTCGTGCTCGAGGGCGTCGCGGCGAATCCGAAGGTGTTGTCGGCGCGGCCGTCGATCGCCGGCGCGCGTGTGACGAGCGTGGATGCAGGACCCAAGGCGGTGCGCGTCACGCTGGCGCTCGACGACGGCTGGACGTACGAGGGCGTGAAGAAGACCGGCACCGGCGCGCGCGTGAAGTTGCGACGGACGTGAAGGCATGAGCTATCGCAGCCTGCGCGAGTGCGTCGACGATCTCGAGCGCCACGGACGGCTCGTGAAGATCACGGAGCCGCTCGATCCGGATCTCGAGATCCCGTACGTGCACCTGCGTGTGCAGGAGGCCGGCGGGCCGGCGCTGTTGTTCGAGCGCGGTGCGGCGATGCCCGTGGTGTCGAATCTGTTCGGCACGCTGGATCGCGCGCGCTGGATCCTGCGCGACACGATCGATCGCATGAAGTCGATCGTGGCGCTCCGCGCCGATCCGACGCTGGCGCTGAAGAAGCCGTGGCGCCACGTCGGCGCCGGCCTGCACGCCCTGTTCGCGCTGCCGAAGCGCGTGAAGAGCGGGCCCGTCCTCGCCGAGCGCGTGCAGGTGAGCGACCTGCCACAGATCCGGTGCTGGCCCGAGGACGGCGGCCCGTTCGTGACGCTGCCGCAGGTGTACACCGAGGATCCCGCGAGCCCCGGGATCATGCGCAGCAACGTCGGCATGTATCGGATCCAGCTCGCGGGCAACGACTACGAGCGCGATCGCGAGATCGGGCTCCACTACCAGATCCAGCGCGGCATCGGCGTGCACCACACGGCGGCCAAGCGGCTCGGCGTGCCGCTGCGCGTGAGCATCTTCGTGGGCGGTCCGCCGGCCCACACGGTCGCGGCGGTGATGCCGTTGCCGGAAGGACTGTCGGAGCTGACGTTCGCGGGGCTCCTCGCCGGTCGCCGGTTCCGGTGGGCGAACGTCGACGGACACGTCGTGTCCACCGAGGCCGACGTCGTCATCGTGGGCACGGTGGATCCGGATCGCACGAAGCCCGAGGGGCCGTTCGGCGATCATCTGGGCTACTACTCGCTCGCGCACGACTTCCCGGTGCTGCGGGTGGAGGCGGTCCATCGCCGCAAGGACGCGATCTGGCCGTTCACGGTCGTGGGCCGCCCGCCGCAGGAGGACACGGCCTTCGGCGCGCTGATCCACGAGATCACGGCGCCGATGGTGCCGAAGTCGATCGCGGGCCTGCGCGCGATGCATGCGGTCGACGCCGCGGGCGTGCACCCGTTGATGCTCGCGATCGGCAGCGAGCGCTACGTGCCGTGGAGCGAGCGCCGTCCACAGGAGCTGCTCACCATCGCCAACGCGATCCTCGGCTTCGGGCAGGCGTCGCTCGCGAAGTACCTGCTCGTCGCGGCGGGCGAGGACGATCCGTCGCTCGACATCCACGACGCGGGCGCGTTCCTGCAGCACGTGCTCGTGCGCGTCGACTTCTCGCGCGACCTGCACTTCCAGACGAAGACGACGATCGACACGCTCGACTACAGCGGCACGGGCCTCAACAGCGGGAGCAAGCTCGTGATCGCGGCGGCCGGACCGGCGATCCGCACGCTCGGTCGCGCGTTGCCCGAGCGATTGCCCGTGCCCGACGGCTTCGCCGATCCCGCGCTCGCGCTGCCGGGCGTGGTGGTGGTGAAGGGCCCCGCGTACGCGACCGAGCCCGGTGCGGTCGCGCGTCTGGCGAGGACGTGGGCCGAAGCGCGCGCGCTCGCGACCCCCGACACGGGCTGGCCGCTGGTGGTCGTGTGCGACGACGCCGGCTTCACGGCGCGCACGCTGGCCAACTTCTTGTGGGTGACGTTCACGCGCAGCAACCCCAGCCACGACATCGACGGCGTGGGCGCCTCGATCGAGCACAAGCACTGGGGCTGCACGGGCGCGCTGCTCGTCGACGCGCGCATCAAGCCCCACCACGCCCCGCCGCTCGAGCCGGATCCCAGAGTCGTCGCGAAGGTGGAAGGCCTCGCCGCGAAGGGCGGCCCGCTGCACGGGCTGTTCTGATCAGCGCGCGCCCGCGAGCCACGCGTCGACCTCGGCGAGCTTCTTCGCCTCGGTCGGGTGCTTCGCGAGGGTCTCGCGAGCTCGCTTCGCGAGGTCGCGCGCGCGCGCCTCGTCCTTCGCCGGCAGGATCTTCGCCAGTCCGAACTCGAGGCGGCCCGCGGCGATCGGGTCGCCGCGGTGGATGTTCGGCAAGGCGCGCTCGTACGCGACGATCGCTTCGTCGGTGCGGCCCAGTCGCGCGAGCGCCGATCCGATCGCGAAGTCGCACATCGCGAGGCGCGGGCTGTTCGGGTCGGCCTTCTTCGCGAAGATCGCCCGCGAGCGCTCGAAGCTCGCGAGCGCGCGCGTGTGCTCGTCCAGCGACTGCAGCGCCTCGCCCAGGTTGTTCAGCGTCTCGGCGACGTCGAGGTGCTCGGGGCCCAGCGCCGCCTCGCGGATCGCGAGCGCGCGCTCGTACAGGGCGAGCTGTTCCTCCGGCGTCGGCGCGACGATGCCGAGGTTGTGCGTCACCATCCCCACGTCGGGGTGGTCGGGGCCGAGCGCCTTCGTGTAGATCGCGAGCGCGCGTTCGTAGTACGCCCGCGCCTCGTCCTTTTCGCCGCGCGCCTGCTCGATCGCGCCGAGGTTGTTGAGCGCTCGCGCGTACGCGGGCGACTCCTCGCCGAGGCTCCGCTTCACGATCTCCGCGGATCCCCGGAACGACTCCAGCGCCGCCTCCGTCTCGCCGCGCCCGTACTGGATCCCGCCGATGTTGTTCAGCGTCTCTGCGACGCGCGGATGATCGGCCCCCAGCCGCGCGATGCGGATCTCGAGCCCGCGCCGACAGTAGCGCTCCGCCGCCTCCGGATCGCCGCGGTCGTTCGACACCGTGCACAGGTTGTTGAGGATCTGCGCCACCGGCAGCGCGTCGGGGCCCGCGTCCTGCTCCTCGATCCGCAGCGCGTCGAGCAGGAGTGCCTTCGCAGTCGCCGTGTCGCCCGCACGCCGCTCGAGCGATGCGAGGCGCGTGAGCAGCATGCTGCGGTCGTGCACGGTGCCGACGATGTCGAGCTCCGCGCCGGCGTGCCGCGCCCACTGGCGACCCACGACGGGCGCATTGAGCACGTAGCCGTGCAGGTACACGAGCTCGAGCGCCGCGTGCGAGCGCAGCTCGTCGAGCCCCGCCTCGCGCGCCTCGAAGAACACGCGCTCGTAGCCGGGCACCGCGATCGCGGGCTTGCCCTCGTCGTTCGCGAGCTCGGCCCGCTCGAACGCGAGCTCGAGCGAGAGCGGGGGATGGTCGAGCGATCCCACCTCGTCGACGACCCCGTCGATCGTCACGCTCGCGTCGGCGAAACGACCCGCGAGCCGCTGCGCCCGGGCCCTCGCCAGCGCCGACTGCACCACGTCGACCCGCGCGCGCGCCTCGGGGTCGGTGGGCGGCGGCACCTTCGCGACGACGTACTCCGGATCGCTGCACGGCTCGAGCGCGGGCAGCCCACCCGTGACCACGTGCGCGCGCTCGACCATCGCCGCGTCGGCGCGCTCGAGCACCTCCACCGTCGCGGTGAAATCGTCGAGCCGCCGGGCGAGACACCGCATGCGCGCGTCGAGCAGCTCGGCCGACTGCTCGTGCCGCACCTCGGTGGCCTCGCACGCAGAGCGATGCGCATCGGCGTACTCGCTCGCGAATCCGGCGAGCTTCGCGAGCGCGGCCGTCTTCGCCGTCTCGGCGTATGGCAGCGCCGTCGCATCGAACGCCGCCGCGATCGCCGTGCGCCGGTCGGCGGTCCACACGGCGTCCATCGCCTCCTGCCCGCCGTCGCACGTGCGATCCGCGGCCGCGCGCGTCCACGCCATCGCCGCCGACGTGACGCCGACGACCGCGAGCCCGAGCCCGGCGATGCGCAGGCTCCGGCCGCGGTCGCGCACGAGCTCCGCGACGAGCTCGTCCATCGTCGCGAAGCGGGCGTTCGGATCGACGGACAGCCCGCGCATGGCGATCCGCCGGATGTCGCCGGGCAGGCCGGCGGCGGCCGACTCGCGCACGTTGCCTTTGATCACGTTGGCGGCGAGCTCGGGCACCGACCCGCCGCCGAACGGACGGGAGCCCGCGAACGCTTCGAACAGCGCGACGCAGTACGAGAACTGATCGGAGCGCGCGTCGACGTCCTTGCCGCCGAACTGCTCCGGTGCCATGTACGCCGGCGTGCCCACGACCGTCCCCGTGGTGGAGAGCTGCACCTCGAGCATCGACGAGCTCGCCGACGGCTCCACCAGCTCGGCCTCCGTCGCCGCGCCCTCGGCCGTGCGCGCGAGCCCGAAGTCCATCACGCGCACGCGGCCGTGCTCGTCGATCATCACGTTGTCGGGCTTGAAGTCGCGATGCACCATGCCGAGCGCGTGCGCGGCCCCGAGCCCGCGCGCCGCGTCGGCGAACACGCGCACGACGTCCGCCTTCGCGCGCTCGGACGCGAGCCACTTGCCGAGCGTTGCGCCGCGTACGAACTCCATCGCGAGGAAGACGCGCCCGTCGTGCTCGCCGACGTCGTGCACGGCGACCACGTTGGGATGCTGCAGCCGTGCGAGCGCCTGCGCCTCGCGGACGAGCCGCTTGCGCTGTTCGGCTCCGCCCGCGGTCTCCCGCAGGAGCACCTTGAGCGCCACCTTGCGATCGAGCTCCGGATCGTAGGCGGCATACACGGCTCCCATGCCGCCGGCGCCCAGGAAGTCGACGACGACGTAGCGCCCGATCGACGCGCCGATCTCGAGCTCGTCGGTGCCGCGCGCACGCGAGCGCGGCCGCTCGCGCGAGACGCCGGTCTTCGACAGCGGATCGACGACGGGCTCGACCGACACGCGGGTTTCCGACAGCGGATCGATCGCGGGCTCGACCGCGATGCCCGTCTGCGACAACGGGTCCACCGCAGGCGACGGCGGCGTGTCGATCGAACGCGCGCCGATCGTCTCGTCCTCGCTCGGCGGCCGATCCCGCGACGGGGCCCCGCGATCGGAGCGCACGACCATCGCCCGACGGTACCACGCTCGCCCCGGCGTGGCCGCTCTACGTCGCGACTGGAGCCTTCGCGAGCCGTGCGGCGATCCACTGCGCCTCGGCGGTGAGTCCCTGCGCCTCGTAGAACCCCTGCAGCTCGCGATAGCGCTGCACGAGCGGGAAGCCGACCACGATGTGCAGCTTCTCCAGGCAGCTCGCGCACAGGTGCAAGGGCGATCGATCCGACTCGGCCTGGTTGTTCGATCCGTTCATCACGCACAGGTGCTCGATGCAGTGTTGCATCGCGAACATGTGCCCCACCTCGTGCGCGAGCACCTTGTACGTTCGCTCCGCGACGACCAGCGGATCGCTGGGCGTCTGCCCGAAGAACCGATCGTCGTAGCGCGCGAGGCTGAACACGCCGGTGCGGTCGTGCAGGTTCGCCATGCCGAACACGAAGTTCCAGCTCGGCTCGGGGAACAGATCCACGTCCGTCACCGCGATGCAGCAGTACGCGTCGTCCGGGAGCCGCTCCTTCAATGCGTCGAGCACGTCGCCGGCGTGCAGCTGGCGCTCGCCGAAGTGCACGCGCATCCCCACGCCGAGCTCACCGGGATCGATCGGATCGCGCGTCGCCACGGGCATCCCGAAGTAGAGCGCGAGGAAGCGTTCCTGCGTCGCGAGGTCGGGCCCGCGGAAGCCCTCGAACGCACCGAGCGGCTGCACCACGATCGTGTCGCGAGGAGCCCGCGGCACATTGGGCTCGTCGGCCACGAACTGCGCGACGCTCTGGCCCGGCTCCTCGTGCTCGGCCAGCCAGTCACCCTCCCCGGGCTGGGGCATCGGCTCGAACGCGGAGCGATCGAACGCCCACGCGCGAAGCGACGCGCCGGCCGGCACCGCGCGGGCCGGGTAGGGCGACGCACGGACGTCGGGCGATCGCCCGCGATCGCAGCCGGCCAGGAGGCCGGCGATCGCCTGGAGCGTAGAGCGTCGGGACCACCTCACGCGAACGCGTGGACGCCCGATCGACCGCCCAGGTTCCCGATCGCGCTCGGATTCCGTTGGTCAACACACGAGTCACATGTAGGCAACGAGGTGAGGCTTGCAACAGGTGTGGTGGCCTCGGTAGGGTGCGACCGTGGGCATGATCATCGGCGGACAGCGGGTGGCCGGAGCGGTGTGCATCGCGTGGGCGAGCGCGTCGATCGGCTGCACAGGCCTGAGCGATCGCAATCCGAACGGATCCGGGGCGAGCGGCATCGACGTCGACGACGTGAGCGCCGGCGGATCCGAGGACGACAGCGAGAGCAGCGCGGGCGAGGAGGGCCTCGACGACGACGACGGCGTCACGGCCGGTGGCGAGACGGCCGCCGACACCGGCGCGCTCGACGAGGACTCCGGCGACGCCGTCAACTTCGACCTCGGTGTGCCCGACGGCGGCCCGAGCAACGGCGACACGGGCTGCGAGACCGAGCGCTGCGAGTGCACGATCCCCGATCACGTGCCGTGCGACGCGGCCACGAACGATCCGTTCCTCGCGCTCGGCCTCAACTGCCCCGGCGAGCTGCAGGTGATGGACACCACGTACGGCAACGCCGTGGGCATCGGGGTGCGCACCGGGTTCGGCGGCACCAACACGTTCGATCCGCGCGAGGGCGACAAGTTCGCGGTGATCTCGAGCGGGCGCGTGTCCGAGCTCGACACCGAGACGCCCGCGTTCGACTTCGGCGCGTCTCCGACGTACTGCAACGACGACCTCGGCGCGTTCGATCCCGGCGGCACGCTGCCCGCGCCGCTGTCGGCCAACGACGTGGCCGGCGACTGCATCGCCGACCCCACGCTCGTGGGCACCGGCGACTGCAGCAGCACGATCCAGGGCCAGTTCGACCAGGGCGGCGCGGCCAACGACTACACCGAGCTGCGCTTCGAGCTCGACGTGCCGAGCGACGTCGTCTCGTTCAGCTACGACTTCGCGTTCTTCTCGGTCGAGTACCCGTTCTACTACGGCAGCGAGTTCAACGACATGTACATCGGCTGGCTCGAGTCCGAGGCCTGGACCGGGAACATCTCGTTCGATGCCGCGGGCAACCCGATCTCGCTCAACGCCGGCTTCCTCACCTACCAGGACGACGCCGCGACGGCGCCCGAGTTCGACGGCACGTGCATGAAGGCCCACGCGGGCACGGAGTGGCTCACGACCACCGCCGGCGTCACGCCGGGCGAGCACATCACGGTCGTGTTCGCGATCTTCGACCTGTCGGACTCGATCCTCGACAGCTACGCGTTCCTGGACAACTTCGAGTGGGGCTGCAACCCGACTGGAATGCCTCAGACGGAACCCGAAGGCTGAGCCTTCGGGTTCCGGCTGCCGTGCCCGTGCCCGTGCCCGTGCCCGACCTGCTAGCATCGCCGCGATGCGTCGCGCTCTGGCAAGCCTCGCGCTCTTCCTCTTCGCCTGTCGCCCCGACCCGACGAACCCGCCGGACGACGACGGGGGCGACGACGGCGAGACCGTCGGCGATCCCGTGCCGAAGGACGACGTCGAGAAGGCGATGCTGATGCTGAAGAACGGCGACGCCGCCGGCGCGGACAAGGTCGTCACCGATGCCCTGGCCGAGCACCCCGACGATCACGAGCTGTGGTTCGCCAAGGGCGTGGCCCAGCAGGCGCTCGCGAACGAGGACGGCGCCAAGAGCTCGTTCGAGAAGGCGCGCACCCTGAAGCCCGACTTCGTGCCGGCGATCCACGCGCTGGCGGCCATCGCGATGGGCAAGCGCGACTTCGACGCGGCGATCGAGCTGCTCACGAAGGCGCTCGAGCTGCAGCCCGACTTCGCCGATGCGCACTACAACCTCGGCGTCGCCTACCTCGAGATCGGCAGGCGCAAGGAGGCGCTCGCGGCGATCGAGCGCGCGGCGCAGCTGGCCCCCGACGATGCCGAGGTCAACGTCCAGCTCGCCGACATGTACATCGGGCTCGACCGCTTCGACGAGGCGGTCACCCACGCGAAGCGGGCGGTCGACAAGGCGCCGCAGGATCCGCTCGCGCACATCGTGTACGGCAACGCGCTCGTGAAGAAGGGCGAGCACGAGCTCGCGATCGGCGAGTTCGCGGCGGCGCTCGCCCAGCGACCGGGCGATCTCGACGCGCGTCTGGGCCTCGCGCGCGCCCAACAGCGCGCCGGGCGGCTCGACGACGCCGCCGCCGGCCTGAAGGCGCTCTCCGAGGATCCCGAGGCGAAGAAGAGCGCGGTCGTGTGGGCGGACTGGGGCAGCGTGCTCGCGAAGCAAGGCGACCTGAAAGGCGCGCTCGACAAGTTCGAGAAGGCGCTGGCGATCGATCCGAAGTTCGGCGCGGCCCACGTGCGGCGGATCGGTGCGCTCGCCGGCGCGAAGCGCTGCAAGGAGGCCAAGGCGGCAAACGGCAAGCTCGCGAAGCTCGAAGTCGACGAGCGCACGAAGGCCGCCGCGACGCAGGCGCTGGCGCCGTGCAAGTGATCTCCCGGGAGTTTTCTTACGCCAGGACTGCGTAGGCGTGCCCGGCGTCCGCTGTCGTGCGCGGACCGACTCCTATAGACTTCGACATGGCCGACCGTTCGATCCGCGAGAACGAGCAGCTTCGCGAAGCGCTGACCTTCGACGACGTTCTGCTCGAGCCCGGCTACAGCGAGGTGCTCCCCGGCGAGGTGTCCGTCGAGAGTCGACTGACGCGCGGCATCGTGCTGCCGTGCCCGCTCGTGTCCGCGGCGATGGACACGGTCACCGAGGCCGACACCGCCATCACGATGGCGCGCGCCGGCGGGCTCGGGATCCTGCACAAGAACCTCACACCCGAGGAGCAGGCCCGCGAGGTCCGCAAGGTGAAGAAGGCGCAGAGCTGGATGGTGAAGGACCCGCTCACCGTCGCGCCCGACCTGCCGTTGTCCGCCGCGCTCGAGCTCATGAACAAGCACGGCTTCTCGGGCCTGCCGGTCGTCGCCGACGGCAAGCTCGTCGGCATCCTGACGAGCCGCGACGTCCGCTTCGAGACGCAGCTCGCCCGCCCCGTGCGTGACCTGATGACGCACGAGCCGATCACGGCGAGCACGGGCATCAGCATCGACGAGGCGAAGCGCGTCCTGCACAAGCACAGGATCGAAAAGCTGCTCGTCGTCGACGATGCGAAGCGGCTCGTCGGTCTCATCACGGTGCGGGACATGCTGAAGGCCGAGACCGAGCCGGGCGCGGTGAAGGACGCGCTCGGACGCCTGCGCGTCGGTGCGGCGGTCGGCACGAGCCCCGAGACGATGGAGCGCGTCGCCGCCTTGGTGGAGCAGGGCGTCGATCTGATCGTCGTCGACACCGCCCACGGCCACAGCAAGCGCGTGATCGACACAGTCGCGGCCATCCGCCGCGAGTACCAGGACCTCCAGCTCGTCGCCGGCAACATTGCGACGCCCGCCGCGGTGCAGGCCTTGGTCGACGCGGGCGCCGACGGCATCAAGCTCGGCATCGGTCCCGGGTCCATCTGCACGACGCGCGTCGTCGCGGGCGTCGGCGTGCCGCAGATCTCCGCGATCCTCGAGTGTGCACCCATCGCGAAGAAGGCCGGCGTGCCGCTCGTCGCCGACGGCGGCATCAAGTACTCGGGCGATGTCGTGAAGGCGATCGCCGCTGGTGCATCGACGGTGATGATCGGCAGCCTGTTCGCCGGCACCGACGAGGCGCCCGGCGAGCTCGTGCTCTACCAGGGCCGCAGCTACAAGGTGTA
>CAYXVR010000057.1:0-18791 GCA_964468635.1 uncultured Nannocystaceae bacterium
AGACGAACATCGACACCGCCGTGAGGAAGTAGAGGAACGCGCCGACCTGCAGCGTACCCTCGGACAGGCGGAACACCCCGTAGAGCACGACGATCGCCTTCTGCGCGAAACACAGCAGGTCCGACGTCGCCCAGAACCACGCGAGCAGGTCGAACAGCCGCGCCGATGCGCGCTGGTGCTCGCGGTTGCGCACGCCGAAGCGCTCGCACTCGAAGTCCTGGCGCGCGAACGCCCGCACGACGCGGATCCCGGTGAGGTTCTCCTGCAGCGTCGCGGTCATGCGGCCCTCGGCCTCGTCGACGACGGTGAAGCTCTTGCGCACGCGCAGGAAGAAGATGGTGGAGAACCCGACCACGACGGGGATCAGCGCGATCGCGGCGACCGTCATGCCGCGGTCGATCGCGAGCATGAGCGGGAGCGGCACGAGGAACATGACGAGCGCGCGGCCGATCTCGACGACGTGGCTCTCGAGGAAGACGCGCACCGTGTCGACGTCGGACGTGCAGCGCTGCACGAGATCGCCGGTGGCGGCGCGATCGAAGTGATCGACCGGTAACCGCTGCAACCGGTCGTACAAGCGGTCACGCAGGCGCTGGATCGCGCCCTCGCTCGCGAGTGCCGACCAGCGCCCGCGCAGGTACGTGAACAGACCGGCGAGCGCGGTGATCGCGACGAAGACGACCGCGGGCGCCCACAGGTTCGCGCGCACCCACGTGCGGCCGCCGAGCGCGTCCACGATCCGATCGACGAGCGCGGGCGCGGTGCCCATCGGCGCGAGCACGCCGTCGATCACCGCCTGGGGGACGAGCGGCGCGAGGTAGAGCAGGCACGACGCCACGACCAGCGCGACCACGGCGACGAGGAATCGCGCTCGCTGGCCGCGGACGACGTCGTGCAGTGCGTGGAGGAAGGCGCGCATGGGAAGCCGGAGAAGGAGAGAGAGGGGGAAAACGCCGAAAACCCGCTCCGAGGGGTGCTCGGGAGCGGGTCGTGGCGCGAACCGAAGTTGGGATCCGGTGCTGCTACCCGCTCGGGACCTGGCCGACCTTCGTCGACGCGGTACGGAACATGTGGGCGGGACGCAGCATGCTTCTCGATCCTCTTGGTCTTTTCTTCTTACTCCGACGCGTCGCGACGATCAAGGTCCCGTCGATGTGCGAAAGCGCCGCGCGGCGCGGCGTCGTCATCGTTCGGTCACGGGAACATCCGCGGGGTCCATCGCGATCGCCTTCACGATCAGGTAGCGCAGCGGCGCATCGCTGCGCTCGTTCACGATCTCGAGCGCGCGCCCGCGCGGCAGGTGCACGACGGCACCGGGCCCGAACGGGATCGCACGCCCGTCCACGCGCGCTTCCCCGCTGCCCTCGAGCCCGATCACGATCTCGTCGTCGCGCTGCTGCACGTGGCGACCGACGCGTCCGCCCTCGGCGAGCTCGCACGACAGCACCGCCGTGAACGGCGCGGCGGCGCGCCCCGCGAGCAAGTCCCACACGAGCACGTCGCCCTCACCCCCGAACAACGCCGATCGCCGCCGCGGCGGCCCGTGCCCCACTTGCATGTCGCGAAGGTAGCGTAGGATCCTCGACCGTGGCGACGCGATCCTGGACGGTCCTGTCGTGACGATCCCCGACGGCACGCCGTCGCGCTGCAACCCGGTGCACACGGCCGCGGGCTGCACGTCGGAGGCGATCGAGGATCCGGCGCTGCTCGAGTGACGAGCGCTCAGCACCGCAGCTCCCCGCACAGCCGCCCGATCCGGCGCGCGACCTCGACGAAGTCGTCGAACCGCGTCGGCTTGATCACGTAGCTGCGCACGCCGAACCTCCGACACGTGTCGATGTCGGCGTCGTAGTGCGACGTGGACAGCACGACGACCGCGAGCTGACAGAGCCGCGGATCGCGGCGGATCGCACCGAGCAGCTCGCGTCCATCCATGCGCGGCAAGTTGAGGTCGAGGATGATCGCCTCGGGCGTCGGCGCATCGCGCAACCACTCGAGCGCGTCCTCGCCGTTGCGCGCCTCGGCGATCTCGACCGAGACCTCCGCCTCCGCGAACGCCTCTTGCAGCAGCCGCGCATCGGCGGGGTTGTCCTCGACCACCAGCAAACGGAACGCCGCACCCATCAGTATCCCTCCCTCGTTCGCTGCTCTTCGGACTCGCTCGACTCGTCTCGCCTCCGCGGGAACGCGCACGAGAACGTCGAGCCTTCGCCCGGGCTCGACTCGACCCAGATTCGCCCGCGGTGGATCTCCACGATCTTCTTGCACAGCGCGAGGCCCATGCCCGTGCCGGGGTAGGTGCCGCGCGTGTGCAGCCGCTGGAACATGCCGAAGATGCGCTCGCCGTGGCGCATGTCGAGGCCGATGCCGTTGTCGCGGACGGAGAGCACGACCTCGTCGTCGTCCACGCGCGCCGACACGTGGATGCGCGGGGGATCGTGGTTGCGGTACTTGATCGCGTTGCTCAGCAGGTTCTCGACGAGCTGCACGAGCTGCGAGCGCGTGCACTCCACGCTCGGCAGCGCGTCGTGGGTGATCACGGCGCCCGACGTGTCGATGGCGACGGCGAGGTCGTTGCACGCGGCCTCGAGGGCCTCCTCGAGCGGGATCGACTCGGAGTGGTGTTGGCGATCCACCCGCGAGTACTCGAGCACGTCGTGGATCAGCTGCCGCATGCGCTCGCAGCCCTCCAGCACGTAGCCGATGAATTCGTCCGCGGTGGGATCGAGTCGGCCCTGGTACCGCCGCGCCAGCAGGTTCGTGTAGCTCGTCACCATGCGCAGCGGCTCGCGGAGGTCGTGCGATGCGACGTAGGCGAACTGCTCGAGCTCGCGGTTCGAGCGCTCGAGCTCGCGATTCGACCGTTCCAGCTCGACGGTTCGCTCCGCCATCCGGGCCTCGAGCTCCGCGTTGACGCGGCGCATGTCCTCCTCGCGACGGCGCTGCGCGACCAGCTCCCCGCGTTGTCGTCGAATCGACGCCAGCACGAGGATGCCGACCACCGCACAGACGACGATGGCGACCGCTTCGAGCATCCCCTTCACGCCATGACCGGCATGGCCCGGACTGCAACGGCTTCGCAAGGCGTCTGGAGTCCCACGCACGAGCACATGCGATCGGAATGACCCGAGCGCACGCGTCGCCGTCGCGAGCGACGCCGCGAAGATGGTCGTCGAGCCCACGCACAAGACTCCGTTCGATCGGTTGCAGGCGGATGACCGCGCGCTAGTGTGGAGGCTGGTACGCGCATGCACGTCGTCCTTCTGGTCGAGGACAACCCGGGCGATGCGGCGCTCGTCGGTGCCTGGCTGGAAGACGCGGCACCGCCGAAGTTCGCCGTACAACACGTGACCCACCTCGGTGAGGCCGAGCGGAGGGCGACGGCGCAGCAATTCGAGGCCGCGATCCTCGATCTCGGCCTGCCCGACAGCGTCGGCATCGAGACCGTACGACGGTTTCGTGCGCGCGCGCCCGTGTGCCCGATCGTCGTACTCACGGGATCGGCGGACGAGCGACTGGTGACCCGCGTGGTGCAGAGCGGCGCCGACGAGGTCGTGCAGAAGGACGCCGCGGGTCCGCAGGTGCTGACGGCGGCGCTCGAGCGAGCCATCGCCCGCCATCGCGGCGGCGAGGAGGCGCGCGCGCGACTCCTGTGGGATCACATCCTCGTGCTGCAGCGCGGGCTCGACGTCCATCCGGACGGGCTCGTCGTGCACGACCACACCGGAAGGGTGTTGTTCGCGAATCGACCCGCACGACGGCTGTTGGGCGTCGCGAGCGGCGACGTGCTGCCCGATCCGTTGCGTCGCTCGAACGGCTCGTGGGCCGCCCACGCTCGGGTGACGAGCGCCGACGGCGGCGAGCGCGAGGTCCAGCTCTTCGGCCGATCGATCGAGGACGGCACGGGGCCCGCGCCGGGGCGCCTGCTCGTCGTCCGCGAGTCGGAGGCCGACGACGGCTCCTGCGAGATCGTTCCCGGCCCGCTGAGAGCTCGACCATGACCAGCGCCCGGATCCTGCTGGTCGAGGACAATCTCGGCGACGCTCGGCTCGTCTCGACGCTGCTGCAGGGCAGCGCGCTCGATCCGATCGACATCGTGCACGTCCGCGATCTCGCCGCGGCCACCGCGACCCTCGAGAGCCAGCGCTTCGACGCGATCGTGCTGGACCTCGGCCTGCCCGACAGCGCGGGGCTCGACACGCTGCAGCGCATGCGGCTCGGGAACGTGGGCGTCCCGCTCGTCGTGCTCTCGGGCTGCGACGACACGCGCCTGCGGACCCGCGCGACCGAGCTCGGCGCCGCCGACTTCGTCACCAAGGACGAGCTCGACGAGTTCCGGCTCGCACGCTGCATCGAGTCCGCGCTCGCGCGCGCGCGGCTCGAGTCCGAGCTCGGCGACGCCCAGCGCAACGTGGAGTCGTCGGACGCGCGACTCGTCGACCTCATGCTGCACGCGTTCGAGCCCATGCTCGTGCTGTCCAAGACCCATCGCGTGCTCTTCGCGAATCTCGCGGCCGGGGACGCGCTCGGCCTGCCGCGCGATCGCCTGGTCGGTGCGCTGCTCCGGCTCCCCGTGGGCCAGGGCAGCACGCAGTGGATCGAGACGACCGCGCTCGGCACCCCGGCACGCGCTGGACGCATGGGCGTGCGCTCGGTGCCGACCCAGTGGAGTCGCACCGACGCGTGGCTCGTCGTCCTCGATCCGGCGAAGGACCCGCGGCCCGAGCACTCGTCGCCCGGGCTCGGGCTGCCGCCGAACGTCGCGGCCTCGGCC
The DNA here is from genome assembly GCA_964468635.1 of uncultured Nannocystaceae bacterium. Classification (GTDB taxonomy): domain Bacteria; phylum Myxococcota_A; class Polyangia; order Nannocystales; family Nannocystaceae; genus Xiheibacterium. The sequence goes on from CAYXVR010000057.1 coordinate 4,775, forward strand.
TCCGAGATCCACGCGCGAGCGCTACGCGGCGCCACGGGCATCGACACCGCCACGGCACAGATCCGCAAGGCCCGCGAGCTGCTCCGCGGTTGGGCCCGCAGTCACTCCGCCGCCGAGTCGCGCGCGCTGCTCGACGAGGTACTCGAGGTGGCCGCGAACACGCTCGACGACGCCGCGCGCGAGCTCTCTCGTCTCGAGGGCGTCGCACACCACGTGCTGCGCAGCAGCTGTCGTTCCGGCCGCGTGCTCGAGCTCGGCACGCTCGACACGGCGATCCGCGAAGCAGTGCAGCGCGCCGCCGCGCAGATCGGCCGCTCGGTGAACGTGAAATTCTCGCACCACGCGTCGGGCGTGCTCGCGAGCGACGTGCCGCGGGTGTCTCCGCTCGTCGAGCACTTGGTGGTGGGGCTCGGCAAGTGGTTGATCAGCGACGCGTCGAACGGACTCGACCTCCACGTCGATACCCGCATGAACGCGGGCTCCGTGATCTTCACCGTCGACTTCGATGCCGGGGATCCGTCGTGCAGCCGCTCGAACTGGCGCGCGGACCGGCTCGTCGCGCATCCCGTGGACCGCATGACGGAAGCAGAGGGTGCGATCGATCGCGTGGTCCGCAGCCTGCGCGAGCTCGGCGCGGAGGTCAGCTTCGGCAAGCGCAACGACGGCACCGTGTGGGTCGAGCTGCGCGTGCCGCCCTGTTAGCCGACCGCTCGCAGCACACGGCCGAAGCCGCGCTCGCGCCCGAGTTCGGGCACCGGGCGTCCGCTCTCGACCGCGACGCGACCGGCCACCAGCACGGCATCCACCGCGCGATCGTTGCGGCGCACGAGTCGACGCAGGCCGCCGAACTCGGGAACGTCCGCCTCGTGGAACTCCTCCAGCGCGCCGTCGAGGCCGGTGGGGTCGAGCACCACGACGTCGGCGCGCCGTCCGATCGCGATCGCACCGGCGTCGATGCCCAGCCAGTCCGCGATCTCGCCGGTGAGACGATGCACGGCGCGCTCCACCGACATGCACGGCTTGCCGACCCGCTGCGACTCGGCCACGAGTCGCAGGAGCCGCAACGGGAAGTTGTAGTGCGCCATGTTGCGCAGGTGCGCGCCCGCATCGGAGAAGCCGACGAGGATGTCCGGATGCCGCACGATCCACTCGAGCGCGTCGGGTCGATCGTTGCCCATCACCGTGTACCAGCGCAGCGCCTTGCCGTGCTCGGCGACGAGATCGAGGAACGCGTCGACGGGGTCGACGCCGCGGTCGCGGGCGATCTCGGCGAACGTGCGGCCGACGAGGGCGGCCTCGGGACACGCACGCACCACCGCGAGCCGCAGATCGCGATGGAACGCGCGCGGCAGCAAGCGATCGCGCCACTGCCGACGGAAGCGCTCGCGGTAATCGGGGCTCGCGAACAGCTCGCGGCGCTCGAGCTCGGTCTGCAGGTGCAGCGCCGCCGCGCCGGCGGCGAACTCCTCGAACACCACGAGATCGACGCCGTCCGCCCACAGATCGAACGGGTTCGGCAGCGCCTGCATGCGGAAGTCGGCGCGCAGGAATCGGTTCGCGAGCCGAGCCAGCGCGCCCGCGATGCGGAACGCGAGCCGATCCGCGCGGATGTCCATGAGCGAGATGAGCGTCGTCTTGAGCGGCCGCCGCCCGAGCCCCGCGCTGAGGAGCAGGAACAGCGGGAAGTTCACCTTCGTCGAGATGTTCGGCACCGCCTGCAGCACGCGGCCGCGCCTTCGGATGCGCTTCGCGAGCCGACGATACTCGCTCCACCGCGCGAACACGGACGGCATCGGTCGGCTGCGGAACTCGTCGCCGTCCATCTTGTCCCACGGCAACGTCGAGATCGACAGCCCGAGGTAGCCGTCGTCGAGCGCCTCGTCGAGCCAGCGCTCCATCCGCTCCCACTCGCTCGACGCCGGCACGGCGCGGCGATCGAGCGCGCGCTCCATCCCCATCGCGGCGGCGCGGATGGTGGAGTGGCCGAGCAGACACGACACGTTGGGACCGAGCGCGAGGCCGTCGAGGTGGGCGAGGTACTCGCTCGGCGAGTCCCACGTCTTGATCCGCTCGAACAGCGGGGCCACGACGGCGCGCGGGATCCCTTCGACTCGGCAGAACATGTCGGCGAGCTGGGTGGGCCGCCCCACCGCCATGCCGAGGCTGCAGCTGCCGAGCACGACGCTCGTGACGCCGTGCCGCAGCGACTCGAGCAGCGCCGGGGCGATCTCGACCTCGGCATCGTAGTGCGTGTGCAGATCGACGAAGCCGGGCGTGACCCAGCGGCCGCGTGCGTCGATCGAGCGCGTGCCGTCGCCCACCGGCAACGGCGACTCGGACACCGCGACGACGGTGGAGTCGCGGATGCCGACGTCCGCCGTGCGCGGCGGCGCACCGGTGCCGTCGAACACGAGGCCGCCCCTCACGACGACGTCGAGCCCACTCATCGCGCGAGCGCCTCCTGAAGCATGAGCTGCAGCTCGGCCAGCACCGGCTCCACGCGCTGGCGATCGCGCGTGAGCACGTGGTGCAGGGCCAGCCCGTCGAAGACGGACAGGATCAGGCGGGCCAGCGCGGCCGCGCGCTCCGGCCGGAGATCGGAGCGCCCGACGAGCTCGTGGAACGCCGCGAGCGCGTGGCCGAAGAACCGATCGTCGACGCCGGCCATGTGCCGGCGCAGCTCCGCATCGGTGCGCGCCGCGACCACGAGCTCCATCCACGCGCCGAGCGTGGGCCCCGCGTAGATCGTCCACATCGTCGCGAGCGCGGTCTGCAGCCGTCGACGATCGTCACGGGTCGCGCGCACGCGCTTGCGGAACTCGTCGAGCCGGCGCTCGACGAGGTGCTCCACCGCCGCGGCGACGAGCTCGGCCTTCGTCGGGAAGTGGTGCAGGTGAGCGCCTCGCGACGCGCCCGCGCGCCGGCACACCTCCACCGTCGACGTGCCCGCGTAGCCGTGCTTCACGAGCGAGTCGATCGCGGCCTCGAGCAGGCGGGCCCGCGTCGCGATCGCTCGCGACTGCCGCGGCGGGGCGGCCGCGGGCGCGGCTGCGCTGCCGGAGCGCCGGCGGATCGTCGCGGGGATGGACCGGGCCACGCGCGACACCATGCCGCACTCCGAAGAAACAGTCAACACTGACTGTTTCTGCGACTCACCCGAAGGCGACGAGCCACGCGGTGCCGACCGCCGTCGTCACGATCGCGAGCGGGAAGCCGATGCGCGAGTACTCCCAGAACCCGAGCCCGCCGAGCGGACGCGCCGCCTCGGCCACGATCACGTTCGCGACGGATCCGAGCAGCGTGAGGTTGCCCGCGAAGGTCGACGCGACGGCGAGCAGCTCCCACGCGAGCGCCGGATCGGGCGCGCGCGCGAGCTCGCTCTGCACCACGAGGATGAACGGCACGTTCGACACCACGTTGCTGCCGACGAGGAACAGCGCGGACAGACGCACCCACGCGCCGACGCCCGAGCCCGACCAGAGGGAGACTCGATCGAACACCCACGACGTCGCGCCGCTCGCCACCAGCCCTTCGACGACGACGAACAGTCCGGCGAAAAAGAGAAGGATCGTCCAATCGATGCGCTCCCACAACGCGCCGGGCTCGGCGCGATGCAAGACGAGGCGGACCGCGAACCCGCCCGCGGCCGTCCACGCGAGGTCGGTGCCGAGCACGTAGAGCACCACGGTGCCGGCCAGCACGGCGAGCGTGATCCACGTCGAGCGCCGACAGACGGGCTCGGTGGCCTCCTCTTCCGTGAGCGCGCCGGCCAGATCGCGCGCGAAGGCCCACCGCAGGATCGCGTGGTTCAACGCGAGCGCGACGACGGCGACCGGACCGACGAGCACGAGGTGCTCGCGGTAGTCGAGCCCGCCGAGCGCGGCACACAGCATGTTCTGCGGGTTGCCGACGAGCGTGGCGACGCTGCCCGTATTCGCGGCGGTGGCGAGCGCGAGCAGGAACGGCAGCGGACGCAGCGCGTGGCGCCGCACGAGCGCGACCACGAGCGGCGCTCCGAGCACGCACACCGCGTCGTTCGTGACGAGGGCCGCGAGCCCACCACTCGTCCACACGATCGCTCCGAGCAGCCGCGCGGGCGTGCGGGCCCACCGCGCGAGCGCCGTGGCGGCGCGCTCGAAGAACCCGTCGGCACCGAGGAACGCGCCCATGCCCATCATGCCGAACAAGAGCACGAGCGTGCGTCCGTCGACGGCCGCGAGCGCCTCGCCGGGACCGAGCACGCCGAGGGCGACGCACGCCACCGCGCCGAGCAAAGCACCGGCGGGTCGATCGAGCGGCAACCAACCGAGTCGGCGCGCCGCGACGAGCACGTAGGTCGCGGCGAAGACGACGATCGCGGTCACCATCGAAAGCGCACGCTCACGGGCCGCCGCGCTCGAATGCGAGACCGACGAAGTTCGCGATGAGGTACGCGAACTGCTCCTCGTCTGCGTTCCACGTGCGTGGGCCGCCGACGTGCTCGTGGCACACCACGCCGACCATCTTGCCGTTGGCCCACACGGGCACGTCGAGCATCGCGCCGATCCCGAGCGGGCGCAGGTACACGTCGGCGAAGCACGACGTCCGCGGATCGCGGACGGCGTCGTGGGCCGCGATGGTGCGCTCGCGCTGCATCGCCTCGAAGTACGGGGGGAAGTCGCTGGCGAAGAGCTCGTTGCCGCTCGAGTGGCGCCTGGGCTCGCGCTCGAAAAGGTCGAGGCACGTGATCTTCGAGCGCGGCTTGTCGAGCATCCACACGCTCACGCGCTCGCACGCGAGCAGCCGCGCGCTGGTCTCGTCGACGCGCTGCACCGTCTCGGTGACGCGACCGAGCAGCAGCGCGCGCTGGCTCATCAGATCGCCATAGGCCTCGAGGTAGCCGCGCAGGACGGTGGCGTGGGCGTAGCCCGCCGCGACCTCGGCCCGATCGCGCTCGCCCTTGGTCGTGAACTCGGCCCGCAGCTTCTCGAGCGCGGCCTGGAACCGAGCGAGCAGCTCGTCGTCGTCCTCGATCCCCGGTGCCGCGGCCGAGGTGACCCCCGTGCGCGCGGCCAGGCGCATCTTCGCGACGATGCCTCCGATGCGATCGGCCTCGGCGAAACAGGCGACGACGCGGGTCCCCATCTCCCCAGCTTACCCGATCCACGCGCGGGCTCGTGCGCGGTTCGGCACTCACTTGGGAACGACGAGCTCGCGCCGGCTCACCCACCAGCTCGCGAGTCCCACGCAGATCGCGAGGACCGTGACCATCACGGCGAGACTCGCCCACCACGGCGGCGCCTCATGCAGCGCGGCGAGCGGGCCTCCGCGTGGCGACAACCCGGCGAGGCCGCGCACATGCGCCTGCAACGTGAGTCGCGAGAGGAAGCCCGGCACCGCGCCGACGCCCTGCTCCCAACCGAGCACGAGCGCGAGCCCCACGAGCGTCGGCCGTCGCATCACGAGGCCGATCGCCGCGAACACGGACGTGTACGCGAGCCCCGCGAGCACCGCGACGCCGAGCCAACGCAGCGCGTCCATCGGATCGCGGACGGCGAGCGCGAGCGCGACCAGCACGGGAGCCGTCGCCACGAACGCGGCTGCGCCCGTCCGCGCGAGGTAGACCCAGCGACGGGCGAGCGGGCGGACGAACGCGTACGTCAGCGTCTGATCCTCGACCTCCTCGCGCAGCCCGCCCGAGCCGAAGAACATCGCGAACAGCGGCAGCACGAGCGTGAGCTCGAGATCCGCGAGCACGTCGCCGGGCATGTCCCCGCCGAAGCGCAACGCGGCCGCGAGGAGCACGGCCGCGGCGCACCAGAGCACCGTCGCGGGCCGCCGCAGCGCGCGTCCGACATGAAAGCCCGCCCAGTAGAGCGCCAGGGGGAACTGAGGTGGCAGTGCGCGGTTCATGCGACGAGGTAGCGGTAGAGGCTCTCGAGGTCGGCATCGGGCGAGCTGAGTCGTTCGAGCCCGAGCTCGAGCTCGGCCGCGAGTCGAGGCACCTCGAGGCACGCGGTGTCGAGATCCGTGGTGGTGAGCTCGAGCGTGCGCGCGTCGACCAGGGTCACCGCCGTCACGCTCGGGACGACGACCAACTGCGCCGCGAGCGTGCGCGCGACGTTGCCCCCGGACGCGTCGCGATCACCGACCTCGATGCGCACGCGATAGGGACGATCGACGAGCAGGGCGCGCAGCCGGCGGATGTTGCCCTGGGCGCGGAGGCGACCGTAGCGGACGAGCACGACCGACGGCGTCATCGCCTCGACCTCGTGCAGCACGTGGCTCGACACGACGACGCACCGCCCATGCGCACCGAGCTCGACGACGAGCGCGATCAGATCTGCGCGACCGACCGGATCCGTTCCGGTGAGCGGCTCGTCGAGCAACACGACGTCGGGATCGTGCGCGATCGCCTGCGCGATCTTCACGCGCTGGCGCATGCCTCGGCTCATCGCGCGCAACGCCTTGCCGGCGAACCGCTCCATGCCGACGCGAGCGAGCGCCCGGCGGGCGCGCGTGGACGCCTCGGCCGCCGTGTAGCCGTGCAGGCGCGCGAGCGCGGCGACGAAGTGCTCGCCGGTGAGCTCCTCGTAGAATCGGTCGTGCTCGGGACACAGCCCCAGGCTCGTCATGCAGCTCGGGTCGGCGAACGGATCGAGCCCGCGCACGCGGATCGTGCCGGTGTCGGGCGCGAGCTGGCCGGACACGAGCTTGAGCAACGTCGACTTGCCCGAGCCGTTGGGGCCGAGCAGACCCGTCACGCCGGGCCCGATCTCGAGGTCGATCTCGTCGAGCGCGCGCACGGTACCGAACAGCTTCGACACCCCGCGGATCTCGAGGATGGGCGCGCTCATCCGCGCAGCTCCCGTCGCACGCGCGACACGAGCGCCAGCACGCCGACCACCGTGAGCGCCACGAGCACCACGGCGGACAGCCACGCGCTCTCGTTCGTGCGCTCGCGCAGCGACAACCATTCGGTGAGCACGCTGGTGGACATCACGCGCAGGAGCGCATCGGACACGGTCTGCACGTCGCGCAGCGGGCCGAGGTAGCCGGCCCATCGATGGCCCGCCTCGGCGAGCCCGTCGGCGAGCGCTCCGAGCACGACGAGGCCGAGCACGTACGCGACGCCGACCGTGCGCGCGCGCTCGCCGATCGCACTGGCGCCGACGATCGTGCCCGCCAGCACCGCGGCCGCGAGCAGGGCGGCGAGCAAGCCGGGCAGGAAGAGCGGCCACAACGCGCTCGCGAGCTCGTGCGGCGCGATGCCGACGGCGAGCGCGAACAAGAGCACGAACGGCACGACGATCGTCGCGACCGGCACCGCAATCGCGACGAGCAGCTTGCCGACGACGTAGTCGCGCCCCGACAGCGGACGCGAGAAGTACAGCTCGAATGCCCGCGTGCGCCGATCGTCCGCGACGAGGCCGGCTCCGACCACGGCGAGCAGGATCGCGGTCGCGTACAGCTGCACGCCCACGAACGTGGACAGCGTCTCGTGCACCTGGCCGACGGCGCGCACGATCATCTCGCTCGCGAACGCGCCGGGCCCCTCCCCCATCTCGTCGGCGAGGCGCCCGACGAGCACCTGCCCCACGAGCGTGACGGCGTGCACGAACGCGACGAAGGCACACAGCGCGGCGGCGACCTTCGCGGAGCGCTTGCGGAACGCGAGCGCGAGCGCGGTGCGGGCGATCGGCCACGGTGCCCACCGGCGCGATCGACCAGGCAGGCGCCGGTATCCGATCGAGTGCACGACGTCCTTCATGCCGTGCCGTCCGTTGCGATGGCGGAGAGGAATGCCTCTTCGAGGCTGAGCGCGCGTGGCTCGAGGTGCCAGATCCGCGTCTTCGTGGTCTGGGCCGCCCACCAGATCGTGCGCGCGTCGTGACCGTCGGCGAGCGCGACGAGCAGCGCTTCGGGGCGCCGACCCGCCGTGATCTCGCTGCCCGTGCCCACGAGCGCCGTGGTGAACGCCGCGGGGTCGCCGTCGATGCGCACGTCGTACTGCCGCGTCGTCGCGCGCCGCAACGACGCGAGCGGCCCGGAGAAGCGCACGCGTCCCTCGTGCATGATCACGCACGCGTCGCACGTGCGCTCGACGTCGTGCAAGAGGTGGGTCGACAGCACGACTGCGGGCCCGTCGCCGTCGCGCAGCCGCACGACGAGCGCGAGCAGATCCTCGCGGCTGCCGGGATCCAGCCCGCTCGTGGGCTCGTCGAGCAAGAGCAGATCCGGGTCGTGCACGAGCGCCATCGCGATCTTCACGCGCTGGTGCATGCCGGTGCTGTACTCCTCGACCGGACGCGTGCGCGCGTCGTCGAGGCCGACGAGATCGAGCACCTCGTGGGCGCGCAGGACGGCAGAGCGGCGCGCGAGCCCACACAGCTCGCCGGCGTACACGACCGACTCGAGTCCGGAGAGCCCGGGGATCCGATCGGGCCCTTCCATCGCGTAGCCGAGCCGCGCACGCACGGCCGCGGGCTCGTGCCGCACGTCGAGCCCGAGCACCGTCGCGACCCCGGCATCGGGCGCGAGCAACCCCAGCAGCACGCGCATGAGCGTGGTCTTGCCCGCACCGTTGGGACCGAGCAGTCCGATCGCGCGGCCCTCGATCGCACACGTCACGTCGGCGAGGGCCTGCACGCCACCGAAGCGCTTGCGGACCCCCTGCAGGGCGAACAGCGGCGGCACGGGTGGCGTTCTACCAGAACCGGCGCGTCCGCATTTCAGGGCGGCGCCGGCGCGAACGCGCCGATCGGAACCGGCGCGCGCACCCGATTGGTTCCTCGCTGAGCCCGTGCACGCGAACCCCCACCGCCGCCCTCGCCTCCTCGCGCTCGCCCTGCTCGTCGCCGGCTGTGGGGACGTCGAGGAGGCCCGCGACACGGCCGCGACCGCCGGCACGCTCAGCGGCTCGGGCACGATGACGGCGACGATGCCGACGTCGACCGACGACGACGGCGACTCGAGCGAGGGCGACGACGCGACCGCGACGCTGACCGCGTCGGACGACGACGCGCCGGCGACGACCGACGACGGCGCGGTCGACAGCGGCGACGACACGACGACCACCGGCGATCCGGAGACGTTCATGATGAGCGACCCGCTCGTCGGCGGAACGATGGGCACCGCGCTCGGCGGATCGTTCGGCGCAGACGGGTGGACCGTCACGGGCAACGCCGATCGGATCTACTGGGCGCTGCCACGACTCGTCGAGGGCTCGGTCGAGTTCACGATGACGAACGTGACGCTCGCGAACCTGCCGCTGCCCGACCACGAGGTGTTCGGCCTGTACGAGGGTGGCCACGGCATGGAGCACCCGATCGACTACAACCCCGAGTACCGGGTGAACGCGTACAAGTCGATGATCCGGATCTACGGCACCGCCGAGCCGAAGCGGCAGGGTCAGCAGAAGATCATGTGGGGCATGTGTCCCGGCGGCGCGCCCGGGTACTTCGACGCGTGCCCGTGCGCGTCGTTCTTCGAGGAGCCGTTCGGGGGCGACGCCAACTGGGACGGATCTCCCCAGCGGCTGCGCGTCGAGTGGGGCGGTGGACACACCCGCTACCTGCGCAACGGTGCGGTGGTCCTCGACATCGACTGGTCGGGGTCGGGCATGGCGTTCGGACCCAACGAGCTCTATGTGTCGATCGGCACGCCGCGGCCCGAGGACGTCGCCGAGGCGTCGATGCCGATCGGCGCCGTGTTCTCGGACGTCGTGATCGAGGGCGTGCTCGGCCCCGAAGCGACCTGCGGTTGAGCTCCACGCGAGCGCGCCGTCCCCGGACTTGCGGCGCACGCCCGCGGTGGGCGAGAACCGGGACGTGGGTCCGCTCCTCGTCGCCCTCGCGATCGCGCTGGGGCCCGCTCCGCAGCGGCCGTCGACGATGCCCCAGTCGCCGACGAGCCCGGCGCCCACGCCACCGCCGACCGAGCCCGCGCCGAGCGATCCGCCGACGGCGGAGCACCCTCCGATCGAGCTCGCCTGGACCGCGCCGCCGAGCTGTCCGCCGAAGGCCGAGGTCGAGCGTCAGCTCGCCGCGCTGCTCGGCGATCGCGATCCCGGCGCGCCGTGGGTCCGCGTGCAGGCGGAGGTCACGAGCACGGCCGACGGCTTCGCGATGAAGCTGACGACGGAGACGTCGAGCGGCACCACGACTCACGCGCTCGCCTCGCCCGATTGCGCCGCGCTCGCGAACGCGGTCGCGCTCGTCGCCGCGGTCGCAGCCGATCCGATGGCGGTCGATCGCGAGCTCGATCGCGCGGCCGCGCGCGGTGATCTCGAGGAGGACGAGCCCAAGACGCCGCCGCCCAAGCCCGTGGTGGCGCCACCCGTGGAGAAGAAGCCGCGCTTGCGTATCGCTCGCTTCGCGCTGCGGGCCGACGTGCTGCTCGACTACAACGTCGTGCCGAAGATCGGGTTCGGTCCCGTGATCACGCTCGGCATCTTCGGTCCCCACTGGCGCACGGAGGTCGGGGCGATCTACGTCGCGCCGCGACGGATCTGGATCGACGATCTGGAGACCGCGGGCGCGGACATCTCGATGTGGAGCCTGCGCGTGCGTGGCTGCGGTGTGCCGGTGGCAGCGGCGGTGCTCGAGTTCCCGATCTGTGCGGCGCTCGAGGGCGGCCAGGTCACCGGCCGCCCGCTCGGGGTGGGCGTGCCGACGGACAAGGACAACGAAGCATGGGGCGCCTTCTCGCTCGGCTCGTCGCTCACGTGGTCGCCACGGCCGTTCGTCGCGCTCGTCCTCGGCGTCGATCTCGTCGTGCCGTTCACGCGCCCGGAGTTCCTCGTGCCCGACGGGCGCGAGCTCCACCAGGTGGGCCGGGTCGGGCTGCGCTCCAACTTCGGCATCGAGCTGCGCGTCCCCTGAGCACGCCGCGCGCGAACGTGCTACGTCTGCACGGGATGCCGATCTCCGACGACGACGGCGAGGTGCTGCGCGTGCTGATCGCGATGACGCGCGCCGACGACGACGTCGATCCCGACGAGCTGGAGTCGGTGGGCACCGCGTACCGACGGATCACGGGCGCCGCACCCGAGGCCGCCGCGATCGAACGCGAGACGGCGGCCTTGCGCGCGGACGAGGGCGCGTGGCTCCCGGTCGCACGCGCGCTCGGCGGTCGGCTCGGCGCCGACGACAAGGCGCGCCTGCTCACGGCCGCGTTCGAGGTCGCGGTCGCCGACGGCTTCGTGCTCGACGAGGAGGACAAGCTGCTCGCGACGCTCGCCGGCGCGCTCGGCATGAACGAGGCGAGCTACCGGCAGACGATCGACAAGCTCGTCGCGTCGGTCCAGCGCTGATTCGAGCCGGATCTCGCCTGGGGCCGCCGGCCGCCTGAGGCGCCCCGCCGTGGGTGCGTTGCACCACGACGCGTGCGCGCATCCACGAAACCGCGCCGGCCCAGCGCGACGCCGGACTGCTAGCATCGCCCGACGTGGATCGCGAGCCCCAGGCCCCGGCCGTCCAGCACGGCGGCAGCGACCTCGGCTCCCGCTACGACGTCCTCGGGCGCCTGGCCGTGGGGGGCATGGCGGAGCTGTTCCTCGCGCGTCCGCGGGAGTCCGCCCAGATCGTCGTGATCAAGCGGATCCTGCCCCAGCTCGCCGAGGATCCGGAGTTCGTGCGGATGTTCCGCGACGAGGCGCACCTCGCTGCGACGCTGCACCACCCGAACATCGCGCGCGTGTTCGACATCGGGCTCGACGGCGACGAGCCGTTCTTCGCGATGGAGTACGTGCACGGCGAGAACCTGCGCACGATCCTGCGCGGTGCGATCGCGAAGGGCGAGCCGATCCCGCTGTCGCTCGTGCTCACGATCGCCGACGGCCTCTGTGCCGCGCTCCATCACGCGCACGAGCAGGCCGACGGCAGCGGGCGGCCGCTCCGCATCGTGCATCGCGACGTGTCGCCCACGAACGTGCTGGTGAGTCAGCGTGGCGAGGTGAAGATCGTCGACTTCGGCATCGCGAAGGCGGCCGCGGGCACGCACGTCACGCAGGCCGGCATGCTCAAGGGCAAGGCCTCGTACATGTCGCCCGAGCAGTGCCGTGCCGAGGGCGTCGATCGCCGCAGCGACATCTTCGCGATCGGCATCCTCTTGTTCGAGCTCACCACACTGCAGCGGCTGTTCAAGGGGGAGAACGAGCTCGCGATCCTGCATCAGATCCTCACGGGTCAGATCACGCGGCCGTCGTCGGTGACGATGAACTACCCGGCGGAGCTCGAGGCGATCCTGCTGCGCACGCTGCAGATCGATCCGAGCCACCGCTACCTCACCGCGGCGGCGCTGCGCGACGATCTGCGCGCGTTCGCGCAGCGCTACAACCTGCCGCTCGCGAGCGAGCCGCTCGCGCGTTACATCGTCGATCGGTTCGGTGCGAAGCCGTATCCGTGGAGCGAGGCGCCCCAGCCGACGGCCGACGAGTCGTCGAGCAGCGTGCCGCGAGCGGAGCCGGCTGCCCCCGCGAACGTGCGGCCGGTGCCGCGCGCACCCACGGGCGCGAGCGCGGCCGCGAACAAGCCCGGCGCCGGTGGGCTCAAGCCCGCGCCGCGCCCGAAGGCAGCGTCTCCGGGGATCGTCGCGCGCAAGACCGGGCCGTCGCCCGCGGCGGTGCGCGCTCCGGTCGCGGCGCGCCCGACCGACGCGCGCGCGAGCACGGGCGCCGCACCGGTCGCGACCAAGCCGCCGGAGAGCACGAGCGTGCCCGTCGAAGTCGTCGACGATCCGTCGCTGCCCACGACGGTGGCGACGTCGAGCGCACCGACGGCGAGCGCACCGACGCCGAGCGCACCGACGCCGAGCACATCGACGCGCAGCCCCGCGACGCGGAGCACGTCGACCGCCCCCGCGTTCATGCCTCCGGGCGCGCCGACGTTCACGCCGCCGCCGTCGAGCGTCGCGCCCGGATCGGCGAGCGCAGGCCCGCGGCCGTCGGGCCCGACGCAGCCGTCCGTCACGCGACCCTCCGCTGCGCCGCCGATGGCGAGCCCGCGCCCGTCGGGTCCGACGCAGCCGTCCGTCACGCGACCGTCCGGCAGCCCGCAGGGTGCGGCGCCGCGGCCGTCCGGTCCGACGCAACCGTCGCCCGCACGACCCCTCGCGATGACGATGCCTCCACCCGCGCGTCCGCCCACGGGCTCGCGCACGGTCGTGCCGGATCCCTCGCCGTCGTCGGCGGCGGACTCCGCCGCGTTCTTGCGCGGCGAGCCGCCGCCCGGGGCGGAGTTCACCGCGGGCGCACCGGAGGTGCGATCGGGCGGCACGCAGATCGCGATCCCGATGGACGGCGGGCCGGTGCCCACGCCCGTGGATCCCGGCGTGCTCGGCGGAACGATCACGCTGCCCGGCGTGCCGTCGTCCGTCGACCGCACGGTGATCGCGATGGAACCGGCGGCGCCGATCGATCGCACGCGGATCGCCGGTCCGGACTCGAACGTGCCGATCGATCCTCCACGCATGCCGCCGACCGATCCGACGGTGATGCTCCCGGGTACGCCTCCGCTCGCGCGACCGCCGGTGACCGATCCGACGGTGATGCTGCCGGGCCAGCCTCCGCTCGCGCGGCCGCCGGCGCCCGTCGATCGCACGATGATCGCGAGCCCCGATCTGCAGCCTCCGAGCGCGCCGCCGGCCTGGCCCACGCCCATGGGCTCGACGCAGCCGGTCGCGATCGATCCGGGCGCGTCGAGTCTCGCGCCTGCGGTGGCGCCTCGCAGAGGCTCCGGCGGCACGATCGTCGTGGTGATCGTCGCGGTCGTGCTGCTCGGCGCGCTCGGAGCGGGTGGCGTGCTCGCCTATCCGCGCGTGCGGGCGTGGATCGCCGCGCGCAACGATGCGCCGTCCGAGCCCGACCCCGCGCCGAGCGAGTCGGACGAGCCCGCGACGCCCGCAGGCGACGACGCGGCGGAGGCGGAGGTCGAGCCGCCACCGGAGACGAAGGTCGAGCCGCCGCCGGAGACGAAGATCGAGCCGCCACCGGAGACGCCGCCGGACACGAAGGTCGAGCCGCCGCCGGACACGAAGG
>CAYXVR010000057.1:18891-61926 GCA_964468635.1 uncultured Nannocystaceae bacterium
TCGAGCCTCCGCCCGACACCAAGGTCGAGCCTCCGCCCGACACCAAGGTCGAGCCTCCGCCCGACACCAAGGTCGAGCCGCCGCCCGACACCAAGGTCGAGCCGCCGCCCGACACCAAGGTCGAGCCGAAGAAGACGACGAAGAAGAAAAAGAAGAAGGGCAAGACGACGCGCGATCCCACCGTGCCCGACTTCAAGCCCGGCCCCTTCGTGCCGCCATGACGTCGGTCTGCTTCGTCTGCCACGGCAACATCTGTCGCTCGCCGACGGCGGAGGCCGTCTTCGCGACGCTGGTGGAGCGCGCCGGACTGCAACACGCGATCGCGATCGACAGCGCTGGTTGCTCCGACGAGCACGAGGGCGAGGAGCCCGACCGTCGCAGCGCCCGCGTCGCGGTCGCGCGCGGGTACTCGATGCGCTCGCGCGCGCGCCGGTTCGAGCGCGAGGACTTCGATCGATTCGATCTCGTCATCGCGATGGACCGACACAACCGCGCGCACCTCGAGCGGATCGCCGGCACCGCCGTGGCGCGCGCGAAGATCCGCATGCTGCGGGAGTTCGACGCCGCTGACCCTCGGCCGCTGGACGTGCCCGATCCCTGGTACGGCGGCGCCGATGGATTCACCGAGGTGCTCGCGATGTGCGAGCGCGCGTGCGAAGGACTGCTCGCGGAGCTGCGTCGTGCCCTCTGAGCGCGCGCTCTCGGCCGCCCTCGCGCGAGTGCTCGGCGTCGAGGTCGTGCGCGCGAGCGCGACGCGAGGCGGCGACAGTCACCTCGCGATCGAGGCGACGCTCGCCGACGGTCGGCGCGTGTTCGTGAAACACGGCGCGGATGCGGCGACGTACGCGGCGGAGGCCGACGGGCTCGGATGGCTCGCCGAAGCGGATGCGATCGCGACGCCGGCCGTGCTCGCCGTGGGTCCTGCCGACGCGCCCTTTCTCGCGCTCGACTTCGTCGAGACCGGGCGCGGGTCGGATTGCGACGAACGGCTCGGCCGCGAGCTCGCGGCGCTGCATCGATTCGGTGCGCCGACGTTCGGGCTCGGCCGCGCCAACGTGATGGGCCGCGTGCCGCAGGACAACCGACCGCTGCCGAGCTGGGCCGCCTTCTACGGCGAGCGCCGGCTCGCACCGCTCGTGCAGCGCACGCGCGACGATGGCTCGCTCGACGCCGCGACCGCGCGCGCCGTCGAGGACGTGATCGCGCGGCTGCCCGCGCTGGTCGGCCCCGACGAGCCACCCGCGCGGCTGCACGGCGATCTGTGGAGCGGCAACGTCATGTGCGACCGCACCGGTGCCCCGGTGCTCGTCGATCCGGCCGTGTACGGCGGCCATCGCGAGATCGATCTCGCGATGCTGAAGCTGTTCGGCGGCCCCGGACCACGTTGCTTCGCCGCGTACGACGAGGCCTACCCGCTCGCGCCCGGCGTCGCGGATCGCGTGCCGCTCTACCAGCTCTATCCGCTCTTGATCCACGTCGCGATGTTCGGCTCGAGCTACTGCGCGCAGGTACGGCGCGCCGCTCGAGCCGTGCTCTAACGGACCGTCCGCTTCAGCATCTCGACGAGCATGTCGCGGAACGCCACGACCTTGCTCGGCACCTTCGCGTGCGGCGGATGCAGCAGCACGAAGCCGGGCGTGCGCACGCGATAGCTCGGCAGCACGCGCACGAGCTCGCCCGCGGATGCGAGTGCCTCGGCGACGAACGTCGGCATCACGCCGATGCCCGCCCCGAGTCGCACGGCCTCGCGCGCGAACAGGAAGTCGTCGCACGTCACGTGCGGGCGAAACGACGCGGAGAACCCGAGCAGCTTCTGCGCGGGCCGGAAGCCGACCCAGTCGTGATCGGGATCGGCGAGCTCGCGCGGCGATCCGCGACGCGCGACGTACACGGGCGACGCGTACGCGAGGAACTCGGCCGACGACAACCGCCGCATCGTGAGCGACGAGTCGCGCAAGCGCGGGCCGGCGGCCCGGATCGCGAGGTCGAACCCCTCGCCGACGAGATCGACCTGGCGCTGCGTGAGATGCAGCTCCACGCGCACGGCGGGAAAGCGCGTCGTGAAGCGCGTGACCAGCTCGGGCAACAGCACGTTGCCGAGATCCGTCGGGGCCGTCACGCGCAGGTCACCCGACGGTGCCGCCTGCCGCTCGGGCAACGTGCCCACGGCGAGGCGCAGCGCCGCGACGTGGGGGGCCGCGCGCTCGAACAGCGCGACCCCGGCCGTGCTGAGCGCGACCCGTCGCGTCGTGCGGTGCAGGAGCGGCGCCCCGACCAGCTCCTCCAGCTTCGCGATCTTGCGGCTCACGGTGCCCTTGCTCACCTGCAGCCGCTGCGCGACGGCGGAGAACGAGTTGGCCTCCGCGACCGCCACGAACGTCGACAGCAGGTCCAGATCGATTGTTGCATCCACGCAACGGTATGTTGCCACGTTGCGTCTTTGAGCACCAGGCTTCCGGGCCCATGCTCTCGCCATGGCCACCGAGCACTGGAACTTCGACACCTCCCACTCGAGCATCAACTTCTGGGTCCGCCACCTCATGGTCGCGAAGGTCCACGGGCGCTTCCACGACTGGACCGGCACGCTCGAGCTCGACGACGCCGACCCGACGAAGTCGAAGATCGACGTGCAGATCGACGCACGATCGATCGACACCAGAGAAGAGAAGCGCGACGAGCACCTGCGCTCCGCCGACTTCCTCGACGTGGAGAACCACCCGAAGATCGCCTTCCGCAGCACCACGTTCGAGCGGAAGGGCGCCGACCGGATGCTGGTCACCGGCGATCTGACCATCCGCGGCACGACGAAGCCCGTCACGCTCGACGTCGAGCTGGCCGGCCGCGCGAAGGACCCGTGGGGTGGCGAGCGCGCCGGCTTCTCCGCGACCGCGTCGCTCGATCGCAAGGACTTCGGCCTGCAGTGGAACGTCGCGCTCGAGGCCGGCGGCGTCCTCGTGGGCGACAAGGTGAACATCACGATCGAGGTGGAGGCGATCCGCAAGGCGAGCTGATTTCTTGGATCGGGAGCCCGGCGCGCCGTACCGTGGCAGCGTGCCGGACTCCTCCGATCCGCCCCTCGGTCGTCTGAAGCTGCGTCGCGTCGCGGTTCCGCGCGCGCGCGGCATGTGGCCCGTCGTCGAGGTGCCGTGGAGCCGCAGCCTGTGGGGCTCGTTCATGCCGGATCGGCGCACGCGCGACGACGGGCCGCCCGAGGGTCGCGAGCGTCGGCGCTAACCCCAGGGCTTGATGCGGATGTCGCCGTCCTGCGGCGACCAGTCCGCGTTCACCCACTGCTTGCGCACGCGTAGCGTCTCGCCCTCGCGCGTGACGAACACGTTCGTCAGCCAGTCCTTGTCGTTGCGCTCGGGGTGATCGGAGCGGTAGTGCGAGCCGCGGCTCTCCGTGCGGAACTCCGCGGCCGAGACGATCGCCTCCGCGACGTCGAGCAGGTTGCGTTGCTCGAGCGCGAGCACGACGTCGAACGGCGCACCGATGCGCAGATCGCTGGCGAGTCGCTCGCGCTGACCGGCGAGGACCTCGCGGGCGGCGGCGAGCTTGCCGGCGTCCTTCTCCACGAGCAGCTTGCGCCACATCTCGCGCTGCAGGGGCGCGAGCAGCTCGCCCGGCCGCGTGCTGCCCTTGCTCGCGCGTAAGCGTGCGACCGGAGCGAGCACCAGCTGCTCGATGCGATCCGGGTGCGCCTGCGGGCCCGGTCGATCCTTCGCGACCTCGGCCGCGCGCGCACCCGCCCGCCAGCCGAACACCTGCGAGCCGCCGAGCATCGTGCCGCCGAGCCGGTCCGCCCCCTGCCAGCCGGCAGTCTCGCCGCACGCGAACAGCCCCACGATGCACGACTGCGCGTGCTCGTCGATGCGCACGCCGCCGTTGCTCGTGTGGTGGTGCAGCTGGATCTGCAACAGGTCGCGCTCGAGATCGATGCCGATCGAGTGCATGTACTCGACGAACACCTCGGGCTGGAACCCGCGCTTGGTGCCCGACAGGTCGAGGAACACCGCGTCCTGATCCGTCGCACGTCCGGCCAGCGCCTCGCCGTGGATCGCCCGATCGAGGTGGATCGCACCGTCGCGACACGAGACCGGCCAGTGGTACGCCTTGAGGTTGCTGACCTCGACGAGCGAGAGCCCGCGCGGCAGGTAGTCGCCGACGAACGACTTGCCCTCGCGGTTGAACATCCGGTAGGGCTCCGGCATCTCGTACAACATGATCATCGCCTGGGTCGGCCACGTGGTGGCGAGCCCCTGCTGCATGAACTCCATGTTGAAGAGCTCCGCACCGGCGCGCAGCGCCATCGCGTAGCCGTCGCCCGTGTTGCCGGGCGGGTTGAAGCTGTACTGGAAGAGCTGGCCCACGCCGCCGGTCGCGAGCACGACCGCACCCGCGTGCACCACGAACGGATCGCCGTCGTCGTCGACGCCGACCGCACCGAAGCAGCGCCCGTTCTCCACGAGCAGGTCGGTGAGGTTCGCGTGCTCGATCACCTGCGTGTTCGTGCCCTCGATCACCGCCTTCTGGACCTGGACGATGTTGTTGGTGCCCTTCGATTCCTGCGTGGCAGGCATCGTCGCGAGCATCTTGCTCTGGAACTTCATGCCCATGCTGCGCAGGCGCTTGATCGCGTCGGACACCTCGTCGACGAAGATGCGGCACAAGGACGCGTCGGCGGTGCCGAGCCCCGCCTGGACCATGTCGGCCCACGTCGCGTCGGGCGGGTTGAACAGGCCGCCCTTCGGACCGACGGTGCGGATCGTCCAGAAGTCGGCCTTCGGGTTGCTCGTCGCTCCCGCGCCGCGCACCCCCGGCACGCCGAACTCGCCCTTGACCGCCAGCATCGTGCGGACGCCGGCCTCGTGTGCGGCGATCGTCGCCGCCGTGGCAGCACCGCCGCCGCCGACCACCAGCACGTCCGTCTCGTACGTCTTCATCGCCACGAAGGATGCCGTAGCACGCGAGGCGCGTCCACGCTCACGGTCGCGGATCGAGCGCGGTCGACGGGCCCGCCTCGGCGTCGCGCGCGATCGCGTCCGGACCGCGGGACAACAGCTCGAGCGCGCGCACGACCGCGTCGTGCGAGCCCGCGATCGCGAGCACGTCCCCGGGCTGCAAGGGCTCGCTACCGGACGGCACGATGCGCGGCCCATCGCTGCGCTCGATCGCGAGTACGGTCGCGCCCGTGCGTCCGCGCAGATCGAGCTCCGCGAGCGTCTTCCCACACGACGGCAGATCCTCGGTCATCACGAGCGGCGTGACCTCGCCCATGCCGGGCAGCATCGACTGCACGTGGGCACCGAGCTCGGCCTGAGTGCCCGCACCCGCGCGCAACAGCTCCGCGACCACTTGCGCGCCGGCGCGCACGTGGCCTTGCAGGTTGTCGGCAGTGCGCCAGAACAAGAGCGCCAACACGCCGAGCCCCACGGCGAGCGCCGGCACACCGAGCCACGGCGGTAGGAACGGAGCCGTGAGCGCGAGCAGCGGCAAGCCGACGAGCAACACCGCAGCGAGCTGCAGGCCCACCGCGAGCATGCGACGCGGCGCCTGCCCGAGATCGACCGCACCGTCGGCGGTGGCCGGTAGGGCCATGAGCGCGAGCTCGAGCCCGAAGATGCGGATGCTGCGGACGAGGCCGAACAGGAACGGCACGCACGCGATCGCGAGCACGATGTCGGTCGCGACGCTCGCGGCCCGCGGTCCCAGCCCGAGCCGCTCGAGCCCACCCACCGTCTCGTCGTGCACGAGCGCCCCGGCGATGACGATCGCGACCAACATGATCGAGTCGACGATCATCGCGCGGATGGCTCGCCGCAGCCGCGTGGGGTTCACGGTCTGTGATGAACGGATGCTCTCGAACCACGACTGGTAGAGCCCGACCACGGTCTGCAGCCGACGCGGCAGGCGAGCGTCGATCCACGACGCGATCGCGGTGGAGCGCTGCACGAGCACGGGAGTGACGAGCGCCGTGAGAGCCGCGACCGCGACCACGGTGGGCAAGAGCGTGGGATCGACGACGCCGCCCGCGATGCCGATCGCGGCGATGATGAACGAGAACTCGCCGACCTGTCCGAGGCAGAGCCCGGCCCGCACCGCGCGATCGAGCCCCTGCCCCGTCAGGAACCCGGCGATCGACACGACGACGAGCTGCCCGAAGACCACGACCGCGGTCGTCGCGACGATCTGCGGCCACGACGACAGCAGTACGCGCGGATCGACGAGCATGCCGACCGAGACGAAGAACACCGCGGCGAAGAGGTCGCGCACCGGCCTTACGAGCGCCTCGACGCGGTGGTGCTCACCCGACTCCGCGACGAGCGAGCCGGCGAGGAACGCCCCGAGCGCGACCGAGTAGCCCGCTTGCGACGCGAGCGCGGCGAGCACGAAGCACAGGCCCACCGCGACGACGAGCAGTGTCTCGGTGTGCTTCATGCCGCCGACGCGCCGGACCAGTCGAGGCACGACGAGCAGACCGCCCACGACCATCACGGCGAGGAAACCGAGCAGGCGCACCAGCGTCATCACGAGCTCGTCGGTCTCGACGCCTGCGCCCGACGCGACGGCGGTGAGCACCGCGACGAGCACGACCGCGACGAGGTCCTGCACGACGAGCATGCCGAACACGAGCTCACCGAGCTCGTCGTCGACCTTGTGCTCGGCGAACGCGCGCGCGACGACCATCGTGCTGGAGATCGCGAGGCACGCGCCCAGGAACACGGCACCGATCGTGGAGAAGCCGAACGCGCGCCCGACGAGGAAGCCGAGCCACATCATCGCGCTCACTTCCACGAGCGCGATGGCGCCGACCTTCGGGATCGCGCGCACGAGCTTGCCCACGCTGAACTCGAGGCCGATGCCGAACATGACGAGCACGACGCCGAGCTCGGAGAGCGCGGTGACGCGCACCGCGTCGGCGAAGAGCGGCACCGGCAGGTACGGCCCGACGATCAATCCCGCGACGAGATAGCCGAGCACCGCCGACACGCCGAGCCGGCGGCAGATCAGGATCGTGACCGCCGCGACGCCGAACGCAGCGGCGAGATCCTCGACGAACTCCGGCCCGGCGCCCGATGCTGCCCCGGAGAATCCCAGGAGCCACGCACTCGCACCGCTCGCCACTCGCGTGCAGGATCGCACGGGGGTTCGAGCGCGTCGACGAGATCGACGGAAGGCGCTCGCACCGAGGCGCGCGCGCGCCGATCGGCGGAACCTGCCACGGGCGGCAGGATCCGCCGAGCGCGGCCGCCGTGCGTGACCCGCGAGCCGGGCCAAGACGGCGGAAATCGGCGGGATCCCTGGCACGCGCGCTGCAGCCCGTCGGGGCACAGATGGCGCGCAAGCTCGTCCCGGCCCTGCTCTGGACCCTCGGCCTCTTCCTCGTCGTCGGGGGCGCCGTGTTCGGCTGGCGCTGGTACGAGGCGAAGGCCGCGACGCCGCCGGTCTACCAGAGCGCCGAGGTCGTGCGCACCGACGTGCGCACGGTCGTCACCGCGAGCGGCACGTTGTCGCCGCGGATCACCGTCGAGGTGGGCAGCCAGGTGTCCGGTCGCATCGCGGAGATCCTCGTCGACTTCAACAGCGAGGTGAAGAAGGACCAGGTCGTCGCGAAGCTCGACACGCAGCTGCTCGAGGCCGACATCGCGAAGGCGAAGGCGAGCCTGCGCGTCGCCCAGGCCTCGCTCTCGCGCGCACAGTCGGAGGCGACGGTCGCGAAGTCGGAAGCCGCCCGCGCCGACAAGCTCGTGGCGCAGGGCATCCTGTCGAAGACCGAGCAAGAGACGCTGACCGCCGCCGATCTCTCCGCGAAGGCGAACGTCGCGTCGGCTCGCGCGACGCTGTCGCAGGCCCAGGCCGCGCTCGAGCAGGCGGAGACGAACCTGAAGTACGCGGTGATCGTGTCGCCGATCGACGGCATCGTGATCTCGCGCGACGTCGACATCGGCCAGACGCTCGCGGCCTCGATGACGCCGCCGATCCTGTTCACGATCGCAGAGGACCTCCGCAAGATGGAGGTGCACACGAGCGTCGCCGAGGCCGACGTGGGCCAGGTGAAGCAGGGCATGGAGGTGGAGTTCACCGTCGACGCCCACCCCGGCAAGACGTTCGACGGCGTGGTGAAGGAGGTGCGCTTCGCTCCGACCACCGTGCAGAACGTCGTCACCTACGACGCGGTCGTGTCGATCGAGAACCCCGAGCTGGAGCTGCGCCCCGGCATGACGGCGCAGGTGTCGTTCATCGTCGAGGCGCGCAACGACGTGCTCGCCGTGCCGAACACCGCGCTGCGTTTTCGGCCGCCGACCGACGGTGACGACGCCGGCGCGACGAAGGCCGATGCGAAGCGCGCGGGTGGACGGCGCAGCGGCGAGCAGAGCAAGACCCGCAGCGTGTACGTGCTCGCGAACGGGCGGCTCGAGAAGCGCGAGATCGAGGTGGGCCTGGCCGACGAGCGATTCACCGAGGTGCTCTCGGGCGAGCTCGCCGAGGGTGAGATGGTCGCGACGGGCGTCGAGACGCCCGTGGATCCGGACGCGAAGACGACCGCCCCCGCGCAACCGCAGGGCCAGCAGCGCCAGCAGGGCGGCGGGCAGCAGCGCCGCATGGGCGGCCGCGGAGGGTTCCTGTGACGCCTCCAGGCGCGGAGCGGCGTGGGGTGGATCCCATCATCGCGGTTCACGAGCTCGCGAAGGTCTACGACACCGGAGAGATCGCGGTGCACGCCCTGCGCGGCGTGTCGATCTCGATCGCGCCGGGCGAGTCGGTCGCGATCATGGGCAGCTCGGGCTCGGGCAAGTCCACGCTCATGAACATCCTCGGCTGCCTCGACCGGCCGACGTCGGGCGAGTACCTGCTCGCGGGCCAGGCGGTCGCCGGGCTCGACCGCAACCGGCTCGCGGAGGTCCGCAATCGCACGATCGGCTTCGTCTTCCAGAGCTTCAACCTGCTGCCGCGCACGACCGCGGTGGAGAACGTGGAGCTGCCGCTCGTGTACGCCGGCGTCGGCGCGCGCGAGCGCAAGGCCCGCGCCCGCCGCGCGCTCGAGCGGGTCGGACTGGGGCAGCGCCTCGATCACCACCCCAACCAGCTCTCCGGCGGCCAGCAGCAGCGCGTCGCGATCGCGCGCGCGCTCGTGTCGGAGCCCGGCGTGATCCTGGCGGACGAGCCGACCGGCAACCTCGACTCGCGCACGAGCGCGGACGTGATGGCCGTGTTCCAGGAGCTCGCCTCCGCGGGCATGACGGTCGTGCTCGTCACGCACGAGCCGGACATCGCCGAGTGTGCGTCGCGGGTGATCGAGATGGCCGACGGGCTCGTCGTCGTCGATCGCCGGCAGACGCCGACGCCGGCCCACGACGCGATCCTGGGGAGGGCCTCGTGAACCCGTTCGTCGTGTTCATGGTCGCAGCCCGGGCGCTCACGCTCAACAAGATGCGCTCGTTCCTCACGACGCTCGGGGTCGTCATCGGCGTGGGCGCGGTGATCGCGATGACGGCAATCGGTGCCGGTGCGCGCGCGCGTGTGGAGCAGACGTTCGCCGAGATGGGTACGAACATGCTCGTGGTGCGCTCGGGCGCGAGCAATGCGGGTGGCGTGCGCGGCGGGGCGGGCACGCAGCCGACGCTCACGTGGGACGACCTCACCGCGATCGAGCGCGAGATCCCGAGCGCGCAGCAGGTCGCGCCCCAGCTGCAGACCCAGGCCCAGCTCGCGGTGGAGGGCCAGAACTGGTCGACGAGCGTGCAGGGAACGACGCCGGCGTTCTTCGCGATCCGCAACTGGCGGGCCGCCAACGGGGAGATGTTCGACGAGGACGACGTGCGCTCGGGGGCGAAGGTCGCCGTGCTCGGCAAGACCGTCGTCGACAACCTCTACGGCGAGGGCGCGGATCCGGTCGGCCAGGTCGTGCGCATCGGCAACATCCCGTTCTCGATCATCGGCGTGACCGCGAGCAAGGGGCAGTCGGCGTTCGGGCAGGACAACGACGACGTCGTGTTCGTACCGGTGTCGACGTTCCGCGCGAAGCTGATGGGCGGCCTGTCCAAGTACCTCGCGGGCAGCATCTACGTCGGCACCGCATCGCAGGAGGCCACCACGGCGGCGCAGGCGGAGATCACGGCGCTCCTGCGCGAGCGTCACAAGCTGCGCGAGGACGAGGAAGACGACTTCTCGGTGCGCAACCTCGCCGAGTTCGCCGCGGCGCAGCAGGAGGGCACGGAGACGATGACGTCGCTGCTCGCCGGCATCGCGCTCGTCAGCCTGCT
Source organism: uncultured Nannocystaceae bacterium (assembly GCA_964468635.1). GTDB lineage: Bacteria > Myxococcota_A > Polyangia > Nannocystales > Nannocystaceae > Xiheibacterium. Next base: position 29,157 of record CAYXVR010000057.1, read on the forward strand.
CGTCGGCGGCATCGGCATCATGAACATCATGCTCGTCAGCGTCACGGAGCGCACGCGCGAGATCGGGCTGCGCATGGCGATCGGCGCCAAGCCGCGTCACGTGCTGATCCAGTTCCTCGTGGAGGCGATGCTGCTCTCGCTGCTCGGCGGCCTGCTCGGTGTCGCCTCGGGGATCGGTGCGGCCTCGCGGCTCGCGGCCCAATTCGGGTGGCCGATGCTCGTGCAGCCCGAGTTCGTCACGCTCGCGGTCGTGTTCAGCGCCGTCGTGGGCATCGGCTTCGGCCTCTACCCCGCGTTCAAGGCATCGCGTCTGGATCCGATCCAGGCGCTGCGTCACGAGTGATCCGATTGGTACGATGAGAGCCGTGATGGCACAGCGCCCCGTCCGCACCGACCCGCCGCCCGTGCTCGCGTGGCTGCCCACGTCGTTGCGCGCGCGGTGGTTGTTCGCGGTGACGGCCGCGCTGCTCGCGGCCGTGCTGCTCGGCTCGGCCGCGTCCGCGTACTTCGGCGCCGAGGGGCTGTCGAGCACGGTCACGCGTAGCCAGGGGATCATGTTCACGCACGCGGTACGGCGCGGGGCGCCGCGCGGCGCGATGCCGACCGCCGCCGACCTGCAGGTGGTGATCGAGGACGGCGCGTCGCTCGGGCTCACGTATGCGGCGATCGTCGACGAGGCCGGCAACCGTCTGGCCGAGGCCGGCACGCAGGCCGCTCCCGACCTCGAGCGTGCGGACGAGTTCCAGGTGGCGCGCGACGGCGAGCTCGCACGCGCGACCGGGCCCTACCGCCTGCTCGGCACGCCGTCGACGCAGCCGCCCACCGGCATGGTGCGCATCGAGTTCGTGCCGCGACAGGCGATCGAGGTGGAGCGGTGGGCGCAGCGCGACCTCGCCATCGCGATTGCCGGCGCGATCCTGCTGTCGCTGGTGACGGGCGTGTTCTGGGCGATGGCGCGGCGCGCCGAGCTGGTCGAGCGCAAGTGGATCGAGCAGCGTCACCTCGCCGCGCTCGGCGAGATGTCGGCCGTGCTCGCGCACGAGCTGCGCAACCCGCTGTCGGCCCTGAAGGGTCACGCGCAGTTGTTGGAAGAGCGGCTCGACGGCAAGCCGCGCGACAAGGCGGCGCGCGTCGTCGAGGGTGCGGTGCGACTGGAGCAGCTCGTCGAGGGCCTGCTCGCGTTCGTGCGCTCCGGCAAGCTCGTGCGATCGGCGGTGGATCCGAGCGCGCTCGCGCGCGCCGCGGTGGCCGAGCTGGGCGCGACGACCATCGAGCTCGATCTCTCCGCCGCACCGCCCACCTGGTCGCTCGACGGGGCGCGTACGCAGCAGGTGCTCGTGAACCTGCTCGGCAACGCGGTGGCGGTGAGCGAGGGCGCGAGCGTCACGCTGCGCGTGGCCAGCGAGGCCGGCGCGATCGTGTTCGAGGTGCACGATCGCGGCCCCGGCGTGCCCATCGGCGATCGCGACGCGATCTTCGAGCCGTTCCACACCACGAAGGCGCGCGGAGCCGGGCTCGGGCTCGCGGTGTCGCGCCGCATCGTCGAGGCCCATGGTGGTGCCATCGACGTCACCGACGGCGACTCGGGCGGCTCCGTCTTCCGCGTTCGCATCCCGGAGGATCGATAGTGGCGCGCATCCTGGTCGTCGACGACGAAGACAGCCTGCGGGAGTTCCTCGTGGAGGCGCTGGAGGGCGCCGGCCACGAGGTGCTCGAGGCCGACGGGGGCGCGGCCGCGCTCGAACGGCTCGCGACCGCGAACGTCCAGCTCGTCATCACGGATCTCAAGATGCCCGGCGTCGACGGCATGGAGGTGGTCCGCCACGTCCGCGCGGATCATCCGGACGTCGAGATCGTCGTGCTCACGGCGCACGCGACGGTGGACAGCGCCGTCGAGGGCATGAAGCTCGGCGTGTTCGACTACCTGCAGAAGCCGCTGTCGGGGCCCGCCGAGCTGAGACTCCTGGCCGAGCGCGCGCTCGAGCGCCATCGGCTGCGCGCGGCCGCCGAAGCGAGTCGCGACGCGATCGTGCCCACGCTCGGCTTCGGCGCGCCGGCGATGAAGCCGGTGGTGGACGCGCTGCGCAAGGTCGCAGCCACGCGCGCGACGGTGCTGCTGCTCGGCGAGAGCGGCACCGGCAAGGAGGTGGCCGCACGCGCGGTGCATGCGATGAGCGATCGTCGCGACGGTCCGTTCGTGGCGGTGAACTGCGCCGCGCTCGCGGAGAACCTGCTCGAGAGCGAGCTGTTCGGCCACGAGAAGGGCGCGTTCACGGGCGCGGTCGCGCGTCGTCGCGGTCGCATCGAGCTCGCCGACGGCGGCACGTTCTTCCTCGACGAGGTCGGCGAGCTCGCACCTGGCCTGCAGGCCAAGCTCCTGCGCGTCCTGGAAGAGCGGGGGTTCGAGCGCGTCGGCGGTGGGCAGACGGTATCGGTGGACGTGCGGTGGATCGCGGCGACGAACCGCGACCTGCAGGCGATGACGCTCGCGGGCACGTTCCGAGAGGACCTGTATCACCGGCTCGCCGTGTTCCCCGTGCGGCTGCCACCGTTGCGCGAACGGCCCGAGGACATCGTGCCGCTCGCAGACGTCTTGCTCGCCCGCATCGCGCGACAGATGGGACGGCCATCGCTGCGCCTCACGCCGGCGGCCGCGAACGCGCTGCGGCGCGCGCAGTTCCGCGGCAACGTGCGCGAGCTGGCGAACGCGCTCGAGCGCGCGGCGATCCTGGTGGAGGGCGATCACATCGACGCGAGCCTGCTCTCGCTCGCTCCGCCCACGCGCGACGCACCCGGCATCGCGCACGTGCCGAAGTCGCTTGCGGATCTCGAGCGCGATGCGATCCGCGACGCCATGCAGCGCCACGGCGGCAACCGCAAGAACGTCGCGCAGGAGCTGGGCATCAGCGTGCGCACGCTCTACGACAAGCTGCGGCGCTACGATCTCGAGCCCGAGTGAGCGACGAGCATCGCCTCGTCGTACTCGGCCTCGACGACGAATCCGAGCCGCTCGTAGCAGCGGATCGCGGCGACGTTGTCGGCGAGCACGTTGAGGCCGATCGTAGTGATGCCCTCGTCGAGCAGCGCGCAGCACAATCGAGCGGTGACGGTACGCGCGAGGCCGCGACCTCGCAGTTCCGGGTCGGTCGTGACGTTGCCCAGCGCGGCGACGCCGTGTTGCGGCGAATAGACGTGCACACCGGCGACGCCGACGATCACGTCACCGACAGCGATCCCGAAGTAGCGACCGGTCGCGAGCATGCGCGCGTCGAACCAATTGCCCGGATACGCGCGAGCGTAGAGATCCCCGAGCGCGGCGAGATCGGTCGAGTCGAGCGGGCGCGCGCTCGAGGCATCGACGTCGCGCACGCACGACGGATCGCGCAGCATCATCTTGAGGTGACGTCCGTGGTGCTCGACGGCGAATCGGGGCGCGAGCGCATCGACGAGGCCGGGACTCAGGTGCGCGTAGACGCGCGCCGGCAGCTCGATGCGGGAGAGCAGTCGCGCGATCGCCCCGCCGTCGTCGCGACCCAGCGCGAGCAGCGTCGGGGGATCGCCACCGTCGTACAGCAGTGCCACCGCGTCGAGCTCGCCCGCGCGGACGAGGCCCCACCAGCTGGTGCGCGGCCAGAAGAACGGATCGAGATCGCCGATCGCATACAGGTGCAACGCGACGTCGCGTCGCGCGAACGACTCGATCGCGACGGGATCACGCAGAAGGGCGACGCTCTCCACGCGGACGGGCGAGCGTATCGCACCCGCGTCGCTTGACGAGCGCGCGCGAACCGTGGTGCCGTGGTTGCCTCGAAGGAGAACTGCAGAATGGGATCGAACTTCCTCCTCGCCGCGGCCGAGCTGATCGTCCGGGCCCTGCAAGAGAGCGCCTCGTTCGTGATCGAGTGCGGCCGCGGCGAAGGCCGACGGCGACGCCCGCGCAAGCCGCCGCGCAAGCGTCCGCCGCGTCGCCGTCGTCCGCGGCGTTGAAGCGGTCGACGGTCGGCGCGCAACGCTCGACGCGTTCACGCCTTGCGGAGCAACGTCCCGAGATCGACGCGATCGAGCACGTCCTGCGGGATGCGGTTCTTCGTCACGTCGCGCGCCCGATGCAGCGGCCGCGTGGCATCGATGCCGAGCTTGCGGGTCGTGCCGCCTTCGTCGCACGACGGATCGAGCGGCGTCCCCTGCCCCTCCGTCACGCGCACCGCCTCGTCCGGCTGGCGCTGCAGCGCGAGTGCAGCGAGCACCTTCGGCAGGTCGGTGGGCTCGACGTCGTCGTCCACGACGATGACCTGCTTCGCGTAGATGTCGGTCAAGAGCGCGTCGATCACCTTGCGCGGCTCGTCGTCGCTCGTCTTCTTCATCGCAACGATCGCGGTGAGCGGCGCGACGAGTGCCACGCGCGTGACCCCGGGCGCCACGGCCCGCGCGTCCCGCAAGGTGCGGTGCTCGAGCGCCGGCATCGAGAGCACGAGGTGCTCCATGTGCCCCGAGACGATGTCCTGCACGATCGGATCGCGCCGATGCGTGATCGCATGCACGTGCAGCACCGGACTGTCCGTGACGCCGGTGCCGTACCCGGTGAACTCCCCGAACGGCCCCTCGCGCATCGTCTCGGTCGCCGACACGACGCCCTCGAGCACGATCTCCGCGAATGCGGGCACGCGCAGCTCGGGCTGCGTCACGCACGGCACGAGCGGCAGTGCCGAACCGAGCAGCCCGCCGATCACCGCGTACTCGTCGACGTCCGCGCGCCCGGCATAGAGCGCCCCGAGCGACCACGAGGGATGCGCCCCGATGAACACCGCGACGGGCATGTCGACGCCACGCGCGACGTGCTTGCGATGGATCCCGTCGAGGTGGCGCCCCTTCTCGATGTAGATCCCCGTGCGATCCCGCCCCGCGATCATGAGCCGGTGGTACGAGAGGTTCGTGACGCCGTCGTCCGGATCGCGCGCCACCACGATCGCGGCCGTGATGTACGGCTGCACGGCATCGTCGGCGTGGTACCGCAGCGCCGGGAACGCGCCGAGATCGACGTCGGCTCCGCGTAGCACCACGTCCTGCACGGGCGCCGAATCGGCGAGCACGGGCGCGATCGGCTGCTCCGCCGCTGCACCGTAGCGAGCAGCGACGTCCTTGAGCCCGCAGCCGAGCGCGAGCGCGAGCCGGCCCATCGACCCGCACACGTTCGTGACGAGCGGCCACGCGCACCCCTTCACGTCGTGGAACACGAGGATCGGCGAGCGCTGCTTCTCTTCCAACTTCGTCAGGATCGCCGCCGTTTCGTGCACGGGATCCACCTGCGTTCGCACGTCGACGACGTCCGACGGCCGCGCCTTGCGGACCTGCTCGAGAAACGATCGAAGGTCGCTCACGCGTCCTCGGCGGTCTTCGCCGCCCCGACGGGCACACCGTCCGTCACTGCCTTGCGGATCGCCGCGCGGCTCACCTTGCCCGACGCCGTCTTCGGCAGCTCGTCGACGAGCTCGAACGATTTCGGCACGCGCACGAACGGCAGCGATTGCAGGCAGTGCGCGCGGAAGTCCGAGAGATCGATCTCCGGCCCCGGGTGCAGCGCGACGTAGGCGACGAGTTTCTCGCCGAGCGTGGCATCGGGCACGCCGATCACCGCCACCTCCCGCACGCGCGGATGACGGGCGACGACGCCCTCGACCTCCTGCGGGAAGATCCGCTCGCCGGCCGACTTGATCATCTCCGAGCTGCGCCCGACGAGGAACAGGTGGCCGTCGCCGTCGAGGTAGCCGAGGTCGCCCGTGCGCAGCCGTCCGGCATCGTCGATCTTGCCGAGCGCCTTCTCGTCGCCGCTCACGTAGCCCTTCATGATGTTGGGCCCACCCGCGACGACCTCGCCCATCTGCCCGGCCGGCACGGGCTGGCCGTCGGAGCCGAGGATCTCGACGTTCACGCCGGGCAGCGCGATGCCGAGGCTGCCGGGCTTCGCGAACAGATCCTGCGGGCCGATCCATGTGATGCGCGGCGCCGCTTCCGTCTGTCCGTACGCGAGATGGATCCCGACGTTCGGCAGGGCGTCCGCCAACCGCCGCAGCTCCGCAGTGGACAGCGCACCGCCGGTGATCAGCACGTAACGCAGCGACGGCGGCGGTTGCTCGGCGATCTTCGAGCGCTCGAGCAGCTGCTTGAAGTGGTACGGCACGCCCGAGAACCCCGACGTGCCGTGGTCGGTGAGCTCCGCGAGCACCTTCGCGGGGAACTGGAACCCCGCGGAGAAGTACAGCGTGCCGCCGAGCATCGTGTGCAACAGGAGCTGCATGCGCCCATGGATGTAGTAGAGCGGCACGACGACGAGGATGCTGTCGTCGGCGCCGAGGTGCATGAGCTCGTTGGCCGCGACGAGGTTCGACACGAAATTCGTGTGGCTCAGCATCACGCCGTTGGGCCGACCCGTGGTGCCCGACGTGTAGACGACGAGCGCGACGTCGTCGGCGGATCCGCGGGGCACGTCGCACGTGGCGTGCTCGGTGGCGAGGATCTCGTCGAGCTCGTGCAATCGAGCCCCCCGCTCCTTCGCGGCCTCGGCCGCTGCCGACGAGGACAGCCAGATCGGCGGCAGCTTCAAGCCGTCGACACCCTCGAGCTGCTTCAGCTGCTTCGCATCGAACGCGATCGCCTTCGGCCTCGCTTCGTCCAGCACGCCCTGGATCGTGGGCTTGCCCGCGAGCGTGGGCACATCGACCGACTGCGCGCCGACCTTCTGCACGCCCCAGAACCACACGAGCCCGGGCAGCGAGTTGTCGTGGAAGATCGCGACGCGGTCGCCGGGCCCGATGCCGAGCTTGCGCAATCGGGCCGCGACGCGATCGGAGCGCTCGTCGAGCGCACCGAACGTCACCTGCTCGCGCCCCGGGAAGACCGCGGCGGGCTTGTCGGGGAAGCGCTCCGCGTCGGCGCGGAGCCACTCGAACAGGCGAACGTTGCCGGATCTCATTTCTTCTTGTGCTTGTCGATGTAGCTCACCAGCGCGCGAACGGTGCCGAAGTTCTCCGGCGTGATGTCGTCGATCTCGACGTCGAAGCCGTACTTGCCCTCGATCCACACGACGACCTCCATGACGGCGGTGGAGTCCACCACGCCCGCGAGGTTGGTCTCGACGTCGAGGTCGGGGCTGTTGGGCGCGAGCTCCTTCTTGATGTACGTCAAGAGGTCCTGTTCGATGCTCATGGCTGTCCTTGTTGATGCAGGAGCGCTAGCGAGGCGAGAGAGTGAGCGGTTCGCGGATGGAGAGGGCGTGCACGCGGTCGAGGTCGACGCGCACGCCGAGACCGGGCGCATCGTCGCGGGGAGATTCGGCATCGGCCACGAGGATGTCCTCGGCCAAGAGGTGGCGATTCTGCCCCTTTCCGTCCAGGCAATCAAACCCGGGCACGCACCGCCCGAACACCTCGGAGGCGCGCGACAGCACCCCGGTCTCACCGACCATCGTGCCGAGCGACACCTCGATCCCCGCGGCGCGCGCGAGCTCGCAGATGCGCGCAGCCGCCAGCGCGCCGCCCATCTTGCCGAGCCGCACGTTGAACACGTCGGCCGCCTGCGCCGCCACGAGCGCCTGCGCATCCGCGAGCGTGCAACACGACTCGTCGGCCATCACCTTCATCCCGAGCTCGCGCCGGATGCGGGTCATGCCCGCGAGGTCGTCCTTCGCGACCGGCTGCTCCACCGACGCGATGGGAAATCGCGCGAGCGCGGCGAGCCGCGCGATGGCCTCGTCGGCCGTCCACGCGGCGTTCGCGTCGATGCGGATCGGCAGTTCCCCGAACACGCCGGCGACGATCTCCATGCGCGACTCGTCGTCGGGCAGCCCCACCTTCACCTTGACGTGACGGCGCTTGCCGAAGCGCAGCGCCGCGCAGTGGCGCTCGAGCTTCGCGGTGGGAATCTCGAATCCGATGATCACGCCGGCGGGGAGCTCGGGGCGGCGGATGCCGCCCAGGACATCGGCGAGCGCGAAGCCGAGGCGCTGGCCGGCGAGATCGAGCAGCGCGAGCTCGAATCCGCCGAAGGTGGCGAGCGCCCCGTCGTCGATCTCGGCGCCGAGGAACGCGAGCACCTCGAGTCGCTCGTCGAAGGAGCGCCCGAGCCACGCCTTCGCGATCCGCGGCCCATGCCGATCGACCACGTCGTCGAGCGTCTCGCCCGTGACGTACGCGCGCGGCAGCACCTCGCCCCACCCGCACGCGCCGGAATCGTCGGTGATCGAGACGAGCACGAGCTCGCTCTCCGCCCGCGAGCCGGCCGCGTGGGCGAACGGCTGCAAGAGCGGCACGCGAAGGCGATGCAGCGCGATCTCAGCGATGCGCATGGTGGCGAGCGACGACGTCGAACTGATCGCCGAAATGGGGATCTCGCGCGAGGTGAGTCGGCTTGATCTGGCTGTCGCTCGTGCCCCCGGCCAGCCGCTGGCGCCGGCGCGCGTCGTAGCTGCCCTGGGCGACCACGGCGAGCTCGGGCGCTGCCAGCCTTTCGGACGAGCGTTTGCCGCCGTACTCGATGTTGTGCTGCTCGAGCGCGTCGTCGAGCCGCCCCGGGAACGACGCGAGCGCGCGCGGCTCGGGCGTGCCGACGAACTCGACGTACGCGACGTAGCGGGGGAAGCCGCCCTTCGCGGGCGCGAGCGTGAAGTCCTCGATGCGCAGGTCGAGCGCGCGCGCGACGTCGCGGACCGCCGAGGTGACCTGGTCCTCGGTGAGCTTCTCGCCGGTGAGCGAGCAAGTCGCGCCCGCGCGGTGCAGGAACTCCACGCACGGCGTGCGCCCCACGAAGCCGCGCACGCGGACGACGTCGCCGATGTCGTAGCGATACAAGCCGCTGCCGTTGCTGAGCACGACGACGTACGTGCGACCGTCCTCGAGCTGGTGCGGGAGCAGCACGTCGGGGTCGCTCCGATCGGCCTGCTCCTCGGGCACGAACTCGTATAAGTGCACGCCGAGCGCGAGCGGGCCGCCGCTGCGACCGTCCTCGATCGGGATCGCCATGATCCCCTCGGATGCCATGAGGATGTAGTCGCGCTGCGCGACTCCCTCGAGGTGAGGCGCGAGCAGCTCGAGGTACGGCTGCAGCATCGGGCTGCGCCAGCAGATCGCCATGTGCAGCGCCGGCCACAGGCGGTGGGCCAACAGCCCGCCCCCGGCCACCAGCGCGCGCAGCTCGTCCGCTCTCGCCGGATTCCCGCGATAGCGCTCGCGCACGAGCTCGCGCACCGCCTCGCCCACGCGCGGCCGTTCGCCGAGCCCGCCCCGCTCCACGTCGGCGATCAAGTCGTCGGCGTACTGCGCGATCTTCTGGAAGAGCAGCAGGATCGTGCTGGGGTTCAAGGTCATGATGACCGAGAACTGCTCTTCCAAGAGGATGCGCGCGATGGCGTAGTAGCGGCTGTCGCTGTCGCCGATCTGCGCGATGCTCTTCGGGATGATCGGCGTGGTGGCGAGCGACGTGGCCCGCGTGACGCCGGCCCAGTACGCGCTCTCGCTGCTCGACGGCAGGCCGCACGCGGTCTTCACGGGCTCGCCGGAGTCCGAGAAGTTCGTGACCATCCGCCCGGCCTTCGCCTCGGGATGGCGCGCGAACACCTCGGCCCAGTAGATGCCGAACGCGCGCGACTTGGCGCGCACGAACGCATTCGTCACCGGCACGTACTTCGCCGTCGCCGTGGAGCCCGACGTCAGGAAGAAGCGCTTCACCGCCTCGGTGGTGAGCACGCCCTGCTCGCCCGCGACGACGCGATCGATCTGCGCGGCGAAGCCCTCGTACTTTCGGATCGGCACCGCGCGCTGGTACTCGGCGATGGTCGAGATCTTCGCGAAGCCGTGCTCGCGCCCGAACTCGCACTCGACGTTGGGGCCGACCACGAGCGACTTCAACACCTCGGCCTGCACCGACTCGGGCTCGTCGAGCCCGCGCAGGAACGACTCCGCCTCGCGCGATCGGAACTCGAGGTTGGACGCGGGCTTCGGCGTGGCGGTCATCGGGCACCTGGGGTGCGAGCGTGCACGAACTCCGCGATCGCGGCCGCGAGCTCGGCGGGGGCCTCGAAGATGACACCGTGGCCGCCCGGCAAGGTGACGATCTCGCGACGGTCTGGCGGCAGCCTGGCGAACGCCGTGCGGGTGGCCTCGTTGTCGGTCGCCTCGTCGTCGGCGGCGAGCACGACCAAGACGGGGACCTCCACCTTCGGCAATCGCGCGAGCGCGAACGCCGACAATTTGGCCGAGGTGGTGGAGAAGCGCGGCGTCATCATGCGCACCCGGTCGGCATCCTTGCGGATGAAGCCGTCCAGGGCGGGGCCGCGCGTGAACATCTCCTCGGTGATCGGCAACGGCACGCGCGGCGAGTCCTCCGGCGCAGGGCCGACCTGGGCCAGCTGCGCCTGCGCACGTGCCCTGACCTCGGCGGTCGGCACGAGGCCCGGCGTGACGAGCACGAGCGCGGCCGGCTTCGGATCGACGGCGAGCGCGGCCTGGATCGCCAGCGCGGCTCCCCAACACCAGCCGACGAGCACGAGCGGGGCGGGCCCGCGCTCGGTCTGGATCACCGCGAGCGCATCGTCGACGAGCGTCTTGCCCGAGTCCGCGTCGCCGCGCCCGGAATGGTTCGGTCCGCTGCCGCGGCGATCCGCTCCGATCACCCGGACGCCGGCATCCACGAGCGAGTCGGCCAAGGGCGAGAACCACGCGGAGTGGCTCATGATCCCGTTGAAGCAGATCGCCGTCGCGATCGGCTCGGGCGGCGTGGGCCACTGCCGATAGCGCAGCGTGACGCCATCCGGGCGCGCGAGCTCGACGATGCGGCCGGTGACCTTCACGGATCACCCGCTCATCGAGAAACCACCGTCGACGTTCCACGCCTGGCCGGTGATCCCACGCGCGTCCTCGGACATGAGGAACACGGCGAGCGCCGCGATCTCCCGCGCGGTGATGAGCCGCTTCTGGGGGCTCGCCTCGGCGATGCTCGCCATGTACTCCTCGGTGGTCTTGCCGAACATCTTCGCGCGCGCACCCATGGACGTGTGCACGAGCTCCGTGTCGACGTGCCACGGGCGGATGGAGTTGACGGTGATGCCGAGCTTCGCGACCTCGCGCGCGAGCGAGCGCGTGAAGCCGTCGACCGCCGCCTTCGAGCCCGCATATGCGCTGTTGAGCGCTGCGCCCGTCTCGGCGGAGACCGATGAGATGTTGATCACGCGCCCCCACTTGTGACGGATCATCTGGCGGACCGCCGCCTTCGTGCAGCGCATGAGCGCGAACACGTTCAGGTCGTACACGCGCCGCCAGTCCTCCTCCTTCGCCATCACCAGACCGGCGATGGAGTTCGTGGCGGCGTTGTTGACGATGACGTCGACCCGACCGAACGTCTCGATCACGCGGTCGAACGCGGACTTGAACGCGTCGGCGTCCGTGATGTCGCACGCGAGCGCGAGCGCGCGGCCGCCCTTGGCGGTGATCACCTGCGCGACTTCGTCGACCTGCGCGGCCGTGCGGGCCACGATGACGACGGCCGCCCCGGCGCCGGCGGCGACTTCCGCGATCTCGCGGCCGATCCCACGGCCGGCTCCGGTGATCATCACGATGCGATTGCCGAGGTCGACGTTCACGTGGACGAGGAAGGGGACACGACGACGTCCCCCCGTGTCAACGCGCCCCGCCCCCGGCGGGGGTGACATTGCTCAACGCGTCGTACGGGCCCGAACGAGCGCTCGTCGGCAACTCGCGCTCAGCCGCGTGCGAGCGCCAAGGCGCTGCGATCGTACACTGGCGACGCGACCGCCGGCCCGCGGCGAGGAGCGACCTCCATGCACAAGCCTCTGTTCAAGACCGCGCCCCACGAAGTCCACGACGTACTGAGGCAGTGGATCCTCGTCGACGGGTTCCCGATCATCTACGACCGCTACCGCAGCCACGACGCGTACATGGTCGACGGCGCGACGGGTCAGGAGTACCTCGACCTGTTCTCGTTCTTCGCGAGCATGCCGCTGTCGCACGCGCATGCGAAGCTGCAGGACCCCGAGTTCCGCGAGCGGCTCGGCGCCGCGGCGGTGAACAAGCCGTCGAACTCCGACGTGTACACGCCCGCGATGGCGGACTTCGTGCAGGCCATCGGCTCCACGATGCCGAAGGAATTCCGCCGGCTGTTCTTCATCGAAGGCGGCGCGCTCGCGGTCGAGAACGCGCTGAAGGTCGCGTTCGACTGGAAGGTGCGCAAGAACATCGACCGCGGCCTCACGAAGGGCACCGACGACGATCTCGTGGGCACGCAGGTGATCCACTTCCGCAACGCGTTCCACGGGCGCAGCGGCTACACGCTGTCGCTCACCAACGGCTTCGCGCGCGAGAAGACCCAGTACTTCCCCAAGTTCAAGTGGCCGCGGATCTCGACGCCCGCGCTGCGCTTCCCCACGGACGCGGCCGCGCTCGCCGAGGTGATCGAGGCCGAGAACCGCTCGATCGCGGAGATCCGCGAGGCGGTGAAGGTGCACGGTCACGACATCGCGGCGCTGCTCGTCGAGACGATCCAGGGTGAGGGCGGCGACAACCACTTCCGCCGCGAGTTCATGCAGACGCTGCGCGACCTCGCCGACGAGCACGAGTTCCTGCTCCTGTTCGACGAGATCCAGTGCGGCATGGGCATGACCGGCAAGTGGTGGGCGTTCGAGCACCACGGCGTGTTCCCCGACGTGTTCTCGTTCGGCAAGAAGAGCCAGGTGTGCGGCATCGCGGCCAGCGAGCGCGTGAACGAGGTCGACTCCGTGTTCAAGGTGCCGAGCCGCATCAACTCCACGTGGGGCGGCAACCTGGTCGACATGGTGCGCGCCACCCGTTACATCGAGATCATCGAGGAGGATCGCCTGCTCGAGAACGCGGCGACGGTGGGCGAGTACCTGAAGAGCGGGCTGCGCAAGCTCGGCGAGCGCCACCCGATGGTCACGAACGTGCGGGGCGCGGGCCTCATGTGCGCGTTCGACCTGCCGAGCCCCGAGCTCCGCCGCAAGGCGATCGATCACGCGATGCAGGACGAGTACATGATCGTGCTGCCCAGCGGCCCCCGCAGCATCCGCTTCCGCCCCACGCTCGACCTGCGCACGGACGACGTCGACGAGGCGATCACGCGACTCGACCGCGTGCTCGCGACGATCGACTGACCTCAGTCGGCCAGGACGAGCGCGAGGGCAGCACGCGCGCTCGCGGGCGTACGACCGGAGAGTCCCGCGATCGCATCGCGAAGCTCGAGCGCGCGCCGTCGGTCCGCGCTCGCGTCGCGCTCCCCGGTCCGCACGCGCGTCGCGAGCAGGAACGACTCGGCCATGTGCGTGTCCGGGCCCTCGGGCCCTTCGGTGTCCGAGCCGAGCGACACCGCGCGCTGCAGGTGCGCACGCGCCCGCTCGAGGTCGCCACGATCGAACGCGGCGACACCGATCGCCAGCAGTGCTTGCACCTGATCGAGTGCGAAGCTCGGGTGGCCCGCGAGGATCTCGAGCACGCGCCGTTCATCGAGCTCCGCACGCGCGAGCTCGCCACGCGCACGGGCGCCGTCGGCCCGCGCGAGCAGAGCGAGTGCGATCTCCGGATGGTCCGCGCCGCGGACGTGCTCCAGAACGGCGAGCCCGCGCTCGACGAGGGCGATACCGTCGTCCACCTCGCCGTCGAGGACGGCTCGGTGACCGGCACGCACGAGCATGCGCGCGAAGCCGGGATGATCGCGGCCGAGCGGCTCGTGGCCGGCGAGGCACGCATCGAATTCGGCGCGGGCCACCGCGGACTCCCCGAGGTCGCCGTACGCCTCGGCGAGCGCGCACGTCACCTTCAATGCGACCTCGGTGTGGAGCTGGTCCACCTTGGCCAGCCGCGCACGTGTGAGCAACAACGACGTCACCGCGAGGTGAGGACGGGACTTGGCCACGAGCAGTTGTCCATGTCCTTGCTCGATGCCGAGCGGATCGCTCGAGTTCGCCGGCAGGAACGCCGCCATGCTCGTGGCGCGATCGAGGTGGGCCTGCGCCTCGTCGAGCCGCCCCGCGATCTGGAGTCCGAACGCGAGCTCCCCGTGCGCGGCGACGCCGATGTACCCGGTCATTCCCTCGGACTCGACGATGCGCAGAGCCTCGCGGAAGTAGGGGATCGCCGTCGCGACGTCGCCGGCGATTCGGTGCGAGTCGCCGATCATGAGCGCGGTCATGACGTTCCACGCTGGCCTCGCGACGGCGATGCGGGCGGCCTGGACCTCGGCGAGCCGGGCCCAGTGCAGGAGCGCGCGATGGTCCTCGCGCACGAGCGCGATCGTGGCGAGCACCTGGATCGCCCGCATCACGTCGGCGTCGTCGTCTCGCGCGAGCGCACGCTCGTAGACCTGGGCGGTGAGATCCGCCGCTTCGTCGACCCGGCGCACCGCGATCCACAGGTTCGCGCGCAACACCGCCGCGGCGGTCCACAGCTCCTCGTCACCCGTCGCGCCTGCACGCTCGAGCAATCCGTCCGCGATCGGCTCGGCGGGCGCGATCAGCCCCAGGTACCACAGCGCCTCGCCTCGCGCGAGGTCGGCCTCGAGTGCAGCCACCTCGGCGGCGCGCTCGGGATCGATCTGCGCGTCGGCGTCGACGCAGGTCGCCGGGTCCTCGAGGCCGCGGACGATCGGCTCGGCGGACGCGGCCGACACGGGATGCTCGACGAACACCTCGACCACCGCGCGCGTGGAAGCGAGACGGGTCTGCAGGCATGCGATGCGGCGATCGAGCGCGTCGACATCGGCGGTGCCCTGCCGCGTTTCCTCGCACGCTTGCGTGTGCGCCTGTCGCCAGCGCTCCACCCAGCCGTCCACGCCGACGACGGCGGCCGGCACGTGGCCGTCGACGTCGGGGCCCCAGCGCTCGACGAGCTGCGCGCGCGTGGCCTCGTCCCAGGCGGCGCGCACGTGGGCCTCACCACCGTCGCACGCCGGATCGCGCGCGAACGCGAAGGCGCCTGCGCCGACTCCGAGCGCTGCGATCGCGACGAGCCCCGCGACGAGTCGACGCGTGCGCGTGCGGGCAGCGGCCACGAGCGCATCGACGAGCTCCGACGTGCTCGCGAATCGATGCTCGGGATCGCGGGCGAGCCCGCGCTCCAGCACGCGCAACACGGCGCGAGGCACCGCCGAGCGCGGCGGTCGCTCGATGCGGCCGGCACAGATCGACGCCGCGATCTCCACGACCGAGACGCCGGCGAAGGGCTGCGTGCGATACAAGCACTCGTAGGCGACCACGGCGAACGCGAACTGATCGCTCCGCGCGTCGCCCCGAGCGCCCTCGTGGCGCTCGGCCGCCATGTAGCGTGGCGTGCCGATCCAGCGCGACGTCGCGTCGATCACCGTGGGTTGCGGGCCGGTGGCGGGCGCGATCGGATCGGTGTCGCCGAGCGCGGCCGCGAGCCCGAAGTCGACGACCTTCACGCTGCCGTCGGCGCCGACCAGCACGTTGTCCGGCTTGAAGTCGCGATGCACGATGCCGGCGGCGTGGGCAGCCGCGAGCGCACGTCCGGCCTGCCCGAGCACGGCCAGCGCGTCGTGCCACTGCCGCGGCGTGCGGAGCCATCGCGTCAGTGACTCGCCCTCGACGTACTCCATCGCCACGAACACGCGGCCGTCGTCGGTGCCGACGTCGTAGATCGTCACGACGTTCGGGTGCACGACCGCGGCGGCGCTCCGCGCCTCGTGTTGGATGCGCTCGGACTCCGCCTCCTCTTCGCAGTCGCGCATCCGCTTCACGGCGACCCGGCGATCGAGCGCGGGATCCCGCGCCGCGAACACCACGCCCATCGCGCCCGCGCCCACCAGTCGCTCGACCCGATAGCGGCCGATCGCCTCGGGCACGTGCGGGCGCTCCGGATCCACCACGGGCACCGCGTCGGCGCTCACGAGCGTGGAGTCGGCGCTGCCCGGTGATTCCACGATCCGAGCTTAGCGCGAGGGCGCGCGTGGTTCATCGACGCGAGGGACGAGATTGCGGGGGCGACGAGCCGCAGCGCCGGTTTCACGAGGCCGCAGATCGACGCCCCCGCGCGCGCTCGACCGCGCGCTCGAGCGCAGCTTCGAACCTCTGCGCCGCCTTCTCGCAGCTGTTGTCCAGCGCGGTCGCATGGGCGGCGTCGGAACGTGTGCGCCACTTCGTCGCATCACCGGTGCACAAGTCGAGCAACGCATCCGCCATCGCAGCGGAATCCTCGTGCCCGACGAGCACACCACCGCCCGACTCGAGCAAGCTCGGCGCCGCGCCGGCCGGCGTCGCGACGACGGGAGTGCGACACGCCATCGCCTCGAGGATCGGCAGGCCGAAGCCCTCGATGCGGCTGCCCCATGCCCACGCGGCGCACTCCGAGTAGATCTCGCGGATCCGCGCCTGCGGCGGGCGCAGGTGGAACTGGACCCAATCCGGCAGCGGACACGCGGGGTCCGGCGGGCTCGCACCGAACGCCACGCCGCGCAGGGTGGGCTCCCGTCGCCGCGCGAGCGCGAAGGCGGCGGCGATGACGTCGCATCCCTTCATGTGCAGCGGCTGGTAGACGTAGCCGATCGTCGGCGGCGAGGCGCGCTCGCGTGGCGGTGCGTGGAAGAGCTCGAGGTCGACGCCGTTGGGCACCATCGACACGTCGTCGTCGCCGACGTCATGGGCGATGCGATCGACGAGCCACTTCGCGATCGTGATCTTGTGCATGGGTCGACGCCACGTCGCACGCACTCGATCGCGCGGCTGTCCCGGCGTCTCCGCATCGTCACCCTGGATGAAGTAGGCCTTGGCGCCTTTTCTCGGCGAGAGCGCGGCGACCCACTCCGCGGTCTCCCACCACGTCGCGACGATCACGTCGGCATCCGGCACGTCGGCGTCGCCGATGGGCGCGTGCCCGGCGATCCGCAGATCGATACGGCTGTCGTCGAAGTGACTCGTGCGCGGCAACCGGAACGGCGCGCGTCCGCGCACGACATCCTTGACGCGGCGCACGAGCGTCCGACGCTCGTTCGGCCCCGCGACGACGACCACGCGATGGCCCCGCTGCGCCAGCCGTTCGGCGTGGTTCACCACCACGCGGATGCCACCGCCGAGGTTCACCTCGGGCAGGACGAACGTGATGCGCATCGGCGCGGATGCTAGCAAGTCGCGGGCTCCCGTGCGGCCGTTCGCGCGCGCCTGCAGCCCGATTGCCGCGTGCTAGCATCCCGGCACCGGAACTGTCGCGCCGTTGACGAGCCCCGCCGAGCCCTCGCCGTCCATCGGTTCCACCGCCGCGCGCGGGGCCGCGTGGGCGATCGTCGGCTACTCCGGCGCGATGGCGCTGCGGCTCGGCGGCAACCTCATCCTCACACGCATGTTGTTCGAGGAGGCCTTCGGCCTCATGGCGATCGTCAACGTCGTCCTCATCGGACTGGCGTTGTTCTCCGACATCGGCATCGGCCCGAGCATCATCCAGAACCGACGCGACGATCCCCGCTTCCTGAACACCGCGTGGACGATCCAGACGGTGCGCGGCGTGATCCTGTGTCTGATCGCGTGCGCCGCGGGCATCCCGCTGGCGCACGTCTACGGCGAGCCGATGCTCGCGCAGCTCATGCCCGCCGCGGGCATCGGCTCGCTGCTCGCGGGCTTCAACTCGACGAACCTGTTCACGCAGAACCGCCAGCTCGCGGTCGGCCGCCTCACGCTCATCGAGCTGTTCAGCCAGGGCATCGGGCTCGTCGCGATGATCGCGTACGCGCTCGCGAGCCGCTCCGTATGGGCGCTCGTCGTCGGCGGCGTGAGCGTCTACGGCAGCAAGATGATCCTGTCGCACCTCATCCTGCCGGGGCAGCGCAACCGGTTCGACTGGGATCGCGACGCAGCCCACGCGATGCTGCGATTCGGGCGCTGGATCTTCATCAGCACGGTGCTCACGTTCCTCGTGGGCCAGGCCGATCGGCTCATCTTCGGCGTCTTGATCCCCATCGCGCTGCTCGGCGTGTACAGCATCGCGCAGCTGCTCGCGTCGTTCCCGTCGCAGGCGCTCATGAACCTCGCGCAGACGATCACGTTTCCGCTGTACAGCCGCACGTGGCGCGACGGCGGCGACGTGCCCGCGG
Organism: uncultured Nannocystaceae bacterium; assembly: GCA_964468635.1. GTDB lineage: Bacteria > Myxococcota_A > Polyangia > Nannocystales > Nannocystaceae > Xiheibacterium. The sequence goes on from CAYXVR010000057.1 coordinate 47,271, forward strand.
TGTTCCGGGCGGCGCGACGGCGCTTGCTCGTGCTCGGCGGATGGGCGCTCGCGGGCCTCGTGGCCGGAGGCCCCACCGCGATTCGACTCCTGTACGACGCGCGCTACCAGGACGCCGGCTGGATGGTGCAGGTGCTCGCGGCCGGCTCGTGGTTCAACGTGCTCGAGGCCACCACCGGCGCCGCACTGCTCGCGCGCGAGCAGGCCGCGTGGGTGGCGGGCGGCAGCGCGGCGAAGCTCGTCGGCATGATCGTGCTCATCCCGATCGGCTTCCACTTCGGCGGATTCCCCGGTGCGCTGCTCGGCTACGCGGCGTCGGAGCTGCTGCGCTACGCCGTGTCGGGGATCGCGGCCGCGGTGACGAAGCTGCACGCGTGGCCGCAGGACGCCGGCTTCACCACGGTGTTCGCCGTCGCGTCGCTCACCGGCTGGCTCGCCGCGTACGGCATCGCGAGCGCGGGCGTGCACGTGATCGTCGAAGCGATCGTCGTGTTCGCCGTCGTCACGCTCGCGTGGGTGCCGATGGGACTGCGCGAGATCCCACGCCGTTCCTAGTCTCGATGGCGGGACGTCGCCGTCCCGCCCTCCGTCGGGGCGAAGCCCCGCCGGAGCCTCCCACCCTCACGGCGCTAACGCGCTGGTTGCCGACGTCCTGTCGGCAACTGGTTGTTCTAGGCGGCGAGCGCGGCCCCGGCTGCAATGCCGAGGGCGACCGCGGCATGGACGAGCCGCGCCTCGCGGGCCATGCCGCGGCGCAAGCCCAGCATCGCGACCGCAGCGGACACGGCGAGCGCCACCAGGATCGCGGTGGCGCTCCCGCCCGCGAGACCGACGGCCGCGCTGCCGAGGCTCGCGGAAACGAGCGCGAGCACGTCGAGCACGACGGCGAGCACGAACAGCGCGGAGGCGGACCAGAAGCGCCCGTTCATCTCGACGTAGCCGCGCGGCTCGTCGGTCGCGAGCGCGACGGCCGGATCCGCGACGGGCCGATAGCGCTCGTAGCCGCCGAACAGGTGCACGAGCAGCTCGCCGTCCTCCGACGCGAACGTCCGCAGCAGCTCCGAACGCGTGCGCGCGCGCGCCGTGTCGGGCGCGAGCTGCCACGGCGGCGGGCCGGACACGAAGCCGGTCCACGCCGTGCCGCGCCGCCGCACGAGCGGCGCGACGAACGGCACGGCCTCGAGGATCGCGCGGAGCGACTTGTTCGGCGCCTGCACGAACGAGATGTAGTCGTTGTACTCGGCGCACTCGTACACGACGAGATCGCGGCGGCCACACTCCCGCCACGCTTCGAGCAACAGCCGCCGCAGCACGCGGTGATCGACGTGCGACTCGCCGGCGGCCGGCACGAACACCGCGGTGCCCGGCGCCAGCGCGGACAGCCGCGCCTGCAGCCGCGATCGCACGCGATCGAGCTCGGCCGCGGGCCGCGACTCCGGATCGCTCGGCGCCTGCTCGGGCAGCCCGAAGAACTCGAGCGCGTCGGCCCCGAGGCCCGCGGTGCGCCACGCCATGCGCGCTTCCTCGGTGCGCTTCGCGGCCCGCTCCGCATCGCCGGTCGTGGCTCCGTTCGTGAGGTAGCAGACCTCGACGCGACGCCCGTCCGCGAGCGCGCGCAGGGCATACGCGCCCGCCAGGATCACGCAGTCGTCGGGATGCGCCGCCGCGATGAACACGTCGCGCGACGGATCCACGAGTGTCCGTGGGCGACGCACCGCGAGCACCCACAGCGTGACGAGCCCGCCGAGGGCGATCGGAATGGACGCGAGCAAGAGGACGAGCGCGGGCATGCCGACCTCAGAGACTCGGCGCGTACAGGGCGTCGCCGTCGGCCGCGCTCGTGTACCACGCCGCATCGACGCCCGCGTGCAGGCGCGCGCGATCCTCTTCGGGCACGAGCACGCCGAGCGCATACTCGTCGCCCTCCTCGCGCAGGAAGCCGACCGTCGCGAACGCGTCGATCAGATCGGGGTGCATGCCGGTGGCCGTGACCTCGTCCGCGCCGGCGACCGCGAGCGCGCGCAGGCCGACGAGCAGCAGCTCCGCCGCATCGTCGCCCGCGTCCGGTCGTACGATCAGCTCTGCGATCTCGCCGTGCACGACGCACGGCGACAGCGTCCAGTCGAGCTCCGTGCGACGGAACGCGACCAGCACGCCGTCGAGTCGATCGCCCCGATAGAGCCCGTACACCCACGGGTGCAGCGTGGGGCACCGCAGGTAGCGCCAGTTCATGTACTCGGCGTTCTTGCCGATCGCGCAGCGGAACCGCGTGCGCGCGACGTCCCACAGCGCGTCGTAGGACCTGCCGAAGTGCACGAGCGGACGGATGTCCGCCGTCGTCGCGCGCGCGGGCACGGTGCGCGGCGCCGGGCGATCGGGCGCTGCCCACCGCGCGAGCGCGGACAGTCGGCCGACCCGCTGGAACGCTTCCGTCCTCGCGAGCGACACGAAGCGCTCGGGCAACCGCGCTCGCACGCGCCGCGCGAGCTCGCCACCGCGACCGATCGGGAAGACGAAGCGCCGGCTCGACGATGGCACGACGTGCGTGCCGAAGTGGCGGAACAGCTTCATGGCCTCCGGTCGCAGGCCCGAGCCGATCACGTACTTCTGCTTCACGAGCGCGTTCACCAGCTTGAGCGCGATGAGCCGGTGCGCGTCGGCGACGACGAGGCTGCTGCCGCACAACGCGATGCGCCGCACGTCGTCGAGCCGCAGCGGCAACGGAAATCCGCTGATGTGTCCGACCACGTCGTCGCCGTGGGTCGCGACGAGCACGAGCGACGGGCGATCGCGGACGAACGGGTTGTCCTCGAACTGCCAGCGCCAACGCGCGAGCAGCTGCTCCGCGCTCCACGAGCCGAAGAACTGGCGCCAGAGGGCGAGCAAGCCGGGACGGTGCTCCGGGCGGTAGTCGACGACGGCAGTCTTGGCGGTCATTCGCTCGCGGGACGGGGCTTCCCGGCGGAGAATAGCGTATCGCGTGGACGGTCGCGCGCGAGGGCGACCTTGCTAAGGTCGGGGCATGCGAGGGACGTTCGGCGATCGCACTCACGCATGGCGACTCGGGTGCACGCGACGTGTGGCCGTGGCCGCGATGCTCGCACTCGCGTGTCGCGGTAGCGGACCTGCGGTCGCCGACCACGGTACGGTGGTCGACGGCGACGGCGCCGACGCGAAGGGGCCGGGCATCGCCGGGATCGCGCGCGCGGACGTCGTCTCCGACGGCTGGACCGTCGAGCCCGACGACCGCGGCAGCGTGCGGATCCGTCACCGTCACGCGGACGTGATCCGCGCGTCGTACGTCTTCTTCGGACCGAGCTACACGTGGGCCGACTCGCGGATCGACGACGGCCGATCGAAGGACGGCCTGCGCGAGTTCGAGCTGGCCGTGCCCGACCTCGGCGTGACCGGCCACGGCACGTACCGCGACCGCGGCAAGGGCACGCTCGAGGTCACGTGGGATCTCGTCGCGCGCGGCAAGCTCGAGGGCATCGTCGGCGGCGGGCTCGAGTTCAAGGTGAACCTCGAGCCCGCGCTGTTCGGCGGGCGCGCGGCGAAGACCGAGCTGACGGACGACGGCTTCGCGCTCGTGGTCGGCGACGAGCGCCTCGCGTTCGCGTTCTCCGGCGCGCCCTCGAAGGTCTACTTCGAGCGCGGCGACCCGAAGACCGTGCGCGCGTTCATCCTCCCGGAGACGATGCCGGCGGGCAAACGCACCGTCACGATGACGATCACGCTGCCCGCCGGTGGCGTGGTGCGGCCGGCGATCGCCGAGCGCTACGGCAGCGACGATCCGGACGCGTGGCCACCCACCGCGCTCGTGCACGACGACTGGCCGGTCGACGTGTCGTTCCTGGGCGAGCGACCCGCGGGCAAGCACGGTCGCGTCGTCGCCAAGGGCGACCGGCTCGAGTTCGCCGACGGCACACCCGCGCGCTTCTGGGGCACCAACGTCGTGGCGTACGCGATCTTCGAGCGCGACAAGCGTGCGATCGAGCGCCAGGCCGATCGCATCGCCGCGCTCGGCTACAACCTGGTGCGCCTGCACCACCACGACTCGGCGTGGGTGCAGCCCAACGTGCTCGACACCAAGGGTGGCACCACCCAGGTGCTCGACGACGACTCGCTCGCCAGCATCGACTGGTGGGTGAAGTGCCTGGCCGAGCGCGGGATCTACGTGTGGATCGATCTGCACGTCGGCCGCCAGTTCCTCGCGGGCGACGGGATCCCCGGCTACGCGGAGCTCGCGAAGGATCAGAAGGGCGAGGCCAAGGGCTTCAACTACGTCAACCCGCGCATCGAGGCGTTGATGCAGGAGTTCGCCGAGGACTACCTCGGCCGCGCGAACCGGTTCACGAAGCGCACGCTCGCCGACGACCCCGCCGTGATGGGCGTGCTCGTGACGAACGAGAACGACATCACGCATCACTTCGGCCAGCTCTTCCTGCCCGACTTCGGGCACACCACGCACCAGAAGCTGTTCGAGGAGCGCGCGAAGTCGTTCGCGAAGAAGGCGGGCCTGCCCCTGCCCCAGGCGCTCATGACGTGGGAGCCCGGGCCGGCGAAGATCGTGATGGCCGAGCTCGAGCACGCGTTCGGTCGCCGCGCGATCGCCCACCTGCGCAAGCGCGGCGTGAAGGTGCCGATCGCGACGACGAGCTGGTGGGGCGCCGAGGGCTTCTACAGCCTGCCGTCGCTGCTCGCAGGCGACATCGTCGACGTGCACTCGTACGGCGACGGCGAGGCGCTGTCCACCCACCCGCGCTACCAGGCCAACTGGATCGCTTGGATCGGTGGGGCCCAGCTGGTCGATCGACCGCTGGCGATCACGGAGTGGAACGTGCCGCCGCCGGTGCGCGATCGCTTCACCGCGCCCTTGTACATCGCGTCGATCGGCGCGCTGCAGGGCTGGGACGCGCCGATGATCTTCGCGTACTCGCAGGACGCGCTCGGCGATCCCCTCGAGCACCCCGGCAACGTGTCGATCTGGTCGAGCTGGAACGATCCGTCGCTCAGCGCGCTCATGCCCGCCGCCGCCGTGATGTACCGGCGCGGTGACGTCGCGCCCGCGAAAGAGACCTACGTGCTCGAGCTCGGCCGCACCGGCACGTACGAGCAGCGCCGCACGCCCGACGACTCGGCCGCACTGCGCACGCTGCTCGAGCAGAGCCGCGTCGCGCTCGCGGTGGCCGACGTGAAGGAGCTCGACTGGGACGCACCCGGTGCCCGCCCGAAGGGCGCGAAGGTGGCGCGCGATCTCGACGAGGTGTTCCTCGACGAGAGTGCCACGGACATCCGCTCCGACACGGGCGAGCTCGCGCGCGACTGGGTGCTCGGCATCCAGACGATCGACACCCCGCGATCGCAAGCCGCCCACGGCTGGCTCGGCGGCCACCCGATCGAGCTGGCCACGGTGAAGATCGACGTGAGCACGCCGAAGGCCGCAGTCGCGTTCACGGCCCTCGACGACGCCCCACTCGCGAGCTCGAAGCGCATCCTCGTCACGGTGATCGGCCGCTCGCACCCGGCCCACGGCCCCACCCTTCCCTATCGCGCAGAGCCGATCGTCGGCACAATCGCGATCAAATCCAAACACGCCCTCGAGCTCGTTCCGCTGTCGGGCCGCGCCCGCGCGACGGCCAAGGGCTCGCGCGATGGCTTGGTCGCAACGAAGCCCAAGAAGGATGGCGACTGGCAGGTGTTCGAGATCCCGCGCAAGGTCTCGACGCACTGGTTCGAGCTGCGACCCGCGCGTTAGCGCCGATTGTCCTCGTCCTCGTCGCCGCGCCCGCGTCGATCCTCGATCTCGACGGGCGGTGGCGGAGGCGGCGTCGTCCCGGTCGTCGGCGGTGGCACCGGAGGGGCCTCGGGCGGCGGCGGGGCATCGGTCGCGGGCGGGTCGGGCTCGGGCGCCGGCGTCGGCTCGGCCGGCATCACCGCGGGCGGCCCGACGTCGTCCTGCACCGGCGTCGTCACGTCGTCCTCGGGCGCGAGCCGCCCGCGCTCCTGCATCATGCGACGCCGCCGATCGATGGTGGGGTCGACCTCCTGCCCCTGCACGCGTCGCGTCGTGGGCTGGCGATTCGCCGCGCGCACCTGCCGACGCGTGACGCGATCGGTGTTGAGCCCACCGGCCCCGATGCCGAGCTGCTGCGCCCCGGTGCCGATCGGCCCATCGCGCCGCTCGACCTCACGCGCGCCACGGGCGGTGCCCATCGCGAAGCGGAACGCGACGTAGCCCCACACCTCGGTGTTGTGCAGCTCGAACTGATCGGAGCGGAAGTGGGGCGAGCGCGTCGTGACGATCGCCCCGATCTCGGCCGCCATGTTCTCGTCGATGCGATAGGTGACCGGCACGTCGAACGCGAAGAAGCTCTCGTCCGGGTCGATGCGCGGGGCGCCGGGCATCGCGGCCGGATCCTCCCGCGGGCCGCGATTCGCGGCCGTGTACGCGCTCGCGCGCATCCCGATGCGCCAGCGCGGCGGCATGCGAACGGCGAGCTGCACGAAACCACCCGCGCGCGGCTCGAGCCGCGCGAGGATCGGATCGAAGTAGGCGATGTACGCCGCACCGATCGTGCCGTCGAGCCGCACGTGGGCCTTGCGCACGAGCTCGCCGAACAGCGACGCCGTGCCGACCGGCAGCGTGCGGCTCTGCGCATCGGAGCGGTCGTCCTGGCGCGCGACGATCTGGGCAGTGAGGACACCCGCATCGATGTGGCCCACGACCGCCGGCGCGATCGTGCGATCCCACCCGAGCCGACCCTCGGCCTCGAGGAAGACGACCCCGGGATCGAAGTCGACCGTGCCCAGCCGCACCTGCGTCTCCACCATGTCGCGCCGCGTGGCCGTGTACTGGTCCGCGACACCGAGGTTCGCGGTGACGAACTTCGGCAGCGGCTGCACCACGCGACCGTCGGGCAGCGTGATGGGATCGAGGCTGGGCCCGAACGGCGTGCGATAGCCGGCCGACGGCGTGATGCCGAGCCGATGGCGCCGCGTGATGCGTCCGGTGAACGGCATCGCGAAGTCGACGACCGCGTACTTCGTGACCTCGTTGCTCGGCGGCGTGCCCTGCACGGGGCCGAGCACGAGCGCGTTCGAGGTGTAGTCGAGCTCGCCGACGACGCTGTAGCCGCGGACGCCGAAGTCCCACCGCCGCGTGAGCGCGACGTTGTAGCTCGCGTTCATGATCCCGAGGAACAACGGCCGCTGGATCTGCAGCGGGTTCGGGATCCGCATCAGCATGCGCGGCGAGCCGCCGATGAGGAAGACACCACGCCGGCGATCGCGGACGCGCAGCGCGACGTTCGGCTGCAGCACGAACAACATCGACGGCTCCTGCGGCTGGCCGGGCAGCACGGGCGCCCAGCCGCCGCGGAGCTCCACGAGCGCACCCCCGGACACGTCGGCACTGCGCCCGCTCGGATCGATGGCGAGCACCGTCGCGAGCAAGGTGGGCGCGAGCCCCGTGAGCAAGCCACCGAAGAGCACGGGAGTTCGTCAGCGCATGCGGGGCGCCGGCCCGCCGGGTGGAGGAACGTGGTGGGGAGGAACGTGGGGTGGCGGAGCGTGCGGAAGCGGAGCGGGTCGCGACATGCCGTCGGCCAGGCCGGCGAGCGTGCCCGCCATGAAGATCGGCAGCACGTTGAAGAGCGCGTTGGGCAGCATGTCGACCGCGTTGATCGCGACGAGCAGCGTGAGCGCGTCGACGATCTGGCGGTCCTGCTGCACCGCGATCTTGTTGCCGCGGCGCCGCGCGATGAGGATCGGTGCGAGCAGCAGCCCGAAGATCCCGACGAAGCCGAAGACGCCCTTCGAGCCCAGCGTGATGATCCACTCGCCGTCGGTGACGGAGATGTCCTTGCCGCGCTCGTCGAACACGCGGTTGCGCCCGAACCCGCCCCACCCGAACCACACGCGCTCGCGCGCCTTGTCGAGCAGCACCTCCTCGTTCTCGAACCGGTACTGCAGCGACTGCGCGCGCTCGACACTGCGCTTGGCCGCGACGTCGACGAGCGCTTCGGCGGGGAACTGATCCGTGCTGCGCATGATCGGGAACGCCACCACCAAGGCGAACAGCACGACCGCGAGCCGGCTCGCGAGCCGCCCCCGCGACGTGAGCACGAGCGGCAACGCGGCGAGCGCGTACACGTTCGCGCCGACGTTGCGCGACAGGAGCAGCGCGACCCACAGGATGCCGAGCGCGACGATGGCGGGGATCCCCATGATGCCGACCCGCAGCCGGTGCAGCACGGCCGCGGCCACGCACGCGGACAGGATGAACATCGCGACCGCGAGGCCGTTGTCCATGAACACCGTCGGCTTGAAGCCGGCGCCGCGCACGGCGTGGCCGAAGAAGTTCGCGTAGTAGCCGTAGGCCCAGTAGTGGAGCTGGGGCGACAGCCGCATCTCGAGCAGCATGAACGGCACGTAGGCGAGCCCCGCGACGACGAGCCCCTTGCACAGCACGATCGCGTCGTCGCGCGTGCGGAAGAGCGCGCGGCCCAGGTAGAACGGCATGAACACGCCGAGGAAGTCGCGCACCGTCATCGACAGGATGTCGTAGGTCGTGATCGGCGGCAGATCGACCGTGGGCGTGCGCGTGACGCCGTCGTAGTCGAACCCGCCGCCGTAGGTGAGCGGATCGCCGTTGGTGAGCGCGGTGCCGACGTTGCCCACGACGATCAAGAGGAAGAACACGTCGGGCCCGCGGAACGGCCGCGCGGTGGCCATCTTGCGCCGACACAGCAGCGTGGCCCCGAAGAACGCCATCGCGCACGCAATCGCGTTCTTGTCGAAGGGTGGCAACAGCGGGAAGTCGAACGCCGCGCGCTCGGGCAAGAGCACCACGCCGCCGAGCAACACGAACAGCGCCGCCTTGAGCGGCTTGGTCGCACCGAAGGCGAGCACGGCGATGGGCACCCACAGCATGAGCACCAGCAGCGCGCGCGTGGTGACCTCATAGACCACGCGCGCACGCCTCCGTGGGCAGGCATCGGTCGCACGTGTCGACGAGGTCCGATGCCATGGGGATCCGCGGGGCATGGTACGCCATCGTCGTGTGCACGCGATCCCGCGCCGCGGGATCTATCAATCCGCCAGCGCCGCGCAAGCACGGTCGGGTCGGCCTCGGGGTCATCCGGTCCACGGGGGCGGCAACGCGCCCACGGGCAGCCCGAGCCACTCGCGCAGCGCGACGACGCAGCGCTCGGCCGCGCGCCCGTCACCGAATGGATTCGTCGCCGGCACGGCCCGCCGGTAGGCATCGTCGTCGCCGAGCCACAGGCTCGCCCACGATCGGATCGCGTCGGGATCGTAGCCGACGACCACCGCCATGCCGCGCTCCGCCGCCTCTGGACGCTCGGTCGCGACCCTCGTGACGAGCACGGGCTTGCCGAGCTCGGGCGCCTCCTCCTGGATGCCGCCCGAGTCGGTGATCACGAATCGACTGCGGCGCATGAGCCAGATCGCGCCGGCGTAGTCGAGCGGCGCGACGAGCTGCACGTTCGCGACGCCGGCCAGCGTCGCCTGCACCGCGCGCTGCACCTGCGGATTGAGGTGCACGGGATAGACGATGTCCACGTCGGGGTGCCGCTTCGCGAGCTCGCGCAGCGCGGTGCACACGGCCGCGAGCCCGCCCGCGAAGCTCTCGCGCCGGTGACCGGTGACGAGCACGAGCGGCGCCTCGGCACGCAAGCGCAGCTCCGGCGGCAGCGAGTCCGGTCGCGCGTCCGGACCGGGGATCCGCGCGAGCACCCAGCGCACCGCGTCGACGACGGTGTTGCCGGTGAGCACGATCGCGTCGGGGCCGATGCCCTCGCGCACGAGGTTGTCCCGCGCGCGCGGCGTGGGACACAGGTGCAGCGCCGCGACGTGTCCCACGAGCACGCGGTTCATCTCCTCGGGGAACGGCGCGCTGCGATCGTGCGTACGCAGGCCCGCCTCGACGTGCGCGACGGGAGTCCCCGCGGACGCAGCGGCGAGCGCGGTGGCGAGCACCGTGGTCGTGTCCCCCTGCACGACGACGACGTCGGGACGCTCGGTCGCGAGCACCTTGCCCATCGCGGCGACGATGCCGGCGAGCAGATCCGCGAGCGACTGCCCCGGCACCATCGTGGCGAGCTCGACGTCGGGATCGAGATCGAACGCGGCGAGGAACGGCGCGAGCAGCTCGCGGTGCTGCCCGGTGCTGCACACGCGGACGCGCCAGTCGTGGTGCAGCCGCGCCGCGTGCACGACGGGCGCGAGCTTGATCGCCTCGGGTCGCGTACCGAGCACGAAGAGGACGGTGGGCCGATCCGGCATCGCTCGCCCCCACGATAGCAATGGCGGCGGCAGTGCTACAGTGCACGCCACAATGCGCGTGCTCGTCAGCGGCGGAGCGGGGTTCATCGGCAGTCACGTCGCGGATGCGTTGCTGGCCGCCGGCCACGAGGTCGCGATCGTCGACGACCTCTCGAGTGGTCGGCGCGCCAACGTGCCCGCCGGCGCACGCTTCGAGCACGTCGACATCGTCGACGACGCGGCCCTGGAGCGCGTCTTCGCCGACTTCCGTCCCGAGGTCGTCACGCATCAGGGCGCGCAGACGAGCGTCGCGGTGTCGACGCGCGAGCCGAGCCGAGACGCGCGCGTGAACGTGATCGGATCGATCCACGTGCTGCAAGCGTGCGTGCGGCACTCGGTGGGTCGCATCGTCTTTGCGAGCACGGGCGGCGCCATCTACGGCGAGGTGCCCGCGCCGCGCAAGGCGAAGGTCGGCGATCCCACCGTGCCGCTCAGCCCCTACGCGTGCAGCAAGCTCGCGGTCGAGCACTACCTCGAGGCCTGGACGGCGGAGCACGGGCTGCGCGCGACGATCCTGCGCTATGCGAACGTGTACGGACCGCGCCAGGATCCGCACGGCGAGGCCGGTGTCGTCGCGATCTTCAGCCGACGGATCCTCGCGGGCGAGCCGTTGCGGATCAACGCGATGCGTGAGGCCGGCGATCACGGCTGCATCCGCGACTACGTCGCGGTGGCCGACGTGGTGAAGGCGAATCTGAAAGCGATCGCGGGCGAGCTCGGCGAGTGCACGATCAACGTGTGCACCGGCGTCGCGACGACGACGCTCGACATCGCCGAAGGCCTCATGCGTGCGCTGGACGTGCGGGTCGAGCTCGGCTACGGCCCGCGTCGGCCCGGAGATCTCGAGCGATCCGTCCTCGACGAGGCCGAGCTCGTGCGCCGCGTCGGGGCCCCGCTCGGGCTCGCCGAGGGACTCGCCGCGACGGCGGCCTGGTTCCGCGATCACGCCGATTGAGCCCGCTCACGCCTCGGGCAGGCGCAGGACCGCGCCCGACACGGGAATCGCCGTCCGTCCCACACCGGACCTATTTCGCCAGGAACGACGTCCCGTCGGGGCCTGGCGGTCGTTTGCGCCGTTTGACAGTCTGCACGACCCCGATCATATAGTGGCTTGTGAACGTACACCGCCGTCCTCCGCGGACCCCCCGGGAAGACAGCGGCGTCCGAGCCCCCCCACGGCGCCGACCATGACGCAGGACCGGGCCGCCTTCGCCGGACAGATCGCCGATGTGCCGGTCGTCGAGCTCCTGCAGACGATCCTGCAGGGGCGGCATACGGGCGTGGCACGGTTCGACACGCCCTCGGGCGCCGCGACCTTGTGGTTCCGCGACGGTGCGCTCGTCGATGCGGACATGGGGCGGCACCACATGGAGGCCGCGGTCCAGCGGCTGCTCGCGCTCGAGGACGGCGCGTTCGAGATCGAGTTCAAGCCGATCAACCGACGGCAGGTCATCAAGCTCGGCACCGCGGATCTGATCGCGCAGGCGCCGGGCCACGGCGCGGACGAGGACACCGACCCGCGCAGCAAGCGAGGAGGTCGTCGGCAGGGCGTCAGCTGGCATCCCACGGGCGGCGGACGCGGGCGCTCGGCCGACGTGTCGTCGGGCGCCGTGCCGATCGTCGCCGCACCGAACGCGAAGAGCCAGCCGATCGCGACCTCGTCGGGGGCCGTGCCCATCGTGGTGCCGCCGTCCTCGTCGGGTGCCGTACCGATCGTGCCGATGCCGGCGTCGTCGTCCGCTCCGATCGCGTCGGTGCCGATGACGGTCGTCACCGCGTCGGGCACCGCGGTGCCGATCGCCGTGTCGCCCTCGGCCTCCGCACCCGTGTCGATCACGCCGGTGCCGGCCAACGGCGCGAGCGAGCCCGAGCCGTCGACGCGCGGGCGCACGATGTTCGGCGTGCCCGGCCTCGGCACGCCGCCGACCGTCGCACCGCTGCCCGCCGCTGCAACGCCGACGAACGGTGCCGCGCCCTTCGCTCCCGACTCCACGCAGACCGCGATGTCGCCGAGCGCGACGATGGTCGGCGCCGCGCGGGTCGGGCTCGAGGCCACGATCCCGCCGCTCGTCGCATCCGCGGCCGCGCGTCGCCTCGAAGGCGCGAAGGACGAGGTCGCGCTCGAGATTCCCGACGTCGAGGATCGCACGTGGATGCGACCGTTCGCGCCACCCGTGACGCAAGCGGTGCCCGGCGATCCCACGCCGCTGCCGCGCGCGCCCACGCCGACGGAGCACGGGCGTCCGACCACGCCGAAGACCGAGGTGCCCGTCGTGCTGCCGGCGGAGCCCGTGCCCGCGGCCGATGCGACGGTGCGCCCTCGCGAGCCCGCGCGTGGCGTGACGGCGATGTTCTTCCCTCCGCCGCGCGCCCTCGGCCCCGCGCCCACGCCGGCCGCCGAGTGGCCCGAGCTGCCGGAGACGACCGAGAAGACGACGCCGCCGATCGACGAAGAGGACAAGACGGTGCGCGACGACAGTCGCACCGCACGCAACCAGACCGTGATCGGTCCGGCCGTCGTGCGCGGAGGCCCGGCGCCGACGCCCACGTGGGAACCGCCCAGCGATCGCACGATGACCGCGGGCTCGCTCGTGCGCTCACCCGCGATGCCGGTCGCACGGCCCGGTGGTGCGCGCCGCGGTGAAGAGCGCGTCGCCGACATCGCGCAAGCGATCGGTCTGCAACCGCTGCCCGCCCTCACCCAGGATCCGCGCGAGGTCGCGGACGGCGTCAGGCTGGATCAGCAGGTCGAGGCCGCGCGCGCGGCCGGCCTCACCGGTGCATCCGCGCCGGCGCTCGTCGGTCGCTACGAGGTGCTGCTGCGGATCGCCCGCGGCGGCATGGGCACCGTCTACCTCGCGCGCATCACCGGCGAGGGCGGCTTCCGTCGCCTGTTCGCGCTCAAGGTGATCCGCGATCACTTGAGCCAGAACGACGAGTACGTGCGCATGCTGCTGCAGGAGGCGCGCATCGCCTCGCGGCTGCACCACCCGAACGTCGTCGGCATCGTCGACATCGGCACGCTCGCGAACCAGCACTACCTCGTGATGGACTACGTCGAGGGCTGCACGTTCTCCGAGCTCTTGAAGGTGCATCGGCGCACGCGCCCGCCCCATCTCGTCATCCCGATCATCCTCGACGCGCTCACCGGCCTGCACGCCGCGCACACGCTCGTCGACGACGACGGCGTGCCGCTCACGCTCGTGCACTGCGACTTCTCCCCGCAGAACATGCTGCTCGGCACGAACGGCATCTGCCGCATCACCGACTTCGGCATCGCGCGCGCCACCACGGCGTGGAACGAGCGCTCGAGCATCACGCGCGGCAAGCCGGCCTACGTGTCGCCCGAGCAGGTCATCGGCCGCCCGCTCGATCGCCGTTCGGACGTGTTCTCAGCCGGCGTGGTCCTGTGGAACGCGCTGACCGGCGAGCAGCTGTTCGACGGCGACACGCCCGAGCGTACGCTCAATGCGGTGCTCAACAAGCCGATCCCGCCGCCGTCCACCGTGGGGCTGCGGCCGCCGTCGTGCTTCGATCGCGTGTGCCTGCGCGCGCTGCAGCGCGATCCGGATCGCCGCTATCAGTCGGCCGAGGAGATGCTCATCGAGCTGCGCCGCATCGCGATCGGCGAGGACTACCTCGCCCCGTCGTCCGAGGTGGCGCAGTGGGTGATCGATACGTTCGGCCGCCAGCTCGAGCTGCGCCGCCAGGCCGCGGGCATCTCGAGCCGCGGCCTCAACGACAGCCAGCCGGTCCTCGCCGCGCTCGCCGTGCCCGAGCTCTCGTTCTTGCCGGTGCGCAGCGCCGAGCAGACGGCCGAGACGAGCGTGCTGCCGGGCGACTACCCGAGCAATCCGTCGTACGGCACCACGCCGATCGACGACAGCCATCCCTCGCGCACGGCGCTGATGCGCGCCGACGTGGCGTACGACGTCCCCACGCCGCTCGCGACCTCGCGCGCGCGCGCGTTCGTCCTCGGCATCGCGGTCACGATCGCGACCACGGCGATCGCCGTGGCCATCGCGAAGCCGGAGTGGATCGGCGGCGGTGCGGTCGACGACTACGGCCGCTACGTCGCGCCCGCGGCCGGCACGAGCGCGGTGCCGGGCGACGACGAGAAGGAGCCGCGGCCGGAGGTCGACGACACGAAGCTCGTCGTCGAGCCATCGGACGCGAAGACCGAGGCGAAGATCGACGACGCGAAGATCGAGCTGCCGAAGCCCGTCGAGCCGCCGCCGGAGATCGCGGTGCCCGATCCGGTCCCCGAGGTGCTCCCGCAGCCGGAGAAGCGGCCGAGGAAGACGCCCGTC
>CAYXVR010000058.1:0-61060 GCA_964468635.1 uncultured Nannocystaceae bacterium
TCGTCGTCGCGTTCGACGATCCCGAGCACCAGGGCGCGGGCCTGTACGTGCGCCAGAACGGCGGCGTGCTCACCGAGACGGACCCCGCAGGCGAGGGCTACGAGATCTATCTCGAGGGCGACGTCGTCGAAACCCTCGCAGTGTGGCGCGAGGTCGGCGGCCTCGAGCAACACGTCGCGTCGGTGATGAACCCGATCCCCGGCGGCCTCGAGGCCGGCGTCCGCTATGCGCTGCGCTTCCAGTGCGTGCAGAACGGAGCGGTCACCGATCTGCGCGTGAAGGCGTGGCCCGAGGACGAGGCCGAGCCGATGGACTGGATGCTCGAGGTGTCCGATCCCACGCCGTCGCTGCAGAACGCGGCCGGCAGCTTCGCGTTCGACATCTACAACTACTTCGGCACGAACAGCGTGTTCGTCGACGACATCGTGATCTCGGCGCCGCTCTGACGGCGTCGCGCGCGGCGCGAGCGTCACGGTCGGTTCCGCCACGGGGTGGCAAGGTGTCTCGGCGCGGGCGGCGAAACGCCTGCGATGTCGTCCCCTCGCGTGGCACGCGAGTTGTAACGAGAGGGGGACCGAGGAGGACAGGATGAGCAATCAGAGCAATCGCGCGGAAGGCAAGGCCGAGGAGATCGGCGGCAAGATCAAGGGCACCGTCGGCAAGGTGATCGGCAACGAGCAGATGGAGGCCGAGGGCAAGGCCAAGGAGCTGAAGGGCAAGGCCAAGCAGGAGGCGGCGAAGGCGGCAGAGCGCGCGAAGGGCAAGGTGGAAGAGGTCGTCGGCGCGGTGAAGAACCGCGTGGGTGCGGTCATCGACAACGAGCAGATGCAGGCCGAGGGCAAGGCCAAGGAGCTGAAGGGCGAGGCCCGTCAGAAGCTCAACGAGTAGCTCGAGCCGGAGGCGTTCGGGTCGCTCACGCGAGCCCGGACGCCTCGGTCGCGATCGCCTCGGCGTGCACGCCGAGCTCGTCGATCGTCGCCGGCGTGATGCCGAGCGCCACGAGCTGCGCGTCGGAGGGCGGCAGCGAGATCATCGTCGCGAAGCCCGGACAGCCGTGCTGCACCGCGAGGTGATCGGCGAGCGCCAGGATGGCCGTGGGTGCGTCGGTGGGGTCGACGGCCGCGTGGTGGCCGGAGATCAGCGTCTCCACGCGCTCGGGCAGATGCCATGCCCCGCACACGCGAGCACCGATCTCGCCGTGATCGCAGCCGAGCTGCGCGCGCTCCACGTCCGCCAGGCTCGCGCCACTCGTACACGCGGTCTCGATGCACGCGAGCTCGCGCGCAGCGGCCCGCGCCAACAGGAGCACGATGCCGATGTCGTGCATGAGCGCGGACGTGAAGAGGAACTCGATGTTCGGCAGCCCGAGCACGCGGATGATCTTCTGCGTCCACAGGGCCGCCGCCACGGCGTGCATCCACAGCTGGGGACCGTGCTCCGACTCGAACGCCGGCGCGATCGCCAGGGCGGCCGCGATGTTCTGGATCTGACGGGTACCGAGCAACGCGACCGCACCCCGCACGCTGTCGATGCGACGCGAGCACCCGTAGTACGACGAGTTCGCCACCGTGAGCACGCGAGCCGCGAGCGCCTGGTCGTGACCGATGCTGCGCTCGAGCTGCACGAGCGACACCGAAGGGTCGTTCGCGATGCGCAGGATCTCGAGCATGCGCGTCGGCAGGAGCGGGATGTCGCGGGGCGAGAAGGCGAGCTCGAGCGGTTGGGCGGCGACCATGGGATCCTCGTCAGCGCCGCTTCACGCACACCGTGACGGCGCTCGCTTCGTCTCTCGGGGCGACGGAGATCCCGGCATCGTGGCCGTGCACGATCACCGAGGTCGTGCCCCGCCGATCGCCGCGCGTCGACGACCACACCGGCGCGTCCGGGAGCACGCCGGCACGCGCGAGCGTGACGAGCTCCTTGCGCGTGGGCACTCGCCACCCGCGGACGTGCCAGAACGGCCGAACGCGGCACGAGGTCATCGCCTCGGTCCAAGGACGCTCGCCCATGATCGGGGCCGCGACGGCGAGGCCGCGGTGCAACGCGACGAGCTTGCGCTCGATCGCGATGTCGAGCTGCGTCCGATCGTCGCCCGCGACGGGGAGCGGCGCGGGCTCGGGCGCAGGCTCCGGCACCGACACGACGACCGGCACCGGGATCGCCGGCACGAGCACGGGAGCCGCGGCGGGCTTCGTCGGCGCGGGCGTCGGATCGGCCACGATCGCGGGCGTGCGCTCGACGGCCGGGGCCGCGGGCTCGACCGCGGGCACCGGCGACGGAGGAGCGACGCGACCCACCTGCGCGGCGACGAACAGCGCGAACACGCATGCGAGCCCGAGACCGGCGAGCACCAGTCCGCGCGCCTGTCGGCGGTCCGCCTCGATGGCGGCGCGCTGGGGCTCCTGCAGCCACGGCTCGCGGAACGACACGACGCCGCTCACCTCGTCGTGGGCGGGGGCGGCGACGGGCTCGGAGCGCGACGATGCGGCCTCGAACAGGTCGTCGATCGCGGTGTCGCTGGGCACGGCGGCTTCGGTGCCGTGCTGCGCGGACGCGACGCGGGTGAGCTCGGCGGTGATCCGCCGCGCGAGCGTCGTGCGATCGTCCAGGTCGCAGTCGAAGAAGTGCTGACCGAGGGTCGCAGCGTCGTCGAAGAGCGCGCGCAGGCCCGCGACGTCGAGCGCACCGATGCCGCGGCACACCACGAACAGCGCGGGACCATGTGTGCGTCGCACCGCCTCGACGAGGCGGGCGGGCGCGCGATCGATGCCCGTCACGACTTCGACCTGGGCCCCGTCGGCGAGGAGATCCTCGGCAGCGGTACCGATCTCGGCCGCGATCTCGCTCGCGCCGAGGAGGACGACGCGGATCCCCGCATCGCAAGTGACGACAATGGGTCGAGTGCCAGCCAAAGGAGCGGACCTTGCTCGACGCGCATCGAACGAATTCCGACCACCCTTGAGCCCCCCTTCGGGCCGACCCACGGTCGATCCAGGCCGATGCGGGACCCCTGCGGGCCCCGCCCTCAACCGGGGCGTCGCGCGGCCGAAGGACGGATCGGGTTCTCTTGTCCCGCGCCCACGATCTGCTCGCCTGCTCTCCCGTCGCGTTCGTCGGCGCCGCGCGTCGCATGCTCGGCCTCGGCGAGCGCGTGCTCGCGACGGTGGAGGACGGCGAGCGACTCGCGGTGCTCGCCGCCCACATCGGCCCCGGCAGCACGCTCGCGGAGCTCATCGCGACGCTCGCCGCTGGGCGACCCTCCGGCATCGCCGTGCTCGGCGACGCGTCCGGCGATCACGTCGTGGCGTTCGCGCTGCGCGACGGCATCGTCACCGGTGCCACCGGCACGGGCGCGCTGCAGACGCTGGGCGACTGGACGCTCGAGTTCAAGCGGCGGCTCACGGGATCGGTGGTGGAGCGCGCGAGTCAGTACGATCCCGCGCGCACGTACGTGACGGAGTCGATGCTCGGTGCGCTCGCGCGCTGCGACGGGGCGGGCGCCTCGCTCACGCTGCTGCAGGGGCCGCTCACGTGGCTCGACGATCGGGTGGACGAGGGGCCTTCGCTCGATCATCTCCTGCTCGAGCACGCGCGCCGCAGCGACGAGCAGCCGCGCGTCGTCGCGAAGGTCGGCGATCTCGATCGCGTCATCGTGCCGCTCGCCCCACCCGGCGAGCGCGCGGCCAAGCCGACCCAGAAGGTGCTGCTCGAGGACGAGGCCGAGTCGGGCTGGGACTTCTTCGACGACCCGGATCCCGCGGCGGTCGCCGAGTGGAACGACGCGCGCCGAATCTTCGAGCTGTGCGACGGCATGACGTCCATCGACGGCGTCGTCGAGCGCAGCATGCTCGGCCGCTTCCGCACGCTGTCCGCGATGCTGGCGCTCGTCGAGCGCTCGCACATCGCGTTCATGGCCCACTTCGCCGGCTGCGACGACGACGAGGGCGCCAACGAGAGCGAGATGGGCGACTTCCTCGCGTCCCTCGACGACGTGGGTTAGTCCGCAGCGGCCACGCGCTCGCGCAGGCGCACGAGCACGGCCTTCGGTGCGCGCAGGGAGAAGCGCGTGCCGTGCTCGTCGTGACGCTCGGACAACACGGTGGCGTCGTCGTACAGGTGGCGCACGACGGCCTGCGCCGTGTAGGGCACGAACAGCTCCTCCTCCTCGAGCTCGCCGTCGAAGAAGGACACGATCAGCTCGCGCACGCGTTTGATGTCGTCGCGATCGTGCGCGCACACGAGCACCGCGTCGGGGAACTCGGCCTGTCTCGCCGCGAGGGCGTCGGCGTCGAGCCGGTCTCGCTTGTTGAGCAAGAGCTTCCACGGCACGTCGCCCGCACCGATGCCCGCGAGCACCTCGCGCGTGACGGCGAGCTGCTCGCGGAACGTCGGGTCGGACGCGTCGACCACGAACAGCAACAGCGACGCCTCGAGCGCCTCGTCGAGCGTGGAGCGGAACGACGCGACGAGCTCGTGCGGCAGCTTCTTGATGAAGCCCACCGTGTCGCTCACGAGGATGCGCGGCTCGGTCTCGGGCCGCAGCGCACGCACGGTGGTGTCGAGCGTCGCGAACAGCTTGTCCGCCACGTACACACCGCTCGAGGTGAGCCCGCGCATGAGCGAGCTCTTGCCCGCGTTCGTGTAGCCGACCAGCGCGACGCGCCGCTGCTCGCGACGCGAGGCCCGACGGGTGGCGCCCTCGCGCTCGATGTGCACGAGATCGCGGCGCAGCTCGGCGATGCGGTCGCGGATCTTGCGGCGGTCGAGCTCCAGCGCCGACTCACCCGCACCCTTGCCCCCGATGCCGCCGCGCTGGCGATCGCCGCCGGCCCCGGCCTCGCGCAGTCGCGGCGCCACGTAGCTCAGTCGGGCGATCTCCACCTGCAGCTTCGCCTCGCGGCTCTTCGCGTGGCGATGGAAGATCTCGACGATCACGTGGGTGCGGTCGAGCACCTCCACGCCGGTGGCGCGCTCGAGGTTCCGCTGCATCCGCGGCGTGAGCTCGTGATCGACGACGACGACCTTCGCCTTGCGCGTGCTCGACACGGCGCCGGCCACCTCGTCGTCGTCCTCCACGTCGGGCTCGTCGTCGTCGTCCTGCTCCTCGCCGTCGCGCGCCTTCAGCCGCGCGCGGCGCTCGAGCGCCTTGTCGCGGCTCGCGATCGTCGGATCGATCTTGCCGTCGCCGCCCGTCCACTGCGCGAGCTCTTGTAACTTTCCGTGACCCAGCACGCTCGCCGGCGATACGCGGCCACGCCGCTGCGTGACCTCGCCGATCACCTCGAGGCCGAGCGTCTTCACGAGCCGACCGAGCTCCGCGACGTCGGCGGTGTGCTGCTCGTCGCTCACGCCGGGCAGCTGCACCGACACGAGCACGGCCGGCGGCCGCGGCTCCGCGAGATCTTCGGTGCGTGTGTCGCTGTCGGTCATTCGGCGCGCGAGCTTAGCCGGCCTTCGCGAAATGTCATGCAGGTCTGCCCAGTCGTTCGGGGATTGAAGCGCGGTGCACAAGGGTGGCATGATGGCGGGCGATGGCCCTGGTGGACGCGGACGAGCGGCGGATCGACTCGCGGGTCGTCGTGGTCGGACCCGCGCAGGCGGGCAAGAGCGCGTGGCTGCAGCACGTCCACGGCGCCATGGGCGGACAGGAGCCGCTGCAGATCTCCGGCGAAGATCCGGCGGCGCAGCACGAGCTCGCCTGGATCGGCCTCGGCGAGGTGCGCGGCTACACGACGCGCTTCCAGCTCACGACCACCGCCGGCACCCCGGAGCTACGCGATCACCGGCGCATGCTCTTGCAGCACGTCGACGGCATCGTGTTCGTCGCCGATGCGGCACCCGGTCGCGAGCGCGACAACGCGGCCGCGTTCTCCGAGGTCGAGACGATGCTCGGCGACTGGGGCACGCCGCTCGGCGGCATCCCACTCGTGGTGTTCGTGAACAAGCGCGATCTGCCGGGCGCCGTGGACGTGGACGCCGTCGTGGCACCCGTCGTCCGCAACGACTCGCCGCCCACCGTCGTCGCCGGGTCGGCCACGAGCGGCGAGGGCGTGCTCGACTCGTTCAAGACGATCGCGAAGCTCGTGCTCGGTGCGCTCGCGCGCCCGGAGTAGCGCGTCGGCGCCACGCGAGCAGGCCGAAGAGCGCGAGCAGCCCAGCGGGCGCGCGCGGGCTCGCGGTGCATCCGCAGCCGCGTCCGACGAGGTCGTCCTCGCCGAGCCCGCCGCTCGAGGACGAGGTGCCGTCCTCGCTCGATCCACTGTCGCCCGAGCTCGGGCCGTCGTCGGTGAGCGTCGCGCCGGTGGGATCGAGCGTGGGGTCGGGCGGCACGTCGTCGGTCGTGGTGATCGTGGGATCGAGGGTGGGATCCGGCGTGACCGTGGGATCCGGATCGGGGTCGGTCGCGGTGCCGGTGTCGGGATCGGGCGTCACCGTGGGATCCGGATCGGGGTCGGGATCGGGATCGGGATCCGGATCCGGGTCGGGCCCCGGATCCGGATCGAACGGCCCGTCGAAGCCGGTGCACACCTCTTCGCCGCCGCCCTTCTGCCCGCCCATGCACCCGTCGGCCCACGTGCCGTTCCACTGGTGGGTCTCCTGCGGGAACGAGCCACAGCTCGCGCCCCCGGTGAAGTTGCCGCCGGCGTCGTGACACGGCGTGAGGTCGAAGCCGGTCTCGCTCTCGAGCCAGCCCGCGACGAGCCCGGCATTGCCGTACGCGACCCCGATGCCACACGTGTTGCCGTCGGGCGGCGGCATCGCGTCGCCCGGATCCCACAGGTGCGAGCCCGTGCCGAACACGCGCCACGTGCCGTCGTCGAGCCGCACGAACGCGGGGCCGCCCGAGTCGCCGAAGCACGCCGAGTGCATGTTGTCGATGCCGACCATGTTCACCTCGCCGAGCTCGAGCTCGTGCGACGCGACGGTCTGCGTGACGTAGCGCTTCGTGCCGACGCCTTCGATCTCGAGGAACTCGCCGGTGTCCGGATCGACGACGGCGAACGTGCTGCCGAAGCCGGCGATCACGACCTCCTGCCCGGGCTCGAGCGCATCGAGCTCGCAGCCGCCGATGAGCGGCACGATGTCGATGCCGATCGACTGATCGAGCAGGCAGTACGCGACGTCGTGCGCACCGTTCATGTTGTAGTCGGGGTGCGCGACGCACTGCACGGTGTCGACGACGAGCGCGGCGCTTCCCACGTCCGGCGCCTCTTCGCCGAAGCCGACCGCATCGATCGGCGACTCGGGAATGATGCAGTGCGCCGCGGTGAGCACGACCTGCGGATGGATCAGCGTGCCCGAGCAGATCGTCGACGACCCGCCGACGAGCATCGACACGACCGTGGGGAACTGACACGCGCCGGCCTCGTCACCGCCGACGATCGGCAGCGGCCCGGGCTCGCCGATGGCGAGCTCGCCCGCGGGCGCATCCGGCGTCGCGAACACGAGGGGCCATCCCATCACCCACGCTGTCAGCACGAACACTCCATGGCCCACGGTCGCCCACCCTTCGTCCCCTCGGCCATGGCCGCGCGGCGGCCGTTCCGTGGGTCGACGCCCGATCTTGCCCGAAACGCCTCCGGCGCGCGTCCGCGGGCGGTCACGGCAGGTAGAACTGCTGGAAGAACGCCTTGGTCGCGTCCGTGCCGATCGAGGGCCACTCGTGGCCGGCGGGGTGCGAGCAGAACGTGACGGGCGTGTCCGCGCCGCACTCGTCGTAGTCGACGCAGCCCTCGGGCGCGCCCGCCATCGACGTCTCCGCGCAGCCGGCGAGGTCGCGGAAGAAGTCGCGGTAGGCCAGGCGCTCGGGCGTCGTCTCCTGCTCGCCGATCGTGATCCAGGCCGCCGGCGTCGACACGCAGTCGGCCGGCTCGAAGTAGATCACGCTGCCGCCCACCGCGATGCCGCGGATGTACTCGCGGCGGCAGCCGAGCACGCCGGAGAACGAGCCGCCGCCGCTGAAGCCCATCGAG
The DNA here is from genome assembly GCA_964468635.1 of uncultured Nannocystaceae bacterium. Taxonomy (GTDB): domain Bacteria; phylum Myxococcota_A; class Polyangia; order Nannocystales; family Nannocystaceae; genus Xiheibacterium. Next base: position 7,974 of record CAYXVR010000058.1, read on the forward strand.
AACACGTTGTCGTCGTCGATGCACAGCTGCGTGCGCAGCTCCTCGAGGATCGTGTCGAAGTAGGTGAGCTCCAGCTCGATGCGTGCCGGCCACGTCGACGGGTCCGCTGCGTAGTCGCGCCACTGGTTGTCGATCGCCTCGGCGACCACGACGATCGCCTCGTCCGCGAACGCGGCGCGGATGTCTCGCACGCCGCCCTGCGCGTCCCAGTAGTTCACGTCGCCGCCGTTGCCGTGCAGCGCGAAGATCAAGGGCCACGGTTGATCGACGGTGTAGTTCTGCGGCAGGCGCAGGATGTAGCGGCGATCGTAACCGTCGAGCATGAACGCGTGCTCGCCGTCCGCCAGCCCCGCGCCGCCCATGCAACCCGGGCTGACGTTCGGTCCGCCCGATTCGCTGCTGCTCCCGCCGCCACTCGATTCGGTGCCGACCGCCGTCGTGCTCTCGTCTCCGTCGCTCGAGCTGGAGTCGACGGCCGTCGTCGGCGACGTCATCGTGCTGGGTCCATCGTCGTCGGCGACGGTGACGCCCGAGGTCTCCGCGCCGCCGGTCGAGCTCGACTCGCTCCCACCGTCGCCACCCGAGTCCGTCGCGCACGCGCCCATCACGATCACGATCGAGCCCAGAATCGGTCCGCGCATAGGCCTCCACGCTATCACGATGCTAGAGTCGCAGCGCTTCGATGCGCGCTCGCACCCACGTCGTCGCCGCGATGATCGCTGCACTCGGCGTGGGCTGCCCTTCGGAACGAGCACCGCCCGCGGTCGTGCGCGAGAACGTCGCAGTCACCGACGACGCGCCGGTACCCGCACGCCTACGCGAAACCGGCAACCACCTCGTCGGCGAGCCCGGCCCGTATCTCGAGCAGCACGCGCACAACCCCGTCGACTGGTACCCGTGGGGCGACGAGGCGCTCGCGAAGGCGAAACGCGAGAACAAGCCGATCTTCCTGAGCATCGGCTACTCGACGTGCCATTGGTGCCACGTGATGGAGCGCGAGAGCTTCTCCGACGAGTCGGTGGCCGCGTTCCTCAACGAGCACTTCGTCGCGATCAAGGTCGATCGCGAGCAACGCCCCGACATCGACGCGATCTACATCGAGGCCGTCGGTGCGATGGGCGGCTCGACGGGCTGGCCGCTCAACGTGTTCCTCACGCCGAGCGGCACGCCGATCCTCGGCGGCACGTACTGGCCGCGCGAGGGCGACGGCAAGCGTCCGGGCTTCCTCGACGTCGCCGGCGAGGTCCAGCGCGCGTGGGCCGAGCACGGCGAGAACGCGGCCGAGCGCGGCGCCGCCGTGATGAAGCGGCTCGCCGAGCAGGCCGTGAGCGGCTCCGCCGAGCTCGACGTCGCGCTGCTCGACGCCGCGATGGCGAAGCTCGCGACCGCACGCGACGACACGCGCGGCGGATTCGGCTCGCGCCAGAAATTCCCGCAAGCACCGCTCTTGCTCGCGGAGCTGCGCTACGCCGCCAGTGGCGACTCGCCCGAGCGCGCCGCCGCCCGCGGGCACGTCGTGCTCACGCTCGAGAAGATGATGCACGGCGGCATCTACGATCGCGTGGGCGGCACCTTCCATCGCTACGCGGTGGACGCGAGCTGGCACGTGCCGCACTTCGAGAAGACGCTGTACGACAACGCACAGCTCGCCGCGTTGTACGTCGAGGCCGGCCTTCGCTGGGATCGGCCCGACTTCGTCCAGGTGGGGCGCGACGTGCTGGACGACTTGCTCGCCGAGTGGAGCGTGCCCGGCGGCGGCTTCATCGTCGGATTCGACGCGGACGATGCCGGGGGCGAGGGCGCGTACTACACGTGGACGCGCGCCGAGATCGACGCGGCGTTCGCCCCCGACGAGGCGAACGTCGTCGCCGCCGCGTTCGACGTCGATGCGCGCGGCGACGCGGCGCTCGACGGGCGCAGCGTGCTCGAGCGCCGGCCGAATGCCGAGGTCGCCAGCGAGCTCGGCACCACCGCCGACGCCGTGGCGAGCATCGTCGCCGACGCGCGTTGGGTGCTGTCCGCGAAGCGCCGCGACCGGCCCGCGCCCGCGCGCGACGACAAGATCCTGGTGGGATGGAACGCGCTCGCGATCGCGGCACTCGCCGACGTCGGTCGCTGGCTCGACGAGCCGCGCTACGTCGACGCGGCGCACGCGGGGGCGGAATTCGTACGCACGCGCGCGATCGCGGCTGGCATCCCGCAGCGCGGCGTGTGGGGCGGTCGTCCGCTCGGCCCCGCGTTCCTCGAGGATCGAGCGCTGCTGGGGATCGCGCTCCTGCGCTTGCACGCCGCCACCGCCGACGCGGCGCTGCTCGCCGAAGCCCGCGCCATCGCGGACGAGATCGTCGCCGTGCACCTCGACCGCGCGCGGGGAGGGTTCCTGCGCACGCCCACCACGCGCGCCGACGCGGCACTCGTCCCGCTGCTCGACATGGAGGACGGCCCACTGCCCGCCGGGGGCACCGCAGCGACGCTCTTGTTGCTCGAGCTCGCGACGATCGGCGGCGACGAAGCGATGCGATCGATCGCGCTCGACGTGCTCGGCCGTTGGTCGGCCACGGCGCGCGACGAGCCCACGCGCGCCGGTACGTTGCTGGTCGCGCTCGACCTCGCGACCGCGAACGTGCACGAGGTCGTCGTCGCCGGCGATCCGGGTGACGCGACCGACCTGCTGTGGCGCGAGCTCGCGACGACCTCGAGCGCGCGCGTGCTGCCGGTGCGCGTGCCCGCATCGGGCGCGGACGCAGCGCTCGCGACGTCGTTCCCGGCGCTCGCCGGCAAGACGGCGCGGGCGGGCAAGCCCACCGCGTACGTGTGCGAGCGCGGCAGCTGTCGGCTGCCGACGAGCGACCCCGCGAAGCTGCGCGATCAACTCGCGAAGATCGAGCGCGCGCGGCTCGGGCCCGGAGGCTACTGATCGACCCAGCGACCGATGACGCCCTCGATCTGCTCCGCCGTGGTCGCGCCATGGCGGAGGATCCGCGGCCACGGTCCCACGCACGACAGCACCGTCGACGGCACGCCGCCGGGGCACGTGCCACCGTCGAGGATGATGTCGGGGCTCTCCTCGGGGTCGCCGCCCGCCGGGCCGAGCGCCGTGATCACGCCCTCGGCGGAATCCGGGGGCGGCTCGCCGAATCGGTTCGCCGACGGCGCGGCGATGCCGACGATCTCCTGGCGCAGCTCTGCGATCTTGGCGATGAGCCCGAGCGCGACGTCGTGGTTCGGCATGCGGAGCCCGACGGTGTCGATGCCGCCGGTCACCGCGTCGGACAGGTCGGACGTCTTGCGCAGCACGAGCGTGAGGGGGCCGGGCCAGAACGCGTCGGCCAGCTTCACGGCGTAGTCGGGGATCTCGTCGGCGAACGCCGCGAGGGCGTCCCTGCCCCCCACGTGCACGATCAGCGCCCGGTTGCGCGGGCGCCCCTTCATGCGGAAGATCCGCTCGATCGCCTCGATCTCGGTCGTCAGGGCCCCGAGGCCGTAGACGGTGTCGGTCGGGAACGCGACGACGCCGCCCGCTGCGAGCCGTTCGGCCGCACGGGCGATGTCCTCCGGGCCTGCGAGCACCATGCTCGATCCTATCGCAGGTTCTGCGCGCTCGGAACCGTGATTTGGGCCAGACTCTCGCCGACCAAGGACGAGGGTGGGGTTCGACTTCGACGCGATCGTGATCGGCTCGGGGCCCAACGGGCTCGCGGGCGCGTGCGTGCTCGCACGCAGTGGACTCCGCGTCATCGTGCTGGAAGCGAACCCCGCGCGCGCCGGTGGTGCGGTCGGCTCCGAAGCTGCGACACGCCCGGGGTTCGTGCACGACGTCGGCGCGGCGTTCTTCCCGTGGGGCACGCTCAGTCCCGCGTTCCGCGAGCTCGAGCTCGAGGCGAACGGCCTCTCATGGGCGGTGGGCGAGATCCAGAGCTGTCACCCCGCACCCGACGGATCCTACGCGCTCATCTCCCGCGATCACGACGTGACCGCGAAGCACTTCGGCAGCGCGAAGGACGGCGATCGATGGCGCGAGATCGCAAGCTGGTACGGCCGCATCGAGCCCACGATCATCGACTTCCTGATGCGACCGTTTCCCGCGGTCGGTCCGCTCGTGCGCTTGCTGCCGACGAACCTGCTGCGCCTCGCCGCGGTGTTCCTGTCGCGCGGTGGCGGGCTCGCGCGCCGATGGTTCGACACCGAGGCCGCACGGCGGGTGCTGCCCGGGCTCGCGTTGCACGTCGACGTGGGGCCCGACGATCTCTTCGGTGCGGCGCTCGGCTTCATGCTCGGCATGACGGCGTCGACCGGCGGCTATCGCGTGCCGGTGGGCGGGGCGCAGTCGATCACGAACGCGATGGCGCGCGACCTGATGCACCACGGCGGCTGGGTGCAGCTCGGCGCGCGCGTGCGTCGGGTGCTCGTGCGCGACGATCGTGCGTGCGGCGTGGAGCTGGCCGACGGCACGCAGGTCACCGCGCGCACCATCCTCGCCGACACCGACGTCGCGTCGCTGTTGCTCGATCTCGTCGAGCGCGAGCACGTGCCGGGCCGCGTGCTCGAGTTCATGCAGCGCTACCCGCGGGGCTGGGGCACGTTCAAGGTCGACTGGGCGCTCGCGGAGCCGGTGCCGTGGGCGTGCGAGCTCGCCCGGAAGTCCGCGGTGGTGCACGCGGGCGACAGCCTCGACGATCTCTCGCGCTTCACCGCGCAGGTGCGCAGCGGTGCCTTGCCGGACAACCCGTATCTCGTGATCGGTCAGCAGAGCCTGCTCGATCCGTCGCGCGCACCGGCGGGGCAGCAGACGCTGTGGACCTACTCGCGCGTGCCGCCGTCGCTCCCGAACGGGGGATGGTCGGCCCACGCGCAGTCGTTCGCGGATCGCATCGACGCGCGCATCGAGGCGCTCGCGCCCGGCTTCCGCAAGACGATCCTCGAGCGTCGCGTCGTGGCGCCGCCCGATCTCCAGGCGATGGACGCGAACCTCGTGGGCGGCGATCTCGGCGGCGGCTCGAACGCGTGGCACCGCCAGCTGCTCTTCCGTCCGCTGTTCCCGTACTTCCGCTACCGCATGCCGGTCGCGGGGCTGTACCTGTGCTCGAGCTACGCACACCCGGGCGCGGGCGTGCACGGCATGTGCGGCTTCAATGCCGCGAAGGTCGCCCTCGGCGACCTCGGCTGATCACGAATCGATCGTAATCCCTTTGCCGCTGCAGACCTTGATGGCCTCGTCGCGGCGCGAGCCCTTGAGCTTCGCGACGGCCTTCTTCGCCCGGCCCGCATCGCCCATCTTGCAGGCGGCGAGGGCCATGACGGTGGCCGCGTCCTGACTCTTGCTCGCCGCGTAGGCCTTGCTCGCGAGGTCGTATGCGGTCGACGAGTTGCCCTGCAGGTTGGCCTTGCGAGCATCCGCGAGGAGCTGCGCGACGTCGACCGGCGGAGAGGCGGGCGCAGCGGGCGTGGGCTTCGGCGCGGGCGTCGGAGCCGGCTTCTTGCCCTTTTCGGGTTGCTTCTTCGCGACGGGCTTGGGCGTCGGTTCGGGGTCGACCTCGACGACCCCGCCGTCGTCGTTGGGCTCGGGCGGCGGATTGGCGTCGACCGGCGTCGGCACGGGCTCGGCCGGCGGCGTGGGTGTGGACGGCGTGGGCTCGACGGGCGGCGCGACGGCGGGCTCGGCCTTCGTCGGCGGCTCGCTCGGCTTCGCAGCGGGCGGAGCGGCGTCGGTGCGCTTCGCCTCGGGCGACGCCGCTGCGACCGCGTTGGAGGTGGTGCCCCCGCCGTTGTTGGTCGCGATCCAGAAGCCGCCGAGCGCGAGCGCCCCGATGCCCACGAGGCCGACCGCGACGAGCACACCCGAGCTCTTGCGCGGCTTCTCCTCGGGGTACGGTGCCACCGGCACGCGCGTCATCGGGATCTGGCCCGAGTCGACGAGCACCGCCGGCGGTGGGGGTGGGATCGACGGCTGCTGGCCCGACGACAGCGCGGCGAGCTCGTCCGGCGACAGTCGCGGGAGGTTCGTGCTCGAGCTCGCGAGCATCGGCTCGACGTCGTTCGCCGCGGTGCGCGGGCGATCGTAGTTGAGCGAGCGACGCTCGACGTCCTCGGTGAGCGCGAGGTGGTAGTCGCCGATCTGCACGACGTCACCCTCGCGCAGCGACACGCGCCCCTCGACCGAGCGACCGTTGACCTTCACGCCGTTGTAGCTGCCGAGGTCTTCGAGCACCCAGATCTCGCCATCGGGCACGAGGCGGGCGTGGCGGCGCGAGACGTTCTTCTCGGTCAGCTGGATCGTGTTGCCCTGCTGCCGGCCGATCGTGACGGCCTCCTTGCCGAGGGGCACGATGGTGGTGCTGCCCTCGTCGTCCTCGATGATAAGGCGGAGGGACATCAAGACTCCTGAGGTTAGAAAGCCCACCCTCACCTCGTCAATAGGGGGAAATCGCAGGCGCTTCGTGCTCTTGCACGTGCGCACCGGACGGCGACGGCGAGGGGGAGCGCCGACGCAGCAGCGTGGACAGGGGGTACACACCGATGCCCACCGCGTGGAGCTGGGGCAACCGGCGCTGCAACACCGCGACCAGCTCCGGCGATGGATGCCCGATCGCGACGGTCGGTTCGGTGCGCGCGAGCTCGGCGGCACGTCCGAGCGCGGCCTCGATGCCGGTCTCGGTGGGGTCTTCGTCGAGGAAGACGCGTCGCGCGATCGCGGGCACTCCGGCGTCTAACGCCGCACGCTCGGCGACGGTCTGCGGAGCCGTGCGCGAGTCGAGGAAGTAGAGCCCACGCTCGGCGAGAACGGCCATCACGGCGTCCATCGCGGCCCGATCCGTCGTGAGACGCGAGCCCATGTGGTTGTTCACGCCGACCGCCGCCGGCACGCGCAGGAGCGCGGCTTCGAGCTTGCGATGGAGCGCGTCCGGGCGATCGTCGATGCGCAGGAAATCCTCACGGGCCTCGTCGCCTTCCTGCATGTGCGTCTCGTCGTCGGGCTGCATCGGCAGGTGCAGCATGATCTCGCGATAGCGGCGGCGATCCGCCCGCAGACGCAGCTGTGCGCCCGGCGCGTAGACGGCCCCCGGCAGCACGCTGAAGGTGAGCTGCCAGCGCAAGCCGAGCAGCTGGTCCATCAGATGGAGCTCTCGACCGACGTCGTCGATGACGATGGCGAGATGACCGCTCGCCTCGTCCCAGCCGATCGTTCGGTCGCCGCGCTCGCTCTGCCAGCTGCGCGTGTCGGCGACGAGCCGATCGATCGCACGCTGCGTCGATGCGATCTCGTCCGCCGCCATCGGGGGCGCCGGGGGCGGCAGCGGTGCGAACGCGAACGCGAGACACGCCGCCGCGATCCACACGAGCAGGCCGTACGGCGCGCGGGGCATCCTCGGCTTCAGCGTCGCCGATTGCGGGGGCGCAGTCGATCCCACGCCTGCAGGTGCTGCACCGCGGTGCGCAGCTGCACGTCGTCGGCGGCCGCCCGCACCGCGATGGTCTCGTCGATCATGGACGGCGAGCGGCGGCCGAAGTCCTCGGGCACGAGGTGACGCGGCGACTTGCGCTCGGGGTCGATCTCCGGGCGGCTGTCCTGCGTGGGCAGCGTGCCGGGCGGCGAGACGCCGACGTGTACGTCGGGCGTGATGCCGCTCGCCTGGATCAGGCGATCGTCGGGCGTGTAGTAGAGCGCGGTGGTGAGCTTGAGCAGGCTGCCGTCGTCGAGTTCGAACGGCGCCTGCACGGAGCCCTTGCCGTACGTGCGCTCGCCGATGATCAGCGCGCGTCCGTGATCCTGCAGCGCGCCCGCGACGATCTCGGAGGCGCTCGCCGACGCCTTGTTCACGAGCACCACGAGCGGCACGTCGGCCTCGGTGCCGGCCCTGCGTGCGCGCGCCTCGTCGAGGATCGTGCCGCGACGGCCACGCGTGCGCACGATGGCACCGTCCGTGAGGAACGCGTCCGCGATGCCGATCGCCTCGTCGAGCAGGCCGCCGCCGTTGTCGCGCAGATCGAGCACGAGCCCGCGCAGCCCCTGCTTGCCCGCCTCCTTGCGCAGCTGGCCGATCGACTGGTGCAGCTCCTTGGTCGCGTTCTCGGGGAAGTCGCGCAGGCGCAGCACACCGATCCCTTCGCCGAGCGAGCGCACCTCGACCGCGGGCGGATCGATCACCTCGCGCGTGAGCGTGACGGTGCGCAGGATGCCCTTGGCGGGATCCTCCACCGTGACCTTGATGCTCGTGCCCGGTTCGCCGCGGATCGTCGTGACCGCGCGCGAAAGATCGGGGAACTGCGCGATGGAGCGGCCGTCGATCTTCACGATGCGATGGCCGGTCGCGATGTCGGCGTCGTCGGCCGGGCTGTCGGGGATGACGTCGCGCACGTCCAGAAAGCGCGTGCCGTCGGGATCGCGACCGAGCACCACGACCATGCCGACGCCGCCGAATGCACCCTCGATGTCCTCGCGCAGGATCTTGGCCTCCGCCGGCGCGAGGAAGTTGCTGTGCGGATCGAGCTCGCTCACGAGCCCGCGGATCGCGGAGTACATCAGCTGCTCGCCGTCGACGGGACGCACGTAGTGCAGCTCGATGATCGACAGCGCGCGCGCGAACATGTCGAGCTTCTGGTAGCGCGAGTGGCTCGCGGGCGCGCTCGGGACCTCGGCGGCTTGCATGCGGGCCGCCGCCGCGATCGGCAGCTGCGTGCCGAGGCCGACACCGACGAGCAGACAGAGCGAGCAGAGCGTGGCCGTCCGAGCGCGCGACATGGGGACCAGCTTTGCCCGCCCGGTGCGGCGAGGCAAGCGTGGGTCACTCGCCGTCGGTGTCGACCTCGTCCTCGGTGGGGTCGTCGTCGTCGCCGTCCGCGTCCGCGCGCGCGGGCGTGCGCGCGCGCTGGAGATACGGCGCGGGGTCCACCGGCTTCTCGCCGTGGCGCAGCTCGAGGTACACGGTGGGACCGAGCCCATCGTCGATCGGTTTCGGCGCGACCTTGCCGAGCGTGGCGCCCGCCTCGATCGCGGTGCCCTCCGTGGGCTCGATCTTCCACAGCCGCGACGTCAACGAGTACTGGCCGCCCCCGTGATCGACGACGACGGTGCCGCCATAGTCGGGCAGCTCGGTGACGAGCACGACGCGGCCGCCCGCGATCGCGCGCACGGGTTGGTCGCGACGCGCCGCCAGCTCCACGCCGGCCCGCGTCATGGGGACGTCGAGCACCTCGTCGTGGTAGTCGCCGAAGGTGCCGACGATCGCGCCCGGCACCGGGCGATGGAGCCGGCTGGCACCATCGAGGCCGTGGAGCGCCCTCAGCTCGCGCCAGTTGTCGCGCACGAGCTCCAACAGCGCGCGATGGGAGCCGCCGTGGGTCGTCGTCTGCAGCTCGCGCTTGCTCCGGCGGGCGGCCTCCGCGAGCGCTGGATCCACCGCCGTGCCGGCGCGCTCGAGCACGTCGGCCTGCATCGCGAAGACGATGCCCACCGCGCCGAGCGCCTGCAGCTCGCGCGTGGCGGCGACGAGCTCGGCACTCGCACGCATCTGCGCGCGTCGATGCGACGCGAGCTCGCGCAGGTCGTGACGCACGAGCGCGTGCAGCGATCGCGCGCGGGTGAGCCGGAGCGAGGTCGCGCCGTCGGGCTCCTCGCCGACCGCCTCCGCGAAGGCGAGGCTCGCGACGCCACCGCGGGCGAGCTTCACGAGCGCGCGCGCGCGTCGACGCGCCGTGGCCTCGCGATCGCCCTGGACCTCCTGATAGGCCGCGAGCTTGCGCATGCTCTCGCGGCTCGCGTGTCCGAGCACCGCGGCGGTGTACTGCAGGCTCGCGCGCTCGCGGTCGAGCGCCAGCATCCCGCGTTGCACCTCGGCGGCGGTGCGCGTGAGACCGAGCTCGCGCTGCAGTGCGTCGACGAGCGAGGTGCCGTCGTCGCGCTTCGCCGCCGCCGCACTGCCGGTCGCGAGCACGAGCGCCGGAACGAGCCACCACGTCGCGCTTCGTCGCCGTTCCATCGCCTCACGTCTCGACGTAGCGGGCCACGGCGGCGCGGCTGCCGAGCAGGCCGAGCACGCCGCCGAACGCGACGAGCAGCCCACACTCCGCCGCGCCGAGGAACTGCAGGCTGCCGGCCGCGAACGCGAGCGAGAACGCCTCGGCCAGGAACGGCCGCGCGGCGTCGAAGCCGAGCCACAGGAGCGCGACGGCGAACGAGGTGCCGAGCAGCCCTTGCACGAGCCCTTCGATCACGAAGGGGCCGTGCACGAACGTGCCGGTGCCGCCGACCAGCCGCAGGATCTCGATCTCCGCCCGGCGCGCGTACACGGCGAGACGGATCGTGCTCCACACGATCGCGAGACATGCGGCGCCGACGAGCGCGCCCGCGGCGAGCGCGAGGGCACGCAGCGTGTCGAGCATGCGATGCGCGCGCTCGACCCACGCGCCCGCGACCACGACGTCCTCCACGCTGGGATCGCGGCGCAGCTCGTCGGCGATCGACGTGGCGATCGAGTGCGCGGCGGTGTCGAGGTGGATCTCGAGCGAGACGGGCAAGAGCGCGGCGTCGAGGCCCGCGAGCAGCGACGGGTCGTCGGCCAGGCCCTCGCGCAGGCGCGTCATCGCCTGCTCGGAATCGACGAGCTCGACGCGCTCGACGTGCGGCAGCGCGGCCGCGCGACGGCGCAGCTCCGCGGACGCACCGGCATCCACATCGTCGACGAGGTACACGGTGACGGGCACGTCGATGCCCCACCCGTCGGCGATCGAGCGCGCGTTGGTCCACGCGAGCGTGACGGTCGCGAGGAGCAGCATGCACACGCCGATCGTCACGACGGCGAGCACCTGCACCAGCGGCGCGCGCACCATGCCGCGCAGGCCGCGGTGCACGACGTAGCCGAGGGCGACGAGCCGGTTCACGCGAGCGCCTCGACCGGTGGGGAGTGCACGGGCTCGGGCTCGCCGAGCTTCAGGACGCGGATCGTGGCGGGCTGATCGACCACGAGCCGACCGCCGTCGAGCGCGAGCACCTGCGACGGACCGAGGTGATGGCCCACGAGCGGATCGTGGGTCGCTAGCACGATCGTCGTGCCGCGGCTGCGCACGGTCTGCAGGAGATCGAGGATCTCCGCGGTGAGGCGCGGGTCGAGGTTGCCGGTGGGCTCGTCGGCCAGGAGGATCGCGGGATCACCGACGAGCGCGCGTGCGATCGCGACGCGCTGCTGTTCGCCGCCGGACAGACAACGGCACGGGCGACGCACGTCGGGATCGAGCTCGACGCTCTCGAGGGCCGCGCGCGCGCGCGTCGTCACCTCGCGGCGCGGCAGCCCGATCGCCTGCAACGCGAGCGCGACATTGTCGAGCGGGCTCGCGTCCTGCAGCAGCTTGAAGTCCTGGAACACCGCGCCCACGTTGCGCCGCAGATACGGGATGCTGGACTTGCGCAGGCGATCGATGTCGCGTCCGCCCACGCGGATCGTGCCCGTGTCGGCGCGCTCCATCGCGAGCACGAGCTTGAGCAGCGTGCTCTTGCCGGCGCCGGACGGGCCGGTCAGCAGCGCGAGCGCGCCCTCGTCGACGGTGAAGCCGACGTCGTCGAGCGCGACGCGGCGCTCGCGACCACTCCCGAAGGCCTTCGTGACGCCGCAGAACTCGAGGATCGCCACCGTCGTTCGGTGCGTGGCACGGCAGGCGCCCCGAACGCAATTTCTCGGCGAAACGCGCTCAGCGACGCTCGGCGCCGCGCAGGTCCTCGGCCCACCGCTGCAGGTCCGTCAGTGTCGTCCGCACCGGCGCGGACGACGACGACAGCTCTGCGATGTTCGTCCGCAACTGCTCCACGCCGCGCCGGATCCGGCTGCGCACCGTGCCGAGCGGAATCCCGAGGACCTCCGCGAGCTCCTCACCGCGCAGTCGCTGCACGAACCGCAACTCGAGCGTGACCTGCAGCGCGAGCGGCAAGCGACGCAGCGCGTGCACGAGCAGCTTGTGATCCTCGCGCGCCATGAGCAGCGTGCTCGGCGATGCGACGAGATCGGCCAACGAGCTCACCTCGAAATCGGGGTCCGTCGTTCGCGTGCTCGCGCGCCGCAGGTGGCCGTAGAGCTCGTTGCGCGCGACGACGAACAAGTAACAGCGGAAGCTCCCGCCCTGACGCACCTCGTCGCGCGACTCGACGCAGCGCAGGAACGTCTGCTGCGTGAGATCCTCGGCGACGTGCTCGATCTTGCTGCGGAAGAACCCGTACACCGCATCGAAGTAGCGGCCGAGCAACTCCTGTCCCGCATTGCGATCGCCGTCCCGCCACGCGGCGAGCAGCGCAACATCCGAATCCACCGGCTCCGATCGTACCACCAGCTGGAGCACCGCCATCGGAGCTTGAAGACTCCGGGCGATCGCGATCGATCACCGACCCGGCGCGATTTTTCAGGACGGGGCCGTGGGGGCCGGCCGAACGGCGTCCCGGCTTCAATGGGCCGTTGGATCGTCGAGCAGCTGCTGGGCGAAGTCGCGGCGCCGAACCATCGGCGGCGTGGGCTGCACCTCGGCGGCGATCTCGAAGCGCGCGAGTGCGCGGCCGAGCATCCGGTCCGCGCGCGGATCGCCGATCGCTCGCCACGCGCGTCCCAGCACGAGCTCGAGCTCGCCGTGATCGACCTCCTCGAACCATCGGAGGCCACCCTCGCCGGGCACCGGGAAGGCCTCGACGATCGGAGCCGCGAGTGCGGCCGCGCCGTCTGCATCGCCTCGCCACCACCGCACCCATGGCCACACGTTGGGGAGCTCGTCGGCGGGCGCGAGCACGAGCATCCGCTCCACCGCGAGCTTCGCCCGCTCGACGTCGCCCGCCCGGTCGGCGACGACGGCGAGCTCGCCTTCGCACTGGCGCACGTCGTCGCGCAGCTGCGGGTGGAGCCGCCAGAAGTCGTCGCACGCCGCCACGAGCGCGGGCAGCGGGTCGCCGGCGGTCAACGCCGCGCGGCTCGCCCTCGCCATCAGGGTGCGGGGGTGTTCCGCGCCATAGGCCCGCGTGTACGCATCGATCGATTCGGCCAGCAGCTCGTCGCGGACCTCGGGATCGTCCGCGACGACCGCGAGGTTGCCCGCCGACGCACCGAGGCGCGCCGCGCCTTCCGGTCCCAGCTGGCGCGCGAGCTCGAGCGATCGCTCGAAGTGGCGGCGCGCTTCTTCGCGACGCCCGAGGCCCATCTTCGCGCCGCCCACGTTGGCGTGGAACGCCGCGACGGTCGTCGGACGACCGCGCCCCTCGGCGAAGGCCTCCATGAGCTCGAAGGCGTGCAGCGCGTCGGGATCCTCGGTGCGGCCGGTGCCCGACGCCCACACCCGTTGTGACCACGCATGGATCGCGATCTCGTCGTTGCCGGACGCGAGCGCGAGCTCGCTGGCCTCGCGGAACACCGCGGCGATCTTCGAGCGATCGGTGTCCTCGAGCATCGTGACGCCGTACACGTGCAGCGCCTCGGCGAGCAGCGGACGGTTCTCCGCCGCACGCACGTCGGCGATGAGCTCCGGCATGTTCGCGCGGACCTGGTCGTACTCGCCCGCGGCGAAGCGCACCCACTCCGTCTGCACGCGATCGGCGAGCGGACGGAGCTCGGCCGGCAGCGGCTCGCGGATCGATCCGAGGTGATCGAGATCGCCACACGTGTCGGGCGAAGGCAGCGACGCGATCGCATTGGCCAGCGACGAGAGCTGCCCGGGCTCGCGGTCGCGCGCGATGCGGCCGAGCGTCTCGAGCGAGACGCGTCCGCGATCGAGACACGTCACGCGGCGATCGAGCAGCTCGCTCGACTGCTCGCCACGACGGTGCGCCTCGCAGGCCTCGCGATGGGCCGCCGTCCAGCGGCTCGCGTAGTCGTCGAGCCGTGAGCTCAGCTCGGGCGCGAGCGCCTCGCCGTACTCGTCCGCCGCCGCGATGCGCCGGATCGTGGTCGCGCGCGCCTCCGCGGGCCACGCGGCTTCGATCGCGAGCTGTCCGCCACCGCACGGGTCGTGCACCGCGGCGCCCTGCGTGGTGGCACCGATCGCGAACGCCATGCCGATCGCTGCGACGACCGCGACGGCACCGACTCGTCGGTTGCGCACGATCGAGGGGTCGCGGGCGAGCTCGTGCAGCAGCTCGTCCATGCTCGACCACCGGCGGTCGACTGCGAGGCCGCGCCGCAGCGCGACCTCGATCCACGCGGGCATCTTCGCGCGCGCCACGGCGCGGATCGGCAGCGGATCGGTCGCGCTGCGCAGCCGCTCGGGATCGGCGGCGAACGGCAGCACACCGCTGAACGCCTCCCACACGGTCACGCAGAACGAGAACTGATCGCTGCGTGGGTCCGGTGCGAGCCCGCGCAGCTGTTCCGGTGCCGCGTACGCCGGCGTGCCCATCTGCCCCTCGGTGAGCATGCGGCGGGGCGGCAGCGGCAGCGTGTCGTCGCTCGCGGCGTCGTCGCCGGTGCTCGGCGCCTCGACGATCCGCGCGAGCCCGAAGTCGAGCACGCGCGCGCGATCGTCCTCGCCGATGAGCACGTTGTCGGGCTTGAAGTCGCCGTGGACGATCCCCGCGGCGTGGGCGGCCGCGAGCCCGCGGCCGGCCTGCAGGCACATCGCGAGGCGCTCGCGAATCGTGCGCTCGCGCGCGTTCCACCACGCGCGCAGCGTCTGTCCACGCACGTACTCCATCGCGAGGAACAGTCGACCGCCGTGCTCGCCGACCTCGTACACGTGCACGACGTTGGGGTGGGCGAGCTTCGCCATCGCCTTGGCCTCGCGCACGACCCTCGCGCGTTGGCGCGCCGAAGCACCGCGCTCGAACAACAGCTTGATCGCGACCTTGCGATCGAGCTGCGGGTCGTAGGCGGAGTAGACGATGCCCATGCCGCCTGCGCCGATGCGCTCGAGCACCACGAACCTGCCGATTCGCACGGGCGCCGCCGGCACCCCGAGCAACCGCTCCTGCACGGCCGCGCGCGCGCGCGCGACTTCGGGGTCGTCGGCATCGACGCGCAGCGCGGCGAGGGAGGAGCCGTCGTAGAAGCGCTCGCTGTCCACCATCGTCGACCGGCCCCGCCGGAGCAGAGATGCCGATCTGGGACGTTCGATCACGCGGCCGCTGCATTCGACCACCGCGCAGGTCCCGCAGCCCCAGCCAGATGCCCGACCACGCCCGACCACCAAGGCCGCGCTCCCTCTCGGGAACGCGGCCCTTCGAAGAGACTGAAGGTCACTCAGTCCGGGCGCCAGACGTTCCGAGGTTGCGTTGAGATGACCCCGAAGTTCTCTGGGCTCGTGCCCGTGGCATCGATGTCGTCAGCGTACCACTGCAAGCTGGAAACCAACGTCGGATCGGTTTGGCCGTCCTGAAGCCGCAGGTGGGTGACGTCCCCGAGAGCATCCTCGGCGTAGTTTCCCACCACGAGATAGCGATCCTGATCCTCCCCGCGAAACCACGCGAAGGTGTTGGTCGACCAGATTCCACCGCCCCAGTTGTCCGTGGTCTCACAACTATCAGCGATCCCGTTCGTGCTCTGACTCCACGCGAGGCTGTCGACGGTCGTCACTCCGAACGTGGTTCCTTGGAGAAGGAAGACCTGGCCGGCGTACTGGGTGCCGCCGCACGTCGCATCGCCGGAGCCGATGATCAAATCATCGAACCCATCATCGTTCAGTCTGCCGACGGTAAGCGCGTCGCCGAAGTTCGCGCCAGCCTCCGTGGTACCGGGAAGATCGCCGACATCCGCATAGAGGAGTTGACTACTGCTCCCCGAGAGTCCACCGCCACCGGCGCTGAGCAATAGCGTCACAGCGCCGGCGCCCGATTGCTCGCTGCCTCCGGCCTCGGGGGTGACTCCCTCAATCGGTGCGCCGATCGCCAGATCCATGCAATTGATAGTGGCGTTGTTGTCGGCGTTGAAGTTGCCAGCGGCGAGTGCCCAGCCAAAGCGGTCGCCCAACTCGGGCGCACCCGCAACCCCGCTCGTGTCCTGCGTGAACCACGCCGACCCGCTGGTCGAGAGACCTCCACTCGAGCCATAGAGAACCGTGACCCCACCAGCGTCGTTGGCACCGGTAAGGTCTTCCTCTGGCGCGCCGATCGCAAGATCATCGAGGCCGTCGCAATCGAAGTCTCCGGACGCCAGGACGGTTCCAAAAGCATCACCCGCTTGGTTCCCGTCGCCCGCGATTCCTGCCGTCCCCTGGTGGAAGAAATCATTCCCGGTTGCCGTGATGCCACTCGAGCTGCCGTACAGAATCAGGACGCTGCCGGCGTTCGACGTGCCTCCGACGTCGTCGCCTTCGATTCCAATGGCGAGGTCGTCGTACTCGTCGTCGTCGAACAGGCCTGCGGCCAAGTTCCACCCGAAATAGTCTTCACAGTCCGGATCGATGGCGGTGATCCCCGACGTATCAGCGTGCCAGAGGGTATCGACGGGTGTGTTGGTCGGACTGAGGCCGCCTGATCCACCGTAGATCACATGGACCGCGCCGTTGTTTGAGGTGCAGGCAGCGGTGGAGATATCCTCATTCGGCGCGCCAATTGCGAGGTCATCGTAGCCGTCCGCATTGAAGTCACCCCACGCGAGGGCGTAACCGAACCAGTCGTCCTCCTCCACGCCGCCTTCGACGCTTGGTGTATCCTGGGTAAACCTAAGGGTGTAGGCCGGAGTAGAGGGACCATTGGCGCTTCCATAGACCAGATACACGGCGCCCGCATCGACGTCATCCGTGTCTTCCGCCGGGGCCCCAACCGCGATATCGTCATAACCGTCCTTGTTGAAATCCGCGTTACGAGGCGGAGGGCCCGGAGGGACCGCCAATGCGCGCTGTGGATCAGACAGCCAAGTCGCGATCAGCATCGCACCAAACAGAGAATGGAGAATCGTAGTGCGTTTCCGGTAGGATCTCATCGGCGTGACCTCGGGGTTGAAGATTGACTCATGAGGGCTCCGCGTTGGGCACGAAGCTACGACGCGCGTTGAACAAAGACGTTGGCGTGGAAAAGCGCCAATCAGAAGCGTCGCGGGGTCAGGGGGTGATGGGGCAGCCTGCCTTGCGGCGCGACGCTGCCAATACATCGCCTACGCCATCGTCAGCCTCACTTGCGCCACCCATCGCCGACTGCGTCCAGGACTCGCCCGAAGCGATTGTGGGTACGATCGCCGACGAGAGGTAAAGCGCCTGAACGAGACCGCCCGTGCCGGCATTGGGGGCGCCGATCGCGAGATCGTCCATCCCGTCATCGTCGTAATCGCCACAGGTGAGGCCGGTGCCCCAGTACTCGGACGCAGCGGCGCTACCCGGTATCGAAGCATGATCACGGTTCCAAAGGACGTCGGAGATGGATGTCAGGCCGTTCGTTCCACCTCGGATGATGGCGACGGACCCCGCGTTAGAGTCATCGAGCACCGTGATCGCGAGATCATCGTAGCCGTCATTGTCGAAGTGTCCGGCGCTCAAAGTGAATCCGAACTCGTTGTTCGCGGTGACGGACCCTTCGATACCGGTACCCTGATCCCACGCGTCGTCGTCAGGGCTGCTGACTTGAAGCCCGCCGCTAGATGTCCCGTACAGCACATAAACCGCGCCAGCGTCGGCGACCGCACCAATATCCTCGTACGGAACACCAATAGCGAGGTCGTCGCAGTCTCTGGCGAGACCGTCGACGTCGCCGTTAAAGTTGCCGGCCGCCAGGGTGACAGGGTTGAACAGAGAGTACCCCATCAAATCGCCACTCTCGGGACCGTCGTCCATCGTGAGGTCGTTCTGGTCCCAGTGCTCGTCGGCGTTCGTGGATGGGTCTGAATCGAGGCCATTCGATGACCCATAGATCACGTGCACTGCGCCCGCGTTGCTTGCACCCGCGTCTTCACCGGGGACACTCACCGCCAGATCGTCGTACGAATCGCAGTTGAAATCCGCCGACACTAGAGCGCGACCGAACTGATCGGCTTGATCCGTGTCGTCGTCCATCACATCCCAATCCTGATGGATCACGACGTTCCCGGGCCCTGCATTGTCATCTAGGCCGGTTTCGCTGCCATAGATGATCTGCACACTCCCTGCATCGGAGTCGCCGCTCACGTCGTCCAAGGCTGAACCGATTGCCAGGTCATCGTAGTGGTCATTGTTGAAATCGCCTGCAGCTAGCGCATCTCCCCAGAAGTCACCGGCGCCCGGCGAGTCGGCAATTCCGGGCGAATCTCGAGTGAAGATCACATCGTTCGATGTCGCGAAACCATCCTCACTGCCATAGAAGATCTGCACGGCGCCTGCGTTTGTCGCTGCGCCGACTGTGGTGAAGGGGATTCCCACCGCGAGATCCTCGAAGCAGTCATTGTCGAAGTCACCCCACGCTAGCGCGGCCCCGAAGTGGTCGTTGGCCTGCGCCCCGCCCTCCACGTCCGGCAAATCTTGATGCAAGAAGTCGATGAGCCCGTTTGCATGTTCGAGGCCGCTATCAGAACCGTAGAGAATGTAGACGAGTCCAGCATCGACGATCAGGCTGCCACCGGAGCCGATGTCCTCGCCGGGAACCCCAATCGCGAGATCGGCGAAGCCATCACGATTGAAGTCGGGACCGCGCATCACTGCAGCGTTCGCGACGGTTGCTAGGGAGAACCCTGCCATCGCGAGGCCTCGTGTAGCGTGCCGTAGCGATCCTCTGGTCCGAGTGAACGACCGGCGGCTCATGGGGCACATCTCCAATGTCAGGCGAGGATGGGCACGTTTCCCGCCGCGCGCTAGCGCAAGTAAGTTGCAACTTGTCGACCGCGTGGGAGCACCCGCTCCTTGAGGCACAGGACCAGAACTCGATCGAAAGATCAGATTCCGCGCAATGGCCGATCGGCCGAGCCGAGAGGGCTTAGACCGCCGATCATTCTCGAGGCTTGCAACGCGCGGCGCCTACGCGTAGCGTCTCTCGCTCCTCTCCTGCCGGGACGTGCAGCGTGGTTGTTCGAGGACGGCCTCCAGGACTCGTCGTTGACTCGGCTGTGATCCGCAACGTTCGGCGACGCCGTTGCCTCACGCAGAACGAGCTCGCGCGCCTCGCAGGCCTCAGCCATCGAACGGTCGCTGCAGCCGAGGCCGGGCGGCCCGTGGCATTGGCTACCGTGCTCGTGCTCGCCATGGCTTTGCAGCTCGCGCCGTCGGAGTTGGTGCCCGAGTTCCGCTAGAACAGCCGGCGCGCGGACGCGAGTTCGGCTCCCCTCCGCTCAACACCGAGCGAGGGGAGCCGAAGAACAGGCAGTCTCCTCTCTCTGACTTAGCCGGCCCCGACAGCGCCGCCGACCATCACGAACGCCTCGACGCTCGCGTTCAGGGAGCCCTGCGCGTCGCCGAGTGCAGTGCCGACCGCGCTGAGCTCGCCGATGGCGCAACCCAGGCCCACGGTCGCCTTGATGTCGATGTCACCCTCGGCCGCCGTCTCGAACGAGGTCTTCACCGCGCCCTCAGCGGCAACGACGAGATCACCGGCCGCCTCGAGAACGAACCCGATCTTCGCACGCGCCGCCAGCATGCCGGCGAAGCGTGCCTTGAAGCCCTCGAGCCACGCCTTGAACTCGGCGCGAAGGTTGGCGTCCGCCTCGTACGCCGCCGAGAAGCGGAAGTCGACGGTGAGCGACGGGGGCGTACAGACGATCTCCGCCTTCGCCTTCGCCTCGACGGACGCCTCGCACTCGGCGCTGACCATCGGCGGCGTGACGTTGCCCTCGCACTTGCCCTCGCACTTCGCCTCGGCCATCGCCGAGACGTCGCACTTCGCAGTCGCGTTCGCTTCGCACATGACGCCCATCGGCGGCGTGTACTCGCACGAGCCCTCGCACTGCCCCTCGCACGTTCCGCCGCCCTCGAGCTTGCACTCGCCGCGACAGTCGCCCATGCACGTGCCCGCGCAGTTCGCCACGACACCGCCGCCCATGTCCTCGCAATCGCCACCGGCGCACACGTTGCAGCCAGCGGTGCACTCGCCGTTGCAGCTGCCCGAGCAACTCGCCGCGACGTCGAGCTGGCACGACCCGCTGCACGTGCCGTCGCACTGGAACATCGGGGCCTGGCCTTCGCAGCTCAGGGTGCCCATCGCGGAGCACTCCGCGGCGACGTCCGCGCTGACCTCGCAGCTGCCCTCGCACTTCGCCTCGACCATGCCGGGTTCCGCTTCGACGTCGCACTCGGCGGCAGCCTTCGCGCTCACTTCGAGGTCGGCCTCGCACTTCGCCGGCTGGAACTTGATCGTGAGCCCACCGTCGACGGCCGCGCTGAACTTGGCGTCGAGCTCGGTGCGCACCGCGGCGGAGAGGGTCGGGAGATCCATCTCCGCGTAGCCCTCGATGTTGAGGCTCGCCGCCATGCCCTCGAGCTCGGCGCGGATCGTGCCGCTCACGGTGTCGGCGGCCGCGCGAACGTTGATCACCGCGCTGAAGAACGCATCGATGTTCGCGATGCCGGAGATGCTGGCGTTGCCCTGCGCCACACCTTCGTCCGGACACACGAGACCGCACTGCTCCGCGAGATCGCCGAGCGGGCCGCCGTCGTCGCAGCCCTGCACGGACGCCATCGCGAAGCCGCACAGCATCCCCATCCCCGCCACGCTGGCCATGCTCTGGCCGAAAAATCTGTTGGTCGTCATTCTCGAAATCCTCCGTTGTAGGCCACCGACTCTACGATGGAAGCCTTGCGACGGCAAAGGTGCGACGTCGATGCACCGCGCTCTGGAGGGAAAAATTACAAACGGCGACAGTGGTCGCACTGTCGCCGTTCGGATTCGACCTCGGAACCGTGATCCCGATGTCAGTATGACGCGGATGTCAGCCGCCGGTCGGGTTCGTGATCGTCGCGACGAGGTCCGCCTGCAACGCGATCGAAGCCGTGAACTCTCCGCCGGCCTCTCCGAGGATCGTGACCGCCTCCTCGAGGGCAGGAACGACGCACGGCAACTTGCCCGCGGGGATGTCGAACTCGCCCTTCACACCGGCGCTGATGAGGCCTTCGATCTGGCCCGCGAGGTTGACCACCGGCGGCGGATCGAAGAGCACCTCGCCCTCGAACTCGCCGGTGATGAGCGCCGACGCACGCGCGAGCCCCTGGATGATCGCCGCACCGCGAACGCGGAGCTCACCGAGCCGCGCGACGAAGGCCGCCTTGGCATCGCCCTCGACGCCGCCGCGGAACTCGAACTCCCAATCCAAACGAGGCGGCGTGCACTCGACGTTGGCCTCCGCCTGCGCCGATGCCTGGGCCTTGCACTCGGCCGAGGCCTCGCAGTTGGCCGACGCCGACGGCGGCGTCGCGCTGCCCTTGCACTCGCCGCTGCACGAGCCCGAGCACGACCCCGAGCACTCGGCCTCGGCCGTGCACTGGGCGCTGCCCTGCTCGACGTAGCAGGTGCCGCTGCACGTGCCGGCACACGACGCGCGCGCCGAGAGTTCGCACGTGCCGCTGCACGTGCCCGAGCACGAGCCAGCGCACTCACCCGCGGCGTTGGTGGCCGAGCACTCGCCGTCGCACTCGCCGCGGCACGTGCCTTCGCACATCGCCCCGGCTTCCATCTCGCACGAGCCTTCGCACTGGCCTTCGCACGCGACCGTCGGCGTCTTCACGGCGCACGACAGCTCGCCGCTGCACATCGCGTCGCATCCCCCCTGGCACGAGCCTTCACACTCGACGGAAACCTGACCGGGATCGGCCATGACCTCGCAGTCGGCGGACGCCTCGCAGCTCGCCTGCGCTTCCACGGCGACGTTGATGTTCGCCTTGCACTCCGGCGCCTTGTAGACGAGGCGGATGCCGCCCTCCACGTTCGCGGTGAAGTCGGCTTGGATCGCCGTCTTGAGGTTCGCGATGTAGTTCGCATCGATCGCGCCCTCGGCCATGCCGTAGAGCTCACCGAGCGCGCGCACGTTGGCCTCGAACTCGCCCTTCACCGACGCGGTGGCCTTGCCGAGATCCGCGACCGCGGTGAAGAAGCCGTCGAGCTTCGCGTCGCCCGAAATCGTGACCTGCCCGGTGGCGAGGCTTCCGCAGTCGCCGCAGACGGCTTCGGGATCGCAGCCCTGCAAGCTCACTCCGACGATGCCGACGAGCAGACCGAGCCCGACCGCTGACATACCCCTGGTTCCGAATTCCTGCATCTCTCTCGCTCCTGGACGAATCGTTGGGTTGCGGGTGGAGTCGTGCGAATGGTCCCACAGGCGCGCGCGAGGCCGCAACTGTTCGAGGGGTGATCGGCTGGACAAAACGTCCGCTCCCACCTTTCTCCACGGCCTCCCGACGCGCTCGTCGCGACGGCGGTTTGCAACACGCCAACCGCGTTGCAACCCCAGGTTCGGTGGTGGTTTGGCAGTCTAGACGATCGGCGCCGCGTGGCGCCGATCACCGAGGCCTCACCGACGCACGTTCAGACGAGCAGCTGCTCGAGGAGCTCGAGGTACTCGCGCTCCGACTCGTCGAACTGCTTGTCCGACTTGAACGCCGCCTTGGCCGCGTGGAGGAACAGCTCGCGATGGGCCCGCGGCACGGTCGTCGGATCGACCTCCTCCGCAGGCGGTGGTCGACGCAGCCACTTGTCGACCGTCTCCGTCTCCTCCTGCAGACCGAGCTGCCGCACCATGCGGTACACGAAGTCCCGCTCGCTGGGCTTGACCTCGAGGTCCACCCACACGAACGAGCACACGAACTCCAACAGGCGCAGTCGCTCGTCCCGGGTGAGCTGATCGAGCATCGCCCGGGACGATATCACGAACGGCTCAGGAGCATCCCGAGGTCGAGCCGCACGTGTCGCACTTCAGGCAGCTGCCGTTGCGCACCATCGTGAAGCTCTGGCAGTTCGGGCACGCGTCGCCCTCGTAGCCCTGCATCTTCGCCCGGTACACCTGGGCCGACAGGGCCGCCGCGGCGCGGATCTCCTCGCGACGACCCCCGCGCGGATCGGCGGCCGCATCGTCGTGGTCGTGGTCGTGCGCATGACCGTTGCCGTTGCCGTTGCCGCGGCGCTTCGCCGCCTCACCGGCAGGTTCTGCCGCTCCACCCGCGGCCACCGCGTACGTGCGGTCCTCGTACACGATCGGCTTGCCCATGCTCGCGAGGAACGCCGCGCTCTTCGGCAGCGGCGCGCTCAGCTTCAGCGGGCCGGGCGTCACCACGCGTTCATCGACGACCTCCTCGTCACCGTAGTCGATGCCGGGCTCCATGCCCTCCTCGTCCGCGTCACCGGTGGTGTCGGGCGCGAGGTCCTCCGGCATCACGTGCGCGAGATCGGTGCGCCCGAGGTAGCTCACCGCGAGCTCGCGGAAGATGTAGTCGATGATGCTCGTGCACATCTTGATGTTCGGATGGCCCTGCACCGGACCGTTCGGCTCGAAGCGCGTGAACGTGAACGCGTCCACGTACTCCTCGAGGGGCACGCCGTACTGCAGCCCGAGGCTGCACGAGATCGCGAAGCAGTTCATCAGGCTGCGGAAGGCGGCGCCCTCCTTGTGCATGTCGATGAACACCTCGCCGAGCGCACCGTTCGTGTACTCGCCGGTGTGGATGTAGACCTTGTGCCCGCCGATCGTGGCCTTCTGCGTGTAGCCGCCGCGGCGATCCGGCATGCGCCGGCGCTTCGCGAGGTAGCGGTACACCAGGCGCTCGGCCACCTTCTCCACCACCTGCGGCTGCGACGTCGCGGCGATGCCGGGCTGCACCTCGTCCTCGTCGTCGATGTCGTCGGCCACCTCGCCGAGCAGCGACGCCGACAGCGGCTGGCTCAGCTTGCTGCCGTCGCGGTACAGCGCGATCGCCTTGAGACCGAGCTTCCACGACGCCATGTAGACGTCCTCGACCTCGCCCACGGTCGCCTCGTTGGGCATGTTGATCGTCTTGCTGATCGCGCCCGACAGGAACGGCTGCGCCGCCGCCATCATGTGCACGTGCGCCATCGGCAGGATGAAGCGCTTGCCGTAGCGGCCGCACTTGTTCGCGCAGTCGAACACCGGCAGGTGCTCCGGGCGCAGGTGCGGCGCGCCCTCGACCGACATCGTGCCGCACACCCAGTCGTTCGCGAGCCGGATGTCCTCGTCGGTGAAGCCGATCGCCTTCAGGATGTCGAACGTGGGATCGGCGAGCTGGTCCTCGGTGAAGCCGAGCACCTGCGTGCAGAACTCGTCGCCGAGCACCCAGCGGTTGAACACGAAGCCGATCTCGAACGCGGCCGGCAGCTCGGCCTCGATCTTCTCGATGAGCTCGGGCCCGAAGCCACGCTCGCGCAGCTCGGCATGGGTGACGCGCGGGCTGCCGACGAGGCTGCCTGCCCCCTTGCAGTAGCGCACGATCGACGCGACCTCGTCGGCGTCGTAGCCGAGCTTGCGCAGCGCCCCGGGCACCGAGTGGTTGATGATCTTGAAGTAGCCGCCGCCCGCGAGCTTCTTGAACTTCACGAGCGCGAAGTCGGGCTCGATGCCGGTGGTGTCGCAGTCCATCAAGAGGCCGATCGTGCCCGTGGGCGCGATCACGGTGACCTGCGCGTTGCGGTAGCCGTGCGCCTCACCGAGCGCGAGCGCGCGGTCCCACTGCTCGCGCGCGGCCGACAGCAGCTCGGGCGGGCACACGTTCGCGTCGATGCCCTGGGGCAGCACGGCGAGGCCCTCGTAGTCCTTGCCGTCGGCGTCGTAGGCCGCGCGGCGATGGTTCCGCATCACGCGGAGCATCGACTGCTTGTTCGCGGGATAGCCCGGGAACGCGCCGAGCTCGGACGCGAGCTCGGCCGACGCGGCGTAGCACGAACCCGTCATGATCGCCGTGAGGGCGCCGCAGATCGCGACCGCCTCGGCCGAGTCGTACGGCAGGCCCGACACCATGAAGTACGAGCCGAGGTTCGCGTAGCCGAGCCCGAGCGTGCGGAACTTGTAGCTGAGCTCGGCGATCTTCCGGCTGGGGAACTGCGCCATCAGCACGGCGATCTCGAGGGCCACCGTCCACAGGCGGCACGCGTGCAGCATCGCCTCGACGTCGATCGAGCCGTCGGCGCGCACGAACTTCATCATGTTCAACGAGGCGAGGTTGCACGCCGTGTCGTCGAGGAACATGTACTCGGAGCACGGGTTGCTCGCCTGGATGCGACCATCCTGCGGGCACGTGTGCCACTCGTTGATCGTCGTGTCGAACTGCAGGCCCGGGTCCGCGCACGCCCACGCGCCGCGGGCGATCTTCCCCCACAGCGTGCGCGCGGGGATCGTCTTGTGGACCTTGTCGTCCGTGCGCCGCATGAGGCTCCACGGCGCGTCGAGCTCGACGCAGTGCAGGAAGTCGTTGGTGACGCGGACGGAGTTGTTCGAGTTCTGGCCGGACACCGTGCCGTATGCGGCGCTGTCCCAGCCCGTGTCGTACTCGGTGAACTCGATCTTCTTCACGCCCTGCTCGCCCAGCTGCAGGGCGCGCTGGATGTAGTTCTCCGGGACGTGACCGCGACGCGCGTGTTTCATGGCGACGCGCAGCGCCCTGTTCTTCTCCGGTTTGAAGCGCTCGTCGTCCTCGAGGTCGGCCTGCTGGCCCGCGCGCAGCACCGCGTTGAGGTGGTCGTTGCAGGCCTTGCTGCCGGCGACGAGCGCCGCGACCTTCTGCTCCTCGACGACCTTCCAGTCGATGAACTGCTCGACGTCGGGATGATCGATGTCGACGACGACCATCTTCGCCGCGCGTCGCGTGGTGCCGCCGCTCTTGATCGCGCCGGCCGCCCGATCGCCGATGCGCAGGAAGCTCATGAGCCCGCTCGAGCGCCCGCCGCCCGACAGCTTCTCGCCCTCGCCGCGCAGGCGCGAGAAGTTCGTGCCGGTGCCCGAGCCGTACTTGAAGAGGCGAGCCTCGCGGACCCAGAGATCCATGATGCCGCCCTCGCCGACGAGATCGTCGTCGACGGACTGGATGAAGCACGCGTGCGGCTGCGGGCGCTCGTACGCGTTCTGCGAGCGCCGCACCTGCCCGGTCTGGTGCTCGCAGTAGTAGTGGCCCTGCGCCGGTCCGGTGATGCCGTACGCCCAGTGCAGCCCGGTGTTGAACCACTGCGGGCTGTTCGGTGCCGCCATCTGCTTGGCGAGCATCCACAGCATCTCGTCGTAGAAGGCGCGCGCCGAGTCCTCGTCGGCGAAGTAGCCGTGGCGCCAGCCCCAGTACGTCCAGCACCCGGCGAGGCGATGGAACACCTCGCGGCTGTCGTTCTCGCCGCGCGTGCGCTGGCTCGGCGACACGTCGGCGAGCGCTTCGTCGTCGGGCTCGCTGCGCCACAACCACTCCGGCACCTGCGGCTCCGCCACCTTGCGCAGCGCCGACGGGACGCCCGCCTTGCGGAAGTACTTCTGCGCGAGGATGTCGACCGCGACCTGCGACCAGCCCTTGGGGATCTGGATGTCGCGCGCCTCGAACACGACCGAGCCGTCGGGGTTCGTGATGCGAGAGGTGCGGGACTCGAACTCGATGCCGGCGAAGGGCTCGGCGGTCGTGCGATCGGCGGTGAAGTGGCGGCTGATCTTCATGGGGACTCCGACGGGGCGCGGGCGAGCGGGAGGTGGAGGGACCAGGCGCGGAGCGCCGTGGGATGGGTCGGCGACGGGGAGATCGGGTCGCCGCGAGGCTGAACGGGTGAGCAGGGAGGCCGAGCAGGCTAACAGGTCGGGGGCGCGCGCGAGGACGAAAGGTCCTCCGACCCGCCGTGGCAGGCGGCGGGCTCTCGGTCGCAAGGTCCGCCGACAGGGCGGGGCACTTGCGGTGCGGTGAGCGGGGCTCTCACCGCGGTCGGGGTCGAGGGGCCGGGCCCAGGGGAGGCTCGGGGGGACGTCGGGGCGACAGATCCCCAGTCTCGACGGTGATCAAGCGATTGAGGTGGAAGGCATATAGACCACAACATCTTGGGGGTCGCAAGAAGGTGGACACCACGGGTGGGGTCGGCCCGTTCCACAGCCCGAGGCGGACGGACGCGCGATGTTGTCCCCAACTCATCCACAGCTTTTTCCACAGTGATCCACAGGGGTCCCGACCGCGCGCAACTACCGCAGGGGTGGGGACGCGCGTGGCCGAACTTTGTCCTTTCGGCCCCCGGCAGGAGCTTTGACGGCGTTTCCCTACACCGATCGTCCACCGCGGTGGACAACCACGCGGCAGGCCGCGATCCCCAGCGTTCGTCACAGCTCGACGACGCGGTCGTGACGACGCTCGCGGACGATTTCCTCGGCGCGTCGGAGAGATCTCCCCGCGTCGACGCCCGATGGACGTCGGGTCGGTTCAGTCCACGCTCGTGGTTGCGGCGCCTCGGGCTCGCCCCCATCATTGCGCGCGTCGTTCGATGGCGCGTGCAAATTCGATGGGCAAGGACCCGAGCGCGGTCTTCCACTCGCAGGTCAGTTACGGCGAGCTCGAGCGGTTGTCCGCGATCGAGACGCTCAAGGGCCTGCGCAACCCCGAGAGCGTGACGCTCGGCGATCTCGTGCGGTTCCTGAGCTCGCGCGGGCTGTGGCCGCAGTTCGCCAAGATCACGCTCGCGGACCTGCGCGACGGCTTCGCCACGCCGCCGCCGGGCGAGGCCGAGGGGGCGCCGGGCAAGAAGCCGCGCAAGCGCCGGATCCTCGAGGACGAGCTCGAGGACGCGTTCGCCGAGAAGGCGGCCAAGGACGCGAAGGAGAAGGTCGCCGACAAGGCCGAGCCCGACGAGGCCGGCGGCCTGACGACCGAGGACGTCGCGCGCGCGGTGATGCCCTTCATCGAAGGCAACGGCGAGGTCACGCTCGACGACATCGCCGAGTACAGCAAGATCGACCGCAAAGCGTTGCGCCACCACCTCGGGGTGCTGGTGAAGGAAGGCCGCCTCGAACGGGTGGGCGTGGGTCGACACGCGATCTTCTCGAGTTTGTGAAGAGGAGTCTCTGCTCTTCAGAGCAGGGGGCTGTTTTAAACAGGGACTCCGTCCCTACGTCGACGCTCGACTCGATCCCTGCGGGCTCGAGTCGAACGCCGACTCCCCTCGGCCTTCGGCCGGGCGCGCGCGCGAGCGTCGAGACCCGGGGTCTCGACGCCCGCCGCGGGCGCTCGTTGAAGGCTCTCGCCGCGACTCCCTGCACGGATCGGTCTGCGTTGGGCGAACCAGCACAGGCGTCGCGACGAAACGCCTCAATCAGCGCCCGCTGCGGTTGAAGCGTTTCGTCGCAACTCAATGCTCGGATCGATCTGCGTTGGGCGAACCAGCACAGGCGTCGCGACGAAACGCCTCAATCAGCGCCCGCTGCGAGAGTCGAGACCGAGGGTCTCGACTCTCGAGCGCGCGCCCGGCCGAAGGCCGAGGGTAGCCGGTGTTCGACTCGAGCCCGAAGGGATCGAGTCGAGCTCCGGCGTAGGGACGGAGTCCCTGTTTGACAGAGCCCCCGTGTCCTGACGGGCAGGGACATCTTCACGCGCGACGCTTGCGGCGCTGGCCCAGCGCCCACAGCGTGGGCAGCACGAATAGCGCTGCGATCGCGGCGAGCGAGATGCCGAGCGAGGCCAGCGAGCCGATGCCACGCAGGCCGCCCGAGTCGGCGGCCATGAAGGCGGCGAAGCCGGCGACGGTCGTGAAGGTGGCGGCCAGGATCGCGCCGCCGGTCTCCTGCAGCGAGCGCACGAGCGCCTCGCGCTCGCCGTGCGTGCGGCGGATCGTGTCGGTGAGGTAGACGCCGTTGTCCACGCCGATGCCGAGGATCGCCGGCACGATGGGGATGTTGAACAGCGTGAAGCGCAGGTCGAGGAAGCCCATGAGGCCGACCATCCACCACAGCGACACGCCGAGCGGCAACAACGTGAGCATCGTGAGCGCCACCGAGCGCAGCTGCCAGTACACGAACGCGGTGATGAGCACCGCCGCCATGCCCAACACGATCGGCGCCTCCTGACGCAGCATCAGGAACATCGTCGCGTACACCGTCGTCTCGCCGACGAACAGGGCGTTCGGATCGTCGACGAACGTCGCCGTCTCTTCGGTGAACTCGACGCCCTTGCGCATGTCGGCCGCGTCGAAGTCCGGATAGGCGAACACCGCGTACGCGCCCTCTTCGGTCCTCACCTTGCGCAGGAGCTCCGCGGGCAGGTCGTCGATCGTGAACGGGCTCGCCTTGAACATCCGCACGAGCGAGCGCGCCTCGTCCGGCGACAGCTTGCGCGACTCCTTCGCCGCGGGCGTATCGGTCGTGGCCGGCTTCGAGGCGGTGGGCGGCTTCGTCGGCTGGGGCTTCGTCGGCGGCGCCGTCTTGGCTTCGGGCGGTGGGTCGGTGAGCGGCGGCGTGTCGACGGGACTCGGCGGCTGGACCAGGTCCGCCCCGCCGCCGCCCTCCTCGTCCTCGTCGTCGAAGTCGTCCCAATCGTCGGCGGCCGGTACCGCGGGCTTCGCCTTCGGCGGCGGCGCTTCACGCCCGTCGGCAATCGCTTCGAGGCGCTCGAACGTGTCGAAGTTGTCCTCGTACATCGCGTCGATCGACCGCTTGCGCGCCTGCAGATCGATCTCCGGCACCGGCAACAGATCGGGCGCACCGAACAAGCCGGCGACCACGCTCTCGCCGCGGTCCAATCGAGCCTGGTGACGGCGCCGCGCCTGCGTGAGCGCTGCACGCGTCGACGCGAGATCGTCGCGCACGAGGATCCCCGCGTGGATGTCCTTGCCGAAGATCTCCGAGATGAGCCGCGTGTCCGGCTCGGTGTCGCGTCGCGCCCGATCCGACTGCAGCGCGCGCCCGTTGTACTCGAACGCGAGCCGGCGCACGCCCTGGAACGACGCCACCGTGACGATCACGACCGCGGAGAACATCAGCCCCGGCCGCGCGAGCACCCGGCGCATCCACGCGCCTTCGCGATGCGGCAACGGCTCCTCGAACCGCTTGATCCCGACCAGGTACAAGAGCGCCGGCAACACCGTGCACATCGCGAACATGCACAGCGCCACGCCCCACGCCGAGATCATCCCGAACTCGCGGAACGCCGGGAACTCCGACGTCGACATCACCAGGAACGCGCCGATCGTCGTGCCCGACGCGACGAACAGCGGGATGACCAGCGAGTGGAAGGCGCGCTTGATCGCCTCCGCGTCGTCGTGCTTGCGCCGATCGATCTTCGCACGCGTGTAGAAGTGGATGCCCGCGTCGATCCCCATGCCCATGAGCACCGTGGAGATCAGGCTCGTCATCAGGTTCAGGCGCCCGAGCACCACCTCCGTGAGCCCGAGCGACCACGTCACGCCGAACGCGAGCGGCACGAGCAGCACGAGCACGGCACGCATCGAGCGGAAGAGCAGATAGATGATGCCGACGACACCGATGAGCCCGAGGATGCCGCCCTGCACCATGTCGCGCTTGATCGTGGCGTGCTCGTCCGCCTTGTTCGTGTACGGCCCGACGACGTTGTACGTCATCTCGGTGCCCGACCACGCCGCATCGGTCCGCGCGAACACACCGGCCACCGCCGTGCGCATCTCGTCGCTCACCTTGCGCGAGAAATCGAGGCTCGCCGCCGGCTCGATGGGATGCAGGAGCACGATGGTCGCATCGATGCCCTCGCGCTCGTAACGGTCGTGGAACCCCGTGCGCGACAGCGACTCGTCCTGCTTGCGATCGATGAACTCCTCGAGGTCGTCGGGCGCGCGTGGATCGGGCGCCAGCACGCACGCATCGGCCGCCCGCGTGCAGAACTCGTAGTGCGTGTACGCCTGGATCTTCTCGTCCAACGCCTTCATCTCGGCGTCGCTGAGGTAGTACAGCGCGTGCTCGATGAAGAACTCGCTGGGCAGTCGCGTGTCGACGTCGCGCAAGAGCGGATGACCGTCGAGCTCGGCCTCGATCGCATCGACGAACGCGTGCCGGGCCTCGATGGAACCGCCCTTCACGACGACGTTCACACTGCCGGTCGTGCCGAACGTGTCCTCGATGTGCTCGAGCGCGACGAGCACCCGGTGGCCGTCCGGCAACAACCGCCGCAGATCGGTGTCCACCCGCAGGTGCACCGATCGCCACGCCGCGAGCACGGTCACCGCGAGCGCGACCACGAGGATCAGCCGATGGTGCGCGAGCACGGCTCGGATCCAGCGATCGCGCAGTGGCTCTTTCGTGGCCGCCAAGGGCGGCGTCACTTTGGCACGTCCGGGGCGCCCCGTGGAACCCGCGGCGCGCGCGAGCGGCGGAGCACGACGAGCACCGCGAGGAGCGGCATGCCGCGCCCACCCGCCCGGCCGGCATCACAACCGCACCCGTCCTCGCCGCCATCCGCGTGCGCACCCGACGTGCCCTCCGTCGTCGAATCGTCGCCACCACCGTCGAGCTCGAGCCCCGCGGTCGGCTCCGCCCCGACCTCGCAGTGATCCGGACCGGGCGGCAGCTCGGGGTCGTCGCTCTCGTCGTCGCCGGGATAGATCGTGAGGTAGCCGCGCGAGTACGCGACCCACGTCGGCGCGTCTGCGGCCGTCGCCGTCGCGCGCATCACGAGGCCTTGGTAGATCGCGGACTCGGGCGGCACGAGCACGACGTCGAAGGCCCCATCGGCGGCGTCGAGCGTCGCGAAGTCGGTCCACACGTCGGGGTCCTCGAGATCGGAGGAGATCGGCGCCCACGCGAGCGCGACGACCGTGCCCGCAGGTCCACCCATGCAGCCCTGCACGTGGTAACCGCTCTCTCGGTACACGGTGGCGTCGTAGACGGGCGACGCGAATGCGGCAGCCGGCAGCGGCGTGCCGTCGTGCACCTGCACCACGCCGGTGCGGGGCGTCCACAGGTTCGTCGGGGGCGAGAACGTGTAGCCGTGCACGGCATAGTTGCCGGCCGGCACGCCCGTCGTGTCCCACGCGATGCCGTCCTGCGTCGCGTCGCACGAGATCGCGATGCGCGGCGCCATCGGCTGCACGCACGATCCGTCCGCATCGTCGTGACCCACCGACCAGCGCGCCATGCCGTCGAGCACGGTGTCTGCCGGCGGCAGTTCCATGATGTTGCCGATCGCGAGCGCACGCTCGGCGTCCTCGAGATCGATCCAGTTGGGAAAGGGCGTCGCCGGCGGGTCGTCGCGACAGAACGCGAAGAACTCGAACGTGCGGCTGTCGGACAGCTCGTCGGCGGTGAGCGTGACGTCCTCGAACGGGATGCCGACCTTGAACTCATAGCGCGCATCGACGGAGCGATCGACGACGGCGAGGCACGCGTGCGGCGGGAACACCGGCGGTGTCCGTGGGATGTTGCCGTTCGCCGCGAGCGCGTGCGCGGC
This sequence comes from uncultured Nannocystaceae bacterium, assembly GCA_964468635.1. GTDB lineage: Bacteria > Myxococcota_A > Polyangia > Nannocystales > Nannocystaceae > Xiheibacterium. The sequence goes on from CAYXVR010000058.1 coordinate 40,179, forward strand.
GACGAGCCACGTCGCGAGCCCGGCGAGCGAGCCGAGGACACGGGGATCGCGGTGGTTGACCCAGGCCACGCCAGAGTCGACTCTACCGCGCAACGAGAGGGCCACGCATGAGCGAGCCGTCACACTCCGGGGAATCCATCCGACGCGTGGGCATCGTCTTCGCGGGCGGACCCGCGCCGGCCGCGAACGCCGTGATCGCCGCCGCCGCGACGTCGTTCATCGAGGACGACCGCGAGGTCATCGGGTTCTTCCACGGCTACTCGAACCTGCAGGACTACCACCCGGTCTCCCACCGGCTGCTGCCCGACCAGCACTACCGCATCTTCGAGGAGCGCGACCTGCGAGGCCTCCGCAACGCCCGCGGCATCCTCATCGGCACCGCGCGCGCGAACCCGGGCCGGGGCATCGACAAGCCCGACGATCTCGGCGACGACGCGCGCACGCGCCGGCTCGCCAACGTGTACGGGGCGCTCGTGGATCTCGAGATCGACGCGCTCATCTCGATCGGCGGCGACGACACGCTGAAGACGGCGAACCTGTTGTTCGAGTACCAGAAGCAGCTGCCCGCGGAGGCGCGGCGCGTGCGGGTGGTGCACCTGCCCAAGACGATCGACAACGACTATCGCGGCATCGACTTCACGTTCGGTTTCTTCACCGCCGTGGACTTCATGGCGAAGGAGCTGCAGAACCTGCGCGCCGATGCGCTCGCGACGAGCGCGTACTTCATCGTCGAGACGATGGGGCGCAAGGCGGGCTGGCTGTCGTACGGCGTCGCCATCGCGGGCGAGGCGAACCTCGTGATCGCGGTCGAGGACATCGTCGACGACCTCGCGGTGGGCGATGGACGGCTGTCGCTCGACGGGCTCGTCGATCGCATCGTCGATCTCATCCTCACCCGCGAGAAGCGGGGCAAGCACTACGGCACCGTGGTGCTCGCCGAAGGGCTCGCGGAGCTGCTGCCGGACGAGGACATCGCCGAGCTGCCGCGCGACGAGCACGGGCACATCCCGCTCGGCGGCATCGACCTCGGCAAGCTCGTGTCGGCGCGCGTGGCCGATCGCTACGAGGCCCGCACGCAGCGCAAGAAGAAGATCGCGAGCGTGCAGCTCGGCTACGAGTCGCGCTGCGCGTTGCCGCATGCGTTCGACGTGATGCTGGGCAGCCAGCTCGGCATCGGGGCGTATCGAGCCTTGGTGGAGGAGGGCAAGGACGGGCACATGGTGTCCGTCACCGGGCAGCTCGATCTGCGCTACGTGCCGTTCGCGGAGCTCGTGAACCAGCAGACGCTGCGCACCGAGGTGCGCTACATCGAGCGCGGCAGCGACTTCCACCGGCTCGCGCGATTTCTCGAGACGCGCGTCGATCGCATCCGCGACTGGGCGCCGGGCCGACGAACGGAACGCTAGGCCGGAGGAGGTACGACCTTCGTGATCGCGAGCTCTTTCTCGAGCACCGCGAGCACGTGGTCGCGCAGCACGTTCGCGCCGGCGGGCGACAGATGGATCCCGTCGCCGGCGCGCACGCGCACCTTCTTGCCCGGGGTGCCGTCGGGATTCGTGCCCACGGCGATCTTGTCGGCGTACTTGCCGTTCTCGTCGGCGAGCACGTCCCACGCGTCGACGAACAGCGCGCCCGGGCGTGCGGCCATGCGCGCGCGATAGATCGTGTTCACCCGCTGCACGCGCGCGTGGAACTTCGGCGGCCGCATCACCGGCATGCCCACCCAGAAGATGCGCTGGCCGTCGGGCGCGAGGATGTCGCAGAAAGCGTCGATGCGCCGGCCGTACTCCTCGTCCCAGCCCTCGTCGTCCCAGCGGATCCACTCGTCCTGGCCCGCTTCGCGCACGGCCTTCGGGATGTACAGGCCCTGCACGTCGTTGCCGCCGAACATCACGATGCTCGCCTCGGGCTTCCAGCCCTTCAGGATGTCCTTGGCGGCCTCGTGCCAGTCGTGGAAGTCGGGGCGCGCGAGGCCGGAGCTGCTCTTGCCCTTGCGGCGCACGGGCAGCGCGTAGTCCTTCTTCAGCGCGCGCTCGAGGAACACGCCGAAGCCGCCGGCGATCATGCTGTCGCCGACGACGAGCATCTTGGGGCTCTCGGCCGCCGAGGCCCGGCGCGCGCCGCCCAGGAGCAGGCAGCCGGTCCCGATCGAGAACGCACGGCGCGTGAGGCGGTGCATGGGCGAACGATGCACCGAAATCGCTGCGAACGCCAAGCGCGGGGCGTTCCGCTGGACACAACCCGTGGGATCGCGCAGCTTAGCGCCCGGACACCGCCATGCTCGACGAGACCACCAAGGCGTTCTTCGACCAACTCGTGAAGACCCACCGCGTCGTGCTCTTCATGAAGGGCAACAAGTCGTTCCCGCAGTGCGGCTTCTCGGCGTCGGTCGTCGAGATCCTCAAGCAGCACGGCACCGAGTTCCACGCGGTGAACGTGCTCTCGGATCCCGCGGTGCGCGAGGGCATCAAGGAGTACTCGAGCTGGCCGACGATCCCGCAGCTCTACGTGAACGGCGAGTTCGTCGGCGGCTGCGACATCGTGCGCGAAATGGACCGCAACGGCGAGCTCACGACGCTGCTCGGTTCCTGACCCCTCGAACGACGGTTCGACCGTCGCGGTGCTTTGCCGGTATGGTTGGGGGGTGCGCCGGCTCGCTCCGATCGCCCTCGTCGCTGCGGCGTGCTTCACCGACGCACCGCCGGTGGACGACGGCGACGAGAGCACCGGATCGACCGAATCGACGGGGACGTCGACGGCGGACGACGGCGGTTCCACGTCGAGCACCGCGAGCGTCGACCCCACCGTCGACGCGACCACCGACGGCGAGGTCGCCACCGGCGTCGGCGACACGGCGGACTCGTCGGGACCGAGCGCCGATACCGGATCGACAGGCGCGGCCGCCTGCGTCCACCGTGTCTTCACCACGAGCGAAGTGTTCACCCCGATCCAGGTGAACTCGTTCGTGAACGCGAGCCTGTTGTGCGCCAACGAGGCCGAGGAAGCGGGTCTCGGGGGCGAGTGGGCGGCGGTGCTCTCGGACGCCGACGGCCCCGCCGGTGCCCATCTCGAGCTCTGCGGCGACGTGTTCGTCGCGAACGACGGCGACGACATCGTCGACGACACGCTGGTCGCCACCGAGGACAAGTGGTGGACCGGCGACCATTCGCACGGCATCGACCGGCACGCCGACGGCACGATGGTGCCGGGAGCGACGCAGTACGCGTGGACCGGCACGAACACCAACGGCACCGCGGACGGGGTCGACTGCGAGGGTTGGAGCAGCACGAACCCGCGGACCTACGGCTCGGTCGGAATCACGAACGACATCGGCCAGGGGCTGTGGAGCAACGAGGACCCCGTGGCGTGCAACCAGTCGCACCGGCTGTACTGCATCGAGCAGTTCCGATGAGCGCGTCGGCCGGCTCGCCGCGACGGTCGCTGCACCGCTACACGTACGAGGAGTACCTCGCGTACGAGCGCGACAGCGGCCTGAAGCACGAGTACGAGGACGGCGAGATCTATGCTCTGGTGAGCGGCTCGCGGCGGCGCTCTTGTACGCCGACCTACCGGACTGAGCGATTCAGCCCGCCGCGAGCACGAGCCACGCGAAGGCCGCGATCGCGGCGGCGATCCAGGCGGCGCGGACGAAGCGGCGCTCGCGATCGCGCCGTTTGCCGGTGCGCTCGTCGTCGAGCTTGCGCGCGTGCGCGCCCGCGAGCCGCTCGAGCAGCGCGCGCGCTTTCGATTCGTGGTGCGGGGCCACGTCGACCGCGAGCGCACCGCCGCGATCGCGCAGCTCCACGAGGATTCCGGCCCGTTCCAGGACCGTCGCGAGACCGCGCGCCTCGTCCTCGTCGTCACACGTGTAGAGCGCGCCCACGGCCACGCGCTCTCGTACGGTGGCGCAGGGGGTCGCGCCAGTCTCGATCAGCCGGTCGCGTCGTCGGTGAGGGTCACCGTGAAGAACGTGGTCTCGCCCGGCTCGGTCGTGGCGCCGCCGGTGGTGCCGTCGCCGAAGGTCGCGCTCGTGTCGAGCGTCGCGGTGCCGACCCCGGTCGTGCTGCCGGTCCCGTCCGCGCTGCTCGCATCCGTCGCGCCCTCGTCGAAGTTGCCGTCGGCGTCGTTGGCGGATCCGCTGGGCTCGTCGTCGTCGTCGGTGTCGTTGTCGTCGCCGCCGCTGTCGTCGTCGCCGTTCGTCGTGCGCGTCGCGTTGCTCGCCCCGCCCACGGTCACCGAGCCGCCCGAGTGACCGATCGGCGGCGCCGTCTTCTCCTCGGGCTCGCCGCACGCGGCGAAGACGAAGAGGGCGGCGAGGCCGATCCGCAGGCTCACGATCGAATGCTAACGTGCGGGCGCGGGCGCGCAACCAGCGGGACACTTAGCGTCGCGGCTAATTTTTTCTGGACAACGATTAGCGGCCTTGCTAAATGAGCCGCGTTCGCCCAGGAGACCCATGTCCAAGCCCGTCGCCGTCCACTGCACGTACCGTCTCAAAGCCGGGAAGGAGGACGAGTTCCTCGGTCTGCTCGGCAAGCACTGGCCCACGCTGAGGAAGGCCGGCCTCGCGACGGACGAGCCGCCGCAGATCCTCCGCGCGCAGACCCGCGAGGGCAAGACGGTGATCTACGAGATGTTCTCGTGGATCGACGGCAACGCGCCGCGCGTCGCCCACGAGACACCCGCGGTGATGCAGGTGTGGGAGCCGATGGGCGCGCTGTGTGACGACATGGAGTTCAACGACTTCGAGCCGCTGAAGCTGGACTTCGGCTGAGACCCTCGTTGGCGAGACCGGATCCGAAGCGCGACCTCGAAGAGCTCGAGGCAGTGTGCTCGGCGCTCGCTCATGCGGCGCGCCGCCACATGTTGCTCGTGGTGTGGTTCCGCGGCGGCTCGATGAGCGCGGGCGACATCGCGGCACGCTTCAGCCACAGCTGGCCGACGACGAGCCGACACCTGCGCGTGCTCGAAGACGCGGGCCTGCTCGAACAATCGAAGGACGGCCGCACGCGCCTCTATCGCGTACGCACCGACAAGCTCGACGTACTGCGGAGATGGCTGTCGTGGTTCGACGCCGCCGACGAAAGCGCAGAGAGCGGAGCCGACCCGTCGTCGACTCCGCCCTCGAAGAAGCGCCGCAAGACGAGCGGCTGATCGCTACATCGGCGCGGGGTGCAGGGAGGACTACGACGGAGGACAGTCTCCGTTGACCCCGAGCCAGAGGTCGGTCGTCCCATTGGTCGTAGTTGATTTGGTCAGGTACCAGTGGCGTGGGTAGACGCCGTTGTACCAATACGTCGCGTACTCGTGATCGCTGATAGTGGAAAAGCCACCACTGTTGATAGTGTAGTAGAGCGCGGTGAAGCCCGAGCAATCTTCACCAGAATCGGCACGATACCCGACTTCGACGTTGACACTCGCGGTGCCGATGTGGCATGCAGATGCTTGGACACGCGCCGCGGCGTTGCTTCCCTCGTCATTCGCGGAAAGCACCCAGTTTCGGGTCTGATTGGCCGCGACGTTGAATGCGCAGTACCAGTTGTCCCAACCGAGGATCAAGCAGGCGTTCGCATCGCAGTCGCTGTACGCGGCCTGTGGGATAATTTCACCCACGAGATCGAGCCGCTCCGATTTACTCGGAACGAAGTCGGCAACGGACACATCATCGGGGATACCGTGGAGACGACGGTAATCGTCGATGAGAAAAGCGGGCGGGTCCTGAGTATCCCCAACGGCCGCGAGAAACAGATCGAGCGCGGACGCTTCCGCCAGCCGAGGGTCCCGCGTCATGGAGGGATCTCCGATCTGGCCACGCTCTGCCACGACCACGCCTCCGTCGTCAGGATCGACGAAGAACTCAATCGAGCCTCCGTAGGGCGTTTCCAACGTGAGTTCGGGATACAGGGGGACGACTCTCGTGGCCGCGTCTTGGTGCGCGACCAAAGCTGCGTCGTCAAGGTTGTCGCGTGACTCGCTGGCCGCTTCGAGAAACGGAGTGTCTTGTTTCTCAGCATCCTCGTACTGCGATTCATCGCAAGCCGAGACCAGGGTGGTAACAACCGCCGCGCGCCAGATGCACGCGCAAACGTGATTTCTTTGAGTTCGATCATCCATTGTCGTCGACTCCTGCCTCTCTCTGGATGTCTGGATCCTTCCGGATCCCGTATGGACCTTTTTGGGATCCGTCTGGCTAGCGCAGAGCAGGCGATGTAGTCGGTTCTCGAGCGCTGTCGAAGTGAAAGAATGGTGGGCAAGAATGTCTTGCGAACAGACCTGACCTTTTGATCAAGAAGTGGCGACAGCGCGGCCAGATTCACGCGGGCTTGCCCGGAGTCAGATCTACTGATGTACACGTACCGACGTTTGATACGACGTCGCTTCGCGATTCGCCGTTCGGACGATCGGAGTCGATAGGCGGCGCGATCGAATAGTCGCCGAGCCCTCGTGCGCAACTTCACGTCGCCAGTAGTCAGGCGGGAATCAGACGTAGCCATCACCGCGTGCGACGATGGATGCGGCGACGACGCGTCACCGGCCGGGCGACGGTTTCACTCCGGACGGTGACGCAACCAGCGCAGCCTCAGTCCGGCCAGACGCAGATCTGCTGCGGGCCGCACTCCTGGCCGTCCGGGCAGACAGCACCGTTCATGCAGCTCAGGAAGCACCACATCGGTGGGTTCGAGCACTGCAAGCCGGCCTCGAACATGAGGCAGATCTCGGGCTTCGTCTCGCACGGCTCACCGACCATCTCGCAGGCGGTCATCGAAGCGCCGGGCTCCACGAGCGCGCATGCCCCCACCGCAGTCCCGCTCGTCGGTTCGGGACAGGTGAACATCGCTTCGCACGGCGGGGCACAGACGCCGCCGCCGACCTGCATCGGATCGATGCTGCCGTAGCCCGGCGGACAGCCGGGGTTCGGCTGCGGGTACGGATCGCCGCCCGCTCCCGTCTCGTCTCCGCCGACGCAGATGCAGCCGATGCACGAGCCGCCGGGGCACATCGCGTCGGTCATGCACTCGTCGTCGACGGTGCACTCCGAGCCGCCCGTGCTCTCGGCCGGTCCGCCCGAGGACTCGGGCGACATCGTGTCCTCCATCGGCATGGTGGCCGACATGCCGTCGTCGTCGGCGTCGTCCGCCGCGGTGCCCGAGTCGTCGTCGTCGGCGACCGTCACCGAGTCCACGTTCGTGGTGCCCTCGTCGTCCTTGTCCGCCGCGCACGCGAGCGAGGCGCAGGTCGTTGCCAAGAAGATCGTCGTAAGCTTGTTCATCGTCGTCTCTCCGTCCCTGTCGTCGATCCGTGTCGGATTCCCGTTCGTAGCCCCGTCCTGCCGCGCGGCCGGCCACGAGGGCCCAGCCGTGTCACGCAAACTGCCACACCGGATCCGCCCGTGGCAATGACCGCGCACGTGCGTGATCCGTCGTGATCTGCAGGAGAACGTCCGTCGAGATTCCTGTAGACTGGCGTACTGTCCACCTCGCGTCGCCCTTGCGACGGCGCGTCGTCGAACAACGAGGAGTGCTTGCCATGGTGCGTTCTCACCGAGTCCTCACGAGCCCGAGCCTCTTCTTCGCATGCGTCCTCGCGTGGGTGGGTGGATGTGCTCCCGTCGCGGATCACGGCGACTGCTCCGAGGACGCCGACTGCGACGAGCGCGGGCAGGTCTGCGACGTCGAGGCGTCGGCGTGCATCGACAAGGTCGTCGACACCACGAGCACCGGCCCCGCGACGCCGACGTTCACCGCCGCGCCCGTCGCGTTCCACCGCGGCACCGTCTGCTACGCGGACTCGGTGCAGTCGGGCTTGCCGATCCCGGTCTCGTTCACGCCGTGCCTGCATCCGTGCCTCACGGTCTCGATGCACTACCACAGCAACTACTACAGCTGCATCGGAGCGAGCTGCGACGCGTGGGCGTACGTGTACTTCCTCGCCGACGGCACGAGCTGCCCCGCCGACGCCTTCGGCGCGTTCGATCGTACGATGTGTGACGTCACGCAGACCGTCCATCTCGGCGGCATCGCCACGACGATCGGCGAGGGCGACGACAAGCAGCCCGTGCAGGGCACGATGACGCTCGACGTCCCGTTCCTCACCAACGAGGACATCCAGGTGATCCACGCCGCCGATCGCGACATCGCGCTGATGAACATGAAGATCGCCCAGTACCCCATGCAGGACAATCGCCTCGTCGGCGACATCGACATGCGGTCGGACAACGCCGCGCCGCCGGCGATGTGCGACGGCGCGACGAACTGCGTGTGCAAGGAGATCGGCTTCTGAAGGGGCACGTGTGACGGACGGGCGCCCGAGCGTCGGGCTCGTGCTGTCCGGTGGTGGGGCTCGCGGAGCCTACGAGGTGGGCGTGCTCCGCTACGTGCGCGAGCGCCTCAAGCGAGCGCTGCCGTTCGACATCGTCACCGGCAGCAGCGTCGGCGCCGTGAACGGGGCGTACATCGCCGCGACGAGCGACCGTCCGCGCGCGCAAGCGCGACTGCTCGCGCGCGTGTGGCACGAGCTCAACGTCGACGAGATGTATCGCTTCGGCTGGGCGCAGCTGCGCAACCTTCCCCAGGTGTTGTTCGGGCGCAATCTCCCGAAGGAGGACAAGGGGCACACGCTCGGCGGCCTGGTGGACGCGTTCGCGATCGAGCAGGTCGTGCGTGGGCGGATCCCGTGGCGCGGCATCACGCACAACCTCGCGAACGGCAACCTGCGCGCGTTCGCGTGCAGTGCGACGGATCTGAACACCGGCTTCACCACCGTGTTCGTGCAGACGCGCACCGGCGAGCTGCCGCAGTGGCCGCTCGTGCCGGGCCAAGTGGTGGTGCCCACGACGATCACCGCGTCGCACGCGCTCGCGTCGGCGGCGATCCCAGTGCTGTTCCCCGCGGTGCGCATCGGCACCGAGCTGTTCGTCGACGGCAGCCTGCGCCAGAACACGCCGATCCGCCCCGCGATGCACCTCGGGGCGGAGCGCATGCTCGTCGTCGGCCTGCGCCACGGCGATCAGAGCGCGAGCGCACCGCTGCCGATGGAGCACCATCCCGTCGTGTATCCGAACGCGGTGTTCATGCTCGGCAAGATGCTCAACGCGCTGATGCTCGACAAGCTCGAGGCCGACCTCGCCCGCATCCGTCGCACCAACGAGCTGGTCGAGGCGGGCACGCGGATCTGGGGGCCGGAGTTCCGCGAGAGGCTCGCGCAGGAGATGAGCGGCCGGCGCTCGCGTCCGTACGTGAAGACCGAGATCGTGCTCATCCGTCCCAGCCGCGACCTCGGCGAGGTCGCCTACGACGTCATCCGCCGCACGCGCTTGAAGAAGTACAAGGGCGTGATGGCCCGCTGGCTGCGCCGCACGCTGTCGGCCACCGACGACGTGAGCGAGAGCGACTTGGCCAGCTACGTGCTCTTCGATCCCGAGTACATCTCGCAGCTCATCGACCTCGGCTACAGCGACGCGCAGAAGCACCACGCCGAGCTCACGGCGCTGTGGGAGTGACCGCTGCATCCTCGCGCGCGCGTGGCTCGTCGCGTTCGAGCTCCATCGAGCGTTGATGAGGCTCGAACGCGACGATCCGTCGCGCTCGACCTTCGTCAGTGCGCCGATGACCCTCGAACGCGACTCATCGTCGCGTTCGAGCTTCGTCGGCGCCTGATCGAGCTCGAACGCGACAGGCTGTCGACGAGGCGCGCCGCCGCGTCGTCGTCTTCCGCCCCGACGCGAACGGAACGTACGACGGCGGCACGCCGCTCGCGAGCGACGAGCGTCTCGTCAGCAAGGTGCTCGACGGCCTCGACATCGCGATCGCCGAGCTGTTCGTCGACGCCGAGGATTGAGAGAGTGGCGCCGGATCGGCCTCGCCGGCCGCAGCGGGTCGATTCTGGCACGCGGGGGGTTTCTCACCGGCGCCGCGCTGCGGCCGCGGCACGGAGTGCGGTACACCAGCGGCATGGCGTACAAGCTCGTCAGCCTGCCGGGCGACGGCACCGGTCCCGAGGTGATGCGTGAAGGCATGCGTGTGCTGCGTGCCGTGTCCGAGCCGCTCGGGCTCGCATGGGAGATCGAAGAGATCCCGTGCGGCGGTCAGTTCTATCTCCAGCACGGCAGCCGAGACTGGCCCGAGGGCAGCGAGGAGCGCTGCGCCGCCGCCGATCTGATCCTGCTCGGCGCCGTCGGCTGGCCCGACCCCAAGGGCAACGGCCCGGTCACGATGGGCAACGGCAGGATGGCCGGCTACTCGCCCGTCATCGGCAACCGCATCAAGCTCAACCTCTACGCGAACGTGCGACCGGTGAAGCTCTATCCCGGCGTGCGTCACCGGATCAGCGGCGCCCACAAGCAGGTGTGGGAGCCCGGCAAGGTCGACATGGTGATGCTGCGCGAGAACACCGAGGGCATGTACAGCCAGAGCGGCGGCAAGCTCAGCCCCGGCGGCAAGACCGACGTCGCGACCGACGTCCGCATCATCACGCGCCGCGCGAGCGAGCAGATCATCCGGCACGCATTCGAGCTGTGCAAGCGTCGCAACAAGGGCGCGCCGAAGGACGGCAAGCTGCGCGTCACGTGCATCGTCAAGGACAACGTCCTGCACGGCTGTCAGTTCTTCCGCGACGTGTTCTTCGAGATCGGCGAGAGCTATCCCGAGATCGAGAAGGAGACCGCGATCGTCGACGCGTTCACGCAGTGGCTGCTCGGCCAGCCCGAGCACTACGACGTCTGCGTCACCACCAACATGTTCGGTGACATCGTCACCGACCTCGCGAGCGTGCTGCAGGGCGGCATGGGCATGGCGGTGGGCGCGAACGTCGGGCGCGAGCACGGCATGTTCGAGCCGATCCACGGCAGCGCGCCGCGCCACGCCGGCAAGGACAAGGTGAATCCCATCGCGATGATCCTCGCGGTGAAGGAAGGCCTCGACTGGCTCGGCGCCCGCAAGAACGACGACCGTCTCGGCAAGGCCGCCGCCGCGATCGAGCGCGCCGTCGTGGACGTGCTCGCGGCCGGTCGGCCGCTCACCTACGACATCGTCGGCGAGGCCGAGGCCGCGCGCTGCAGCGAGTGCGGCACCGCGATCGCCGAGCGAGCCCGCGCCGCGCTCTGACATCCACGCACCTTTCTTGGGGGCCTTCGCGCGCCCGTGGCACCCTCGTGGCCTCGATGCCCTCGCGTGTCCGGCTCTCGTTGCTCGCGTCGCTCACCGCGGTGACCGCCCCGGCGATCGCAGCGGCTGCGCCTGCCGAGCCCGCGGCGGCCGAGCCCGCAGCCGAAGGCGAAGCGGGTGTGGAGTACGGCGCGAAGGTGGAGGCGCCCGAGCTCGAGCCGGCCGAGCCGACGCCCGCGGCGGAGCCCGCCGCATCGACGAACGTCGCGGCCGACGCCTCGCCGCCGCCCGAGCCGAAGAAGCGGCTGAGCCGGCGCAGGGATCGCAAGTGGTTGGACCGCTGGGCGCCGGAGCGGCACACGTTCGAGGGCGGCTTCTGGGTCGGCATGATGATCCCCGCGCGCGACCTCGAGCTGTTCCAGGCCGACGAGGATCTGCCGAACCAGGGGTATCGCCCGTTCAATCGCGTGGCGCCCGATCTGGGCTTGCGCGTCGGTTACTACCCGATGCGCCACCTCGGCATCGAGCTCGAGGGTGGTGCCATGCCGACGGCGGCCGAAGGCGATCCCGCGACCTTGTGGACCGTGCGCGGCCACGTGGTCGGACAGCTCGGGCTGTGGAGCGTCGTGCCCTTCGCGCTCGTGGGCGCCGGCGCATTCGCGGTCGCGAGCCCACGCTCGACCGTGGGTGACGACATCGACGCGTCGATCCATCTCGGTCTGGGCCTCAAGACGTATCTCAGTCGGCGCACGATGCTGCGACTGGATCTGCGCGACGTCATCGCGTCGCGCCGCGGCGTGGCGACCGGTGCGACGAACACGATCGAGATCCTGCTCGGCTTCTCGATCGTGCTCGGTCGCAAGAAGGACTACGACGAGCCGCCGAAGGCACCCGTCATCCCGGATCGCGACGGCGACGGCGTGATCGACATCGACGACGACTGCCCCGACGTGCCGGGCGAGAAGCCGAGCGGCTGCCCGGCGCCCGGCGATCGCGACGGCGACGGCTTCCTCGATCCCGACGACAAGTGCCCCGAGGAGCCCGGCATCGCGCCCGACGGCTGCCCGGATCCCGATCCCGACAAGGACGGCATCCTCGGCAAGGACGACGCGTGCCCGACCGATCCGGAGAACAAGAACGGCTTCGAGGACGGCGACGGCTGCCCCGACACGATCCCGAGCGACATCGAGCAGTTCGAGGGCACGCTCGAAGGCGTCAACTTCGACTTCGGCAAGGACACGCTGCGTGCGGAGTCGAAGACGAAGCTGGACAAGGCCGTGGAGATCATGACGAAGCACCCGTCGGTGCGCGTCGAGATCAGCGGCCACAGCGACTCGGTCGGCGGGCGCGAGACGAACATGAGCCTCTCGCAACGCCGCGCCGACGCGGTGAAGCGCTATCTCGTGGAGAAGGGCATCGCCGCCGATCGCATCGAGACCCGCGGCGCCGGCCCCGACGAGCCGATCGATTCGAACCGCACCGAAGCGGGTCGCGCCAAGAACCGGCGCATCGAGTTCAAGGTGCTTCGCTAGGAGCGCGAAGCGCTCCTCCGTGCCCGTGCCCGTGCCCGTGCCCGTGCCCGTGCCCGCCTAAGGTGCTTCGCTGACGAGCTCTTCCGGCAACAGCGAGCTCGCCTGTCCGACCGTCACGAGCCACAGCTGATACGCCGCGCGCGTGGCCGCGATGTGCAACAGGTGGCGTGACTGCACGTGGTCCGGGTAGTTCTGCTTCGTCGGCTCGAGCAGCACGACGTAGTCGAACTCGAGGCCCTTCACCTGGCGCACGTCGGTGACGTCGATGCCGGCGGTGAACGAGAAGTCCTCGCGCCGCACGCGACGCAGCCGCGGCACCTCGGCGATGCGCAGCGCCTCGTAGTAGACGTCGGCCTGCTGCGGATACCTCGTGATGAGCGCGACCGAAGCGTTGGGCTCGCGCTGCATGAGCCCGCGCAAGGCCTCGCCGAGAAACGCAACGGCTTCACCGGTGTCGGTGAACTCGAAGTAACCGACCGGCGCGCCGTCTCTGGCGACGATCTGGTTCTCGTCGGCGAGGTCGCCGAGCACGTGACGCGAGAACTCCATCACCTGTCGCGTGGAGCGATACGTGATCTTGAGCGGCTGGATCTCGACGTGGGGCAGGCCGGCGTCCGCGAGCAGCTGCGGCCAGTCGGTGAAGCCGTTGTCGAACACCATCTTCTGCGCGCGATCGCCCGCGATGGTGACGCTCTTGCCCCGCGTCGCGCAGTCCAGCAGCACGCGCACCTCGAGCGGGCACAGGTCCTGCGCCTCGTCGATGACGATGTGCTCGTACTCGATGCGCTTGTTCTGCACGAAGATGCCGCCGTACTTGACCTGCATCAGCCGCAGGAAGATCGCGTCGTCCTCGAGATCGAGCGCGGCACCTTCGGGCGGCAGCTGCTCGGCCGGCGCCTCGACCTCGAGATCGGACTTGCGCGCGCACCAGCGCACGATCGTGCCGAGGTCCGACTCGGTCCACTCGCCCGGCGCGTGCTCCTGGGCTGCGGAGCGGATCCGTTTCTCGGCGGTGTTGAGCTCGAGCCAGTCGGCCACGACGTCACGCAGCGACTCGCGTGCGGCTCTCAGCACGGTGCCTGCAGCTGCCTTGATCTTCGGGGGCAGATCGGCACCGCGGCCCTCGCCGACCCACTTGATCATCCGCTCGGCGCGGACGACGGGCGGTAGCGCGTGGAAGCCGTCCCAGGCCTTGAGCACCTCGCCGCCGCCGGCCTTGTCGCCCACGCGCTCCACCAACTGCGCGCGGATGTCGTCGAGCTGCTCGCGTGCGAGGTCGTCGATCATGCGCAGCACGAGCGGGTGCTTCTTGAACCGCACGACCGGATCGGGCGTCGCCGTCGTGTAGCGCTGCTCGACGCGCAGCTTGATCTTGCCGAGGATCTGCGCCGACCAGCGCCGATACGTGGTGACCCCGACGCCCTCGACGCCGAGGGACGGCAGCACGTGCCGGATGTACTCGACGAGGCCTTCGTTGAAGACCACGATGAGCATCGACGGCGGCGTGAACCGCTTGGGATCCTGGAACGCGAGGTACGCGACGCGGTGGAGCGCGACCGTCGTCTTGCCGGAGCCCGCGCCGCCCTGGATGAGCACGATGCCGGACTCGGGCTGCGTGATGAGATCGAACTGCTCGCGATCGATGAGCGCAGTGATCTCCTGCAGGTGCTTGTCCGCGCGCAGCGGCTCCTCGTCGCCGTGGACGCCGAGCTGGCGCGTGGGCACGCGGATCGCCGACCCCGCGCCACCTTCGAGGGTGGGCCGCGCAGAGCCCACCGCCTCGTGGAACGCGCCACCGCGATCGATCGCGAACGTGCCCTGCGGCGACGCGACCCGGCGCAGGCTGCCGTCCTGCACGGCGAGGCTGCGACGCACGAGGATGCGCCCCTCGAGGGTGCGCTCGTCGAAGTCCTCCTCGTAGTCGTCCTCTTCGTCGTAGCGGTAGTAGAGCCGCGACACCGGGGCGTTGCGCCAATCGACGATCGTGACGCCGTCGCCCTCGTCGAGCAGCGTGTGGCGCCCGATGAGGACGTCGCGGATGCCGCCCGAACGGGCTTCCCGCAGGCGCAGGTGGCCGAAATAGGGGTTCTTGGGGTCGATCGGGATGCTGCGGCCCTGGCCGCGCTTGCGGCTGAGCGCGGCGACTTGATGCATCTGGTCGATGAGCGATGGAACGTCCTCTTCCTTGGCCTCGGCGATCGCGTCGCGCAGCTCGATCAGCTGCGCGTCGAGGTCCTCGATCTTTTCGGGATCCACGCTCGCATCGCGCTCGAGTCGCTCGCGCACGCGGCCGAGGATGCCGAGCTCGTCCTCGACGATGCGACGGGCGGTCGGCGAAAGCTGCGAGAGATCGGGCGCTGCGGCGTGTTCCCGCGGGGCGGCATCGGCAGCCATTAAGGACTCACGATTAGCAGAGTGACCGGAAAAAACCACCCGCTTGTGCCTCGTGTCGAAAGGACCCCGAGGCCCGGCGCAAGGCGCCCCCGGAGTGAGCGAACACACCGAACGGATCGCATGCAGGTGATACGGCACATTGCGATGCGCATGCCGAGACTCCCGCGCTCGAAGGGCGCGTGCTTCGGACTCGCGGCGATGCTCGCGTCGACCGCGTGTCCACGACCCGTCGACACCGCCGAGCCCGACGGCGTCACCGAGACGGCCGGCGAGGCCGTGCCCGCGCCGGGGCCCGTGCGCATCGACGGCGCGCGCATGCACGCGCTCGTGAAGGCGCTCGCCGACGACGCGCTCGCCGGACGCTACACGTTCGTCGAGGCCGACATCGGCCGCGCCGCGCAGATGCTCGCCGACGCGTACCGCGAGGGCGGCCTCGCGCCGGTCGGCCCCGCGTACCGCGTGGATTATCCCGTGGTCACGGGCGTCGCCGAAGCAGCGCCGCTCCGGCTCGGGATCACGCGGGATGGCAAGGCGCTCGCGATACCGGACACGTCGGTCGTCGCGCGCAGCAACAGCGCGTCGGCGTCGGCCAGCGGAGAGGTCGTGTTCGTCGGCTACGCGGCGCGCTCGCGCGTCGACGACAAGGGGACACCCGCCTACGACGACCTCGCCGGCGTCGACGTGAAGGGCAAGGTCGCGCTCGTGCTGCTCGAGACGCCAGGGCGTCCCAACGGCGAGGCGATGTCGGATGCGCTGCGGGCCGAGGCTCAGGCGTTCGAGCGGGCCACCGAGGACGCGCGCGCGAAAAACGACACGGCCGCGGTCGCGCGCGCCCACGTCGAGATGCGCAAGCGGATCGCGAAGCTCGCGGCGCCGTGGCTGCGTAGCAAGAAGCTGCCGAAGTCGTTCACGCAGGCCCCCGCGGATCCGCTCGCGGCCGTCGACGTGCGTGGCATCGCCGAGGCCCTCGTCGAGGCCGCCGACGCGCTGCCCGGTCCGAAGTTCGACATCCGCCAAGGGCGACTGCGCTCGAAGCTCACGCGGCTCGCCGAGGCCGGTGCGGTCGCGGCGATCGTCGTCGAGGGTCCGCGCTCGTACGTCGACGCAAAGGCGCGGGAGGCCGACGCGCTGCCGAGCCTCGGTGCGAGCCGACCGGGCATCGAGCCGGCGGCGATCCCGGTGGTGCAGATGCGTTGGCACGACGCCGATGATTTCTTCCGCATCGGCAAGCGCAAGCTGTCCGCGGTGCAGGCGGTGATCGATCGCGAGCTCGTGCCGCAGTCGATGGTGCTCACGGGCACCACGGCGAACGTCACGGTCGGGCTGAAGTCGACATCGGTGTCCGTGCCCAACGTGCTCGCGCAGATCGAGGGCGGCGAGCTCGCGCACGAGATCGTCGTCGTGGGCGCGCACTTCGATCACGTGGGGCGCGACGGCAACGGCTCGTGCCACACGGACCCGGGCGACCCCGACAAGGACGGGATCTGCAACGGCGCCGATGACAACGCGAGCGGCTCGGCGATGATCGTCGAGGTCGCGCGCGCGCTGGCGGCCGCGAAGGTGAAGCCCAAGCGCACGATCGTGTTCGCGAACTTCTCCGGCGAGGAGGTCGGGCTGCACGGGAGCAAGGCGCTCGCCGAGTCACCGCCCGACGCTCCGCCGTTCGCGAAGGGCAAGGTCGTCGCGATGGTGAACATCGACATGGTCGGGCGCATGGACGCGCGCGGGCTCGCGATCGGCGGGCTGGGCTCGTCGAGCGGGTGGATGCCGCTCTTGGACACCGTGGGCCCGCACGGGCTCGGCGTGCTGTACGACCGCAACATCACCACGCGCAGCGATCACGCGAGCTTCTATCGCAAGGACATCCCGGTGCTGTTCTTCTTCACGCACCTGCATCCCGACTACCATCGCCCGGGCGACGAGATCGAAGCCATCAACGCCGACGGCATGACGCAGATCGCCGAGCTCGTCGTCGATCTCGTGCAGCTGCTGGGCGACGGCGCGAGCGTGCCGTTCACGCCGCCGAAGCCCGGCGAGGAGGGCCTCACGGGCGCGCTGCCCGGCACGAACGAAGCGACCGTCGAGAAGCGCGTGAACCTGCCCCCGCCCTGACGGAGCCCAGAAATTGGAGTTCGTGACGTCGGCGTGACACGCTCGTGACCGCTCGCGACCGCATGCCGCCGTCGAACGTCCTACCGCTTCGTCGCCGCGCCGGATGGCTCAAGTGGAGCCTCATGGTCACCACGCTGCCGATGGTGGGCGCGCTCGTGGCGTTGCGCGAGATCTTGCACGCAAGCTTCGCTTTCGAAGGGATGATCGACTTCGGCGACGTCGCCGTCGTGCTCAGCGGCGGCGTGTTCCTGCTCGGCTTCATGCTCGCGGGCACGATGAGCGACTACAAGGAAGCCGAGAAGATGCCCGGCGAGCTGGTCACCGGGCTCGAGACCATCGAAGAGGTGATGGTGCACGTCGCGACGGTGAAACAGGACGACCCGACGAAGCATCGGCGTTCTATCCTCGCCCTGCTCGAGACCATCGACCGCTGGCTGCACAAGCGGGCGACGGAGGCCGAATTGCACGGCGCGCTCCACAGCTTGACGTCGACGTTCACCGCGATCGAGCTCGGGTCCCATGCCACGCGCGCGTTCTCGATCACGACGAACGTGCGTCGGGCGTTGTTGCGCGTGAGCGTGACGTCTAGGACGGGCTTCCTGGCCACCGGCTACGCGCTGCTCGAGGTGATGATCGCGATCTGCTACCTGATCCTGCTCACGTCCTCGTTCGAGTCGACGTTCGCAGAGGTCGTCGTCGTATCGTTCGTGGGCCTGATCTACACGTACATGTACCGGCTGATCCGCGACGTCGACGACCCGTTCGACTACGACTCGAATGGTGCCGCCGGTGCTGCCGAGGTCGAGCTCTATCCGCTGCACGAGTACCGCGCGCGGCTCGAGGCCCGCATTGCCGCCGCGGGTTGATCAGTTCGCGAGGCGGTACGCCCACGTGCGTTGGCCCGAGTCGTAGTCGGTGACGAACACGAAGACGTTGTCGACCGGATCGTACGCGAGCGCATGGAAGGCGAGGTTGCCGGGCGTGCCGCCGTTCATCGGATGGGCGCTCCACTCGCGCGTCGCCGGATCGAACGCGTAGAACGTGCTGTCCTGCACGCGGCCGCCGATGATCGCGTTCTGCGAGTCGTAGTCGAGGCCCAGCTCCCCGCCCGGCGGCGTCACGCCGCCGGCCTCGATGCGCTCGCCCACCGATTCCGCCGGCGCGTCGCGATCGTACTGCAGGCCCCACAGGCCACCGTCGTTCGTGAACAGGTAGAAGCGATCGTCCGGCGGGAAGTACACGAGGTGGTTCGCGTAGCCGATGCCCTCCAGGTCGCCGAGGTTGCCGTACTCGCCGTTGTACGTGTCGACGTGCTGCGTGTACACGCGCGTCGCGGGGTCGTAGGTCGCGAGCCCGCCGCCACCGAACAGCACGATCACGCCGGACTCGGGGTCGGGCTCCGAGCCGGGGATGTTCACCGCGAGATCGTACGTGGAGCCCTCCGCCATCGGGCTGAACGACCACGTCTGCGCCGCGCGATCGAAGTGCGCGATGCGCCCGCCGATGTCGTTGCCCACCGCGTTGCAGTAGCCGCCGCTGAAGTTGCGGCTGATCACGAGGAACTCGTCGAGATTCGGCGCGACCGCGAGCATGTCGTACGTGTGCGTCGACACCGGGCGCGGATAGGGGCCGGGGCCCATCGTCCACGCGCCGTTCTCCGCGTCGAGGTTGCCTTGCGTCATCTGATCGCACGGCGTCGGCGAGTACAGGCCGGACCACTGCAGCGTGCCGCCGAGATCGAGCGCGTGGATGACGTCGGTCATCGTCGTCGAGTGACCACCGCCGAACAGCAACATCTCGTGGTTGTGCGGGTCGTAGACGAAGCCGCCGTAGTCGGTGGCGCGCTTGCACAGCTCCGCCTCCTCGCCCGGCACCTGCTCGCACGCGAACGGGCCGAGGTCGAGCGCCGTCTCGTCCGCGAGATCGGCGAGCATGGGATTCGGCTCGAACGGCCCGCTGCCCGTGTCGTCGCTCGGGCCCGTGTCGCCGTCGTCGGTGGGTGTCGTCGTCATCGTGCTCGCGTCGTCGCTGCCGTCGTCGGCCGAGTCGGTCGCGGGCGTCGTCATCGTGCCGGGCGCGGTGTTCGAGGCGCCGTCGTCGTCGGCCATCCCCGTGCCGTCGGAGTCGCCGGCGTCCGCTTCGCTGCCGCCACAGCCGGCGAACCACGTGAAGGCGCCCACGCAACAGACGAGAGATCGAACGGAGCTCGGCATCGTCCTCGATCCTCGTGCAAGTTCGCGACCCGCGTCCCGATCGTGCGTGCACGCGGCGCGGGCCGGCGATCCGTGAGCCCACTCGGGGGATCGCGACCGCGCGCGGCGGGCTGCGCCCTGCCGGCGGTTGGACGTCAGCGCGCCGCCACGGGCACCCACGGACCGACGACGAGGCCCACCGCGATCTCGAGCCCACCGAGGCGGAAGAGATCGTGGAGCTCACCCGCGTCGTCGCGTCGACGCAATCGCGCGACGCCGCCCGACGCCGATGGAATCGCGCTGCCGCCCACCTCGACGAACGGACCGATGCGCACGCTCCGGCCGCGCGCGAGCATCACGCGACCGACGGGCTCGAAGCGCAGCGCACCGCCGAGCAGCGCGCTGACGGGCTTGCGATCGACGGGCTCGTCGTCGCTCTGCAGCAGCACCCACGGCTCGACGGTGAGCATCGCCATCGAGTGCAGCTCGAACGCACCGGTGCGCCACGCCCATCCGAACGTCGGTGAAACGCGCACGCGCAAGAGGCCGTAGCCGTCGGCGCGGTTGCCTGCGGCCCGCACCGCGAGCCCGACCGTGGGTCCGCGACGCCAGCGTGCTTCGCCGCGCAACTCGCCGCCGCCGGCTGCGAAGCCCTGCGGCTCGGGCGGCCCGGCCGCGACGATCGCCGCGCCACCGACGGCGATCCCCCACTCGACGCGCGGCGGCGGAGTGGTCGGCGGGCGCTTCGGGGGCGGCTGCTTCGGCGCGACCTCGACGGGCCGCAACGCCTCGGGAATCGGCACGTGCTCCTGGGTCGGTGCGATCGCGCCCTCCTCGATGCCCGCGAGGAGGTTCGCGATCGTCGCGGCGGTCTCCCGCGCGCGCGTGGCCTGCGGTGCTTCGATCACGCGCACGTACGCGCGACCGTCGGACAAGAGCAGGCGCACCGATGCGCGCTCGGCCGAGGCGCTCTCGATCTCGAGGTAGCCGAACAGCTCGTCCTTCGCGGGCGCCCGCGCGTGCGCGGAGTCGGACACGGGTCGATCCGTGAGTCGGATGCGCAACGCGTCTTCGAGCGCGGCGTGATCGGCGATGCGCGCATCCACGACGATCGCATCGATGTGTACGCGCGCGGTCCGTTCGACGATCGGCGGCTCGAACGACGACGCCGCTGCCTCCGACGTCATCACGACGACGAGGGCAGCGGCACAGTTCGTCAGCAGTACTCGCAAGGACGCGACGACGATATCAGGTCGAGCGACCTCGACGTTCGTCGCGCGGCGTTCGCATCACGCGGGGACGCACTCCCCGGCCTCGCCGCCCTCCCAGGCGCAACCCTCGGTCTCCAGGCAGGCACCGTACTCGAGCTCGCCGCACGCAGGGTCACCACCCTCTTCGCCGCCGCCCTCTTCGCCGCCGCCTTCCTCGACGCCGCCCTCTTCACCGCCGCCTTCCTCGACGCCGCCTTCTTCACCGCCGCCTTCTTCACCGCCGCCTTCCTCGCCGCCGCCCTCTTCGCCGCCGCCTTCCTCGCCCCCGCCCTCTTCAGC
>CAYXVR010000059.1:0-10582 GCA_964468635.1 uncultured Nannocystaceae bacterium
CTCGGCGATCTTCGCGAACGCGCTCGGCTCCGGCACCCGTCTCGGCTCCGGGAAGCTCGCCGAATCATCTCGACTCGGCGATCTTCGCGAACGCGCTCGGCTCCGGCACCCGTCTCGGCTCCGGGAAGCTCGCCGAATCATCTCGACTCGGCGATCTTCGCGAACGCGCTCGGCTCCGGCACCCGTCTCGGCTCCGGGAAGCTCGCCGAATCATCTCGACTCGGCGATCTTCGCGAACGCGCTCGGCTCCGGCACCCGTCTCGGCTCCGGGAAGATCGCCGAATCATCTCGACTCGGCGATCTTCGCGAACGCGCTCGGCTCCGGCACTCCTCGTCTTGGGTCGGCGCAGCGCATTCGCATCGCGTTCGGCCGGCGCGGGGAGGCGCGGCGACGGGACGTGCTCGCGTCCTGCGCACTCGATGGGGCCTCGGCCGATCGGCAGCGAGTCGATCGGTCTCGCCGATTTCTTTTCCGGCCCTCGATCCTGTCCCGCGCGGACAGGGGTCGACCTGTCCACGCGGGACAGGGGCCGACGACGCGCGCTCGTTCCACGATCTCGCGTCGAACGATGTCGCAGTCGCCGTAGCTCGCGTCCTCGCGTCGGCGACGACTCGCACGTGGTGTTCGCGACTCGCAACGTCGCGACACCGTGCACACGTCATCGACTCGTGCTCGGCGTCGACCCACGCGCTGGACGCCGCACCTCCACACGCTACATCGCCGCGCCGTGTTTCGACGCAAGCGAGCCATGCAGATCGAGCTGCCCCTCCGCACGTGGGGAGGCAAACGCAAGGGCGCAGGGCGAAAGCCCACCGGCCCACGCAGGCGCGTGCCGCACGTGCGCCGTCCGCCCGTCCACCGCGATCACCCGCTCCACATCACGATCCGTGTCGTCGACGGGCTGCCCAGCTTGCGCGGCGCCGAAGCGTTCGCGTGCATCCTCGCGGTCTTCAAAGCCGCTCGTGCACGCTTCGGCTTCCGGATCGTCGAGTTCGACGTCCTCTCCGATCACATCCACATCATCGCGGAGTGCGACGAGCCCGACAGCCTCGAGCGTGGCATGCGGGGCCTGTGCACGCGCCTCGGCAAGCGCCTCAACAAGCTCTTCCGACGCACCGGCAAGCTCGTCGCCCACCGCCATTACGCCCGCGCGCTGGAAAGCCCGCTCGAGGTCCGGCGTGCGCTCGCCTACGTGCTCCTGAACCAGCGCATCCACGATGCTCGCGCCGGACGCAAGCGACCCAAGAAGTGGATCGACTCGCGCAGCTCGGGCATCGCGTTCGCGGGCTGGTGCGAGCCGCCCCATGACGGCGGTCCGTTGCCCGATCTCGGCACGTGCACCGCACGTACGTGGCTCCTGCGTCAGGGTTGGCGCCGTCACGGCCGCATCGCGTTCGACGAGCCGAGCACCGGTCCACCCCGCTGATGCCGCGGACCCACGCGTCGTGACGACGGCGGGTTCGCGCGTCGGTCCGAGGTCGCTCAACCGAATCGTGAAGGGCACGCGTGCCTCGTGCGCGCCGGCGTCGCGCATCCGCGCCGACGATGTCCGTGCGTGTCGCGACCACGAGGGTACCTCGCCCCGGCGCGCCCATCCGTGGCGCTGCGTCGCGGATGATTTGCGGGCGGGACGCAGACGATCGCGGAAGCGCGTCGGCTCGGCGATCGTCCGAGGATTGCTCGAGCGGCGGCGCGGCCTTCGAAGATCGCCGAATCATCTCGACTCGGCGATCTTCCGAACGAGCCCTCCGGACGCAGGCCGGTCTTCGAAGATCGCCGAATCATCTCGACTCGGCGATCTTCCGAACGAGCCCTCCGGACGCAGGTCGGTCTTCGAAGATCGCCGAATCATCTCGACTCGGCGATCTTCCCGCCACCCAGAGAGCCCGGAGGCCTCGACTAGCGCCGCGAGCCGAGCCCCGTCAGCGCGAGGCGGGCCGTCGCGATCGCGTGGCGAAGGCCGTCGTCGCCGATCGACTCGATCGCGTCGATCGTCTCGCGCTCGGGCTGCATCGCGAGCCGCGGCGTCTCGGGCACCGGCTCGAGCCGCACCGGCGGCGGTGGCTCGGGCACCACGCCCACGCGCAGACGCATCGAGGCGATCCGCGCCGCCGGACACTGGGCCTGCACGCGCGCGAGCATGTCCGCGCGCAGGTACGCGAGCTCGTGCAGCCACTGGTTGTCCCTCACGTGCACCACGAGCACCTCGCCGTCGACCGAGGCCGGGGCCGCCACGCCGCGCAACCGCGTCGGCATCGCGTCGTCCCATGCGAGCTGCAGCCGCACGAGTCGCACGCGCTCGTCCGGCACGATCTTGCGCAGTGTCACCTCGGCGAGATCACCGACCGGGACCCGCTTGCCGTGGTTCTTGCGCCGCGCCACGCGAGCCCCCGCGCGCCTACTGCTCGACCAGGCGCCGGATCACTTCGCGCAGGCGATGCACGCCGCCCATGTCGCGCGCGAGGAACTCCAGCCCGACGCCGTCGGGGTTGTCCGTGTTGCGCACGACCGCGAGCACCTCGAGCGGCCGCTCGCTGCCGGGCGGCATGATCTCGACGATGATCTCCTCGTTGTGCGCCGGCGGATTGCGGGTCAAGAGCAGCGCGCCGCCCTCCGAGATCTCGGACAGCGCCGCGACCGAGAAGTCCGTGCTGTTGTGCCGGCGCCATCGCACCTCGACCATCACCGGCAATCGCACGTGACGTCGTCGCGCCGTGAGATCGATCGAGCCCGTGCCGACTTCACGCAGGAACTCGAGCTTGCGCCACTCGGTGCCCGTGCATCGCAGCACGCCACCCGCACGCACGCGCAATCGCGGTCGCGCCGAGTGCCACTCCTTGCCGATCGCGCGCACCATCATCTTGCCGGGCAGACCGGCGAAGTAGACCTCGAGCAGGACCTCCTCTCCGGGCTCGAACGGATCCGTCGAGAACACCTGCAGCGAGTGCGGTTCGGCCGCCGGCTCGAGCGCTTGCACGTACGCGTCCGGCGATGGGTAGTGGCAGCGAATTTTCCGCAAGGTCGACTACTGCTCCGCGGAGATGAGTGACCGTAGCACGAGCCGGGTTCAGGAGCCCAGCTCGATGTCGAGCAATTCAGGCCCGGAGGGCCGTGACCCGTCACGCCCGCGGGCGCCGGCGCACCCCACCCGCGAGCCCGGCGAGGGCGAGGACGAGCCATCCGAGGCGCGGAGTGCCGCCGGAATCGGCCCGACCCCGTCCGGTCCGGCACGCACAACCGTCCGCGTCCTCCGACTCGCCGAACGTGCCGGGCAGGGCGGGATCGATCCCGCCGTCGTCGGTCCCCGACGCGCTGTCGTCGTCGGTCCCCGCATCGCTCGCGTCGTCCTCGCCGATCCCGTCGTCACCGCCGTCGCTGGGATCGACGCCGCCGTCGGTCCCATCGCCACCCGACGTGCCCGCGTCCTCGGGCTCGAGCACGACGACGAGTCGTCGACCGGGATACACCGCTTGATCGAACGGCACCGAGCTCGCGACGAAGCCGGTGCCACTCGCGTCGAGCACGTGCGCGCCTTGACCGACATCGGCGATCGAGAAGCGCCCGTCCTCGCCGACGACGATCGGCGCGCCGCCGTCGAGCACGACCTGCGCGCCCGCGGCCGCGACCTGGTTCGGCGAGCACGCGCCGGTGAAGTCGGCGGGCACGACGAAACCGCCCTGCGCCACGTTGCCCGCACATGCCCCATCGGCGAGCGTGAGCCGGCGATGGCCGTAGATGTCGTCGGACGACGCGTACGCGACGAGCTCGGTGCCGGCCGGCACGAGACACTTGTCGGCCTCGGTGAGCTCGGCGGGATCCTGCAGTGTCGCAGTCACCCACGTGTCGACCGACGCGGTGAGCGTGCACGCCTTGCCGGCATCGACGACCACGCCCTCGACGACGCCGGCCGCGACGACGTCGTGCACGAGCGCCATGTACAGGTCCCAGTTCCAGTTGGGCCCCGGATCGGTGTGGGTCTGGCTCGGCAGCTCGACGTGACCGACGATGTGATCGCGATCGAGCGGAAGCCCGTGGTGGTCCGCGAGCCAGCGCGCGAGCTCGGCCGAGCGCGCGTACATGGCCCATGTGTACCAGCTCGCATCGTCGACGAAGCCCTCGTGCTCGATGCCGATGGCGAGCGAGTTCGAGTTGCCCACGTGCCACGCCCGGTCGGCGAGGTGCACCATCTGCGTGATCTCTCCGTCCTCCGCCCGCATGCAGAAGTGCGCGGACACGTCGGACGTCGGGTTCTGGAACCACGAGATGCTACCCGCGTACGAGCCCTGCATCGTGTGCACCACGATGTACTGCACGTTCGTGATGCCGCCCGCCGTGTAGTTGCTCGAGTCCGCGGGCACGTACGCGGCGGCGAGCGGATACTCGGGCGCCTCGTCGGCGGCCGGCGGCACCTCGCCGTGCAGCGCGTCCCATCCCGGCGGCCGATGATGGTGATCCTCTCCGTCGGGTGACGCGTACGCGGTGTCGTCACCGTCGTCCGCGTGCACCCGCGTCGCGACCAAAGTCGCACCGACGAGCCCCATTCCGAGCACCGCTGCACCTGCCCGCATGGTCGTGTCCCCGTTTCGCACCGTATCGGCCGCGCTCGAGCGTCGCAATCGGCGGCCGCACCTACGCAGAGCTGCGTAGGTCGGGCCGCGCACGCTATGATGCGCGCGCGCATGGACGAACGGGCCACGGTGGTGCTGCCGACGTACGACGAGCGCGAGAACCTCCCGCGCGTGCTCGATGCGATCTTCGCGGCGCAGCCGGGCATCGACGTGCTCGTCGTCGACGACGCGAGCCCCGACGGCACCGGCGAGCTCGCCGACGCGATCGCGAAGGACGACCCGCGCGTGAGCGTGCTGCACCGCAAGGGCAAAGAGGGGCTCGGTCGCGCGTACGTGCACGGCTTCTCCGTCGCGCTCGCGAATGCGCGCGGCTACACGCACGTGCTGCAGATGGATGCAGACCTCTCGCACGACCCGCGCGATCTCGCCGCGCTGTTGACCGCCTGCGGCGCCGGGGCCGACGTCGCGCTGGGATCGCGATGGGTCGCCGGTGGGGGCGCGCGCAACTGGCCCCTCAAGCGCCGGCTGCTCAGCCGCGCCGGCAGCCGTTACGCGGGCGCCGTGCTCGGCCTGCCCATCCGCGATCTCACCGGCGGCTTCAAGTGCTGGACGCGGCGCGTGCTCGAGGCGCTGCCGCTCGCGGGCATCGTCACCGCGGGCTACGGCTTCCAGATCGAGATGACGGCACGCGCGATCCGGATGGGCTTCCGCGTCGTCGAGGTGCCGATCGTCTTCACCGACCGCACGCTCGGCACCTCGAAGATGTCGGGCCACATCGTCGGCGAGGCGATCGTGGGGGTGTGGAAGCTGCGTCGCGCGCTCGGGGCTTGACGCGGCGCGCCCGTCGTCGTGTGCTGGCTCGCGCACGATGCCGACGAAGGTCTACCTCTCCACCGTGGGGGCGCCGGTCGATCCGGCCGACGCCAAGGTCAGCGTGTTCGACCGCGGGTTCCTGTACGGCGACAGCGTGTACGAGACGATGCGCACCTCGGGCGGCGCGCCGGTCGAGCTGGTCCGCCACCTCGCGCGGCTGCACCGCAGCGCTGCGGGCATCGGGCTCGTGCTGCCGTTCTCCGACGCGGCGATCGCCGAAGCGATCACCGCGACGCACGCGGCCGCGGGCAACGACGAGAGCTACGTGCGCGTCATCGTCACGCGGGGCGCAGGCCCCATCATGCTCGACACGCGCAAGTCGGAGTCGCCCACGCTCGTGGTGCTCGTGCAGCCGCTCGTGCTCCCCGCCGCGGAGGTGTACGAGAAAGGCATCGCGGTCGTGGTGGTCGGCACGACGAAGACGATGGGCGGGCTCGATCCCAGCATCAAGACGGGCAACTACCTCGGCAGCATCCTCGCGACCCGGCGCGCGATCGAGGCCGGAGGCGACGATGCGATCCTCTGCAATGCGGACGGCGACGTCGTCGAGGGCGCGACGAGCAACGTGTTCTTCGCGACGGGCGGCCAGCTCGCGACGCCGCCGCTCGATGCGGGACTGCTCGCCGGCATCACGCGCGAGGTCGTGTGCCGGCTCGCCGGCGAGCTCGGCCACCCCGTGGTGCAGATGCGCGTGCACCCGGATCAACTGCGCGCGGCCGACGAGCTGTTCCTGACCTCGTCGGTGCGCGGCATCATGCCGGTCACGCGCATCGACGGACACGAGGTGGGTGACGGCAAGCCCGGTCCGATCACGCGCGCGCTGTCGCAGCGCTACGCGACCTACATCCGCGAGTCCGCGCCGCACTGAGGCGCTCGCGCGCGCGAAGGTCCGCGAGACCTCGCGCCATGGACGGGATCGGGCGACATCGCTGTCAGACCGTCGGCCCTCCGATCGCGACACCGATGTCGCGCTGCGCAGCGGTGCGTCCGCGTGGCGCCAGGTCTGCGCGCTGGCCGGCGACTTGCAGAACAGGGCACGCCCTCCGGGGCGGCC
The DNA here is from genome assembly GCA_964468635.1 of uncultured Nannocystaceae bacterium. GTDB lineage: Bacteria > Myxococcota_A > Polyangia > Nannocystales > Nannocystaceae > Xiheibacterium. Next base: position 6,497 of record CAYXVR010000059.1, read on the forward strand.
TCCACGGCGACATGGTGTGCGCCGGATCGGACCGCGGAGGGGTTGGGATGGAGTCGGATCATGGACAAGCGATGGTTGTCGCGGCGCGCTGCGCCGATGTTGTGGTTGGGTGCCTTCGCCGTGGTGTCCACGGCGTGTGCGACCGAGGACGACGGGGCGGCTGACGGGGCGAGCGGCGACGAGTTCGGGACCGGGGACGACGACGGGGTCTCGAGCGCGGACGACGACGACGACGACGACGACGACGACGGATCGTTCGACGACGACGGCACCGGCGGCTCCGACCCGAGCGGCGGAGAGGACGGCAGCGACAGCGCGGGCGACGACGACGGCGACGACGGCGAGCCCAACGACGACGAGGGCGAGTCGAGCTCGACCGGCGAGCCGGACTGCAACGAAGAGGATCCGGTGACGCTGTTCCTTTCGCCCGACGACTCGAACTCGATGTCGTCGCCGGTGCAGGCCCGCGAGGCCGTGCTGGGCGGGTGGGGCAGCCTGTCGTACGTGCCGATCCGGCCGTGGGAGTTCTTCAACTACTACTCGTTCGACTACCCGGCGGCGGAGCCCGGCTCGGTCGTGGTGTCCACCGCGATGCAGCGCGGCGAGACCGATCCGGAGGGCGAGTACGTCCTGCAGATCGGCGTGAGCAGCGAGGCGATCGCCGACGAGGAGCGCCCGCCGATCAACGTGACGCTCGTGCTCGACACGTCGGGCTCCATGTCCGGTCAACCGATCGAGATGCTGAAGGCCACGTGCCGCTCGATCGCAGCCAGCCTGCGCGAGGGCGACGTCGTGTCGATGGTCACGTGGAACACGTCGAACAACGTCGAGCTGTCGGGTCACGCGGTGAGCGGGCCGGACGACGCCACGCTGTTGCAGGTGATCTCCGAGGTCGAGGCCAGCGGCGGCACGGACTTGCACTCCGGCCTCGTCGCGGGCTACCAGCTCGCCACCGCGAACCACGAGACCGGCGTGATCAGCCGGATGGTGCTGATCAGCGACGGCGGTGCGAACGCGGGCGTGACGGAGATCGACGTCATCGCGGAGCACGCGGGCAGCAACGACGAGGACGGCATCTACCTCGTGGGCGTCGGCGTCGGCACGCTCGACACCTACAACGACGAGCTCATGGACAACGTCACCGATGCGGGCAAGGGCGCCTCGGTCTTCGTCGGCTCGGCCGAGGAGGCCCAGGCGCGCTTCGAGACCGACTTCATCTCGACGATGGCGGTCGCGGTGCGCGACGTGCAGGTGAAGCTCGACATGCCGCCCGGCTTCGAGATCGTGAAGTTCAGCGGCGAGGAGGTCAGCACGGATCCGGCCGAGGTCGAGCCCCAGCACCTGGCGCCCAACGACGCGATGGTGTTCCACCAGCGCATCAGCACCTGCGCGCCCGACCTCGTCGGCGACGACGATCAGATCACGGTGACGGCGCGATTCAAGGACGCGGTGACGTTCGAGCAGCGCGAGGTGGCCCAGACGCTGACGTTCGCGGAGCTGCTCGCCGGTGATCAGGCCCAGCTCGTGAAGGGCGCGGCGATCCTCGCCTACGTCGACGCGCTGCAGGGTCGGCGCGACGGGCTCGCGGGCGCCGACGAGATGGTCGCCACGGCGCTGGCGCGGCTCGACGCGGCGGACGCGGTGCTGCCGGGCGACGCCGATCTGGCGGAGATCCGGTCGATCGTCTCGGCGCTCTGACGACGACGTGAAGGACAGCCCCGGCCTCCGCCATGCAAGGAGGCCGGGGTTTCCGCGTTGGTTGCGGGCGTTCGGCCTTTGTCTGCCGGGAGGATGGCGATGCGAGTCTTGCTTCGAGTGGGCTGGGTGGCGTGCGTGGTGGCGTTCGTGCTCGGGCTGGCCCAGCCCGCCGCGGCGGACAGCGCCGCGTGCATGGAGGAGAACGGCGCCTGCGAGGTGTCGAACGACATGGGCGACTGGGTCGAGTGCGAGTGCGCCGACGGAGGGGGCTTCGGTGGCAGTGGCGGCAACGAGTACGACGGCCTCACCGAGGACGAGCTGCTCGAGATCTGCTACATGTTCCTCGAGGACTGCGGCTTCGTCCCGGAGCCGCCGCCGAGTGCGATGTGCGAGACCGAAGAGGGCTCGTGCGTCGTCGGCTCCTCGCCGCCCTCCTACGCGTGCGACTGCGAGTCGGGGCCGTCCGCGTTCGGCGACGGCGAGGACGAGTGGGCCGACATGACGCAGGAAGAGCTCGACGCCGTCTGCGTGGAGCTCGTCCCCGTGATCTGCACCGGCGGCGGCAGCGAGTCGTCGACCACCGAGGATCCCTCGGGGACGACCGCGTCGGACACGGATCCGACGGGCGACACCGACGACGACACGACGGGCGACACCGACGACGACACGACGGGCGACACCGACGACGACGGCACGACGACGGACGCGAGCGCGAGCGCGACCGTGACGATGACGGATGGGACGGTGACGGTGACGGTGACGGACACGGACGCGACGGACACGGATGCGACCGCGACGGACGCGACGGCGACGGATACCGACGCCGATTCATCGAGCGACGGCGCGACGGATGCGAGCGCCACCGACGCGACGGCCGACGACGATGCGACCGCGAGCGCGGACGACGGCGACGACGACTCGAGCGGATCGGACACGGCCGGCAGCGCCGACGACGGAGGCGGCTGCGGCTGCCGCACGAGCGAGCCGCGTTCCGCGTATGCGCTCGCGCTGCTCGTCGGCTTCCTCCTGCGCCGCCGCCGGGGCTGAATTGCCCGATCCCCCGGGGCGAGATAAGGTCCGCCTCGGCCTCGCTCGCCGCGGGGCGCCCCGGGGGATCCCATGAAGCCACTCGAGATCTGCAAGCACCTCGGCCGCGAGCGCGTCGACGGTTACTACGGCGAGCTGTCCGGCAAGGAGGTGCGCGCCGTGCTGAAGGCCGGTGGCGTCGCGTCGTCGGTGCCCGAGACCGCGTTCACGCGCGCCGCCCGGCTCAAGGCCTGGCGCCGCAAGTTCGACACCGAGTTCGACGGCGGCAACGAGCAGCTCGGGCTCGCGCTGCTCATCGAGTGGCTGATGCGCCACCATCGATCGATGCTCGTCGACTTCCTCGATCACCTCGAGGTGCCGCACAAGCAGGGCGAGACCGACGAGGACTTCTGCGAGACGCGCACGCCCGAGCAGCTGCGCGCCGGCATGGACGTGCTGCTCGCCAAGTATCCGCCGCACCACGTCGCGACGTACCTCTTGCTCGTCGGGCACCTGCAGGAGACGGGGGTGTTCGATCAGACGCCGTCCTTGCTCGTCGCGCTCGGCATGGACAAGGACGCCGCCGACGCGTACGCCGAGGATCACAAGCGCACCTGGAAGCCGAAGGCCAAGGGAGCGGCGTGACGTGATGGACCGCCTCGCGATGCTCCGCCAGGCGGTCGAGCTTCGCCCCGGCGATCCGTTCCCGCGCTACGGGCTCGCGATGGAGCTGAAGAAGCGCGGTGAGCTCGAGGCCTCGGCCGCCGAGTTCGCGCGGCTCGTCGCCGACCATCCGACGTATGTGCCGTGCTACCTGATGTACGGCGGGCTCCTGCGCGAGCTCGATCGCGCAGGCGAAGCCGCCGCGATCCTCGACCGCGGCATCGCGGCCGCCGACGCTGCCGGCGACGGTCACGCGGCGAGCGAGCTCGCGGCCGCGCGTGCGGAGCTGCCGTGAGCGTCTCGCTGCCGGCGCTCGTGTTCGCGAGCCCGCGCAAGCTGCCGCGCGCGGCGTCGCTGGCCGGCCGCGTGGTCGTGCTCGACATCGCGTTCGCATCGACGGGCATCGGCAAGGGCTTCGAGAAGACCACCGGCGCGTTCATCACGGCGCTCGGAAATCGGCTGGCGCGCTGGGTGGATCACCACGATCACCCGCTGCATGCGGAGTTCGGCAAGGATCCGCGCTTCGTGCTCGCCACGAAGGCGCAGCACGGCGCGTGTCCGGAGATGATCACGCCGGCGCTCGTCGCCGACACCGGGCCGGTCGACACGATCGTCGCGCACTTCGATCTCGACGGGCTGTACGCGGCGGCGAAGTGGATTCTCGGCGGGCGCGAACCGTATCCCGGGGCGGACGACGAC
>CAYXVR010000059.1:10592-27145 GCA_964468635.1 uncultured Nannocystaceae bacterium
CGCGGGCCGTCGACACGCGCATTGGCGCGACGACGCCGGAGGCGGAGCGGATCGATCAGGCCCTGCGCGCGCACTGGCTCGACGAGACGCTCAAGCTGCGGGTCGTGCACTACCTCGTGCACGGGCTCGCGCCCGGCGTCGAGCGCGACACGATCGTGGCGGCGGCCGCCGACTTCCGGCGCATGGCGGACGGGGCAGGGGCGCTCGCGGATCGCTTCGTGGTGGACGAGGGCGTCGCGCTGCTCGAGGTGCCGAGCGGCTCGCCGCCGTTCGACAAGACGGAGCTGCTGCTGCTCGGCCAGCGGCTCGCCGCGGTGGCCGTCGTGGTGGAGGCCGGCAACGCGACGATCGCCGCCGACTTCGAGAGCGGCCTCGACTTCGTCGAGCTGCTCGACATCGGCGGCGGCATGCCCACGCGCGTGAACGTCCCCGAGAAGCGCGTGCCGGAGGCACTGCGCCGGATCAAGGAAGCGCTGAAGAAGCGCTAGAACGCCCAGGTGCGGCCCGTCCAGTCGAGGAACTTGCCCGTGTCGGCGATCGACAGGCCGTCGGCCAAGGCGATCATCTTCGCGACGGAGTCTTCCACGCGGGTCGGCGCTCCGTGGCCGCCCATGTCGGTCTGCACCCAGCCCGGGTTCACGACGACGCAGACCACGTCGCGCGCGCGCAGGTCCACGCTCATCGACTTGTTCGCCATGTTGAGCGCCGCCTTGGCCATCCGGTAGCCGTAGGCGCCGCCGCTCGTGTTGTCGCCGATCGAGCCCATGCCGCTCGTGATGCTGAAGACGCGCGGCGTCGCGCTGCGCTGCAGCGCGGGCAACAGCGCCCGTGTCACCCGCAGCGGCCCCAGTGCGTCGATGTCGAACGTGCGATGCACGTCGGCCGTGTCCAGCTCCTCGAGCGACTGCATCTTGCCCATCACGCCCGAGTTGTTCACGAGCACGTCGACCGCCACCGGCCCGATCGCATCCGCGAACGCACGCACGCTCGCGTCGTCGGCGACGTCGCATGCGTGCACACGCAGTCGACCCTCGGCGAGCTCGCCGAGCGCCCGCACGTCGTGGGCCCGATCGAGGTCGCGCACGCCCGCCTCCACTTCGTCGCCGCGTGCGAGCAGCTGCCGCACGAACTCGAGCCCGATGCCGCGGTTGGTTCCGGTGACGACCCAGCGCATGCGCGCATCCTAGCCGACCCGCGGCTGGAATCACGCGGGCGCAGGTGGCTCGACCGGCGGTCGGAGGCTCGCGAAGCCGACGACGCCGCGCTCCGCCTGCAGCGCCGCGATGAGCTCCGCCTGCCCATCCGCGTGATAGCTCGACCGCACGAGCGGCCCGCTCTCGACGTGCCGGATCCCGCGCCCGAGCGCGTACGTCTTCAGCGCCGCGAACTCGTCGGGGTGCACGTAGCGCGCGATCGGCAGATGTTGCTTGGAGGGCGACAGGTACTGCCCGAGCGTCAGCACGTCGAGGCCCAGCTCGCCGAGCTGGTCGACGACCTCGCGCACCTCCTCGAGATCCTCGCCGAGCCCGAGCATGATGCCCGTCTTCGTGAGCGCGCCCTGCTCGCGCGCGTGGCGGAGCACCGCGAAGCTGCGATCGTAGCGCGCCTGCACCCGCACCTCGCGCGACAGCCGAGGCACCGTCTCGAGGTTGTGCGACAGCACGTCGGGCCCCGCGGCGAGCACGGTGTCGACGTCGCCGAGGACGCCCTTGAAGTCGCCCACGAGCGTCTCGATCGTCATCCACGGCGCGGTGTCGTGGCACGCGCGCAGCGTCTCGGCCCAGATCCGCGCGCCGCCGTCCTTCAGGTCGTCGCGATCGACCGACGTGATCACGGTGTGCCGCAGCCGCAGGTGCGCGAGCATCTGCGCGACCCGGCGCGGCTCGTCCTCGTCGACCGGCAGCGGCCGCCCGGTCGCGACGTCGCAGAACCGACACGACCGCGTGCAGATGTCGCCGAGGATCATGATCGTCAGCGCGCGGTGGTTCCAGCACTCGCCGATGTTCGGGCAGCTCGCGCTCTGACACACGGTGTGCAGCCCGAGCTCACCGACCATCCGGTGCAGCTCGGAGTAGCCCTCGCCGCCGGGCATCTTCACCCGCAGCCACTCCGGATGCTTGCGCCGCGCGGGGGGCGGCGCGGAATCCAGTGCACCGCGAACGCGGTGCTGGGGTTGGACGAGCGGCAGCCGCACGGTCACGAGAGCTCTTCGATAGCACACGTGAAGGACTCACGCAGCTGCCGCAGTGAAGGAGCGATGTCGATGCGCGCGTCGCTACGGGTGATCCTCGTCTCGTGCTGCGGGGCGTGCTCCGTGGATGCCGTCGTCGCCGCCGACGGCACGACCGGCGCGGACCCGAGCACGACGACCGGTGGGTCCTCGACCGGGACGGAGACGGGATCGCCGGACACCAGCACGTCCGTGGCCGACGAGAGCACGGGCGGCGGTCCGCTCTACGACGTGGGTCCGGTGGCGACGACGGGCCCCGACATCGACGAGCACGGGATCCCGACGACGTGCGACGAGGCCGAAGCGGCCGAGACGGCGATCGGCTGCGTGTTCCATGCGGTCGACCTCGACAACCTCGAGGCGCACGACTGGCGCCCCTACGCGATCGTCGTGGCGAACGTGCAGCAGTCCGAGGTCGTCTCCGTCACCGTCGAGCAGAAGAAGGGCGGCGTGTGGACGACCGTCGCCGGCCCGCAGGAGATCGCCGAGCTCGATCTGTTCGCGTTCGAGGATCTCGTGGGCGAGAACGGCGAGGGCAGCGGTGTGCGCGAGGCCGCGGCGTTCCGCGTCACGTCGGATCGACCCGTCGCGGTGTACCAGTTCAACTTCTTCTCCGACCTGGGACACTCGTCGGATGCCTCGCTGCTCTACCCGACGAGCTCGCTCGACACGCTCGCGTTCATGCCCGGATGGGGGCAGGGCGGCGCCGGTCGAGCGTACGTCGCGATCGTGGGCACGGTGGACGGCACGGAGGTCGAGCTCACGTCACCCGTGACGATCGACGAGGGCCCCGGCGTGCCGGGCGGTCTCCCGAACGAGACGATCCAGATCGCGCTCGACGAAGGCGACGTCGCGCACGTCGAGGTCGCCACGCACGACGCCGCGCTCGCGGGCACGCGCATCGAGAGCAACGCCGGTCACCCGATCGGGGTGTTCACGGCACACGAGTGCGCCATCGTGGCCCCCGGCGGCTCGTGCGATCACCTCGAGGAACAGCTGAGTGGCGTGCGCACGTGGGGCGAGGACTTCGTCGCGGCGCGCATGCCCGTGCGCGCGAGCGAGTTGCCGGAGGTGTCGCGCTGGCAGATCGTCGCGAGCGAGGACGACACCGCGGTGACGTTCGAGGCGGCGCCCGACGTGATGGGACTGCCCGCCGCTCCGATCGTGCTCTCGGCGGGCGAGGTGCTCGGGCTCGAGGTCTCCGGCACCGCCGCGGATCCGGGCGACTGCGTGGTGCACGCGGATCGGCCGATCGCGCTCGTGAACTACCTGGTGGGCCTGCCCAACGGCGAGGGCGGCCCGGCGAAGCCGGTGCAGCTGCCGGTCGGCGATCCGGCGGTGTTGCAGGTGCCGCCGTCCGAGCAGCTGCTCGATCGCCACGTCGTGCTCGTGCCGACCGGTTGGGACGAGGACCTCCTCACGATCACGCGGCCCGCTCGGCTCGCGATCGAGCTCGACGGTTTCGCGATCGACGACGCGGAGTTCCACGCGGTCGCGGATGGTGCGTACGAGGTCGCGCGGATCTCGGTGGACGACGGCGTGCACGTGCTGCGTGCGAGCGCGGGCTTCGGCGTGTTCGTCGTGGGCCTGCGCTCGCACGACAGCTACGCGTACCCCGCCGGGGCCGGGACGGCGAAGATCAACCCCGTGCCCGAGGGCTGAGCGCGTGACGGAACGCCCCCGTTGCGGTGCAATGGGGGCCGATGCGAAACGCGGGCATCCTCGCGGGCGCGCTCGCGCTCGGCGCCTGTGCGCCGCCGACCGAGCCGGTCGGCAGCCTGGGCACGACGAGCGGCGTGGGCGGCAGCGGCGACGGCAGCGACGGCGACGACGAGGCCGCGCCGGACACCGGCCTCACGACGACGACGAGCACCGGGTCGTCGTCGGGCGACTCGAGCGGCGACGGGCCCGTGCTCGACATGGGAGCGCCGGATGTGCCGGCGCAGGAGTGCAACGACGACGATTTCTGCGACCCGACGATCGCCTCGCCCGTCGTGCTGTCGGGCACCTCGCCGGTCGGGCCCGTGACGTTCGAGTACGCGCTGTGGGGGCCGGGTCGGTGCATGTGCTGGAGCCTCGAATTCGGAATGGGGGTCGTGCTGTCGTCCGCGCCGCTCGACCCGTTCGACGACGAGCATCCGACGGTCGATCGGTTCTACGTCGACCTCGTCGGTGGCACCGCGTCGGCTCGCTTCTATCGCGACGGAGTGCTGGCGGGCCTCGTCGAGACCACGACGGAGATCACCACGATGCCGACCGAGCCGCTCGATCCCGCGGCCGATCGCCTGGTCGCGACGATCGAGGTGACCGAGCCCGGCTGGGAGCTGCAGGGCACGATCGACGCCGCGCTCTGCTACGAAGCGGGCTTCCAGATCCCGTGCGACTGAGCCGTCAGACGAACAGGCCGGGCAGGGGGCCGCTCGACTGGCCCTCGGCGCCGAGCGATGCCATCGGCACGCCGAACTGAGCCGCGATCGCGAGCCACAAATCGTTCGTGGCGCGCCCGTCGAAATCGGCGATCGCCGCGGCCTGCAGGCCCACGCCCGCCCCGCCGAACAGCACGAGCGGCATCGGCTCGAACACGTGGTTGCCCGCGGCGACCTCGCTGATGTAGAGGACCAACGTGTTGTCGAGCACGCTGCCGCTGCCGTCGAAGTCGGGCGTGTCGCGCAGCGAGATCAGGAACTCCGCGGTGCGCTCGGAGTACCACCGGTCGATCGCGCCCATCGCCTGCGCGACGTCGCCCGCGTCGAGGTTCTCGTGCGACAGCGAGTGGTGCTGCACGAGCGGCATGCCGTCGAACAGCCCCTCGAACTGCACGCTGCTCGCCCCCGGCGTCCACATGAACGTCGCGACGCGCGTGACGTCGCACTGGAACGCGGTGCGCAGGATCGCGAGCTGGGCCTCGCCGCGGCTCTGCACGTCGGTGAAGTGGTCGCTGTCGGGCGGGTCGCTCGGGGCCGCGCCGGGCTCGCAGCCCGTCAGCCCCTGGAGGCTCTGCTCGAGCGAGCGGATCGCATCGGCGTGCGCGTCGAGCTTGGCGCGCTCGGAGGCGGGCGCGAGCGCCTTCAGCCGCGCGAGATCGCCGTCCATGAAGTCGAGCATGCTCGCGTTCTTCGCCTGCGCGGCCGCGAGCGCGTCGGCGTCCATGCCCGGCACGATGCCGCCGAACAGGCGCTCGAACGTGAGCGACGGCGAGATCTCGGGATAGAGCGGGTCATCCGCGCCCGAGTACGACAGCGCCCGGTTCGCGACCTCCGGCGGCCCGTCCTGCCGGTTGTGCGCGGCGATCTGCAGCGACTCGAACGGCACGCCGGCGAAGTCGGGCGCGGTCTGGGCGAGGATCTGATCGAGCGACGGCTCGGTGTTCTTCCAGTCGTCCGGCGACGGCGGACGCGACTCGCCGATCGGCGAGCCGGTCATGAGCGTGACGAGCCCGCCCTCGTGGCTGGCCTCGCCGCCGTTGTAGGTCGCGAGCCGCAGACCGTCGAGCACGCGCATGTGATCGGCGAGCGGTGCGAACGGCTCGAGGATCGGACCGGGCTGCCCCGCGCCGTCGATCCACTGGTTGCGGATCGTGCCGTTGGGGCGGTGCAGCACGAGCAGCCGCTTCGGCGGCGTCGCGCCCCCGGCCCACGACTCCGCGCGGTGCAGCCACCATCCGAGCCCGGACACCGCACCGGCCGAGCCGAGGCCGCGCAGGAACGCGCGTCGACGGAACGCGTACGGCATGCTCATGGGTCCTCCGCTTCACTGCGCACGCGCAGCACGGACGAGAGCGCGACGAGCCGCACGAGCTCCACGAGATCGCGATCGGCCGCGACGAACTGCGCCGCGATCTCGCCCGTGTGGCACGCGAGATCGGCGTCGACCTGACGCTGGGCCGCGTACGTCGTGACGCGCTGGGCGGCACAGGTGGCGACCTCGTCCGCCGCCGCGAGCCGCGGCGCGAACTCGACGAGGGTCTCGGCGTGACCGGCCACGCTCGGGGGTTGGACGATGTCCCAGCTCGCGTCGACGGGCGCGTCGCCGATCGCCGTGCGGTGGCGGCCGAGCGCGTCGTAGTGCTCGAACAGCAGGCCGAACGGATCGAACGTGGCGTGGCAGCCGCTGCACGGCTGCGTCGACATGCGATGTTCGGCGCGCGCGCGCTGACCCACCGAGTCGTCGAGGCCCGCGTCCTGGGCCCCGGGCGGCGGCGCGGGGAAGTCCATGCACAGCAGATCGCGCGCGACGAAGAGTCCGCGGAAGACCACGTTGGTGTCGGAGACGCCCGCGAGGCTCGCGAGCAGGCTGCCGTGGGTGAGCACGCCCGCGCGCTGATCGGCTGGCAGCGTGACCTTGGCGAAGCCGTCGCCGGCGGGCGCGGGCACGCCGTAGTGCGCGGCGAGCCGCGCGTCGACGAACGTCTCGGGCGAGGTGAGCATCGTCTCGAGATCGCCGCTGCCGTTCCACAACAGATCGTCGACGAACAGCTCGGTCTCGGTGCGCAGGCTCTCCTGCAGCTCCGCCGTGAACGCGGGGTCCTGCTTCTCCACCTCGAGCACACGCTCGCTGCGGAGCCAGCGGAGCACGATGCCGGTGACGTTGCGCCGTCCGGCGTCGCTCGCGAGCAGGCGATCGACCTGCTCCGTCACGCCGTCGTGGGTGTCGAGCCGGCCGTCGGCCGCGGCCGCGCGCAGCTCGGGATCGGGGATCGAGTCGAGCAGCATGAACGAGAGCTGCGTCGCGACCTCCCATGGATCGAGCCGATAGGTGCCGTCCTCCTCGGGCGTGCCGAGCTCGACGACGTAGAGGAACGTCGGCGACTGCAGGACCGTGACGAGGACCAGCCGGATGCCGCCCGCGTACGTCGCGTCCTGTTCGCGACCGACCTGCCACACCGCGAGCAATCCGTCGTGCTCCTCGTCGGTGAGCGGGCGTCGGAACGCACGCGCACCGAAGTCGTCGACGAACGCGCTCGCGCACGCGAGCTCGTCGTCACCCTCGCCGCACGGCGCGAGCGCGTCGAGATCCGCGAGCGCCTCGTCCGCGGCCGACTGCGCGATGTCGTGGTACTCGAAGACGACCGGGCCGCTCACCTCGGTCGGCAGCGGCACGAGCTCGTCGTGCGTGCCACCGCCGCTCGTCGGCTCGGGCGCGGCCGCCAGCCCCAGCAGATCGCGGACCGCATTGCCGTAGCGGCGGTTCGACAGCAGCTCGACGCGTCGCGGTGGCGCGGTGCACTCCGATTGCGGCCTGTCGTCGCCGCCGTCGTCGTCGTCGCCTTCGGCCGTCGCCGCGTCGTCGCCGGATCCGCCGTCGTCGTCGCCCCCGTCGCCGCCGTCCGAGCCCGCGCCCGAGTAGCACCCGAGCGCGAGCGCGAGCACGGGCAAGAGGACGCGCGCGCGCACCATCACCTCCAGCCTACGGCGATCGCCCCGTGCCCGCGCGTGGTTTGTCGGCGTGCTGCGCTACGGAAAGGACAAGGGGAAGGCTAGAACCCCTGGCCCGCGCGCGGATCGACGCTCGCCTGGAGCTCTTGCAGGATGTCGAGCAGCTTCTGGTTGCCGGCCGCCGGCAGGCGCACGTCGAGCGTCACGAGCAGGTCGCCGCCCGGCTTGCCCGGCACGCGCACGCCGTGATTGCGCAGACGCAGCGTCTGGCCGTTCTGCGAGCCGGCGGGCAGCTTCACCGTCACGTGGCCCCACGGCGTGCGCACGTCGACCGGGCCGCCGCGATACGCCTCGAAGGCGGTGACGGGCACGCTCATCTTCAGGTCGTTGCCGTCGCGAGCGAGCCGCGGGTGCGGCTTCACGCGCACGGTCAGGATGATGTCGCCCTGCGGCGTGCCGGCGCCACCCTGGCCGCGCAGCCGCAGCTTGCCGCCGTCGGCGATCCCCTGCGGCACCTTCACGTCGAGCGTGCGCGACTCGCCGCCTTCCGCTTCGATCCGCAAGGGCACCGTGACGCCGTGCAATGCGTCGAGCAGCGACACCGTGATCTCGCCCGCGGTGTCGGCCCCCGGCCGCGCCCGCGTGCGCCCGGTGAATCCGCCGCCCTCGGTGCGCACGCGCCCGCCGCCGAACAGGCGCGACAGGAAGTCGTCGAAGTTCGTCTCGCGCGGGTCGTCGCCGAAGTCGGTGAAGAACTCGGGGCCGAAGTCCGCGGTGGAGCCCGCGCCGGCGCTGGCGTAGCGCTCCTGCGATTGCTTGTACGCGCGTGCGCGCGCGGGATCGAACCCCTGGGTGAGGCTCATCTCGCCGAACTCGTCGTAGTTCTTGCGCTTGGTCTCGTCCGACAGCACGTCGTAGGCCGTCGTCACGTCCTTGAAGCGCTCCTCGGCCTGCTTGTCGCCCGGGTTCTTGTCCGGGTGGAGCGTCTTCGTGAGCGTGCGGTAGGCCTTCTTGATCTCGGCGGCGCTCGCCGTTCGCGGCACGCCGAGGGCTGCGTACAGGTCCTTCACGTCGCTCGGGCGATGTTAAGGCCGGGAAACCGGCGCGCAACCCCGATTTCGCGCCCCGCGCCCCTTTCGGCGGCGCGCCTTTCGTGGCATGGCAAGTGACCGATGAGCGCAGGCGAGCACCCCTACGCGGCGATCCTGCCGCGCGTCGCGAAGCCGGCGCGATACCTGGGCGGCGAGGAGTTCTCCCGCACCGAGCCGCGCCCGCATGCGATCTGTCGGTTCGTGCTCGCGTTCCCCGACGTCTACGAGATCGGCATGAGCCATCTCGGCACGCGGATCCTCTACGACCTCGTGAACCGCGCCGACGATCTCGTCTGCGAGCGCGCCTTCACGCCGTGGGTCGACATGGAGGCCGAGCTGCGTACCGCCGGGCTGCCGCTCGTCAGCCTCGAGAGCGGCACGCCGCTCGCCGCGTTCGACGTCGTCGGCGTGAGCCTGCAGTACGAGCTCTCGTACACGAACGTGCTGTGCAACCTCGAGCTCGGCGGCATCGCGCTGCGCTCGCGCGATCGCGGCGACGCCGATCCGATCGTCATCGCGGGCGGTCCCACCGCGACGCATCCCGAGCCGCTCGCCCCGTTCGTCGACGCGTTCCTCGTCGGCGAGGCCGAGGAGGTCCTGCCCGCGCTCTTGCGCACGGTCGGTGCGTTGCGTCGGGCCGAGCGTCCCCGCGCCGAGGTCCTCGCCGCGCTCGCGCGCCTGCCCGGCGTCTACGTGCCGGCGTTCTACGACGTCGCGCTCGACGAGCGCACGGGATTGCAGGTCGTCGTCGGCCGCACCGCCGAGGGCATCGCCGCGGGCGCGCCCGAGCGAGTCGAGCGCGTGTGGGTCCGCGATCTCGACGCGTATCCGTTCCCCACCACGTTCCCGGTCGCGCGCGCCGAGGCGATCTTCGATCGCGCGGCGGTCGAGATCACGCGCGGCTGCACCGAGGGCTGCCGCTTCTGCCAGGCCGGCATCATCTACCGCCCGGTGCGCGAGCGCAGCCCCGAGCAGATCGTGAAGGCCGTGCTCGAGTCGGTCGACGCGGCGGGCTACAGCGAGACGAGCCTCACCGCGCTGTCCACCGCGGACGTCTCGTGCATCGATCCGCTCATCAAGTCGCTCGTGCCCGAGCTCGCGAAGCGCAAGGTGGGGCTCGGCATCGCGAGCCTGCGCGCGTACGGCTTGAACGGCGAGCTGCTCGACGAGATCAAGCGCACGGGCCTGTCGGGGCTGACGTTCGCGCCCGAGGGCGGCACGCAGCGCATGCGCGACGTCATCAACAAGAACGTCAGCGAACAGGACATCCTCGACTCCGCCAAGCGCATCTTCGAGCGCGGCTACGACCGCATGAAGATGTACTTCATCATGGGCCTGCCCACCGAGACCGACGAGGACGTCGTCGGCATCGCCGAGACGGGCAAGCGCGTGAAGGACGTCGCGCGCCAGCTCGGCCTTCGTCGCATGCCGGCGATCACGGTGAGCACGAGTCAGCACGTGCCCAAGCCGCACACGCCGTTCCAGTGGGCCGCGTTCGAGCCGATGGGCGAGCTCGAGCGCAAGGTCGGCATGCTGCGCGCGCTGTGCAAGCGCCACGGCCTGACGATCAAGACCCACGACGTGCGCGAGAGCTGGCTCGAGTGCCTGTTCGCGCGCGGCGACCGACGGATGGGCGACGTGCTCGAGCACGCGTTCCGGGCGGGTGCGCGCTTCGACGGGTGGCAGGAGACGTTCCGGCTCGACCGCTGGCTCGACGCACTCGCGGCGTGCGGCGTGGAGCCCGAGGTGTACACGCGCACGATCCCGGTCGATGGGCGCGTGCCGTGGGATCACGTCGAGATCGGGCTCGAGCCCGGCTTCCTCGCGTCCGAGTGGCGCAAGGCGGTGAAGGGGCGCACGAGCCCGCCGTGCGGCAAGCCGTTCGGCGCGCAGGTGCACCATCGCGATCGCGACGCGGCGCAGAACGACGAGCGTCGGCTCGTCTGCTACGACTGCGGGATCGCGTGCGACATGACGCAGATGAAGCGCGAGCGCATCGATGCGCTGCGCGATCTCGAGGGCATGGTCGAGCGCCGGCTCGCGAGCGAGCGAGCCGAGGAGGCCGCGGCGGCCGCGGTCGCTCAGCACGAGCTCGTGCCGCTGTCGCGCCTCAAGGGCCGGCTGGCACCGTCGAACCTCGCGAAGGACAGCGCGTACGCGAAGGGGGCCGAGGCGCCGCACTCGCGGCTGCGGCTCTTCTTCGCGAAGACCGGGCCGCTGCGCTTCGTCGGCCACCTCGATCTCTTGCGGAGCTTCCCGCGGATCCTGCGGCGCGCGAAGGTCGAGCTCGCGTGGAGCCGCGGCTTCAATCCCACGCCGCGCATGTCGTTCGGCCCGGCGCTCGCGCTCGGCATCGCGGCGGCGGAGGACGTGGTCGATCTCGACGTGCTGTTGCCGGAATCGGCCCACGACATGGCGGGCATGCTGGACGACGCCGCTCGCGAGCCGCTCGCGGCCACGCTGCTCGAGCGCCTGCGCGCCGTCGCGCCCGAGGGCCTCGAGCTGCTCGATGCGCGCCTGCTGCCTCCGGGGGCCGCGCGGGTCGGTCAGCTCGTCGCGGCGGCCGACTTCGTGGTGGAGCTGTCCGCCGAGGAGCTCGCGCGCGCGCGCGAGCGGGTGGACGCGCGCATGGCAGAAGCGTCGCTGCCGGTCGTGCGCCGCAAGCAGGACAAGCGCAAGGGTGGGGGGCTCGTTCGCGAGAGCCCGATCGACGTGCGTCCCCACCTCGTCACGGCGAGCGTCGACGAGGCCGGCTCGCGTCTGCACTTCCGGCTGCGCATGGACCCGACCGGCACCGCGCGTCCGCGCGAGGTCGTGCAGGCGCTCGCCGAGCTCGAGATCTCCGAGCACAAGATGACGCGCGAGCGCTTGCTGGCCGCACGCGGCGGCGAGTGGGTCGACCTGCGCGAGCTCACCTGAGGCTCGCGGCCGTCAACGCCCGACGATCGTGCAGGTCACCGGGTCGAGGAACGCGGCCGGATTCGCCGACAGATCGTCGAGCGGCAACGTCGCGTCGAACTCGAACAGCGGCAGCTCGCGCGCCGCGTTGCGCGTCGCCGAGATCGCGAAGAGCACGTCGGCGATGCGCTCGGCCTCGGGCCGCGCGTTGCAGGCCGCGAAGAACTCGGCGACGCGCTGCGCGTGCTGGCTGCTGTCGTTCGGGGTCGACAGGTGCGCGAGCAGCTGGGCCTCCGCGGTGCCCTCGGCCGGCGCCGCCGCCTGCAGCGACGCGACGAAGCCCTCGCGGATCCGCTTCGGCAGATCGGGCGGGATCTCGACGAGCGGCGTCGCGAACAGGTCCTCGCGGCCCGGGCATGCCGCGCATCCGCGATCGCCCACCGCGGCCACGCACAGCTGATCCCACTCCTGCTCGCAGCAGAAGCCGTCCTGGGCGCACACGCAGGCCTCGACGGTGTCGCCGCTGCAGCCCGAGCCCGCGTGCGGCGTGCAGCAGTCGCCGATGACGTCCGCGAAGCGAGCGGCCACGGCCGCCTTGCCGTCGGGCACCGATACGGTCAGCGCCCCGACGTCGGGCACGCGATCGAGCAACGCGCAGCGCTCGGGCGAGAACACCGGGCGGGTGAAGTCGATCGCGAGCACGTCGAACACGAAGTCGCGATCGATGACACCGATCTGTTCCAGCCGCTCGACGAACTGCTTGTCCGCGCGCGCGCGGTGGACGAACGGCAGGCCGAACGGGGTGTCGGCGATGATCTTGCCCGCGGAGTCGCGCAGCGTCGCGCCGCGGTGCTCGAGGTGCTGCTTCGCGTCGCCGATGGCGGCCTCGTACGCCGCCGTCGACACGTTCACCTGCAGGGGGAATGCACCGCCGTCGAACGTGTCGTCGACCAGCGCGAGCGCGGGCACGAAGCGCACGCCGGTGCCGGCCGCCTTCGTGGCCGCCCCGATGTTGAACTCCCGTGCGCAGAAGAGCGGATGCAGCACCTCGCGCAGGTTGCCGGCGAGCAGCAGGTCCTTCACCCAGATCTCGTCCCACGCGCGATTGCCCGTGCGCACGACCTGCTCGAGGTCCGACGCGGTCGAGTGCGCGCCGAGGTCGTCGAACCGATCGACCAGCTCCTGCGCGCCCGCGATCGTGGCGTTGCCCTCCCAGTGCAGCCACGGGTTCTCGAGCTCCTTCATCACCATGCCGCCGTCCGTGTGACACTGGGCGCACAGCGACTTGCTGCCCTCGGCGACGACGTCCTTCGACGTGCCGTGGAACGACCACTGCCCGCCTTGCAGCGTGTAGAAGACGAACATGCCGAGCGTGTCGTCGAACGCGAGGATCTCGACGTCCTTCGGCAACGAGGGGCCGTCGAGCGTGCCGCCCGTCAGCGAGAACGCGAGGCCGTGATCGGGGCGTCCGCCGCAGGTGCGCAGCGAGACCGTGCGCATCTCGGCCTCGGTGCCGAGCGCATGGGCCGACTCCGAGACGATCATCGTGCGCATGCCGGCCCCGTCCTCGCAGCCGGCGGTGTCGCGCTCGGCGAGCGTCGCGGCGAGCTCGGTCCAGTTCGTCGGACACTCGCCCTCCGCCCGCAGCACGAACTGCGCGATCGGGTCGTGCAGCGCGGACAGGTCGATCGCACCCCCGTCGACGCCCCGGGAGCGATCGATCACCGTCGGGCACGCCGCGTTCGTGTCGAGGTCGTCGGCCTTGCCGCCGGCCGGCCGCTCGCGATCGGGCGTGTCGGTCTCGGGCGCGTCACAGGCCGTGATCGCGGTCGTGAGCGCCAACAGGACGGAGCGGGCGGCTGGGAAGGTACGTGTCACGCCGAGATGTAAGTTGCTCGACGACACTAACGAGTTCACGGTGCGGCCACAACCGTCTCGGCCGCGTCACGGCCCCGGTCGCTCACGGCAGCGGATCGGGGAAGACCGGCGGCTTGCCACGCTGACGGGCGGTCACGCCCACCTTCGCGGCCGGGGCGGCCAGGCTGTCGGCGGCCCGCCGGGCCTCGATCGCGCCGCCCTCGGCGATCGGAGCCGCGTTCACGGCCTCGATGGTGCTCGCGAGCAGCTCCCGCAGCGTGCGATCGAGCGTGACGCCGGCCTCGTTCTGGATCGGCGCGTTGCGGTCGACCGTGAACGCGCGGCCCTCGCTGCGCAATTCCGGCACTGGCGTGGTGCCGCGCGCGAGCTCGAGGGCGAGCGCCGACGCGCGCTTCGGCAGCTGGGCGACCGGGACGATCTCGGACACGAAGCCCCAGCTCTGCGCCGTCTCGGCGGCGATCGTCTGCCCGGTGAGCAGCGCGCGATCGATCTCCGGCTGCGCGTCCGGCTTGCTCGCACGGTGCACGAGGTGACAGCCGCCGAGGCCCGGGATCACGCCGACGCTCGTCTCGGGGAACGCGAGCTTCGCTCCCGCACCCGCGATGCGTGCATGACACGACGCCGCGAGCTCGAGCGAGCCGCCGAGCGCACGGCCGGCGAGCGCGGCCACGACCGGCTTGCCGGTGCGCAGCTTCGCGAGCGTCTGCTTCCATCGATCGATGAGCGCGAGCGCGGCTCCGGCATCGCCGAGCACCGGCACGAACTCGTGCAGATCGGCCCCGTGGCCGAAGTCCCTGCTCGTGATCCCGTCGGGCGCGAGCACGATCGCCTCGACGGCGGGATCGTCCTGCAGCGTGCGCCATGCGTCGGCGAGCTCGGCGAGGAACGTGTCCGACAGCGTGGTGCGCCGCATCATGATCACACCCACACCATCGCGCACGCGCACGTCCAGATAGATGCGACGCCAACCGGGCGCTTCGGGCGACAGCGAAGCCAGTGCAGCCCGCTCGTTCGGCGTGGGTGCGGGCTGACCGTCGAGGAAGCGCTCCGCGATCGCCTTCGCCTCCGGCAGGCCCATGCGCTCGACGAGCGCGGGCACGCCCTCGCGGAACGCGAGCGCCTGCTCGCACAGGAGGTTGATCGTCGAGAGTGAGGCGACCCGCTCGTGCGCCATCTGGGCGGTGAGCACGACGAGCATGCCGAGCATCCGATCGCGGACGGTCGGCAGCGCCTCGGCGGGGCAGCTCTGCCCGCGCTCGTACGGCCACTGCAGGCGCGGATCGGCGACGTACGGGCGCCACACGTCGGGGATCGCGAAGATCGGCGACGGCGTGGCCGCGCCGACCAGCTCCATGCAGTGCGCGGACAGGTAGTTCGCGCCGGGGATCATGTTGTGCACGTAGAACGGCGAGGTGCCGAGCACCTTCTTGCACGCATCGTCCACCTGCGCGGGGCTGAGCCCGAGCTCGGCGTGCACGCGCACGGCCTCGAGCATCATGCCGCAGAAGAGGCGATCGGCCGCGAACGCCGGGACGTCGCGCACCTTCAACACCGTCATGCCGAGCCCACCGAGCCAGCGCAGCAGCGTCTGGAGCTCGGCCTCGCCGGTGGTCGCGCCCTCGGTCGGCATCTCCCACAGCTTGTTCGTGAGGTGGGGGAAGAACGGGTGCAGCACCGCGCACTGCGACGCGCGTGGAAGGTGGGAAAAGAGCTGCGTCGACGGGAAGCCGCTCGTCGCCGACGCGATGAACGCCTCCGGATCGCGGTTGTGCACCTGACGATAGAACTCGTGCTTGAGCTCGAGCCGCTCGGGAATCGCCTCGAACACGAAGCCGACGCGCAGGTTCTCGGGCAGATCCGCGACGCCGCCCTGCACGACCGTGATGCCGTCGAGCACGGCCTGCACGTCGGCCGGCGTGAAGCGATCGCCGAACGCCGCGCGCAGCCGCTCCTTCACCTCGGCGACGCCGGGCGAGACGTCGAGCGCCACCACGGGAATGTCGTGACGGACGTGCAGTCGCGCGAGCTGGCCGAGCTTGCCGAGGCCCACGTTGCCGCAGGCACCCGCGACGACGAGCGCACGGATCTCGCCGTTCGGATCGGGCTGGAAGATCGGGCGCAGGGACGGGTCGGACGACGCGGTCATCGAGGCGAGGATAGGCGTCGTGGACGGGTGCCGACGCGGCGGTGGATGCGGACGAAAGCGGAGGATTCCCAGTGACTTGCCGCTCGTCCTCCGCACGCCCGCGCGTTGGCGCCGACCCCCGCGGACCGCGCTCTCGAAGGGGATCGCTACGGTTTCATGACGGTTCCGTGATGGATGACCCCGAGGCCAGCGGGCTAGCTTGCTCGCGGCTCACTGCCAACCCCCACCACACTCGGAGAATCCGCAGTCATGAAGTTCAAGAGCACCCTCGTTCTCGGCGTTTTCGCAGCGTTCGCCCTCTCGACCGTCCCCGCGTGCGACGACAAGAAGGACGACAAGAAGGCCGAGGACAAGAAGGACGCGAAGGACGCGAAGGCCAAGGCCGAAGAGAAGAAGGCCGAGGAGAAGAAGGCCGAGGAGAAGAAGGAAGAGGCCCCGGCGGCCGATGGCGGTGGTGCCGGCGGTGGCGGTGGCGACAAGATCGGCATCGCGGAGTGCGACGAGTACATCGAGAAGTACACGAAGTGCATCAGCGACAAGGTCCCCGAGGCCGCGCGCCAGCAGATGAAGGACGCGATGGACCAGTCGACCAAGGCGTGGAAGGAAGCCGCCGCGGGTCCGGCGAAGGACGGCCTCGCGACCGCGTGCAAGGCTGCGCTCGACGCCGCCAAGCAGGCGACCGCGTCCATGGGCTGCGAGTGGTAGTCCGATCGCGCCACGTCGTCGCGCCCGCGTGACGACTCGGCAGCGGCGCAAGGCCGTGGAGCCCGCGTGGCTCCGCGGCCTTTTCGCGTCTGGGGTGGTGGAAAAACCGTGTGGTCGCGGGAACAAGCGCGCGAGTCCTCGCGTTGTTCGCGAGGCCGCGCGCTCCGCCCAGGAGCGGCGCCCGAACGAACGCGTCGACAGGACGTCGACGCGAGCGCGCGAGCGCCGTG
>CAYXVR010000059.1:27155-34505 GCA_964468635.1 uncultured Nannocystaceae bacterium
TCAGGCCCACGCCCGTGATCTCTACGCGGAATTGCGCGAGCGCCGGGAGGGTGGGGAGTGCTCGCGGGCTCCGCCCGCGAGGGGAGGGACGGCGACGTCCCTCCAAAAAAACCAACATCCGCGAAGGATCGCGTATCGTACTGCCCCGGCGGGGTCGCAAGAAGCCCCGTCCACCCGGAGAAAAAGCACCATGAAGCTCAGCAAGTCCCTCGTCGTCGCCTTCTCGCTCTGCGCGTTCTCCTTGTCCGCCTGCGACAAGAAGGAGGAGCCGAAGAAGGAAGAGAAGAAGGCCGAGGAGAAGAAGGAAGAGAAGAAGTAGTCCGAGCCTTCTCGGGCCTTCGTCCTTCGAAGGGGCGCCCCTCGTGCGGCGCCCCTTTGCGTTGTCGCTTCGTAGTATGAAGCCCGCATGCGCCACGATGGACGTGCGGACGACGAGCTGCGCCCTTGCACGATCGAGCCCGGCTTCATCGGAGCTGCGCTCGGATCCGTGCTGATCGCGACCGGTCGCACGCGGGTGATCTGCACCGCGAGCGTCGAGGATCGTCCGCCGCCCTGGCTGAAGGAGGGCGGGTGGGTGACGGCCCAGTACGCGATGCTGCCCGGCTCCACGCAGCCGCGGGCGTCGCGGGACCCCGGGGGGCGCGGCAAGGAGATCACGCGGTTGGTCGGGCGGGCGCTGCGGGCCAGCGTCGATCTGAAGCGGCTGGTGTCGCCGACCGGGCCGGTGTCGATCGTGTGCGACTGCGACGTGATCGAGGCCGACGGCGGCACGCGGACGGCGTCGATCACCGGGGCCTTCGTCGCGCTCGTGATCGCGCTGCGCAAGCTCGTCGCCGACGGCCGGCTCGCGAGCGATCCGGTGACGTCGGCGGTCGCGGCGGTGAGCGTGGGGCTCGTCGGGGAGACGGCGTCGCCGCTGCTCGACCTCTGTTACGTGGAGGACTCGACGGCGATCGTCGACCTCAACGTCGTCGGGCTGACCGGCGGCGGACTGGTGGAGGTGCAGGGCACGGCGGAGCACGGCAGCTTCGATCGCCGGCAGCTGGATCGGCTGCTCGACTTGGCGGAAGCCGGCATCGGGCGGCTGCACGCGGCGCAGCAAGCCGCGCTCGTGCGTGCGGGGGTCGGTTGATGCAGCGCGTCGTCGTCGCGAGCGGCAACCGCCACAAGGTCGGCGAGCTGCGCTCGATGCTGGCGGCGCAGGGCGTGGACGTGGTCGGGCTCGATGCGTTCTCGGATGCGCCCGAGATCGAAGAGTCGGCCCCGGACTTCGACGGCAACGCGAAGCTCAAGGCGTTCGGGATCGCGGACTGGCTCGCCGAGCGCGGAGAGGTCGGCGAGACGTGGGTGTTGGCCGACGACTCGGGGATCTGCGTCGATGCGCTCGAGGGCGGGCCGGGGGTGCGGAGCGCTCGCTTCGCCGGCGAGCCGTCGGACGACGCGAAGAACAACACGAGGCTCGTCGATGAGCTGCGCGCGCGTGGCCTCGATCGCAGCGCGGCGCACTACGTCTGCGTGCTCGCGCTCGTGCGCGTCGATGGTGGACCGCTGCCGGACGGGCACGCGATCGCGACGTTCGAGGGGCGCTGGGACGTCGAGGTGCGGACGGTCGCACGCGGCACGGGCGGCTTCGGCTACGACCCGCACGCGTGGATCGAGGACGGTGCGCGCACGGTGGCGGAGTTGGGGGCGGCGGAGAAGGCGGGCATGTCCCATCGAGGCGCCGCCTTCGCGGCGCTCGTGGCCTGGATCGCGCGCGCTGGATAACCGAGCGAAGGTGGGCTAGGCTGCGAACCCTCGGGGCGTGGCGCAGTCTGGTAGCGCGCCTGTTTTGGGTGCAGGAAGCCGGAGGTTCGAATCCTCTCGCCCCGACCATGCGCTCGTAGCTCAGTCGGATAGAGCGTCGGCCTTCTAAGCCGAATGTCGCAGGTTCGATTCCTGCCGGGCGCGCCCGCCGGGCCGAAACGGCCCGGCGCCGTGCCCGTGCCCGTGCCCGTGCCCGATCGATATCGGGCCTCGCGGACGGTTCGACCCGACCGCTGCGAACGAGTTCATACGCGGTCGAGCGCCTCGACGAACTCATCGACGGAGATACCCGCCGTCGCGAGAATGCTGCGTAGCAAACCCCGGCCCAGCTCGTCGTGGAGCGGCACCGTCACAGGTTCGCGCGCGTTGCAGTGCAGGCGGACGTGACTGCCCTTCTGCCGCATGACGACGTAGCCGAACTGCTGCAGCGCCTTGATGCAGTCCTTGCCGGAGCAGACAGGGAGACTCGCCACGTGGCTACGCCGCGACGGTGACCTCGACGACCTCGCCGGGCGCGTCGCCGTCATCGAGGCAGAGCTCGATCGCCTCGCGAATGTTCGCGAGCGCTTCCTCCCGAGTGCGGCCCTGCGAGAAGCAGCCGACCAGCGCCGGGCAACGGGCGACGATCCACCCATCGTCACCGGGCGTCAGCTGGACCAGAAATTTGCGCGGGTTCGCCATCGGCGTGCTCTCCGTCGTCCAGTCTACCCCGTACGGGCCCGACGTTCACGGCCGCCCACGGCGCCCCCCTGCAATCGATGCGCAAACCCGCACGCCGCTGCGCGAGACTGCTTTCTGCCCAGCTCAGGTCCCGTGCGCGGTGAGGCACACGAGCGTGCGATCGTGAGCGAGACTGCAGCGCTCACGCACTCGCCTCACTCGGGCGAGCCGATCGGCGGCCGGAGTGTAGGCCGCAACGAAGATGCGCGCGCCCCCATCCGGGGCGCGGGCGTCGTGTTCGACGAAGTACTCGATGTCCACGGGGGGAGCCCGCGAATGCGGCCACCATCTCCGTGACTGCGATGGTCACCAGTGCGCGGAGCTCATCATCCGTCTCGAGGAGCCGCGCCGCATCCGGGTCGACGCTTCGCGCCCCCGGCACGAGGAGCGCCGAGTTCACGGCTGATGCTATCGCCGGCTCGTACGCTCGAGCAATCGCAGTGCGGCATCGCGCACCTCGTCGCGACCCGCCCGGACGCCGGCGAGCGTGCGAGCGACGAGGTGCGTCGGCTGGATGCCGGAGCTCTGGTAGAGGGTCCCGTCCAGCCGTCGCGCCTGCAGCCCGCTGAATCCGAACGAGAGGCCGCCCGGTAGCCCGATCTCGACCGCGTTGCCGTTCACGCCCGCAGTCGGGGTTCCCACGATCTCTCCAAGCCGAAGACCCTCGACGAGCGCCACGATGGCTTCCGGATGGCTTCCGGTCGATGCGTCGACCAGGAATGCGACGCGTGCATCGATGCGCGGTCGGGCGGGCAGGAGAATCTCGTCCACCGCGGTCCACGTGGGCGCCGGTTGCTGATCGGGATGGATCACTTGGGGCACGAACAACCAGGGAGTCGTCATGGGCTCGCGGAGAAGGTGCTGAAGGAGGCGGAACTGCGGATCCCGCGGGTACCCTCGCAAGTCGAAGACGACGCCACGCGCTCGCGCCAGCTTGGGGATCACCGCTTCGATCGTGCGCCACTGCGCGTGCACGAGGTCCACGTAGAAGACGCCCGGCCCGATGCGCTCGATCTCCGGATGATGGAATTCGTCGAGCGCGGCGATGGACTCCCGGCGGACTTCGATCGGCATCGACTTGCCGTCTCTCACGAGCTCGAGCACCGCGCTGGTGTCGGGCGAGCCCCGCGCGACCTCCATCCGCGCGAGCAGTCGGTGCTGGACGAGTTGCGGAGAGCCAGGGATCGTCGCGGACCTCTCGACGAGTAGCTTTTCGATCGAGCGACCGTCGATCGCGACCACTTCGTCGCCGCGTTTCAAGCCGGATGACGGTGTGGTCGTCACGACGACTACGCGGCCCTCCACGCGCTCCAGCCGGACGGGGATCCTGCCGTGAACTTCGTCCGGGGCGTGGACCGTCGCATGAGCATCCTTCAGCCTCGCCAGCATTCGTGCCAGCGTGTCTCGAAGTTCCTCTGCGTCGGCGTCGTCCGCGGTGTCCTGCAGCGCGGCGGCGAGGGCGGCGTCCCAGTCGAGGTCTACGCTGTCGAAGTAGGCGAAGAAGTGGCGGACAGCATTCCAAGCGATGATCACTGCGGCTGCTCGCACTGCCGGATCGGTGGCACTGAACGGCGGGCGATCGGCCGACATGCTGGCCGGTGCGGTGATCGCAGCGGTGCGCAGCGAGAGCGGCAAGCGACATCGCAGCCCGACGCCCAGATCGCGCGCGATCACCTCGTCCGATGCCGGTCGTTGCGGGAAGAGCAGTGTTCGCGAAGCGCCCCGGCGCGGCTGCATGCGCAGCGACTGGCGTCCGCTGTGGGCCTCGTCCACCAGCTCGTAGTCGAACGACGTGGATCGCAGTGCCCATGTGATTGGCGTCGCGTCCTCGAATCCGGGATTCGCGAGCGGTACGGGCGTCCATTCCTTCTTCGCACCGCGCACCTCGAGCATGAAATCGTCGAACCACACGGGCGCTTGCCCGCTGGCCACGCCGGTGAACGTGATCCATTCGGCATCATCCGCCACGTCCCCTTCGATCTCGTACCGCGTCCAAACATGCGAGCGGATCGGTCGATCGTTCATGTCGTCGGCGAAGCCCGCTCGTCCCTCCGCTCGCACGACGTTCAGCTGCAGGGTCGCGGTATCGGCATCGCTCCTCGCGTCTGTCTTCAGCCACGCGCTGAGGCGAATCCGTCGGCCGCGCACCGCGTACGCCTCCATGCCACCGACCACCGGCGCCCAGTCGGCCGGGGACTCGGAGGCGGCTCCGCGCCCACGACCCGTGCGCGCACCCACGAACCATCGCCCACCTCCGTCGTTGTCGCCGTCACCTGCGGGCACGCCCAGGTGCTGCCAAGCCAACACGATGGTGCGGTCGGCCGGCGGCTCCGTCGGGGACGCAGGCTCGACGTCGGCGTCGTGGACCTCGAGCGTCGGAGCGATGGGCCGAAACAGCTCGAGCAGGATCGTGCGGAGCTGCTCGCGATGCTCGGCCTCGACGACGCGTCTCGCACCTTCGATGGCGAACGTGTTCCAGTCCAGCGCCGCAGCTTCATCCGACGGATGGAAGTAGCGAACGTACCCGTAGAGCTTGGCGAACGCGCGGAGCTCCTCCGCGTCCGTCGTGGGCACGGCGGTGCTTGCCAGCGCGGGTCGCGAGGTCGCATGTCGCGGCGGGGCCTCGCGGCTGCATCCGTTCAGAGCCGCGGCGATGCCGATCGCAGCGAGGCCCAGCGCGAGCGCGCGCAGTCTCATGCGAGCGCCCGAGGAAACGCGTCGAGATCGGCGCGCCCGACCTGCTGCAACAAGGACAGCGCATCGAGCACGTTCGTGGCGTCGACGATCTTGCCGTCGCGCACGACGGCGTGCGCCGCGAAGCGCATGTGCACGTCCTTGCCGGCCGCGAGGTGCCGCCCGCGGAAGCTGGCGACGAGCAGCGCCTCCTCGCCCTTGGTCATGATGTGCTCGATCTCGCAGCTGGTGTCGACGATCGCCCCGGACACGAGGTCCCAGAACGCGCGGAACTCCTTCGGTCCGATGACGGGCTTGTGCTCGAGGCCCTCCGCGCAGCCGTCGGGCAGGAAGAGCTCCTCGATCACCGAGGGATCGCGCTCGTTCCACAGTCGATGCAACCAGATCCTGATGGTGTCTTCCGTCCCTGGAACCATGCCCTCGATTCCACCACGGGACTGCGCGCCCGTCGAGCACCCCCTCAGAACAGGATTCCGCAGTTGCGATTGTCGAGCTGGTCGATCGGGTACGCGAGGACGAAGTCGAAGCACATCTCGTCCCCGGTGCCCTCGCCGAAGCCCACGTTCGCGCCCGTGGGGTTGTCGTAGCGGCACGTCGTCGTGAGCACGTCGCCCGGGTTCACGACGATCTCGGAGTCCAGCATGTACATGAGCTGGCTGTTGAAGTCGAACTGCACGTCGACGAGCGTCTCGGTCGCGCCGCCGTCGTGCTGCACGATCGTCTTCATCCCGCGCCCCAGCTCGTGCATGTGCGGGCTCGCGCCGAGCAGGTGCAGCGGCCCCGGCCAGAACGAGGTCAAGAGCCACCCGCACGTGCCGACCTCTTCGTGGCCCACCGCGCCGGCGGGGATCGACAGGCTCGTGGTGCCGAGCGACAGCACGCCCGCGGTCTGCGGCCGCGGAGCATCGGCGACGCAGAACGCGACGCCGCTCGCGTCCATCGAGTCGTCGTACATCTTCGCGTTGTGGTAGTGCACCTGCAGCACGAAGTGCTCGTTCGGCACGCCGAGCTCGAGCCCGACGTGATCCGGCAGCACCACGTTCTCGCCGCCCGGCGCCCAGCCGGCCACGAAGTCGGCCGACACCTGCAGCGAGACGTCGCACGGATACGCGTCGCCCTGCGGCGCGCCCTCCTTGCGGTACAGGATCCAGTGGTGGACGACGCGCTCGTCGTCGATCGCGGGCGCCCACGCCGTCGCCTGAGCGCCCGTCGCGAACGGCGACGCGAAGTCGAAGCACATGTACAGATCCTCGGCACCGACCGCCGGCACCGCGAACGGGCCCGCACCGCCGGGCGCGTGCGCGGTGAGGTACACCGGATCGTCGCAGGGCAGGGCGTCGGGCCCCACCGGATCCTCGCCGGTCGGATCGATCGGATCGTCGCAGTCCGCGGCCGGATCCTCGGGCGCACCGGCGGCGATCCAGTCGAGCAGGACTTGTTTCGCACCGTCGTCGATCTCGCCGCCGGGCGGCATCGGGTTCGCGACCGCGACGAGCCGCTCGGCGACGAGCTCGAACACGCTCCGCGTCGGGTCGCTCTTGCTCGGCACGTGTAGGTCCGCGAAGTCGACGAGCTCCATCGGCGCGCCGAAGCTGGGCGGATCCCCGTGGCACCCGCCACACTCGGCCGCGAGCACGTCCCGCACCTCGCACGGCAGTCCGGGGGCAGCCGGATCCCCGGTGTCGTCGCCGTCGTCGCCCTCGTCGTCGTCGTCCCCGGTGTCGCCGTCGTCACCGTCGTCGTCGTCGACCCCGTCGTCGATCGCTCCGTCGTCATCGTCGCCGACGCACGCGTGTTGCCCCAGGCACAGCGGCACGCCCTCGCTGCCGACGCCGCCCTGGGCGCAGCCGCCGAGCACCGCCATGACGATCCCCATCGCCGCCCGCATCCGCATGGTGGGGCGGGCAACGCAATGAACGTGCCGTCGGGCGCGCGAACGCGATTCCGCGAGCGAAGGCGTCGTCGCGCCCCCGCACTCGCGTGCGACTGTGCGAACCGTCTGGGCGGTTCGACCGACGCGCTCCGCGGCGCGCGGCCCGGCCCGCCGTTCGCCCGAGCTCGCCGGGTATTGGAGCGCGGACAGAGGCCTGTCGAGGGTCGAGTCCGGCGGACGACGAAGTTCGAGCGCGG
>CAYXVR010000059.1:34605-58019 GCA_964468635.1 uncultured Nannocystaceae bacterium
CAGAGGCCTGTCGAGGGTCGAGTCCGGCGGACGACGAAGTTCGAGCGCGGACAGAGGCCTGTCGAGGGTCGAGTCCGGCGGACGCCGCGCGGAACCGACGCAGTTCAGCGCCCGCAGCGAAGGGCGGCGCGGCGGCGCCGTCGGTACGCACCGACGATCATCAGCCCGAGCAGCGAAGCGCCCGGTGGCGCCGACGGATCGCTCGTGCACCGGCAGCCGCCGTCGTCGTCGAAGCCCGCGTCGTCCGTGTCGGAGTCGGAGTCGCCATCGCCGTCGGTCGCGTCCGCCCCGTCGGCGCTCGCACTGCCGTCGCCGTCGCCCTCGAGGCTGCCCCACTCGTTGCCGTCCGCGCCGCCGTCGCCGCCGTCGCCGTCGCCGTCCTCGTTGCCGATGCCACCCTCGTCGGCCCCACCGGCGCCCGAGCAGTCGATCGTGTAGCAGCACGGCAGCGGCAGATCCGCGACGATCTCCTGGATCGCGTCGTGGAGCGCGTCGTCGCTCGCCGCGATGCGCGGCCCGAACGTGCCGTTGCTCCCCCACATCGCCATCGCGTCGAGCTGCATCATGAACTCGGCGCTCGGCGCCTCGGCCTCCGCCCCGAATGCCACGACGTACGTCGTGATGCCGGCCGCGAACGCGGCCTCGAGGGCATCCTGCACCTGCATGTCCGTCGACGTCGGCGTGTACTCGCCGCCGACGAGCAGGATGTTCACGTAGATCGTCCCGTCGTCGTGCGTGTAGCCGGTCGCGTCCTCGTGGTCCGCCTGGTTCGTCGTCGCGAGAGCGATGCCCGCGTGCACCGCCCGCGCCGACCCCGAGCACGGCTCGCCGGCTGCACCGTCGCAGCGCGGCATCGTCGAGATCGTCTCGCGCGCGAAGCCGGGCGGATCGACCTCGCTGCCGTCGACGGACGACCACGTGATGGGCGGGCCCGCCCACGGATCCGTGCAGTTCGGCGCCACGCACGACGTGCGGGGATCGAGCGCCCACTCGAGGTTGTCGCGCGCGCACGGCACGTAGTCGAGCACGCGCACCTCCTGCACCGCGTTGCCGTACGTGATGAGCCCGACGTGGGCGATCTGCGAGATCACGATGCCGCTCGGGGTGTCGACCACCGCCGAGAAGATCGAGTCGTCCATCGGTCCGTCGTCCACCGACAGGACGTCGCGCATGTGGTCCCAGTCGCTCTGCCCCATCGCGGCCGCGCCGTCGCCGTCGTTGAGCCGATCCGACGACGCATCGACCACGAACATGATGCGTACCGGCCCACCCGGGCACGACGGCGCGTTCGTGCAGTCGGCGGAGGCCAACCGAGCACCTCCGAGCGCGGCCACGGTCGCGAACGCGAACGGAATCCTCGTCTTCATCGCTTGCGTCCCTTCTTGCCGCGGTCGCCCTCGGCCTTCTTCACCTTGAACTCGATGCGTCGGTTCTTCGCGCGACCCGCCGCTGTGCTGTTGAGCGCGATCGGATCGTCGGGCCCCGCGCCGCGCGTGGAGATCCGGTCGCGCTCGACGCCCTTCGACACGAGGTAGTCGCGCACCGACGCCGCCCGCTTCTCCGACAGCTCGACGTTGTACTCGCGCGGACCGGTGCTGTCGGTGTGACCGACGATCTCCACGTCGTAGTCGGGGTTCGCCTTCAGTCGCGCCGCGGCCTCGTCGAGCGCGGGCCGCGAGCTGCGCGTCACCTTCGCGCTGTTCGTCTCGAAGCGGATGCCCGCCATCGCGCCGCTGGCCCCCCGGATCTTGCGCGGCACCTCGTCGGGACAGCCGTCCTCGTCCTCCCAGCCGTTGCGCGTCTCGGGATCGTTCCTGCACTTGTCGCTGTCGTCGAAGATGCCGTCCTTGTCCTTGTCGGGCGGACAGCCGTCCTTCTCCTTGCCCGGCACCGACGGGCAGCGATCCTCGTCGTCGCGCACGCCGTCCTTGTCGGTGTCGCCGGGGCAGCCGTTCGGCAGGTTGCCGGGCGTGTCGGGGCACTCGTCCTGGTCGTCCTTCACGCCGTCGCCGTCGCGATCGTCGGGCGGGCACCCGTGGGGCTTGTCGCCCGGCGTGCTCGGGCAGCGATCCTTGCTGTCCTTCACGCCGTCGCCGTCCTGATCGCCGTCCTTCGACTGCGTGCGGATCGTGAGCGAGATGCCGAACAGCACCTCGAAGTGGCTCGACGCGCCGTCCTTGTAGCCCACGCGCGCGCCCACGAGGTGGCGCAGGTCGAGCCGCAGCGCGACCCACTTGTGTGCGAAGAACTTGAGGCCCGGTCCCCAGTGGAACGACGCATCGATGTCGTCACCCACTGCGCCGGCGTTGCTCGCCACGCCCATGCCACCGCCGCCGACGACGAGGAACGGCGCGAGCCGCCAGAACGGCAGCTGCCCGATCACGTGGCCGCGCACCGTGTAGAGCGTCGCGTTCGCGTCGAGATCGGTCTTCGTCGGCATGACGCCGGCCTCGAGCTCGCCGCCGAGCCAGCGCAAGGGGTAGTAGCCGAAGCGGAAGCCGAGGTCGGGCGCCGCGACGGCGAAGCGGCTGTGCGTCGTCGCGCCCGGGTCGTACAGCTCGTGGCGCCGCGACATGAAGAGCGGCCCGATCCACAGCCCGAGCTCGACCATGTGCCGCTCGGGCAGCCACCGCTTGATCCACGGCTTCTGCTTCTCCGCCTCGGCCGACGCGCTCGTGCGCGCATCCGCGTCACCGCTCGTGCTCGCCGATGCGCTCGCCGATCCACCCCCACCGGGCGCCGCGAGCGAGACGAACGCGAACGAAGCAGCGAGCGCGCAGGCTGCGATCATGCGCGCGATTGCACCACCCTTCGCCTCACGTTTCGATGTGCGAGCCGGAGAACGGAGGGAGGCTTCGGCACGCGGGCGCACCCGCCCACGCGTTCAGCCCTGTGGGCCCGTCACATTGGACAATCCCCAGCCCGTCATGTCGCTGTACGTGTACGGCATGTCGAGGCCGGTGTAGACGTCGAAGGTGAGCGTGTCGGGATCGATGCGCCACGCGCTCTGCGTCATGTCGACGAGCCACACGTAGCCGTAGAAATCGATGCTCACACCCTTGGTCTGCGAGGGGCTCACGAGCGGGATGAACGGGCCGAGTGCCATCGTCTCCACGTCGATCGCCTGGATCCCCGTCGTGGGGAACGTGCCCATCCACATGAAGCCGTCGGGATGCTCCTGGATGCCGAGCCCGGTCGTGCCGGGCACGAGATCCCACGCGCCGGTGCCCGGGGTGTAGCGGGCGGAACTGCCGATGTCCGCACCGATCCACACGCGCCCGGCGTGATCGACCGTGATGCCGTACGGGTGCACGTCGACCGGCATGTTGACGATGTTGTAGTCGAACGTCTCGAGGTCGACCTCGACGAGCGGTGATCCGCTCGTGTACGTCATGAACCAGAAGTCGCCGTCCTCGTCGACCGCGCCTCCGTATGCACCGAAGCCGAGCACGGGGATCGGCACCGACGTCATCTGCTCGATCTCGCCGCTGTCGCCGTTCAGCAGCAGCACGTCGATGCCACTGCCCGCGCCACTGTCGGCGCCCGCGGTCCACAGCTTCTGGTCGTTCCACGAGCACGTCGCGTCGTCGTACGTGCCCGCCGTCCACTGCACCGGACGCTGGGTCGTGTACGCCATCGGCGTGTGCCAGGCGACGCACTCCTCCTCGTCCCACGCGAGGATGTCGTCCTTGCCGCTCGAGGTCTGCAGCCCCGCCGTGCCGTTGTCGTCGACGCAGTCCTCCTCGCGCGCGTACACCTTCGTGATCCCGCCGTTGCGGTTCGCGACCGCGACGTCGCCCGACAGGCTCACGGACGTGCGCGACGGCGATCCGTTCACGTCGGGGCGCGTCTGGTAGCGACCCTGTTCCACCATCGACTGCGTGTCGAGCTTGGTGATCGTTCCCTGGGCGGTGTTCGCGATCCAGATGTACGAGAACTCGGGCCCGCCGCCCTTGCCGTCGCGGCACGAGCCGACGCCCGCGTCGGGCGTCGTGCCCACGTCGAACTTCGGGCCCTCGGCGACGTCGTCGCCGCGCGAGTCGGCCGACGCGTTGGTCGAGTCGCCGTCCTGCGAGCCCGAGCCTTCGGGTGTGGTCGCGGAGCCCGACTCGTCGTCACTCGACACCGCGGTGATGCTCACGCTCGCGTCGCCGTCCGCATCGCCGTCGCCGTCCCCACGCCCGGACCCGCCCCCGCACGCTGCTGCGCTCGCCACCACGAGAACGAGCCCTCTGTCGATCACGCCGCCCATCGTCCCATCGTACTACTCTCGGAGCATGCGGCGTCGACGGGGCATGTGGGTGGCGGTGCTCGGGCTCGCGTGCGCGGCCGAGGGGCGCGAGGACGACGGCTTCACGGGCATCGACACGCTCTCGGACACCGGCGACACGGGCATCAGCGCGACCGCCACCGCGAGTGCGTCCGATTCCGATGCGCCGACCTCGGGCATCGACACCGGCGCCGACGGGGCGAAGTTCGACGTCGGCGGCGACACCGAGGGCACGACCGGCGGCGTGCCGCAGCCGACCTGCGAGGTCGTCGACGACATGGACGCGGTGGGCGACTGCGAGGACGAGGCGCCGCCCGACGCGTTCGAGCCCGCCACCCAGTGGGACTTCCTGGGCCCGCCCGGGTTCGAGCAGTCGATCGTCACGCCGCTCGTCGCGAACATGACCGACGACAACGGCGACGGGAAGATCGACCTGTGCGACGTGCCCGACGTCATCGTCGTCGCGGGCCCGTGGATCTCGTCCGACACGCCGCCGGCGCGGATCTACGTGCTCGACGGCGAGACCGGCGTGCCGCACTTCTCGATCGACGATCACCCGGTGCAGTGGGGCGGCACGCCGGCGGTCGGCGACATCGACAACGACGGTCTGCCCGAGATCGTCACGAGCGGACCCAACGGCGCCGCGCCGCTCTTGGCGTTCGAGCACGACGGCACGTTCAAGTGGCAGTCCACCGGCGTGTGGAACGGCGCGCAGGCCAGCGCCGTCGCGCTCGCCGACGTCGACGCCGATGGCGACGTGGAGATCGCCGCGGGCGCGAATCTCTTCGATCACACGGGCGCGCTGCTGTGGTCGAACCTCGGCGACGACATCTACTCGGCCACCGCGATCGCCGACCTCGACGGCGACGGTCCGATGGAGATCCTCACCGCGGGCGCCGTCTACCACGCCGACGGATCGCTGTACTGGACGCGGCCGGGCGAGGGCGGCTGGGCGCACCCGCAGGTCGCGAACCTCGATGCCGATCCGGATCCCGAGGTGCTCTACACGGTGAACTCGGGCGTGATGAAGTTCGAGCACGACGGCACGCCGGTGTGGGGACCGATCGCGCCGACCGGCGGCGCGGGCGACTGGAATCGGCCGCTGTCGATCCACAACCTCGACACGGATCCCGAGCACGAGTTCGCCGCTGCGGATCCGGCCCACTACGCCGTCTACGATCCCGACGGCACGGCGCTGTGGATCGCGAACGTCGTGGACTCGAGCGGGCAGGCGGGCGGCACCGCGTTCGACTTCATCGGCGCCGGCGTGGCCCAGGCGATCTACGGCGACGAGACGACGATCTACGCGTTCGACGAGAACGGCCAGCAGCTCATGGCGATCCCGTACAAGTCGGGCACGATCATCGAGTACCCGACCGTCGCGGACATCGACAACGACGGATCCGCCGAGATCCTCGTGGTGTCGAACAGCGGCTTCGTCGGTGGGCCCGTCGAGTTCACCGTGCGTGCGGTGCGAGACGTGGAGGATCGCTGGGTGCAGGGCCGGCGGATCTGGAATCAGCACACGTATCACGTCACGAACGTGCGCGAGGACGGCACCATCCCGCAGCACGAGCCGAAGCACTGGACGCTCTTGAACACGTTCCGCACCCAGGCGCAGATCGAGAACGGCGGGCTGTGCATGCCCGAGCCGGAGGGCTGAGCGCCGCTCGCAATGCGGTGTCTGGACGCGCCTGCAATGCAGCGAACAGGCGGGTCGAGCGACGGTGTCGCGACGCTCGCCGAACGTCCGCATGCGGGCCGCGGGGCAGATCGGCACACCTCTGAAACGGCGTCCGCACACCCCTAGCGGTCGGTTTTTCTCGATCGAGCGCTTGCGCTCGGGGGGCTCGCTTCACTACGTTGCCAGCCGGTGCGTTGCAAAGTTTCGTCGTCCGTCCTCCTGCTGTTCGTCGGTGGTTGTTACGCCGGTCTGCCCGGATCCGCGGCCGACGACGATGCGCCCGCTGCGAGCTCCGACGGTGCGTCGTCGGACGACGCCGACCACGAGTCGGGCGACGACGACGGCGACGACGGGTCGGATGGAGAGCCGAGCGACTGCGACGAGGGCGAGCTCGCGGCGATGCCCGGCATCGTGCGGCTGACCCACGCGCAGTACGACCACTCGGTGCAGGACCTGCTCGGCCTCGACGTGGCTCCGTCCGCCGCGTTCCTGCCCGACCCCGCGGTCGCGGGCTTCGACAACAACGCGCAGGCGCTCGCGGTCGGCGATCGACTCGGGCGCGACTATCGACGCGCAGCCGAGGAGCTCGCGGGCCTCGTCGTCGCCGACGCGAACGCGCTCGCAGATCTCCTGCCGTGCGCACCGGCCGACGGCGACCTCGCGTGCGCGACGGAGTTCGTCGAGGACTTCGGTCGCCGCGCGTACCGACGCCCGCTCGCCGCCGACGAGGCCGCGCGCTACGTCGCGCTCTTCTCCAGCGCCGACGGCCTGTACGACACGGGCACGCCGTTCGAGCAGGGCATCCGCGTGATCGTCGAGGCGATGCTGCAGTCGCCCCACTTCCTGTGGCGCCCCGAGCTGTCGTCGGACACGACGGACGGCGAGCTCGTGCGTCTCGACGACTGGGACATCGCGACGCGGCTCTCGTACCTCCTGTGGCAATCGACGCCCGACGACGAGCTGCTCGACGCGGCCGCGGCCGGCGAGCTCGGCGACGCGGCCGGCATCGAGGCCCACGCCCGCCGCTTGCTCGCCGACCCGCGCGCGCACGCGACCGTGCGCGACTTCCACGAGCAGTGGCTGCAGCTCGATCGCTGGGAGGACCTCCAAAAAGACGCCGACGCGTTCCCCCAGTGGGACCCGGCGATCGGCCTCGCCGCGCGCGAGGAGACCCGTCGCTTCGTCGAGCGCGTGTTCGACGAGGGCGGCGGCTACGCGGAGCTGTTGTCGTCGCCGAGCTCGGTCGTGAACGCGGAGCTCGCCGCGATCTACGGGATCGACGGCGACTTCGACGACTCGTTCGTGCCGGTCGAGCTCGATCCGAGCGCGCGCGCCGGGCTGCTCACCCAGGTCGGCTTCCTCGCGAGCCACGCGTTCGGCCGCGAGACGTCGCCGATCCATCGCGGCGTGTTCGTGCACCGCCAGATCCTGTGCACGGTGATCCCGGATCCACCGGCGAACATCGACACGTCGCTGCCGCCGCTCGAGGGCGAGATCCACACGACGCGCGACGCGGTCGAGGCCCACACGTCGTCGCAGGCGTGTGCCGGCTGCCACGGCCTCGTCAACGAGCCGGGCTTCGCGTTCGAGGGCTACGACGCGATCGGAGCCACGCGCACCGAGGACCACGGGTGGCCGGTCGACACGAAGGGATCGATCCAGCTCGACGACACCGTCGTCCTTTTCGACGACGGCGTCGAGCTGGCCCACGCGATCGCGGACTCCGAGCAGGCGCGCCGCTGCTACCTCGTGAACTGGTACCGCTACGCGAACATGCGGCAGGAGACCGCCGACGATGCATGCACGCTCGACCGCATGCACGAGGCGCTCGAGGGCGCCGACTACGACGTGAAGGAGCTGCTCGTGGCCATGACCCAGACGACGACGTTCCGTTTCCGCCGGGGTGAGCCGTGAGCCACACCCTGTCTCGTCGACGTTTCCTGCGCGGCGCGGGCGGTGTCGCGATCGCGCTGCCGTCGTTCGAGTCGCTCGCGCCCCGCCATGCACGCGCGGCCGATCCGAGCCCGCGTCGGTTCGTCGCGTTCATGACCCACAACGGCGTCGACATGGCGCGCTTTCGTCCGACGGCGATGGGCGCGATCACGCCGGCGACGCTCGCCGGCACCGCGCTCGCGCCGTTGTCCGACTACGCCGCGTCGCTGCTCGTGCCCCGTGGCATCCACACGACGCCGCCGGGCTACACGAGCGCGACGCCGGGCGACGAGCACCACAAGGGCATGGGCCACCGGCTCACGTGCGCGCCGCTCGATCCCGGCACGCTCTTCGCGACCGGCATCTCGGTCGATCAGGTGATCGCGCAGGCGCAGAACCCGGGGGGCGCACCGCCGCTCACGCTCAACGTCGGTCCCCACGTCGACGGCGTCTACGCGCACAGCTCGTACGTCGGCCCGGGGCAGCCGGTGACCGGCGAGAACAACCCGTGGCTCGCGTACCAGGATCTCATGGGCCTCGCAGGGCTCGACGACGCCCAGCTCGCGCGAATTACCCTGCGCCGCGAGAGCGTGCTGGATCTGCTCGAGGGCGAGTTCGGGGGGCTGTCGGCGAAGCTGTCGGTCGCCGACGCCCAGAAGCTCGACATGCACCTCACGTCGATCCGCGACCTCGAGCTCGACATGGCGGGCACGCTCGTGCCCTGTCTGCTGGATGCGGAGCGCGCCGCGGAGCTCGAGGGGCTCGACCCCACCACGGTCGCCTACGACGAGAGCTACGCGAAGATCGGTCGCATGCAGATGGACCTTCTCGCGCTCGCGCTGGCGTGCGGCAGCACGGTGGTGGCGACGTTGCAGTGGGAGAACTCGGTGGGCGGTCCGATCTTCGGATGGGACGGCATGGCGCACGAGTACAGCCACCACAAGCTGAGCCACGGCAACACGGCCGACGACAACAGCGGCAGCATCGTCGCGGGCTATCTCGACATGATCCACGCGATCGACACGTGGTACGCGGGCGAGCTCGCGTACCTGCTCGACAAGCTCGCCGCCTACGGCGAGGCCGACGGGACCCTGCTCGACGCGTGCGCGGTGGCGTGGCTGCACGACATGTCGGACGGCTTCACGCACAGCTATCTCGACATGCCCCACGTCCTCGTGGGCAGCTGCGGCGGCTACCTGCAGGCGGGCCGCCACGTGCAGGTGTCGAGCGGCAATCCGGCCGCGCAGAGCGACGCGGGCCACAACAAGCTGTTCACGACGATCATGAACGGGCTGGGCATGCAGGCGGAGGGCGGCGGCCCGGTGACGGCGTTCGGCGATCCGCAGCACTGCGATCCGGGCGAGCTCGACGCGCTGAAGGCGTAGGGACCGTTCGTCCCTGGGCAGGGACGGTTTGCTGTAAGCCGCCTGTCGACCTGCCGTTGTCGGCCCGATGGCGCGCGGTTCGCTGGTTCTCGCGTCGATGGTGGTGTTGGCCTTCGGTGCGTCGTGCGTGCGCGACACCGACTGTGGCGTGTGCGATCCCGACCGCCTGGTCCTCGAGAGCATCAGCGGCATCGGCTACGCGTCGCCGAAGGTGCACCTGCTCGGGCCCACGTGTCGCGGCGACGAATGTCCGGGCGCGATCGAGAAGGGCAGCTACTTCGTCGAGGAAGTCGTGCCGTGCGAAGCGGACGTGGAGACGACGAAGTTCATCGAGAGCCTCGTCGCGCGCAAGGCGGTCGATGCCGACGACCGCGAGGCGATCGCGGCGTACCAGCGCGAGTTCTGCCGGCTCAGCCCGCTGGTCGCGAACTACGGCATCGAGTTCGTGTTCAACAACCTGCTCGACCCGACGGCGGTCGAGCTCATCCGCAAACGGCCCGATCAGCCCAAGCTGTTCGAGGCCTACGACTGGAAGACGAAGATCCTGGCCATCGCGGGGCCCACCAGCCGCTACAACGGCGACTTCGCCGAAGGGGAGGGCGAGGCACCCGACGTCGTCACGCGGCTCGTGAGCCTCGCGTGCATCGACAACCTGCGCGATCGCGGCGAGGACTACGGCCACGCGGATCGCGTCGATCCCGGCGCCGACCCGTGCAATCGCGCGTGGGACCACGACGGTGACTCGGCGACCCCGCCGGTGCCGATGAAGATGCGCATCGGCACCGACGACGCCAAGGTGCAGTCGTATCGCGGCATCACGACCGTGAGCGGCCACAGCTGCGACACGCCCCAGGACGGCGCGGACACGTGCTGCACCGAGTGCGACTTCCTGCTCGGCACCACCGTCGCGAAGTACGGAGTGGACGAGACCGGTCGCGCGCTGGCGCCCGGCGCCGGGGCAATCGAGTGCGACCCGGTGGAGGGCGACGCGTTCGTCGACTGTCGCGACTTCCGCATCGCGGTCGACCGCTCGCAGTCGCACGATCGCACGTACTCGTACTACTGGGACGCGCCCCCGGGCGAGGGCGGCAAGCCGCTCGAGGACCAGCCGATCCCGCAGTACGACCGGCTCCGCGAGACCCACTTCGACGATCGCCCGGCGTGGATCGAGCAGCGCACCGCGAAGTCCTCGACCGATCTCGAGTGCAGCAGCGTGCACGGGCTCGGCCGACTCGGCGCGTACGCGTGCGTGGGCCAGAACGAGGCCGGCCAGGCGTGCATGCCCGAGCGCGACCCGGGCTGCACGATGGGCGTGTGTCGACCGCAGTGGTTCGTCGCGTGCGATGCGGTCGCGGACACGACCGGCGGCACGACCGGCTACTGTCGCGATCGTCGGTTCGACGATCAGGGCGCGGCCGCGTGTCTGCGGGCCGGCGACGACTTCGAGGGCCAGTGCGACGCGAGCGGCGGCGACTGCACGAAGTTCCACGACGGGCAGCGCCTCGCGAACTGCAACGGCACGGTGCCGGCGGACGCACTGTACACCGCGGACGAGTGCTGCCAGTCGTCGCTGGGCGCGGACGACCTGTTCCCCGACGAGCCCGGCATGCAGTGCGACCCGTACTTCCAGTCCGAGCTGACCCCCGTCACCCGCCACGATCGCAACGACCACCTGCCCGAGCAGACGCGCGAGTGCGTGTGCCGCTCGCTCGACGACATGGGCGCGGAGGAGCTCGCGATGTGTGGTGCCGTGGTGCAGAGCGTGTGCTACGACGGCGACGAGCTGATGCCCCATCGCGAGGGGCAATTCGCGGTGAAGTTCGTCGAGCGCCCGGGCGGCGTCGTGTACGACCCGGCGATCAAGGGCGTCGAGTGGAAGGCCGGTGACATCGGCTCCGTGCCGCGGGCGCGGCTGGAGACGTGTGCGGAGGACACGGGGCTCATCGGCGAGCGCACGCGCCTCGACGGCTGGCGCACGAACGACAACGCCTTCATCGAGAACTACGAGGACTACGACCGTGCGATGTGCTCGGGCCAGGAGTACACCGTGCAGTTCGCGTTGCCGGGCGACGGCGAGCACGTCGTCGACAAGGTCGGCAACACGATGGCGGGGCACGCCGAGTACACGTTCACGACGTCGCAGTTCCACGTGATGCCGGACAGCGGCCAGCCCGGCGACAACCTCCGCATCGGCGCGTGCGACGACTTCACGCTCGTGTTCTCCAACAAGTACGACATGAGCCCGGAGAACCAGCGCAAGCTCGAGATCTGGCGCCTGGATCCGGGCGACCCGGACGACCCGCTCGACGACACCATCACGACGCCGAACGACGACTGCAGCGAGCTCGTGCCGGTGGCCGGCGGGCTCGACTGCGCCGAGACCGGCGACGAGCTCGTCGATGCCTGCACCGCGCCGTGCCTGAGCGTCGACGTCTCGCAGCAGCGGCGCGGCGAGGTGGCGGTGCGCATCGACGCCGTGAAGTTCAACAACGTGCTCGAGGTGGGCGAGCGCTACCGCATCACCGCGTTCGCGCTCGACGAGCTCGACGACATGGGTGACGAGGCGCTGTACCAGCGCGCGTTCTGGGACGCCTGCGGCATGCCGCTCGTGAAGGAGAACGCCGACCCGTACCAGTACGACTTCACGATCGACGTGCCGAAGTGCAAGGAGGACGTGGATCTCGACGAGATCGCGTTCAGCTGCGACAACGCGGACACGCACTTCAATCCCGACCAGTCCGACCTGGACCGCGACGGCATCGGCGACGTCGTCGATCTGTGCCCGACCATCAAGAGTGGGTCCAACTCGGCCGACTCCGACAAGGACGGTGTGGGCAACGAGTGCGACGTGTGCCGGCAGACGACGACCCAGTACAACAAGCACGAGAGCGAGTTCTCGGTGCCCGACTTCATGTTCGTGCGCAACGTGCCGTCGCAGCTCGACACGGACGACGACGGCATCGGCGACGTCTGCGACAACTGCGTCGTCGTGCCGAACTGCGAGGGCTACGGCCCGGACGACCCGTACGAGGTCGGCGACCCCATCGCGTACGCCGACACCAGCCGTTGCCAGCGCGACGACGACGGCGATCTCGTCGGCGATCTGTGCATGGGCGTCGAGCTCACGGGCGCCGCCGGTCCGGTCGGCGTGGGCGATGCGGACGACTTCGACCAGGACGGCGTGGCGAACGTGCGCGACGGCTGCCCGCGCCAGCCGCTGCCCGATCGCATCGAGTGCACCGAGCACGCCGACTGTCCCACGGGCCGCGAGTGCGACGACGGCATCTGCGATCACCTCGACTCCGACGAGGATCGCGTCGGCGACATCTGCGACACCTGTCCGTTCAGCGCGAACCCGATGCAGACGATGGACGGCGAGACCCAGAGCGAGGACGAGGACGGCGACTTCGTGGGCGATGCGTGCGAGACCCAGGCGGCATGCGCGTCGAGGGCCGACCCGCGTCCGTTCGCGTTCTACGACGTGT
Organism: uncultured Nannocystaceae bacterium; assembly: GCA_964468635.1. Classification (GTDB taxonomy): domain Bacteria; phylum Myxococcota_A; class Polyangia; order Nannocystales; family Nannocystaceae; genus Xiheibacterium. The sequence goes on from CAYXVR010000059.1 coordinate 47,362, forward strand.
CCGTCGACGGCCTGTGTTGCACCGTGCAGCTCGTCGAGGACGAGGCGGGCAACCTCGTGAACGCGATCACGGGGCGCCAGCTCCTCGATCCGGACGGTTGGCCCGTGCGGCTCGATTGCGTGGAGCCGGACGACGAGGACGACCGCACGTGCCGGCGCCTGCCCGCCGCGGTGGAGAAGGCACCGGGCGTGCTCGTGCCGCCGCCGGGTTGCACCGACGCGCTGAATGATGCCGAGATCACCGTGCTCGAGAACGTCCCGCTCACGGTGGAAGAGGTGGGCTCGATCGACGCGCTGTGGAATCGCATGTGCTTCCTGCCGCAGACCGATCAGGACTTCGACGGTCTCGGCGATCCGTGCGACCTGTGCCCGTTCGCGTACGACCCCGACAACTGGTTGTTCGTCGACGACTCCGGGCGCCTGTACGGATCGCACGGGAAGTACTGCAACGGCGCGTACAGCCTCGACGAGAAGTGCCCGTACGAGGAGGACGACGGCACGGGCAGCGAGTCGGGGGGCGACGCGACCGATTCCTCCGGCGGAGCCACGGGCGACACCGGCACGACCGGTTGAGGGCTCACCGGCGCTTGCGCGCTCGGTGCTCGCCGATCGCGAACGGGATCGTGAAGCCGGTGAACACCGCGCCGCCGCCGACGAGCATCACGATGCCCGGCACGTCGGTGTTCAAGCGGCGCGAGCATGCGTCGGGTCCGTTCGGATCGGTCTTCAGGTCGGGGCACTTGCCGTCGACGCCGAGCAGCACGCCGCCCGTGATCATCGCGGCGGCACCGACCGACATGCCGAGGATGCCGGCCCATCGCGGCAGCTTGCGCTTGCTCGGCGTGCCATCGGGCCTGCCGTGAGCCGGGCCGTCGCGATCCGGCGGCGCGCCCAGGCGCACCGTGGCGCTCTGCGTCGGCAAGAGCTCGAGCTCGGACGCGGTGCGGTGCGTCGGCGCGGCGAGATCGGCGACGGTGATGCGCCACGCGCCCACCGGCATCTGCAGGTGCAGCGGCTTGCCGGCCGCCGCGCAGCCGAGCAGCGTGTCGCTCACGATGGCGACGCAGTCGCCCGCACACTCGACGACGATCTCCGCGCGCTCGCGCTTCGCGTGGGCGGCACTGCGCTCGCCGTGCAGCTCGACGACGCTCGGGCCGAACAGCTTGGCGGGCAGCGGCTCGTCGCCGGCGACCGCGAGCATGTCGTCGAGCAAGCCCGCGGCGGCGTCTCGCTCGCCGGTGGCGAGCAGGCTGCGCACGAGGGCGAGCCGGGCGTAGCGCTGGGCCCGGCGCGCTGCGTCGCTCTTCGCGAGCAGCACGGGGTCCTCCTGCGCGTGCTCGAGCGCGTCGCGAAGCGCCGCGGCGCCCTCGCTCGGTGTCTTCGCGGAGCGCTCCTCCGCGTCCTGCAGCTGGCGCGTGATCGCGTCCAACCGAGTTCGCTCTGCCTCGGCGACCACGAACGCGCAGCCATCCGCGGCGGTGCGATCCATCGCGAGCACGAGTGCGAGCAGAGCGATCATGCGCCGGCCTCCAGTGCGAGCTGCCCGCATGCGGCCGCGATGTCGTCGCCCCGCGGCATGCGGACATGGGTCTGCAGCCCGACGGCGCGGCAGCCCTCGACGAATCGCGCGATCCGATCGTCGGACGGCCGCCGCAGCTCGGTGCCGGGATGCGGGTTGAACGGGATCACGTTCACGTGGCAGTCGAGCTTGGACAACAGCGTGCCGAGCCGCTTGGCATCGGCGTCGGAGTCGTTCACGCCCGCGAGCAGCACGTACTCGAACGTGATGTGCCGGCGGCCCGGCGCGGGCAACCGACTCACCGCGGCGAGCAGCGTCGCGATGTTCCACCGCGTGTTCACCGGCATGATGCGATCGCGGACCTCGTCGGTCGTCGCGTTCAGCGAGATCGCGAGCCCCACGTCGGCCGCCTTGCCCTCGCGACCGAAGCGCTCGATCGCGGGCACGAGCCCGGAGCTCGACACCGTGATCCGCCGGCCCGCGATCGCGGCCCCGTGCGCGTCCATGAGCGTCGCGATCGCGGCGGTGACCTGCCCGTAGTTGTGGAGCGGCTCGCCCATCCCCATGAACACGAGGTTCGCGACGCGCGGCACCCACGTCGCGCCGACCTCGGCCGCCTCGGCGGCGAGCAGGTCCTGCGCCTGGTAGACCTGATCGACGATCTCCCAGGTCGCCAGGTTGCGCACGAAGCCGAGCCGCGCGGTCGCGCAGAACCGGCACGTGAGCGAGCAGCCCACCATCGAGCTCACGCACAGCGTGAAGCCGCGCCCGTCGTTGGGAATGAGCACGGCCTCGAACGGATCGCCCGACGCCCCGCGCAGCCGCAGCTTGCGGGTGCCGTCGGCGGCGCGCTGGACGGCGTCGACGCGCAGACGCTCGAACGAGGCGATCGTCGCGAGTCGCTCGCGATCCGCCCGCGGGAGGTTCGTCATGGCCTCGGGACCGGACACCCGACGGGCGTGCAGCCACTCGAAGAGCTGCGTCGCACGGAACGCCGGTCCCCCCACATGGGTCGCGATCCACTCCGCGAGCTGCACGCGCGAGAAGTCGCGCAGGTTGGGCAGCGCGCTGCGAGGCAGCCCGCGCTGCGGCGGGCGGATGGCGACGAGCTCGGTCAAGGCGAAGGCGACGAGGTTAGCAGACCTTGTGGCGGGCCCGCGCGCTTGCTAGTCGGAGCGCATGGTTCGTGGCCTCGCCCTTGCGCTGGTGCTGTCGCTCTCGCTCGCCTGCGCGCCGAAGACGACGGTGCCGATCGGCCACCACGAGCACCCACGCGCCGCGGGGGACGCCGCGCGACCGCGTGCGCTGCTCGTCATGCTGCCCGGGCGCGGCGACATGGGCGAGGACTTCGCCGCCCACGGCTTCGTCGACGCGGCCCTGCGATCGTCGTTCGACGTCGACGTCATCACCGTCGATGCGCACTTCGGCTACTACCAGAAGCGCTCGCTGCCCGAGCGACTGCACGAGGACGTGCTCGCGCCCGCCCGCGCGCGCTACGACCGGATCTGGCTGCTCGGCATCTCGATGGGCGGCATCGGCTCGCTCATCACGGCGCAGCGCTACCCCAGCGAGGTCGACGGCGTCATCCTGCTCGCGCCGTACCTGGGCCGCCGGCAGACGTTGCTCGCGATCGAGAAGGCCGGCGGCGTGCAGTCATGGACGCCACCTTCGCATCCGTCGTGGGACGAGGGCGTGTGGGCGTGGATCAAGCGCACCGACACGCCGATCTATCTCGGCTACGGCACGGAGGACTTCGGCGCACGCGCGCACGCCTTGCTCGCGAAGGGGCTCCCGAAGGACCACGTGTTCACACGCGCGGGCGAGCACACGTGGTCGACCTGGGAGCCGCTGTTCGACGAGATCCTCGCCGCACGACCTGGCGATCAAGCCAGCTCGAGGCCGGCGAAGAAGTAGCCGATCTCGAAGGCGGCGGTGTCGGGCGCATCGGAGCCGTGCGTCGCGTTGCGCTCGACGTTCGTGCCGAACTGCCCGCGAATCGTGTCCTTGCCGGCCTTCGCCGCGTCGGTGGGACCCATGAGCGCGCGCCAGCGTGCGATGGCGTCGTCGCCCTCGAGCACGAGCGCGAGGATCTTGCCCTCGGTCATGAACTTGCACAGATCGCCGAAGAACGGGCGAGCCTTGTGCACGTGATAGAAGCCCTCGGCCTGCGCGCGCGTGAGGTGCAGCGCCTTGATGCCGACGAGCTTCAGGCCGCTCTCCTGGATCTTGGCGACGATGGCTCCCTGATGACCGGCGGCGAAGGCATCGGGCTTGACGAGTGCGAGGGTGCGTTGCATGTCGCGCGGGTTCTACCAGGGTTGGGGCCCGCGCGGGGCTCGCCCTGGGCTACTTCTCCGGAGTGGTGACGGAGACGGCCAGCGCCTCGGTGATCGTGAGCTCGACCAGATCGCCGACCGCCACGCGCTCGAGGTTCTTCGGGTCGCGCGCCTTCACGGTCATGAGGGCGCCGCTCGGATCCTTCAGCGTCACGGTGCCGGCGGTGGCATCGATCGCGACGATCGTCACGGTCATCGTGATGACCTGGATCTCCTCGCCGCCGGGCTTCTCGCCCGCGGCTGCGCGCGCGCTGCTGCCCTCGACGGTGGTGTCGGCCGTGGGCGAGCCGGGCTTCTTCACCTCGTAGGCGATCGACTCGTAGTACTCGACCGTCACCTCGTCGCCGACCTTCACCTGCTCGAGATTCCGAACGTCCTTGCCCGCGCGGAACCGGACGATCGAGCCGTCGGGCTTCTCGAGCACGACGATGCGCGTCGCCTGGTCGATCTCCTTCACGATCGACGTCGTCTTCACGACCTCGCTCACCTGGCCCGACGGCAGCGGCTCCTCCTTGGCCGGTGGCGTCGACGCGGTGGTGTCGGCCTTCTTGCAGGCGAAGGTGGCGAGCGCGAGGCAGATGAGCTGGCAGAGTGCAGGCAGTCGCATGGGATTCGTCGCTTCCGTGGACGGGACGAGAGCCTAACGAACCGCCTCGGGGCTGTCGATCCGCCCGCGGAATGCATTTCGTGCGCTTGACTCACGCCGGCCCGTCCGCTAACCACGGCGTCGAAAGCGTAGTGCTCCCGCCATGAGACTCGCGACAGCGTTCTCGGTGCTGATCTCGCTCGTGACGTCGGCGTGTCAGGGCGAGAACTCGCCGGCCGACGATCTCGTGGTGGAGACGGAGGCGAATCCGGCCGTCGATTTCGCCGCGTATTCGCGATTCACCGTGATCGACCCGATCGAGCTGTTGTACGAGGATCCGCCCGACCGGTTCGCCGACCTGAAGGGCGGGCTCCTGGCGGCGATCGAAGAGGACATGGTGGGGGTCGGGCTGATCCGCGACGACGATGCGCCGCAGCTCGCTGCCGCGCCATTCGTCGCGATCGAGCCCAACGACGATTTCGTGGCCGGGTACTTCGGGTACTACTGGGGCTACGATTTCACATGGGCGACGGCACTGGATCACGAGCCCGGTACGTTGATCATCGACGTGGTCGATGTCGGCATGATCGGTGATCCGGACGACGACGTGCTCGCATTCCGCGGTGTGATCGCGGGCGCGCGTGGCAAGGATCCCGAGTCGCTGCAGGCGCTCCTGCGCCGCGGCATCGACGAAGTGTTCGAGGAGTGGCCGCAATAAGCGGCCAGGAGCGACCACCCATGCTCACGATCACGATGCTCGGTGCGATGCTCTCGAGCGGCCCCGCGGCGGATGCACCCGCGGAGACGCCCACCGCACCCGCGACCGAACCCACGCCCACGCCCACCGAGCCGCCGCCGCCCACGGAGCCCGCGCCCGCGCCCGCACCCGCACCCGCGGTCGAGCCGGCCCCCGCGGCCGCGCCGGTGCCTCCGCCCGAGCCGATGCAGCCGCCGGCACCGGAGACGAGCGAGCGACCGAAGCGGAAGCTCGCCGTCGGTGGCTTCGGCGCGTTCGACCTGCGCATGCACGAGGTGGACGAGGCGTTCGGTCTCACCGTCGGTGCGATCGGCGGTGTGATCCTGGCCAATCGCCTGCTGCTCGGCGGCGGCGGCTACACGCTCGTGTTCCACGAGCGCGACTACTCCACGCTCACCGACAACTACGATCTGCACATGGCCTACGCGGGCGGCTACATCGGCGCGTACGCGCTGCGATCGGCCCGTGTCGACGGTGGGTTCGGCGTGTTCCTCGGCGGCGGCCGAGCGTGCATGGAGTCGTCGGTCGAGAACGACTGCTACGACAAAGAGGACATCTTCGCGTCGCACCTCGACGGGTTGATCTACGTCAAGCTCGCGCACATCGTGCGGCTCGGCTTCATCCTCGGCTACCACTTCTACGCCGGCGCGAACGACTGGAAGGGCCCCGACGACTGGGACCTGTCCGGCTTCGCCGGCACGATTCGCCTGGAGATCGGCAAGTACGACGACGCGCCGGGCAAGAAGAAGCGCGGCCGTCGCGGCCGACGGGGCTGACCTATCGCTGCGTCCGCGCAGCCCGTCGGGCTGTGCGTCGCTCGGCGGCGCGCGCCAGCGCCTCGGCCTGTGTCGGCGGGTCGTCGATCGACGAGGGCCAGAACGACGCCTCGCTCGACGCGTGATCGACGACGACGATGACGCCGCGCGTCGCTCGAGCGTGCACCGGCATCGCCTCGGCAGAGGGCGGCGTGAGCGGGCGGGTCGCCACGCCCCCGACCCGGTGGGGATCGGCGAATTCGGGCCCCAGCGGCGTCCTGCCGACCAGGCCCTCGGGCGCACGCGCGGGACCCTGCGTCGCGTCCTCGGTGCGCTCGGCCTCGGCGTGCATGGGTGCGCGCGACCTGGCCTCGTCCGGTGCCGGCCCCTCATCGGGCACGATGCGCCAGTCGTCGTGCGCCGACGGACACTCGATCTCGTAGCCGTGCGCGTCGCGGCAGGCGAGCTCGACGGCACCGGCGCGTGCGTCGAGGTGGCCGGCGCAGGCGACCAGGAGCGCGAGCCATGGACCCAACACGAGTGCAGCGCGCGACGGTGCGAACACGATCGCGTCGTCAGCGTCGACGCGATAGGAGACGCAGCGTCGCTCCGAGGATCCGCGACGCAACCACGCGCGTGCCTCGGCTTCCGTCATCGCCGACAGATCGATGACGTGTCTTCGACACGTCTCGCACCAGTCGAGACCATCGCCGACCTTCGTCGTCGCGACGGGACAGCCCGACAGCGGGAGGCTGCGCGCGCGCATCTCTCGGTCAACGCTGGTGACACGGGCGCCTGACACCGACCCATCCCATCGCCGCGAGCCGGGATCTCCCGCGGGCGCCGGGCGCGAACGGCGATTGGACGGCGATCCGGGCGCGCCCGGGCTCCAGGAGTTGCGATACCCTCACCCGATCGCGCGAGCGAGGCCCCCGAACGATGCAGACCGACGTCGACCTCTCGGATTTCGCGCACCTGCATCTGCACTCGCAGTACTCGCTGCTCGATGGTGCGATCCGCACGAAGGATCTGTGCCGCGTCGTGCACGAGCGCGGCATGAAGTCCGTCGCCGTGACCGATCACGGCAACATGTTCGGCACGATCCAGTTCTACGAGGAAGCCAAGAAGTGGGGCGTCAAGCCCATCCTCGGGTGCGAGGCGTACATCAGCGACGGGGCCATGGGAGCCAAGACCGATCGCAAGAACTACCACATCGTCTTGCTCGCCAAGAACGAGCGCGGGTTCGCCAACCTGCAGACGCTCGTGAGCAAGGGGTTCCTCGACGGCTTCTACTACAACCCGCGCATCGATCGCGAGCTGCTCCGCAAGCACCGCGAGGGCCTCGTCGGGCTGTCGGCGTGCATGTCGGGCCACATCTCGCGGCTCGTGCTCGACAACCGCATGGACGAGGCGCGCGAGCGCGTGCTCGAGTACAAGGACATCTTCGAGCCCGGCTCCTACTTCCTCGAGCTGCAGCCGAACGGGTTGGAAAAGCAGGAGATCCTCAATCCGATCCTCGCGCAGCTCGCCAAGGACTGCGGCGTGCCGATCGTCGGCACCAACGACTGCCACTACGTGAATCGTTCCGAGGCGCACGCGCACGAGGTGCTGATGTGCATGGGGCAGGGGCGCACGCTCGACGACCCCAAGCGCATGAAGCACGACTGCGACGAGTTCTTCGTCAAGACGCCCGCAGAGATGGCGCCGTACTTCTCGCAGTACCCCGAAGCGCTCGAGAACGCGGCGCGCATCGCCGCGATGTGCAACGTCGAGCTCGAGCTCGGCAAGCCCGAGCTGCCCGACTTCCGCGTGCCCGACGGGCTCGACGACGATCTGCCGGGCTACCTGCGCAAGGTGGCGCACCGCGGGCTGTCGGAGCGGCTGGTCGAGCTGCGCGCGCGCGGGCTCACCCCGAACGAGGACGAGTACCGCGCGCGGCTCGACTACGAGCTCGGGGTCATCGTGTCGATGAACTTCCCCGGCTACTTCCTCATCGTCTGGGACTTCATCCGCCACGCGAAACAGATCGGCGTACCGGTGGGGCCGGGGCGCGGCTCGGGAGCCGGTAGCCTCGTCGCGTACTCGCTGCGCATCACCGATCTCGACCCGCTGCGCTACGCGCTCTTGTTCGAGCGCTTCCTCAACCCCGAGCGCGTGTCGATGCCGGACTTCGACATCGACTTCTGCATGGACCGCCGCGACGAGGTGATCCGCTACGTGATGGATCGCTACGGCGAGGACCACGTCGGACAGATCGCGACGTTCCACTCGCTCAAGGCGCGCGGGCTCGTGCGCGACGTGTGTCGCGTGATGGGCTGGAGCGTCGCGGAGAGCAACGACCTCGCGAAGCTCATCCCCGAGGGACCGAAGGTCACGCTGTCGGCCACGGTGGCCGAGCCCGACGAGCTGAAGGACAGGATCAAGAAGGACCCCGCGAACGCCGGCAAGCTCAAGGACACGCTGATGACCGCGGAGGCGTCGGGCAAGCTGCGCGAGAAGCTGGCCGCCGACGCGCGCGCGAAGGAAGTGCTGTCGATCGGCTGCTCGCTCGAGGGGCTCAACCGCCACGCGGGCATGCACGCCGCGGGCGTCGTGATCGGCAGCAAGCCGCTGTGGGAGCACGTGCCCTGCTTCCGGGCGGACGGCAAGCTCGTCACGCAGTACACGATGACCGACGTCGAGAAGGCCGGCCTCGTGAAGTTCGACTTCCTCGGCCTCAAGACGCTCACGGTCATCGCGATCGCCGTGCGGCTCATCCAGGCGGCCTACGAGCCGGCCGGCCCCGACGACCCCGCGTGGCCGGGCGGCAAGTTCGACATCGATGCCATTCCGCTCGACGTGCCCGGTGTCTACGAGCTCATCTCCCGCGGCGACACCACCGGCGTGTTCCAGCTCGAATCGAGCGGCTTCCGCGACCTGCTCGGGCGACTCAAGCCCGACTGCATCGAGGACATCATCGCCGCCGTCGCGCTCTACCGACCGGGCCCGCTCGAGGGCGGCATGGTCGACCAGTTCATCGAGTGCAAGCACGGCAAGCGGGCGATCGAGTACCCGCACCACCTGCTCGAGCCGGTGCTGAAGGAGACCTACGGCGTCTTCGTGTACCAGGAGCAGGTCATGCAGGCCGCGCAGGTGCTGGCCGGCTTCAGCCTCGGTGCCGCGGATCTCATGCGCCGCGCGATGGGCAAGAAGAAGAAGTCCGAGATGGACGAGCAGCGTCAGCTGTTCGTCGACGGCTGCCGCAAGGTCTCGGACATCGGCGAGGCCAAGGCCAACGAGATCTTCGACTTGATCGACAAGTTCGCGGGCTACGGCTTCAACAAGTCGCACTCGGCCGCGTACGGGCTCATCACGTACCAGACGGGCTACCTCAAGCACCACTATCGGGTCGCGTTCATGGCGGCGCTGATGACGTGCGACAAGGACAAGAACGAGAACGTCGTGAAGTTCATCGCCGAGGCGCGCGGCTCGGGCGTCACGGTGCTGCCGCCGGACATCAACGAGTCCGATCGCGACTTCACCGTCGTGAAGGTGCCCGAGGGCGAGCGCGCGAAGGTGCGCAAGGGCCAGTTCTCGCTCGCGCACGCGATCCGCTTCGGGCTCGGCGCGGTGCGCAACGTCGGTGAGACCGCGGTGGAGTCGATCCTCGCGGCCCGGAAGGAGAAGCCGTTCGAGAGCCTGTACGAGCTGTGCCGGCGCGTCGATCCGCGGCGGGTCAACAAGCGCACGCTCGAAGGGCTCGTGCGCGCGGGCGGGCTCGACAGCATCGCCGGCGGACGGGCGCGCGCGCAGATGTTCCTCGCGGTGGACAAGGCGCTGCAGCAGGGGCAGGACGCGGCGCGCGATCGCGAGAGCGGGCAGCGCGGGCTGTTCGACATGATCGCCGCCGAGGCGCCGGTGCACGTCGAGGAGTATCCGGACGTCGTGGAGTGGACCGCGAAGGAGCGACTCGTCGGCGAGCGCGAGGCGCTGGGGTTCTACCTCACCGGGCATCCGCTCGATCGGTTCCAGCAGGACGTCGAGCGCTTCGCGACCACCAACATCGGCAACCTGCGCCGCGATCAGAACGGCGCCGAGGTGATCGTGGGCGGGGTGATCTGCGATTTCCGCGAGGTCCAGACCAAGAGCGGGCGCGGGCCGATGGGTTTCTTCCAGCTCGAGGACCAGTACGGCCGCGTCGAGGTCGTCGCGTTCCCCAAGACGTACGCACGCGTGGACGAGGAATCGGGGCTGACGATCGCGCAGCTCATCGAGCGCAGCGGTGACGAGCCCGTGCTCGTCACCGGCAAGGTCGAGGTCGAGACGGTCGAGCAGGAAGAGTCGTCGATCTCGAAGTTCAAGATGATCCTCGAGGCGGTGCGCCCGATCGCGGAGGTCCGCGCGGCGCGGACGCGCGGCATCCTGCTGACCATCAAGAGCGATCAGCTCGACGATCACCGCGTGCTCGCGCTGCGTCAGGTCGTGAGCGACCACGCCGGCGGCTGCAAGATGGAGCTGCAGGTCACCGAGGGCGAGCGCTGGCAGAGCAAGGTCGTCTTCGGCGACAAGTTCGGCGTCACGGCCGACGAGAGCCTGATGACGGCGCTCGAGCGCCTGTTCGGCCCGGGCTGCGCCCGGCTCGTGTAGCGCGCTGGAAGCTCGATCGGCGCTCCGGCTCGGTTCGGGTTTCGAGCGCCGACAGACGTCTGTCCGCACTCGGATTCGGC
>CAYXVR010000060.1:0-7401 GCA_964468635.1 uncultured Nannocystaceae bacterium
CTCCGCGAGCTCCTGGCCGAAGAACGTGAGCATGCCGCGCTCGCCGGCCTTCTCGACGGCGACGAGCTCCATCGCGGAGGCGAGCATCCCGGGATCGGTCTCGCTCTGCCGGAACACGATCACATCGGTCGGCCGCAGCATGAAGGTCGCGCCGCCCATCGACGCCTCGAGCTTCCCGTCCACGCGACGGGCCCGATACCGCGCGCCGAAGTGGGCCGGGAGCTCGACGGCCGTGCCGACGTGCCCTTTGATCGGCGCGAGCGCTCGCGCGATCATGCGGTTGGGGCCGACCAGGCTCGGCTTGTAACCGTCGTCGAACAGCCACCAGCTCATGTCGACGAGCAGCGCCTCGCCGCCTTCGGAGACCGCGACGCGCCGCAGGATCGACGGGCCCACGATTCCGACGACGGAGGTGATCGCCGCAGGGCGGTCGACGGGCTCCGTTGCGGACAGCGCCTCGTGGGCTTCGGCGATCTGCCCCTCGGCGAGCTGTCGCGCGAGCGTACGGCCGCGATCCTCGGCGGGCAGCAGCCACGCGACGACCACGCTTCCGTTGGCATCTTTCTCGAGCACCTGCAGTGGCGTCCGCTCGCCCGGCGCCGCGCGCTGCTGCAACAGCATCGCGAGGGCCGCTTCCGTCACCATCCTCGTCCGCTCGGGACTGTCGTTCTGCAGGGTTTGCAGCGCCAGCGTCACGATCCCCGTGTTGCGGAGCATCAGGTCGGGCCGGTGCACGGCCTCGAGCAGCAGCCGCGCGATCGCGGCAGCCGACTTCGACGGGCTCTTGGCGAGACCGACGATTCGCTCGCTGACGGTCGCGATCGGCTCCACGGTGGAAACTGGCTCGATGCGCTCCTCTTCGGCGCGCCGTTCGGCGCGTCGCTCGATTTCCGAGAGTCGATCGTTGACCTGCGGCGCGGAGGCGCGAGCCTGGCGCACCTGGCCAGCGACGCGCTCCATCTCGAGCTCCGTCGTTCCGGCACCGACGGCGACGGCATCGGTCCGGCTCTCCAAGTCTTGGAGGGCGACCAACACGCCGACCAACGCTGTCGACGCTGTTTCCGTCGACTCCATGAACTTGCCCACGGACGCGGCATCGCGCGCGAAGGTGTCCGCGAGATCGCCAACCGCCGCGCTGCGCAAGCGCTCGACGAGCGCTCCACTCGCGAAGCCGACGAGTTCCCTCGCCTCCGCGAGCAACGGGTCGGCGGTGGTCGTCGTCAACCGCGTCTTGCCGTCGACGAGGGCCCTCACCTTCCTCGCGAACGGCACACCGCGCTTCGCGATCTGCGAGCGGAGCTCGGGGGCGTGTCGCGCCGCCAGATTCTCCGCCACGGCGAGCAGGCGCACCGTCGCCGTCAGGCCCTGCCGCGCCCAGGTATCGAACTGATCCTCGAGGCTCTGCTCCTTCCCTTCACGCGCAGGGCCGGCCGCGTTCCCGAGCTCGTCGGCTTCCGCCTCGCGGAGTCGGTGCTCGATGCGCTCCCCTTGGGCGAAGAACGGATGCTCGCGCAGCGTTCGCGCCCGTCGGCGCAGGCGCGCCAAGCGTGGCGCGTACTCCTGCTCGACGATCGACCCGGTGACCTCGTCGTGCTCGGCGATGTACTCCACGCACTTTCGCATCGCGCGAAGCACGGCCAGCGCCGCATCGAGCCACTGCGACAGGAGAACGGACTCGAGCGTGCGTCGCCGGCTCAGGAACTGCGTGATCCCGAGGTACCGATCCGCGCGACGCTCCGCCTGCTCCCGCAGGTCGGTCGGTACCGTGTAGACCTCGAGCAGGCTCGGCTCTCCCTCGGCCTGGGGATCCACCAGATCCGTGATGACGAGCTCCATCCCGACACGCAGTCGATCGACCTTCTTTTGCAGGTCGTCGCGCTGCGCGAGGAAGTCCTCGCCGAACTCGGTTTCCGCTCTCGCCGGTGCGACCGCCGCGGGTGCTCGACGAACCAGGTCGCGTCCACCGCGCTCGTCGAGCGTCGGTGTCTGCTGCAGTGTGTGCACCAGCTCGTGCGCCAGCAAGCGGCGGCCCGTGCTCGTCTCGGGGCGGTATTCGCCGCTCGCGAAGAAGACGTCGCGGCCGATCGTGAAGGCGCGGGCGTCGAGCTGGCTGGCGAGGCCCGCTGCCGTTGCGTCGGCGTGCACGCGGACGTCGGGCAGCGGGCGGGCGAGGCGATCCTCGAAGAAGCCGCGCGTCGTCGGGGACAGCGACGTCGCCGCGCTGCTGCGGCGCGCGTCGGCGATGCCCGCCTGCACGCTCGGGGTCGCGAGCGACGTCGCGAACGAGCCGCCCGCGGCGGGCTTGCGCGCGATCGTGCCGTCGTCTTCGTCCTCCGTCTTCGCATGGCACGAGCTGCACATGCGCTGCACCATCGGTGCGCGATCTTCCTCCGGCTCCTCCGCCGTCGACGCCGGCATGCGCATGATCGTGTCCGCGATGCGATCCGCCTCGCGCTCCGCCGGGTCGTCCACCGCGCCCACCTTCAACGCCGGCTGCACCGGCAGCCCGTCCACCCTCGGGCGCTCCGGCTCGGCCGGTGCACGCGCGGCGACGACCGGAGCCTTCGCTCCGGACGGTGGCCTCTGCAGGGTGGTGAACTCGCTCATCGGTGATCGCTCGCTACGGACCGCACGCGTGCACGGGGTCGGTCACCGCGACCGACGACACCGTGATGCTCGCCTCGTCGAAGGCGAAGTAGGCCCCGTCGCCGGGCGCGGCCCCGGCACACGCGGAGAACATGTCGATCGCGCTGCCCGCGACGAACAGCGAGATGCTCGTCACCGACACCACGCCGGGAATGGCGACGATGCGCTCGAACACGCGGCTGCGGTACAAGGTCTCGCCGATACCGACGTGCGCCGGCGCGAGCAGGCCGGTGTCCGCGTCGAGCAACGCGGCCTCCACCGCCTGCTCGACGTCCGACTCGACGAAGCGCGTGTCCACCAGCACGTCGATGCCGAGCTTCGCCGCGCGCGGCTTCGCGGCGACCAGCCGGAACCCGACGCCGGGCTCGGCCCCGAGGCGGATCGACGACTCGAGGTTCGCGAGCGTCGGCGCACCGATGTACTCGATCCGCACGAGCGCGCGCTGCTCGTCGTCGTCCCACACCCACCCGCTGCGCGCCGCGATCACGCCGGGCTCCATCTCGACGCGCGCCTGGAAGTCCTGCACGGACACGAGCCGCCCGAGCAGCAGCGCCTCGCGCGGCGCCGAGGTGCGCAGCTTCGTGGGCGAGTCCGGATCCGATCCGCCCTCCGCGGGCAGCGGATTCGTCACGGAGAGCACACCCTTGATCGCGCTGGCGATCGAGTTGATCGCGTTCGCGGGCGGGCGCGTCGCGCCGACGCCGGAGCGATAGCTCGCGAAGACGTTGTTCGTGCCGGTCGGCGGCCGACGTCCGCGGATGCCGTCGCCGAACGTGATCACGGCGCGCCGATCCTCGATGTCGTTGCGGACGATGTAGACCTCGTCGTCGGGCCCGCGCCCGAAGAAGCTGTCGACCTCCTTCCACAGGATCCCGTTCACGCGCACCTGCAGCGTCGACTTCAGCCGCCCGGGCCCCTTGTCGTCGGGCAGATACGTGAGATCGGCGCGCGCGAGCTTGAACGTCAGGAACGGCTTGCTCGCATCGCCCGACCCGAGCAGCTCGCTGGCCACGGTCTCTCCGCGCGTGACCTCGACGACGTTGCCGCGAATCGTGACGGGCGCGCGCAACGACGACGGCACGCTCTGCCCTTCGGCGAGCACGAACCGCAACCGCCCGGGCACATCGTCGCCGACGACCTCCCCTTGCACGCGCACGGCCCCCCCATCGGCCCCGACGAGAAAGAACGTCCCCTTCCGATACGGCTCGGGCGGCAGCGCATGGATCCCCTCGAGCGCAACCCCCTGCGCAGTGAAGTCCGCCTGCGAGAGCGCCGTCTTCGCCCCCCGCACGATCCGCCCGGCCCGCACCATGCCGTAATGGATGGTGTAGAGCGAGGGATTCACGTCCTCGGGCCCTGGGATGAAGCTGATGCCGCTCGCAAACTCGATACGCGTCACGGGTGCGACGACGTCTTGCGTGGGTGGCTCGGCGTCTGCATCGCCAGACGCGATGACGACGGAGGAATCGGGCTTTCCCTCCTCGACTCTATCGATCCTTGCCGCTGCGAGTTGCGACGGATTGCCGCTCGGTTGATCACGCTCCACGATGACGGCTTGTCCAGCCTTGAAAGTGCGGTAGACGGCGTCCAGTATGAAACCCCGAATGTCGCTGACCGGGCGCAGCACGGACCGGATGCCAACCTGAGGCCTACGCTCACTCGGCGACGCGATACCCGACGGAACCATCACGTCAATCTGGTCCACAGCGATCGATGACGTGAACGGCGGATGCGGTTTGACCCGCACCTCGATCAAGCTTCGCCCCGTCGCTTCACGAACTTGATCAACCGACACGACGCGGGCTGCATCGAGACGCAGATCTCCACCGCTCGGCCAGCGGAACAACACCAAGCCGCCCTTCACCAAGCCCACACCGCTCTCGGGCTCGAGCAGCAGGCGATTGGACGTCGAGTCGACGAGCGAAGGTCGCACCGGCGCAATCGCCCATCCATTCGCCGACGGATGGATCGACGTCGTGGTCGAGCTCTCGAACACCTGTGGAGGATCGTCGTCGTTCGGCTCGCTGCGGAAACCAGCAACCGGAACGGAAATCGCGGCCGCCCCCGACGCACTGATGCTCACGGCCGCCGAGCTCGCGCTGCCAGGGCGAGCCCGGAATCCGAGCAACCCGACGAGGCGCGTGAGCGCCCGTTCCCGCTTCGCCGTCTGCAGGTAGGTCTCGTCCGCGATCAAACGATCGTAGAGCCCGAGCACATCCGCGACGTATGCCCATCCCTCCGCGAGCAGGAGCCCGATGTCGGCCTCCTCCGCCCGCCAGCTCGCCAATGCGGGAGCGCGACGCGCGGCACGGAGCACCGCCGCACGCACACCGGCAAACATCTGGAGCTGCCGCGGAAGCGAATCAAGGCCAGCCGCGATCTCGGGCGCTCGCGGTGGGCAACTGCAAGGCGTCTCAGGCATTCCCGATCCTCCTTTCACGATCGGCGCCCTTACGTGAGCCGCTCGATCGCGCTAGCTTGCCGAAGCCATGCATCCGCACCTCGCTCGCATCGCCGTCCTTTGCGCGTCGCTCCTCGCCGCTTCGGCCTCGTCGTGTGGTTCGGATCCTGCCGAGAGCTGCTCGCCCGGCGAAGAGGGATGCCCGTGCAATGAAGGCGTCTGCCTCGCAGGCCTCGAGTGCCGCTCCGAGGGTTGCGTGCAGCTCGATCCCACCGACACGGGCAGCCCCGAGAGCACGAGCGCCGAGTCGGACGCCGACGCGAGCATGAGCGCCGAGGCGGGACCGAGCAGCAGCGCAGCGACCGACGCCGACGCTGGCTCGTCCGCCGGCGACACGACGAGCGGCGGCTGCCAAGGCACCGACGGCACCATCGACTGCCCCTGCCTCGCAGGCAACGACTGTCTTGGCGACCTCGAGTGCGACAGCGAACAGACTTGCGTCTGCCTCAGCGGCACACCGTGCGGAGAGAGCGACTGCGTCGAAGACCTCCAGACCGACAGTCGTCACTGCGGAACTTGCGGAAACGAGTGCACGACGTTCATCGGGCCGGTGGGCGGCTGCAACCAAGGCGAGTGCCTTCCGACGTGGAGCGACTGCGTCGACGCCGACGAGGCATCGATGACATGCGCGCAGATTTGCGAGGCTCAGGGCCGGACCTGCGTCGAGCAGGGCTGCACCGCAGCCGGAGAAACATGGATCGAGTACAACGACGCCAGTAGCTGCGAGAACGATGACGTCTACGCGATGGGCACGGACGACTGCGGCACCGACCTCGCATCGGTGATCGAGCCGACGCTCGATCCGTACGTCCGCTGCTGCTGCACGCAATAGCTCGGGTCCTACGCACGATGGAGCGACGCGCACCCTGCCCGGCCTCCGAAGCTGTCTCCGACGCGCGCTCGATCCCAGGGTGATTCCGGGCCCGCGATCGCAGGCCTTACGCGAGCGACTCGATCGCGCTAGCTTCCCGAAGCCATGCATCCGCACCTCGCTCGCATCGCCTTTCTGTGTGGGCCGCTCCTCGCCGCCGCCATCTCGTCGTGCGGTTCGGATCCTGCCGAGAGCTGCTCGCCCGGCGAAGAGGGGTGCACGTGCAACGAAGGCGTCTGCCTCGCAGGCCTCGAGTGTCGCTCCGACCTTTGCGTGCAGCTCGATCCCACCGACACGGGCAGCCCCGAGAGCACGAGCGCCGAGTCGGACGCCGACGCGAGCACGAGCGCCGAGGCCGGCCCGAGCAGCAGTGAAGCGAGCGACGCCGAAGCAGGCTCCTCCGCCGGTGACACGATGAGCGGCGGCTGCCAAGGCGCCGACGGCACCATCGACTGCCCGTGCCTCGCCGGCAACGACTGCCTCGGCGACCTCGAGTGCGACAGCGAACAGACCTGCGTCTGTCTCAGCGGCACGCCTTGCGGGGAGAGCGACTGCGTCGAGGACTTCGAGACCGACAACCGTCACTGCGGGACGTGCGGGAACGAGTGCACCGTCTTCCTCGGCTCGCTTGGCGCGTGTGCGCAGGGCGAGTGCGCCCCGACGTGGGGCGAGTGCGTGCCCGCCGAGCAGGCCACTACGTGCGACGCCATCTGTCGCGAGCAGGGCGAGACCTGCGTCGTGCAGGGCTGCGGCCAGGGTCCATGGACTTGGATCAAATACGCGACCGACTTCTCCTGCGAGGAAGACACGGCCATTGATAACGGCCAGGACGCGTGCGATGCGGACCTCGCGACCTCGCTCGAGCCGATGCCCGGCGAGTACATGCGCTGCTGCTGCACACAGTAGCATCACGCCCCCCCCTCCATCACCAGGCGCAAGATGCCGCGCTCGGGGAAGTTGCGGTCGTTCTGCAGGCGGATCACTTCGTTGTCGGCGACGCGGTACTCGAGCTCCGTGAACGCGCGTAGCTTCTCCAGGCCGCGCGGGCGGATGCGCATGCGCTCCACCGCGCGTACGCCCACGACCGACTGGATGCGCGCCTCCAGGGCCGCGCGGCGCAGCGGCGTGCCGAACGTGAAGTTGTCCGGATCGAAGAAGCCCACGACCGGCCGCACGCCCGGCCGCCCCATCAGCTGCTGCCGCACGCGCTCCGCCACCTCGCCGACGCAGGCGTTCACCGCCGGGGACTTCTTCGCCGTCTACGGCACCTACGCGCTCGTCGGGCTGGGCTTCGCGCTCACCGGCTTCCTCGCCGTGTGGCGGCGCCGTGCTGCCGCGCGGACGTCGGCCGCCGTGGTGGCGTTCTTCGTGCTGTGCCAGTGCGTCGGCGTGGCGCTCGGCGCTGCGGGCGACGTGTACGGCC
>CAYXVR010000060.1:7411-56191 GCA_964468635.1 uncultured Nannocystaceae bacterium
ACGCGCTCCGCCACCTCGCCGACGAAGGCGTTCGCCGCCACGCAGATCGTGATCTCCAGATCCACCGGCACGAACTTCGGATCGCGCACGATCACCTCGCGCCCCGCCTGCCGCACCCGATCGAGCGCGTGCTCGAGCTCGGTGCGACGCTCGGGCGACAGCTCGAACGTGCCGCGCGGATCGGCCGCGACGAACACCGACGACCAGCTCCCGGTCCATCGAAAGCACCCGTTCGCGCGCTGCACCCACTCGAGCCGCTCGGCCTGCTCCGCGTAGTCCTCCGGCCGCACCGCGCGATACGTGATCGCGCGCCACGCCTCGGGCACGAGCTGGCGGATGACCTCGGCGCGCTCCGGGTCGACGCCGTCGGTCACCGCCACCGGATTCGTGATCGATTCGACGAACTCCGGCAGGTTGCGCCCCGTGCCGTCGGGCCCGTCCATGTCGACGATCGTGTCGCGCGCGACGTTGGCCCGCGTGCCGGGCCCGATGCGATACGTGACGCGGAAGACGTTGTCCTCGTCCTCGTGCCGCTCCGGGATCCGGCCGAACTCGCCGTCGCCGAAGCGCACCGTGAAGCCCGTGCCGGCCGCGTAGTCCTCGTGCACGATCGTCGTGCCGATGCGGTGGAACTCGATGATGCCGCGCCAGATCCCGTCGTCGAGCGTGAACTGCCGATCGGACGGACGCGCATCGAGGATGCGGCGCACCCACGACCACTCCACGTCGCCCGCCGGCGTGATCTCGGTGAGCAGCACCTCCGGCACCGCCGCGCGCAGATCCTCGCCGAGCCAGCCGAGCCCGCCACGCTCCGTCTGCCGCATCGAGTAGAGATGGATCGGCGTGCGCTCGCCGGTGACCGCGTCGAGCGGACCCTGGCGCTCGACCGTCGCGGGCACGTCGAGCGGGCTCGGTCCGGTCGTGAAATCCTCGACGAAGCGCTCGCCCGCCGTCGCAGGCAGGAGGTTCGCGCGCACCACGGTGAAGTTCAGATCGAGCTCGAACGGCGTGGGCTTCTCCCATCGGATGCGGATGAACTCCTCCCCGAGCAGAGCGTCCTCTTCCGGCTCGCCGACCCACACGAGCCGCACGAGGATTCGCCGCGCGGGCACGTTCGCGGCCACGTCCTCGTCCTGACGCAGCAGCAGCCACTTGCCACCGGGCTGCGCGAGCCAGGTGTCCGCGTCGTCGATGGGATGCCCGGCGAGCGTCAGCTCCGTCGATCCACGCGGCAGACAGCGCTGACTCTCGTCGAACGCGTAGGGCGTCAGCTCGTTCCACAGATCGGAAACGTCGTAGGCGCCCGTGTCGCGCAGTCCTGCACCGATCTCGAACGCGACCGACTCGCCGTCCGCGAAGATCGCCCACGCGCGCGCGCCGGCCTCGATCTGGCGCACGTTCTCGTCGGGCGGCACCGGCGGCCCGATCTGCAGATCGAGCAGGGTCGACGCCGCACGACCGTCGTGGATCTCGTAGTCGACCAGTCGCGCGAGCTGCCGCAGCGAGCGGCGCTCGGTCGCCGTCTCGAGATACGCCTGGTACGAGTACTGGTCCTGCACGAAGCTGAGCTCGTCGCCGAGCGCCGCGTACAGCTCGAGGATCATCGTGCCGACGTCGGCCTCGCTGCCGTTCGTCCACGTGGGGAATCGCTGGTGGGCGTGGTCGAGCAGCGCGCGCTTGAACGAGTCGTAGTCGCGCGCGAGGTAGTCGATGTCGGCGACCACCTCGACATCGGGCGGGCACTCCTTCTCGGCAGGCTCGCAGTCGAGCGCGGGCTCGTGCGCGCAGCCCTGCTTGAAGCCGAACACCACGCCGTTGAAGAACACGTCGACGCGCGGGTCGTCGATGGTGAGCCGGTAGTTGGAGAAGTCGCCGGGCTCGGCGACGTCCACCTGCAGCACGTTGCGCCCGCTCACCGGGTCGACGACGACGGACGCGGCGGTCACGGCCACCTCCGCGAGGCTCTCGCCGCCGGACAAGGCGACGACGAGGATGTCCGCGAGCGCCGGCGGCGTGGTCCCGAAGTCGATCGACGGCAGCGTGGGATCGACGTGGAAGTAGATCCACAGCCGCGTCTGTTCGCACGGCTCCACCACGCGCACGAAGTCGATGCCCGTGATCTCGTCCTGGGCCACCAGCTCGGCCAGGCGGTCGGGCAGCGGGATCACAGCGTGACCTCCAGGTTCAGGACGTCGGAATGGCCGCGCGCCAGCACCGTGTACGTGATGCGCACGACGAGCTTCTCCTCGATCGCCTCGGTCGTGA
Organism: uncultured Nannocystaceae bacterium; assembly: GCA_964468635.1. Classification (GTDB taxonomy): domain Bacteria; phylum Myxococcota_A; class Polyangia; order Nannocystales; family Nannocystaceae; genus Xiheibacterium. Next base: position 9,677 of record CAYXVR010000060.1, read on the forward strand.
CGTCGTCGACCGCGACCACACCCCCGAGCCACTGCTCGAGGTTCTGCACGACCAGCGTCTTCACGAGCGACGCGGTCGCCGGGCTGTTCGGTCCGAACACGGCGCGCCGCAGGCCCGCGCCGACGCCCGGCTCGTTGATCCGCTCGCCCGGGCTCGTGAGCAACAGCTGGATCACGAGCTGCTTCACGTGCTCGGCGTAGTCGCGCTCGAGCGCGATCGCACCGCGGCTCGCATCGATGGCGAGCGGATGGCGGATCGAGTCGACGGGCTCGGCCATGCTCAGGTGCTCACGAGTCGGGTGTCGGCCGCGGTGACCAACGGCGGCGCTGCGGCGGTGATCGGCGGCAACGGGATCCCGCTCGGCATGTAGACGATCCCGAGCGAGCTCTGCCCGACCATGGGTACGCCGGCGGCGAGCGTGCGGGTGTTCGGGGCCACCCAGTTCGCGAACAGGAACGGCGGCGACATGAGGATGAAGTCGACCGAGGTGCCGACGCGCCCGAGCTGGCCGCGCACGCGCGTGTTGGGACCGAGCTGCGAGACCGCGGGCGCACCGACCGGCGACGTCACCTGCACGAACGAATCGATCGTCGGTCCCGGCATCACGTCACCGTCAGCCCGCCGAGATTCACCGTGAACCCCGGGAACGAGAGGTTGGTCGAGCGCGGACCCGCCTGGGCGACGACGGCGGAGGCCGCGAGCATGATCTGCGTCGCGTCGATCGTCACCGTCGCACCGGCGGTCTGGATCAGGATCTGCCCGAGCGTCTCGTCGAGCCGGATCGTGAGCCCCTTGGTCTTGAGGAACTTCACCGTCGGCACCGCGTCGATGGGCAGCAGATCACCGGGCTTCCAGAAGCAGCCCACCCAGATCGGCTTGGTGGCATCGCCCTCCTCGAACTCGATCCACACCGGCGTGCCGGGATCGGGCAATGCGAACAGCCCCTGCTGCACGCCGGCATACGGCACGCACGGCATCGCCCAGACCGACTGCAGGCCGCCGATCGACGGCACCTGCACGAGCAGCCGTCCGCGGAACGTCGGATCGGCGTTGCCGACCACCGTGCCCTTGTACTTGCCGAACAGCTTGCGGGTCTCGATCGGGAAGCGCTCTGCTTTCTCGATGGGCATCAGATTGCGACTCCTTGCGCGTTGCGGCGCAGCTGGACGGACATGCGATGACAGCTCGCGTCGATCGTGTGCGTGACGGCGTCGACCCAGTACTGGCCCTGGTTGATCCCGCCCGCGCCTTCGATGCGCGCGAACATGTTCGGTTGGATCAGCGCGCCGGCAGCGTCGCGCGTGGTCTCGACGCTCGCGTTCACGAAGAACGCCGCCTCCGCGAGCGCCGCCTCGCCGCGCGTGTTGGCCTCGAGCACGCCACCCGCGCCCGACAGCTGCAACGTCGGAGGTACCCGAGGCGCGACGGCCTCGATCGGCATCGGACCGAACGGCACCGAGTTCGCCGGATTGCGGGCGACGACGATCGGCACGACCGCGCCGGTGTTCTCGTCGAGCCGGTAGCCCTTGAACACGTACGGGGCCTCCGTGTTCGTCGTCGACTCGAAGCGATTCGTCGTCGTCTGCAGGCCCGGGATCGACTCGGTCGCGGCGTTGAGCCGGAGGATCGGCAACGCGGTCCGCGGCAGGAGCGGCGGAGTCGGGGGCGCCGTGGGCCGCAGTCGGGGGGGCGAGGTCCGGAAGTGCGCGACGTCGACCACCGTGCTGCCGGGCGATGCCGGCAGCGGTGCGACCTCGGCCGTCACCCAGAAGTTGAACCCGTTCTTGCGCGCGAGCTCGCGGACGAACGCGAGGTCGCTGCTCGTCTGCAAGAGCAGGCCCCGCGTGTCCTCGTACATGATCGTCGTGGCCTCGAGATCCGCCGGCGTGATCCCGTACGTCGTCAGTATCGCGGCGACGACGGCGGTCTCGGTGCCGCGCCACGCGAAGTGCCTGTCGACGCGATCCATGACGATCGTGCGGTCCGAGCCCGTGACGACCAGGGAGGATCCAGGGCCTCCCGCGCGCCCCTCGAAGCTGCGCTCCTCGATCGGACCGTGCACGAGGCACCTGGGCAGGCCCATGTCCCAGACGATGATCGAGAGCTCGTTGTCGGTGCCGAGGAACGACGGCAGCAACAGCGGGTCGTTCACGATCTGGTAGTCGCCGCGCACGACGTCCGCCTGGAACACCGCGCGATAGCGGCTCGTGCCGTCGCCCACCTGCTCGACGGTGACCTCGTTCACCATCTCGGAGAGCAAGGGCGCCGGAACGCGGTTGACGTAGATCGCGATCTCGAGGCTCATGACGTCACGTCGTCGGTACGCGACCCGGGGGTGGGATCTTCAGCGTCTCCACCTGGGCGAGCGCATCGGGCAGGATCGCGCCGTTCGTCGCGGTGATGCGCCAGAACGCGGTGGGATCGCCGAGGTAGAGGTTCGCGAGCAGATCGAGCCGCTCGCCCGCACGCCGCACGTGGCGGCCGATCGCGAGCTCGCGGGGTGGATCCGGCACGACCACCGCGCGCACGCGCCGACCCGACGCGTCGGTGGTCTCGAACGTCGCGGCATGGGCGTAGCGGCTGCGTTGCGTGAACATGGTGGATCCTCAAATCGGCAGGAGGCCCCGGATCGCGTCGGCGACGTTGCCGACGTTCAGCACCGCGAGGCGCTCGCGCTCGGCTCGCCACGACGAGTAGGCCGCGATCGCCAGCGCGATACCGACCTTCGGCAGCGGCAGCTGGCACTGGAAGTCCGACGGCCGCAGGATCGTCATGCCGATCGACGCCGTCGCCTGGATGGGGAACAGCCCCGGATCGAACAGCTGCTCCTCGATGTCGAGGCTGTCGACGCGCACCGGCACGATGCGACCGCGCCCGAACACGAAGAACACGATCGGCACGGTCGCGCGCGGCACCTCGAGCCCGGCCGCGGCGGCGAGGGCCTGCGCCGCCATCCCGAGCGGACCGGGCCCGGCGTAGACGAGCTTCTCGAGCGACGCGATGCGGGTGGAGATGCCGTAGGTCTGCGCGAGCAGTCGGCCTTCCTCGAGATCGTCGGTGGCATCGAGCTCGAGCGTGAGCGAGATGCTCTCCTGCGGATCGAAGGGCCGCGCGACCGGATTGCACAGCCCGCGCCCGGTGGGATCCGGATCCGCCGGGCTCTCCATCGTGAAGACGCGCTTGAGCGTCGTGGGGTTGTACTGGAACGGGATGACGTTCGGGATCGGCAGCCCGACGTTCTCGAGGATCTGCACGAGCGCGCCCTTGGCGAGCCGCGCGTTCTGTCGGAGTGCGACCATCGCTACGTCGTCCTCCTTCGCAGTGCACGCGCGATCGCTGCGGCGACGATCTGCGGCGACGCGTCCGCGGCCACGCGCACGCGCACGTCGACGCGCGCCTGATCGGCCGCGCCCACCAGCGTGTCGGCCCCGAGCGCGCGCTGCAGGTGGCCGGCGAGCTGGCTGCCGTGATCGAGCGCCCTGCCGGCTACGCGCACGTGCATCCGAGCGATGCGCACGCCCCCACCGTCCTGTTCAGCCATCGCGCATCACCGCCTTCCTGTCGTCCAGGCTCAAGCCCTTGCCTTCCTTCGCGAGCTCGCGATCGATGCCGACGAGAAGATCCTCGAGCGCGACGGGAGCGCGACGCTGACGTGCGGAGAACACCGCCGCCAGCGCGGCATTCTTGATCTCGGCGCCCGAGAGCGCGAGCGCGGTGCCCAGTCGAGGCAGCGCGCCGGTCACCGCCGGCCCGGCCTCGGGGAAGAGCTCGCCCACGACGCGGCGCCAGATCTCGATGCGCTGCGCCACGTCGGGTCGAGCGAACGTCAGCACGTAGCGCACGCGGCGGACGAAGGCAGGATCGATGTTGTTGCGGCGGTTCGAGGCCAAGAGCGCCACGCCGCGGTACTCCTCGAGCAGCTGCAGCAGGTAGTTCGTGTCCGCGTTGGCGTGGCGATCGTGAGAGTCGCGCAGCTCGGTGCGACGGGCGAACATCGCGTCGGCCTCGTCGAAGAGCAACACGGCGTGCAGTCGCGCCGCCCGCTGGAAGATCCGACGCAGGTTCTTCGCGGTCTCGCCGATGTACTTCGACACGACCGTCGCGAGATCGATGCGGTGCAGATCGAGCCCGAGCTCGCGCGCGACGACCTGCGCGGTCATCGTCTTGCCGGTGCCGGGCGGACCGGTCATCAGCGCGACGAGTCCCGTGCCGCGCGGGAAGAGTCGCTGCCCGCGACCGCTCTCCCAGAACGCCGCGCGATCGGTGGCCTCGAACACGAAGGCCTGCAAGAGCCGCCGCAGGCCGTCGGGCACGACGAGATCGTCCCAGCCGAACGGGCTCGGCAGGTGCTGCGCGAGCTCGCCGAGCCGACCGCGGCCGAGCTCGCGCGCGACGGTCTCCGCCGTCTCCACCGACGCCGGCGCGTGTCGAGCCACCTCGGCGATCTCACCGACGGTGAGGCGATGCGCGGCGACGAGCCGCTCGATCGGCCACGTCGCGCTCTCGGGCACGAGGCGTCGCCACAACGCGAGCGACTCGTCCACGCCGGGGGCGTGCAGCTCGAAGCGGTGATCGACGGCGTCGGGCGTGCGCGGGATCGCCTCGCCCTCGCGACACGCGATCACCTGCAGCCTCGTCGTCGAGACGTGGGTGGGCCACGGGCGGTCCACCCCATCGCCGACCCAGACGAGGCCCGCGCCCGCGAGCACCGCGAAGCGCTGGCACAGCATGAAGAAGCGCGGCCACTCGCCCTCGGAGATCGCGGACGCATCGACGGCAAAGGGCTGCGCGCCGAGTTCGGCGAGCACGTTGGCCGCGAGCGTGCGCCGACCGACGCCCGGCGGTCCGGAGAGGATCGCACGCACGTTCCCGCCGTGCGCGAACGAGCGCCGGATCGCGTCGGTCACCTCCGCCAGCGGCCAGTCGCGCAGCGGAGGCCGCACCGCGATCGGTCGGACACAGGCAGCGATGCGCCCGTCGACGCGCGCAGCGCCTTGCAGCCAGTCGCGTACGAACGGGTCGCACGACAACACCTCGCGATCCGCATGCACGAGCTCCCACGTGTGCAGGGGCGAGTCGGTGGTGAGCACGGCCGCGCGTCCGTGCCCGAACAACCGGCCGGCCAGCGGCGCCGTCACGACACCCCGGCGCTCGACGTCGAGACGCGCGAGCAGTTCGGCGAGGCGCGGCTCGATCGCGGCCGCGAACAGCAGCTGCAGCAGATCGAGCTCGATCGGCGAGAGCCCGAACACCGCGGAGATCCGCGGGAAGCGACCGCCTTCGCGCTCCACCAGCGCGCGCTCGATCGCCGCGACCCGCTCGCGTGTCGTCGCGATCTCGGGCTGTCGTTGCCCCCACAGGGCTTCCTCGCGCGGCGAGTCCAGCTCGACGACCACCGCCGCGGAGCGGGTCTGCTCGAGGTGCTGCAGCCACGCGGACCGCAGGCCGACCCGCAGCTGCACGCGCGCGAGGACGAGCTCGACCTCGCTCGGGACGTCGGCCGCATCGCGTTCGGAGCTCGTCACGAGCCTCATCGGCGGATCCTCATGCGCGCTCCAGCCAAGCGGGAGGTGCATCGGCCCCGTTGACGACGAGGCGCAGCGGCAGCGGGGCGTTCGCGACGAGCGCGGCGTCGAGCTCCATGGGGAGGACGAGCTCGATCTCCGTGCCGCCGACCGCGATGCGGAACTCACCCGCCGCCGGCGCAACCGCGACCTGCACGAACGCGACGCCCGCGACGAAGAGCTCCACCGCGACTCCGTCGTCGAGCAGGTAGTCGCCGATGATCGTGAGTGATGCGTTGGGGCCGGGTGGGAGTGCAGGCAGCTCGTGGATCTGCGGCGTGACGAGCACACCCGTGGCGTTCGACATCGTCGCGATCGAACGTGGGGGCGCCGCTCCGACCGGCTCGATCATCCGAGCGACGCGGAGCCGCGCCGCGTAGATGCCCGGCAGCACGTCGACGACCACCGCACCGATGCTCAACGCCGGGCGGACGCGCACGCGCACGCGCCGATCGGTCGTGGTGCCGCCGTCGTACCAGTCGGGATTGTCGGCGCGCTCCACCGCGAGCGTGCCGTCCGGATTGCCCGCGGCGACCCAGCGTGGGCTCGTGAGCAACAACGTGGTCTCGTCGCGCGCGAGCCCGGTGCCCTCGAGATCGAGCACGTTGTTGTCCACCGCGATCGCGGGCAACGGCGGCACCAACGGGGCTCCGTCCTGGTTCAGCAATGCGACGCGCGCGGGCGTGAGCTCGACGGGCCCGGGCAGCGTGCCGGCGGCGGCCGGCAGCACGAAGCCGATCCGCGCGATGCTGCGGACGATCTGCGGCGATCCGTCGGTGAAGACGTAGGCACCGAGGTTGAGCACGATGCCCGCGGACGCCAGACGCGGGGGCTCCGGGCGCAGGAAGACGACGCGCACCTCGTAGTACGCCGACAGGCGCGTGACCATCTGCTGCTCGGACGACCAGAAGTCGATCGAGTCCTCCGGCGTCAGCGGACGGTAGACCAGCTCGATCACGTTGTCGGGATCGATGCCGGCGAATTCGAACACGTTGATGCCACCGACGACCGTGTTCTGGGTGATCACCGGGAAGTCGTGCAGCACCTTGAGCGCGCCGCCGAAGATGAGCTGCTGCCGCAGCACGTTCTCGTTCGCCGTGGTCGCGATCGTGTGATGGGCGGTGAGCACGTAGAAGAGATCGAGCGCCATCGAGGCCTGGGCCACTTCCGGCGGCCGCGCGCCCCGCGTCGGCGGTGGAGCGTTCTTGAAGTGCGGGTCCTCCATCACGTGGTAGAGGAAGAACGACAGCACGTTGTCGCTGCTCTCCTCGCCCACGTCGTCCGGCGGTGCCGCGGTGGTATTGATCGCCAGCGCGCCCGAGCCCGCGAGCACCTCGGCCACGCGCGTGCGCAGCACGAACATGATCGCGTCGGTCACCCGATTGAGGTCGGACAGCGGCATCCGCTACTCCCTCCCCGCCGCGAAGCGTCGCTTCGAGGGCCGCGCGGCGATGGGGCCCCTGCCCTTCGGCGCCGCCGCCCGGGTCGGCTCGGCGCGCGCACGTCGGCCCGGTGGCGCAGCCTCGTGCACCACCTCGATGTGGAGCTCGCCGATCGTCACCGTCGCTGAGCTCCGGGGACGCTCCGCATCGTCGCTGCCGATCGCCGCTGGCTGGGTCGGGGACACGGACTCGACCGGCAGCGCGACCGGCTCGCGCGCGCGCGCCGGCCCGGGGATCGCGGTCGGTGCGTCGGCCCGCGCGGGGCTCCGCGGTGGGTCGACGGCCGGCAACGCCGTCGGCAGTGGCGTGTCGTCGCCGACGTCGAGCGCGGACGCGAGCGGGAGATCTCGATTGGCATCGGCGATCTCGCGGCTGATCCGGCCGAGCAACGCGGCGAGATCGTACGCGCCCGTCGGCACGTGCACGACGGGCTGCGTCGGCGTCGCGGCGCGCTCGATGGCCGACGCGGGCTCGCGCGTCGCGATCGGGCTCGCCCCGATCGGCGTGGGCACGTGCTCGCTCGCTGCGCGGATCGGCGGCACGGCGCGTCGATCCTCGTCGCGAAGCTCGTCGGCGTGCCCGACCGCAGGAGCGACGCGTGCGGGCGGCGGGAGGTCCCGATCGTGGGTGGGCGCGAATACGACGGGCTCGACCGGCGCGACGGCGCGCGCCGGATCGTCGTCGAGCACGGCGGGCGCGAGTACCCCGGCCTCGAGCCCCGTGGGCGGCGCGATCGACTCGAGCCCGTCGACCATCGGCAGCTGATCGCTCTGGCCCAGCGGCGACGTCGAGGTCATCGTCGGTTTGGGCGCAGACTCGCCGAAGGCGATCCGACGGGCGACGCGGCCGAGATAGCCCCCCGGCGCCGAGCGCAGAGATGGTGGGCTCATGCGGGCCTCCGTCGCGCGGTGCGATCGGCATCCACGAGCGCGACGTGCTCGCGCCGCAGCGAGCGCGGCAGGTCGAGGATCTCCGCGAGGCTCCACCCGTACGCGCTCGCCAGCCGATGCACCTCGCGGGCGAGCCATGGGCGCTCGCGGGCCATCGCGGCGTGGAAGAACCGCTGGATCTCGAAGGGGACCGACTGCGCCTCCGCACAGCTCGGACAGCTGGCTGCGAGCTCGAGGTCGAGCAGCGGACCGACCTCGCCCATCAGCGCGTCGAGGTCGTCGCCATCGGCGACGTACGCGACGCAACGCCGCCACAGCTCGTGCTCTACGCGATCGGAGGGCAGGCCATCGAGGCACGCGTGGTCGTCGAGGTTCGGCAGGCGGAATCGGGTGCCCGCAGCCGTCGCGTAGTGGCCGTGCTCGTCGCGCGTGCAGCGGGGCTCGGCGGCCGCGAAGGTCTGCTCGACGAGCGCGCGCATCGACAGCGTGAGCTCGAACGGCTCGCGGCAACGGGCGCAGACCCAGCGGCACTCGACGCGGTCACCGAACGCGTGGACGTACAACACTGCGAGCAAGCGATCGCGATCCGAGATCGTCAGCTCGCCGACCCGCTCGGCGGACAGATCCGTGTCGCCAGCGGGGACGAGCAACCCGCGCAGCAGACCGACGGTGTCGCCGTCCGCCGCGCGCAGCTCGTCGACGCCCCGCGGCTCGCGCAAGCGCGCCCGCTTGCCCGCATGCGGGCCGGTGTGCATCCACGCGGAGATCACCGCTGCTCTCCGCTCAGAATTCCGCGACCTCGACCACCGAGAGGTCGCGCTCGTGGCCCTCGTTCTGCAGCACCATGATCTCGAACGCGACGCCGTTGCCGTTGCCGTCGAGCTCGGGCAGCGCCGTGAACTCCGACGGCCAGCAGCGCATGACGTTGTACGCGCGCACGACCGTGCCCTGCAGGTTGAGCAGCTCGATGCGGATGTTCTTGCGGAAGTTGAGCAGCGAGACGCCGCCGTCGCCCTCCGCGCTGTACACGAGATTCGCCCATGCCTCGAACTCGGGCGCGAACGTGATGCCGCGCTCGAGCGTGATGGGATCGAACTTCGACGCACCCGGCGAGTGGCGCTGGGTCGAGATGTCGCCGCCCTCGCGATGGCTGATGATCTCGGTGGTGCGCTTGAGCGCGCTGACCTTGCTGACGCCCGCGACGACCTCGCCGTCCCAGCGGAGGCGGAACTTGAAGTTCTTGTAGGGATCGATTCGGCTGGTGTTGACGCTGAACTGGGCCATGATGGTTCCTCGATCAGACCTGGATCTCGCCGGCCTTCTGCTGCAGGGTGATGACCACGAACTCCGCGGGGTGCAGCGGCGCGAACCCGATCACCACGTTGACGATGCCGAGATTGATGTCGTTCTGCGTGGTCGTGGTCGAGTCGCACAGCACGAAGTAGGCGTCGCTGGCCTTGGTGCCCGCGAACGCGCCCTGCCGGAACAGGTTGTTCATGAAGGCGCCGGCCGCCAGCCGGATCTGCGCCCACAAGACGTCACCGTTGGGCTCGAACACGGCGAACTTCAGCCCGCGCACGAGGCTCTCCTCGATGAAGAGCGCGAAGCGGCGCACCGGACCGTAGCGATAGTCCGTGTTGCCCGAGTTGTCGAAGCCGTCCATCGTGCGTGCGCCCCACACGACGATCCCGTTGGGGAACACGCGCAACGCGTTCACGGCCTGCTGGTTGATCACCCCGTTCTCCGGGTCCGAGATCGAGCGCTCGAGCCCTTGCACCGCGCGCACGGTCGCCTCGATTCCCGCGGCGGCCTTCCACACGCCGCGCGCACCATCGATGCGCGCCATGATGCCGGCCACCGATCCGGACGGATCGACGCGCACCGGCAACCCGGTGACCGAGTCGACTGCGGTGACGCGTGGCCAGTAGACCGCTGCGTGATCGTTGACCATCCCCTGACGCAGCTGGGCGATCGTCGCCGTGGGCGAGTCCGTGAGGATGTCGGCGACCGTCGCCCAGTCGTGCGGCGGATCCACCAGCAAGAAAGCACGGCGCCGCTGACAGAAGACGCTCGCGGGGCCCCACAGGTTCCGGCGAACGTCGTCGTCGGCATCTGCTGCCCTCGGCAACACCAGCAGGTTGAAGAGATCGACCTCGCGCTCGATGATCTGATACGCGTCTTCGTAGAACGAGAGGTGCGTCGGTGCGTTCCCGTCGGCACCCGCCAGGCCGAACTGGAAGGTCGCCGGCAGCCCTCCGACGCCGAAGCTGTAGAAGCGCGCGTTCTGCCCGAAACCGGCGACGGCGGCGACAGTGGCGACGGTGCCGGTGAAGTTGCGCGACTGGGAGCCCACCGCCCGGAACACGAGCGCGACGTCCTCCACGTCGACGGCCCAGTTGAGCTCGACGCTGCCGGCCGCCGCCGCGTTCACGGCTCCGGCGATCTGATTCAGCTTGCCGCGCACATTGCTGTACGACGGGTACGTGGTGACGCCTCCGGCGTAGAGCGCTCCTGCGGGCGCGAGCGTCAGCGGCACGTCGTACGGCGAGCCGCTGGTCCCGTCCGTGATGGTCACGTTCGTGAGCGTCGCCGCGGTCTGCACCGCGAGGGCGTGGAGGTTGGTCAGGTCGCTTTGCGGCGTGAAGAACGTGCCGGTCGGGGCCGGGCGGCGATCCGCATGCGTGCCGAACTCGATGCCGCCCTGGGTCGCGCCCAACCCGAGCAGGGACGCCAGATCGCGGCCGGCGTCGGAGGCCGGCAGGATCCGCACCGCGCCCGCGGCCGGAACGAACCGCAGCGTGCTCGGGTCCGCACCGCCGACGGGCAGCAGCGTGACCGTCACCGAGAGCCCGGTGCCGTTGATCGCCTCCTGCACGGACTCGAGACCGGTCGCCTCGAGCGGGTCCGGCAGGACGGCGTCGAAGAACGTCGCGCCACCGTCCGCGGAGATCCTGAACATGTCGCGACCATCGTCGAGCAGGTCCAGGAGCGCGTCGTCGTCGTCGAACAATCGATCCGAGTACGACGGACCCGCGATGGGCACACCGCCCGGGTCGATCGCGACGACGAGCGCCGAGTCGCTGGCGAGCACGTCGACGACGTAGCGCCCGCTCGCCGGATCCATCGACAGGCCGACGAAGCGCTCCACCTCGCTCTGGCCGAACACGCCGGGGCTCGTCTCGGTCTCCACGAACACCCGCAGGTTGAACGTCGAGTTCGGGGTGGGCGTCGCGTAGTCGACCTCGGCCCGGATCCGGTTGCCGGCCGTACCCGGGTTGCGCGCGGCGAGTTGCAGCGTGGCCGCGCCGGCCTCGTTGCTCATGGTGAGCGTCGCGGCGCTCGCGTTGTCCGCGATCCGCATGACGTAGCAGCGCTCGCCGCCGTTCTGGAAGAACAGCCGCACCTGCGTCGCCATCTCGCTCGCGGACGTATCGGGGCCGAACGCCCGCAGATAGTCGGCGAACGAGAACAGCTGCGTGGGCCGGCCGAGGGGGCCCTGCTGCGCGAAGCCGACGAACATCGCCACCGACGTCGATACGCCCGTGATCGTGCGAACGCCGGAAGAGACCTCTTGGATGTAGACGCCTGGGTAGCTGACCTGGACCGCCATCTTCGCTCCTCTACGAATCGAATACGCCTCGCCGCGGCCGCGGCACTGCTCCCGCCCACGGCGTGATCTCGCCGACCCACGCGTGCCCGCGCGGAGTCAGACGTCCGACGACACTTCTTGGATCACGCCGTGCAACCGAGCCATCTGTCCCGCGCTCCTCCGTGCGGACGATCGAGCGCGTACCCTAGCGGCGGTGCGTTCGCCTCGTCAAGCGGTGCGGTGAGATCGACGAGCGACGTGCATCCCGTGACGTCGTGGTGACGCCGACCGTCGCCGCCTTGCCGCGATCACGAGCAGCACGACGGCGATGGCCGATGGATCGCGCGCGGTCGGCCGTGCCGATCGGCAGCCGCAGCCGGAATCCGACGTGGTTGCGTCCGGATCCACGCGACCCGCGAGCACGTCGTCGATCCACGCGACATGCGCGGAGACGCGGGTCTGGTGGTCCGACGCACCGTACTGCGAGATGCCGATGCCGTCGGGTGCATCTCCGAAACGCGTCGAGGCCCGCGAGGTGGACGACGCCGCACGTCGTGGCTCACCGCCGCGGAGTTCCCTGGTGAGCACTGGACCCGCGCGGTGGCCGGGGCGACGCTGGTGTCGATGTCGCGTCGCCTCGTCGGGTCGGCCCTCGCGCTCGTTGCGAGCGCCTGTCGCCCCGACGCCGGTGCGACCGAGCCGTCGCCGGCGCACGCATCGACTCCGGTCGTGACCACCGCCACACCGGAGCACGACGTGCCCCAGCTCGGCGGCGTCGCGCCGACCCATCACGCGAGCTGGGCCGCCCTGTACGCCGCGCTCGGGAACGAGGCGACGCCCGCGAAGGAGGAGGACGCACGTCGGTGGCTGTGTCGCGATCGATGCTCGGGTCCGCCGCCGTGGCTCGTCGCGCACCAGCCCCGCGAGTCCGCGAAGCTGGAGTGGCGGCTCGTCACACCGACGCGCGACCACACGCTCGCTGTGACGCCGATCATCGTGTCCGTCTACGATGGGATCTGCGAGTCGAGCGTCGAAGCGGAGATCGAGCCCGCGGGCGCGGTGCGCAACGTAGTGCTCCACGTCGTGGAGCAGCACGTCGCGCCCCGGCATTGTCCGCCCAGCGAGGAAGTGTGTGACGACACGTGTGCGGAGGTGCCCTGGGATTGCACGCTTCGCGTCGTGCCGGAGACCCTGGAGATGGTGATCGACACGTGCACGGCGCCGCCGCCTCCAGACACGCTGCCATGAGCGAACGATCGAGACGTGCTAGACCACGTGCATGCGCATCGATCTCGAGCGGTTCCTGGCCCTGACGGTCGCGATCGCCGGCGTCGGCGTGGCAGCATGCGCCACGTCGTCACCGACCTCGACACCCACGTCGTCGCCGACGTCGACTCCGACGGAGCCGAGCCCCGCGACGCCGCCGACCAGCGACACCGCCCAGCCGCCCGCCACCACTCCGAGCACGAGTGGCGCGTCGTCGACGACGTCGACCAGACCGGCCGCTCGCCGTCCCCCCCGCAAGCCCGCGGCGGGGCCCGAGCACGAGACGGCGGATCCGACCGCCGAAGTCCCCCACTGGGACTGAGAGCGTGACGCCGAGTGGATACGCTGCGGGCTCGTGAAGCCCGTCGCACTCGCGCTCACCATCGCGATCGCATCGCCAGTCGGCCGGCTACAGCACGCAGCCCCAGCGCGCGGTCGCCCGCCGGGCGGCCGCTCGCGCGTGCTCGCAGTCGGACGCGAGGTCGCGCTCGAACGGGGACACGTGCGCGTCCTGCCACGCCTTGGTCTGCTCGACGAGCGCCGACATCAGGGCTCGACCTCGGCGGGCGGGCACGTGCGTCGTGATGCACTCGCCGTAGTCGCGCACGTACGCGTCGCACGCGTCCACGCCGACCGGCCCGTACGCGAACGGGGCGTCGGCGTACTCGCACGGAAAGTCGCGCGTGGCCTGACGCGCAGCGTCGAGCGCCGCGCGACAAGCGATGGGGAGCCCGCCGGCCGCCGGTCCGATCGCGGCCTCGGTCCACGCGCGCCACGACGCGTCGAGGGCGTCGAGCATGGGAAGGCGCGCCGACTCCGGCACCCACTCCCGGATGCACCGACCGTAGCTCTCGCGGTACTCGTCGCACGGTCCGACGCCGATCCGATCGGGATCCTCCAACGCCGAGAACGGCTTCGCCGGCGGTGTATCGAGCTCGACGGTGCGGACTTGCGCCGTCGCGGCCGGCATCGCCGCGCGCTTCGGCGGCACCCGCGGCTCGACCGGTGAACACGCGCCGAGCAGCAGGGCAACCGCGGTGCGACCGACGTGCACGAGCAGCTCAGACGCTCGCGCGCGGCCGGAGTTCCCACGATCGCGCCCTCTCTCCACCTCGATTCTACGGCATCGACGGGGGCTTGTGGCAACCCCGGGGTGGTGCAGCACCGTCGTCGACCATGAACGGCACGAACGTGGTGATCGCTGGAGGGGGCCCGACGGGCCTCATGTTGGCGGGCGAGCTGGCGCTCGGGGGCGTCGACGTCGCCATCGTCGAGCGGCGCGCGAGCGCGGAGCTCGAGGGTCTGCGCGCGGGCGGGCTGCAGATGCGCACGCTCGAGGTGCTCGATCAGCGCGGCATCGCGGACCGGTTCGTCGCAGAGGGGCAGATCTTCCGCGCCGCACCGTTCGCGACGACGATGCTCGACGTCGGCGATACGCCCACGCGCCACAACTACTTCCTCGCGCTGTGGCAGACGCACATCGAGCGCATCCTCGCCGGCTGGGTCGGCGAGCTCGGTGTGCCGATCCAGCGCGGCGTCGCGGTGACGAGCTTCACCGAGGACGAGCGCGGCGTGCAGATCGAGCTATCCGACGGTCGATCGCTGCACGCCGACTACCTCGTCGGCTGCGATGGCGGACGCAGCACGATCCGCAAACACGCGGGCATCGAGTTTCCCGGTTGGGATCCGTCGGCCAGCTATCTCATCGCCGAGGTCGAGCTGACCGACGAGCCCGCCTGGGGCATTCGTCGCACCGCGAAGGGCATCAACGCGATCGCGAAGCTCGACGACGGCGAGAGCGTGCGCACCGTGCTGAGCGAGGCGGAGATCCGCAGTGGCGTCGCGCCGACGCTGGAGGACGTCCGCGATGCGCTCGTCGACGTGTACGGCGCGGACTTCGGCCTGCGCAGCGCGCAGTACGTCTCGCGGTTCACCGACATGGCGCGGCAGGCCGCGACGTATCGCCAGGGGCGCGTGCTCCTGGCCGGCGACGCGGCCCACGTGCACTCGCCCGTGGGCGGTCAGGGTCTCAACCTCGGCGTGCAGGATGCCGTGAACCTGGGATGGAAGCTCGCGCAGGTCGTGCACGGCACGGCGCCGCAGCGCCTGCTCGACACCTATCACGCCGAGCGTCACCCGGTCGGCGCTCGGGTGCTGCGCAACACGATGGCACTCACCGCCCTCGAGCGCGGCGGCGATCGCAACGACGCGCTGCGCGAGACGATGACCGAGCTCGTGCGGACCGACGAGGCGCGCCGGCAGTGGATCGCGATGATGTCCGCGCTCGATCTCCGCTACGACCTCGGCGAGGGCCACCCGCTCCTGGGCCGGCGCATGCCGGATCTCGATCTCACGACCGCCGCAGGCGCGCGGCGCGTGTACACGTTCCTGCACGCGGCGCGCCCCGTGTTGCTGGATCTGGGTGAGCCCGGCGCGCTCGACCTCGCGGGGTGGGCGAATCGCGTGGAGCGAATCGACGCGCGGACCGACGACGCGTGGGAGCTGCCGGTGCTCGGTGCGGTGTCGGCTCCGGCGGCCGTGCTGATCCGACCCGACGGCCACGTCGCGTGGGTCGGCGACGGCACCGACGCGGGTCTGCGCGACGCGCTGACCACCTGGTGCGGACCGTCGTAGTCGGACGGGACCCGCGGCGCCACCGTGGCACCACCCGCGGACACTTCGAGTGTCCGGAGAATCGATGAACGACGAAACGAAGAATGGGATCCAGGAACCGAGCGCGGAGGAAATGTCGACAATCGAGTGGAGCTGGAGACGATGGGCGGCTGGCCGGATCCGTCGCCGTTCCCGACCTGGTACTGACGCGTCGGCCTACTTCGAGGGGAGGCCGGCCGCCGCTTCCTTCGAGCGCTGGATGTACTTCTGGAACGCCGGGATCGCGATCGCGGCGAGCACACCCACGACCGCGACTGCCCCACCGCCGGGGTCGCCCTGCCCTGCGCGCGCGAGATAGGCGGACACGCGCGGCGAGCTCGGATGGCCGGTCGCGAGCGCGCCGTAGGCCGTCGCCGCATCGGCCCGCTTCGCCGCGACCTCGATGCGCGCGGCCTGGGCCGCCCTGCCCTCGTCCGTCGCCGTGTCGCCGAAGCCGCGCAGCGCGATGCGAATCGTCGGCTGCGCGCGATCGCCTGCGGCCCACACCGAGATCGACGAGAGCGGTGAGAACACCGCGTAGCCGAGGTCGAGCCACTCGTCCTTCGTGAGCTCCGCCGGCGTGTCCGCGGCGGCGAGCGCCTTCGCGAGCTCCTCGCGGACCTTCGGCGCGTGCATGGCATCGAGCTCGAGGTGCGTCGCGCCCGAGACGCTCGCGTCTCCGAGATCCTTCGCCAGCGCGGGCGGCAACGCGGCGAGCAGCTCGGGCGTCGGCGCGCTCGCGGTCGCCTTCACCACGTCGGGCACGACCGCGGGGCCGGTGCCGACCGCGACGGCGGCCCACTGCTTCGTCACGAACGCGGTGACCTCCGCTTGGATGCCGAGCTGCGCGCGCATCTGCTCGAGCTCGCCCTTCGGCTCGAACTTCGTGCGCACCGCTTGCAGCTTGCCGCCCGCACCGTCGTCGACCTCCTCGACCACGAGGCTCATCGGCGTGCCGTCGGGCAGCGTCTTGGGGATGCTGTCCTTGGCGAGCGCGGCCATCGGCACGAGGCCCGCGAGCGGCGTGGGATCCGAGAGTCCGGCGAGCACGACGAGTCCGGGCGTCGCGCCGATGCTCGCGACGAGGAACTCCCCCGTGAGCCCGCGCAACGCATTGCCGAGCATCGCCGGCGCGGTGGCGGCCTGCGTCGCGAGGAACTCGGCGTCGACGCGACCCCACGAGAAGCTGTTGCCCGGCTTCACGAGCGCGAGCGCGGTGGCGGCTCCCGGCGCGGCGACCTTCGCGAGCTCTTCGACGCCCTTGCTCGGGCGCACGTCGATCTGCAGCACGCCGGCCGGCGTCGCGACCGCGAACGTGGTCGTGGCACCGGAGGGCGACGCGGCCCCGACGACGTTGGCATCCTCGATCGCGAGGCCCGTGAGCGTCGTCCGCAGGGCGGCAGCGGACTTGCCGGGAGCGTAGGCCGCGACGGCGGCCGCATCCTCGGAGCACGCGACGAAGCCGGCGACGTCCGGCACCGCCTTGCACGTGGTCTTCACGTCCTCGGGCTTCGTGGTGAGCGCGCGCTGCAGCTTCGGCACCGCCTCGACGTCGTCCGCGGCGAACACGAAGATCGCCGGATCACCGCCGACCGCGACACCGCGCTCGAGGTGCACGCCGCTCGTGGAGATCGCGGTCTTCACGGTCGCGAACTCGACGAGCAGCTTGCGCATGCCCGCATCGGCGCCGGGATTCGCCGGGTCCTTGCGAGCATCGAGCAGCTTGGTCCACAGCGACTCCTGACCGAGCACGATGCCGGCGAACCCATCGATGAAGTCGTACGGCGCGCGCACGACGAAGAACGTGGTCGCACCGGCGGGCACGAGATCGAGCAGCGGATCGAGCGGCACGTTGGTGCTCGCGGCGGGCGTCGTCGGCGTTTCGACGGCACCGGTCACGGGTGCAGCCGACGGCGACGTCGTCTTCGCTTCGCTCGCCGAAGCGGCCGCGGCCGGCGCGGCCCCGACGGGGGCAGGGTCGTCCTTCATGCATGCGGGAGCGCACGCGAGCGCAAGCGCGACGATCGTCGAGACGGAGCGATGCGGAGTCACGGCCGAGACATACCGCGAGATCCGCCCGCGTGCCTATCCGGGCGGGGGCACCGGCGCGACGTCGCCCGGGATGGGCAGCTCGACGTCGCCGTAGACGGTCTTGTCCTGCTGCGTCACTTCACCGTCGAGGTCGATGAGCGTGCTCGTCTCGACGCCGCCACCGCCGTACGGTGTGCCCTGCAGCCCGTAGACGACGTCCGGCGTGTAGAAGTCGAGCGCGTCGCCCGTCATCCACACGTAGCCTTCCTCGACGAAGTCGTGATCGACTCCGCCCGCGGCGCTGTACGGCAAGAGCTCGCCGACGACGTAGTTCGTGCCCTGCGAGACCCACACGCCGTCCTGGTAGTCGTAGTCGTACGTGGTCGACTGGTGCGCGCTCGTGCTCGAGTCGCCGTACATCGTGCGCTGCGCGATGAGCATCCAGCCGTCGTGCGCGAAGCCGAGGTCGGAGACCGGGATCGACAAAGTCGCGTCGTTCTTCGGGACGTCGAACTCCTTCTGCGCGGTGTCGGGATTCGGCACGCCGTTGTCGTCGACGTAGGCGACCGACCAGACCTCGTTGTCGCGGCCCGGATCGACCATCGACGAGTGCTCCACCCACACGCTGTAGTAGAGCCGTCCGGCGTGCGACTGCACGGCCCACACGCGCTCGCCGAGCGGCGCGAACTGGCCGTCGGGCTCGCTGGGATCGCCGGGCAGCCCCATCGACACGTCACCGGTGGCATGGTGGTACGTGCTCACGACGTCGCCGCTCATGTCGACTTGATAGATGCGACCGTCGTCGTGGTTCGAGACGTAGATCGTCTCGCTCACGCAGTCGTAGTTGAGGTTGCCGAACGCCGGGCCCATGTTGGGCAGCGTGGCGAAGTCGGTGATCAGGCCGGTCTCGCCGTTGATCTTGCGGATCTTGTCGGGGGTCGGGTTCGATCCGTACACCGTGCTCGCCGCGACGTAGATGTTGCCGTACGAGTCGAGCGTGATCCCGAAGATCTTGCCGAGATTGGTCTGCGTCCACGTGTCCATCCAGTACTTCGGCGCGTCGTACTGCATGTTCGGGGGCGGCGGATCGCCGGAGATGTCGATGATCGTGAGGACGTTGGTCAACGGCGACTGCGGCTGGTGGGTGACGAGCGCGACGGACCGATCGAGGAAGTCCTCGTACGCCCCGTCGTTGAACGCCGGGAAGCCGCCCGACGCCCCGTAGATCTCCGACGCGCGACACGACCCGATCTGCGGCCCACCCTCGCTGGGTCCGAGATCGATGTCCGCATGGACGTCGAACTTGACGTCGGAGTCGTCGGCCGCTTCGCCGGCGTCGGTGGCCGCTCCCGTCTCCGTCGCCGCGTCGTCGGCGTTGCTCGCCGCGCTCGTGTCCTCGTCGTCGGCCGCGGTGATGCTCGTGTCGCCGACCGAGTCGCCGTCCGAGCCGCTGCCCGCCGATTCCTTCGCGCATCCGCCGAGGAGCGCCGCCGAGAGACCGAAGAGTGTGTAGCTGCCGTTGCGCGCGCGCGATCCAAGCCGAGTCATGACGAGCTCCCCCAACCGAACGCCGCATCTTCGCACCCCTCGCGCGCGACCGCGAGAACGGCCGCGCGAGCGGCCTCACTGGTCGAGCGCGCGGACGCGGGCGCCGAGCACCTCGGTCCGCAGTGAAACGCGCCGAATCGCGCTCGCCATCCGAGCGGCGCGGAGCCGGGGCGACACGGCGGCGACGGCGGCTGCGAGGGGATCTGCGGCGCGCTCCGGGTTTCCCCGTGGCGGCCGCGCCGAGGTCAGCGGGTTCCGCCGACGCAGGAAGGGATCTGCGACCGCCCGCCCCGCCGCGCGTCAGCCCGCGACGCAGTAGTAGTCCGCGCCCACGTCGCTGTCGATCGAGAGCCCGTCGCACCACGTGCCGCACAGCACGATGGAGTCGTGGACGCCGTCGCCGAACATCCAGCCGTCCTCGTCGCAGGTCGCGACCGGCGGGACGAGCACGCCGTCCACGTGGACCTCGAGCAGGTCCGGGAAGGCCGGCGTGGGATCGAGGGGCAACGTGCATCCCACCGCGTCGTCGACGATCTCCTGCAGCGCCGCCTCGAGCTCGGCCTGGTTCGTGGTCTGGTAGAACTGATGCGGGCCCGCGAGCGGCTTGCCGCCGGCCGCAGCCACCTCGTCGAGCGCATCGATGGTGCTGATGCCGAGCTGATCGACGACGTCGGTCGCGTCGATGCCGACGACGTAGGTGGGGATGCCTTCGTTCGTCCACGCGTCGCCGACGACCACCGGCAGCTGCTCGTCGTACAGCACGAGCTGTGCGGGATCGACGACGTCGGCGCTGCAATTGGCGGCGCCGTCGGTCACGAGCACGAGCACGCGCGGGCGCTCGGGGTCGAGGCCGAGCAGGTGATCGCGACCGAGGATCACGCCGGCCGTCGCCGGCGTCCCGCCCATGAGCGTGGTGTCGTCCGCGGCCGGGATGCCCGCGACGATCGCCGCGAGGTTCATCGGCGCCACCGGGACCTCGGACATCGCCGACATCACGCATGCGCTCGTGATGTCGCCGGTCGCGGCCGCCGACGGAAACAACGTCGCGCCGAAGCTCGCCGACGCGTCGAACGTGCCGACGACCGACTCGACGACCTGATGGAGGCTGTTCCACCGCGTGATGGGTGCCGACGTCGGATCCGCGTCGTGATCCCACGTCGTCACCATGCTGCCCGACTTGTCGAGCACGAGCATGACGTTCGGCGGGAGCGGATCGAGCGCGACCGCGGCGACGTCACACGGAACCACCGCGTCCCCGGTCGTGCCGCCGGAGCCCTCGCCTTCGCTCTCCTCGCCCGCGCCGCCCGTGGTCGTGTCGAGCATGCCGCTCGTCGAGGACGCATCGACGACTTCGCCCGTGCTCGTCGAGGCACCGCCGAATCCGTCGTCGTCGGAGGACTCGGCCGCGCTCGACGTCGTCGTCGGCTCGTCGCCTTCGTCGCCGGTCGTCCCGGTGTCGACGGCGATCCCGTCGGAATCCGATGCGTCGTCGGTCGCGAACGTGGGCTCCGCAGTACAACCGATCAGATAGGAACAACCGAGGAGTGCGACGCGCGACTGCAGGGCCATGGCGACCCCCCGTTCCGCGCGCGCTCGAACGGTTTAACCGCGCGTTCGTCGATGGCGGCGGGACGGGACGATCGTAAGCTGCCGCCGACCGCTGCGACGTCAGCGGTGGGAGCAGCCGATGATCACGCTCTACGCGTTCGGACGCATCTTTCGCGAGGGGATCGGAGAGACGAAGGACGGCTTCGTCGTCGCCGCGTCGGGCGCGATCGTCCTCTACCTGGCCGAGAAGGCCGGCAAGCTGATCCCCGCCGACGTCGAAGGTCGCACGCGCGTCATGCAGTGGTGCTTCGCGGCGGCCTCGACGGTCGAGCCGACCATCGCGGCGATGGATCTGGTGGACATGACCGATCGCGCCGGCGAGCTCGCGGATCACCGCGCGTTCCTGGCGAAGATCGAGGCGCGTTGGCTCGCCGGCCTCGAGGAGAGGCTCGCCGATCGCACGTGGATCGCCTGTGCGGAGTTCACGGTCGCGGACATCCTGTCGCGATCGCCGATGTCCGCTGAATCAGGATCCGAGGGCCGATGCCTACGACCGACGGCATCGTGATGAGTCCGCTCGCGATTCGCACGCAGCGCACGTATCTCGTCCTCGTGTTCGGCAACACGCTCGCGGGCTCGTTCATCTGGGGCATCAACACGCTCTTCCTGCTCGACGCGGGGCTGAGCAACCTGGAGGCGTTCGCGGCCAATGCGTTCTTCACCGCGGGCATGGTGGTCTTCGAGGTGCCCACCGGCGTCGTCGCCGACACGTGGGGCCGACGCGCGTCGTACCTGCTCGGCACCGTCACGCTCGCCCTCGCGACGCTGCTCTATTGGTGGCTGTGGCACGTGCACGCGACGTTCTGGCCGTGGGCCCTCGTGTCGGTGCTGCTCGGGCTCGGCTTCACGTTCTTCTCCGGCGCGCTCGAGGCGTGGCTGGTCGACGCGCTCGACTTCGCCGGCTTCGAGGGCCATCTCGATGTCGTGCTCGGTCGCGGACAGATGGCGACCGGCATCGCGATGCTCACGGGTTCGTTGGCCGGCGGAGCGATCGCGCAGGCGACGTCGCTCGGCGTGCCGTTCCTGATGCGCGTGGGCGTGCTCGTGGTGATGTTCGGCGTCGCGTTCGTGCTCATGAAGGACCTCGGCTTCACGGCCGAGCCGCTCGCGCATCCGATCCGCCAGGTGCGCGCGCTGCTCCACGCATCGCTCGAGCACGGGCTCGGCAATCGGCCGGTGCGCTGGCTGATGCTCGCGGCACCGTTCGCCTCGGGCGCGGGGATCTACGCGTTCTACGCGGCGCAGCCCCACCTGCTCGCGCTCTACGGCGACCCCGATGCCTACGCGGTCGCCGGCCTCGCGGCCGCGCTCGTGGCGGGCGCACAGATCCTCGGCGGTTGGCTCGCGCCCAAGCTGCGCGGGTGCTTCCGTCTGCGCACGACCGCGCTCGTCGTCACGGCGTCCGTCGGTGCGCTCGCACTGGCGCTGCTCGGCCTCACCAGCTCGTTGCCGCTCGCGCTCGTGCTCATCGCGATCTGGGGCATGATGTTCGCCGCCGATCGTCCGATCCGCCAGGCGTACATCAACGACATGATCCCGTCGAAGCAGCGCGCGACGGTGCTGTCGTTCGACTCGTTGCTCGCCAACACCGGTGGCGTGGTGCTGCAGCCCGGGCTCGGGCGCGTCGCGGACGCGTACGGCTATCCGCCGGCGTTCCTGCTCTCGGGCCTGTGTGCCGCCGTCGCGGCGCCGTTCCTCGTGGCCAGCCGGCGCGAGCGCTCGCCGGCCGATCACGCGCGCGCCGACGACGACAAGGCCGGTGGCGCCGGTTGCTAGTCTCCGCGCGCAAGCGTGCGTGATGGCGCTATCCTGCGGCGATGCGCACACGCATCGCTCTGTTGTGGCTCGCGCTCGGCCTCGGCTGCGACACGGATACCGTCGAGCTCGGGGGCGCGTGCCGAGACAACGCGCAGTGCAAGGACCCCGCGGACACCTGCATGCTGGTCGCGGGTAAGCAGCGCTGCACGATGGCGTGCTCGAAGGACAAGCCGTGCCCGAACGGCTACGTCTGCCCGGTCACCGATCCGAAGAACCGCACCGCCGGCAGCTGCCTGCTCGCCTCGGAGGTCGGCCCCAACGTCGTGAAGGTGGAGTGAGGCGCGCCGGCCGACGAGCTCACTCTCACTTGTGCTCGCGCAGCCACGCCATCGCCGTCCCGGCCGAGGTCGGCACACACAGCGAAGGCGAGCCGACGCTCGCGACGAGTCGGTCGAGCTGCATCCTCTGGACCGCGCTGTCGCCGAGCACGACTGCAGCGCGACGTCCGGCGGCGACCCAGTCCCGCAGCAGCGACGCGAGCGTGGACTGGGTGCGCGGGCCGATGACCGGCGGCGCTTCTGTGAGGTCGAGGAGGAGCGCATCGGCGGATTCGCTCACCCCATCGAGGAGCACCGACGCCATCCGCTCCACTTCGTCGGCGCCCGCGCTCGTGTCCAGATCGGGACATCGACGGATCCGTGCGGTCACGAGGCGATCGTCACCGACCTCGATGACGTAGTTGCGCCCCGAGAGCCCCGACATCCCGCAACATCGTAGCCGTCCTCGCCGCGATCTGCAGCATGCGCCGTCGGATCGCTCCTCGTCGTCGTCGGGCACGAGGCGCGTTCTCGCGCGGCCTCCGTGGGCTCGCACGGGTTCGTGCGTCGGATGACGCTGCGCGGCCCGACCTGCGCTACGCTGGTTGGAAGTGGGCGGCCCGTATCTCAACTGGTGGATGGCCGGGCTCGCGCTCGGCGGCCTCGCAGTCGCGCAGTGGTTGATCGAGCGTCGCACGCTCGGCGTATCCGGCTTCGTGCAGCGCTCGCTGCAAGTGTTCCTGCGGCCGGAGATCGCACGACAGGAGAGCCTCGTGATCCACTCGGATCCGGACGCACTGCGTGCGGCGTTGCTCAGCGCGACCGAGGAGGAATTGGCCCGCGAGGCGGTGCAGCCCGACTCGACACCGCACACCGCCGCTCCGGAGGCCAAGCAGCTCGCGCGTCGGATCGTCACCACTCGCGCAGCGCTGCTCTACGTCGCGGCGATCGTGGTCGGCAGCGCCATCGCGACGCTGCAGCGCGGCAGCTGGACGTTCACCACCACGCTCGGTCCCCGCTTCGAATCGCTGTGGGGCGACGGCCTGCTCGCCGTCGTCGCGCTGTTCGGGGGTGGCATCGTCGTCGGCTTCGGCACGCGGATGGCGGGGGGATGCACGAGCGGCCACGGGCTGTCCGGTTGCTCCCGCTTCCAGATCGGCAGCCTGGTATCCACGGCCACGTTCATGGCGGCCGCCGTCGGCATGACGTTCCTGCTCCGGGGGATGCACTGATGCGCAGGGACGTCCGGGTCGCCGCGTTCGGACTCGCGCTCGGCTACGTCCTCAGTTGGATGGGATTCGCCGACTACGACGAGGTCCTCGCGATGTTCACCCTCGAGAGCCCCCGGCTGTGGCTCGCCTTCGCGCTGTCCGTGGCGGTCGCAGCGGTCGGATTCCGCTACGATCATGGCGCGGGACCACGGCGCCCCTTGCATCCGGGCACGATTCCGGGGTCCATATTGTTCGGCATCGGCTGGGCCATCACGGGGACGTGCCCCGGCTCGGCGCTCACTCAGCTCGGCGAGGGACAGCTCCCCGCCGCACTCTCACTGCTCGGCATCTTCGTCGGAGCCTGGATGTACGGCCTCCTCCACAACCGCTTCTTTCGCTGGGACTCCGGATCATGCGGAATGTGAACGATCGCGCGGCACCGTCCGGTTGTGGCCATCGGGCGACCTGCCCGATGTACGAGCTGTTCGAGACTGCGGACCAGCTGAACTACTGGAAGCAGCGCTACTGCAACGCCGAGTTCACGAGGTGCGCGCGCTACCAGCAGATGCTCGCGGGTGAGAGCCCGCCCGCCCACCTGCTGCCGAGCGGTCGCTTGCTTCGACTCGGCTGAGCTCCGCATGCTCGGTCCCGCCCACTGTGCGGGATGCGCATCGCCGCGGGTCCGGTCGGGGACGGGCCGCACGGGCGCCCTCGAGGCCCGATGCGGCGCCGTACCCGGCCTGGCTTGACATCATCGTTTTGTGTAGTAGCCGTAATCTTCCCTGCAGATCAAGGAGTCGATGATGCGTTCTAGGCGAATCGTGTCCACGGTGATGTTCGGAATCGCAGCCCTCCTCGGGTGCGACGCCTCCGACGACGCGTTCCGGTCCGGCAACGTCGACTACGAGGTCTGGCTCGTCGACCAGTCCAACAGCTTCGGGATGGCGCACGGCGGCGCGATCCACATCTACGACGGCGACGACCTCGAGCACGATGCCGAGGAGGCCGAGCCCGACGACGTGCTCGAGCTGGGATGCGAGGTCACCGACCTGTGCTTCGCGAGCACCGGCGCGAATCCGGTGCGGCCGCACATGATGGTGTTCAACTCCGAGGACTCGCACGGGATCCTCTCGTTCGTCGTATCGGGACACGTCGTGATCTTCGACGGGCCGACTCGCAACCCGCTCGCGTGCTTCCGCACCTCCGTCGGAGCCGGCGGTGCCCGTCAGGCCCACGCCGCATTCCCGACCGCCGACGACGGTCACATCGTGGTCGCCAACCAGAACGGCAAGCTGCTCGAGCGCATCTCGACCGACTACGAGACCAACACGTTCGTACAGGAGCCGGCCGCGACGCTCGATCTCGCCAACTGCGTCACGCCGAGCGGCGCCCCCTGCCAGTCCGCGGGCCTGCGGCCCGACAACGCCCCGATCTGTCCGGTGCCGCTGCCGAACGGTCAGGTGGTCGTGACGCTGCGCGGCGGAGGCATGTTCGTCGTCGATCCGTCGACGACGCCGATGAGCATCGTGGCCGAGTACGACATGGATCACGTGTCGGGCAACGGCTGCGGCGGCACGATCGTGCAGGACACGCTCTTCATCACGTCGGGCGGCGCCACGGCGACCAACCTGTATACGTACGAGGTCTATGCATTCCCGACCTCGGGCTACTCCGCCGCGAACCCGGTCAACACGCCCGCGCCCGCGAGCGTCGACAGCGACGACGCGGACTTCCGCGATGCCCACGGCGTGACGCCGGCGAAGGGCGGCAACGCGAAGTACCTGTGGGTCGCCGATCGAGGGCTCGGCCTCATCACGACGTACAAGGCATCGACGTTCGCGCTGCAGAACGAGATCCTGCTCAGCGACGGGCCCGACGATCCGAACAAGCTCACCCCGGACCTCCTCGACATCAGCCCGAAGGGCGATCTGGTGTTCGCGAGCCTGCGTGGGCCGATTCCGCTGTCGGGCGACCCGCACGTGTCGATCGGCACCCAGCCGGGGCTCGCCGTGATCGACGTGAAGGGCAACGGAAAGGACGGCGAGCTCGAGGCGGTGATTCCGATCTCGAACGTCAACGCCATGGGTCAGGAGACGGCCGACGCGCACGGCGTGCAGGTCCGGATCAAGTAGCTCGCGCTTCGTGCCATGCTGCGGATGGTGAGGGCTCCGCAGGCGATCACGACCTGCCTCGCGCTCGCGGTGCTCCTGGCACCCCGCGCGGGGTCGGCCGCCAACGGGAGCAAGCCGCGGGTCGCGGTGCTGTGGAGCGAGGGCCCGTGTGCGACCGTGGTGGATCGCTCGACCACGACGACGGTGCACTTCGACTACGGCATCGCGCTCGAGGATCTGGGGCCGCGCACGGAGGACGAGGTCGAGGACAGCCGCACCCACCAGTTCTTCGCGTTCGCGCGGCTGGACTACGCGGCCGTGGGCACCGCCCAGCGGCTCCCGCCGTGGATCACGAACGCGGACATCGAGCGCTCGGCGCTGGTCGATCCCGCTGTCGTGCCCGACGACATCGACCCCTTCGACGTGCTCGAGACGACGTCGCGCTACGCAGCCTCGGATTGGCTGCGGATCACACCCGACGACGCGCGCGTGCCGATCAGCAACGCGCAGGCGGCGATGGGCGTCGACTGGGACCTGACGTCCGTGCCGCCGGGCGTCTACACGATCTGGGGCTACACCTGGGAGCCGCTCACGAACCTCTGGGCATCGCGCCCCGGCTTCGTGAAGGTGATCGCGAGCGCGAGCGAAGCGGACGACGTGGGCCCCGCGATCGCGCTCGCCGTGGACAACGCGGAGGTGACGGTCGGTGAGCCGCACGCCGTCGTCGGATGTGCCGACGTGCCCGCGGGCTCGACGGTGACGATCGAGTGGGGCTCCGTCCTTGGACCCGAGGAGCCGGACTGGTCCACGCTCGTCGTCGACGCGCCGATCGCGACCGGCGCGCTCGCGCTCGAGGTGACGTTGCCAGCCGACGCCGTCGGTGAGGGACCCGGGCTGTCGTTCGTGCGACTGCGGGCGACCGTCACCGATCCGAGCGGGCGGCAATACGTCGCGCACTCGCCGGGGAACTACGAAGTGATGCCCGGCGAGCCCCCGCCCGACGAGGGGTGCGGGTGCGGAGCTTCCGGCGACTCGACGGCCCGCACGGTGGGCCTGCTCGCCTTCGTGACGATGATCGGTGCGCCGCGGCGCCGACGGCCGAATCGCGCGCGACAAGGCGGCGGCCCACGTGTCGAGTCGAGTGGGCTGCCCTCGGCGAGCCCGGGAGGACCGCATGCGCCGCCATCCACTGGTCTGGGGAGCTCTCGTCGGTCTGGTCGTCGGCTGCGGTGACGGAGCCGGCGGCGGCGACGAGACTGCGCCGACGAACACGAGCGTGACGGCCGGCGACGACGCGACGCCGACGGGCGACGACGCGAGCGCGAGCGCGGACGACGACGACGACGACGCGGACGGAGACTCGACCGCGGACGACGACGACACCGCGACGTCCGGCCCGCCGTGCGATGGCCCGCCGGGATCGTGCGACTGCGCGGACGGACCGGTCGCGGAGTCGTGCGTGTGCGGCGGGCACGAGGTCGTCGGTGGCTGGTGCTGCGACGGGATCCTGCAGGAAGGCGACTGTGGTGGCGATCCAGCGCTCGCGTTCCCCGGCGTCGAAGGCTTCGGCGCCTACGCGAGCGGTGGTCGTGGCGGGCAGGTGATGAAGGTGACGACGCTCGAGGCCACCGGCCCCGGCAGCCTCGACGAGGCGCTGCGCGCCGCGGGGCCACGCATCGTGGTGTTCGATGTCGGCGGCGTGATCAACGGCGACTTCGAGATCGAAAGCGGCGACGTGACGATCGCCGGCGAGTCGGCGCCCGGGGCGGGCATCACGATCGTCGGGCGGCTGTGGGCACCGTTCACGAACCCCGACGAGTCGTGCACGTCGCGCTGCGGCACCTCGGACGTCGGCAACATCGTCATGCGTCACCTTCGCGTGCGCCACGTGTGCCGCGCGGGCGAATCGGACAACCAATGCGATGCGATGCGGTTGTCGAGCCAGTCGCGGTTCGTCATGGATCACATGAGCGTCGCGTGGGGCGTCGACGAGACGCTCGACATGTGGGGCGGCGCGTACGACTGGACGATCCAGAACACGACGTTCGAGCACCCGTGCCTCGCCACGACGGACGCCGGCCCGAACACGGGCTCGCCGGATCACGCGTACGGCATCATCAATCGGCGCGGCGGCTACGGCAGCCTCCTGCGCACGGCGATGCTCGGTTGCCGCGATCGCAATCCCGCGTTCGCGGACGGCCCGTTCGACATCATCAACACCGTCGTCTACAACCATCAGACCGGCGTCACCCATCACAACCCGCCCTCGGGCGATTTCTCGATCATCGGCAACTACTACAAATGGGGGCCCGCGGGCGGCGTGGGCAAGCCGTTCTGGCTGACGGACTCCACGGATCCGATGTTCTGGTTCGAGGACAGCATTCTCGAGGACGGCGGCGGCGTGCTCGCGTTCGACGATCCGTGGACGACGGCGCATCCGCACCTCGGGAGCGAGGCGATGGGCGGCGCGCCCGAGAGCCAGCGCGCCGCGGCGCGCCCGGACTACACGGTGCACGAGGGCTGGGTCGCACCGACGGTGCTCGCGGCCGCGGATGCGTACGACGTCGTGCTCGACACCGCCGGCGCATTTCCCCGTGACGTCGTGACGCGCGAGGCGATCGACGAGGCGCGCAGCGGCGGCGGCGAGTTCGGCTGTGCGATCCGCACGCAGCTCGACGGCGACGGCAATGCGACCGGCCCGGACCATCCGCTGATGGACGGTCTCGTCGCCACCGAGCCCGAGCCCGACGGCGACGGCGACGGATTGCCGGACGCGTGGGAGAGCGATCACGGCCTCGATCCGAGCGACCCGGCGGACAACCACACGATGATGCCCGCGACCGGCTACGACGCGATCGAGAGCTGGCTGCACGAACGCGCGGCGCTGCTCGTGTGGGCGGCGCGCTAGGCTGCGGCGCGATCACTTCGCGTCGGGCTTGCAGACCTTCGCCAAGTCCAGGTACGCGGGCGAGAACGTGCACGCGCGTTCGAACGCGACGTTGCACTCGCGTATCGGCCTGCCCGCCGACTGACACTCGGCGGCGGCCGTCATCGCGCGTTCGAGGCACTCGAGATCCGGCAGCGGATCCACGTCGCGCGCGCGCAGCCCTTCCCACACGCACTCGAAGCGCCGCTCACCTGCGGCACGTTCGTCTGCCGATCGCTCCTGCCCCCACGCCACGCGGAACCACCGGTCTTCCACCCGCGAGATCCGTTCGAGCGCTCCGCGCTTCGCAGAGTCCTGCGTCTCCATCTCGGCAGCGGCCGGCTGCGTCGGGGTGCAAGCGAGCGCGGCTCCGAGACCGACGAGGACGCAGCCATCGCGAACCGAGCAGAACGACACGACGGCAATGATAGCGCCCCGCCGACGCGAGCGCCGAACTTCATCGGCGCTCGAACGCGTTCTTCGTTGTCCCGATGGCGCGTGACGAT
Source organism: uncultured Nannocystaceae bacterium (assembly GCA_964468635.1). Lineage (GTDB taxonomy): Bacteria > Myxococcota_A > Polyangia > Nannocystales > Nannocystaceae > Xiheibacterium. Next base: position 39,096 of record CAYXVR010000060.1, read on the forward strand.
GGGCGCAAGAGCACAGACCAACGCATGTGTACGTCGATACCAGCGTGCGGGCATCGGCGCTTCGCCCGTGCCCGCGGACAGCCGAGCACCATCGCGAGCCAGAGCAGGTGCGCACGCATCGGCGTGGAGGATCGTACAGGCAACCGGACGAAATCGGCTCACGCTCGGCGGATCGTGGACACTGATTCGGGGCGATGAATGCACACGCGCAACGGCGGGGGATCCGCGCGGCCCTGGAGGCCGAGCCGGCCCTCGAGGAGCTCTACCTCCGTTACCACGACTTCGTGCGGCGGGCGCTGTGCCGACACTACGTCGACGCGGGCGAGCTCGACGACATGACGCAGCAGGTCTTCCTCGTCCTGCTCCGTCGCGTCGAGGAAGTCGAACAGAGGCGATCGATCGGGACGTGGCTGTACCAGATCGCGCGGCGCGTCGCGGCAAACCACCATCGCGGCCGACGGCGACTCGTTCGCAAGCACGACGCGCTCGCATCCCATGGGGATGGCGCGGGCGCGGCGGGCGATCCCGAGGACGCCTACGCGCGCGAAGAGGCGTGGATCTTCATCCGCGACTTCCTCGAGTCGCTCGACGAGGAAGCTTGTGCTGTCTTCGTCATGTCGGAGATCGAGGGTCTGCGCGGGGCCGAGATCGCCGCACGGTTGCGACTCTCGCTGCCGATGACCTACGCACGAATCCGGACCGTGCGCGCGCGCTTCCATCGCGAGCTCGCCCGGTCGCGACGCGGCGCCTTCGCCGGCCTTTTCGCGATGCATGCGCTCGCCGTCAGCGGGCGTCTGAAGGCGGCGTTCGGCGTCGTCGTGCTCGCGCTCCTCGCGTGGCTCGCGACTCGCGGCCTCGACACCGACGATCCGCCGGGCGCGGGCCCTTCGGCGCTCGGGCAGAAGGCCTCCGATCCCGACGACCGCGACGCCGCTCGCACGCGCGCGCTCGATCCGGACGAACTCCGTCCCGCATCGAAAGCAACCGGCAGCTTCTCCGGCATCGTCGTCGATCTTGCCGGCACGCCGATCGCCGACGCGATCGTGTGCGCCGGTCGGGGCGAAGACAACGTCTACAGGCTGAACGATCCACCACTGTGCACGGCAACCGATCGCGCGGGTCGATTTCGCATCGACGGCGCGTTCTTGCGCGTGCACACGCTCGAAGCGATGGCGCGCGGCTTCGTGCCCGGGCGTTTCCGTGGTGCGCCCACCGAGAGCGTGCGCATCGTGCTGCGCCCGGGCGGGGTCGAGCTCTCGGGCGTCGTGTCCGACGTGCACGGCGGTCCGGTCGAAGGCGCGTGGGTGTCCGTCGAGAACCGATCCGACGGGGCGCTCGGTGGCACCGCGCAGACGGACGATGCCGGAGTGTTCTCGCTGTGGGTCGTCGAGGGTCCCGTCTCGCTCGCGGCCGGTGCGGAGGGATATGCGGCCTCGTTCGCACTGGCAATCGCACCGGCGAAGGACGTGCACGTCGAGCTCGGCGCGGAGTCTGTGCTCGCGGGTATCGTCGTGGACGAGGCGGGCGAGCCCGCGGCTGGGGTCACCGTGGCAGCGCTGCTCGTCCCGCAGGCGGAGCGCTACGCCAACCGCGGGCGCGTCGCGGTGAGCGACGCGGACGGTCGTTGGGAGATCCGCGGGCTACAGCCGAATCAATACGTGGTCGATGCCGGCGGGCCGCGCAGCTGGGGTCGCGCTCTCGAGTTCGTCGATCTCGGGATCGCCGAGCGTATCGACGGGATCCGCATCGAGATGGTCGGCGGTGCCGACATCGTCGGCAGGATCTTCGACGAAGCGACGGGGGAAGGCTGCACCGAGGGCTACGCCGTGACGGACGACGACGCGCAGAGTCGCGATCGCGGCGGCCTCGTGCATGGCGACGGTCTGGTGGAGATCGAGTCTCTCAGCGGCGGGGTGATCTACGAGGTGACGGTGAGCTGCGTCGGGTATGCGATCCGCAAGTTCGAGGTGGATCTGCGCGACGGGTCCGCGGCACCGCAAGAGTGGCCACTCGTGCGCGGGAGCGAGCTCGTCGTTCGCGTGTTCGACGACGTGGGCACGCCGCTGCCGGACTGGACCGTCGAGGTCGCGGAGCTCGGGGAGAAGCCGACCGATGCGGAGGGCGCGGCCGTGTTCACCGGCGTCACGCCGGGGACCCATCGCGTCGTCGCGCGTGGTCCGGGTCATCCGCCGATCCTGGACGAGAACGTCGACGTCGGCGCCGAACGATCGGTGGTCGAGCTTCGTGCCGCGCTCGGAGTGCCGGTGACCGGCACGGTCGTGAGCTCCGACGGACAGCCCCTCGCGGGAGCGCTCGTCGCGTTGCAACGACCCACCGCCGCCGGCACGCTCGCGCTCTCGGACGATCTCCATTCGCTCGAGCTGCTCTCGGGCGCAGGGCCCTATCACGCGGTGACGAACGCGGCCGGAGAGTTTCGCCACGCCAGCGTCGCCGAGGGCGAGTACGGCGTGTGGGTGGTGCCGGCCGACGCTTCGGTCGCCGTGCAGCGCCCGGGGACGATGCCCTCCGGCTTCGCTGCGCGCGTGACCGGAGAGCCGCTACGCAAGGTGGAGGTGAGCGACCGCGCGATCATCCTCGGGCTCGAGCTCGGCAAACTCCGCTCGATTTCTGGGTTCGTGCGCGACGACGACGGCGACGTCGTCATGGATGCGAGGGTGTACGCCGTGCGGGAGCACGAGGGTGAGGGTCCGGCCCCGCGGGGCCGACCGCGGCTCACCGACGCGCACGGTCGATACGCGTTCGACGATCTGCCCGCGGGCACGTACTCGCTCACGGCGTATCGTCACGGCGGTGGCGTCGTGCGACGCGAAGGCGTCGCTGCGGGGGCACGCGCAGTGGGCCTCGTCTTCCCGCAGGTCGGGCGCATCTCTGGTCGCGTGCGACTCGCGGACGGTTCGGCGGTCGAGGGCTACGTGCTGTTCGTCGAGGGCGGGCCGCAGGGCGATCGCCCGGGATTCCCGGCCGCGTCGAAGGGCGGTCGCTTCGTCGCGAGCGGCCTCGAGGCCGGCCGCTACGCGCTGAAGGTCCACGCGTCCGAGGGCGATGGCGAGGCGATCGTGGAGCTCGGCGCGGGCGAGCACCGCTCGGGGATCGAGATCACGCTCCAGCCCAACGCGCGCGTGAACGGCAGGCTCGTCGACGCCGAGAAGAAGCCGCTCGTCGGATGGGTCGTGTCGCTGCGCATCCCCCAGACGAACGCAGACACCACGCCGCTCATCGGCAACACCACCGTGACGGACTCCGACGGCCGCTTCCGCCTCGGACACGTGGAGCCCCGCGCGTGGGACTTCCTCGCGCTCCCGGGCGCGCGCCACTTGGTCCCGCCGCAGTTCGACGCCGACGATCGGGAATGGCGCACACCGGCGTTGCGCGTCGTCACGCCGACCGCAGGCGATTCGCTCGAGCTCGGCGACTTGGTGGTGGATCCAGTCGAATGACGACGGCTCTACGGAGCCGGTGCCGCCGGAGCGGTGGACCCGTCGTTGCGCATGTTCTTGTACATCTCGCCGAGCGTGCTCTCCTTCTTCGGCGTCACGATCGCGACGACCGAGTTGCCGAGGATGTAGCCGAACAGCCCGATGAAGCCCATGAACAACACGATCTGGGCGAGCCCGCTCGGCGTCGCGATGGGCGGCTTGCTCGCTTCGAGCTCCCACTTGTTGTCGGCGATCTCGGATACGGACATGACGACTCCTCCGCGCACGCGTGAACGATGCGTGTGCTCGCCACAGCGACGACGATCCAACGTAGCACGCACGCTCACGCGACGACGCGAGGAAGATGCGCTGTGCACTCGTGCCGCAACACTGCGCACGATCGACGCGCACCCGCATCGCGACGCATCGCGACACGCTGTGCACTCGTGCCGCAGCGCTGCGCAGCCGATCGACGATCGCGATCACGACGACGCTCCGCTGGAACATGCGCGTCGGAACCCGCTGTGCACTTTCGCCGCAGGTGGCGTGCACTGGCGCCGCTGGCCGCGCGCCGCTCGGGAATCGCTGTTCTGGTGGCGGGGTGGGCTCCGGCTTGCCCCGCATCGAAGGACGGCGCTAAGCTGCATGTAGGGTGCAGCGGAGTCGTCCGCTGCAGGATCCGGGTTGGTCGGGCCGCCAGCCCCGCGAGCGTCCGTGCTCGCGGAGGTGCGATCTGTCCGATCACAGTCTTTCCATCGTCAACGGCACTCCGCGTGCGTCGGACGAAGAGGAAGAGCGCCTCGAAGTGCTGCGCGTCCTCTGCGACGGCGCGGTGGAGAAGATCCGTGAGCTCTCCGATCTGCTCACGGGCGCGATGAAGACCGTGGAACGCGGCGACGCGGCGGACGACGCGGCGATCGATCGGAACGCGCTGGAAGACGGGCTCCTCCTCCGCGCTGCGCGCCGCGGGCTCACGCTCGCCGACGTCGAGCGCGCCTACGTGCGCGCGGTGTTGCGCGTGGTGGGCGGCAACAAGAGCGAGGCGGCCCGACGACTCGGGATCAACCGTCGCACGCTGCAGCGTCGACTCGGAGACGACGGCGACATCGTCGGCGACGACGACATCACCATCGACGACGACGACGACGACGCCAGAGTCGCCGAGAGATGACCCTCGAGCAGGACCGATCAGCGCTGCACGTCGTCGCCGTCGCGTAGGTCGCTGAGCGGATGCGCGTTGCTGCCGCGACGCACGGTGGGATCGCGCAGCTCCCACGACCAACCGAGCCAGCGCGCGTTCAGTCGCTGCGCGACGCGTTGCGACGAATGGTTGTCGATGCGGGTGGCGTAGAAGAGGTGCCGCCCCGACGGGCGCAACAGAGCGGCCCACTCGGCGGTGGCCGCCGCCGCGTAGCCTCGGCCGCGGACATCGGGTGCGGTCCACGTGCCCGCCTCGGCGGTCCGGGCGGTGAGCGGCCGCGGCGTGTGGCAGATCGACAGCACGCGGCGCTCGGCGACGACCATGGTCCACGGTCCGAGCGATCCCGCGAGCAGCTCGATCCACTCGACGGGATGCCAGCCGCCCGGATTGCAACGCGGGAGCCACCCCGGTTGCGAACGATCGGATCGCACGATCAACGCATCGATCGCGATCGAGGGCGGCGTCTCGACGAGGTAGACCAGCGTGACCTCGACATCGTCCGGCACGTCGTCCGGCAACGAATCGCCGGCGACCACGACACCGCAATCGAGACGATCCACGTCTTCACCCTCGCGCAGCTCGAGCAGCTCGAGATCGTCCATCGTCATGTCTCCCCCCGCTCGAAACGCAGCCACATGTCGCGCGCGATCGTTTCCGCGTCGGGCACGTCGGCAAACCGCGCGCACGCATGCGCGACGTTGCCGATATCGCGCACGAGCAGCCGTTCGGCATCGGCGTGGAAGCGCGGATCGACGGCCCCGGTGAACAGCTCCATGAGGAACGCGTCGGCGGTCGCATGCACCGGCGCCAGCACGGGCAGGCCGGCCTCGTGCAGGCGATTCAACACCTCCCACTCGTGGCCGCACCACGTCGCGTTGCCGAGCTCGCGTCCGAACGACGATCCGGATCGCAGCGCGCGAGCCTGCCGGGTGTTGCCGCCGGCGCGGCGCAGGACCGCAGTGCCTTCGCGATAGGCGGCGTCGTGCTCGAACGAGCGATGGGTGCGCGGGCGATAGACCTCGAGTGCGAGCTGCGAGTGACCGGTGCGAGGGTGGGCGCGGCAACGGAACACGGTGGCTTCCTTGCCGCTCTCGATGGGCTCACAGAGCTCGACGACGAGCTCTCGTTCGAGAAACGGTTCGATGAAGAGCGCGAGCTCTTCGAGCAACGCGGGCATGGGGACCTCGAGACGAAGGCAGACGAATGCCCCCGCGGTCGACGCATCGCCCCGACGTGCTGCCGCGCGTCGTCTCGACGCGCGACCGAATCACCAGTCGGCTCGACTCAGCGCCCGACCACCGAGAGGCGCGAGATGGGATTCGTGTGGACGTTTCGCATGGCGCCTCCGATCGGTGAGCCGACAGCATGAACCGCTTCCCGGCCGACTGCAACCGCTCCGCAGCGCTCGTCGGGGCCCTCGCGGCAGTCGGAGTAGACTCGGCGCTCGATGGCGAACTGGACCGACGTCGCGCGCATCTTGAAACGCCTCGCGAACACCGAGCGTGACGAGGGCAAGCGGACGTGGCGGGTCGGCGGCAAGCTGCTCGCGTGGGAGCGGCCGCTGCGGCGCAGCGACCTCGAGGCGCTCGGCGCTGCGGCGCCGACGTGTCCGATCCTCGGGGTGCACGTGCCGCTCGAGGTGAAGGACACGCTGCTCGAGGACGAGCCCGACGTCTACTTCACGACGCCGCACTTCGACGGCTATCCGGCGATCCTCGTGCGCCTGCCGGTGATCACCACGGCCGCGCTGCGCGAGCTGCTGACGAACGCGTGGGGCGTGCGCGCCCCCGCGCGTCGCGTCGCGAAGACGAAGGCCGAGCCCGCGCGCAAGCGAACGTCCGCGCGCAAGCGGGCGTGATGGCGCCATCCTGCGGTGGCGAGCGAGCTCGCCCCAGAGATACGGCAGCGACAGCCGGCGTATACTGGACGTCGATGGCCCGCTCGACGCTCGCGATCGCGCTCGGGGCTCTGTCCTGCTTCACCGATCCGCCGAGCGTCGTCGACGACGGTGGGACGACGGGCGGCGACTGTGCGGTCGGCAGCGAGGGCTGCTTCTGCACCGACGGCGGCTCGTGCGATGCAGGGCTCGAGTGCATCGCGCCCGCGGGCGTCTGCATCGCGATCGGGTGCACGCCGGGCGCGGCGCTGTGCGAGTGCGCGGCGCAGGAGTTCTGCGAGGATGGCTACGAGTGCGTGCAGAACTTCTGTGCGCCGCAGGGCGGCGGCACCGTCACGCACGGCACGACCGACTCCGACGATGCCGCGGGCACGGGCTCGCCCTCGACGAGCAACGGGCCCTCGACCGACACGTCGATGGACACCACGTCGGGACCCGCCGACACCGGATCGAACGAGGTGTCGACCGATCCGACGATGGGCTCGACCACGGACGCACCAGCCACGTGCGGGGAGTGCCTCGACGACATCCGGCTCGACGAGTGCAACCCCGAGTGGGTGAAGTGCAGCGGCTGCCTCCCGCTCTACGACTGCTTCGATCTGGGCAATCCGTCCGAGGAGTGCTGCGAAATGTCGATACCGCTCATGTGGCAAGCGTTCGCTTCGTGCGCCGACGGCTACTGCTCCGCGTCGTGCGGCGGCGCCGTCTCGTGCATCTGAAGCCGACGCCGTCGATCGAAGCATGCTCCCGATGTCTCCGTTGGTGTTCCTGCTGCTCGTGCGCGCGGCGGCTCCTCCCGACGACGCGATCGACTCGGCCGACCCTCGTCGCGGCCTCGTCCACCGCAGCCCGTACGGCGCCGCCGATCTGCGACTGGGGGAGATCGACGGCAAGCTCGGCGTGCTGCTCGGCGCCGAGATCGGCCTCGTCGCACGGCGCCATCTGATCGCCGGCCTCGCCGGGCACGGCCTCGTCGCCCACGATCGCGAGTACGCGATGCAGCGCAAGCTCGGCTACGGGCAGGTGGGCCTGTGGGTCGGGCTGTACTCGCTGCGGTGGAGGCCGGTCTACGGCGGACTGCGACTGTTCCTCGGCGGTGCGTACGTGTGCTTGGGCCCGGATCGGAGCTCGCGATGCGACGTCGGCACCGGCGCATTCACGAGCACGCCCGAGGCCGGCATCTACGTGCGCATGGGATCGCTGGCCCGTCTCGCGCTCATGGGTGGCTACCGATTCGTCGTCCCCGGCGCGTGGTCGGGCCCGGGGCAGTGGCCGCTCTCGGGCGGCGAGGCGTCGGTGCGCATCGAGGTGGGGAGATTCTGATGGTCGGCCCCGCGCGCCTGCGATCGACGTGGCGGTGGATCCTCGCCATCGCGATGGCGTCGTCGTGCTCGACGCGCGCGCCGGTGAGCATCCCGCCCCGCCATGCCGTGGAGCCCCGCGCGGGCACGCCCGCGAGGGACGTCGCGAGCACGGCCATCGAGCGATGGGGCCCCGACATCACCGGGTTCATGGCGCTGCCGAGCGGGGCCGACTCGCTCCGGTGGCGCCTCGCGCTGATCGATCAGGCGAAGTCGAGCCTCGAGGTGCAGTACTACCTGTGGCATGCCGACGTCAGCGGAGCGCTGATCCTCGACCACCTCATGGCGGCGGCCGAGCGGGGCGTCGCGGTCCGGATCATCGTCGACGACTTCAAGGTCGAGGCGTCGCGGGAAGTCCTGGCGGGCCTCGCCGCGCACCCGAACCTCGACCTGCGGCTGTTCAACGTGTTCAGCTCGACGCCGGGTCGAGGTGGACGCGGGCTCGAGATCGTCGGCAAACGACGGCTCAATCACCGCATGCACAACAAGATGCTGGTCGCCGACGACAGCATCGCGATCGTCGGAGGCCGCAACGTCGGCGACGAGTACTCCGGCATCGCGGACGAGCAGGTCTTCGTCGACATGGACGTCCTCGTGGCAGGGCCCGCGGTCCCGCGGATCTCTCGTGCGTTCGATACCTACTGGAACGCCCCCACGGCCTCCCCCGCCGAGTCCCTCGCGAAGAGGCCGATGCCTCGCGCGCAGGCGTGGGCCGCGATGCGCGAGCGCATCGCGGAGCTCCTCGCGGAAGCCCGCGTGCACCCACAGCGGTACGTTCCGGACGCGGACGAGGCGGCCGAGATGTTCGCGACCCTCACCGACCGAATGACGCCGGGCACGACGCGCGTGCTGTTCGACGACCCCGACGTGGGCGAGCAGGTGCCGGCGCAGATGATGGACTCGTTGCGCGGCATCGCGGCCGACGCGAAGGACGAGGTCCTCATCTCGTCGCCGTACTTCGTGCCCGACGCGCCGATGATGAGCTCATTGGAGGAGCTCACGGCGAGAGGCGTCCGCGTCGTGATCCTCACGAATTCTCTCGCGACCAACGACGTGCTGCCGGTGCACACGGTCTACAAGCAGCACCGAAAGCCGCTCCTGCGCCTCGGAGCCGAGCTCTACGAGCTCCGCCACGACGCCGGCTCGCGCGCGGACCTCGTCGAGCCGGACGCCGGCGCTCGCTGGCTCGCTCTGCACGCGAAGCTCGTCGTCATCGATCGCAAGCGGGTGTTCGTCGGTACGCTCAACCTCGACCCGCGCTCGATGTACCTCAACACCGAGTTCGGCATCGTCGCCGAAGCACCGGCCCTCGCCGACACCGTCGCGCGATTCATCCTGCGCCACACCGAGCCGACGAACGCCTGGCGCGTCGAGCTGGCCCCGCGCGGCGGCCTTCGCTTCGTCTCGTCGCGAGGCCAGCGCCGCATCCAACCGGCGCGCAACTTCGGCCAGCGACTGGGCGACTGGGTGTTCGGCTTCCTGCCGCTCGAGGGGCTGATCTGACGAGCGCCGACGAGTCGCTGGCACTCGGCGCCGGTCGCCGGCACGCACACGCCCGAGCGTCAGCATGTCGCTTCAGCCGGCGCACTCGACCGCTGGATCGTCGCCTTCACCCGCGCAGCAGATCGCGTCCGACGTGATCTCGAGGTCGCGCAACCCGTAGTCCGCGAGGCACTCGGCATCGACGAACCACTGCGCCCGGTAGGTCACGCGGCGCTCGCACCCGGGCTCGGGGACGTCTTCGACGAAGGTGTCCTCGAGCTCGAAGACCAGGTCGTTTCCGTCGGCGATGGGCTCCGCGAAGAGCGGTGTGACGTCGAGGTACCCATCGATGGTCGAGTTGAGATCCAGCACGTCGACGAATTCGAGCGCGTCCGGTCGGACTCTCGTGAGCTGCCCCGACGCCTCGATCCGCGCCTCGGTCATGTCGATGTCGGTGTACCGGCCGAACGCCACCAGGTCGAGATCGATCGATTCGGGATCCGCGGGCCACGGCGCGGCGCAGCCCGAGCACGAGCCGATGACGCCCCATCCGCCCCAGTACACGACGACGATGCCGGCCTGCGTGATCCCGCTGCCGTCGTCGGGCTGGACGAAGCGCGAGTGCTGCCGCGAGATCGGATCGAAGACGAGCAGCAGGCGACCGGACTCGATGTCGCTGCCCGGGACGTCCGCGTACGGAGTGAGCGACGCGACGATCTCGTCCGAGTCGATCACCGCGTCGACGTCACCGATGTCCGATCCGTTGTCGCGCACGAGGAGCGAGCCGCGAAACACGGGCGTGTCGCCGATCGCGTAGCGCCCGATCGCCTCGTAGAGACGATCGAGGTGGGCCTGCAGCACGGCGTTGAACACGTGATCGTCGGCGGACACGGCGGGCACGATCGCGAGATCGTCGTACTCGGGGAGCCGACAGTCGGGGTCGCCACCCGTCGTCGGGTCGCCGGCGTCGGTGGTGTCACCGGCCTCCGCGGCCGCATCGTCGCCCGATCCATCGCCGGATCCACCGCTGGCAGGCTCCAGCGCATCCCCATCTCCGCAGCCGACCACCGCGCAGAACGGGATCATCCATCTCCAACCAGCCAACCCAACCATGGCGCTCATCTACCACGGGACTCCGCAATGCGCCAGTCGCCGCTGCGAACGACGCCGAACGAGCCGCGTGGACGCGATCCGAGACGCACCTCACCCGAGGTCGTCAGTGCGGCGAGTGAAGTCCGATCCGATTTCCCTCGGTATCCTCGAAGTACGCGAAGAACCCGCCGATGCGCCAACGCGGCCCGAACGTGCCGACGATCGAATCGAGAAAGATCGTCACATCGGTCCGGCTGCCGACTCGGTCGGGCGACTCGACTCGCCTGACCGCGGGAGGCAACGCCATGGGACTCACGCCATCCGTCCGCCCGCGCGCGGGCCATCGTCCACTCGAGCCCCGGTCGCGGCTCGTCGCCGCGGCACTCGTCAGCGCGGCGCTGCTGCTGCCGGCATGCGAGGACCGCTGCGAGGATGAAGGCGATGATGGAGGCGATGAGGAAGGCGGGGGTCGGTGCAACGAGTCCGATCCTCCGGATCCTCCCGATCCGGACCCGCCGCAGTGCAACCCCGGTGGTGCCCCTGGCGGTGCCTGGCAAGCCCTGGTGCTGAACTGGTTGGAGGTGGGACCCCCAGGACAGCCAGAAGACGACGCCTCAGCGCCTGGCGAGTGCGAGGACTCGATCTATCCGCACCACGACCACCTCAGCCCCGTGCATGGCGTCCACATGCCGACGCCGCCCAACGGCGAGCTGCTGCTGTACCACGGAGAGAGCGAAGAACGCGTGTGGCCGATCGGCAGCGTGGACCCGGCGGTGATCGAATGGCGCCCCATTCCGCAGTGCGTCACGGTCCACCTTCCGACCGGCCCGGAGGACGACTACCCGAACATCTTTTGCAGCGGGCAGACACTGCTGCCGAACGGCAACGTGCTCGTCGCAGGCGGCAACGTCAACAACAACCCGGGCGCCGGCGGCCTCTACCAGGCGTTCTCGTTCGACCCGCGCACGGCGACCGACCAGCAGCCGTACGGCTGGACGCGCTTGAGCGACTCGAACGGCGCGCCCGAGGACATGGAGGTCGATCGCTGGTATCCGACGCTGACCGGGCTGCCCGATGGCCGCGTGCTGATCTCGGGCGGCGCGTCGCGGGTGCCGAACGGCCAGAACAGCTTCGAGGTTCTCGACCCGACGGCGCCGCCCGGGCAGCAGATCGGCAAGCTCCCCTCGTCGCTCGACTTCAACGTCGTTGCTCTCGCGAACATGCCGACCTATCCGTTCATGTTCGTGCTGCCCAACGGCGACATCTTCTACGCCGGCGGCGAAGGGGCGGAGGAGCTTGCGTTCGACGGCCGCGTGCTCGTGCCGAGCTACGACGGCGAGCTCGGCGATTGGCACTGGGCGAACTACATGGCCGAGAGCTCGATCGCCGGCGGCTCGGCGGTGATGTACCGCCCCGGCAAGGTGATGAAATCCGGCGGCAACGGTGGCGTCGCGAACAACGTGACGGAGATCATCGATCTCAGCAGCTACCCCAGCGATTGGTACACGAATGCGCCCGACGAATTCCTCCGCAGGGCGGAGATCCCGGGCGCCATGCACTACCCGCGGCACCTCCACTCGCTCACGGTGCTCCCGGACGGAAGTGTGCTCGCGACTGGCGGCAACATGCGCGGCGTCGGCAAGGACGGCGACAGCAGCGACAACCCGTGCAAGTCCGGCATCACGGACATCATCGACATCCCGTGCGAGGCGGGCTGTCCCAGCGTCTGTGTGGGCACGACGTGCTCGGCCTACGGGACGATCGAGTGCGAGGACAGCAGTGAGTGTCCGAACGACGCCGAGTGCATCGGCGTCGACGCCATGGGCGTGGGCGGCTACTGCGAGCTGGCGTGCACGGAGGAGAACGAGCCCTGCCCATGGATCGAGTACGAGCCCAGGGCCTGCTGGGAAGAGGCCGAGTGCCCCCAATCCGAGGACACCGAGGTGTGCTCCACGACCCCCGCCTTGCGCTGCGATCCCGGCAACCCCGCGTGCTTCGCGACGCGCGCGGCCGAGATCTGGGATCCCGACTGCGAGACCTGGGAGATCTACGGCCCACAGCAGCACGAGCGCATGTATCACTCGGTGGCGCTGCTCCTCCCCGACGGGCGGGTCATCTCGACTGGAGGAGGCCACGAGTGGTCGGGCATCATGGTCGATCAACACAACGCCGAGTTCTTCGCGCCGAGCTACGGCACCGGCGAGCCGCTCGAGGTCGAGATCCAAGACGACGACATCCCCAACGACGAGGACTACACCGTTCACCTCCCCTACTCGCCCGGCTACGTCGAGGTGACGCTGGCCAACGACGATGGGCCGGCCGTCGAGAAGGTGACGCTGGTGCGCCTCGGCTCGGCCACGCACGCGTTCGACATGGGGCAGCGCTATCTCGAGCTCCCGAGTTTCAGCCACGCGGCGGGCAGCGGGATCATGACGGTCGCCGGGCCGGAACCCCTGAACGGTAGCCTGACCGACTCGGCCGTCGCGCCGCCGGGCTACTACATGATGTTCTTGTGGCGCGACGGCACGCCGTCGATCGGGCAGTACGTGCACCTCGGCTCGCCCTCGATGTCGTTGATCTGGGCGGCGCCTGCCGGACCCGGGATGCAGGCGATCGAGCACTCGTGCCTGGTCGAGCCGCAGGACGGCGCGTGTCCGTCGGGCGCCGAGGAGTCGACCGTCCTCGATCTGCCGCGCGCCGACGGCCCCTCGGGAGGCGTCGAGGGCTGGAACATCCTGGTCCCGGCCGGGCTGGTGCAGGACGACGCAGCGCCGTCGCCCGCCGAGCTCGCGGCGGTCGAGGCCCGCGCGGTCGATGCCTGCCGCGCGCACTGGGCCAACGAGCCGTCGATCGAGGTGAACTGCGACGAGCCCGGCGTGTTCGAGACACCGGTGTCTCTCGGGCTGCCCTCGTCGCCGACGCTCGACCTCGTGCTGCCCGATCGCCAGGACGGCTCGGGGATCTTCGACGGACAATCACTCGCGACCTGCCAGCTCGGCGTCGACTGCTGCGACGAATTCGACGAGAGCATGTGCAGCTCGGCGCCGACCCGACGCACGCCCGCCGAGCTCCCGCTCGGCAGCGGCGAGGAGTATCGCGTCGCCCTCGATCCGGCGCGCAGCATGGTCGAGATCGCGACCGAGCTCGGCACCTCGTCGAGCCCGCTGACCGGCAGCGTCGGCTACTCGTTCTGTGCGAACGGCGACGAGGGCGCGCCGTGCCCGTTCTACCTCGGCTCGTTCGAGGCCGCCGCCTCGTCGCGCATCACCACGACCCTGCGCTGCGCCGACGGGACGACCGCACGGCAGACCATCGATCATCTCGCGCTCGCGCTGGCCCAGCCCGCGTTCGGCATTGCCGCGCGCGACTCGGACGAGGTCGGGTTCCCACCCGGCGCGCTGGTCATCGACACCGGGCTCGACGTCGGCGGCACGCACCACAGCCGTCGCCGGCCCAACGACCAGAACGTCGTGATCGAAGCCGCGGGCTCCGGCTTCGGCGCGACTGCGTTGGAGACCACCCTGATCGTGCCGTGCAATTCGAGCCAGGCGGCGATGACGGTGCGCTACACCCTCGGGGACAGCGACGGCGAGACCACGATCGCCGCGCCGCCGAGCGTGACGATCGACGTTGCCGACGAGGTCAGGTGCGGGACGCCCACGACCCTGCGCGCGACCGCCAGGGATCCCGACGACGACGTCGCCACCGTGCGCTGGTACGTCGACGACGTGCTCATCGCACCCTCGGTATCGGAGCTGACGTTCACGCGCGCCCACACCCTGCGCGTCGTCGTGCGCGACCAACGGGGGGCCACGACGACGAGCAGCAAGGAGATCGCGTGTCACTGACCGCCCGACTCGGCGTCGTGTCGTGCGCGACGCTGCTCGCCTGCGGGCCAGCGCCCGCCGACGACGACGACGAGTGGATGCTCGACACGTTCGCGGAGTTCAGCGACGGCGCCGGGCAGCCGTTCGCCTACAGCGGGCTCGGCAAGCTCGCGTTCGAGCCCGGCGGCGTCGGCACCTACGCGAGCGTGGGCGCGTGCGGCCGCGACGTGACCGTCGCGTCGTTCACGTGGGAGCCGCGCGGCCCCGACGCGATCGCGATCGTGCCCGAGCCGGGCGACGAGTTCGTGCTCGCCTCGGAAGCTCACGAGTGGCGCATCGCCCTCACCCACGCCTGCACTCGGCTCGATCTCGAGGAGGTCGCGCTGCAGCAGGTGCGCGACGGGACGATCGAAGACGAGCGCACGATCTACCGCGGCGACCTCTGCCTCGAGCGGGTCGAGTGCGGCGACGGCCACGACGACACTCAGTGCACCGACTGCCGCACGGTGTGGTGCGACGAGGCCCCGGTGCCCTGCAGCGCGGACTGAGAAGCCGCGCTACTTCGGCGCCGCCGCCTTCGCGCGCTCGATGTACTTCTGTACGCCGCTCTTGCCGATCGCGCTCTTCACGGTCGCGAACCGCATCCGCAAGCGCGCCGGTCTGCCGCTGGGCGAAGGCGCGTGGCACCTGCTCAGGCACACGTTCGCGAGCGAGCTCGTGATGCGCGCGGCGACGATCCGAGCCGTGCAGGATCTGCTCGGCCACGGGTCGCTCGCGATGACGATGCGGTACAGCCACCTGTCGCCCGACGCTCGGCGGGACGCGGTGCGGCTGCTCGACCGTGGTGACGTTTGGTGACGCCGAGGGGGCGTCGAGCGAATAGCTGCGAGGAGAAGCAGCTAGGCCACCTGACGGTGGTCGGGGCGAGAGGATTTGAACCTCCGACCTTTCGGTCCCGAACCGAACGCGCTACCAGACTGCGCTACGCCCCGAAGTTGTCGTCCCCCGTGCGCCTCGGCACCCGGGGGCGCTTCCTTTATCCGGGGCGGCGCGTTCCGTCAAGTCCCGCGTCGGCGCGGGCCGCGAGGCGGTTTCAGAAGCTCAGCGTCAGCGTGTACGGCTGGCAGTCGAGCCCCGTCGTGTCGACCGAGACCCACACGTCCGCGTCCTCGTCGCCCCCGTCGCAGTTCACGACCAAGTGCGCGTCGTCGGTCCCGCAGCAGCCCGTCCGGCCGTCGGGCGACACGTTGCTCATCCCCACCGCGCACGCGAACGCGAACTGCGGGCACGTCGCGTACACGCATACGCTCAGCGGACCGCCGGCCGACACGATCACGCGCGGCTCCGCGTAGTCGTCCGACTCCGCCCCGCACGCCACCTCGTCGTACGCGCCGTGATACGCGAACCAATCCGGCCCGGTATCGCCGTCGGCCACCCCGTTCACGTCCATCGACGTCTGACACGCGATGTCGGCCACCGGCGTCGCGGATCCCTCGCTGTCGTTGTCGTCGCCGTCGTTCTCGTCGGGCTCCTCGCACACCGGCTCTCCGGTCGTCGGATCCTCCGTCGTCGTCCCGTCTCCGGTCCCACTCGACGTCGAGTCGCCGCGCGACTCCGTCTCCGTCGCCGACGTGTCCGTGCCCGGCCCGTCGTCGAGCGTGGGATCCGTCATCGTCCCCGGATCCGTCATCGTCACCGGCCCGTCGTCGGTGCCGACGCTCGCGGTGCCGTCGGTGTCGCTCTGCGATGAGGCGGTCATCGTGTCGGCGCCCGACATCGTCATCGTCGCGGTGCCGTCGCCGCTGGAGGTGTCGCCGTTGCTCGCGCCCGAGCCCGAGCCCTCCACCACCTCTCCGGGACACCCGCACACGAGAATCCCCACGCACGTCAAGACAAGCGATCGCATGTCATCCCAGGTTAGGGCCTTTGGCGCGCGGATGCTAGGCTGCCGGCGATACGGAGGCACGCCATGCAATCTCTCCCACGCGAAGGACTGTCCACCACGAGCTTCGTCCGCTCGCTCTGCATGGGTGAGATCGAAGAGGACGTCATCCTTCCCTATCCGACGCTCGACCCCGAGCAGCGGGAAACTCTGCGCGCGGTCGTGGACTCCGTCGACGAGCTCATGGCGCGCCACGCGGACGACTTCACGAAGTGGGACACGGAGGGCGAGCTCCCCGCCGCGATGCTGCAGGAGCTGCGCGAGTTCGGCCTCTTCGGCCTCGTCATCCCCGAGGAGCACGGCGGCATGGGCATGCACAGCACCGCGTACTCGCGCACGCTGCAGCAGGTCGCGCGCCACGATGCGTCCGTGGCCGTGACCATCGGTGCGCACAGCTCCATCGGCATGCGCGGCCTGCTCTTGTACGGCACGCCCGAGCAGAAGGCGCGATGGATGCCCAAGCTCGCGAGCGGCGAGATGATCGCGGCGTTCTGCCTCACCGAGCCGGGCGCGGGCTCGGATGCCGCATCGATCAAGACCACCGCGGTGAAGGACGGCGACGCGTGGGTGCTGAGCGGCAGCAAGCTGTGGATCACCAACGGCGGCATCGCGGACTTCTTCACCGTGTTCGCGAAGACGGGCGCCGCCGACGAGCGCGGCCGCCTGTCGGGCTTCATCGTCACGAGGGACATGCCCGGCGTCAGCGTGGGCCCGCACGAGGACAAGATGGGCCTGCGCGCGAGCTCGACCACCTCGGTGTACCTCGACAACGTGCGCGTGCCGGCCGATCACCTGCTCGGCCCCGAGAACGGCGGCTTCAAGGTCGCGATGCACATCCTCAACAACGGCCGCACCGG
>CAYXVR010000061.1:0-55166 GCA_964468635.1 uncultured Nannocystaceae bacterium
CCATCGGCGGGATCTCGTAGGGGATCAAGCGGAACGCGCCGCACGTGGCGCCGCGCTGCTGGAAGATGTTCGCGCGGAAGCGGGCGAGGCCCTTGACGCCGAAGGAGAGGTCGAGCTCGAGGGCCTCCTCGAACGCCTTCTTCTGCTTGTCGTTGAGGATCGAGTAGCAGAGCTCCTTGGTCTCTTCCGGCTTCAGGCGCGCCGTCTTGAGCGGCACCAGATCGCCGTCGATGCGCAGCTGGGGCGGGGTATTCGTCGTGATGTGCAGGTCCGTGGCACCGGACTCGACCATCGTCGTCAGGAGCTGATGGAGGCTGATGGTCATGCCCGGATCGGCGCCACGGGGGCGCCTCAGCTTACCGGTTTCGCCGATCCATCGAAAAGCTTTCGGCGAGTCCCACTTGGGACCACCTGCCGTATGCTCGTCCCCGATGGGGATCCCGCGCTTGGTGTTCGTTGCGCTGCTGCTCGGATGTGCCGCGAACGGCGAGGACGACGGTCCGGCGTCGTCGACGAGCAGCGAGGACGGTGCCGACACCGCGTCGAGCACCGGCACGGATCCGTCCGCGACGACCACCAGCGGCGCGGACACGAGCACCGGGGGCTCCACCTCGGTCGCCGACGCGTCGGAGTCGACCGGCGCGCCCCTGCACGCGTGCGGGCTCGAGGACCTGAAGCCGGGCGCGCCCGACCCGATCGACGCCGGCACCGAGCCCATGCAGATCCCGCCGGACATCGCCGCCATCCAGCTCGCGAACTGCGGCTGTCACCTCGCCGACGAGCTCACCGCCGAAGCCCCCGACTACCCGTCGACCGGACCGTTCGACATGTCGACGTGGGCCGGCTTCCAGGCGATCCGCCCGAGCGATCGCATGCCGTACCACGCGATCGCGCACGACTACGTGGAGAGCGGCTTCATGCCGCTGTCGACGTACTGCAACCTCGGCGGCGGCGAGAACATCGCGGCCGCGGATCGCGACACCCTGCTCGCGTGGCTCGCGATGGGTGCACCCGACGGCGCGACGTGGATCCCGTGACGATCACGGCGTGCGCCAGCGATACGCCCACATCGTGCCGTTGTCGCCGCTGTCGCTCGCGGCGTAGACGAAGTACGCGTTCGTCACCGGGTCGTAGAACGCGTTGAACGAGGGATACGAGACGGAGTCGATCACTTCGTCCGGCAGCGGCTGGCTCGACCAAGTGTCGGCGACCGGGTCGTAGGTCCAGTGCGTGCGGGTCTCGTAGTGGAAGACGGTGACCACGTCGTTCACCGAGTCGTGGAAGATCGACGCGGAGTTCGTGCGGAACGACGACGGCCCCGTGGCGGACGACGGCGGGTTCGTCCACGTCGACGTCGCGATGTCGTAGACGAACATGCCGTACGAGCCCTCGTCGGCGGCGCCCATGTACAGCACGTTGCGCGTCGCGTCGTAGGCCACGCCGTGGTCGTAGCCCGTCGGGCGGGGGCCGCTGTCCTCCATCACGGTCCACGTGCCCGCGTCGCGATCGAAGATCGCGGCCCCGGCCGCGCCCGCGTACACGTACTGGTCCGTGGCGGAGGCGTACACGAACGCCGCGAAGCCACCGACGTCGGGTGTGGGGTTCGCGATCGGCTCGCGCTCGAACACGCAATCCGCGGTCGACCACGACCACGGCGACATCGGCGGGATCGTCTTGCCGGCGCGCTGGGCCTCGAGCATCGTGAGGCCCGCGTCGATCAGCTCGAGCCCGGGCATGTAGTAGCGGCCCATGCCGTCGCCCGCGAGGAACACGAACCGCTGCGTCGCGGTGTCGTAGGTGAGATAGTCCCACGCGTGGATGAGCACGTGCAGCG
This sequence comes from uncultured Nannocystaceae bacterium, assembly GCA_964468635.1. Taxonomy (GTDB): domain Bacteria; phylum Myxococcota_A; class Polyangia; order Nannocystales; family Nannocystaceae; genus Xiheibacterium. Next base: position 1,835 of record CAYXVR010000061.1, read on the forward strand.
GCACGGGATTGCCGTAGGCGTCCTGCAGCTGGCCGTCGTCGTCGATGCTCAGATCGCCGTCGACGACGCTCTGGTTGAAGCCCGCCGTGTCCACGCCGGGGTGGATCGCGATCCAGGCGTTCGCATGGATGTCGTAGAACCAGACGTCGTCCATGCCGTAGCCGTCGGGCTTCACGTACGCGTGCACGCCCTCGCCGGTGTAGAAGGCGCCGCGCAGATCGGGCGCGAGCACGAGCGCGCGGCCGCCCCACGAGCGTCCCAGCGCGACGCCGAACTGCGGATCGGCGGCCGGAGGCCCGAGTGCGAGCCACGTGTCGTCGGCGAGCGCGTCGATCTCCGCCATGTGCGGGCCGGGCTCGCTCGGCACGTTCGCGAGCGCGCCGCACGTGGGCGGCGGAGGCATGGGCTCGCCCGTGGTGCCGTCGTCGTCCGCTCCCGTGTCGGCGGTGTCGTCCACCGCGTCGTCGGCATCGTCCACGCCGTCGTCGTCGTCGTCGTCCGCCGACGTCGCGCCGATGCCGTCGGATCCGCTCGGTGCGTCGTCGCCGGTCGGCGAGCCGCCCGTGTCGCCGTCGCCGTCGGCCGGCGCGGGTGAGCAGGCACAGAGCACACAGAGGATCGCGGTCGCTTCAGTTCGCATGGGAGATCCACACCGTCAGTGCATGGGGCATTTCTTCGACGAGGCCGGCGTTGTCGGTCGCGACCGCCTCGATCACGATGCCGCCCGTGGGCACGTCGTCGAACACGACGCTCCAGTCCATTCCGTTCGCGGCGACCTCGGCCTCGCGTCCGTTCACCGACACGCTCGCGACGCGCGATGCATCCATGCTCACGCCGCGCACCTCGAGGCTTTCGTTCGCATCGAGCGTGACGCGCTCGCCCGCGGTCGGCCAGGTGATCACCGTCGCCGGCGGCACGCGATCGACGGGGTGCATCAGCGGATGATCCTCGGGGAACTCGACGTCGCCGTTCGCGACGAGCGTCGAGCCGCGGCCGGCGAAGTTCAGCCCCTGCGGCCCGACCACGTCGGCGCCCGACTGAAAGCTCAGGCCCTGCGGCACGCCGGGCAAGGACGGCGACTGCGTGCCCGGCAGCACGACCGCGTCCTGGTCGGCACCGAACGCGTCGTGCAGCACGAGCAAGAGCATCGGATCGGGGCGCGAGTTCGCGTCCTCGGTGCCGGCCCAGTTGAGCGCGAGGTTCGGATCGGGCGCGAGCATCTGGTAGTCGCGCGCGTGGATCTCGATGGGCAGCCCGTTCGCGCCCGACTCGGTCACGGCGTCGATGCGGAACGCATTCGGTGCGCAGTTCTCGAGCCGCAGCCCCTCGTAGATCTGCGTGCCGTGGCCGCCGAGATACGTCATGAACGCCCCGTGGCCGCACGCTTCGTACATGTACGCGTCCTTGACGCGATGCGGGCCGGGGAAGTTGTTGTAGAAGCCGTACGGCGTGAAGTAGACCGACACGCCGTCGAGCAGCATGTTGTCGCCGCTCACGTCGATCGCGTAGTGGTTCTGCCACACGGTGAGATCCTCGACGAGCACCGGCTCGTCCTCGGGGAACGCACCGCCGCGCAGCCAGAACGCCCAGCCGCGGTGGTTGTGGAACTCGAGCCCCGAGTAGCGCCCACCGCTCACGGTGCGCGCGTCCACCTCCACGCGCGAGCCGTCGGGCTGCAGCATCACCGTCGGCATCGGGGCTTGCTCGGGCGCATAGTCGAGGGTGAACGACTCGTCGGAGTCGCCGCACTCGACGAACACGGTGTCGGTGACGAAGTTGCGCGCGTTGGCGGACCACCAGCACGCGCCATTGTTGAGGTCGTAGGCGAGCGCCTGCTCGGGGATCGGCTCGGACGCGTAGGCCTGCACGAGCAATGAGCGATCGACGAGGTTGTACTGCTCGCTCGCGTCCTCGAGGAAGATGCCGTGGCCCATCGTCTTGTACGCCACGAGGTCGCGCACGACGAGGTACTCGATCCCGTGCACGGCCATCCACCGGTTGTGCGTGTTCCAGATCGACGCACCGATCACGGATGCGCCGCGCATGCTGTCCTGTGTGCGATGGAAGTGGACGGGATAGCGGCCGAGCGTGCCGGGCTTGCCGAGGTCGCGGAACTCGGCCCACGAGACGCTGCCGCTGCTGCCGTGGTGCCACATCACGTGGCCGTACGGGCCGGCCGGGTCGGCGCTCGTCACCACCACGTTGCGGCTGAGGTTGCCCACCTCCCCGCGCAGGTCGCCCTGCGGCACGTCCATCACCGCATGCGCGTGCTCGAGAGGGGCATCCAGCGTGAGCGTGGTGCCGTCGATCGCGGTGATCGTGCGCTCCTCGGAGTCGATCTCGAGCTGGCCGTTCAGATACGTCGCGTTCTGATCGCGACCGGTGTCGACGAAGTCGGTGGCGGACAACAGCACGCGGTCGCCGACGTTCCAGTCGACGGCATCCGCGAGCGTCACGGTGGTGGAGCCGACGGGCGAGGTGGCCGCGAGCTCGCTCCACGCGCGACCGAGCGACGTGCCGTGCAGCTCGAGCCGACCGCCGTGTGCGACGACGGCGGGCGCACAGTCGACCCCGAGATCGGTGAACATGGTGAGCGAGATCGTCGCCGTGGCCTCGATCGGATGGGTCGGCGTGCCCACCGAGATCGCGGCGACGTGGGGATCGTCGCCGGCGATGCCGTCGGGATCGACTCCAGGGCCCGTGTGCGCGGCGCAAGCTTCTTCGATGGGATGGGTGAGGTGGGGCGTGACGAGCAGCAGCCCGACGGCGAGCGTGGTGTCGACGTCGGTCGCGAACGACAGCTGCCCGTGCACGAGCACGGATCGAAGCGCCTCGGTGCTCGCGACGTCGTACGTCACGCGATCGCAGCGCTGCACGACGACGTCCGCCCCGGCCCCCGGCACGGCACCGCCGGCCCAGATCGCCGGATCGGACCACGAGCCACTCGCGACCGTCGCGAACGTCTCGCCTTCGACCGCAACATCCGCGCGCACGCACTCGGGCTCGGGCGTGGGCTCGAACGGATCGCCGGTCGAGTCCGCCCCGTCGTCGTCGGCCCCGGTGCCCGCATCGTCGTCGTCCGCGCTGCCGGCCGTACCGTCGTCGTCGTCACCGGCGCTCGCGTCCGCGCTGCCGTCTCCGCCGCCCCGACACGCCGCGGATGCGATCACCACCACGATCGCGGCAGCACGCACGAAGATGCTGATCTCGGCCGTCATCATCGAGCGGCGCACCCGTGCACCCGTGATGCCAGGTCGATCCGCGTCGCCAACGGGGCCGCGAGGACGAACCGGAGCCCGGCCCGCCCGCCTGGCAGGGTCCTCCCGCCGTCACCGTGGCCGGTGCCCCCCGACGACGATCACGATCGAGGGAACCTGCCGACCAGTGCCGCGACCGCGGCGATCAGCTCCTGAGGCTCGGTGGGCTTGCCCACGTGGTTCTGGAACCCCTCCATGAGCGCGCGCGTGCGATCGGCCATCGAGGCGTAGGCGGTGAGTGCCACCGCGGGGACGCGCCCGCCTTTGTCCGGCGGCAGGGCGCGAATGCGGCGGATGAGCTCGTAGCCGGATGCGTCGGGCATGCCGATGTCGCTGATGAGGACGTCGGGGATCGATTCCGAGAAACGATCGAGGGCCTCGGCGACCGAGCTCGCCAGCGTGACGGTGGCCTTGCACTCGACCAGGATCGACTCGAGCAACTCGCGTGCGTCGGGCTCGTCCTCGCACACCAACACGCGGAGGCCCTCGAGCTCGGGTGGACACTGCAGCATCGTTCGCGACGCACTCGACTGCGCGACCGGGTGGGGGCGCGGCGATGGCGATGCCGACCGCAGCGGAGCGATCGGCAGCTTCACGACGAACGTCGCGCCCGTGCCGAGCCCTTCGCTGCGCGCTTCGATGCTTCCACCATGCAGCTCGACGAGATGTTTCACGATGGCGAGGCCGAGTCCGAGACCGCCGTGCGTGCGCGTCACGGTGCCGTCTTGCTGCCGGAATGGCTGGAAGACGTGGGGGAGGAAGGAGGGGTCTATCCCCGCACCGGTGTCGCCGACCAGGATCTCGACGTGCGAGTCCTCCCGCTGCATGCGCACGTACACGCGGCCGCCCTTCGGCGTGAACTTCACCGCGTTCGACAGCAGATTCCACACGACCTGCTGCAGACGCTCCGCGTCACCGTTCAGGGTTCCGGCATCGGGATCGAGCAGCACCTGGATCCGCACGTCCTTCGCGTCCGCCGCGGGGCGGATCACGTCGATGGCGGCCTCCACGACCTGGGCCGGTTCGAGCGGCGCCAACGTGAGTCGCAGCCGACCCGTGATGACCCGGCTGAAGTCGAGCAGGTCCTCGACGAGTTGGACTTGGATCTTGGCGTTGCGCTCGATGGTCTCGAGGGCGCGCTCTCGCTTGTCTTCGCTGAGATTTCCCGAGCGAAGCATGCGGCTCCATCCGAGGATCGCATTGAGCGGCGTCCGCAACTCGTGGGAGGTGACGCTGAGGAGCTCGTCCTTCGCCCGGTTCGCCTCCTCGGCGCGCAGTCGCTCCCGCTGCGTCATGTCGAAGAGGCGCGCGTTGTCGATCGTGGTTCCCACTCGACGTCCGAGCTCCTCGGCGGCCTCGACGTCCCGTTTCTCGAACAACCTGCCCGATTCCGCCGAGGCGAACGCGATCACGCCGATCGTACGGCGGCCCACGACGATCGGAACCGCCATCCAGGATCTCAGCCCGAGCGCGCGAACGAGCTCGAGGTGGTGGGGACTGCGGGCGCTCGCGATCAGCATGTCGTCGGTGACGTCCCGTACGTGCTCGGAAACACCGCTGCCGACGATGCGTCGAGACGCGTCGTTCTCACCCGGGGGGTACTGGCGTTCGATCTCCCGGATCAGGTCGAGCTGATGCGGATCCGAGTGCGCCACGGCGACGCGCTCCATGTCGCCGCCGTTGCCCACGAGCTCGATCGAGCACCAGTCGGCCATGTGGGGCACGGCGAGGCGAGCCAACGTCGGCAGCGTCTCTCGAAGATTCAGCGAGGACGCGAGCAGAGCGCTCGCTTCCGCGAGAAACCGCTGCGTCTCCTCCGCTCTCTTGCGGTCGTCGATGTCCGTGCAGGAACCGACCCATCGAACGATGAGGTCGCCGTCGCGCACGGCCGCGCCGCGTGCGAGAAACCACCGGTAGCTCCCGTCCGACGCGTGCCGGAGGCGATACTCGACCTCGTAGTGGTTGCCGGTCTCGAGCGCGCTCGTCCACGCCGCGGCCGCCCGGGGCACATCCTCGGGGTGGACGACGACGTCCCACACGGGCTCTCGGCGGATTCGTTCCATGGAGAGCCCGACGTACTCGAGGAACTGCGGATTGCAGTACTCGACGCGGCCATCGGGCGCCGTGGTCCACACGAGCTGGGGCGAGGCCTCGGCGAGGGCGCGGTACTGTGCCTCGGCGGCGGTCGTCGCCGCATGGAGGCGAGCATTGTCGATCGCGACCGAGGCATGCGCCGCGACCGCGACGATCTTCCGCTCGTCGTCCGCCGTGAACACACCCGTGCTCTCGTGGCCGAAGAACAGTCCGCCGTGCACCTCGCCGGTCCGTGAGAGGACGGGCACCGCCAGGTAGCTGCGGACCGGCAGGTGCCCTGCGGGCATCCCGTGGTGCGGCGCGTTCCGGCCGTAGCGCGGATCCTTGGTGATGTCGTCCGAGCGAACGACCCCTTCGCCGGCGAACGTCGGGGCGAACACGTCGGTGTTGCGCGGCATCGAGAATCCGGCGAAACGCTCCCGCGGCACACCGGCGAGCGCGTACAGCATGTAGCGGCCGCGCGCCGGATCGACGATGTTGTAGAAGAACGCGCCGAACTGGGCTCGGCACAGCGTCGTCGCCTCCTCCGTCAGGCGCGCGAAGATCGTGTCGAGGTCGGGCGCTTCCGCGAGCAATGTCGCGACGCGCAGGAGCGCCTCGTTGAGGCGGGCCTCGTCGGCCAGCTGTTGCTCCGCTCGCTTCGCCTCCGTCACGTCGAGCACGAGGCTCACGTAGCCCGTCACGTCGCCTCCCGCGCCGTGATCGGGAACGTACGAGGCGCGCACCCATCGGCTGCCGGCCGCGGCATAGGGCACCTCGGCTTCGAACGACGTGGACACGCCGCTCAACGCCGAGGCGACGTGCGGGCGGATCACGTCGTACGCGTCCGGTCCCACCACGTCGGCGAGGTGCTGACCGACGAGCTGGGCCGGGGGGCGTCCGAACCACTCTTCATAGGCGCGGTTCACCTGTCGATACTTCTCGTCCGTGGACATGTATGCGACGAGGCCGGGGATCGCGTCGATGATCAGCCGCAGCTCCGCTTCCCGTCGCTCCACCGCCTCGCTCAGCTCGCGGTCGCGGGTACGGTCCTGCGTGACTTTCACGAATCCGACGATCTCGCCCGACGCGTCCTGCAGCCGCGAGAGCGACACCGCCGCGTAGAAACGCGATCCGTCCTTGCGCTCGCGCCAACCCTCGCCTTCGTAGCGACCCTGCTCGCGCGCGGTCTTCAGCTCGAGCTCGGGCAGTCCGGAGGCGCGGTCCTCCGGCGTGAAGAAGAGCCCGAAGTACTTGCCACGTACGTCGTCGAGGGCGTGGCCCTTGATCTGCTGGGCAGCGCGGTTGAACGTGATGATCCGGCCTTCGGGATCCAGCATGGAGATCGCGTGATCGCGAACCCCTTCGACGATGAGGTGTAGCTGCTCTCGGATGAGCGATTCTCTTGTCCGTGCTTCGTCGTCCATTGGCGCGGCTCCGGTCTGGATGACCGGTGGTCTCGTTGTTTCATGACGTCGATGCCGACGTCCCCTCGGCTCAGTTGTCCGAGGCGGTGACGCGCAGGATCTCTTCCAGCGTCGTCATGCCTTCGTGGACCTTGTTGAGGCCGCTGCGGCGCAGCGTCGCCATGCCGAGGCGGATGGCTTCCTGCTTCAGCTCCGCCGTCGACGAGCCCTGCAGGATCAGGTCCTTCAGTGGATCGGTCACCGCCATCACTTCGTAGAGCGCGACGCGGCCCTTGTAGCCCGTGTTGCCGCACGTGCGACAGCCGCGACCGCGGCGCGGCGTGAAGCCCTTCACCTCGGAGGCCGACATGCCCGCGTCGATGAGCGCCTGCGGGATCACCTGCGGGTCCTCGGCCGTGCAGTCCTTGCAGATCTTCCGCGCGAGCCGCTGCGCCACGATCATGTTCACCGACGCGGTGACGAGGAAAGGCTCGACGCCCATGTTCAAGAGGCGATTGATCGTCGACGGCGCATCGTTCGTGTGCAGCGTGGACAGCACGAGGTGGCCGGTGAGCGCGGCCTTCACCGCGATCTCGGCGGTCTCGAAGTCGCGGATCTCGCCGACCATGATGATGTCGGGATCCTGGCGCAGGAACGAGCGCAACGACGCGGCGAAGTTCAAGCCGATGTCGTCGTGCATCTGCACCTGGTTCACACCCATCAGGTTGTACTCGACGGGATCCTCCGCGGTGGAGATGTTCACCTCGCTCGAGTTGAGCTCCGACAGCGCCGAGTACAGCGTGGTCGTCTTGCCCGACCCGGTGGGGCCGGTGACGAGGCACATGCCGTACGGCCGGTGGATGTTGTCCTTGAACAGCTTGAGCGGCGCGACCTCGAAGCCGAGCTTCGTCATGTCGAGCTCGAGCTTGTCGCGGTCGAGCAAGCGCATCACGAGCTTCTCGCCGAACAGCGTGGGCAGGCTCGACACGCGGAAGTCCATCTCGCGGTTCTTGCCGATGCGCAGCTTGATGCGGCCGTCCTGGGGCAGGCGCCGCTCCGCGATGTCGAGCTGCGCCATGATCTTGATGCGGCTCGTGATCGCGTTGCGCAGCTTGAGCGGCGGCGTCATCTCCTGGTGGAGCACGCCGTCGATGCGATAGCGAACGCGATAGGCCTTCTCGTAGGGCTCGATGTGGATGTCGGACGCGCCCTTGTTGATCGCGTTCAGCAGGATCAGGTTGCAGAGCTTGACGACCGGCGCCTGCTCGGCCTCTTGCTGGCTGTCGAGGGCGTTGAAATCCTCTTCGGGGTTGTCGGCGAACCCGATCTCCTCGTTGTCGAGATCGCCCATGACCTCGTCGTAGGAGCCGAGCTTCTGGGGCTGCTCGTAGTAGCGATGGATCGCCTCCTCGATCGCCGCGTCGGTCGTGACGACGGGCTCGATGTTGAGCCCCGTGAGGAACTTGAGATCGTCGATCGCGTAGATGTTGCTCGGATCGCTCATCGCGACGATGAGCGTGGAGCCCGCCCGCTGCACCGGCAGCACCGTGTGCTTGCTCGCGACTTCCTTCGGGATGAGCTGGATGACCTCGCGATCGATCTCGAACTCGGACAGAGAGATCGAAGGCACGCCGTACTGGCGCGCCATGAACTCCGTGAGCTCCTTCTCGCCGAGGATGCCGAGCCGCGCCAGGCTGTAGGCCAGCCGCTTGCCGCTGCTGCGCTGGTCGGCCTGGGCCTGCCGCAGCTGCTCGGCGGAGATGATGCTCTCGCGAACGAGGATTTCGCCGATGCGGTCGCTGGCCATGAACGAGGTGGCGGGGTGGCGGTGGCGTGAGGGCGCCCGCGAGCGCGGACCCGACCCAGAGTAGCGGAGTGGACGTCGTTTCCGCTATCGTCCGCGCCCCGATGCCTCCTCGGCGGTCCACCTCCGATGATCGCGGGCGCGCTCGGTCGCGCGCCGGCGGGGAGCGCGATCGCGGGCGAGGGCGCGACGCTCGGGGCGGCCGCCCGCCGCAGGGCAAGCCCGGCGCCTTCGTGCGGCGCATCGCCGACGGCGGTGCGGTCAAGGTCAACGACGCGGCCGCGCGCGGCATCCACATCGGACACCCGTGGGTGTTCCGCGACAGCGTGCTGCGCATGCCGGACCAGCTCGGCCCGGCCGCGTGCGTGCGCGTCGCCGATGCCGACGGCACGGCGCTCGGGTGGGGCCTCGTCGAGCCCGAGGGCGCGATCGCGCTGCGCATCGTCAGTCGCCAGGAGCGGTTCGTGTGGGACGAGGCCGCGATCACGGCGCGCGTGAAGGCGGCGGTCGATCACCGGCGTCGTCACTTGCGCGGGGCCGACGGACCGCTCGCAACCGCGGTGCGGCTCGTGCACGGCGAGGGCGACGGGATGCCGGGGGTCGCCGTCGATCGACTCGGCGACTTCCTGCTCGTCTACAAGTACTCGCGCGGCGCCGAGGGCTGGCTCGACACGCTCGTGAAGGTGCTCGAGGCCGAGCTCGCACCGGCGGGCATCTACATGCAGGACCGCTTGCGGCCCGTCACCGCCGAGGATCGCCGCCCGCCGGCATTCCATCTCGCGGGCAAGACGGCGCCACCCGAGTTCGAGGTCGAAGAGGACGGCCTGAAGTTCGTCGTCGACGTCACCGCGCCGGTGTCGCCCGGGCTGTTCCTCGATCTCCGCGAGGGCCGGCGCATGTGCGAGGCGGTCGCGAAGGATCGCCGCGTGCTCAACCTGTTCTCGTTCACGGGCGCGTTCGGGATCCGGGCCGTGCGCGGCGGCGCGACCGAGGTCTTCAACGTCGATGCGGCCGCGCGCTCGCACGCGCGCTGTCGGCAGAACCTCATCGCGTCGGGCTTCGATCCGCAGGCGTGCAAGCCGCTCGACGGCGACGTGTTCAAGCACCTCGAGCGGCTGCGCTTCCGCAAGGAGACGTTCGACCTCGTGGTCGTCGATCCGCCGCCGTTCTCGCGCGTGGGTGGCAAGGTGTTCTCCGCGCTGCGGCAGTGGTCGGATCTCGTGCGCGCGATCGTGCAGGTGGTCGCGCCCGGCGGGCTCGTGCTCGCGGTGAGCAACGCGAGCCGGCTGCCCGAGGAGGAGCTCCTGCTCGCGATCGGCGAGGGCGCGACGCTCGGAGGGCGCGACGCGGCGGTCATCGGCGAATGCAGCGTGCCGCCCGACTTCCCGGTGCCGCCCGCGTTCGCCGAGGGCCGCTACCTCAAGGTGAAGCTGCTCGCGATCCCGTGATCGCGCGGACGCGCCGGGAGAGACGCAGGACTTGCGGGCCGTCGTCGCTGGCGCCGCGAAGCGTGCGGGGTAGGCTGCGCCAATGGCCGACGAACGCGGCGTGCCGACCGGACGACTGGGACGGCTCGCGAAGCTGGTCGGGGTCGGCGCGCGCACCGGCGCGAGCCTGCTCTTCTCGAAGGACGGCGCGGGCGCGGCCGAGCACGCCGCCGAGGTGCTGGGCTCGCTGCGCGGGCTCGCGGCCAAGGTCGGGCAGATGGCGAGCTACGTCGACGGCTTCCTGCCCGACCAACATCGCGAGGCCTACTCGCGCGCGCTGTCGTCGCTGCAGGCCGCCGCGCCGCGCTCGTCGTTCGCGGCGATCCGATCCGTGATCGAGCGCGAGCTCGCGATGTCGGTGGACGAGGCGTTCGCGGAGCTCGAGCCCGAGCCGTTTGCGAGCGCATCGATCGGCCAGGTGTATCGCGCGCGATTGCACGACGGGCGGCGCGTGGCCGTGAAGGTGCAGCATCCCGGCATCGACCGCGCGATCGAGGCCGATCTCAGCAACGCGTCGGTGATGCAGGGCGTGGTCGGCATGCTCGCGCCCAAGTCGCTCGACGTGAAGGGCATCTACGAGGTCGTGCGGGCCCGCTTCCGCGAGGAGCTCGACTACGAGCTCGAGGCCGATCGGCAGGAGGGGTTCGCACGGCTGCACGCCGAGGACCCTGCGATCCGCATCCCGACGATCGTGCGCGAGCGCTCCGCGAAGCGCGTGCTCACGAGCGAGCTCGCGGACGGCCGGCCGCTCACGGAGATCATCGGCGATTCCGAGGATCGCCGGCGCGAGTACGTGGAGACGATGTGGCGGTTCGTCTTCCGCGGGATCCTGGTGGGCGGCATGTTCAACGCCGACCCGCATCCCGGCAACTACGTCTTCGGCGACGACCACGTCGTGTTCCTCGACTTCGGCTGCGTGCAGCCGGTAGAGGGCGACGTGCTGCGATGCGCGCGACAGATGCATCGCTCCGCGATCGCGCACGACGAGCAGGGCTTCCGCCGCGCGTGCGCCGGCATGCTCGGCACGAAGGGCGGGGCGTACGAGGACGCGGTGCTCGGCTACACCCGGCGCGGTTTCTCGCCGCTGTTCGACTCGCCGTACCGGATCCGCCCCGAGTTCGTGGCGAGCAACGTGAAGGAGATCCAGGGGCTCAAGTCGCTGATGTTCAAGCGCGACGACAGCGTCGTCGGCATGCCCCCGGCGCTGCTCTTCATGAACCGCCTGCAGTTCGGCTTCTTCTCGGTGCTCGCGAAGCTCGACGTCGAGGTGGACTACGCCGCGATCGAGCGCGAGCTCCTGGCCGCCGTGGCCGAGGCGTGAGATCAAGGACAGGGGATCGGAAAGCGCGGATGGAGGCTCGGGAACGTGCCCGGGACCTCGGTGGACGGCAGCGCTTCGTCGCGGACCCAGTGCTCGCCGATCGGCCGGAGCGCGTTGTCTTCGATGTCCGCGACCGCCTTGTCCCCGGACGGTCGATAGTGCAGGAAGACGCCCGCCTGCGCGGCCGGGATCCCGCGCAGCCGCTCGCACCCCGGCATGTCGGAGATGGGCTCGAACAGCTCGATCTCGAGCTCGTCGTGGATCGGGCGCGCGTAGAGATCGATCGGCGTCTCGACCTCGCGGATCACCGCGTCGAGCACCCGCTGCTCGGGCCGCGGCACGCCGAGCCCGTTCGGGTCGTCGTGGGCGGCAGCGAGGCCGGCGGTTCCGCTCGAGTCGCTGTCGCCCGCGTCCGTCCCGGACGACTCGCTCGCGCCGGTGTCGTCGCCCCCGCCGAGATCGTCGTCGGTCGCGTTCATCGCGTAGTAGTAGGTGCTCCCGTTCCGCGAGATCGCGGCGCTCAGTCGGAACACACCGACCTCCAGCGGGCTCGTCGGGTACACGTACTCCGAGAAGGAGAGGCGCAGCGTGTCGGCCTCGACCAGTCGGATCTCGGTGAGAGTCGGGGGCACGGTCTCGGGATCCTCGGCGAGGAAGCACCCGCCGAGTAGGCCGAGCCCGCCGAACCAACCGGACCATGCGAAGCGCATCGAAGGCGGCATGCGGGTAGAGGATACGCACCGTTTCGTGCGCATGCGATAGTCGACGGCCATGGCCGATACCGGCAGCGGACCCGCGGAGGGGCGCGAGCCCACGATGGCGGGCGACCCGGAGACGCTCGCGATGATGCGGCGGATCGAGGCCACGCTGTTCGACGCGAGCGAGGCACCGGTCCGCGTCGGACGCTTTGCACTCGGTCGCGTGCTGGGCTCGGGCGGCATGGGCGTCGTCCACCTCGCGCACGACGACGTGCTCGATCGACGCGTGGCCGTGAAGCTGATCCGCAGCGAACGGGTCGCATCGGACGATCTGCGCACGCGACTCCTGCGAGAGGCGCGGGCCATGGCTCGCCTGTCGCACGGCAACGTCGTGCAGGTGTACGAAGCAGGCGAGCACGACGGTCGGATCTACGTCGTGATGGAGCTCGTCGAGGGCCACACGCTGGCGCGCTGGCTCGAGGAGGACGGCGCGGCGAGGACGTGGCGCGAGCGGCTCGCGGTCGTGAGCGCGGCCGGACGCGGGCTCGCGGCGGCGCATCGCGTGGGGCTCGTGCATCGCGACTTCAAGCCCGACAACGTGTTGCTCGACGGGCAGGGCGGGGTGAAGGTCGCGGACTTCGGGCTCGTCGGCGTGACGGCGGAAGCCACCTCGACGGCGCCGCGCGAGCTCGATCGCCTCACGATCACGGGCTCGCTCGTGGGCACGCCGCGGTACATGGCGCCCGAGCAGCTCATGGGCCAGCCGGTGGACGCACGCAGCGATCAGTTCGCGTTCTGCATCGTCGCGTACGAGGCCCTCGTCGGAGAGCGCCCGTTCGCGGGCGACACGTTCGTGCAGCTGAGCGAGAGCGTGACGGCGGGCGCGTTGCGATCGGTGCCACGCGGATGCCCGGTGCCACGCTCGGTGCTCGCGACGATCGAGCGCGGGCTCGATCCCGATCCGGAGCGCCGGTGGCCGAGCATGGACGAGCTGCTCGCTGCGATGAACGTGCGACGCGGACGTGTGCGGTCGCTGGCGGCGGTGGCTGCCGTCGCGCTCGTGCCCGCGCTGGCGTTGGCGGCACTGGGCCTGCGCGACGAGGCACCGGGCTGCGAGGGCGGGGCGGAGCGGCTCGCGGGCGTCTGGGATCCGGCGCGGCGCGAGCAGACGAGGGCCGCGTTCCAGGCCACGGGCAAGGCGTACGCGAACGAGATGTTCGCGATCGTCGCGCCCGTGCTCGACGCGTATGCGAGCGCCTGGTCCGAGGCGGATCTCTCCGCGTGCACGCTCGCGCGCTCGGGCGCGCCGACGGACGCGGCCCGCGTGGCATGCCTCGACCACGCGCGCACCGAGCTGCGCTTCGTCGCGGACGACCTCGTGGCCGGGGACCCGAGCACGCTCATGTACGCCGACGAGCTGGTCGGCGTCTTGCCCGAGCTCGTGCGCTGCGAGGATCCCGAGCGAGCGCAGCTCGACGTGGGCTCGCTCGAGGACGCCGAGGTGCGCGCGATCGTCGACGGGCTGGGACACGCGAAGATGCTCGTGGTCAGCCGTCGGCTCACCGAGGCCGATGCGGAGCTCGTCGATCTGCAGTCGCGCGGCGCGGCGCTCCGTCGCGACGCGCTCGAGGCCCACGCGCTCCTCTTGCGTGCGAAGGCAGCCCACATCGCGGGCGCATGGGAGCGCGAGCGCGATCACGCGTCGCAGGCGCTCGCGCTGGCCGAGCGAGCGGAACGCGAGGAGATCGCGGCGCGGGCGTGGCAGGCGATGACCGATGCCTCTCGCGAGCTCCACGAGTACGAGCGGGCGGCATTCGAGCTCGATCGTGCCGATGCGATCCTGGCCCGCGACGAGACGAACGTCGAGCTGCGCGCGGAGCTGCTCTACGACCGTGCGACTCTGCTGGGCCTGGTCGGCCGGCATGGCGAGGCGATCGAGAGCTACCGGCGCGCGCTCGAGGTCTTGCGCGCGGTGGATCCCGAGCATCCGCTGATCATCGACGTGCTCGTGGACATGTCGAAGGACCTGAGGCTGGCCGGCGAGCAGGACGAGGCGGTCGCGGCCGTCGAGACGGCGGTGCGCGAGCGCGCGAAACAGCTCGGCGACACCCATCCCCGCATGGTCGGACTGCTCTTGCTCGCCGCGAACCAGTACACCGCAGTGGGCCGCTTCGAAGACGTGCTGAGCTCGAATCGCCGCGCACTCGAGCTCGCGCAGCTCTACCCCGAACAACGACCCGATCTGATCCCGACCCTCGCTGCACTCGTGGCGCAGGCCCAAATCGCGCTCGGGCGCTTCGACGAGGGGGAAGAGATGCTCGAGCAAGCCGAGATCTTGGCGAATCGCCATGCGCCCGAGGCTCCGCACATCCGCGAGTACATCGCCATGGCGCTCGGCAACTTGCACCTCGATCGCCAGCAGTTCGAGCTCGCGGCGCCTCAGTACGAGCGTGCGCTCGAGCTCGAGCGCGGGTCGGGCAATCGGCCGCTCATCGAGGCCAACCTCGCGTATGCGCTCGCCCAGCTCGGTCGCAGCGACGACGCGCTGGCGCACTCGGCTGCGGCGATGGCAGGCACGACGAACATGGGAGTCGAGGCGGCCCCGCGGGTGGGCATCGAGATCAACGACGCGGAGGTGAGTCGGCTCGTGGGCCGCACCGAGGAAGCTCGCGAGAAGTTCGGCCGCGTGCTCGCGGTGGTCGATCGTGTCGAGATCGACCCGAGCATCAGGTTCATGGCGTACTTCGGGGCGGCGCAGGTGGAGCCCGAGGCCACGCGAGCACGCGAGTACGCGCGCAAGGCCGGCGACGCGCTCGAGCGCATGCCGGGCGCCGCGTGGCAGCACGAGGCCTTTGCGGCCTGGTCGGCGGAGCACGACGGGTTGCGACCGCGGGGGTGAGCCGCCGTGCGGCGGACGGTCCTTCGTCCGCCGCACGACGCTCGGTTCATTCGAGCTCGATCCTGAGCTTCCTGAACATGATGGAATTGATGCGCGTGTCGTCCGCGCCGTTGCTGTCGCTGCTGATGTCCGGACCGCCGGTGTCGCCGACGACGGCGAGCACGCGCACCGGGCCGTCGTTCTGCGGCGACACGACGTGGACGTGATTGCCCTGCGAGGGAATGAACGCCGCGCCGCGCTCGACCATGTCGAGGATCTGCAGCGCCTCGCGCTCCTCCGGCGTGGGCTCGTCGCGGTCGTTGAGCTGCTGCTCGGCCTGGATCACCTGCTCCACCAGGTCCTTGATCGTCTCGATCCACTGCACCCAGCTCTCGGTCGGCATGAGGAACTGGAAGCCGGCGCGCTCGCTCTCGAAGGTCGACGTCGAGGAGACGCAGCGGCCCGCGGACGAGCCGATGCAGGTGGGGCTCGAAATCACCTGACCGTCCTGCACGGCACCGACGATCTTCTTGATCTTCCTGCCCGATGGCGCAGTGTAGACCGTGCGCGACCACTCGCCCTTGGTCTCGCTCCAGTCGTGCTGCGTCTCCTTCGCCTTGAAGTAGACGCGCGCCTCGAGCTTGCGACCATCGTCCGAGATCTTGACGTTGACGGTCGTCGTGACGTCGGGCCCGTGGCCGTCGAACTCGCGATCGCCCTTCATCAACTTCGTGGGAACGAGTTGCTCGATGATGTTGGTGAGGGTGACGTCCTGGGTCGTGGGGGCCGCGAAGGCGTCGTGGGTGGGGAGGGCTGCGAAGGCGAGGCCGCTCAGCGCGATCATGGACAAGGACTTGGCGAACATCGACGGGTCTCCTTTTCGCGCCGCGGCTCGGCAGCGCGGGGGTAGTCGTTCCCCGGCCCCGGCGAAGCGTTCCCGTCGAATTCAGGCCCGGAGGGCGGTGGGATGATTCAGAGCGTGGCGCCGAGCGCCCGCAGGCCCGCGTCGAGGTCGTCGATCGCTTCCGCGCGCGGGCGCGTGGCGATCACGGCCCGCAGCTCGTCCTCGAGGGCCTTGCGCGCGCGATGCAGTCGCGTGCGCACCGTCGTGGGCGAGATGCCGAGGATCTCGGCGATCTCGGGGCCCGGCACCTCGTCCCAGTAGTAGAGCTCGATCATCGTCTGGTACTCGACACTGATCCGCTGCAGCGCCTGCTGGATCAACGCCTGGTGCTCGCCGGCCGCGATGACCGAGCTGGGCGAGAAGCCGAGCGCGGCGATCGACGACACACCGAGGTCGACGTCCTGTCGCGCGACGCGGCGGCCGTTGTCGCGCAGGAACTTGTAGAGCTGGCGGCGCGCGACCGCGAACAGGAACACGCGGAAGCTCGCGTCGCCGCGGAAGCCCTCGACGCCCTCGACGAGCCCGGCGAACGTGCGCTGCACGAGATCCTCGACGTCGTCGGCGCCGATCTTGTTGCGGAAGAACCGACGCGTCTGCGCGAAGTAGCGGCGGAACAGGGCGGTGCCCGCTTGCTTGTCGCCGTCGCGCCAGCGCGCGAGCAGCTCGAGATCGTCCTCCGCCACGGAGGCGAGTCTACCGCGGCTTCTTCTTGGCCACCGGCTTCTTCTTGGCCACCGGCTTCTTCTTGGCCACCGGCTTCTTCTTGGCCTTCGCTGCCGGCTTCGCCGGCTCCTTCGGCGGCAGCGTCATCACGTTCTTCGCCCCGCGATCGATCCACTTGCGCAGCTCGAGGTCGGACTTCGTGCCGTCGGCGGACACGTACACCATCCCCGGCATCGGCCGATGCGTGAAGTCCATCGCGCGCACGTGCGGCTGCGCCATCGCGTCGACGTACCCGTCGACACCGACGCGCACCATCAGATCGTGCGCCACGATGCCGCAGGCCATGTGACCGCGGATCATGAACGCGAGGCCCCCGAACATCGCCTTTTCCTCGACGTCGTCGCGGTCGGAGAGGAGGGCGCGGACACGGGTCGCGAGACGGTCGTCGTACGGCATCGAGGGAACTCTAGCAACTCGATGACCGGCAGCCACATCGAGCGTCAGCTCGCGGAGCGCTCGGTCCAGCCGCGCCCGAACAGATACACCGAGGCGACGAGCACGAACGTCAGCACGCACGGCGCGAGCACGGGAAAGGCGGTCTCCGTGCCGAACGCGGCGACGCCCGCCGTCAAGGCGAGCGCGGGATGGCGGACGCCGCACTCGACGGCCAGCACCGTCTTCTCGCGCGGATCCGGGGGACCGAGATGGTGGCCGATCGCGAGCGTCGACGCGCACACGGAGACGATGACGAGGTACGACCACCCATCCATCGCGACCAACGCGGGATAGGCCCCGATGACGACGAGCAGCACGAGCACGGCGAGCCCGGCCGTTCCGATCCGCCCGAGCGGCGGCCCGATGCGATCGGCCACGCGCGGCCACAGACCGCGGACCACGAGGCCCACGCCGATGGGGAGGAGGATCGTGCGGGCGAGGATCCATGCCATCGTCGCGAAGTCGACCGCGGCGGTGAAGTGCAGCGGGATCGACATGCCGTAGAGCACGGCGGGAACGGTGACGAACGCGAGCACCGCGAGCGCGAGGTGGAGGCTCGCGACGAAGGCACCCGCGCCGCGTCCCAACGTCGGCGCCGCCTTGACCATCAAGGGCGCCGGCGGGCACGACATGAGGATCGCGAGCCCGACGGCGACGTTGCGCGCCGGCTGCAGCACGAGGATGATCACGAGCGCCGCGAGCGGTGCGACGACGAGGGCAGCGAGCGTCGCACGCACCAGCAGGCCGGTGCGCTCGGCGAAGTACGCCCGGATCTCGCGCGGTGGGATCTTCAAGCCCTGCGCGAACACGATGATCGCCACCGACAACGGCGTGGCGATCCGCAGGATCTCCGCGATGAGCTCCTTCACCGCCCTCAGTATCGGCCGGCACGCGCGGGCTGGCGGCGCACGATCTGCGCCCTCACAGCGCGCAGTCGCCCCCGTCGTCGCACTCGCCTTCGCGCGGCGTCGCGTTGCCGACCCCCATCGCACACCACTCGATCGCGCCCTCGGGCAGGCCCGCGTCCCACGGGCTCTCGCCGTCGGCGAGCCAGTACGGATGATCGAGGAAGAACTCCCACAGGAACGCGAACTTCGTGATGCCCTCGGGCGCCGTGAACGGCGGCTCGGTGTGCCCGCAGTTGTGGATGCACTCGAGCACCGAGTGGCCGTCGGCCACGAGCCCGGCCTCGAGGTCCTGCGACGTCATCGTGAAGTTGATCGCCACGCACGTGTCCGTGGGCCCGCCCCACAGCACCATCGCCGGCATCAAGTGCGGCGATCCGCCCCACGGCTTCACGAGTCCGCCCGTGCCGCCCGACATCACCATGATCGACGACAGGTACTCGCCCCGACCCGACGCCAGCTGCGAGGTCCACAGCGCGCCCGAGCTCACGCCCGCGCTCGCGACACACGTGTTGTCCACCGGGTAGCTGGCGGCGACACACGCGAGCATGTCGTCGAAGAACGTGAACTCCTCCTGCATGCGCGCTTCGGAGTCGATCGCGGAGTACGGCCAGTTGAAGAGCGTGTCGCCCTTCTCGAAGGGCGCGACCGCGAGGAAGCGGAACTGATCGACGGCCTCCTGCGCGATCGCCTTCTCGAGGAAGTCCTCGGGCGTGCCCTGCAGCCAGTGCCACATGAAGAGCACGGGCAGCGTCTCGTCGGGTCGGAGATCGCGAGGCGCGACGAACAAGAACGCGCGCTCCGTCCCGGCGCTCGTGATCGCGTTCATGCCGGGCACGACCGGCGCACAGGTGCCGCCGGAGAACTCGGGCAGGGGCGGCGGCATCTCGGCGCCGTCGGGCGGCGGCGATCCGCACAGCGTCGGTCCGGCGGGACCGGGACCACCGCTGTCGCCGTCCGTGCTCGCGTCGTCGGCCGTCTCGTCGATCGGTCCGTCGTCGGTCGGCGATCCGTCGACGCTCGCGTCGTCGTCGGCGCTGCCCGGCATCGTCGCGCTCGCGCTCGTCGTGCCGCTCGATCCCGCGCCGCTCGTCGAGTCTCCGCCCTCGTCGCCGCCGCCACCGTCGCCGCCGCACGCCGCGACGACGGCCGCGAGCAAGCCGCAGCCCACCCCTCGCCCGATGCGTCTCATGTCGCCCCCGTGGTCCCGCTCGATGAACCGTCAGTGGACGGATCCCCCGTCGAGGTTCCCGCGTCCGTGATCTCGGTGGTCGTACCGTCGTCCGTCGCGCTCGGGTCGAGCGTGGTCGTCTCGGCCGTGGCATCGGTCGCGGTCGTCGTGCCCGCATCCGTGATCGCCGTGGTGCCGTCGTCGGTGCCGGGCGCCGTCGTCGTGCCCGGATCGGTCGACGTGGGCTCGGTCGCGGACGCCTCGGTGACGGCGGTCTCGCCCTCGCTGCCGCCGCTCGCCTCGTACGCCTCGGTGTTCGGCGACATGTCGTCGCCGTCGTAGGGCCCGCCGATCTGCGTACATCCGCCCGCGAAGAGAACGGCGACAGCAGCGAGGCGCGGAGCTCGAGCGAGGCAAGCCATGCTCCCAGGATCCGCGCAGCGCGCGAGCGCGTCAACCCGGCGAACGGGGGTGCGTCAGGGAGTGGGGCAGGTGCCCTTGTCGCCCGTAAATCGGGCGACGAGCTCGGTGGGATTCTCGTACGAGATCCGATCGAGCTTCGTCGCGAGGCCGTGCGTCGGGTGATCGACGCACCACGACCACGAGTACGCGCCCACGCCGTGCATCATCAGCGGATACGAGACGGTGTCGTCGATGCGCTCGGCCACCGTCGCGCGTCCGTCGGCATCCGTGGTGAGCTCGATCGTCGGATCCTCGGGCTTCGCGTGCGGCTGCGACTCGGCGTGCACGAAGATGCGCGCGCCGGCGACCGGCGCGTCGGCGGCGTCGCGCACGACGAGGCTCGCGGCGGGGAAGACCATGATGTCGTCCGGAACGGGAATGGGACAGCAGCCCGCCGCGAGGAGCATGCACGTCGCGACCGCGAGCACACGGACGAGCACGTGGACTAGCGTGCGGCTGGTCGCCGTGCGCGTCAAGGACGCCAGAACCTGGTAGCTTCGGTGTCCATGAACGAGATCTTCGATCGTGTGCTCCAAGCGGCGCGCAAGCTCGGGGCCTCGGACGTCCACCTCAAGGTCGGGCTGCCGCCGGTGTTCCGCATCCGCGGCGCGTTGCGCACGCTCAAGGACGTGCCGCCGATGACGAGCGACGTCGTGATGACGTTCGCCATGAACATCATGAGCGACGCCGTCCACGAGAAGTTCACGAAGGAGCACGAGGTCGACCTCGCGTACGCCACGCCCGACGGGCTGCGCTATCGCGTGAACGTGTTCCGTCAGCGCGGCGAGACCGGCATGGTGATGCGCGTCATCGCGGCCGAGATCCCGCCGTTCGAGCGCCTGAACCTGCCCGCGCGCGTTCGCGACCTGGCCCGCGAGCAGCGCGGCCTCGTGCTCGTCACCGGCATCACCGGCTCGGGCAAGTCGACGACGATGGCGTCGCTCATCAACCTCATCAACTTCGAGCGGGCGGCGCACATCATCACGATCGAGGACCCGATCGAGTACGTGTTCCGCGACCACCGATCGGTCATCAACCAGCGCGAGCTCGGCTTCGACACCGTCAGCTTCTCGGCCGCGCTGCGCTCGGCGCTGCGCCAGGACCCGGACATCGTGTTCGTCGGCGAGATGCGCGACCTCGAGACGATCCAAACCGCCTTGCTCGCCGCGGAGACCGGCCACCTCGTGTTCAGCACGCTGCACACCATCGACGCGCAGGAGACGGTGAACCGCATCGTGCAGATGTTCCCGCCCCACGAGCAGAACGCGGTGCGGCTGCAGCTCGCGTCGATCCTCACCGGCATCGTGTCGCAGCGGCTCATCCCGCGCGCCGACGGGCGCGGCATGATCCCGGCCGTCGAGATCCTCATCAACACGCCCCGCATCCGCGAGATGATCGCCGAGGCCCATCGCGCCAAGGAGATCGTCGACGCGATCAAGGAAGGCCTGCACCCGTACGGCATGGTCTCGTTCGACCAGTCGCTCACGGACCTCGTGCAGCGCCAGCTCATCACCTACGAGATGGCGGTGGCCGCGTCCACGAACCCCGACGACTTCGCGCTGTACTTCCGCGGCGTCACGGGCGGGATCCAGACCGGCGCCCCCCTCTCCATCGACACCGAGTACGGTTAGCCGCTCCTGCCATGGTCCTGTCTGCCCACGAGATCCGTCGCCGTTTCGTCGAATTCTTCGCCCAACGCGGCCACACCCACGTGCCGTCGTCGTCGCTGGTGCCGAAGAACGACCCCACGTTGCTCTTCGTCAACGCGGGGATGAACCAGTTCAAGGACGTGTTCACCGGCCGCGAGAGCCGGCCGTACGCGCGTGCCGTCTCCGTGCAGAAGTGCGTGCGCGCCGGGGGCAAGCACAACGACCTCGACAACGTCGGGTTCACGCCGAAGCACCACACGTTCTTCGAGATGCTCGGCAACTTCTCCTTCGGCGATTACTTCAAGCAGGACGCCATCGCCTGGGCGTGGGAGTTCCTCACCGAGGTGATCGCGCTGCCGAAGGAGCGGCTCGCGATCACGGTGTACGACGGCAACGGCGAGGCCGCGCCGGCCGACGACGAGGCGGCCGAGCTGTGGCGCCCGTTCGTGCCCGCGAACCGCATCTATCGCTGCAACGCGAAGGACAACTTCTGGGCGATGGGCGACACCGGCCCGTGCGGGCCGTGCTCGGAGATCCATCTCTACGGTGGGGACCGCGAGCCGGGGCTCGCGGGCACGCCGGGGCGCGGGCCTTCGTTCGAGGACGACGCGTACGTCGAGCTGTGGAACCTCGTGTTCATGCAGTACGAGAAGCACCCCGACGGCACGATGACGAAGCTGCCCAAGCCCAGCATCGACACCGGTGCGGGGCTCGAGCGCATGGCCGTGGCAGTGGCCGGGGTCGCGTCGAACTACGAGACCGATCTGTTCGTGCCCTTGGTCGAGAGGGCGCGCGCGCTGGCGGGGACTCGTCGGCCACTGGAGAAGGGCGAGGCCCCGCTGCGCGTCATCGCCGATCACGCGCGCGCCACCGCGTTCCTCGTGGCCGACGGTGTCTTCCCCGACAAGGCGGGCCGCTCGTACGTGCTGCGCCGCATCATGCGGCGCGCGATCCGACACGGCACGGAGATCGGGCTCGACCGCCCGTTCTTCCACGAGATCACCGCCGAGGTCGTCGCGCGCTTCGGCGACGCCTACCCCGAGCTGCGCGAGCGCGCCGCGACGATCGACGAGGTCGTGCGCGCCGAGGAGGAGTCGTTCCGGCGCACGCTCGATCGCGGCCTGCGACGCTTGCGGCACGCGATCGACCAGCAGGGCGGCGCCAAGGCGTTCTCGCCGGACGTCGCGGCCGACCTCTACGACACGTACGGCTTCCCGCTCGATCTCACCGCCGTGATCGTCGCGGAGCACGGCCTCACGCTCGACGAGGGCGCGGCCGAGGTCGCGCTCAAGGGCCGGCAGAGCGGCGGCGAGGGCAACACCCAGCTCGGCCAGGACCAGGCGGTGGCCGACATCTGGTTCGCGCTGCACGGCGAGCTCGGCGACTCCGAGTTCCTCGGCTACGAGCACACGACGGGGCAGGGCGTGCTGAAGGCGATCGTCGCCGGCGGCAAGCGGGTCGATCGCGTCACCGCGCCCGCGGAGGTCGAGCTCGTGTTCGATCGCACCCCGTTCTACGGCGAGAGCGGCGGACAGATCGGCGACGAGGGCGTCGTCGCGACGCCGGACACGAAGGCGCAGGTGCACGACGCCGTGAAGCCCGTCGGGCAGATGGTCGTGCACAAGGCGAAGCTGTCCCAGGGCGAGCTCGCCGTCGGCGAGAGCTACGTGCTCGACGTCGACGTCGTGCGCCGCGATGCCATCCGGCGCCACCACAGCGCGACGCACTTGCTCCACCACGCGCTGCGCAAGCACCTGGGCGAGCACGTGCTGCAGAAGGGCTCGCTCGTCGCGCCCGATCGCCTGCGCTTCGACTTCTCGCACCCCAAGCCGATCTCGCCGGCCGAGCGCCGCACGATCGAGCGCACGGTGAACGAGCTCATCCTGCTCAACTCGGCGGCCGACGTGCGCGTGCAGACGATGGACGAGGCGCGCGAGCGCCGGGCCATCGGGCTGTTCGAGGCGAAGTACGGCGAGCGCGTGCGCGTGATCCAGTTCGGGCCGTCCATCGAGCTGTGCGGCGGCACGCACGTGTCGCGCACCGGCGACATCGGCTCGTTCGCGATCATCGCGGAGACCGGCATCGCGCAGGGCGTGCGCCGCATCGAGGCCGTCACCGGCATGGCGGCGGTGGACTACGTGCAGGGCCTGGCCGATCTCGTCGACACCACGCGGGGCCTCGTGCACGCGCACCAGCGCGACGAGATCCCCGCGAAGATCGAGAAGCTGCAGCAGGATCTGAAGGCGAAGCAGCGCGAGATCGCGACGCTCGCCCAGCGGCTCGCGACGGGCGGCGCCGCGGCGAGCGACGACGTCACCGAGGTCGAGGGCGTCAAGCTGCTCGTGCGCAACGTGGGCGCGGCCGACTCGAAGACGCTGCGCGGAGCCGCCGACGCGCTGCGGGACAAGCTGCGGTCGGGAGTCGTCGTGCTCGGCGCGGAGTCCGACGGCAAGGCGACGCTGCTCGTCGCCGTCACGAAGGACCTCGAGGCGCGCGTGCACGCCGGCAAGGTCGTCGCGTTGCTCGCCGCCAAGATCGAAGGCAAAGGGGGCGGCCGGCCCGAGCTCGCCCAGGCGGGCGGCTCCAACCTCGCCGGTCTCGCCGATGCGCTCGCCGCCGCGCCCGAGGCCGTCGCGGCCCAGCTGCGCGGCTGAGCGACGCGCTCGGAATCCGATCACCTGATCGATCTCGGCGTCGACGAGCTCGTGTTCACGACCGAGTACTACGAAGGTCACTACACGCACCTGTTGCGGTGGAACGGCTCGACGCCCGAGACCGTCGTGATCGAAGGCGACGGCGCCTGATCGGTGTCCGGTTCTGGGATCGTCGATCCCACAACAGGGAACCGACATCGTTGGGATGATTCGCGAAACCCCGCGTGCGCGCGTGCGGGTCTCTCTCGTCGAGCGGCGTGCGTCGCTGCTCGTTCGACCGCCGGCTCCCGATCGCCGGCGCGCCGGCTCGGGGGAGCTTGCGCGCCGTCGACCGGGGGACGGCGCCGCGAGGGAGGTACGACGATGGCGAATGCACAAACCTGGACGAGACTTCTTGTTGTGATCGCTGCACTGTCGTTGGGCGGTTGCGACAATGACGACGGCGACGACGACGGCGCGAGCGGGCAGGAATCGTCGGGAACGGATGGTTCGGCAGGAACGACGGGTGGCGGCGACGACGGTCCCGCCGACGACACGGCGGACACCGGCGGGGAGACGTTCGACTTCACCGACGGCAGCACGACCGGCGACGACGACGACGGCCCGGGATCGTTCGCGCCGACGCTGAGCGCCGGTGACAGCGACAGCGAGGGCGACATCGGCCTGCCGACCGACGACGACAGCACCGGTTCCACCGACGACACCGGGTCCACCGACAGCGGCAGTACCGGCGACGACGAGATGGTGTACTGACGCTACGGCGCCGGCGTCACGTTCTCGCCGAAGCGACCGCCGAGATCGACGAGGTAGCGCTCGGCGGTCTCGGCGGGATCGAAGAACGCCGCCGCCATCACCCGCACGAGCGGGTTGTCGATCGCACCGCGCTCGGTGATCACGAGCTCGGTGCCGCCGTCCACCGGCACGAGTGCATACGTCCACGTGCCGGAGAACGGCAGCTCGGGATCGTCGATCGCGACGACCATGCGCGTGGGCGGTACGCGCTCGACCACGCGCATGCGCATCGGTCCCTCGTCGGTGTGCTCGACGAGCACGTCCGCGTCGACGACCTCCACGCGCACGCCGGTGCGCCAGCTCGAAGCGCCGAAGTCCGAGATCGCGTCGTACACCTCGGCCGGCGCGACCGAGTAGCGAGCGCGTCGCGTCGCGGTGTGCTCGCGCGGCAACAGCCATCCCGCGATCGCGACGAGCAGCACGAGGCCACCCAGCACGGCGAACGCGATCCCGACCTTCTTCATTGTCACGCCTCGGAGCCATGCTCCGCGAAATCGAGCGTTTGTCCAAACGGCGCACGCCCCCGTGCTACCGTCGGGGCCGCGATGGACTCGCTCGAGGAGCTGCTCGAAACCGAGAGCCTGAAGCCCGATGACAGCTTCATCGGTTGGGCGAAGGCGTTCGCCGAGGCCGTGCTCGAGGAGAACGAGGTGCCGCCCGATCTGCTCGAGCTGCTCGCGAGCGGCACGAACGGCGGCGCCGATCGATCGAGCACGAACACGCAGCCCGGCGTGCCGCATCCGGTCGCGGCCGCGGGCCTCACCGGCGTCCCCCGCGGTGCGGACGAGAGCTCCGGGTTGAAAGTGGTCCGCGGCGAGGACACCGGCGTGCGCGAGGGCTCCGGCCTGCGCGTGCTCCCGACGCCGGACTCCTCCGCCTCTTCCGAGGGCGGCTCGGGCCTGCGCGCGATGCCCGGCCGCGAGGGCTCGGGGCTGCGCCCGTTGCCGCCGCTGCCGAACGCGGGGCAGGAGGGCTCGGGCCTGCGGCCGCTGCCCGGAGGCGCCGGCTCGGGATTGCACGCGCTGCCGAATCCGCCCGACGACGAGGGCGACGGCGAAGAGGTCGAGATGCTGGACGACGACGAGCTCGAGCTGCTCGACGACGATGGGGGCGACGAGGGCGAAGCGGCAGCGAGCGTCACCGGCGAGAGCGAGACCGAGCCCGAGTGGAAGCGCGCGCTCGACGACGCGCAGTCGGGCGTGCTGCCGCTGCCGCAGCCCCCCGCCGACGACGGCGAAGAGACCGACGAGCCGGCGTGAGCGAGATCGAACGGTGTCGATCCGGCACCCGCGTGCAACCGCGCGCGACGCGATTCGTCACCTGAGCGTGTGCTCGCGTCGCGTCGCCGCCCGTTTCCGTGGCGGCACGCGGCTTGAAGTACGCTCCCGGCCCCGCCATGAACGCCCTGCCTCGCCTCGCCCTGTCCGCCCTGTTCCTCGTGCCGCTCGCGAGCTGTGCCGCGAGCGCGAAGAAGGATCGCGCCAAGCCCGGCGATCTCGTCGCGCAGACCACCGTGGGCAAGAACCGCTGCAACGAGGCCGACCCCACCGATCGGCCGTTCGTCGTCGAGTGGGACGCCACGGACACCGCCACGTTCGAGTCCGCGGCGCAGCGCGACGTCATCGTCGTGCGCTACGAGAACTGCGAGCTCGAGGTGCTCGACGGCTGCATGGATGACGCCATCTCGGGCAAGTACGGCTCGTACGACGTACCGAAGTGGACGAGTGGCAGCATCGAGGGCTTCGAGATCGACAACACGTTCGACCTCTACGCGAAGCTGCCGCTCGGCGCGGCCTCGTTCTCCGCGAACGTCGACGCCGGCAACAAGCTCGTGCTGCGCTACTTCGTGAGCGGCACCGTGAACTCCACGCGCGCGGCCGTGTACAAGAAGGAGGTCGGCGCGAACCCGCGGTGCAACGGCGCGACCCACTTCGTGCGCGCGTACAACCTCGGTGCGTTCGAGCTCGACCAGGAGAAGAAGGACGCCGAGTCCGTGAAGGCGACGTTCAACAACGCGGGCGGCGGTGCGGGCCGCAGCCATCGCGCCGCGCAGCTCAAGCGCGGCGGCGAGCTCACGAGCTGCACGGCGAACACGGCGATGGAGCTGTCGCGCTGCAAGGTGCCGATCCGCCTCGCGCTGCGTCCGCTCGAAGAGGGCGAGCCGCCGGTGGCGACGAACGCGGCGATGGGCGCCGCGCCGGGCACGAGCACCGCGGGCAAGGACGGCTGGCAGCTCGCGGCCGAGCTGGGCCAGTCGGCGGCGCAGAAGTCGAAGAACGGCGACGGCATGGGCTGCCTGCTCGACCTCGATCAGGCGATGGAAGCCCACGCCGAGACGGCGCAGAAGATGGACATGCTGCGCTCCACCTGCGAGATGCAGGCCGGCAAGTGCGACGACGGCAAGAAGCGCTACCGCAAGTTCCTCGAGCAGGCCGCGACCGGCCGGCGTCTCACCGCCGAGGAGCTCGATCGCTCGACGAAGAGCCAGGCCGCCCAGTTCTGCGCCGGCAAGCTGACGCCGGCGGAAGAGGCGGAGAAGGTGCAGCCGCTGATCCACCAAGCGATGGACGACGGCGACGTCGCCTCGTGCATCCGCTACGGCAAGACGCTGGTCGAGGCCGTGCCCAAGCTGCCGCAGAAGCACGTGAACGAGCAGCGCGCGCGCAACTTCGCGGTGTCGTCGATCAATACCGCGGCCGTGTGCGCCGCCAAGCTCGGCAACTGCAAGGAAGCCAAGGTCCTCTTCCGCTCCTACGTGCAGTTCGTCCACGACAAGAAGGGCAAGGAGCTCGACGACTTCGTCGAGCGCGCCTTCCCGAGCAGCTTCCGCGAGTGCAGCGGGAAGTGAATCAGTTCGAGGATGCGATCTTCGCGGCCGCGGCGTCGTAGCCGTACATCAGCGCATCCGCCAGCGTGCGCCCGAGGTACAGATACCCGAGCTTCGAGAAGTGCAGGTGGTCGGCCTTCGCGAGCTCGGCCGTCACCCACGCGTCCATCGAGCCCTGGCCGCCCATCCACTTCTGCTCGTCGAAGAAGCCGCAGCCGTACTCCGCCGCGAGCGCGCGCTGCGTGTCGATGATCGGCGCGAGGCGGCTGCGCACCGTCCACGCCTTCGTCACCTCGTCCTCGCTGTGGAAGTCGACGGGCCCGACCAGCAGACAGCTCGCCTGCGGCACGGTCTCCTTCATGCGCGCGAGCACGGTGGACAGGTTCGCGCGATACGTCTCGATCGCCTCGGCCTCGTCCATGCACTCGTTCGCACCGTAGGCGAGCACGACGAGATCGGGTGCGCGCGCCTGGATCGCCTGCTGCCACATGGTCACGTCCCACACGAGCATGTTCGCCGCGCGCGTGCCCCCGACGCCGAGCGCATCCACGACGACACCCGGCTCGTCGCGCTCGAGCACCGCGCCGAACAGCCGCACCTCGCCGTCGCCGCGCAGCTTGATCGCGATCGGATCGAGACGCGCTCCGACCTTCGGCACGACGACGCCGAGCTCCGCCTGCTTCGCGCGCGTGACCACGGTCATGGGCTTGCCGTCGCCGATCGCGACCTCGAACCTACCACCGCCCGGCTGCCGGAGATAATGCAGCTCGACGAGCGACGTCTCCGCGTACGGGCTGTACCACTCGCGTGCCGCCGGTCCGATCGTGGTGGACACGCGCTTGCGCGACGCGATCGCCGATGCGCCCATGAGCCCGAGATGACCGCCTTCGCGGATCACCTTCTTCTGCCCGTGCTCGACGCTCCACCCCTTCGTCGCGGTGACGGCCACCTCGTTGTGCCGGTGCCACCGCCACAGCGGCACCGTCGCGACGTACCCGATGCCGCCGTCACCGAAGCGCTGCTGCAGGTACCCGCGCAGGTAGCCCGTGTAGCGGTCCGCGGCGACCGACGACGAGCCGTACACCGCGATGCGCACCTTGCCGTCCGCATCCTCGCCCGCCGCGAGCTTGCGCAGCGCGCCGTGGAACGACGCGAGCGCGTCGCCCTTCGCGTCCTCGATCGGCATGAACTTCGCGAGCGGTTGCTCGGGCAGCGGCCCGCCGGTGGCCTTGGTCTGCACGGCCGTGTGCGCCGCGGTGGCCTCGGGCACGACGATCGGCGTGGGCTCGGGCGCGGGCGTCGGTTCCACCGGGCTCACGACCGGCGGATTCGCGATCCCGCGCTCGTCGGCGCTCTGCAGCGACGGCTCCTGCGGCGCGCGACTGGCCCCGCAGCCGAGCGCGAGGATCGAAACCCCGAGCCATACCGACAGGACGCACGCGCCGCGCACCGCCCACCATCGTAGCAGCACCGCGCTCGCGATGCCGCAAAGCCGCGATCACACCTCGACGCCGGCGAAGTAGAACGCGCGCACGTACTGGCGGCGCGCGTCCGCATCCCGGCCGGGCGCGTCGCCCAGCGTGCCCAGCACCGTGTCCGCGGGCGACGTGGCCGCATCGACGAGCACGTCCACCGGATCGAGGAAGCGCGCCTCGGTGCGGCCCTTGTCGTCGAGCACCGCGGCGTGCTCCAGCGAGCCGCGCGCGAGGGCGACCAGCCGCTTCGCCTTGTCGAGCACGAAGGGCGACGACAGCCCGAGCGCGCGGGCTTCCGTCCACGCGCGCTCCCGATCGTCCGGCGTGGCGCCCGCCAGGAGCTCCCACGCCTCGGCGGCCACGCCCTCGTCGTACAAGAGCCCCTTCAGCATCGCCGGCAGCGCGCACACGTACTTCGACGGCACGGCGTCGGCCGAGCGGAACTCGACGAACGGCTTGAGGCGCACCTCGGGGAACACGGTGGAGAGGTGCGTGACCCAGTCGTGCCACAGCGCGACGTGGTGCGTGCCGCTCGGGTCGGTGTAGCCGTGGGCGAGGAAGTCACGGAACGGCGCGTGGTGCTCGTGGTACGTGCCGTCGCGGTAGACGAAGAACATCGGCACGTCGAGCGCCCAGTCGATGTACGCGCCGTAGCCGAAGCGCGGGCCGAGGAACGCGAAGCCGGGCACGCCGCAACGTGCTGCGTCGACCTCGAGCCACACGCGCGAGCGACCCGTGCGGTAGCCACTCGCGTGGCCCTCCTCGTAGGGCGACGATGCAAACGCAGCGGTGATGAACGGCGCGAACGCGTTCGCCAACCGCAGCCTCTCTCCACATTGCCGCTCCGACGCATAGTCGAAGTTCGCCTGCACCGTGCAGGTGCGCAGCATCATGTCGAGCGCCTTGGCGCCCTTCGTGGGCAGGTAGCGACCCATCACCTGGTAGCGGCCCTTCGGCATCCAGTTGATCTCGTCGCGCGTGGCCCACGGATGGAATCCGGTGGTGAACCACGACAACCCGAGAGGCTCGGACACGGCATGCAGCTCGCGATAGTGCTGCGTGAACTCGGAGCACGTCTCGTGGATCGTACGCAGCGGCTTGCCCGACAGCTCGAACTGCCCGCCCGGCTCGAGCGTGATCGAAGCGCCGTCGCGGGCGAGCGCGACGGTCTCGCCGTGCAGCCCGTGATCCGACGGCGTCCATCCGAAGTCGCGCTCGAGCCCCGCGAGCACGTTCGCGATGTCGCCGTAGTCGATCGGTTGCGGCGCGCCGCCGTCCGTCGGCACGCGCACGCCGAACTTCTCGAGCTCGGTGCCGATCTTGTGCGCGCGCGGGTCGGGCCGCTCGGCGAACGAGAAGAAGTCGACGAGATCCGCGTGGGAGATCGGCTCGTCGTCGTCGTGCGGCACACGAGTGGTCGCGGCGACCACCGATCCGTCGGGAGAGCTCTGCGGTGGATCGATCACGTGCGCTCCGGTGCGATGGGGCGGCTCTCGACTCGACGTGAGCATGGGTTCTCGCACGAATCGCCCCACGCTTGCGCACCGTTACACGAGGCCGGCGCGCGGCTTGACCGGACTGCGCGGCCGTTGTTAGCCTCCCCCCCGCGCGATCCCCACCGAGAAGGCTGTAGCCCACGCCCATGCCCACCGCCGTTTCCCGCTCGTCGACCTGCGTGCTCGGTCCCCAGATCGCCGTGCGTGGCGCCCTCAGCGGTGAGGAAGATCTCGTCGTCGAGGGTCGCATCGAAGGCAACGTGTCGCTCGCGGGCCACCTCGTCGTGGCCGCCGGCGGTGTCGTCGAGGCCGACCTCGAGGTCTCCAGCATCGAGGTGCACGGCGAGGTCCGCGGCGACATCGTCGCAACCCGCTCGATCACGATCGAGCGCGGGGCGATGGTCGCGGGCAACTGCCGCGCACCGCGGGTGATCATCCACGACGGCGCGAAGTTCGACGGCGCCGTCGACATGGACGTCGCGCTGCCCGAGGGTCTCTCGCGCGGCCGCTGACGCCCGGCCTTCCACTTCCTGCACCTCCCTCCTCACGCCCCGGAAGCCCGACATGGCCAACACCGTCATAGGCAGCAGCATCGTCATCGATGGCGAGATCACGGGCGACGAAGACCTCGTCGTGCGCGGCACCGTCAAGGGCAGGGTGAGCCTGCGCGAGAACATCTTCGTCGAGGACAGCGGCGTGCTCGAGGCGAACGTCGAGACCGCGACCATCACGGTCCACGGCCGCGTCACCGGCGACATCCATGCCACGGAGCGTGCGGAGCTCAAGAGCAACTGCCGCGTCGTCGGGGACATCCGCTCCCCGCGCGTGCTCATCGCCGACGGTGCCTCGTTCAAGGGCAGCGTCGACATGGATGCGTGATCGATGGCGCGCGCGAGCACGACTCCCCCGCCCTCGCAGCCGATCGACGGAGCCACCGTCGTCGGCCCGGGCATCCGCATCTCCGGTCGCGTCACCGGTGAAGAAGACCTGCACGTCGAGGGCCGCATCGACGGTGCGATCCAGCTGTCCGACACGTTGTTCGTCGCACCGGGCGGCATCGTGGCCGCCGAGGTCGACGCGCACAACGTCGTCGTCAGCGGCGTCGTCGTCGGCAACGTCACCGCGCGGGACTGCGTCACGCTGCACGCCGGTGCGAAGCTCGTCGGCGACATCACGGCGCCGCGCCTGGTGATCGCCGACGGCGCGGCGTTCAAGGGCAACGTCCGCATGGGCGGCGAGGCCCCCCCGGCTCGCGACAAGAGCCGCAGCGCCGCGCGTCCGCGCCCGGTCGCCACCGGCCTGCGCGGCGTCGCGGCCGCGAACCGGGCGCCCAGCCCCGCGGCCCGCACCGAGCGACGCGTGCCGCCCCGACCCGCGCCGCGGCCCGAGCCCGCGGTCTCTCGCGCCGCCGACGAGCCGCGCTCGGACGAGGAAGACACGGTGATCGTGCGCCACGCCGCCGTGCCGGACGAAGGCAAGCGGGACACGTCGGGCAAGTTCACCGCGCGTGGCGGTGGCAAGGACGCGAAGGCGTCCGCGCCCGCACCGGCCGCCGCCAAGGCGGCGGCGAAGAAGCTGCCCCCACGCGCGCGCATCCCCAAGCCCGGCAAGCGCCGGGTCGGGCGGCGCTGACGAGAGTGTTACGATGCCGCGAGCGTCCACCGCTCGCCCGAAGGAGCCTCCCATGCGCCGGCTGATCGCGTCGTCCTTGCTCGCTCTGGCCCTGTCCGCGTCGGCGTGCAAGCCCGCCGACCCGTACAAGTTCGAGACGCACATCGCGAACATCAAGGACTCGAGCAAGCGCGCGTCCGGGTTCACGGGCCTCGAAGACCTCGTGAAGACCGTCGTCACGTCGCCGGACAACGCGGACCGCAAGGAAGAGTTCGCGACCGTCGTGATCCCGGTGTTCGAGGAGATCTGGGAGGAAGCGCCCGAGCACCAGGAGAAGATGCTCGTGATGCTCCGCGACATCGGGCATCCGAAGGGCTCGAACCTGTGGAACAAGGCCGTCGTGCTCGACGGCAGCGCCGAGGCGCGTAAGAAGGCGATCCTCGCGCTCGAGGGCATCCGCAAGGCCAAGGCCACCGACTCCACCGAGACGGTCCGCGACGAGCTCGAGAAGCTGCTCGCGAACCCGAAGAACGACGCGGGTGGCAACGCCGACGGCGACGTCCGCGAGCTGATGTGCAAGACGCTCGGCGATCTCCGCGACAAGCGCGGCGTGCAGGTGCTGATCAAGGCGATGGAGCAGCCCTCCGAGTCGCAGCCGGTCAAGGTGCACCGCGCCGCCGCGGCCGCGCTCGGCAAGATCGGGGATCCTTCTGCCGTCGACGCGCTGCTCACGGTCACGTACCGCGTGCCGGATGCGGCGACGAGCAAGAACATCGGCGTGCAGTCGAAGCAGGCGATCGTCGCCATCGGCGATCCGGCGATCGACGCCGTCATCAAGATGCTGAAGGGCGAGCACACCGAGGTGCAGAAGCTCGCCGCGCAGGTCGGCATCGACCAGTTCAACATCCAGCAGACCGCGGCGCTCATCCTCGGCGCGATGGGCTCGCCCAAGGCGGTCGACGAGCTGCTCAAGATCTTCCCGCTCGAGGACTGCAAGGCGGCCGATCCGGCGGCCGCAAAGAAGAAGGACGAGGAAGAGCTCGAGCCCGACGCGGCGTACGCCGGCCTGCGCGCCGTCGTGGCCAATGCGCTCGGCTTCATCGGCGACGAGAAGGGCGTCGAGCCGATGTGCACGTGCGCGACCGCGAGCAAGAACCCCGCGGACATGTTCCCGATCCACGAGGCGCTCGGGCGCATCGGCGGCACGAAGGCGGTCGACTGCCTCGTGAACGTGATCAAGACCGGCGAGTACACGAAGGACGCGATCGCCACGGCCGACCTCAAGTACGAGGCGCGCTGGGAATCGGGGCGCTTCGCGATCCTCGCGGCGGGGCCCGACGACGTCGCGAAGATCAAGGAGGCGTTCGCCGCCCAGACCGACGGCAAGGTGAAGACCGAGCTCGCGAACTGGGCGAAGGGCCTCGAGGTCCTCGAGAAGTGCAAGACCGACAAGGACTGCTATCTCGGTACGCTGCGCGATTCGAACGCGGACTGGTTCGCGCGCGAGAAGGCGGCGTACGAGGCCGCGAAGCTCGGTGACGGCGATCCGAAGGTCGCGCTCGAGATCGCGAAGGCCTACAAGGTCCGCAACCCCGATGCGCGCGTGACGATGGCGTGGCTCCCCGCGAAGATGCTGCACGGCAAGCCGTGCCCGGAATGCGCGGCGGCGCTGCAGTCGGTGCTCGATGCGGAGGAGCTGTCCACCGACGCGACGTACCAGGCGCCGGTGCTCATGGCGCGCGACACGATCGCGAAGCTGGGGCAGCCGGACGAGGCGGAGAAGAAGCCGGGGGCTGCTGCGCCCGCGCCCGAGAAGTAGCCGGGCGGGGACCGGGAACCATCGGGGGGACCGGCTGTCCTCGTCCTCCATGGCCATGGACCGCCGAGTCGTCGTCGCGTTGGGCCTCGTGCTGGTCGGCTGTGCGCCCGGAGCCAAGGGGCGCACGCGCGAGCCCGACGGCGGCGGTGGGGCCACGACGGGGGCGGCGGACACGGGCGATCCCCGCGAGGTGCTGGCGGCGGCCGAGACGGCGCTGGAGCAGGAGAAGGCGGCCGAGGCCGTCGCGCTGTTCGGGCGCGCGCTCGCGGCCGGGATCGAGGACGAGGCGGAGCTGCGGCGTGCGTGGCTCGGGCTCGCGCACGCGCACGAGCTGTTGAAGGACTGCAGCGGAGTGCTGCGCGCGAGCGAGGCGTACCTCGAGCGGTTCCCGCAGGCGAGCGATCGGGTGCAGGTGGTCGCGCGCCGGGGCGCGTGCGAGGCGGAGCTCGGGCGGTGGGAGGCGTCGGCGACGAGCTTCGCCGAGGTCGCGGCGGCGCCGGATCAGCTGCCGTCGACGCGCATCGAGGCGCTCGCGCGTCAGGGCTATGCGCTGTTCGAAGAGGAGAAGTGGGACGATGCGGATCGCGTGCTCGCGCATGCCGACGAGGTGTTCGCGCAGGCGGAGCGCGACGCGAGCGAGCGCTTCTCGAGCTACTACTTCGTGGGGATGGGGCGGTTCTATCGGGCGGCGATCCTGCATCGGAAGTTCCGTGCGGTGGAGATCGTGCTGCCCGAGACGGTGATGGCCGAGCGGTTCAAGCAGAAGCTGGATCTGTTGGTGAAGGCCCAGGACGCCTACAACCACACGATCAAGGCGAAGCACATGTTCTGGGTGTCGGCGTCGGGCTACCAGCTCGGGCACCTGTTCGGCGAGTTCTACGACTCGCTCATGTACGCGCCGGTGCCTCAGTGGCTCGACGAGCGACAGCGCGTGATCTACTACGAGGAGCTGAAGAAGCAGCTGCGGCCGGTGGTCGACAAGGCCGTGTGGGTGCTCGAGAAGAACCTCGAGACCGCGCGGCGGCTCGGCTACGAGAGCGAGTTCATCGCGCAGACGGAGGCGAAGCTCTCGCATCTGCAGAGCGTGCTCGTGTCCGACGAGGCCGGGCTCGGCAAGCCGCACCCGCGCCTGTCGCAGACCGAAGCCGCGTCCGACGAGCAGGCGGCGGTCGGCCCCCCGATCGAGACGGGCCCGGACGCGCCCGCCGACCGCAAGCTGTTCGTCCCGCCGATGACGCCGCTGGCCCCGTAGACCGCGAGCGCAGCGCCCGCGGGTTGACGCGTGTCGAGGCGGGAGCTACAAGACGGCCCCGCCGAAGCTGCGGGAGAAGGAAGCAGCCCACGCACGCTGGCGTAGCTCAACGGTAGAGCACCTGATTTGTAATCAGGCGGTTGCGGGTTCGAATCCCATCGCCAGCTCTGACCGACGACCACGCCCTCGACGGGGGCGCATCGACGTTCTTCGGATGGGTGCCCGAGATGGCCAAAGGGAGCGGACTGTAAATCCGCCGCGTCACCGCTTCGTAGGTTCGAATCCTACCCCATCCACCATGCCCCCCGCATCGGGTTGCCGCGTTCTGGTGCCGCGCAGCTTGCCCCCCGCAAGCGGGGGGCTCATCGTTCCTCCGACCCGGCGGGGCTCCGATCCCGATCGTCTCGGGATCCTTCTTCGCTCAGCGTCGTCTTCGTTCGCGGGAGTAGCTCAGTTGGTAGAGCGTCAGCCTTCCAAGCTGAATGTCGCGAGTTCGAGCCTCGTCTCCCGCTCCGTTTTCGTCCACGCGGTCGCGTTCGCGACCTGTTCTCGCCCTCGTAGCTCAGTTGGTAGAGCGCATCCTTGGTAAGGATGAGGTCTCCGGTTCGAATCCGGTCGAGGGCTCCCGTGGTCTGTTAGCCTGATCGCTGTGTTGGGTGGTGTGGCGACGCGGACGTCCGCGTCAGGGTGGGTGGTCGCAGCGCTCGTGGCCTGCGGTCCGACCGTGGACGACGCAGCGTGGGATGCCGCCGACTTCGCGTATCTCGAGCCGATCGAGGAAGCGGGCGCGTCGCTGCCCCTCGTCGCGTCGCTGCGCCTCGGCTCGTCGCGGACCGGGATCTCGTCGCCCGTCGACCTGCCGCATGCGATCAGCTCCGCCGAGATCGCGTGGTCACCGGATGGCGAGGCGATCGCCTACGCCCACGGCGGTGACCTCCAGCCGCATGCTGCCGACGAACCGGAGCTGTGGCGCGCGACGCCGTCAGGTCCAGCGCTCGTCGCCGAGCTGGCCCTGCACCACTGGTCCACGCTCTACGCGAACGAGATCACGTGGTCGCCCGCAGGCACCGACGTGCTCGTGCGCGTGACGGCGTACGAGCCGGTCGGCTCCATCGGGATCGGGAGCCACCTCGCCCACGTGCCCCTCGAGGGGCTCATCGACGGTCCGCTCGACGAGATCTGGCCCGCGGGATGGAACGCGTCCTGGTCTCCCGACGGGACTTCCTTCGTCGCCACGCGAATCGACACGACGTACGACGAGGAGTTCGATCCGATCGCGGAGACGACAGACGTGTACCTCAGGCGGCTCGATGACACGAAGGCGACGTGGCCCCCGGTGAACACCGACGCGCAGGAGCGCGGCGCGTCGTGGTCTCCGACCGGCGACGCGATCGCCTACGTCACGGATGCGAACGGCACCGACGCGATCTACGTGTGGCAGGTCTCCGCCGATGCTCCGCGTCCGATCGCGACCGCGCCGTGTCGCGGCACCTACGTCGAGTGGTTCGCGGACGCGTCGCGGCTCCTGCTGCACTGCTTCAGCGGCGAGCCGGTGGGCTTCGCGGTCGTCGACGCGACGACGGGCGCGGTCGTGATCGCCGAGGCGGGTGGTGCCGGGTCACCGTCGCCCGACGGACGGACCCTCCCCGTGTTGCGAGACCCGGAGGCGGGTCTGACGCTGCACCTGCTCGACCTCGAGTCGGGTGAGGCGACCGAGGTCGGCCCCGGATGGGGGCTCGTCTGGCGTCCAGTTCCCTCGTGAAACGCCACGTCGGCCCCGGAGCCGAGCCCGGACAGATGCCTGTCCGACCCCGAAACCCGCAGTTCGCGGGGATTCGACCCCTGACAGGCGGCTGTCCGGCCGCGAAACCCGGACTTCGCTGGGATTCGAGCCCCGACGGGCGCCTGTCCGAGCTCGAAGCCGCCTCTCCTTTGACCTTCGCGCCGCCGACAGCCCTCTGATCGACCCCGAACCACGCTGCGGACGCCAGCGCACCTCCCGCCCGAGGCTTGCCTTGCGCCCGGGAACGAGTCTTGCTATCCGTTCGGCCCCTCGTCCACGAGGTCACAGCCATGGCTGCCGGTCACCGCATCATCATTTCCCTCGAATGCCAGGGTTGCAAGCGTCGCAACTACTCGACCATGAAGAACCGGCGCAACAGCCCGGAGAAGCTGAACCTCAAGAAATACTGCCGGTTCTGCCGCCGCCACACGGAGCACAAGGAGACCAAGTAGGTCTTCGGCCTCGGGTCGCCGCGGCCACCTTAGGGCGTTAGCTCAGTTGGTAGAGCAGCGGACTCCAAATCCGCAGGCCGGGGGTTCGAGCCCCTCACGCCCTGCCGCCGGTCAGACCGGCGGCCTTCCTCCCCCATCCTCAAGCCGATGTCACGCGCGCGAAGAGTCAAACGCAAGTCGTCCCAGGCCCGGGAGTTCGACCCGAGCCGCTGGGCGCACCTGATCTTCGTGCTCGGCGCGTTCGTCGGCGCGTGGGTGCTGACGAACCTCATCGAGGACAGCTGGCACGTCGTCTTCTCCTACTGGCCGCAGGTGGGTCGCCCCCAGGAGCTCACGGCGAACCTCGCCGGCATCGGCATCGCCCTGCTCGCGACGGTCATCGTGTGGCGCAACAAGCGGTACTTCCAGTACACGGTCGAGGTCGTCACCGAAGTCTCGCAGGTCACCTGGCCGACCAAGGCCGAGGTGCGCGTCGCGACGGTGGTGGTGATCGTGATGACCCTGATCTGCTCGGTCATCCTCGCCGGCATCGACACGGTGTGGTCCAAGGCGACCGACCTCCTCTACGGGATCTAGCGCGCACGGACCAACTCCATGGAATGGTATGTCGTTCATACGTTCTCGGGCTACGAGAACTCGGTGAAGAAGGCGCTCGAGGAGCGCATCCAAGGCAAGCCCGTCGCGGAGTGCTTCGGGGAGATCCTCGTGCCCTCCGAGCAGGTCACCGAGCGTCGCGGCAAGAAGTCGATCAAGACCAACCGCAAGTTCTTCCCCGGCTACATCTTCGTGAACATGGAGCTCACGAAGGAGTCGTGGCACCTCGTGAAGAACACGCCGAAGGTCACGGGCTTCCTGGGCGGCAACACGCCCCGCCCCGTGCCCGCCGGCGAGATGGCGCGCGCGCTCGGCCAGACGGTGCCCACCGTCGAGGAGCCCGGGCAGGTGCCGGACATCTCGTACAACGTCGGCGATCACGTCCGCGTGAAGAGCGGGCCGTTCGCGAATTTCACGGGCGAGGTCGAGGACGTCGACCACGACAAGCGCAAGGTCAAGATGTCCGTCTCGATCTTCGGTCGCCCCACCCCCGTCACCGTCGACTTCACCGAAGTCGAGCTCGTGACCTGAGATCGTAGCCTCGCGGCGCTGAGCGTGAGGGAGTTTCGAGGTTCGCCATGAAGAAGGTCACCGCCATCGTCAAGCTGCAGTGCAAGGGTGGAGAAGCCACGCCTGCACCGCCCATCGGCCCCGCTCTGGGCTCGAAGGGCGTCAACATCATGGAGTTCGTGAAGCAGTTCAACGCCCGCACGGCGAAGGACAAGGGCACGGTGATTCCGGTCGAGATCACGGTCTTCTCGGACCGTTCCTTCTCGTTCATCACGAAGACGCCGCCCGCGGCGATCATGTTGATGAAGGCGGCCGGCATCGAGGGCGGCTCCGGCGAGCCGAACAAGGTGAAGAAGGGCAAGGTCACCTGGAAGCAGGTCCGGGAGATCGCCGAGTTCAAGCTCAAGGACATGAACGCGTTCGACGTCGAAGCGGCCATGAAGACCATCGCGGGTACCGCGAGGTCGATGGGTCTCGACGTGGTTGATTGAGCATCGCAACAGCGGGGGAGGACTCACCATCCGCCAGGACCCCGCAGGAGTCGTCAGACCCCATGGGCAAGAAGTTCGAGAAGGCGCGGACGTCCGTCGATCCGCAGAAGCGCTACACCATCGACGAGGCCGTCAAGCTCGTCACCGAGCTCAGCTTCGTGAAGTTCGATGCGACGGTGGACGTCGCGGCACGCCTGGGCGTGAACCCCAAGCACGCCGATCAGATGATCCGCTCGTCGTGCGCGCTGCCGCACGGCACGGGCAAGACCGTGCGCGTCGTCGTGTTCGCCAAGGGCGAGCGCGCGCAGGAGGCCAATGCCGCCGGAGCCGACCTCGTCGGCGCCGAGGATCTCGTCGAGAAGATCCAGGGCGGCTGGCTCGAGTTCGACAGCGCGATCGCGACGCCCGACATGATGGGCCTCGTCGGTCGCCTCGGTCGCGTGCTCGGTCCTCGCAACCTCATGCCGAACCCGAAGGTCGGCACGGTGACGATGGACGTGGGCAAGGCGGTCCGCGAGCTCAAGGCCGGTCGCATCGAGTTCCGCACCGAGAAGACGGGCATCGTGCACGCGCCGCTCGGCAAGGTCTCGTTCGGTGCCGACAAGATCAAGGGCAACCTCGTCACGCTGCTCGAGCAGCTGCAGCGCCTCAAGCCGCAGACGGCCAAGGGCAAGTACTGGAAGAGCGTGACGCTCGCGTCGACGATGGGCCCGGGCATCCGCATCGACACGAACGAAGTGCAGGCGCTCGTCGAGGCGTAGGCCCGCGCAGCGGGCCGCCGTGCCCGTGCCCGTGCCCGTGCCCGTGCCCGGGAGCCTCGCGGTGGCCGACCCCGACGACCTCGACCGTGTGCTCGCCGCGGGTGCGCCCGCGGGCGAGCTCACCGAGGATCTCGTCCGGGGCCGCATGCGCGCCGCGCTGTTCGGCGAGGACGCGGTGCCGGTTCGACTGGGCCGCTACACCTTGCTGGAGCGACTCGGCGCCGGCGGCATGGGCACCGTCTACGCCGCGTGGGACGCCAAGCTCGATCGCCGGGTCGCGCTCAAGCTCCTGCGCCCCGATGCGGCGAAGGACGCCGCGCGTGCACGCGCTCGATTGCTGCGCG
Organism: uncultured Nannocystaceae bacterium; assembly: GCA_964468635.1. Classification (GTDB taxonomy): domain Bacteria; phylum Myxococcota_A; class Polyangia; order Nannocystales; family Nannocystaceae; genus Xiheibacterium. The sequence goes on from CAYXVR010000061.1 coordinate 41,869, forward strand.
AGGCGCAGGCGCTCGCTCGCTTGTCGCATCCGAACGTCGTCGCCGTGTTCGACGTCGCCACGTGGGCGGCCGCCGACGATCCGGAACGCACGCACGTGCTGCTCGCGATGGAGCTCGTGCCCGGCCCGACCCTCGGCGCGTGGCTCGACGCTGCGCCCCGCCCCTGGCGCGAGATCCTGGGGATGTTCGCGCAGGCCGGCCGCGGCCTCGCGGCGGCCCACGCCGCCGGCATCGTGCACCGCGACTTCAAGCCCGCGAACGTGATCGTCGCGGACGACGGTCGCGCGCGCGTCGTCGACTTCGGCCTCGCCGACGTGCACGCCGCCGACAGCGAGCGCAGCCAACCACCGGCGGACAGCGCAGCTGCCGGCACGCTCGACGACGACGATTACGCCGCTGCGGTCGCGCCGGCCCGCTCGACGATCGCGGTCGCCGGCACGCCGAGATACATGGCGCCCGAGCAACACGAGGGCCGCGCCGTCGATCCGCGCTCCGACCAGTACGCGTTCTGCGTCGCGCTGTGGGAGGCGCTGAACGGCGCGCCGCCGTGGCGAGCGACCACGATGCCCGAGCTCTACGCGGCGAAGCTGGCGTTCGCGAATCACCTCGCGGCGGACTCGCGCGCGCCGGCGTGGGTCCGCCGCACGCTCGTCCGAGGTCTGCAGCCCGAGCCCGACCAGCGCCACGCGTCGATGGATGCGCTGCTCGCCGAGCTCGATCGCGATCCGGCGCGTCGGCTGCGTCGCGCGGCGCTCGGGGCCGTCGTCGTGGGCTCGTTGGCCGCCGCCGGCGCCATGGCGATGCGCGAGCCCGCCGCGACGTGTCGCGACGGTGCGAGTCGGATCGCCGAGGTGTGGGACGAGACGCGCGCGACCGAGCTCGCGGCCGCGTTCGAGGCGACCGCGTTGCCGTACGCGGAGACGACGTGGCAGAGCGCGCAGGCCGAGCTCGACGAGTGGTCGGCGGAGTGGATCGATGCGCATCGAGACGCGTGCGAGTCGCACCAGCGCGGCGAGGCCTCCGACGAGCTGCTCGATCTGCGCATGACGTGCCTCGAGCACCGTCGCGAGCGGCTGCGCGCGCTCGTCGGCGTGCTCGCGTCCGCGGACGCCGGCACGGTGGAACGCGCGGTGAATGCCGTGCAGCGGCTTCCGGGTGTCGCACGCTGTGCCGACGCGACGGCGCTGCGGCAGCAGACGCAGCCGCCCGAGGACCCTGCGGACGCGGCGATCGTACAGGCGTTCGAGCGTCGACTCGCGGAGGCCGAGGCGCTGCTCGATGCCGGTCGGCACGCGGTCGCGCTCGCGCTCGCCGACTCGGTGTTCGCGGACTACGAGCGCGGCACCGTCGAGTACGAGCCCGTGCTCGCCGACGTGCGCCAGCTGCGGGGCGACGCGCTGTCGTGGCTCGGCCGCCCCGCCGAGGCGCGGAAGGAGCTCGAGGCCGCGGCGATCGTCGCGCAGGAGAGCGGCAGCGATCTGCGATTCGCCACGGCTTGCGCCGCGCTCGTGTGGGAGGCGGGCGAGATCCTGGGAGAGTACGCGGCGGCGGAGAACTGGGGTGCCCTCGGCCGTGCCGCGCTCACGCGCAGCGGCGGCGATCCGGAGGCCGAGCGATTGCTGCTCAACAACCTCGGAGCGATGCGCACGACCCAGGGCCGATTCACCGAGGCGCGCGAGCTCCTCGAGCAGGCGCGCGCGCTCGTGGAGCGCACATGGGGCGCCACCGATCACCGCCCCTTCGTGGCGGAGGTGAACCTCGCGAACGTCGAGCTGCAGATGGGCGAGCACGCGGGCGCGGCCGAGCGATACGAGCGCGCCGTCTCGATGGGGACCGAGCTGCTCGGCGCCACGCACCCGCGTGTACTCATCGCGCGCGGCAACCTGGTGTCCGCGCTCGCGCAGAGCGGCCGGCGCACGCGAGCGCTCGCCGAGGCGCGGGAGATCGTGGACATCCAGGAGCGCACGCTCGCGCCCGACGACGTCCAGCTCGCGTTCTCGCTGCAGACGCTCGCGGGGCTCGAGACCAACCAGAGCCGCCACGCGGATGCCTGCGCGCACGCCGAGCGGGCGCTCGCGATCTTCGACGCATCGCAGGCCGGCGAGCAGTTCGCGATGTTGCCGCTCGTCGTCCTCGGTCGCAGTCACCTCGGGCTCGGCGACAAGGCGCAGTCACGCCTCGCGTTCGAGCGCGCGCTCGCGATCGGGGAGCGCGTGCACGGCCCGGATCACTTCGAGGTCGCCGCGGTGCGGGTGGAGCTCGGCCAGCTCGAGCTCGACGACGGTCGGCACGACGCGGCGGAGATCCAGTGGCTCGCGGCGCGCCGGATCCTCGCGCCGCTCCCCGGTCTGGGGCACGAGCGCGGCCTGGCGGCGCTCTACCTCGCCGATCTCGCCCAGGTCCGTGGTCGACACGCGCTCGCGGTCGCGTGGGGCAGCATCGCCTACGCCGAGACGATCGCGGCCGGCGGCGCGACGTCGCCGCAGTCGGGCCGCGTCGCGCTCGTGATGGGCCGCATCGCGCTCGGACTCGGTATGCCGGAGCTCGCGATCGAGTGGCTCACGCGCGCACAGACGGTGGTCGATGCGAACGATCCGACGCCGACCGGCACCGACGTCGCGCTCGCATGGGCCGATGCCGAGTGGGCGCTCGGCCGGGCCTCGGCCGCACGGCAGCGCGTCGAAGCGCAGCGCGAGCGCGCGCTCGACGACAGCGAGCGCGCGCGGATGGATGCGTGGGCAAAGGCGCACTAACGCAGCGCATCGCGCAGCTCGCGGGCCCAGCGTTCGAAGCCGGAGATCGTCGCCTGTGCGAGCGCGGGCGACTCGGCGATCTCGGCCATCACGGTCGCGAGTCGCTCACGGGCCCGCGCGAGGCGGCTGCGCACGGTGCCTTCGGGGATCTCGAGCACCTCGGCGAGCTCCGCGACGGCGAGCCCCTCCCAGTAGTACAGCTCGATCGCGATCTGGAAGTCGACGGGGATCCGGCGCAGCGCGGACAACAGCAGTCGCTGTTCCTCCGACGCACCGAGCTTCTCGCTCGGAGAGGCCCCGAGCTCCGCGACCGACACGCTGTCGAGCACGAGCACCTTGTCGGCCCGCGTGCGCTTGCGGAAGTGCATGAGCAGCTGCTTGCGCGCAATCGCGAAGAGGTACGTGCGCACGCTCGACTCGGCGCGGAACGACTCGCGCCCGGCCACGCACGCGAGGAACGTGGCCTGCGTGAGATCCTCGGCGGCGGCGTCCTCGATCTTGCTGCGGAAGAAACGAAACAGCCCGGTGAAGTGGCGCTCGAACAACGCATCGCCGGCCGCGCGATCTCCCGCGCGCCAGCGTTCGAGCAGCTCGTGATCGGTCGCCGACATGCGCGCGCGCCACGATTGTGACGTGGCGCGCGCGCACAGCCAACCGGCGTTCGCTTACCAGCCCTTCGAGGGCATGGCCTTGCCCCCCTTCGCGGGCGGCATCGCCGGGGCAGACTTCGCGGACTGGCTCGCCGACCATGCGCTCTTCAGCGTCGCGAGCGGGGACAGGGCGGGCATTCCGATCTTCTTGCCGGCCACCTCGATCGCGAGCGCGCCGTTCTCGAAGGCGATGCGCTCGATGTTGCTCACCTCGGTGAACCCGAGCGACTTCGCGCGCTTCGCCACCTCGGGCAACAGCGTCTCGTCGCTGCGATCGGACAGCTGCTTGAACACGTCGAGGAAGCGCCCCTTGTCGAACGCGTTGGCGGCCGCTCCGTTCAGCTTGTTCCGCAGGTCGTTCGCGAGGCTGCCGAGCGGTCCCGGCAGCCCCTCGATGCCCGCGCTCGTCGACAGGCCCTCGATGTCGACGCGGTCGACGAGCAACCGCCGCCCCGAGAACTTCAGCAGCACGAAGCCCGACAGCCCCTTCGAGAGCTTGATCGACGCGTTCACGCCCCCCGACCCGGCGGGGCCCGAGTACTCCACGCGGCCGCGCGCGATCGTCGAGCCGTTCGCCACCGAGAACTTCACGCGCACCTTGCCCTTGTCGGCTCCCGACTCGACGAGCTCCGCCTTTCCGACGGACGCGGAGAAGTCACCGGGCTTCAGCGACGCGCTCAGCTTGTTGCCCATCGCGGACACCTCGTGGCCGATCGTCGGCAGCTGCGTCGAGATCGTCTCGGGTGCTCCTGCGTCGCGCATCTCCTTGCCGGGCTCGAGCCGGAGCTTGCCGTCGTTGATCGCGAGCCCCACCTCGCCCACGCCGAGCGCCTTCAGCCACGCGTTGCGGACCGAGGCCTCGTCGCCGGTGATGACGCCCTTCGCGGTGGCGGCCCACTGTGCGAGCGGTCGAGCGGGCTTCGCCCCCGGCGCGACCTTGTGGTGCTTCTTGATGTACGCGAGCTGCTGCACGCGCGGGCGCAGCACGTTCCACTCGCGCAGCTGAGCGCGCTGTGCATCCGTGAGGCCCGGCATGGAGTCCCACTTGTCCGCGAGATCGAGGAGCTTGTCCGCGAACATCGCGTCCACGAGGTGGACGAAGTACGACTCGTACGGGTCCGCGTACTTCGAGCTGGCGCTCGCCCACACGTTCGCGTGGGTCGTGGACGGCAGGTAGCCGAACGCGGTGCCGCCGGCGGAATCGCGTTCGAGCGCCGCGGTGGGCGGGTACTTCGACTCGATGTGATCGACCGCGTACATCGTGAAGATGCCCGCGACCGTGAGCTCGGCGAGCGAGACATGACCGGCGACGACGATGCCGCCCGCCGTTCCGATCGCGCCGCCGATCGGAGCGAACATCGCTGCGCCCGCGACGGCACCGAAGCCGAAGCCGGCCGAGCCGATCGCGAGGCCGCCGAGCGTGCCGGCGAGCGTGCCGAGGCCACCGCCGAACGCGGGGATGCCCACCACGTTGATGGCCTGCTTCGTCGCGAAGCCGAGCAGGACCAGACAGAGCCCCGAGTACGCGTTCTCGCGCGGCGTGCGGGAGCCCGACGGCGTCTCCTTCGACAGTCGATCGGCCATCGACACGAAGACCGCACCGAGATCGTTCGCGGTCTTGCCGGGGTTGGGATCCTCGACGAGGAGCGGAGGCAGCGGCACCGGGGCCGCGTGGGCCGTGGGCACCGCGCCGACACCGACGGCGAGCATCAGGGTGGAGGCGAGGGTGAAGCGGCCGAGGCCGCGAAGCACGTGGGAACGAGTCATGGGGTGTGTCCGGTCATGCGGCGGCTGCGAGGGCGCGCGAACGCTCCTGTTCGCGTCGCCCACACCGGGGCCGCATGCCCGGTGCGCGCGGGTCGTTGCCGATGCCCGCGCGCCGCTCCCGAGCCCCCGTCGTTTTCTCGTCCGCCAGGCCACACTCCGTACACGCGCGCGCGCTGCTACGTTGGACCCATGCAACGCGCTCGCTTCGGCTTCCTGGTCTCGTTCGTTCTCGCGCTCGCTTGTGGCGACGACGGTGGCACCGACGACGGCGCCGACGACACGTCCGGCTCGTCGGGCGGCTCGGCCGACGACGCACCGACATCGATGACGATGACGTCGATGACCGCGGCCGACGACGACGGATCGTCCACCGATCCGACCGTCACGACGCTCGACGGGAGCTCGACCGACGGGAGCAGCGGCCCGAGCGACGACAGCGGCTCGTCGAGTGTGGGCGACTCGTCGACCGGATCGCCGGCGTGCGAGGGCATGACGTTCTTCGCGACGAGCGTCGGCAGCGGCGAGATGGGCGGCAACCTCGGCGGCCTCGAGGGCGCCGACGCGACGTGTCAGGCGCTCGCGGAGGCCGTGGGGCAGGGCGGCTGCACGTGGCACGCGTACCTGAGCACCTCCGAGGAAGACGCGCGCGATCGCATCGGCACGGGTCCATGGCAGAACGCGAACGGCGACATGGTGGCGTCCGATGTCGAGAGCCTGCACGACGACGGCCTGCCCAACGGCGATCCGGAGCAGCTCGTGCTCGACGAGAACGGCGCGGAGGTGCCCGGCAACGAGCACGACATCCTCACCGGCTCGAACGAGGACGGCACGCTGCTCGACGGCTCGACGTGCGCCGACTGGACGTCGAGCTCGGGCGACGACGTCGCCCGCGTCGGCCACAGCGACATCCCGGACAACCCGATGTTCAGCCCGTCGTGGAACTCCGCCCACGACACGCCCGGCTGTGCACCCGACGATCTCGATCAGGTCGGCGGGGCCGGACGCCTGTACTGCTTCGCGATCTGATCAGACGGATGCGCCGCGCGAGCCGCCTCGCGCGGCGGCATTCACCACGAACTGCTCGAGCGCCGAAGCCGAGCGCGTGCCGGAGATCCGATCGATCTCGTGTCCGTGGGAGAACACGGCGAACGTCGGGATCGAGCGGATGCCGAGCGCGGCCGCCGTCCGTGGCGCGCGTTCGGTGTCGACCTTCGCGACGACGAAGCGCCCGTTCGCGTGGGCCGCGAGCTTCGCGACCTCCGGTGCCGCGACGCGACACGGACCGCACCACGGCGCCCAGAAATCCACGATCACCGGCACGCGACTCTCCGCGACGAGCGCCTCGAGCTCGCCGTCGCCGAGCTCGAGCGGCTTGCCCGCGGCGAGGAGCTCGCCCTTGCAGGCGCCGCAGCGCGCACTCTCGCCCGCCCGCGCCCACGGGACTCGGTTCGACCGCCCGCACTCCGCACACACGAGGATTCGCCCGCGCTCCATGGGTCGACAGCTTGGGGCGGGATCCCCCGTTGTCGAGCCCCCGGCACGATCCGCGCCGTCGCGCACGGCCGTGCGCAAACCCTGCGACGAGCCGCACGCGCGGGAGTGGCTAGGCTGAGGACGCATGGACGCGACGTTCGCCGACGTCGTCGCCGCGATGGCGACGCCCGCATGTCACGGCCGCACGAGCGGTGCCGTGCAGGTGATCCACACGCACGCCTCCGTCGTGTTCCTCGTGGGCGACAGGGCGCTGAAGATCAAGAAGCCGGTCGACTTCGGCTTCCTCGACTACTCCACGGTCGGACGGCGCGAGCAGATGTGTCGCGCCGAGGTCGCGCTCAACCGCCGGCTCGCGCCGGACGTCTACCTCGGCGTCGTGCCGGTGACGCGAGCGAACGGCCACATCGTGGTCGACGGGCCGGGCGAGATCCTCGAGTGGGCCGTGATGATGCGGCGGCTGCCGGACGCGGCGACGTGGTCGTCCATGCTCGCGCGTGGTGAGCTCGACCGCGCTCACGTGCGCGCCGTCGGCCGCGTGATCGGAGCGTTCCACCGCGACGCCCCGCGCAGCGCGGAGATCGCGGCCTGGGGCGCGCACGAGCACCTCGCGCGGCTGTGTCGCGACAACCTGGACGCACTCGAGACGAGCTTGGACGGTGTGTTCGATCCCGACGTCCTCGCGCGCTTGCGCGTCGCGACGGAGCGCGAGCTCACGACCCATCGCGCGCTCGTGCAACGGCGGATGCGCGCCGGCATCCCTTGCGAGCTCCACGGCGACCTGCGGCTCGAGCACGTCTACGACCTCGCGGGCACGGGAGCGCCGGCCGACGTGCGCATCGTGGACTGCATCGAGTTCTCGGAGCTGCTGCGCCACGGCGACCCGGCGAGCGACCTGGCGTTCCTCGCGATGGACCTGCGCATGCACGGCGCCTGGGGCCTCGCGGATGCGTTGGTGGACGCATGGATCGAGGTCACGCACGACGAGGATGCGCGCGCTCTCCTGCCGCTGTTCACGTCCTACCGGTCCGCCGTGCGTGCGAAGGTGCGCGCACTGCAAGCGCGGGACGCGATGGCACCGGCGGCCCAGCGCGACGAGGCGCTCGCGCTCGCGCGCGGCCACGTGTTGCTCGCGCTCGGCGAGCTCGCGCCGCCCGAGGAGCGGCCCTGTCTCGTGCTCGTCGCCGGGCTGCCCGGCACGGGGAAGTCGCGGCTCGCCGCCGATCTCGAGCACGACGCCCACCTGCAGTGGATCCGTGCCGACGTCGTGCGCAAGGAGCTGGCGGGGCTCGACCCCTACGCGTCCGGTCGCACGGCGATCGAAGGAGGTCTCTACACACCCGAGTGGAACGACCGCACCTACGGCGAGTGTCTCGCGCGCGCCGAGCGGATCCTCGCCGCGGGCGGGCGCGCGCTCGTCGACGCCAGCTTCAAGGAGGAGCGCCGCCGTCGCGACTTCGTCGCGCTCGCGCGGCGACTGGGCGTGCCGGTGCGGATCCTCTGTTGCCGCACGTCGGCGGAGATCGTCCGCGCGCGGTTGCTCGCACGGGGCAGCGATCCGTCCGATGCGGACTGGACGATCTACGAGCATGCCCGTCGCACGTGGGATCCGCTCGTTGGTCCCACGCTCGAGGTCGCGACCACGATCGACACGTCGGGCTCCGCGGCCGACTCGCACGACGCCGCGCTCGAGGAGCTCCGCGCGCGCGGCCTGCTCGGCCCGCCGCCACCCCCGCCCGTGACGACGGCGCCGTGGAGCGATCCGATCGCGCGCGCCGTCGCGAGCTCCGCGGCTCGGTAGGTCCGCTCAGTCCGGCGGAGGCTCGTCGATGGAGATCGGCTCCGACTCGCGCGGTCGCACGAGCAGGCTCGTGATGCGGAAGCCCTTCGCGCCCTCGACGAGCACGCGCCAGCGCTGCAGGTCGAGCTCGTCGCCCGCGCGCGGCTGCCGGCCGAGGTGCGTGAGCACGAGCCCGCCGATCGTGTCGACGTCCTCGTCGTCGATGCCGTCGAGCCCGAGCGCCTCGGCGGCCGGCTCGAGCAGCATCGAGCCGAGCACCCGCACGGATCCGTCGGGCAGCGTCTCGATGTCCGGCCGCGCCGGCTCGTCGGTCTCGTCGTAGATCTCGCCGACGATCTGCTCGACGATGTCCTCGGCGGTGAGCAGGCCGACGAAGCTGTCGTGCTCGTCGAACACCGCGATCATCGGCGAGCCGCGGAAGAGATCGAGCCGGCCGAGCGACGCCGTCTCGGGGCGGCGCTCGATCGGCCGCACGAGCGCCTTGAGGTCGTTCTTGCCGCGCAGCTCGGCCTGCAACAGATCGGCGCGCCGCGCATAGCCGACGACGTTGTGCTGGTCGCCGTCGACGACGGGCATGCGGCTGAAGCCGTGCTCCTCGGCCTTGCGCATGTTGTCCTGCCACGTGTCCTGCAGGTCGAGGTGCACGACGGCGCGCGCCGGCGTCATCGCCTCGCGCACCGTGCGATCGGCGAACGCGAGCACGTTGCGCATGAGCCGGAGCTGCTGCGGTTTGAGCTCGCCCGCGCTGTACGCATAGAAGAGCGCCTGGCCGATGTCGACGCTGTCGTCGTGGTGCGCCGCGTTGTCGGGGCTCTTGCCGGTGAGGCCCTGCACGATCACGTTCGCGACCGCGTTGCACGTCTTGATGAACGGCACCGCGAGCACGCGGAACATCCGCATGAAGGGCGCCGTGACGTAGAGCACCTTCACCGGGACGACGAGCGCGAGCCCCTTGGGCACGAGCTCGCCGAACGTCACGTGCAGGATCGTGCCGAAGCCCATCGCGAGCGCGGTGGAGATCCGCGGGTCCTGGAAGTAGTCGGGCAGCGCGGCGTGGATCGCCGGCTCGAGCGCGAGCGTGAGCCCCAGGCTCGTGAGCGTGATGCCGAACTGCGACGCGGCCAGCATCGCGTTCATCTCGCGCTTCATGTTCATCACGACCGCCGCGCCCGCGATGCCGGACTCGACGTCGCGCTCGAGCATGTGCAGCGGCACCTTCACGAGCGCGAACTCGTAGGCCACGTACACGCCGCACGCCATGATGAGCGACGCCGACAGGACCCACGGCGACAGCAGCAGGAGCGGCGCCAACAGACCGATCATCACGAGCGTGAGGACGATTCCGCGCCGCTGCGACACGGTCTGCGGAGCGGTCTTCTTGCGCCGGAGCACGAGCGTCGGCGTGGCAGAGCGGGCGATCACGCTCCCCGGCGGCCGGGGGGCGGTCGGCGCCTCCGCCTCGGGAGCACCGTCCATGGGCCCTCGGAGTTACCAGTTCTGCCGCGGCGCAGCAACCGCGGGCCCGTCGGGCCGCGCATCCGCCTGCCGAGCGCCGTGCAGCCGCGGCGCGCCGTCGCCCGTCCGGCGTGCGCCGGGCCGCCGCGAGCGCGCCGACCGGTATGCTCGCCTCATGGATCGGACGTTGGCGGATCGGTTGCGGCGGAGGATCCTCGTCGCGCTCGCGCTCGGCAGCGCGTGCACGGATCGCGACCTCGACGACACGAGCGGCGGCGCCGACGACTCGGGCGACGGCTCGGCCACCGTCGCGAGCACGACGCCGGCGCCGACGGACGAGGGCGGCAGCGCGCCGCCCATGACGACGATGCCGGCCGACGACGGCGAGGTCGACGACGGCGTGGTCGACGAGAGCGAGGTGGACGACGGCGAGGTCGACGACGACGACGACGGCGGTGTGCACTTCGATCTGGGCACGTTGTCCGACGCGGGCGTGCCCCCACCGCCGCCGCCGTCCCTCGACTGCGACGATCCACCGCCGCTGCCCCCCGACGGTGCGTGCACGATCGACGAGCACGACGAGTACACGGACGTCACCGCCTGCTTCGAGAACCTCGAAGGCGGCGCCTGTCCGTTGGCGCGCACGCCCGAGTCGTACGACGCGCTCGCGCTGTGCGTCGACGCGTGCCTGTACGCGATCTGCGGCCCGGACCCCGCGCACGAGCCCGTGCTGTGTTGCTACTGGTCGATCGCCGAGCCGTGCGCCCCCGGTCGTCCGTTCACCGTGAACGGTGTCGATCGCCTCGCCGACGCGCGTGCGCGCGACGACTGGCGCGACGCGATCGCGATCGACGTCGACAGCGTCCCGCCCGCGTTGCGGCTCGCGCTCGCGCGCGCGTGGACGGAGGACGCACGGTGCGAGCACGCGGCCGTCGCATCGTTCGCCCGCTTCGCGATCCAGCTGCTCGCGCTCGGTGCTCCGGCGGACCTCGTCGCACGCGCGCAGCGGGCGATGGGCGACGAGCTCCGCCACGCGCGGGCGTTCTTCGGGCTCGCGTCGGCGTACGGCGATCGACCCGTCGGCCCCGGGCCGCTCGACACGAGCGACGCGCTCGCGGACGGCACGGATCTCGAGCACGTCGTCGTCGCGACCGTCCGTGAAGGATGCATCGCCGAGACAATCTCGCTCGTGCAGCTCGCGACCGCGCAGGCGGACGCCCGCGATCCCGCGCTGCGGAGCCTGCTCGCGACGATCGTCGAGGAGGAGCTGGAGCACGTCGAGCTCGCGTGGAGCTTCGTCGGCTGGGCGCTCGCGCGAGGCGACGCGCGGCTGCATGCCGCCGTCGCGGCCGCGTTCGCGGCGGCCGAGACCGCGATCCCACGCTCGCCGGCGATCGAGATCGCCGACGCGTCGCGGTCGCGCGCGCGCGGCCGGCTGACCGCGGAGGAGCGCTCGAGCACCGCGCACGCGACCCTCCGGGACGTCGTCCGCCCCTGCGCGGCCCGCCTGCTCGCGGGCGCCCCGACCACCGCGACCCACGAGGCGAGCCCGGCGGCGGGCTGACCCCCGGCGCGCGGCCGCGCGATCGCGGCCGTCCGCGTCGTCCCCGCCGCGTCCCGTCGGGCCGGCAGGGGCGCCATCGCGGTCGCTCTCGGCCCCGCCAGCCCCGGTCCCCGGGGCCCCGCACGCCAACAGACCCGGTGGGTTGCACCCCGGAACGGGTCTTGCTATCCGTTCGCACCCTTCGCCCCGCCGACCTCGATGACCGCACGCGCCACCGGAGCGCTCACGCTCATCGAGGCCCTCACGCGGGCGCTTCGCGTTCCCCTGCAGGAGGCCCTCGCTTCGCGACGAAACCAACGTTCAACGCCCGCGCCCGCGCGTGGGCAACCACTCCGAGACCGCAGGTCGTCGCTTGGTCGCGACGCGAAACACCGAACGCATTCGGTGGCCCGCCAAGAGTGGAAGGTGACGAGGAGCTGCGCGACCCCGGCCGGGGTCCGCTCGATTCGGCCTTCCGAGATCTGAAACCACCTTCCGATCCGTGATCGCACGGACGAAGGCCGAACCGAGTCCGAAACGACGTCCGAACCATGGACACCGAGACCAAACACGAACTGTCGAGAAAACTACGGGACGAGCTCGCTGGCACCAGCGCGTTCGTGCTGGTGGAGTTCTCGGGACTCACCGTCGCAGCCGTCAACGAGCTGCGCGGCAAGTTCCGCGAGGCGGGGTGCGTCTACCACGTCTACAAGAACTCGACGATCCACTTCGCGATCGCCGACACCCCCCACCAGACCGCCACGGCCCTGCTCAAGGGCACGAGCGGGCTCGCCTATCACCGCGAGGATCCGGGCGCTCCTGCCCGCGTCGCCCGCGACTTCGCCAAGGACAACGAGAAGCTCCGCATCAAGGGCGGAGTCATGGACGGCAAGGTGCTCGACGACAAGGGTGTCGTCACCTTGGCGAGCATGCCCGGTCCGCGCGAGCTCAAGGCGCAATTCCTCGCTCTTCTCAACACCCCGGCCACGCAGTTCGTGCGAGTGCTCAACGCGCCCGCACAGTCGCTGCTCAACGTTCTCAACGCGAAGAAGGACGCGGCTGCGTAGGCCGTCTCCACGAAAGTTTCCATCATGGCAGACCTCACCAAAGATCAAGTCATCGACTACCTCTCCAACCTCCCCGTCATGGAGATCGCCGCGCTCGTGAAGGAGCTCGAGGGCAAGTGGGGCGTCAGCGCTGCTGCGCCCGTGGCCGTCGCCGCTGCGGGCGGTGGTGGTGGTGCCGCGGCCGCTCCGGCCGAGGAGAAGACGGAGTTCACCGTCGTGCTCAAGAGCTTCGGCGACAAGAAGATCAACGTCATCAAGGCCGTCCGCGAGCTGCTTCCCGGCCTGGGCTTGAAGGAAGCCAAGGACATGGTCGAGGGCGCCCCCTCCACCGTGAAGGAAGGCATCAGCAAGGACGAGGCGGACAACCTCGTCAAGAAGCTGAAGGAAGCCGGCGCCGACGCCGAGATGAAGTGATGGTCCTGCGGCGCGCGCGAGACGGCTGGTCTCGCGCGCGCACGCTTCCCGTGCTCCCCAGCCACTTCGCGAACAACTGAAGACCCTGCGAACCCGGTGACGAGCCGGGCCCCCAAGCCGACGAGGGACGATCGATGCCAATCACGATTCAGAACAACTTCAGAGTCCGCAAGAACTTCGGAAAACTGAAGAAGATCATCGAAATCCCCAACCTGATCGACATCCAGAAGCGCAGCTACGACAAGTTCCTCCAGCGCGACACGCCCACCGACGAGCGTGAGGACGTCGGCCTGCAGGCCGTGTTCAAGAGCGTGTTCCCGATCAAGGACTTCGGCGAGACCAGCTCGCTCGAGTTCG
>CAYXVR010000062.1:0-54695 GCA_964468635.1 uncultured Nannocystaceae bacterium
CCGGTGTTCGCGTGGAAGGGCGAGACCGAGGAGGAGTACTGGTGGTGCGTGGAGCAGACCGTGAAGTGGCCGGACGGCACGCCGCCGAACCTGCTGCTCGACGACGGCGGCGACCTCACCATCGTGATGCACCGCGACCACAAGGCCGCGCTCAAGGAGTGCCGCGGCGTCTCCGAGGAGACGACCACCGGCGTGCATCGCCTCTACCAGATGGCCGAGAAGGGCGAGCTGCTCATCCCGGCGATCAACGTCAACGACTCCGTCACGAAGAGCAAGTTCGACAATCTCTACGGCTGTCGGGAGAGCCTCGCCGATGGAATCAAGCGCGCCACCGACATCATGATGGCGGGCAAGACCGTCGTCATCGCCGGCTACGGCGACGTCGGCAAGGGCTGCGCGCAGTCGATGCGCGGCTTCGGTGCGCGCGTGCTCGTCACCGAGATCGATCCCATCTGCGCGCTGCAGGCCGCGATGGAGGGCTTCCAGGTCGTCACGATGGACGAGGCCGCGAAGATCGGTGAGATCTTCGTGACGGCCACGGGCTGCATGAGCGTGATCACCAAGGAGCACATGGCCGCGATGAAGGACGAGGCGATCGTCTGCAACATCGGCCACTTCGACTCGGAGATCGAGATCTCGCGCTTGGTGGAAGACAAGGCGATCAAGGAGATCGAGGTCAAGCCGCAGGTCGACCGCTTCGTGTTCCCCGACGGGCACGCGATCATCGTGCTCGCGCGTGGCCGCCTCGTGAACCTCGGCTGCGGTACGGGCCACCCGAGCTTCGTGATGTCGTCGTCGTTCACGAACCAGGTGCTCGCCCAGCTCGCGCTGTGGAACGAGGGCAGCAAGTACGAGCGCGGACGCGTGTACGTGCTCCCGAAGAAGCTCGACGAGGAGGTCGCACGCCTGCACCTCGACAAGCTGGGCGCGAAGCTCACGACGCTCACCAAGGAGCAGGCCGAGTACCTCGGCGTGTCGGCCGCGGGCCCCTTCAAGCCCGAGCACTACCGCTATTAGCCTCCGCTCGGGAGACCCATCGCCCGCGCCCCTTCGGGAGCGCGGGCGATTTCGTCGATGCTCGGGCCGTCGGCGTGGAAGCAGCGTACCCCGAGGCGGGTCGCTGCCAAGAGCGCGTCCGTCTCGTAGCCGTGCTCGGCGACGACCCATGCCTCGCGGTTCGGCGCGCGGCGGCGTAGATCCTCGATCGCGTGCGCGCCGATCGGCCCGCGCGCGCTGCCGTGCACGCGCACGGCCACCGGCACGCGGTTCGCCGACCGCACGAGCCACGCGAACGCGAGCAGCGCGAGGCCGGCGACGAGCGTGCCGACGATGCCGGTCTGCAGCATCGTGTGACCGAGCCCCGCGAACGACGACTGTTGCGCCATCACGCTGAGCACCGCGCTCGAGGCGAGGGCCAGCAGCCCGCACACGTCGAACGCGAGCGTGCTGGTCGGGGCTTCTTCCACGCTGCCGAGCACGAGCGCGCAGCTGCCTTCGTGCTTCACGGGCGTGCCGGGATCGACGCGATGGCGCGCGCGCAGCCAGTCGATCGTGCGGGTGGCGAGTGGACGGTCGCTCATGCGGCCACCTCCGGCGCCACGACGGGCGCGCGCGTCGTCGCGATCTCGGCGAACGAACGATCGTGGACCGCGAAACACCGCACCGACAGCCGTGCGGCCGCCGCGAGCGCCTCGTGCGTGAACCCGTGCTCGGCGAACATCCACGTCGGACGATCGGAAGCGGCCGCAGCTTCGATCGCATCGGCCTCGACCTTCGCGGCGCCTCGCAGCTCGATCCACAGCAGGCGACGCGCACGCCGGCGCGCCCACATGGCAGCGGCGAGGAGTATCGTCGCGATGATCGCGAGCGCGGTCGCCGACACGACGACTGCATCGTGCGTCGCGACCGGCAGCGGCCGATCGGCGACGAGTGCGACCACGGCGGCGACGCTGTAGGTCCACAGCGACGCGAGGTTCAACGCGCTCGCGCGTCGATCGACGTACAGCGCACCTTCGACGCGCGCGTTGCCGTGCTCGTCCTCGATCTTGGTCTGGGGAACGACGTCGGTGTGGACGTCCAAGCGCTCGCGAACGAACGCCAGCGCGCGGTGACGGAAGGGAAGGGTGGACATGATTTTCGGGCTCCTCGGAAGCTCGCACTGCACTCGGGGCTCGGCGACTCGACAGAGGCCGGTCATCGCCGAACGGTGGGCGCGGCGGTGCGATCGCACCGACGCTGCCCGGGACCTCGGGCGCTACGCGAGCGGAGGTCCGCGCGGCAGGGCCGCGACGAGTGGGCGAGCGACGAAGGTCGCATCGCGATCGAGCAGGAGGACGAACGAAGCGATCGACCCCGCCGGGATCGTCCCGGCGGCGGCGCCCGGGAGCGCGTCGTGGCGCGACTCCGGACGGACGCGGCGATCGGTGCGATCCGACGCGCGATCGATCGCACCGGGCACGCTCGGCCCGGCAGCCGCGTGCACGTTCGCGGGGCTCGGGCCGGCGGCCGCGAGCCGCGGCGCTGCGGGGACCACGATCCACGCCAGCAGGGCGAAGAGCAGGGTGAAGCAGCGCTGGCGCACGAGGGAGATGGACGCAGCGTAGCGCCCGCTCGTCCGGTGGCAACGGGTCACTGGCCACGAAACGGCCCGGATCCGGGCCACCCGGCCCGACGGCGGGCCACCCTTGGCCACCCTGTGCGCGCCGACGCTGGCGTTTTCGCCGGCACGTGATCTGAAGTGTTCCGCGGCGCGTGACCCGATCGTCCACCTGCGCGCGCGACGGACCGGTCGATGCCGCGCCGCACGAGCGGCCGCGCGAGCGGATGCTGCTCTACGGCGGGGCCGCGCTCGGCGAGGTCGAGCTCGTCGCGCTCGTGCTCGGTGGCGGGCGATCGGTGAGGCGTGCCGTCGAGGTGCTCGAGCGGGTCGGTGGCATGCGCGGGCTCGCGTCCGCGTGTCCGCACGAGCTGCTCGAGATCGACGGCGTCGGAGAAGCGGGTGCCACGGCGTTGTGCGCCGCGCTCGAGCTCGGTCGGCGCACCGAGCAGCTCGCGCTGCCGTTCGCGACGCCGATGCGCGGCCCGGAGGACGTGACGCGCTACCTGCGTTCGCTGCTCGGCGACGCGCAACAGGAGACGTTCGTCGTGCTCGGGCTCGATGCTCGCCAGCGCGTGAGGTTGGTGCGCACCGTCGCGATCGGCTCGCTCGCCCAGGTCGACGTGCACCCGCGCGAGGTCTTCCGGCCGCTCGTCAAAGCCGCGATGCACTCGGTCGTGCTCGTGCACAACCATCCGAGCGGGGAGCCCGAGCCGAGCGCCGCCGACCTCGAGCTCACGCGCCGGCTCGTCGAGGTCGGCCGCGTCGTCGGCATCCCGGTGCTCGATCACCTCGTCGTCACGAGAACGCGCAGCGTGTCGCTGGCGGCCCTGGGGGAGGTGCCCGGCGCGACGTGAGCCGCGCGCGAACCGACGGCCCTCCCGGCCCGAATCTGATCCACACTCGGCTCCGGAGATGGCGCGTTCCGTCGGACTCGGCATCGGCGCAGCGCTCGTCGCCCTCGGGGGCTGCGACCTCGAGGGCGCGTCGTCCGCGTTCGTCGAGCGCGACGACGTCACGCTGTCGGTGCCGGTGCCGCGCGAAGGCGGGGACGCCCCGCCGGGCGAGGCCCACGAGCTCGTCGCGACCACGGCCACCGCGATCGACGGGCTGGTCGCCGACGTCGTCGGATCGATCGCGGTCGTCGACGCGCAGATCGCCGATCACCGCGAGACCCGACGCGAGGGCGCGTTCCGCATCTACGGGCCGTTCGACGACGTCGAGGATCGCGAGCTCGCGTGGCTCGTGAAGGTCGACGGCGACGAGGAGGCCGCCACGTTCGAGGTCTGGGTGGGCCCTCGCGGCACCGATCGCGAGGACGCGCTCGCGCTCGCGATGAGCGGCGAGATCGTCGACAGAGGCGGCCGTCGCAGCGGCGAGGTCGTGCTCGCGTACGACGTGATCGACGGCTTCGCCGAGCTCCGCCCGCCCGGCGAGCGCGTCGCGGGCCGCGCGACGATCGCATTCGATCGCGCGGCCGACGAGCCCGATGCGCGCGTCGAGATCCGGTTCGAGGACTTCGTGCGCGACGGCGACGACGGTCCCCACTGGCCGAGCGACGAGACGCTCGTGCACACGCGCGATGCGGACGGCGGCGGGTCGCTGCGCGCGGTGCTCGGCGTGGCGCCGACGGCACCGACGACCGGGATCCTCGCGGAGCTCGCGATCGACTGGGTCGAGCTCGAGGCGCGCTGGGACGCGGCGACGGCCGGCCGCGCGCGCGCGCTGGCGGCGACGCCGGCGAACCCGGAGAGTGCGCTGCCCCACGGTGATCTGCTCGTGCATGAATGCTTCGATGGCGGCGGTGGTCTGACCTTCCGCGCGCTGAACGAGCCCTACGCGGTCGATCGTCCGAGCTACGCGTTCGGCGACGCCGCGAGCTGTGTGTTCGCGGAATCCGATCTCGATCCTTAGCGATCGCCCGCGTCACGTCCGTTCGTTCGGCGGCGTCTCGAGGTCCCCATGCCGAAGGCGTCCAGTCCGATCTCGCTCGGGAACGTGATGCTCGCGGTCTTCGTCACGAGCACACTCGCGGTGAGTGTGCTCCTGTTGTCGTCGTGACCACCGACGTGCGACCGGTGGCGCGACCCGCGAGGATGCGTCAGCGCCCCCCACGAGAGCGGCGCGCGGAGGGAATAACCCCGTCGGCGGCCGACTTCCCCGCCAACCGCCTATACTGAGGTGAGCAGGCCCGCATGAACTCCGCGCGACTCAAGGCCGTCGGCAAGCTGTTGCTCGTGTTGGGCGCGCCGATCGGCTTCGTGCTCGCGCTGTTCGGCTCGGGTGTCTACTGCGGGGTGCAGAACCGCTATCAAGTGACCTCGTTCGAGCGCGACGTCTTCGGGCTCGACGTCGAGGTCCCGCCCGATCCGCGCGCGACCACGGCCCCGTCGAACCCGCCGGCGCCCGAGCCCAGCACGACGACGCCGCCGCCGACCACGACGCCGCCTGCGCCCGCGCCGACCCCTCCCACGCCCGATCCGACGCCTGCCCCGTTGCCCGAGAAGCCCACGGCGGTCGAGCCCACGCCACCGCGCGTGGACGCACTCGGCAGCGATCTCGCCGCTCGGCTCGCACTGCCCGTGAAGGTGCGCGTGAAGGTGCTCGTCGACGACGATCTCGTCGCGGAGCACGAGGACTGGATCGACTACGTGCAGCGCACGGTGAGCCAGGCCTCGCGCGTGTACCAAGAGCAGTTCGGCGTCGAGCTCGAGCTCGCCGGCGTCGGGCGCTGGCCGGTCGCCGCGAAGGGCATGCGCGTCGAAGCGCTGCTCGACGATCTGCGCGCACGCCCGCGCGAGGGCAGCGACATCCTGCTCGGCATGACGGCGCGGCCGCTCGACCAGGGTGCGATCGCGGGCCAGGCCGAGACGCCGCTGCCGACGAGCCCGTACAACGGCGCGCACGGCATCGTGTACGCGACGCCCGACGCACGCGAGCCCCACCTGCGCACGATGCTGCACGAGATCGGCCACATGTTCGGCGCGCTCGACATCACCGACGAAGCGAGCGCCGACTGGCAGGCCGGCAGCTGGATGAGCTACGCGCCCGCGCACGACGGACAGGCGCCGTGGATCGACGCGGACAACCGCAAGCGCGTGCTCGAGCGCAAGGACAAGCCGTTCGCCCCCGAAGGCACGAACGTCGGCGGGCCCGCACCCGAGGGCCGTGACGAAGAGACGGGCGCGACCGACGACGACGCGCAGAACCTCTGACGGTGAGCCATGGCCGATCGCAAGCCCAGCAACGTTCCCGCCCCGCGTCCGAAGGCCGACAAGCCCGCGGCCAAGGACGCCGCGAAGGAGGCGATCGCGGAGATCGGCGACGAGCCGGCGAAGAAGGAAGGCTGGCTCGGCTGGACGCTCGGTTGGATCGTGGCCCCCGGCAGCGTGCTCGGTGCGATCTTCGGCGGCGGCGTGCTGCTCGGCGCGCACTTCCCCGACGGATGGTTCGCGCGCGCGGTCGTGTGGGTCGTCGGCCTGTTCGCCTGATCAATCGATGAGCGGCGAGCGGCGGGTCTCGGTCGTCACCTCTTCGCGGAAGTGATCGAGCTCGTCGTCCACGTCCACGGCTCCGCCGCCCCACGCGTCCACCAAGCGCTCCGCGACGCGGCGGATCACGCCCGCGCCCTGCCGCGGATCCGTGAGCACGAGCGGCAATCGGCGCCGTACGATGTCGATGACGTGCCGAACGCCCTCGTGGGCGATCGCGTGGTCGATCTCGCACCAGCGGTACGGGAGATCGTCGACGATGCGGGCTCCGGTGCCGCGCGTGCCTGCGAGCGCCGCGATCGCGCGCGCGGCCGGGCCGTGACGGGCGGCCAGATCGGCGACGAGCGGGTCGTCGAGCTCCGCGGCCGCGAGCGGCTCACCGGGCACGAGCGGCAATCGATGGGTACTGCACGGCTCGGGCGCGGGGCGATCGCGCGGCCAGTCCACCGCGAGCACGTCGACGACGCGGTCGACGAGCTCCTCCGCCATCGCGCGATACGTCGTCAGCTTGCCGCCGACGATCGCGAGCACGCCGTCGTCGTTCGTGACGATCCGGTGCTTGCGCGACAGCGCGACCGTGTCGCCGGGCGGCGCGTCCGCGGCGCGCACGAGGGGCCGCACGCCCGACCACGCGCTCACGATGCGATCCGGACCGAGTCGCGCCGACGGCAGGACGCGTCGCACGAGATCCAACAGCTCGAGCTCGTCCGCCTCGGTGGGTCCGGAGCGGCCCGGATCGCCGACGTACGGCGCGTCGGTCGTGCCGAGGTACGTGCGAGCGCCCCACGGCACGACGAACAGGATCCGCTTCTGCGCCGGCGCCTGGATCACGAGCGGCTGTCGCACGGGCACGTCGCTCGCACGCAGCACGAGATGGATGCCCTTCGACAGCGAGAGCAGGCCCTCGCCCGCGCGGCCGAGCAATCGCGCGCCGGTCCACGGTCCCGCTGCGACGACGACCGCTCGCGTGCGTACGAGCGATCCGTCGTCGAGCTCGAGCTCGTGCTGATCGCCGGCGCGACCGATGCGATCGACCTTCGCGTACGTCGCGATCTCGGCGCCGTGTCGGCGCGCGTCGACGAGGATGGCGAGCGTCAGTCGAGCATCGTCGGTGACCGCGTCCTCGTACTGCACCGCGCCGAGCAAGCCGTCCTTCGCGAGCAGCGGCTCGGCGAGCAGCGCGGGCTCGACCGCGAGGTAGTCGTGCGACTGGCCGCGGAAGAAGTTCAGCGTGTCGTACAGCGTCAGGCCGATCCGCAGCTTCCACGGCCCGAGTCGATCGCCGGCGTACGCGGGGAAGAGGAATCGTTCGGGGCGCACGAGGTGCGGAGCGGACTCGTACAGCCGACTGCGCTCGCGCAGCGCCTCGTACACGAGCCCGATCTCGCCCTGCTCGAGGTAGCGCACGCCCCCGTGCACGAGGCGTGACGATCGCGAGCTCGTACCGTATGCGACGTCGAGCGCGTCGACGGCGAGCACCCGCAGCCCTCGCAGCGCGGCGTCGCGGGCGATGCCGGCTCCGGTGATGCCCGCGCCGACGACGACGAGGTCCCAGACGAGGTCACCCCTGCGCAGTCGTTCCGCCAGGTCGCGTTGCTCGGCCGGTCCCCACGCCGGCGCCGTGTCGTCGTCCTTCACTGCGGTCTCGGCATGCGATGTCGCGGCGCGCCCGCTCGCCGGCTCCGGGACTCGTGCCGGGATGGTGCTCGCGAGCGGTCTGGAGGCCCGCACCGGCCTCCCGCCGGCAGCGTGCCGATGGGACTCCTGGGCCGGTTGCGCTCGGGGGCCGGCATTGTGAAACTCGCCGAAGCCTACCCCACTCAGGAGCCGGCATGTCGCTCTACACCCTGTACGTCCAGTACGCTGGACGGCCCCCCGAGACGAAGGCCTTCGACAAGGAGGTCATCACCGTCGGTCGTGACGTCGGCGACATCGCCTTGTTCGATCCACAGGTGTCGGGGCGTCATGCGGAGCTGCGCTTCAACGCGGGCAAGCTCGTCTTCCGCGATCTCGGCTCGACGAACGGGTCGTTCATGCCGAACGGCGAGCGCATCAACGCGCCCGTCGAGCTCGGCATCGGGCAGGCCGTGCGACTCGGTCAGTCGCTCATCACCGTGCAGCACATCGACTTTCCCGGCGCGGTGCAGCAGAGCCGCACGATGTTCGCGCATCCCGGTGCAGCGAGGCCTGCACCGCCGGCTCCCGGTGCGCCCGGTGGGTTCGCGCCCGCAGCCGCGCCGCCGGTGCCCGGCGTGCAGCGTCAGGTCGCGCCGCCGTCACCCGGCATGCCGCCCGCGCATCCCGGCCATCCCGGCATGGCGCCGACGCCCGGCGGAGGCATGCCTGCGCAACCCGGCATGTCGCCGCCACCGTCGATGTCGCCGCCGCCGTCGATGCAGCAGCCCGGCTATCCGCAGCAGCCCGGCATGCCGCAGCAGCCCGGCATGCAGCAGCCCGGCATGCAGCAGCCCGGCATGCCGCCGCAAGGACATCCGCAAGCGCAGCCGCAAGCGCAGCCGCAGGGCTACCCGCCGGCGCCGACCGGCGGCTATCCGCCCCAACAAGCGCAGGGATATCCGCCACAGGATTCCGCCGGCTATCCGCCGCAACCGCAACCGCAGGCGCAGCAGCAGCAGCAGCAGCAGCAGCAAGGCTATCCGCCGCAGCCGCAGCAGCCGGGCTATCCGCCGCAGGGCACGGGCGGGTATCCGCCGCAACAGCCGGGCTATCCGCCGCAGGGCACGGGCGGCTATCCGCCGCAACAGCCGGGCTATCCGCCCCAGGGCACCGGCGGCTATCCGCCCCAGCCGGGCGCGATGCAGCCGGTGGACCAGGGCTATCCGCCGGTCGCAGGGGGCGGCGACGCGACCACCGAAGGGCTCGGCGCCGACATCAAGGGCGGGCTCGCGATGATCAAGCCCGTGCTCGTGCCGCTCGTCATCCTCAACGCGGGTCCGCAGATCATCATCGCGCTCTTCGTCTGGCTCGGCTCGCTCGTCAACGCGCTGCTCTTCCTCGGTTCCATCTTCAACATCCTCTGGCTGGTCCAGCCGCTGTTGATGGGCGCGAGCGCGTACATGATCATCAAGGCTCACTACGGCGAGCCGGTCGGCATCGGGCCCGCGATCAAGTTCATCATCGGGCGCGGCGGCGTCGGCATCGCGACGCTCTATCTCGCGGTGTTCCTCGGCGCCGTCACGGTGTGGACCGCGTTCGGGTTCTTCGCGCTCGCCGTCTACCTGCTCGAGGACAAGCAGCTCTTCGACGTCTCGATGCGATCGTTGAACCTGTTCCTCGCCGACCTCGTGCACGTGCTCATCCTGTGGGCGGTCGTGTTCATCGGCGGCAACGTGGTCATGGGCGTGCTGGCGTTCGTGCTGGGCATCGTCCCCGTCGTCGGCATCCTGCTCTCCGGCGTGGTGCGAGCGATCGGGTTCGGGCTCATCTTCCCGCTCGCGATCGCGATCGGCTTCCGCGTGTACTTCCAGGTCCGACGCAAGCAGGAGTCGGCGGATCCGGAGGCGGAGGGTCGCGCGCACCTCGCTGCGCTCGAGGCCGCGACCGTGTCGCCGATCCCCGCGCCGCAGGGGGCAGTGCCGCCGCAGCAGCAGGGCTATCCGCCGCAGCAGCAGGGCTATCCGCCGCAGCCACAGCCGGGCTACCCGCCACAGCAGCAGGGCTATCCTCCGCAGCCGCAGCAGCCGGGCTACCCGCCGCAGCCCGGGTACCCACCGCAGCCCCCGCAGGGCGGCGGATATCCGTACCAGTGACGGCGGCCTCGCGCGGCGACGCCCGCTAGATGGCGAAAGAGGAGCGAGTCATGCCCGACGCACCCGGGACCCCCACGCCCAAGCGAGACCTCGCACGGCTCGACGACGTTCCGGCGCTCACGCCCGAGCGCCTGCGACTCGCCTATCGCGAGGCCTGCTTCGCGCGCATGCACGTCGAGCGGATCGTCCAGGAGTGCCTGAAGGGCGAGGTGAAGTTCGCCATCTGGGGCCCTGGCGAGGAGATCCACGGCACCGCGTCCGCGCTCGCGTTCGCCGACACCGTGGATCCCGACGCGTTCGCGATCTGCGGCCACTATCGATCCGCATCGCTGCTCGCGATGTGGGCGCGGCTGAAGGGCTACGACGACTTCCATCTCGATCACATGCGGCAGCAGCTGTCGAAGTCGACCGACCCGTGGAGCGGTGGTCGGCAGATGACGGCCCACTTCAACGACATGCGCAACAACGCGTTGCCGGTGCAGTCGGCGCTCGGCATGCAGGTGTCGAAGTCGGTCGGCTACGCGCAGGGCTACAAGGTGAAGGGCGTCGACGATGCGCTCGTCGTGTGCGTCGTCGGTGACGGCACGTGTGCCGAGGGCGACGTGCACGAGGGGATGACCGGTGCGTCGATCCTGCAGCTGCCGTGGCTCCTCGTCGTCACCGACAACAACGTCGCGATCAGCGTGACGCCCGAGGACGGGCGCGGCATCAAGGACTTCGAGGCATACGCGCGCGCGTTCGGCTTCGAGTATTTCACCTGCGACGGCAACGACTTCATCGACGTGTACGAGACCACGCGCCGCGCCGCCGAGTTCTGCCGCGGGCAGCAGCGGCCCGCGATGATCTGGGTGCGCGATCTGTCGCGCCTCAACGATCACAGCTCCGCAGCCGACGTCACGTTCAAGTTCGACCAGTACGATCCGCTGCTCGAGTTCGGCCAGGCCCTGGTGGCCCGCGGCATCCTCGAGCCCGGTGACATCGTGCGGCGCAAGGACGGCGCGACCAAGGACTACTTCGCGCGCCACGACCTCGGTCGCATCGGCACCGAGACCGACGCGTACATCGTCGAGACCATGGCGATCGCGGCGGGCGAGCCCGAGCCGACGTACGAGTCGGTGTTCGAGCACATCCGCGATCCGTACCCCGTGGTCGCCGAGCCGCCGACGGTCGGGCGCCAGACGGTCATCTCGATCAACGGTGCGGTGCGAGCCGCGATGCGCGGCATCCTGCGCACGAACCCGATGACGTGGATCTACGGGCAGGACGTCGCCAAGAAGGGCGGCGTCATGCAGGCCACGCGCGGCCTGCACGGCGACTTCCCGCGCCAGGTCCGCGACGCGCCGATCAACGAGCCGTTCATCATCGGCAGCGCGGTCGGCTTCGCGCTGCACGACGGGTCCACGGCGCTGCCGGAGATCCAGTTCTCCGACTACAGCCTCAACACGCTGCACTGGCTCGTGTACCTCGGCAACCTCCTGTGGACGTCGGGCGGCAGCGTGCGTGCGAACGTGATCGTGCGGCTGCCGGTCGAGCCGCTGCACGGCGGCGCCGTCTACCACTCGATGTGCATGGAGGGGTTCTACGCGTCGATTCCCGGGCTCACGATCGTGGCGCCCACCACGTCGCGCGACGTGTACGGGCTCTTGCGCAGCGCCGCCGACTACACCGGCCCCGTGCTCTTCTTCGAGAGCAAGGGCCTGTATCGCATGACGCTCGGCGACGCGTTCCCGGGCGAGCCCACCGATCCCAAGGAGGTCGCGACGCTCAAGCGCGCGATCGCGTTCGAGGGCTACGCGCCGGATCTGCCCGACGACTTCCGCGTGCCGCTCGGCAAGGCGGTCGTGCGCCGGCCGGGGCGCGATCTCACCGTCGTCACGTGGGGCCGCGCGACGCTGTTCTGCCAGAGCGCGGTCGAGACGCTCGCCGCCGACGGCATCGAGTGCGAGGTGATCGACCTGCGCACGATCGTGCCACCCGACATGGACGCGGTGCTCGCGAGCGTGCGCAAGACCGGGCGCCTGCTCGTCGTGCACGAGGACCGCGTGTTCGCGAGCCTCGGACGCGAGATCCAGGGCGCGGTGATCGAGGCGCTCGATCCGGGCGGCACGAGCGTCGTCACGCGCGTGCTCGGCCAGGATCCGGTGCCCGGCATCCCGCAGAACGCCCACCTCGAAGAGCACATCGTCGTGTCGCCCGCGAAGATCGTCGCGGCCGCGAAGGACGTGCTCGCCGTGCGGCGGGCCGAAGCCTCGGCCGCGCGCGCGCCCGCGAGCCGCGGTGCGCCTACCGTGCTGTGGACCCCGAACCGCAACTTCGTCGCGTAGGCGGTCTTGGACGGCGAGGACGAGCTCCAAGTCGCTGGGTTGACGCTGCGCGGCGTGACGCGTGGTGGCATCCGCACCTGCCTCATGGTGCCGGAGCTCGATCTCATGTTCGACGTCGGTGGGCCCGTGCGCGGGCAGCTGAAGTTCGGACGGATCCTCGTGAGCCACGGGCACCAGGACCACCTCGGCGAGCTGCCGTACCTCGTGTCGCAGCGCCAGCTCGCCGGGCTCGCGCCGCCGGTCGTGCATGTGCCGCGCGAGGTCGAGGCGCCGCTGCGGCGCATCTTCCAGGCGTGGGGCGAGATCGAGGGCTTCGAGCTCGTCCTCGAGCTCGTGCCGCACGACCCCGGTGACGTCGTCGACCTCGGCCGCGGCCTGTCGGCGACGTGCGTGCGATCGGTCCACCGCGTGCCGTCGCTCGCGTGGATCGTCACGCGCACGGGGCAGCGCCTGAAGCCCGAGTACGCCGGGCTGTCGGGCCCGGAGATCGCGGAGCTGCGTCAACGCGGTGTGATCGTGACCGCCGTGCAGTCGGTCGACTTGCTGTGCGTCACAGGAGACACGCAGATCGAGCTGTTCCGCACCGAGCCGCGCGTGCGTGGTTGCCGCGTGCTCGTGCACGAGATCACCGCGTGGGACTCGCGGCGCACCGTCGACGAGACGCGCGCATGGGGCCACACGCACGTCGACGAGCTCATCGCGTGCGCCGAGGACTTCCAGGGCGACGCGCTCGTCGTCGTGCATCGCAGCCCCCGTCACACGCGCGCCGACGCCGAAGACATCGTGCGCTCGCGCTTCCCCGCGTCGATCCGGGACAAGGTGCATGTCTTCGGACGCTGAACAGGCCGAGGCACCGCGCGAGGCCGACGTGCTCGTGCTCGGTGCGAGCTTCGCGGGCATCGAGCTCGTGCACCAGCTCCAGCGGCGTGCCGACGGGCCGGGGTTGCGCATCGTCGTGGTCGATCGCGTCCGCGAGCACGGCTACCTCCCGCTCGTGCAGGAGCGGCTCGTCGGCGTGCTGGCGCCGGCCGAGTCCAAGCTCGAGACCGCGACCCATCTCGCGTCGATGCCCGGCGTGAAGTTCGTCGCGGGCGAGGTCGTCGGTCTGCAACCCAGGACGAAGACGGTGACGCTGGCCGACGGGCGCGAGCTCACCGCGCGCATCGTCGTGGTCGCGCTGGGCTCGATCGTCGAGCCCCCGCCGGCGCTGCCGGGCGCCGAGTACCTCTTCGCTCACAAATTCGAGGATCAGTTCGCGCACTCGCGTGCGGCGCTCGAGCGCGAGCTGTCCGGCAAGGCCGAGCGACCGCGCGTTGTGATCGTGGGCGGCGGCATCACGGGCGTCGAGCTCGCGGGCGAGCTTGCGTGCCTCGACGGACGTACGCTCGTGCGCCCCGAGGTGACGCTCGTGTGCCGCGAGGACGCGCTCGTCCGCGATCTCCGTCCGCGCGTGGGTCGCAAGGTGCTCGCGATCCTACGCGCGCAAGGGGTCGACGTACGACTGTCGGCGACGCTCGTGAGCGCGCACGACGGTGGCGTCACCGTCGTCGAGGCGGGCGCCGGCGGACCGGAGGAGGTCGACATCCCGTGCGCGCTCGCGCTGTGGGCCGGCGGGATCCGACCGGCGCCGGTGCTCGCGTCGCTCGGCCTGCCGATGACCGACGACGGTTGGCTCGCGGTCGGCCCCACACTGCAGTGCTTCGCGACGCGCGACCCCACGACGCCCGACATCTTCGCGTGCGGCGATGCGGTGCGGGTGATCGGTGGAGACGGGCAGTGGCGCACGATGCAGCGCGCGATCGAGTGCATCTGGCAGGCGAAGCGCGTCGCGAAGAACCTGCTCACGCTGCTCGGCGAGCCGGCCGGCTATCCGAACGGCGTGCCGCCGCTCGCACCGCACGTGCTGCACGAGGAGTTCGCGTACGGCGTGAGCCTCGGTCGGCGCTCGCTCGTCGTGTGGGGACCGCTCGTCGTCGATCTGCCCGGCGTGAACCACTGGTTCCGCCGTTGGCTGATGCGGCGCTACTTCGCGCGCTACCGTTCGTACACCGCGTGAGCGCGTCAGCGGTTCACGAGATGCCACCTGCGCACGTCGAGGTGCGACGGCGCTCCGCCGCTGCCGAGCGTCAGGTCGGGCGGCGTCACGTCGGGCACGAGCGGCGCGGGGCCGAGCTCCAGCGCGGGATCGTTCTGATCGTAGTAGCCGCCGCCTTCGTAGCCGCCGCCTTCGTAGCCGCCGCCCTCGTAGCCGCCGCCCTCGTAGCCGCCGCCTTCGTAGCCGCCGCCCTCGTAGCCGCCGCTGCCGTAGCCGCCGCTGCCGTAGCCGCCGCTGCCGTAGCCACCCGAGCCATAGCCACCGCTCTCGTAGCCGCCCGAGCCGTAGCCGCCCATCGTGCCGTAGCCACCCATCGTGCCGTAGCCGCCGCCGGTGCCGTAACCACCGTCGGTCATGCCGCCACCGGTCATGCTGCCGCCACCGGTCATGCCGCCACCGGTCATGCCACCACCGGTCATGCCGCCGCCGGTCATGCCGCCGCCGCCGCCCTGACACGCGAGCATCGCGGCGAACACCGAGTGCACGCACTTCAGCATGTCCATCGCCATGCCGGTCATCGCGGCCTTCGTGCAGTCGTTGGCCGCGGCGCCCATCGCCATCATGCACATGGGGCTCACGCGGAAGCCCTGCGACTCGAGCTCCGCGCGCGCATCGGCCTCGAAGTACGCGATGAGCTCGTAGTCCTCGATCGAGTCCTCCATCACGTTGCCTTCGGCGTCGAGCTCGATCGTGCCCGACGACGGCGACGTCATGTGCAAGGTCGCGCCGTCCTGCCGCATCGCGACCTGCATCGTCGCGATCTGCTCGCCTCCGGATCCGCTCGCGGTGACGACGTAGCTGCCGTCCGCCATCTTCGCGATCCCCCACGACGCGATCCCGGCCTCGCGCAGCGAGGTCTCCGAAGCGGGGACCTGCGTCCCGATGCCGGTGCCCGTGGTACCGAACTCGTCGGTGCGCCCCGCGCTGCAGCCTCCGAGGCCGAGCGTCGAGAACACGATGGCGGCGACGGCGAGGCGCGGAAGGCGAGTCATCATCGGAGATCCTCCAGGGCGCACGACGTTCCGTGCACCGAACCTTGGTTCTCTACGTAGGTCTCGCGGTTCCCAGCAGGCGCGGAAGAACGCGAAGCGTTCTGCCGCCGCCTGCTCCGTGCGCGTGCCCGTGCGCGTGCCCGTGCCCGATCTGGTGCAGACCGGGAACCTCGCTAGCGAACGGAGAACCGCGCGGCGGTGGAGCGAATTGCGAGGTCGTCGCGGCGCGGTCGCGCATGCACCACGTGATCGCCGCGCGAGATCGCGACGCGCGCTTCGAACGGATGCTTCGCGCGCGCGACGACGCGACCATCGACGACGAACTCCACTTCGTCGACGTCGGCGCGGCCTTCGAGCGTCGCCGACAGCGGCACGACGTCGGTGATGCCATCGTTCTTCGCGCCGCCGAGGATGCTGCCGTCGGCGGGCGAGGTGATCACGAGCTGCGGCACGGCATCCTCGGCGCCGTCGCAGCCGGTCACCGCGGCGGCCGGCAACCACTTCAGGCCGTGGGGATCGCGGCCCGGTGCACCCTCGGGCAAGCGCGCGAGCCAGGCGGAGAACTCGTCGGGCAATCGCACGACGACGTCGTCGGCCTCCGCGGCGCAGATCCACCGCGCGCGTCCGTCGGGGCCGTGGCCGTCCTCGCGCGCGTGCACGTGCACGGTGCAGCCCTCGGCCGGCGCGTCGCCGGGCACGAACTTGCGGTGCACGCGATCGTGGCACGCGTGGCCGGGGCGTGCGCCCGACAGCGCACACACCTCGACCGTCTCGAGCGCATCCGCGGGCACGAGCGCCGCGCGGCTGCCGACGTCGAGCATCGCGCGGCGCATCACGTCGGCGAACAGTGGGCCCGCACCGCCGGCGCCGGTGATCGACGTCATCGCTTCGCCGTTCGCGTTGCCGACCCACACGGCGACCGTGCGCTCGGCCGTGTACCCGACGGTCCACGCGTCGCGATAGCCCGAGCTCGTGCCGGTCTTGAGCGCGACGGGGAAGCCGATGTCGAAGGGGCTGCGCCCGTGCAACAGGCGCACGCGCGCGAGCGCGTCGGCCAGCGCTTCGGTGACGGCGTGTGCGATCGCGGGCTCGAGCACCTGCGTCGCGCTCGGCTCGGGATCGCTCTCGCTGTAGCGCAGGGGGACCGCCGCACCGCCGCGTGCGATCGCGACGTACGCCGTCGCGAGCTCGCGCAGCTCCACCTCGCCGGTGCCGAGCGCGATCGCGAGGCCGTAGTGATCCGCGTCGTGCTCGAGGCTCGCGAATCCGAGGCGGTGCAACAGCGCGAGCACCGGCTCCGCACCGAGCGCGGACGCGAGCCGCACCATCGGCACGTTGAGGCTCGTGGCGAGCGCCTCGCGCAGCGGGATCGGTCCGAGATAGCCGCCGTCGAAGTTCGCCGGCGCGTACACGCGGCCGCCCGACTCGACGAACTCGGTGGGCACGTCCGCCGCGAGCTCGCTGCCCGTGTGGCCGGCCGCGAGCGCGGCCGCGTACACGAACGGCTTGAGCGTGGAGCCCGGCTGCCGCTGCGCGCGCACCATGTCGACCTGCCCGGCGATCGCGGCGTCGTCGTGATCGGCACTACCGACCCACGCGAGCACGTCGCCGGTCGCGTTGTCGACGACGATCACCGCCGCATTCGTCGCGCCGCGATCGGCGAGCTGCGCCACCTGCGTGCGGACGAGCCCTTCGACGTCGTGCTGCAGCCGCAGATCGAGCGTGGTCCGCACGAGCCCGTGCGCGGGCAAGCGACCCTCGGCGACGAGCATCTGCACGAAGTGCGGCGCGTGCCACGGATGCACGATCGGCTGCACGACGAGCGGCTCCGCCAGCGCGCGCGCGAGATCGCGGTCCGAGAGCACGCCGTCGTCGTGCATCGCCTGCAAGAGCGCACGCTGGCGCAGCTGGACGCGGTCCATGTGCTCGTACGGGTCGAGGAACGACGGCGCGCGCGGCAGCACGGCGAGCATCGCGGCCTGGGCCCACGACAGATCGCGCGGATGCATGCCGAAGTACGCCCACGCGGCGATCTCGGGGCCGACGAGGCCGTGGCCGTAGGGCAGGCGGTTCATGTACTCCGCGAGGATCTCGTCCTTGCCGAGCGCCTCCTCGAGGTTCTGCGCGCGCGCGGCCTCGCGCAGCTTCACCTCCGCCGTGCGCGGGCCGGGCACGCCGCGCGTGTCGAGCAGCTTCACGAGCTGCTGCGTGACCGTGCTGGCGCCCGAGACGAAGCGCGCGTTCGTGACGTTCTGCTCGATCGCTCGCAGGATGGCGACGCGATCGACGCCGTCGTGCTCGAAGAAGTTCCTGTCCTCGGACGACAGCGTGGCCTGCACGACGCGCTCGCCCATCTCGTCGAGCGCGAGCGGGCGGCCGCGCCGGCCGTGATCGGTGGGCAGCTCGCGCAGCAGCTCGCCGTCGCGATCGACGATGCGACGGCCGTCGTGCCAGCGATCGTCGAGCGCCGCCGTGGGCGATCCGGCCTCGTCGCGCAGCCGGTGCCAGAACCGCGCCCACGCGATCCATGTGGCCGCGATCGCGAGCGCCGCGATCGCGGCGAAGAGCCGACGGCGGCGCCGCTGCTTCACGGCTTCACCGTCATGCGGGTGGTGTCGCTGAAGCCGGTGCTGTCGGGCTCGTACATCAGCTCGGCACGCGCGGGCGCGGCGATGAAGTCGCCGGGCGTCGTGGCGCGCACGAGGTAGCTCGCGGCCACCCAGTCGCCCCACACCCGATCGAAGTAGAGATCGACGCGGTCGTCGTGCAGCTCCGTGTGGCTCGCCTCGGCGCCGCCCCATCCCATCATCTGCGCGAGCGGGTGCTCGGGGTCGAGCTCGGGCGTCTGGGCGACGGTCGCCAGATCCGGCTGGATCGGCTCGAAGCCCGCGGGGATCCGGTCGGTGATCGCGACGTAGCCGATGCGCGAGCGCTCGACGGCCTCGGTCGGCATCTTCGCGACGATGCCGACGCGCACGATGTCGCCCGGGGCGATGTCGGCGAGGTCGATCGGCTTGCCCACCGGATCGGTGTACAGCCGGTAGACGTCCGGTCCGTGCTTGGTCGACGTCGCCTGCAGCGACGCGGTGGCCGCGAACGGGCGCCGCCACTGGGCCTCGACGAGCAGCGACACGGCGCGATCGGACGACGAGGTGACGCGCAGCCTCACGGACTTGCCGCGCAGCTTCGACAGCGGGATCGTCCACCGCATCGCCCCGCCGCCCAGCTTCACCGTCTCGATCGGGTCGGCGTAGATCGGCTCGCCGTCGAGCGCCGCCGCGAACGCGGCGTCCTCGACCTCCATGTGGCGCAGCCGCTCCGTCAGCGCGATGAGGCCGAACGCGGTGGACTGCGTGGTGTACGAGTCCGTGTCCGCGATGATCGTGTCGACCAAGGCGGGCAAGAGCGCCGAGGACGGGCGCAGCCGCTCGAGCGCGAGCGCGGCCTGGGCCCGCGTGCGCTGCGAGGACCCGTAGTACGCGAAGTCCTCGAACTTCTTCGCCGTCTTCGGGTGGCCCTTCTCGTCGAACTCGGCCTCGAGCAGGTCGAGCAGCTCGGTGACGCGCTCGTCCTGCTCGGGCACGGACGCGAGCACGAGCGCGAGCGTGGCGAGTCCGAACGGGCCGACGTTCTTGCGCGCGTCGTACAGGGCGTCCGCCATCGCGGGCGGCAGCGCCTTCGCCTCCGCGAGCGCGAGGGCGATCGCGCTGCGAACCTCGACGGAGCCGGGCTCGACGCTCGAGCCGGCGAGCTCCGTCTTCAGGTAGCCCTCCATGCCCTCGATGAGCCCGCTGGGCACGACGATGCCGGCGTCGCGCGCCCGCACGAGCGCCCGCATCGCGTACGCGGTGCCGTACGGGTTCGACGGCCACTGGCCGGGCCAGTACGCGAGCCCGCCGTCGGACGTCTTCATCGACGCGAGGCGAGCGACGCCCGCGGCGATGCGTGCGTCGATCTGCTCGCGCGTGTAGCGAGTGAACCCGAGCCGCGGCAACAGCTCGCGCGCGGCCAACAGCGGCAGCGTGCTCGACGTCGTCTGCTCCACGCAACCGTGCGGGTAGTCGACGAGGTACTCGAGCCGCGCGCCGAGCTCTGGCCACATCGTGATGCCGGTGGTGACGACCAGGTCGTCGTCTTCGCCGACGAACGCGTCGGCGGGCACCTCGATCACGACGTCCTGCGCGCCGGTGAAGCCGGCCGCGAGCCGCGGGTGCTCGTCGATGCCCGGC
Source organism: uncultured Nannocystaceae bacterium (assembly GCA_964468635.1). GTDB lineage: Bacteria > Myxococcota_A > Polyangia > Nannocystales > Nannocystaceae > Xiheibacterium. The sequence goes on from CAYXVR010000062.1 coordinate 19,498, forward strand.
GCGTGCACGGGCAGCGCGACCTCGACGCGATCGCGCACCGTGCCCTCGCCGTCGCGCACCTCGAACGTGTACGTCTGCTTGCCGGCCTCGCTCGCCGTCACCGAGAACGGCACGCGTACGCGGCCGTGGGCCTCGATCTCGACCTCCTTCGTCTCGCCGGCGAGCGAGACGGTGGCTTTGGCGGTGCTGTCGGTCTCGTTGTGCACGAGCGCCGCGGCCTCGAAGGTGTCGCCCAGGATCGCGAAGCGCGGGATCGCGGGGATCACCATGAGCGGCTTCTTCACCTCGAAGCCCTGCTCGTGCACGCCGCCTCGGCCGGTCTCGTCGAGCACCACGGCCATCATGCGGAAGCGCGTGAGGTTGTCGGGCAAAGCCAACTCCACGGTCGCCTTGCCGTCGGCGTCGGTGACGAGGTCGGGCCGCCACAGTGCGGTCTCGACGAAGTCCTTGCGCGTGGACACGAGCGACTGATCGCCCTCGCTCGCGCCGTCGCCCGCGACGTGGCTGCGCAGCGCGAGCGCGGCCAACAGATCGCGCTGGTCGACGAGCTGGAACGACAGCCCGCCCGCGGGCCGCAACGCATCGACGGGGTCGATCGCGTGGAAGTCCGTCAAGCGCAGCACGCCCTCGTCGACGACCGCGAGCGCGATGTCGGCCGCCGACACCGGGTTCCCGCCGCGCGACACCTCGACGGTGATCTGCGCCTTCTCGCCCGGCTCGTACACCGCGCGATCGCTCGACACCGCGACGGCGAGGCGCGCGTCGTCCATCGCGACCGGCAGCCGCAGCGCGCCGAACTTCCACTGCAGCGCCGCTTCGCCCGTGAGACCGACGGGCAACAGCGACACGGTGGTGTGCATGCGCGGCGCATCGCCGGCCTTCACGTCGATCTCGATCTTGCCGCTCGTGCCGGACACGCGCTGCGAGGATGTGCGCAGCTCGCCGCCGCCTTCGATCGTCACGATCGCGATCGCGTCGCCGAACGGGTTGGGAAACTCGACGGTGGCTTTCTCGCCGGGCGCGTGGCTGGCCTTGTCGGCGACGAGCTCGAGCTCGTGCCCCGGCTGCACCGGCGCGCGCTCGCCTCGACCCCACACCCAGAGCTCGTCGGCGCCGCCCCGGCGACCGTCGACCCACGCCGACACGACGTAGTCGCCGGACTCGCGCGGCACGAGGTCGCACGACACCGGCAGCGTCGTGGTCTCGGCGCTGCAGCGCGCGACCTCGGTGCGCACCGAGTGCCACTCGACGTGCTCGCCGCCGCTCGGGCCCGGTCGACGCGTGCGCTCCCACGTCACGCGCTCGAGCGTGGCCTCGACGGTCGTGCCCGCGACGGGGTTGCCCTTGCGATCGACGACGCCGAGCTCGACCGGCACCCTGGTGTCCTTGCCCTGCCAGCGCTCGACCAGCCGCACGCCGGCGTAGCGCTCGGCGTCGAACACGGTGACCTCGCTGCGGTTCGCGATCGTGCGGTGCGACTCGTCGGCGACCTCGGCCTCGAGCACGAACGACTGCGGTCCGCCGTCCTTCGGCAGCTCGATCGCCTGCGTGATCGCGAGCAGGCCCTTCGCATCGAGCTGGCCCTGCCCGACGCGCATCCACTCTTCCGTCCTCGGCGACTCTTCGTCGTACCAGTACTCGCCGTCGCCGTCGTCGCGGAACACGAGCCCGCGATCCGCGAGCGAGCCGCCCGGGATCGGGGCCGGCGAGCGGCGCAGCGTCCACGAGGCCGTCGCGCCCTCCATCGCGGCCCCGAACAGATAGCGCCCGCTCACGGTGCCCTTCAGCTCGGTCGCCTCCGCCGTCGTCGACACGTCCACGGCGAAGCGCGGCGGCTCGAACTCCGCGATCTGCACCTGCTCCACCGCGAGCGGCGTGCGCTCGCCGAACCACGGCTCGAGCGTGATGGAGTAGCGGCCGATCGCGGCCGTCTTCGAGCTCGCGAACTCGATCGCGATCGCACCGGCCTCGTTCGTGAGGCCGCGATCCATGAACACCTGCTCGCCGGTCGGATCCGTCACCGTGACCCGCACCGGGAAGCTCGGCACGGGCGGCAGCGTGTCGCCCTCGACGCGCCGCAGCACCGCCTTCGCGAACACCTTCGAGCCCGGGCGATAGACGCCGCGATCGGTGACGATCAGCGCACGCATCGGGTTGGCCTCGACCGGCACGCCCGCGTAGGCCTGCGCGAGCTCGCGCTCGCCCTGGCCGCGACCGAGCCGCAGCTGCGTGCGGTGCTTGCCCGAGCTCACCTCGAGCAACGCGGCGGCGGCGGCTGTGGCGTCCACCGGCAACACGGCGAGGCCGTGCTTGTCGGTCGCGACGCCGCCGAGATCCTGCCCGACGATCGCGAACGTCGCCCCTTCCACCGGCGTGCCGTCCGCGACCTTCGCGACGTGGGCGAGCAGTGCACGGGGCGTCGAGTGCGTGCGCACGACGATCGCGTCGGGCTCGAGCACGGTGACGAGCGCCGTGGGCGGTCGCCCGGCGCTGCTCCACTCGGGATAGGTCGGCTTCTTCGCATCGAACGCGGGCTCGGCGAGCTCGAGGCTCGCGAGGTAGGCCTGCCCGGGCTCGAGCACGCTCGCGAGATCGACCGCGGTCGTCGTCTCCTTGTCGCGCTCGGACTTCGGCTCGATTGCGATCTCGTGGGTCGGCGTGTCGCCGGGCTTCTCGCGATTTCCGACGCGCTGCTCGGCCTGATCCCACGCGGCCGCCGTGGCGTCCACCTTCCACAGCCGCAGGATCGCCTTCTCGACGTTGCGCGTCGTGACGCCGAACGACTTCGCCGTGGCACCGGACAGGAGCTGTGCGCCCTCCGGCATGCTCGCGCTCGCGCCGAGCGGGTCCGTATCCACGGAGAACGTCACGGCCGGGTGGCGATGGCCGAACTTGTCGCGCACCGGCGCAATCGTGACCTCGTAGTGCGTGGACGGCTCGAACCCACCGCTCACCGACAGGCGCCCATCCGTGCCCCACTCGTCGTTGTAGACCGACAGGTTGCGCACCGGCGGCGACACCTTCACGACCGAGGGCGCCTTCTTGCCCGTCTTCACGGCGAGCACGTTGCTGTACGTCACCGCGAAGCCGTTGCCCGGCAGCTTCAGCACGCCCGGCTTCCAGCTGCACTCGCTGCCGTAGTAGCCGTAGCACTCGACGCCGTCGAACGTGAGCGCGCCGGCCACCGAGTACTGCTCGGCGTAGTCGGGCGCGTCGGGGTCCTTGCGCTTGAAAAGGAGCGTGCTGCCGCCCGGCAGCGCCTTCGCAGGGCGCACGATCGCGACCTGCTCGCGATCCACCTTCACGCCGCCGAACACGTCGCCGCGCGGATGCTCGGCGCGCACGGGCACCTTCGTGTCGACGAGCGTGCCCTGGATCGCGAGCTCGACGAGCCCCTCGGCCTGCGTGGTGGTGAGCGGCTGATCGAACAGCACCTCGAAGCTCGGTCGCGGCCCCACCTCGATGCCGCCGGTCGGCAGCATCGCGACGATGCGCGGCGTGCCGAGCTTGGGCAGGTAGGAGATCACCTTGCCCGCGATCCACACCTCCGGATCCGCGCGGAACGTCGCGGTCCAGCCCTCGGCGATGCGCTTGCCCTTCGCGTCGCGGATCGTGCCGAGCTTCACCGTGTACGACGCATCGGGATCGAACGGCTGTGCGGCCTTGAATCGCAGCGAGTACGGATCGGTGGTGTCGAGCTCACCCGCCACCTCGGGCTCGATCACGAGCGCGGGCGAGCCCGCGTCCACCGTGATCTTGTCGTTGAACGCGATGCGCAGCGTCTGCCCCGAGAACTCGAAGCCGCCGTCCTCGTCGAGCTCGGGCGCGACGATGCCCGTCTCCGCCTCGGCGACCGTCGCCTTGAGATCGCGCGGCAGGGGAGGGCGGGCGTGGCGCGACGGCGGCGGCGGAAAGTGCAGCGCGGGTCCGCTCGGCTCGTCGGCGGCCGCCGGCACGCTCTCCACCGCCGGCGTGCCGCTCGGCACCCGCTGACAGGTCAGCGACGTCGACGCGGCGAGTACGACCGCAAGCAATCTGCGCGTGGGTGGCATCGACGGGCAGGACGCCCCTGCATGCTCGCAGATTCCCCCCAACAGGTCGCGAACGCGACCGTGGAGCCGAACGCAAGCGGGCGCGGCGCCCGGACGTTGCCACCGCGAGGGCGATGGGCGATGGTTCGACGGTCCCCGTTCACATGCGAGATGGTTCCCGATCGCTGTTCCATCCCACGCCCGAGCACGAGCTCTTGCGCCAGATGGTGGCCGAGTTCGCGCGGCGTGAGGTCGAGCCCCAAGCCGCCGAGTTCGACGCCAAGGGCGAGCTGAACGTCGCGCTCTTCCGCAAGCTCGCCGACCTCGGCCTGCTCGGGATCACCGTGCCCGAAGAGGACGGCGGCGCGGGCCTCGATGCCGTCGCCGCCGTGGTCGTCCACCACGAGCTCGCGAAGTACGACCCGGGCTTCACGCTCGCGTACCTGGCCCACGCGATGCTGTTCGTGAACAACTTCTACAACTGCTCGAACGCCGAGCAGCGCCAGCGCTGGCTGCCCAAGGTGCTGTCGGGCGAGTGGATCGCGGGCATGGGCATGACCGAGCCCGGCGCCGGCACCGACGTGCTCGGCATGACGACCACCGCCGTGCCGAACGGCGATCACTACGTGCTGCGTGGCAGCAAGACGTACATCACCAACGCGTGCGAGGGCTTCGTCTTCCTCGTCTACGCGAAGGTCAACGGCCGCGTGACGGCGTTCGTCGTCGACCGCGACTGTCCGGGCTTCTCGACCACGCACCACATCGACAAGCTCGGCATGCGGGGCTCGACGATGGCGGAGCTCGTGTTCGAGGACTGCCGCGTCCCCCGGGAGAACCTGCTCGGCATCGAGGGCGACGGCATCACCCACATGATGCGCAACCTCGAGATCGAGCGGATCACGCTCGCGGCAATCAGTGTGGGAATCGCCGAACGCTGCGTGGAGATCATGGTCCGTTACTCCCAGGACCGGAAGGCGTTCGGCCAGCCGATCCACCACTTCGGGCAGGTGCAACGCTACATCGCCGAGGGGTTCGCGCTCACCGAGGCCGCGAAAGCGCTCGTCTACAACATGGCGCGCGATGTCGGCCCCGAGATCCGCAACCGCATCGGGTCCGACGCCGCGAAGCTGTTCGCGGGCCCGGTGGGCAAGACGGTCGCCGACTACGCGATGCAGGTCATGGGCGGCGCCGGTTACTGCAAGGAGTACCCTGTAGAACGGCTCTGGCGCGACGCGAAGCTGATCGAGATCGGCGGCGGTACGCTGGAGGCGCACCAGAAGAACATCGTGAAGGACCTCGTGAAGGTGACGCTCGCGGGCGGGTGACCCCCGGACGTGGTAGCCTCGGAGCTCGAGTGGACATCGTCGAGGAACTGACGACGCTCGGGTACGCGCTGGACGCCGCAGGCGTCGACTACGCGGTGTGTGGCGCGCTCGCGCTCGCGATCCACGGGGTGCCGCGTCCGACCGCGGACATCGATCTGCTCGTCGCGCGTCCGGATGCGGACCGCTTCAGAGCGGTGGTGCAGGCGTGCGGGTTCACGCTCGAGTCGCAGCCGTTCACGTTCGCGTCGTCGGGCATCACGATGCTCGGCTTCACGAAGCTCGGCGCGTCGGCGCTGGTGGTCGACGCGTTGCTGGTGGACGAGCCGCACGGTGCGATCTGGGACGGTCGCGAGCGCGTGCCCTACGGGCGCGGCAGCGTGAGCGTCGTGTCGCGCGCCGGTCTGGTCGAGCTCAAGCGCACCGCGGGGCGGCCACAGGATCTCGTCGACGTGCAACGGCTCGTGGCACTCGACCACGAGCGGGCCGTGGGCTGACGCACTCGTTGCCCTCGTGCCCGAACGGCCCCACGGCGTCCGCGACGCGGATCCGTGCTCCGGCGCACGACACGAGCGCTTGCCCACGCGCGGGCCCGCGGTGCACCATCCTCAGGGGGGGTATTGCCCCTTTTTCTTCGAGGGACACATGGCACACACACGGCTTCTTTGGATTTCGGGGTGCTCGCTCGCGCTCGGCCTCTTCACGGGCTGCGCCAAGGACGACGATCCGGCGGACGACAACGGTGACGACAGCACGGGCACGGCCGACGACGATGCCGACGACGACGCGTCGTCGATGTCGATGACGTCCGAGAGCATGACGTCGATGACGGATCCCACCGCGGAGGACTCGGGCACGATGTCGGTCTCCGACTCGGGCAGCGACGACGTCTCCACGTTCGAGGACGACGGCACCACCGAAGCACCGATGCCGCTCCCGAACGGTGAGCTGTGCACGTCGGGCGACGACGCCGAGTGCGAGTCCGGTCACTGCTTCGAGTCCCCGCTCGGCAACATCTGCGGCGAGTGCGAGGTCGATGCGGACTGCGCCGACACCACGATGGGCGGCTGTTCGATCCCGAACCCGCTCATGATGCCGCCCACCGGCGCGACCTGCAACGACGGCTCGCTCGGCGGCGGTTGCATGACCAGCGACGTCTGCATGGAGCCGCTCATCTGTGCGGAGATCCTCAACGTGCCGGCCGTCATCGTCGCGTCGACGTGCAGCGAGTGCACGACCGACGCCGACTGCATGGGCGGCGATCTGTGCTCGCCGAGCTACGACGTGCTGAACCTCAGCGGCAGCAAGACCTGCGTGCCGCCGGGCTCCGTGCCCACGGGCGAGGGCTGCGACTTCATGTCGTCGGGTGACGACGCCTGCTTGTCGGGCTTCTGCGCGGTCGCGGACGTCATGGGCTTCGTGCAGCTCGGCGTGTGCAGCGAGTGCGAAGGCGACATGGGCTGCATGCCCGACGAGGAGTGCGCTCCGCCGGAGGTCGCGCTCGACGCGGGCCTGATCGCCGGTACGTGCATGCCGGCCTGAGGTGCTCGTGGGTTCGCGCGCGCGAGCCCTCCTGATCGTCGTCGTCGTCGGGGCCGGTTGCCCCGGCGACGACGCGTCGTCGTCCGACGCGACGACCGACACGGGATCCGCGTCGAGCGAGTCCGACACGAGCTCGGACGCGGGCTCGGCGGAGTCCTCCACCGACGCGAGCGATCCGGACGAGAGCAGCAGCACCACCGAGGTCGCGGTGTGCGGCGATGGATCCGTCGAGGGCGCCGAGGTGTGCGACGACGCGAACCTCGACGACGGCGATGGATGCAGTGCCGACTGCACGAGCGCCACGTGCCTCGTGCCGGCGTCGCACGCGACGATCCAGACCGCCCTCGACGATCCGGCCTGCCCCACGGTGTTCGTCGCGAGCGGCACCTACAACGAGTTCCTCGAGGTCGAGCGCGACGTCGAGATCGTGCGCAGCGGTCCCACCGCGCCGGTGATCGACGCGATGCACCTGGGCCGCGCCGTCGACGTCGGGCCAGAGATCGTCGTCGCGTTGCGCGGCCTCGAGGTCGCGCGCGGCAGCGCCGATCGGGGCGGCGGCATCCGCTCGAGCGCGACCCTCGAGCTCGAGGACGTCGTCGTCCGCGACAGCCGCATCGAGAGCGAGCAGCCCTGCGGCGGCGGGATCTGGACCGACGGCAGCCTCGTCGCGACCGCGTCGACGATCCGCGACAACGAGAGCGTGCTGCCCGGGGACACGGGCACCGCAGCGGGCGGTGGCATCTGCGTGGACGGCGGAACGCTGCGGTTGCAGGACGGCACGGTCGTCTCCGGCAACGTCGCGCGCGCGAGCGGACCGGGCGCGGTCGCGGCCGAGGGCGGCGGCTTGTTCGTCGCGGGCGCCACCACGCAGATCGAGGGCGACGTGCTCATCACCGGCAACCGCGTCGAGATCGACGGCGTCGAGGCGACGGTGCTCGCGCGCGGCGGCGCCGTGCGTCAGCTGGGCGGGACGCTCACGCTCGTCGACTCCACGGTCGAGGGCAACTCGGTGGTGCTCGACGGCATCGCCGATCCGAACAACTCGATGATCGCCGAAGGTGGCGGCCTCGCGTTGCTCGCCGTGGACGCAACCGTCACGGGCTCGACGATCGCGAACAACGTCGCGTCGTCGACGGGGCAGGGCGAGCTCGTCGCACGCGGCGGCGGCGTGCGGGCGAGCGGCTTCTCGACGCTGTCGTTCACCGACACCGGTATCGTCGACAACTCGGCCACCACGACGGCGGCCACCCCGGACGACGAGGGCAACGCGGCCGGCGGCGGGCTGTTCCTCACGCTCATCAGCGGGGACGCCGAGGACGGGATGTTCGTGCGGCTCGATCGCTCGGCGATCACCGGCAACGTGGCCGAGGGCCAGTCGCTCGCGCAGGGCGGTGGCATCTTCGTCACCGCGTCCATCGACGAGGCGCGCGTCGAGCTCGACGTGATCGACTCGACGCTCGGAGAGAACGCTGCCGCCACGCGCGGCGGCGGCATCGCGGCCACGGGCGCAGCGGGCACGACGATCGCGATCACGATGCGCAGTGCGACCGTCGCGGGCTGCACGTCGGGGATCGGCGCGGGACTGTGGCTCGACTCCGACGCGGGCACGGTGACGGCCGACCTCGCGAACACGGCCCTCGTCGCGAACGAGGGCGGCGAGTCGGCGGACTGCTGGCCCGCCGAGGCGACGCTGTCGTCGAGCGGACACAACGCGCTCGGCGAGCTCGCGTGCATGGTCGTCGGTGGGGTCGGCGACCTCGCCGGCGTGGAACCGATGCTCGAGTCGCTCGCCGAGAACGGCGGCCCCACGTCGACCTTCGCGCTCGACCCCGCGAGCCCGCTGCGCAACGCAGGCGACCCGGCGGGCTGCGTCGACGAGGACGGAGCGGCGCTCGTCACCGACCAGCGCGGCGAGGACCGCCACGCCGAAGGCACGTGCGACATCGGAGCGTTCGAGCTCGTTCCCTGAGGTACTCTCTCGCGCGTTGTCCGTGCTCCGGACCCTCGTGAGCTCGTCGCGGGCCCTCATCACGGGCGCCCGCGAGGTCGCGCGCTTCCGCGAGATCTCGACCGTGTTCGTCACCCACGGCTTCGGTTGGGTGTGGGCGCAGCTCAAGCTGCGGCGCGAGCTGCAGGTCGACTTCCAGGGCGTCGACCTCACGCGCAAGCACCTGTCGGACCCCGACACGGGCAAGCGCTTGGTGGCTGCGCTCACGAAGCTCGGGCCGTCCTTCGTGAAGCTCGGCCAGATCCTGTCCACGCGCAGCGACGTGCTGCCGCCCACGCTGATCCGCGAGCTCGAGACGCTGCAGGACAACGTCGAGGGCGTCGCGTTCGCGGAGATCGACGGGCAGCTCGCCCGCAACTTCGGTGCCGACTACCGCGCCGCGTTCACCGAGCTCGACGAGACGCCGCTCGCGTCAGCCAGCATCGCGCAAGTGCACCGCGCGAAGCTGAAGGACGGCACGCCCGTCGTGCTCAAGGTGCAGCGCCCCGGCGTCCGCACGAAGATCGAGAGCGACCTGGGCATCCTCATGGTGCTCGCGCGCTGGCTCGAGGACGCGATCGACGAGGCTCGCGCGATGGACGTGTGCGGCATCGTCACCGGCTTCACCAAGTCGATCTCCGCCGAGCTCGACTTCCGCATCGAGGCGCGCAACCTCGAGCGATTCCGGGCCAACTTCTCGGACTCGAGCGACGTCGTGTTCCCGCGCGTCATCTCCGAGCTGTCCACCGCGGACGTGCTGTGCATGGAGTTCCTCGACGGCCGCAAGTTCAGCGAGCTGCTCGAGAAGGGCGAGGACACGAAGCCGCTCGTGTCCACGTACTTCAACACCGCCTACAAGATGCTGTTCATCGACGGCTTCTTCCACGGCGACCTCCACCCGGGCAACGTGCTCGTGCTGCCCGACAACCGCGTGGGCGTGCTCGACTGCGGCATGGTGGGGCGGCTGTCGCCGGTCGCGAAGGACCGCGTCATCGACATCCTCTACGCCGTGCTCAACGAGGATCTCGAGACGGTCGCCCGCACGTTCTACGACCTGTCCATCCGCGTCGGACCGGTCGACTACGAGAAGTTCGAGGCCGACGTCGTCGAGATCGCCGAGCGTTACCTCGTGGGCGTGCCGCTGTCGGAGATCCAGATCGGCACGTTGTTCGCGGAGATCGTGGCCGGCGCCACCCGGCACAACGTCCGCATGCCCACCGACTTCACGATGATGTTCAAGGCCATCATCACGACCGAGGGCATGGCCAAGACGATCGCGCCCGACACGGATCCGCTCGAGCTCGCACGGCCCTTCATCGTGCGCATGGTCAGCGAGCGCTACAGCCCCGATCGGCTCAAACAGATCGCGCTCGCCGACTTCAACCTGGTGTCGCGGATGTTCCGCTCGCTGCCGCGCACGCTGCCGGCCATGATCGACGACATCCGCGCCGGGAAGCTCGCGATCTCCCTCGCGCCCGAGACCTTGATGGAACAGCGCCGGCAGACGGAGCAGCGCACGGCGCGGCTCGTGCGGACTGCCCTCACGGTGACGTTCCTCGCGTGCGGCACGTACTCGCTGTCGCTCGGGCTGCCCGTATGGCAGCTGGTCGGCATCCCAGCGCTGTCGGCGGTGTTGTTCTTCGCCGCGGGCGTGGGCTTGTTCAGTTTGCTGTGGCGTTAAGCTACAAGGCGGGCATGGCCAACCCCACCGCGACGCTCGAGACCTCGCTCGGGAACATCGAAGTCGAGCTCTTCACCGACAAGATGCCCCAGACCGCGGGCAACTTCATCAAGCTGGCGAAGAGCGGCTTCTACGACGGGCTCCACTTCCATCGCGTGATCAACGGCTTCATGCTGCAGTTCGGCTGCCCGCACAGCCGCGATCCGAACAGCCCGCGCGCCGGCACCGGCAACGGTCCCGACGGCACGATCGCCGACGAGCACCCGGCCGACGCGAAGCTGTCGAACGAGCCCGGCACGCTGTCGATGGCGAACACCGGCCGCCCGAATTCGGGGAGCTGCCAGTTCTTCATCAACACCGTGCACAACGCCTACCTCGACTGGTTCACGCCCGGCGCGTCGAAGCACCCGGTGTTCGGCAAGGTCGTGTCCGGCATGGACGTGGTGAAGAAGATCGAGACCACGGCCACCGATCGCAACGATCGCCCGAAGGAGCCGGTCAAGATGAACAAGGTGACCATCCGCGAGAACTAGAGCCCATGAGCGAGGACACGGGCCCGTCGAACTTCATCCGCGAGCGCGTCGCTACCGACGTCGCCGCACGCAAGCACGGCGGGCGGGTGATGACCCGCTTCCCCCCCGAGCCCAACGGCTACCTGCACATCGGACATGCGAAGGCGATCTGGCTCGACTTCGGGCTGGCGCAGGAGTTCGGTGGGGTCTGCAACCTGCGCTTCGACGACACGGATCCGGTCAAGGAGGACACCGAGTACGTCGAGGCGATCAAGCGCGACATCCAGTGGCTCGGCTGGGACTGGGGCGATCGCTGCTACTTCGCGTCGGACTACTTCGACAAGCTGTACGAGTGGGCGGTCGACCTGATCCGACGCGGGCTCGCCTACGTCGACAGCCAGAGCGCCGAGCAGATCCGAGAGAACCGGGGCAACTTCTACAAGCCCGGCGTCGACAGCCCGTTTCGCACGCGCTCGATCGAGGAGAACCTCGACCTGTTCGAGCGCATGCGCAAGGGCGAGTTCCCCGATGGTGCCCACGTGCTGCGCGCCAAGGGCGACATGCAGCACAAGAACCTCAACCTGCGCGATCCGCCGATGTACCGGATCAAGCATGCCCACCACCATCGCACCGGCGACAAGTGGTGCATCTACCCGATGTACGACTACGCCCACGGGCAGTCCGACGCGATCGAAGGCATCACCCACTCGATCTGCACGCTCGAGTTCGAGGATCACCGGCCGCTCTACGACTGGTTCCTGCAGCTCCTCGAGGTCCAGGATCCGCCGGAGCAGATCGAGTTCGCGAAGTGGCTGTTCACGTACCAGCTCACCAGCAAGCGCCGGATGAAGCAGATGGTCGACGAGGGCCACGTGCGTGGGTGGGACGACCCGCGCATGGCGACGATCGCCGGTCTGCGTCGGCGCGGGGTCACGCCGCAGGCGCTGCGCAACGCGTGCGAGCGCACGGGCGTGTCGAAACGCGACGGGCTCATCGACATCACGCTGCTCGAGCACGAGATCCGCGAAGACCTCAACAAGACGTCTCCGCGCGCGATGGCCGTGCTGAGGCCACTGAAGCTGGTGATCGAGAACTTCCCGGACGGCGACGTCGAGTGGTTCGACGTGCCGAACAACCCCGAGGATCCGAGCGCCGGTACGCGCAAGGTGCCGTTCTCGCGCGTCGTCTACATCGAGCGCGACGACTTCCGCGAGGTCGCGCCGAAGAAGTGGTTCCGCTTCGCGCCGGGCGCCGAGGTGCGCCTGCGCTACGCGTGCTTCGTCACGTGCCGCGAGGTGGTGAAGAACGACGCGGGCGAGGTGGTGGAGCTGCGCTGCACGTGGGATCCGGCGTCGCGCGGCGGCGACTCGCCCGACGGTCGCAAGGTCCGCGGCACGTCGCACTGGGTCTCGGCCGCCCACGCGGTCGCGGCCGAGGTCCGACTGTATGACCGGCAGTTCACCGAGCCGGATCCGACGGGTGTCGAGGGCAAGGATTGGAAGGAATTCCTCAATCCGAAGTCGCTCGAAATCGTGCAGGGCGCGATGGTCGAGCCGCAGCTCGCGACGGCGCCGCCGCTGTCGCGCTTCCAGTTCGAGCGCGTCGGTTACTTCTGCGTCGATCTCGACAGCACGCCGGAGCGCCCGGTCTTCAACCGCACGATCGAGCTCAAGGACAGCTGGGCGAAGCTCGAAGCGAAGCTCGACAAGCCGGCGGGCTGACGCGGCGCGCGCTCTCGCGCGGATCCGTGATCGCGCGCCCGCGACGCGATCCGAACGAGGTGGCCGTTGGATCCAATGCAGCTCGAGCGGTCCAACGATCCGCTCTGCGCATGTCCGAATCGCCCGAGTCGAATCCGCCCGACGAGCGTTCGCACGTGCTCGTGCTCGACCGGGAACGAGAGGTGCTCGACGAGGTCGCGGGAATCCTCGGACGCGAATTCGCGGTGGAGACGTGTGGCAGCACGGTGGTGGCCGGGAAGCTGTTGACGCGGAGCACGTTCGACGTGCTCTGCATCGACGACCAACTCGCGGGCGAGAGCGCGCTCGACCTCGTCGCGACGTTCGTCGAGGCGGGAGTCGTCGTCGGTGTGGTCATGACGACGAATCGGTTCGAGCTGCGCGCGGCCGAGCTGCACGCTCGATCCGAGCTGCAGGCCGCGATCCCGATCATGTTGTTGACGCGACCCCATCGCCCGCAGGACCTGCTCGACGCCGTCCGGCGCGCGAGCAGCTTCGCACGCGTGCGACGAGCGCTGCGGGGCATGCATCGCCGCACGCCCACGTCGTCCGGCTGATCGCCGGGTCAGCCACCCACGATGTCGAAGCCGGCGAGGCACATGCGTGCCCGATGTCACCGGATCGGGGCCTCGTTCGTAGTCGAGGTCACCCAAGGAGACCCGCCACGATGCTGCGCCGAACCGCCCTCGCCACCCTCCTCGCCACGCTCGCGCTCGGTTGTGCCACCGACGGCAGCGAGCCCGACGCCGATCGCCGCGCGGTCGCCGAAGGTCCGCTCGTCGGCCAGGTGATCGAGTTCGCCCTCGAGCCCGACGCCCTCGATCACGATCGCATCCAAGCCGTCACGAAACGACTCGAGTCGATCACCGCCGCCGAGTCGATGCAGGTCAGAGTCGAGAAGTCCGACGAGGGCGGCACCGTGGTCGTCGCCGAAGCGTGGGGGCGCACGGCGATCACCCCCGATGCGATCACGAAGGACCTGCGCGCCACGTTCCCCGAGCTGGCGAACGCCGTGATCACCGTGAAGGCGGCGAGCGGCGAGCCGCCGTCGTCGAAGCTGCCCGACCTCGCGTCGTTCGACGACGACGAGGATCCCGAGGTCGTGCGCAAGCAAGTCGTGGAGCAGCTGCGCGCACAGGGCGTCGACGGCGACGTGAAGGTCCATGTCGACGAGAACGAGGAGGGCAAGCGCGAGATCCGAGTCGAGGTGTCGAAGGACGAGAAGATCGTCGCGCCGCACTGAGGCCCGTTCGGGGCGCCTGCAAAAATACCCGCCCCAGCGGCGCGAACGCAGGCGCCCTCGATCTACACTGGCCGCCATGCCAGCGAGCCGCGGCCCGTTCTACACCGAGGAGCACGAGCAGCTGCGCGAGCAGGTGAAGCGGTTCGTCGACCGCGAGATCGCGCCGCACATCGACGCGTGGGACGAAGCGTGCGAGTTCCCGCGCGAGCTCTACCGCAAGGCCGGCGAGCTCGGGCTGCTCGGGCTCGGCTTCCCCGAGGAGTACGGCGGCACGCCGACCGATCCGTTCCATCGCATCGTCGCGACCGAGGAGCTCGCGAAGCCGGGCTCGGGCGGGCTCATCGCGGGTCTCATGAGCCACGGCATCGCGCTGCCGCCCATCGTCGCGCTCGGCGACGACGCGCTCAAGCGCCGCGTGCTGCCCCCGGTGATCGCGGGCGAGAAGATCGCCGCGCTCGCGATCAGCGAGCCCGACGGTGGCTCCGACGTCGCGAGCCTGCGCACCACCGCGCGGCGCGACGGCGATCACTACGTCGTGAACGGCAGCAAGACCTTCATCACCTCGGGCATGCGGGCGGACTTCGTCACCGTCGCGGTGCGCACCGGCGGCGAGGGCATGGGCGGCATCTCGCTGCTCGTGATCGAGGGCGATACGCCCGGCTTCACCCGCACGCCCTTGTCGAAGATGGGCTGGTGGTGCTCCGACACCGCCACGCTCTACTTCGAGGACTGCCGCGTGCCGGTGGGCAATCGCATCGGCGCCGAGAACCAGGGCTTCCTCGGCATCATGCACAACTTCAACGGCGAGCGGCTCGCGATCGCGTCGATGGCCGTCGCGTTCTCGCGCGTCTGCTACGACGAAGCGCTCGGCTGGGCGCGCGCACGCAACACGTTCGGGCGGCCGCTCGTGACGCGCCAGGTGATCCGCCACAAGCTCGTCGACATGGCGCAGCGCATCGAGTCGACCCAGGCGTTCCTCGACGCGCTCGCGTGGAAGGTAGGGCAGGGACAGTGGCCGATCGCGGAGGTGTGCATGCTCAAGAACGCCGCGACGCAGTGCCTCGAGTACTGCGCGAAGGAGGCCGTGCAGATCCTGGGCGGTGCGGGGTTCATCCGGGGGGCGAAGTCGGAACGGATCTACCGGGAGACCAAGGTGCTCTCCATCGGCGGCGGCGCCGAGGAGATCATGAAGGAGCTCGCCGCCAAGCAGCTCGGCCTGTGACCACGGATCGCCAGCGACGCTCGCGCGTTTGCACGCCCATGCGCGCGACGACGCTCGCCCTCGTGCTCGCGGCCTGCACGCCGAGCGACTCGCCGCCGCCCCCCGCGGTCGAGCCCGCACCCGTCGAGCCCGTGGTGGTCGAGCCCGAGCCGCCGAAGGCGGACGACGCGACGCACTGGCACTGGGACGCGAACGAGCGCCCACGCGAGCCGCCCGACGGGTGGCGCGTCACCGGCGAGGGACCGCTGCGATTACAGCGTCCCGGGCTCGGCTCTCCGAACGTCGACGTCGAGCTCCCCGGCTCCGAGCACCACGACACCGCCGCCGTCGCGGTCCACGAAGGGGCGGTGTACGTCGTGCACCACGCGTCGCGCTCCACCGGAGCGACGCTCGGGC
Organism: uncultured Nannocystaceae bacterium; assembly: GCA_964468635.1. Classification (GTDB taxonomy): domain Bacteria; phylum Myxococcota_A; class Polyangia; order Nannocystales; family Nannocystaceae; genus Xiheibacterium. Next base: position 35,173 of record CAYXVR010000062.1, read on the forward strand.
GCTTCGACGGCGCCGACGGCCACGTCGTGTGGTCGACGCCGTTGCGGGCGCTCGGCTCGATCGCTCACGACAAGTACGGCAACGAGGTGCAGATCGCGATCGAGGACGGCAACCCGGTCGTCTACGGCAACGAGGCGAGCGGGCAGTACACCGAGGTCGTCGATGCGGATCGCGGCACGACGATCGCCCACGGTGAGCCGCCGGGCGCGCTCACGACGATCGACTGGGTGTTCGGCCGCACGCGCGCCGGCAAGACCGAGTGGGGCGACTTCGCGGTCGAGTGGGCCGACGTCCCGAAGGACGGCAACGCGGACCTCGTCGCCCCCCAAGGCACGTTCCGATTCCGCGAGGCCACCGCGGAGGGCGGCAAGGCGACGGTCGAGCTCGTGAACGGCGACGCGAAGGCGTGGTCGACCCAGCTGCCGGGCGACTCGTTCTGCGGCCGCGCGGCACTGCACGAGCTGTTCGGCACGCTGTGGATCGTGCGGTGGTGTGCGATCGCTTCGGGTGCGGAGCTCGTCGGCGTCGACGCGAAGACCGGTGAGGTCCGCGTCTCGCGGCACCTGCGGGCGCTGCCGGACATCGCCCACTCGAAGTACCTCGCCGCCGTGCAGCTGCGCGACATCGCCGGCTACCTCGTGGTGATGGGCAACGAGTCCGGCGGGCGCTACCTCGAGGCCGTGCACCCGAACGACGGGCACACCGTCGTCAGTCGCACCTGGAAGTGACGACGGTCCTCACGGGCAGCCGCTCATTTCGGGGAACGAGCACACGCCGCCCTCGCAGTAGTTCTCGATCACGCCCGTGCGATAGAACGTGTCGAGCTGCCGCTGGAACTCGACGAGCCTCCGCACCTTGCCGTGCGGGTCCTCGCACTCGCGCTGCGGCAGGTTCTCCACCGGGTCGGGCGGCAGACCGAAGTCGTACTCGACGATGCCCGAGCCCTGGTGCGGCGCGGACACCTTCTCGAGCCCGAAGATGTCGCGCTGCCCCGTGTCGACGTGCTCGATGTCCATGGTGCGTGCCATGACGTGCGCGCCGTAGTTCGTGACCTGGTGGTCGCCCATCGCGTCGTTGATGAGCACCTCGTGCGCCGGCGTGCCCGGCAGCATGTTCTTCGTGACGTACGGCGCGTAGCCGGCCGGCTCGGTGCGCTCCCACAGCATGTCCGCCATCGCGAGCAGGAACACGTGGTGACGCTCGTCCGTCCAGGTGGATCGGATGATCGAGAAGAACATGTCGAAGTCGACGCTGCGGGACAAGAGCAGGTTGTACGGCATGCCCGGCACGCCGAGCACGCCCCGCGTGACGTCGGTGGTGACGGCCATGTACGTGCCGCCGAAGATGCCGCCCTGACTGATGCCGTGGTAGTAGCTGCGCTCCGGATCGATCATGCTGCCGAACATCGGATCCATCGCGAAGCGCGTCCTCATGAGCCGCATCGCGAGCAGCGAGTTCAGCATGCCCTGGTGCTGGCGATCGATTACGTTCGCGAAGCGGTGGAACTCGCCGCTGGCGATGAGACCCCCGATGTACGCCTCGTCGTCGGCCGCCATGCCGATGAAGTCGACCCCCATCATCACGTAGCCGTACTCGTCCATGAACGCCCGGAAGTGGTCGCTCTCGATCTGCTCCTTCTCGCCGAGCAGACCGTGGCCGTACTGGATGATTCCCGCCGGTGAGTCCACCGCGGAGTGGGGGATGAGCAGCTCGACCGGGAACGTCGTGGTCGGCATGTCGGGGTTCGGCTCGGGCAGCCCGTCCGCGCCGTAGATCAGCACGGCGCCCGGCTCCTTCTGGTCGAGGTACATCGGCACCGTCATGTCCAGGTAGACGCGGTACGCGATGTGCTCGGGCTCGTAGTCCGTCTCGACCGACGTGATCTCGTAGGTGGGCCCGTCGGGGCCGACGATCTCCCACGCCTCGTCCCGCATGTGCAAGAGGCGGCTCGTCTGGTTCTCGCGACTGGCGGTGGTGAAGTCCCACGCGAGCTGCAACGACTCGCGGGCGACACCGGCACCCTCCAGCCGGTTGAAGATGTCCGCGTACAGACCCCTGCGCTCTTCGATGCCCTCGAGCACGGACACGTTGCCGTCGCGCAGCGCGGCGAAGCCGGGCGTGGCGGCGATCTCGTTGCCGGCGGCGTCACGCAGCCCCGACAACGCGATGATGTAGCGCGCGCCGTCGCGCAGGCGGATCGCCGGCCGCACGATCAGCGTGCGCGTGTCGTCGCTGGGGCCGGTCATGTCGAGCTCGACCCAGTGCGGGATCCGTTGGCCGGTGTTCGCGTCGAGCACGACACTCGGACAGTCGGCCTCGAGCGAGCGCTCGATGGTCACCGCGTCGGGGAAGCCTTCGAGCCCCGACGGCACGAGCTCGGGGAAGTGGGCGAGCGCGGCGAGCCCCGGCGTGAAGCCGTCCGCGTCGTTCCACGGCGTCGCGTCGGGGCGATTGCCGAAGTAGTCGAGCGGCATCGCGTCGGGCTCGAGCTGCACGCGTCGCCCGGTCGCCGTGTCCGGATCCTCGACCGTGAACACGTTGTTGGGGAACGGATAGGCGCAGTAGCTCGGCACGAGCTCGTCGCACGCGAGGTGCGGCCACGACACCTCGGGCTCGACGCCGTCGTCGCCGCCGTCGCTCGATCCGTCGACCGAGGTCGCACTCGTGTCGGTGCCGTCGTCGTCGGCGTCGTCGTCGTCGGAGAGACCGTCGATGTTGCCGTCGGACGCACAGCCGAACGAGAACGTCGCCAGGCCGGCGATCACGAGCGAGCGGGCAAACATGCGCGAGATCATCGTGGGCTCCTTCGTCGCGGACCGGGGTCCGCCCCCCGCGCGGAGGGTATCCGACCCGCGTCCGACCGGTTCGTGACCGGCGGGCGGCCGCGCCCGGCACCGGTTCACGCGCGATTCGGTCGACCACCGCGCGTGGAACTGCCCGTTGCGTGACCGCCCCCACCGACCCTGCGGGCGTTTCCGCTGTCGCACCCCGTGCGTTTCCTTGTCGCTTTCGAGCCCCGGCGTATGATGGACAGAACATGTGGTGGAGAAGCTTCGAGTGCTCGGGGGGGCGTTCGTGGCTCGGTGGTGCGGCGGTCCTCGCCTGTGCACTGGCCGGCTGCGGCAAGGACGACGACAACCGTCAGAGCGGATCGAACTCCGCCGACGACGGCATCCTGACGCTCGATGGCACCGGTGACACCGGCATCGATCCGACGAATGCCAGTGCCGACGACGGTGTGAAGCTCGATGCGCTCGGCGCCGACGAGACCGGCTTCGACTCCAACGGCGACTGCATGTCGGGCGGCGGCGGTGGCGGGATGAACGACTTCTCGATCATCTGGATCGCGAACTCGCCCGAGGGCACCGTCTCGAAGATCGACACGATGACCGGCGTCGAGCTCGGTCGTTACTGGACCGGCCCGACGATGGGCACCGACGATCCGTCGCGCACCGCGGTGAACCTCACCGGCGACGTCGCGGTGACGAACCGCGCGGGCGGCACCACGAAGATCGCGTCGAACGAGGAGCGCTGCGTCGACCTCAACGGCAACGGTGCGATCGAGACCTCGACCGGGCCCAACGTCGTCCTGCCGTGGGGCAGCGACGAGTGCGTGCTGTGGCACAACCCGCTGCCGTACCCGGACAACGACAACACGCAGGGCCCGCGCCCGACGTCGTGGGACGCCGGCGAGATGAACGACCCGTGCCAGACGAGCGACGACCGCCTGTGGGTCGGTTGGTGGGTGCGCAACGAGAACACGGCGTACTTCCGCCGGTTCGACGGGGCCACGGGCGCGATGCTCGACGAGGTCGTCAAGCCGAACTGGGACCTCACGAACAGCAAGACCTACGGCCCGTACGGCGGTGCCACCGATGCCCAGGGCAACATGTGGATCACGGGGCTCGGCGGTCCGCTCGCGAAGATCGACGAGGAGTCGCTCGTGCTCACGCAGTGGGAAGTGCCGGCCGATGCGTTTCCCTACGGGATGACCGTCGACGCCGAAGGCCATCCGTGGTCCGCGGGACTCAACGGCGAGTTCATGCACTTCGATCCCGCGACGGAGCAGTTCGACGTGTACCCGTCGGGCAACGGCGCGCTGCGGGGCATGATGATCGATCGCGAAGGCCAGGCGTGGGCGGCGGGCAACGGCCCGTGCGCGCTCGTGCAGTTCGACCTCGCGTCACGCACCGTGGTGAACGCGAACATCGCGTTGCCCGGCTGCGTGACGCCGGTCGGTGTCAGCATCGACATCGATGGCTACGTGTGGCTGCCCGATCAAGGGGCGAACCTCGCGTTCAAGGTCCATCCGATGACGTACCAGATCGCCCTCACGACGCCCGGCCTCGTCCAGCCCTACACGTACTCGGACATGACGGGCGCGGGATTGGGCCTCGTCACGCAACCGCCCCAGGGCTGAGACACGATCTCGCGCGCTCGCGCGTTGGGGGTGGAGCTCCACGCTCGGCGCGATCGCGCCGCGGCGATCCCGTGCTTGGGATCGGCGAACGCCGTTTCCCTGCGCCCCACTTGCCCAACTGGTGCGAACGGATGCCCCTCTTGGGCAACGCCGGGCGCGATGTAGGTAAAAAGTTGCGAAATCATAAGCGTTTCGCAAGGGCCCTGGGTTTGCTGAAATGCGGGGAAAGGCCGGCGCGATGCCCTCTCGGCTCTCGCATGGTTGCCGGACCGCAACAACGTCAACCTCGGCGGCGCTCGTCACAACGACCCGCCTCATTCATCCAACGAGAACAAGGAGAACAACGATGGGACTCGTTTCCGGTTTGTGGCTGGCCGTGCTTGGGATCCTCGGTGCATCGAACCTCATCATCGCGCGCAAGCCCGACGCGAAGGAGTTGATCGCGAAGCTCGCTCCGTATCAGGGATGGATCGGCGCCGTGTCTGCGCTCTGGGGCGCATGGGGCATCGTCAGCGCGATCCTCTCGCTCGGCATGCTCACGACGTGGCCGATTCACTGGGCGACGTACCTCGCCTCGGCCGTCATCCAGCTCGCGCTCGGTCTGCTCCTCGGCATCGGCGTGCTGAAGACGTTCATCAAGCAGCCGCAAGCGGTCGCGAAGATGGACGAGATGGTCACGCGTCTCGCCCCGAAGCAGGGTGTGCTCGGGCTGATCGCGATCGGCCTCGGCGTGTGGTGCGTGCTCGTCGGCTTCATCTTCAGCATGGGCTGACCGTCGCCGCCTGGGGTTCCCGCGGTCCGCGCCAACGGGCCGCGGGAGCTCTCGTGTGTTCGAACGCCATGGTGGTGGTGGTCGAAGGCGGCCCGTGCGACCCGAGAACGAGACCGAGACGAGCCAAGAAACCATCACCGTAGGACCCGCGCTCGTGGCGTGCGGGCCGACGATTCTCCGTCCGAGGACCCGTGGTATGGTCGCCACCGTTCAGAGGCTCGAAGGTTTGGGCAAATCCAGCGCCAGCCCGCCCGAAGACGACGGCAAGCTCGATCGCACGACGCTGCGGCCCGAGGACATCGAGGCCGGCACCACGCGCGGCTACCGCTTGCTCGTCATCGGCGAGAGCCAGCATACGGCGCACCGACTTCCCCGCACCGGTGACGTCAGCCTGGGTCGCTCCGACTCGGCCGACATCCAGGTGCCCGATCCGCTGATGTCGCGCGTCCACGCGATCCTGCACATCGGCAACGTCCTGGCGGTCAGCGACCAGGGCAGCAGCAACGGCACGCTCGTCCGCGGCGAGCGGATCCCGCCGAACGAGCGCATCGCCATCTCGGTCGGCGACACGATCGAGGTCGGCTCCACGGTCGTCATCGTGCAGCCCGAGTTCGCGCGCGGCGCGGTCGTCGAGCTCGAGCGCGCCGATGCCAACGTCGAGCGCACCTTCTCGGGCAACGACGACCCGATGGAGCGCATCTACAAGCTCGCGCGGCGGATCGCGACGAGCCAGATCAACGTGCTGCTCCTCGGCGAGACCGGGGTCGGCAAGGAGGTCATGGCGCGCACGATCCACTCGTTCTCGCAGCGCGCGAGCAAGGCCTTCCTCGGGCTCAACTGCTCGACGTTGTCCGAGACGCTCTTCGAGAGCGAGCTGTTCGGCTACGAGAAGGGCGCGTTCACGGGCGCGCAGCAGAACAAGCCCGGGCTCATCGAGACGGCCGACGGCGGCACGGTCTTCCTCGACGAGGTGGGCGAGATGCCGCTGTCGACGCAGGCGAAGCTCCTGCGCGTCATCGAGGAGCGTCAGGTCATGCGCGTGGGCAGCTTGCGTGCACGCGACGTGGACGTGCGCTTCATCGCCGCGACGAACCAGAACCTAGAGAAGGAGATCGAGCTCGGGAACTTCCGCGAGGATCTCTTCTATCGCTTGAACGGCATCTCGCTCGTGATCCCGCCCTTGCGCGATCGCACGACGGAGATCCCCGCGCTCGCACGCACCTTCATCGCCGAGGCGTGCAAGCAGGCCGGCTTCGGCGCGCAGCCCGTGCTGTCGCGCGAGTCGCTCGACTGGATGTCGAAGCACTCGTGGCCGGGCAACATCCGCGAGCTCCGCAACGCGATCAATCGCGCGGTGCTGCTCGCGACCGGTGGGCTCATCCAGCCCGAGCACATGCGCACCGACGCGTATGCGCCGCGCAGCGGGCGGGGCTCGGGCCGCGTCGGCGAGCCAGCACCCGTCTCGACGCCGGCACCCGTGGCCGCGCCACCGCCGATCGTCCCCGGCGATCCCGACGAGGAAGAGCGTCAGCGCATCCTCGCCGCGCTCGCAGCGTGCGGCGGCAACCAGACGCGCGCCGCAAAGCTCCTCGGCATCGCCCGCCGCACGCTCACGAGCAAGCTCGGCAAGCTCGGCCTCCCGCGGCCCCGCAAGGACCGCGAGGACGACGAGAGCTGAGCGTCAGGCTGCCCTGTTCTGGGCAGCGCCCGCGACCGTGCTACGATCCACGCATGGGTTGGATGGCACGTGGATGGGTGGTGTTGATGCTGGTGTCCTGTGCGGGCGACGACGCCGCGACGGGCGGAACGGACGACGACACATCGGACGGCGGGTCGTCGACCGCGTCGACGGGCTCGTCGGCGTCGGACGGCGAGGGGTCGTCGAGCAGCGGCGCGGGCTCGAGCTCGTCGAGCGACGGCGCGTCGACCTCGGCGGACACGAGCGGATCGACGGGCGCGAGCGAGAGCGAGAGCGACAGCGGCAGCAGCGGCTCGAGCGACGAATCGACGACCGGCGCAGCGGGCGTGTGTGCCGACGAGGCGTTGGCGGGCTACGCGAGTGCGGTGGCGATCCGATTCGCCGACATCCCGCCGAGCGGAATGGACGACACCGGTGACAGCAGCGGGCCGGATCCCGACGCGCTGCTCTTCAGCGTGCGCAGCTACGCATCCTCTTGCGACGACGACGTGTACGGTACGCCGTGCGACGGCCAGTGGAGCGTGCTGTTCCAGCTCGCGCCCGACCAGCAGGCACCGGGTGTGTACGACATGGAGACGGTGAACGGCAGCATCTCGTGGACGAACATGGGCAGCTGTGCCGCCGGCGGCGGAGGCACCTCCGTCACCGGTACGCTCGAGATCGTCTCGATCGACGACGACGAGGTCGTCGGCCGCTTCTGCGGGATCGAGGCGGACTTCGGCGCGCCGCCCATCGCCGACGGCGAGTGGACGGCCGAGCGGTGTCCGTGAGCGAGGTCGGTGTCGGGCGTCGCGGCCCGTGGTAGAAGCCGTCCGTGGGCCGGACGTTCGAGAACCGTCGTCAACAGATCATGAAGCGGGGCGACCGTGACGCGAAGGCGTTCACGCGGGCGGGTCGCCAGATCAGCATGGCCGTGCGGGCCGGCGGTGGCGACCCCGAGGGCAACGCGGCGCTGCGGCGCGCGATCCAGAACGCGCGCGCGGCCAACATGCCCAAGGACCGCATCCAGAACGCGATCGACAAGGCGCTCGGCGTCGGCGGCGGAGCCGAGTACCAGGAGGTCGTCTACGAGGGGTACGGACCGCACGGCGCCGCGCTCATCGTGCTCACCGCGACGGACAACCCCACGCGCACGGTCGCGGACCTGCGCTTCGCGTTCAAGAAGGGCGACGGCAACCTCGGCAACACCGGCAGCGTCGCGTTTCTCTTCGATCACTTCATGGTGTTCCGCATCTCGCCCGAGGGCATCGATCGCGACGAGCTCGAGCTCGAGATGATCGAGCACGGGCTCGAGGCGATGGTCGACGGCGAGGACGACGACGGCAAGCCCGTGCTCGTGCTGCGCTGCGCGCTCGACAACTTCGGCACGCTGCAAGCGGGGCTCGAGGCCAAGAAGATCACCGTGGCCTCGTCGGGGCAGGAGTGGGTGCCCAAGAGCCCCACGCCGCTCGAGGAATCGCAGGCCGACGCGGTGCTCGCCTTGGTGGAAAAGCTCGAGGCGTTCGACGACGTCCAGCAGGTCTTCCACAACGTCGAGTAGCGTCAGCCCGTCGAGCGAGCGTCCTGCGCGACGATCGTCCGGGCCCACACGACCGCTTCTTCGCGCTCCGCGGTGACGAGCTGATGTGCGGACATCGGCCGCAGCACGAGGATCGCCCGCATCGCACCACGGACCACGGCGGAGTCGGTGACGAGCGCGAAGCCGCGGTGCCAGCGATCGAGGTCGGCCTTGCGGTCCTTCATCCACTGCAGCGCGGGCTTGAGCTGGGCGATGGCCGGGATGCCGGCCTGGCGCGCGACCACCACGATCGCGTAGGGCTGGTGGCGCGCGAGCCAGCGCTCGCCGCCCGCGAGGAACCCGGCGACGTCCTCGTCGTCCATGCGGTCCCAGACGTCGATCACCACGACCGGGAACCGCGACTCGTCGATCGACATCCCCATCGACGCGGGGATCGTGCCCGCCTCGGGCGGTCGGCGTCCAGTCGCTTCGCCGCGGCTACGGGCAGGTGCCCATGCACGACGTACCGGAGCAGCTCACCACGTCGGCCACGGGGCCCGGTGCGAACAGATCGACGCCGCACTGGGCTCCGCACGCGAACACGTCGGGATTGGTCGCGGCGCAGTTCATGAAGCAGCTGCAGTCCGGGTCGCCCCAGCAGGTCTCGAGCTGCGTGCAGCAGTACGTCTTCGAGCACGCGGTGCACGGGCTGTCGGTCGGGTTCGCGCTGCACACGACGCCGCCTTGGTTGCCTCCGTCGTCGGTGCTCGTCGTGTCGCTCGTACCACCGCTCGTCTCGCTCGCGATGCCCTCGTCGGTGCTCGTGTCCCCGTCGTCGCCGGACGAGCTCTCGTCGCCGTGCGAGCTCGACCCGTCGTCCGTGGTCGCCGCGTCGTCCGGCACGCCGGTCACCGTCGGCGAACCGCGGTTCGGGTCCGCCGACACGGTGCACGACGGGCCCACGAGCGCGACGAGGAGCACGACGAATCTGCATGTCACGAGCACGAAGTGCCCGCCGACTCGGCTTTGTCTCCCCTCCGCATCGATTCCGCGACGATGCGCGGAATCGCTGCCGCGGAGCGGGGCTACTTCACGTCGATCGCGTACTCGAGGGCGCGGCCGTCGAACGCGTCGATCTCCGCGCGCGCACCCACGTCGAGGTCGCGCACGCTCCACACGATGCGGCCGTACTCGGGGGCGAAGCGGACGAAGGCGTGATCGGCCAGGCCGGCGCCGAGGATCGCCTCGGCGCGTACGATCGCCTCGGTGCGCCCCATGACGTCCGCGACGTCGCAGCGCTCCGCGCCGGCGAGGCGGCAGCGCGTCTCGACCGCGTCGAGGTACTCGGGATCACCGGCGAGCCGACCCACCGACGCGTCGACGTGCGGCTGCGTCTCGCACACGACGCGGGTCGACGCAGGCTCGTCGTCGCCGATCACGAGCACCGCGAGGTGCACGGACGCGCCCGCGGTCGCGATCGCGAGAGCGAGCAGGGACGCGCGACACTCGAGTCGTTGGGTGCACGACGACATGGGCTCGGGATCGTGCCGCGGCGCCGCGCGATCTGCAAGCGCCCGGGGCGATGGTCACCACGACCCGTTCGCGCTTCAGGGCACGCGCAGATCCGCGAGGATCGGCAGGTGATCCGACGCGGCGGGCCCGACGAAGCAGGGCACCGGCTCGCCCGCCAGCGGCAGCCACGCCCCCTCCGGCGCCGCGTCGACGCCGTCGTCGAAGCACGGGTTGAACACGACGGTGCCGTCCACGGCGAGTCCGTCGCCGCCGTCGGGCACCCAGACGTAGTCGAGTCGCACGCCGTCGCCGGCCTCGAACGCCGACCAGGTGTTGCGATACTCCGAGTCCTCCTGCGTCGCGTCGACGATCGCGAGACCCGTGGAGGCCACGGTGGTGAAGGGCGCGTACTCGAGCGGGAACTCGATGTCGTCGCCGAGCTGGTACGACTGCGGCAACCCGACCGGCGGCGCGTCGAAGACGGTACCGATCGCGGGATCGTCGATGCTCTCGTTGAAGTCACCCATGACGACGATCGGATCGTCGGGATACTCGGCCCGTACCGCATCGATCGCCTGCACGAGCCGGACGTACTCGACCTGGCGGCGGAACCAGTCGATCGATTCCTGGCCCGACTTCGCATGGATCGCGAGCACGTTGACCTCGCAGCCGTCCTTGCTCGCGCGCACCGCGATGATGTCGCGCCCGAGGTCGTTGGCCTGCGGGTCGCTCGACAGGTCGCTCGCCGTGAACGACTCGATGCGCTCGAGCGGTACGCGGCCGAGGCATGCGTTGCGCAGCTCGCCGCCGATGCCGGGCGACGTGTCCGCCTGCACCGGCTCGCCGTAGCCGAGCGCCATGGTGAGCTCGCGCAGCGGACCCGTCTCGCCGTCCTCGAGCTCTTCGATACAGATGACGTCCGCGTCCATGCGGCGCAGCACCTCGCCGAGCGAGTTCCACTGATCCGAGTCGACGAAGCCGACCGCCTGCACGTTGTAGCTCGCCACGCGCAGCGTGGTGCCGTTGCACTCGAGCGGCGCGCCGGTCGTGCCGCCGTCCGACGACGCGCTGCCCCCGTCCTCCGTGAGCGGGAAGCCGCTGGACGAGCTCGTGTCGGTGGGGTCGTCGTCCTGCGAGACGCAGCGGTTCTCGCGGCAGAGCAGGCCGGTGTCGCACGTGCCGGACATCTCGCAGATGCATCCGATCGTGCCCGGGATGCACGAGCCGGTCTCCTGCGCGCAGCCGGATGCGCCGCTCGTCGCGGCGCCGAGAAGCCCGCCCGACGCGAACACGATCGCGAGCCGACGCACGGCGCCACCCTAACACGCCCCGGGATCAACCGGCGACGGGGCAGGGGACCGGCGCAGAAGCCCTGTCGTTGTCGACGTTGCACTGGTGCCAGGCGTGCATCGGCATGCCGTCGTCCACGACGGCGAACACCGGGATCGATCCGTCGAGCACCCCGGGCGGCGACGTCGCGTCGAGCAACAGCACGACGTCCTCCGCCTCCGCGGGATAGAGCGCCTTCGTGGTCACGCCGCTGCCGAGCGCCTCGCCGCCGCTCGCGGGATCGCCCGCGTAGAAGCCGACGACGACGCCGGCCGGCACGGCAGCCTGGCCGATGTTGCGCACGCGCGCCGTCGCGCCGCGCTCGTCCAGCGCGCAGTAGGGCAGCACGGACACGACGAGATCGGGCGCCGCGAACTCGCCCTCGGGCTGCACGTTCTGGCGGAAGTTGTTGAGCCCGGGCGTGGTCCAGTTCGCCGCTTCGGCGAGCGGGATGGTGCCGTCCTCTTCGACGTTGGTGACGTGGTAGTGGTGCTGATTCCACACGCGACGCGTGCGGACCCACCGGCCCTCGAGATCGCCGAACACGCGCAGGCCCTGCTGCTTCGAGCCGTCGGACGGGCACGTGATGGAGGAGTAGCTGTTCGCGATCGCGATGATGTCCGCGTGGCCGTCGCTGTCGACGTCCGTGATGAGCGGGTACTCCCACAGCGTGCCGGTCGTGTTGCACGTCTCGAACAGCACCGTGCCGGTGGTGCCATCGTAGATCCGCAGGTACTGCTCGTCGCCGTACACGACCTCGGCCGCGCCGTTGCCGTCGAAGTCGAACACCGAGCTGCCCGTCGCGCGCGAGCTGCAGTCCACCGCGGGTGTCAGCCACATGATCGTGGCGGGCGCGGCGACGGCGGGATTCATGAGACCGACGCCGGAGAACACGGTGTAGCCCACGCCCGCGGCGACGCCGACGTCGGGCGTGCCGTCGCCGTCGAAGTCCGCGACCGTCGGCGGCCCGCCACCGCCACCGCCGTCGCACGGCGGCAGCCCGTTGTTGATGTCGATCGCCGGACGAATCATCTCGACGCCGACGCCCGGCACCCACCGCCACACGTAGAGCGCGTGGTTGGTGCGCTCGATCGCGGCGACCTCGGGCTTGCTGTCGAGATCGAAGTCCGCGACGGCGTGCTGGTAGCCGGCGATGCCCGAGTCGGCGAGCAGCGTGCCGTCGCTCTCGAAGATGTAGCGCGGGCCCACGACCTCGAGCCGACCGTCGTCGTCCATGTCGGCCGCGGACACGGTCTGCTGCCACGTCAGGTTGGCCTCGAGCACGCCGGTGGCGCCGTCGAAGATCGCCGACTCCGCGAGCACCTCGGGCACGCCGTCCTGATCGAAGTCCGCGATCGAGGGCATGAAGCACGAGCCCGACGCGCTCGACGTCCACAGCGGCGTGCCGTCGTGATCGTACGCGAGCACGCGCCCGTCCACGGCGCACACGACCACCTCGTTGCCCGGCGTGCCGTCGATGTCGCCGGCGGCGATCGACAGACCCGGGTTGAACTGGGGCGCTTGCGGGCTCGCGGTCCATTTCTCCACGATCGCGCCGTTCACGATCGAGATGACGCGCAGCGTGCCGTTCGTCGTGTAGGCGCCGGCCACGAAGGTCGCGAAGACGATCTCGGGGATGTCGCGCTCGTCGACGATGTCGTCGCAGTTGTCGTCGTCGAGCTGCACGACGACGGGCGTCATCATCGAGTCGCCGCCCTGCCAGTGGTACTTCACCGTCGGCGCGAAGCCGCCCTCGGGGATCACCTCGCACTTCGGCAGGCAGTCGATCTCGTCGCCCTCGGGCACGACGCCCGGTGGGCACTCGGGGGGCTGGGGCAGGCACTTGCCGGTCGCGAGCGAGGCCCCGCCCTGACACATGCCGCCCATGCCGGGCTCGGCCGGCTCGCCGAGCGAGTACTCGCAGTACTCGCCCTTGGCGCACTCGCTCGCGTCGATGCAGTCGGCCCCGGGGCTCACGCACTCCTGGAACGAGCACACGTCGCCCGAGGGGCAGCAGATCTCCCCGCAGGCCGACTCGAACGCACAGCACTCGCCCCCGATGCAGACGCCCTCGCACTCGGGGTCGCACCCGGGGGCGCCGGTCGAGTCGCCCGCGGTGTCGTCGAAGGTCTCCGCGTCGTCGGCCGAGCCGTCGCTCGAGGGATCGTCCGTACCGACGCCGATGCTCGTCATCGACGACGCTTCACCGCGCTCCGATCCATCGCCCCCGCACGCGAGCACGACGAGCAAGCCGGGGGCGAGAGCGAGCGCGAAGAGGGGGGTCGGTCCGGACATCCGAGCCTTGGACAACGGCGAGCGCTCGGCTTCCGGCCCCGGTCACTGGTGCTGGACGCCGCGCCGCTCCGCGCGCTAGGGTGCGTCTCGCGTGGCGATGCAAGCATCGATGGTCGCGAGTCTCGTCGCTACGCTCGTCGGGCCGGCACCCGAGGAACCAGCGACGAGCACGGGTACCGAGCCGACGTCCCCCGAGTCGTCGTCGCCCGCGGAGCCGGTGCCGGATTCCGAGCCGGTGCCGGAGCCCGAGCCTGCGCCCGCGCCCGCGCCCGAGCCGGCGGCGGATCCGCCCGCGCCGCAACCTGCTGCAGGATCGCCCGCGACGAGCGAGCCCGCGACCACGAGCACACCGCCGGCCGCGTCGACCGACGACGACGATCCGCAGAAGGGTCTGCGGCGCCATCGGTTCGTCTACAAGAACCTCACCGCGCTCCGCTACAACCCGCTCGGCTTCGTGAACGAGTTCCAGTTCGGTTGGCGCGTGCAGCTCGTGAACAAGAACACGACGCTGTTCAAGGACAGCTACTTCGCGCTCAAGGTCCACACGTTCATGAACCCCGCGTTCGGCCGCATCGGGCCCATGCTCGAGCTGCAGCCGCTGGCGATCCTGAACCTGCAGGCGATCTACAACGGCGTCGGCTACTTCACGACGTTCGATCAGCTGCAGTCGTTCCAGACGCCGAACGCGGTGGCGACGGACAACGAGCTCGATCGCCGCACGGAGAGCCGCTACGCGACGACGGGCCACTACATCACGCTCGCGGCGCTGTTGCAGGCGAAGGTCGGTCGCATCGCCGTGCGCGACAACGTGAAGTTCTACTGGGCCGACATGGGGCTCGCGCGCGACACGAAGACCGGGCGGCAGGACACGGTCTACTACGATCAGACGCTGGACATCCTGCATCCCGATCGCGGCTGGGTCGTCACGAACGACGCCGACCTCATCTACCTCTTCGATTTCGGACTCCGCGTGGGCGCCCGCTACACGCTCACGCACGCGTTCTATCGCGACGAGATGTACCTCGAGGGCGAGGACACGACGAACCAGAACAGCCCGACGCACCGCGTGGGCCCGGCGATCCTCTACACGCCGCCGAAGTGGCACAAGAAGGCGGCGAAGCGCACCAAGCTGTCGCGCAAGCGCTGGTACAACCCGACGGCCTTCCTGCTCGTGCAGTGGTGGGCGAAGCACCGCTGGCGCACGGGTGCCGAGGACGGCGTGAGCGCAGGCGTGCCCTACCTCGTGCTGGGCTTCAGCTTCGAGGGCGACTTCTGGCCGTAGCAGGTGCGGAGGAACGCGAAGCGTTCATCCGTACACCTGCTCCGTGCCCGTGCCCGTGCCCGTGCCCGAACGCGGGGGGCGCGAGTGCTGACGCCTGTCTCCGAAGCGGCCGTCCTGGCCGAACCAAGGCAGGTGCCTCCTCGTTTTCGTCGCTGAGAGCGACAACCGTGAGCGTCGGCTCGTCTCAGGTCGCGGGCTTGTGCTCGGCGATCTGATCCGGTCGGACCCACACCCGCGAGCGGTATCGGATCGTCGCCGGGAACCTCGTGTAGCTGTCAAGCGTTCCCGACCAGAGCTCGGGTGAAGAGACGTCGTCGAGCCGGATCCACCACCCGGCGCGCACGATCATCGCGTCTCCACGCTCGTCCGCCGCGAGGACTTCGAAGTACGCCTTCACGCCGTCGCCGGCCTTCGGTGGGGCCGAGAACGTCGCGATCGGTTTGCCGAACTCGGTCGGCGACGCGATGCTCCACCCGCGGATCGCCAGCTCGGAGACGAGGGGCTCGCGCTTCGGCTCCTTGTCGCCTCGGTGACTCATCTCGGACATCCATTCGCGCAGGACGTCGAGCGGGAGCCCGTCGCGCTGGAACCGCGTGAGGGGATGCGTGTCGTCGAGGAAGTGGATCTCGGGGCGCAGGTCATGGCGGACGAGCTGGCCGTCGACGGGCTTCGACCCCTCCATCTCGATCTCGAGCTCGACCTCCGGCGAGCGGAACCGCATCTCGGCGGCGAGTCCCAGGCTCGGCGCGCCGTAGAGGCTCTGGTTCGCGATCGTTCCGCGATACGGCGGGTGCGGCTCCGGGTGCTGGTTCTCGTACTCGGCGAAGTCACGGGGCGAGATCTTGATCCAGATCCCCAAGCCCCAGTGATCCTCGGTGCCCAGGATCGGGAGACGAGCCCACCCGCGCACGAAATGGGCGTCGCCGATCACGAGCGTGTCTTCGTTGTGCAACTCCTGGTACGCGGCGCGTTGATCGTCGGTGAGCGCCAGCGCGTACGCAGCATCGGGGAGGTTGTGGCCGATCTGCTTCAGCGGATGGGTTTCATCGGCCCACGTGCAATCGAAGGTCTTCATCGACGTGCGCTCCTCCGGGTCGACCGCCTCCGCAGGTGTCTCGGACGCGGCGGTGGCGTCGCGATGGTGGGTCTTGCATCCGAGAGCGAGCAGCCCCAGGAGCGCGACCGCGAGTGCCGATCGAGACATCATGATGGGGACGCCGACGCGCCGGCAACGTAGCGTGGCTGTGACGCGGCGCACCATCCGCTCGAGATCGTACGGCGAACTGCGTATCGCGCGACGCGATTCGAGGGATCCGAAGGCGAGACCGCGGGACTGCCAACGGCATGAAGGCGATCGGCGCAGCGGTGGCGTGCGTTCTCCTGGCACCGATCGCATGCGGCGAAGGTGAGCCGCCCACCCCCGACATCTCCGAGCTGCGTGTCGCGATCGAGTGGGTCGATGGCAGCGACGAACGAACGGTCGAGGTGAACATCCCGAACGATCTGCCGTGCACGGGCACCGAGGGCGGCGGCATCGGCTCGCTCGGCGAGGACGGGGTCGAGTGTGAGAGCGCTCCGTGGACGCTCACGGTCGACGGCACGTCGTTGACGACCACGCCGGTGAGCTGCACGGCCGCGCACGAGGGGTTGTTCGGCGACATCGCGAAGAGCTGTCACGGTGGCCGCGCATTCGGATCGTTGCCGGACGTTCCGCACGACGACGTGGAGATCGTCGCGACCACGGACGACGACGAGACGCGGCTGACCGTACCGGGCGTGCGCGCGATCCATCCGTTCGTGACCGAGCAAGACCCGTCGCTCACCATCCTCGAGCCCGCCATCGTATGGGTCGACGACTTGGATCTCGCCGACGATACGCACTTCGCGAGGTACACGTCCGTCGACGACGGCGTCCCACCACACGAGCTGTCCGGTCATGTCGATATCGTCGCCGCGGACGACGAGGGCAGCCGCATGGAGCTCGAGGCCCACCGCAACGACGAGATCACCGACTACGCCGACGAGTACGACGTCCGCATCCGCGCGACCGCCCGGCTCGACCGCACGACGAGGGTCGCCCTCGTGGTCGAGGGCTCGCTGAGCGTCGACGAGGAGTGAAGCGTCATCGCCGCGCCGCACTCAGTCCCGGATGAACACTTCGATCTCGTCGCTCGCCCCTCGCTGACCGCTCGCGTCCTCCGCTTCGATGCGGATGCGTCGGGTTCGAGATTGGGTGAGG
Organism: uncultured Nannocystaceae bacterium; assembly: GCA_964468635.1. Classification (GTDB taxonomy): domain Bacteria; phylum Myxococcota_A; class Polyangia; order Nannocystales; family Nannocystaceae; genus Xiheibacterium. Next base: position 52,219 of record CAYXVR010000062.1, read on the forward strand.
GCGTTCACGATATCTTGCTGCATCGCTCCTTCCGAGATCGTCAGCGACAACTCGCCGTTGCACCAGATCTCGAGCAGGGCGACACAGTTGTCGTCGACGACCGAGCCGATGATGGTGTACCAGCCCTCGAGGGGGAGGATCTCGTCCGCAGCAGGCGCGAGGATGCTGACCTCTGGCACCGCCGTATCGTCGGCGGGATCGAGTTGTTCCTCGCCATCGCGACAGAAGCCGACCTCCCGCACGCCGGTCTCGCCTCCGGAGGACGACTCCTGCGTGTCCGTGGAGACCCGCGGCGCGCATCCGAGGACGACGCCGAGCAATCCAGGATGCATGCGGTGGATCGTCATTGCTTCAGCGAGCACTCGCCGACGACGATGGCGAAATAGCAGCAGTTCTTGGTGTCCTCCGACGTGGCGATCGACGTCTCCACGACGCATCCGCGCTCGAAGGCGATGATGTCGTGGGGCTCGTCGGGGCACCGATCCGCGTACTCCACCTCGAGCGCCGCCATGATCTTGTCGTCGATCTCGTCGGCTGGACAGGATTGACACACGTGATCGATGGGGACCACCTCGCACGCGCCGTAGTAGTCGACCGGCACGGGTCCGTGCTCTTCGATGAGCGGGGTCACTTCGCCTCGCTCGTACGCGCAGAAGCCGTCCTCGCGGACGAGGTAGGCCTCGTACTCCTCCTCCGAGTCGACGTGGTAGCAGGTCTCGTCCGACGCTGCCGGGTCGTTGCAACCGAGCGAGACAGCGGCTGCCATCACGGCGAATCGATACCTCCAACGCGTGGTTCGGGTCTTCATCATTGGCAGATCTCCCCGCCGTTTCCCCTTCTCCTCGTCCGTGACGATCAAGTGCTCGCCGAGAACGACGGCCGTTCGGCGCTCTACATCGCCGGATTCACTGATCTACCCGCCTCATTCCATAGCAGATCGTCGCCGAATGCTGGTTGAGAACCATCGGCGACAGCTGGACCAGCCACCGAGAAGTCCACCGCCGGCGATCACCCGCCGTCCTCGCAGGGCTCTGGTGGCTCATCGCACCAGTACGTCTCGTACGAACCGCCGATGACGTCGGGATCCCCCATCCGAACGCAGACCTCGCCTCGGTAGAGCGGGGCTGGCGTGGCCTCGTACCCGTCCTCACGAACGTGCCGATACGTCAGCGGTTCGCAACCCTCGGATCTGAAGACGAGTATCTCAGGGTCGTCCGAATACCCCTCGAGATCCACGATCGCGACCGTGCGCTCGTCACGGGACTCCCAGGAGTGCGACGTCTCGGTGAACGGCGGCGATAGATCCACGTTCACGATTCGCGCGACGGACTCGGCTTCGAAATGGAACTGAGTGAGACTGTCGGTCGAGAGCGAACTCGGCTCGAGCGTGGAGTAGACGCCCAGCACCCACTCGGCTTGCGGTGGAGGAGAACTACTACGGTCCGAGCATGCCGCACACGCGAGCGCGAGCGCTAGAACGGTTCGTGTTGACTTCAGAGACATGACACCACCTTCTTTGCAGTCGTGGCCGCGCCCCGCAGGTCTCGTGCGACGGCGCGCAGCGTGTGCTGACGGGTGAACACCATGGTGGTCGTGGTCGGCGACAGGAGCACGTTGTCGACGTACCAACGCACATCGTCGAGGTCACCGTTCGGGTCCGTCGCGGTTGCGGCGAGCGTCGTCGCGGCACCGCACGTCACGCTCGAGGGAGTGTTGATGCTCACGACCGGTGGCTTGCCGATCGCCGAACCGTTCCCCGGATCACGTGCAGTGATCCGAACAGTCACTGCGACCTTTCCCGATTTGCACGGCACGTCTACCGTCATCGTGATGTTGTTCGCTTGGAACGTCGTGCCATCCGCGGTTAGCTGCACGTTGCTCCTCGACGAGCGCCGCACCTGGTAGTGCTTGCTGCCGACGTCGAACGAGGACTCGAAGATCAACGAGCCCGCCGGGAATCCCTTGGTGGTTTGACCCGAGCCGCTCTTCGCGATGCCGAACGCGGGCTGCGCCAGCTTGATCAGTAGGTTCGTGATCGGAACCTGAACGATGGAGCTGTCCTCACATCGCAAGCGCGGAGTGAAGCTGTTCGAGGCGAGCGCATCGAACGAGCCGAGGTAGAACGGGCAGGGCGCGGAGACGCTCCCGTCTGTGCAGAAGCTGTAGCCGACACTGCCCGTGAGCCGCGACGCGTACGTGGCCACGTTCGTCACTACCTCGATCTTACTCGCGGTGCCCAGCGCGACGCGATATTCCTCGCCTTCGCCCGTCGGCGAGCTTGCCGCCGTCGTCCGGCGCGGCACGGCGTGTGCGAGAGCCTCGTCGAAGAAGGGGTGGCAGTCCTGCCCCAGTTGGCAGGTCAGTTGCTGCGCCGGGAAGATGCCACTGCCGTCTTGGCTCGCGCTCGCGACCAAGTCCAGCGCCCCTCTGTGTCAGGTTGCTTGAGACAGCATGCATGACGGAATTCTCTGTAGCGC
>CAYXVR010000063.1:0-51831 GCA_964468635.1 uncultured Nannocystaceae bacterium
CAGCGCATCCGGAAGGATTCGAACCTCCGACTTTCGGTTCCGTAGACCGACGCTCTATCCAGCTGAGCTACGGATGCGTGGTGCCTCGTCGTCGACGAGGCGGCGCGCAACTTAGCAGAGGGGCTCGGTGCCCGCAAGTCGGCCCGCAGGGCGCCCTGGCGGGGTTTTTCGAAGGGTCCAGGCCGCCGTGGTCAGCCGTCGCCGAAGAGCAGCAGCGCGAACGCGAAGGCGTTGTTCGCGACGTGCACCGCGATCGGCGACGCCACCTTGCCCGTGCGATCCATGGCGAGGCCGAACACGACGCCGAGCCACACGTACACCACGAAGCCCGCAGGGTTGCCGTGGATCGCCGCGAAGCCCAGTGCGCTCGCACCGTAGGCGAACGGGCGTCCGACATGCGCGATCAGGCGGCGGAACAAGAGCGCGCGGAACAGACACTCCTCTGCGATCGGAGCCAGGATCACGGCCGACACGCCGAGCACCACGATCGTGCTGCGATCCTCGCCGCTCTTCCAACCCCGGACGATCTCGAGGATGCGCGCCTGCTCCTGCACCGGCACGCCCACGAGCTCGAGCAATTCACCCAGCACCACGCTGCCGCCGAGCGCGAGCGCGATGCACACGAGTGTCACGGTCGCGATGCCGCGTGCACTCGGTCGCACGCGCGGCGACGGAATTGCGACCGGCATCGTGCGTCGGCTCGCCCACGCGTAGAAGCCGGCCGCGATCGCCGTGATCGCCGGCCCCGCGACGAACTCCGACAACCCGCCGCCCGCACTGCGCACGAGCACGAGCACGAGCACGCCGATCACGAGCCCGGCGAACGCGAGCGCGAGCTCGCTGCCGGCGAGTCGCACGCGATCGAGCCCCGACAGGTCGCGCGGTCCCTGCTCGCGCTCTGCGATCATGGCGAGCTCTCGAGCATCGGGCAGCGGAACGGGAGGGATTCGAACCCTCGGAAGAGGTTTAAGCCCCTTCGCAGGTTTAGCAAACCTGTGCCTTCAGCCACTCGGCCACCGTTCCAGGGCGTCTTCAGTTGTGCGGCGCGGAGGGGCTTCGCCCACGCGTCGGAGCCGGGAAGCTAGCGGGCTTCGCCGGGCGATGCAAGCCGGGCGCGCCGAGCCGGCGGCAGAGGCCTTCGCGCGCGTCGCGCTCGCTGCGTCAACGCGCGCGCAGCCGCGCGAGCCCGCCGACGACGACGAGCCCGATCGCGATGCCGCAGGCATCCGCGACCACGTCGCCGATCTGCGCGGTGCGGGGCCACGGCAGGAGCGGCTGCACGAGCTCGGTCGTGATCGCGAGCGCGACGCCGGTGACGGCCACGGTGGCCGCGCGCACGCGGGCGAGGCTCCATGCGATCGCGAAGCCGAAGAACGATCCGGAGTGCACGGCCTCGTCCGCCCACCACACCACGGGCTCGCGCACGAGCGACGGCGACCAGAACACGAAGAGCATCAGCAACGTCCAGCCGACGGCAGCGATGCGCGTGGCGAGCCTCACCACTGCGGCCCAGTCGGTGCGTGGCTTCGTCACTTCGATCGCTCGGCGATCCATCGCTCGATCTCGGCCGGCAACGCGGCGCGCAGCTGGGGGTCTTCGCGCACGTGCTGCAGCGCCGTGCGGGCGAGCTCGAGCGCGCGCTCGCGATCCGTGACGTCGATGGCCTTCGCGAGATTCCACGCCGCGGATCCCGCGAGATGCGTGGTGATCGCATGGCGCGTGCAGATCGTCCACGCGCGCTCGAGCGCCGCGATGCCCTCCTCGCGGCGGCCGGCGGCGACGAGCGCCTTGCCGAGCCCCACGAGCGCCGGCACGAGCCCGGGGTCGTCGTGCGCGAGGAGGCGCTCGCGCAGCGCGATGCTGCGCGTCCACGCGGCGATCGCTTCGTCGCGATGGCCGGTGGCCTCGAGCTCGCGCGCCCAGTTGTGCAGGCTGTTCGCGAAGAACGGATGCTCGCCGAGCGCCGACTCGGCGATCCGCATGGCGCGCTCGGTCTCGACCAGCGCGCGCTCGTGATCACCCGCCGCCGCCCGGCGATTCGCGAGGTCGGTGAGCAACGCGGCGGCTGCCGGATGATCGTGTCCGCGCGTGCGCTCGACGATCGCGACCGCGCGATCGAGCAGCGCGAGTGCCTCGCCGTCGTCCGCGCTGCTCGGCATCGTGTCGGCGAGGTGGCTCAGTGCGTTCGCGACGTGGCTGTGCTCGGTGCCGTACGCGGCCTCGAGGATCGCGAGCCCGTGCTCGGCGAGCTCGCGTGCGAGCGCGAGCTGCCCCGTGGCCATCGCGACCTGCGAGCGCGACAACAGCACGTCGCCGACCTCGGGATGCGTCGCGCCGAGCTCGCCTTCGAACAGCACCTCCGCGCGCTCGAGGTGCGCGGCGGCCTCGTCCCACCGACCCTGCAGGTGGCGCGTGAAGCCGAGGTCGTAGTGCAGCGCGCCGCGGCGCAGCGGCGTGGCCACCTCCGATTCCAGCAATCGCTCGAAGGCGGAGGCGGCCTCGCCGTACTCGCCGCGGGCGTAGTCGAGATGGGCGGCGGACAGCGACGCCACGAACGTCGACTCGTCGTCGCGGGCGTGCGCTTCGGCGTGACGCACCCATGTTTCCGCCTCGGCGAAATCGGCGAGCCCGAAGGTGTGGACGTGCGCGAGTCGGTTGGCGGCCTCGCTCGCGTGCCTCTCGTCGCCGAGTGCGACCGCGGCGTAGAACGCCGCGGACAGCTCGGCCTGCGCGCCGTCGTAGTCCTCCGCGCCGTCGAGCGCGAGCCCGAGGTCGACGCGCGCATGGACGTCGTCGATCGGCTCGCGACCATCCGCGGTGATCTCGAGCAGCTCGCGCGCGATGCGAGCGGCCTCGCCGTGATGCGCGAGCTCGAGCGCGGCCTCGAGCGCGGCGAAGCGCTCGTGCAGCGCGGGATCACCCGTGCTCGCGGACGGGGCCCGACACCGCTCGGCCCGAGGGAGCTCGCCGACGGCCGCCACCGCACGCCGCACGTCCGCCGCCGAAGCATCGTCGAGTCGATCGACGAGCGCCGCGGTGCGGGCGAGCGCGCCGCCGAGGCAATCGTGACGCGCGTCGATCGCCGAGCTCTCGCAGGCCCGAGTCCGTTCGCGATCCCAGCTTTCCATCCAGGCATCGATCTCGCGCTCGACGGTGTCCGTCGCGGCGCCCGAGAAGCTCGCCCCCGCGTCCGCGAAGCTCGCTCGCAGGCGCGCACGGGCCCCGTCGTTCCACACCTGGGCGCGGCGCTCGGCCAGGCGCGCACAAGCGTCCGGCGGATCGGAGGGCCACGCCGCGATCGCGATCGCGACCCCACCGACGCCGGCGAGCGCGGACCACCGCCATGCGCGTCGTGGTCGGATCGCGGCCTCGATCGCCGCGAGTGCGGCGTCCATGTCGGGGAACCGTCTCGCGGCGACGCGATCGAGTCCACGACGCAGGACGGGCGTCAGCCTACGCGCGAGCGTGCCGCTCGTGGGCGACGCGATCGGATCGTCGCCGAGCATCTTCGCGGCGAGCTCGAACACGGTATTGCCGGTGAACGGGCGGGCGTCGTGCAGCACCTCGAACAGCGCGACGAAGAAGCCGAACTGATCCGTGAGCGTGCTGGCCGTCCCGCCGAGGAACTGCTCCGGCGCCATGTACATCGGCGTGCCGACCAGCGCGTGCGCCTTCACCATGGATCCGTCGCGCAGCGTGGAAGCGTCGTCGTGCTGGACCGAGTGCGCGAGCCCGAAATCCGCCACGCGCACGCGCCCGTCGTCGCCGACGAGTACGTTCTCCGGCTTGAAGTCGCGGTGCACGACGCCGACGGCGTGAGCCGCCGCGAGCCCGCGCCCCGCCTGCATGATCGCGTCGACGCGAACGCGGCGGTCCTTCTCGCGCTCGAGCCACTTGCGCAGGTCGACGCCCTTGACGAGCTCCATCGCGACGTACGTGCGACCGGAGATCCGGCCCACGTCGAACACCGAGATCACGTTGGGATGCGCGACCTGGGCGAGCGCTCGCGCCTCGCGGACCAGCCGCTCGTGCAGCTCGCTCGTGGGGTTCACCGCTTCGCGGCGCAGCACCTTGAGCGCGACGTCGCGATCGAGCACGAGGTCGCGCGCGGCCAGCACGATTCCCATCGCACCGGCACCGAGCACAGTGGCGAGTCGATAACGGTCGGCGACGACGTCGCCCGTGCCGAGCAACGCGCGGACGTCGGCCAGAGCAGGAGCGCCGCGGTCGAGCGTGTCCTCGCGCTCGGTCCCGACGTCCGCGCCGATCGTGCTGTCGCCGACGGTCTGCGCCACGCGCTCCTTGGTCATACGCGACTTGTCAGGGGACGTCGACGGAGGCCGACGCGACTTTGCACATCGGCGGGCAATCACTGCCGTTGGGCCAGTAATCGTCGTACTCGGGCACGAGGGTGACGTCCACGAGGGTGCTCGTGTCGCGTGCGACACCGAGCCGCACCGTCTCGCCGGCGCCGGGTACGTGGAGCAGCACGAAGTGCGGCATCACGGCGAAACCGAACTCCGCGTCGCAGTCGTTCTCGACCGCGCACGGGGGATCGCCGAAGCAGGCGTCGGCCTCGCCCGACAGCGCGAAGCGGCACGACTCGGTGACGCCGTCGACCTCGGTGGCGACGGAGTACTCGCCGCCGTCGAACACGCCGGCCAGCGCGACGAGGCTGATCTGGAGCTCGTCGTCGCAACCGAGCGTGCTGCACTCGCCGTTCGTGGTGGCTTCGCCCTCTGCCGTCCCGGCGGACGGCTCGCTGCAGCCGATCGCGAGCGCGAACGCGAGAGCACCACGTCGGGCCGCGCCTTGCACCGTCGGCCGCGATCTATCATGGCGGAGGCGATGTCGAGCAGCGACAGCGGTGTCGATCCGGCGCGAACCGTCGTGGACTCCGCGTCCACGGTGCGCGACGAGGCCGACGTGGTCCGCGATGACGACGCGGACTTCGGCGACGAGATCGCGCGGGCACGCCCGCCGGTCGATCTCGCCGAGGCGGCCGCCCTGCAGCGGGTGAAACGCGGGCTGTTCGAGCAGCCGACACGGCCCGTGGTGTTGTCGCGTTACGTGCTCATCGAGCGCATCGGCGCGGGTGGGCTCGGCGTCGTGTACACCGCCTACGATCCCAGCCTCGATCGGCGGGTGGCGATCAAGCTGCTGCAGGATCGCCCGAGCGGGGATCGTCGCAGCGAGCGACTCGTGCGCGAGGCCCAGGCGATCGCGAAGCTCTCCCATCCGAATGTCGTCGCGGTCCACGATGTCGGCACCTACAGCCTCGACGAAGTATCGGCCGGGATCGAGCCCGAAGGGATCTTTCTCGTCATGGAGTACGTCGAGGGCGACGATCTCGGCGCGTGGGTGCGCGCGGCCACGCGTGAGCGCGGGCGGCCGTGGCGCGAGATCCTCGACGTCTACGTCGCGGCGGGGCGGGGGCTCGAGGCCGCCCACCGGGCCGGGCTCGTGCATCGCGACTTCAAGCCGAGCAACGTGCTCGTCGGCCGAGACGGGCGCGCGCGGGTGCTCGACTTCGGGCTCGCCCGCGATTTCCTGACTGAGCGGCGCGAGCGGAGGATCGACGGGGCGTCGCCGCTGTCGCTCGATCAGGACGAGGTCGATGCCGACGATCCGCTCACGCTCGCGGGGCGCGTGATCGGCACGCCGGCGTACATGGCACCCGAGCAGCACCGGGGCGAGCCCGCCGACGCGCGCTCGGATCAATTCGCGTACTGCGTGGCGCTGTGGGAGGCGCTGTTCGGCGCGCGGCCGTTCCCCGGCAAAGACGTCGCCGCCCTCGCGGAGGCGAAGGCGGCCGGCGCGATCGCGACGCCCGAAGGCGCACGAGTCCCCGCCGCGATCACGCGCGTGCTCGGGCGCGGTTTGAAATCGGATCCGTCGCAGCGCTTTCGCGACATGGGCGCGTTGCTCGATGCGCTCGTCGCCGTCCCGCGGCGTCGTCGGCTGTTCGCGTTCGCGTCGGTGACGGCGCTCGGGATCGGTGGGGTGGCGCTGGTCTCGGTGTGGACCGGCGACGACGCGCGCTGTCGCGACGTCGCGAGCGCGGCGGTCGACGTGTGGAATCCGCAGCTGCGCGCGGAGATCGAGGCGCGCTTCGCCGCGTCGACGCGATCGTTCGCGCCCGCGTCCGCGGCTGCGGTGGTCGACGGGCTCGACGCGTGGGTGGCGGGCTGGTCGGCGCGGCGCGAGGAGGTGTGCGAGGCGGGGCTCGTGCGCGCGGATCGAGCCGCGATGGAGCGCACGGCGGCGTGTCTCGATCACCACCTCGCACGAGCGGGCGAGGTGATCGCGCTGGTGCGCGAGGCGGACGACGAGGTGATCGTCCGCGCGATCGATGCGGTGGATGCCTTGCCGGCGCTCGGCACGTGCGATGCCGCCGATCCGACGCAAGTCGCGACGGGAGCGGATCGCGAGCTGCTCGTGCGCCTCGATCGCGCGTACGCGCTCGGCGAAGCAGCGCAGTACGACGAGGCGATCGCGGTGGCCGACGGCGCGCGCCAGGACGCGGAGCGCGGTGGCGGTGCGATCGTGGTGGGGCAGGCCTTGCTCGTCGTGGGGCGCATGCATGCCCAGGCCGGCCGCGCGATCGAAGCGCGTCGCGTGTTGCACGAGGCGTTGGCCGCGGCCGAGCGTGCGGGCGACGAGGCCACCGCGGTGGCGGCGTTGCACGTGCTCGCGAGCGGATTGCTCGACACGGCGGAGCCGGAGTGGGCGGAGCGCATGCTCGACGTGGCGAGCGCGAAGCTCGATCACCACGCGCTCGGGGATGCACTGCGCTACGAACACCTGCACCAGCGCGTGAAGCTGCTGCGTTACGAGGGCCGGGCGCACGAGGCGGTGGAGGCGGCACAGCGGGCGCTCGCGCTCGCGGAGCGTCACTTCCCGGACGGGCATCTCGCGCGGGCGCGCGCCCACACGACGCTCGCGATCATGCTGCTCGATCGAGGCGACGTCGAGCTCGCGCGCGAGCAGTACGATGCCGCACGAGCGATCTTCGCGGCGCGCCTCGGCCCGGAGCACCCGTACATCGCGGACGTGCTCGAGCACGAGGGGTTGCTCGAGGATCAGGCGGGTCGCCACGAGCAGGCGCTCGCGTTGCACGTACGCGCGCTCGAGCTGCGCGAGCGCGCGTACGGGCCCGATCATCCCCAGGTGGGCCTCTCGTGCGCGAACATCTCGACGACGTACGAGCGCCTCGGTCGGGTGGAGGAATCGGTCGCTGCCGCCCGTCGCGCGCAGCGGATCTTCGCGGCAACGCACGGCGCTCGCCATCCGAATGTCGCGGCGGTGCTCGGCAATCTCGCGAACACGCTGCTCGACGCAGGCGCGAACGAGGAAGCGCTCGCGACGGCCCGCGAGGCGGTGGAGCTGCTCGAGTCGACGCTCGGTCCCCACCATCCGCGGCTGGCGGTCGCGATCGGCACCGAGGGCATCGCCTTGTCGGAGATGGGCCGTTACGACGACGCGCTCGCGCGCCTCGCTCGCGCGCGCACGATCCTCGAGGACGAGATGGGCCCGCGCCACCCGACGCTGCCGCTGCTCGAGAAGGCGATGGGCGAAGCGGAGCTCGCCGCGGACCGCCGCGACCGCGCGCGCACCCACTTCGAGCGCGCACTGACTTTGTTCGCCGACGGCTCCCACGATCCCCTCGACATCGCCCGCACGCAGATGATGCTCGCCCGCACGCTACGCGCGACCGACCCCGCCCGCGCAGGCGCCTTGATGGAAACGGCCCGCACCCGCTGGCTGCAAGCCGGCAAGACGTCCGAGACCTTCGAAGAAGCCTCGCAGTGGCTCCCGGGCGTACGCGCTCGCTGACCAGCTCAGCGACGCACGATCGCGATCGACTGCCGCACCCCGCCCGCCGCCTCCGGCGCGTGTCTCTCTGGGTGACGAGATCGCCGAGGCAATACGGTCGGGTACCCCGGTTTGGCTGGATCGGAGACAACCCACCTCGTGATACGTTCGCGCGCGATGAGGCAGCCCTCGCCCCCCCTGTTCCGCAGGTTGTTCGTCGCGAACCGCGGCGAGGTGGCGGTACGCGTGGCGCGGGCGTGCGACGAGCTGGGCATCACGCCGGTGTTCGGCGTGAGCGACGCCGATCGCGACGCACCGTGGGTGCAGCATCGGGAGTCCGTCGTGCTGGGCCCCGCACGCTCCACGCAGAGCTATCTCGATGCCACGCGCGTGGTCCAAGCCGCGAGGCAATCGCGCTGCACCGCGCTGCACCCCGGCTGGGGCTTCCTCTCGGAGAACGCCGTGCTCGCCGCGCTGTGCGAGACCCACGGCGTCACGTTCGTCGGCCCCGCCGCGCACGTCATGCAGCGCATGGGCAAGAAAACGAGCGCGAAGGCAGCGATGCGCTCCACCGGCCTGAACCTCATCGCCGGCAGCAAGGGCGTGCTGCACGACCTCGACGAGGCGAAGCGCGTCGCCGACGAGACCGGCTATCCCGTGCTGCTCAAGGCGGAGTCCGGCGGCGGCGGCCGGGGCATGCGGATCGCCCGCAAGCCGGACGAGCTCGCGTCCGCGTACGCCGACGCGCAGGCCGAGGCACGCGCCGCCTTCGGCGACGACCGCATGTACATGGAGAAGCTCGTCGAAGGCGGTCGCCACGTGGAGATCCAGGTGATCGGCGACAAGTACGGCACGGTGTGTCACCTCGGCGAGCGCGACTGCACGGTGCAGCGCAATCACCAGAAGCTGATCGAGGAATCACCGTCGCCGGTACTCGACCCCGACGTGCGCGCACGGACGCTCGCCGCCGCCGCCGAAGCAGCGGCCAGCATCGGCTACGCCTCGGCCGGCACGATGGAGTTCCTGCTCGACCTCGGCGACGGCCCGCCCGGCACGCTGCGCTTCATGGAGATGAACACGCGCCTGCAGGTCGAGCACTGCGTCAGCGAGATGCGCAGCGGCATCGACCTCGTGCACGAACAGCTGCGCGTCGCCGCCGGTCATCGCCTGTCGTTCCGCCAAGAGGACGTGCAGCTCACCGGCCACGCGATCGAGTGCCGCATCAACGCGGAGGATCCGAGCGCCGGCTTCCGCCCCGCGCCGGGCAAGATCACGAAGTGGCGCACGCCCAGCGGCCCCGGCATCCGCGTCGACACCCACGTCGTCGAGGGCTACGAGGTGCCGCCGCACTACGACAGCCTGCTGTGCAAGGTGATCACCCACGGCACGGATCGCGACGACGCGATCGCCAAGATGATCGCCGCGCTCGGCGAGCTCGTCTGCGAAGGCGTGCCCACCACGGTCGCGATGCACAAGACGATCCTCGCGAGCGACGACTTCCGGCAGCACCGCTACGACACCCGCACGATCCCCGGCTGGCCCCCGAAGGAGAGCGCCTAGACATGGTCCACGTCCCGCTCGTCCCCATCGGCCACGCGCGCCGGTCGTTCTGCGACGACGCCACGTTCGCCGCCCACCTCGACGCGCATGCGCAGCGCGAGCAGACGCTCCGCGATCGACGACACGAAGTCGCACTCGGCTGGGGCGACGAGTACGTCGCGCGCGTGCACGCGAAGGGCAAGCTCACCGCGCGCGAGCGTCTCGAGCGGCTGGCCGACCCCGGCACGCAGACCTTCGACGTCGGCACCTTCGTCAACTACGGCCAGACCTTCGGCAAGGACCTGAAGAGCCCCGGTGCCGGCGTGCTCACGAGCTTCGCGCGCGTGCACGGCCGGTGGTGCATGGTGATCGCGAACGACAACACCGTCGCGTCGGGATCGTGGTGGCCGAAGACGCCCGAGAAGATCGAGCGCGCCCAGACCATGGCGCTGCGCCTGCGCCTCCCCACGATCTACCTGGTCGACTGCAGCGGCCTGTACCTGCCCGAGCAATCCAAGAGCTTCCCCGGCGCGACCGGTGCGGGCCACATCTTCAAGATGAACTCGCTCCTGTCGGCCGCCGGCGTGCCGCAGCTCGCCGGCGTGTTCGGCGACTGCATCGCGGGCGGCGGCTACATGCCGATCATCTCCGATCGCGTCTACATGACCGAGCAGGCGTACATGGTGATCGCCGGCGCCGCGCTCATCAAGGGCGCGAAGAGCCAGAAGACGACGAGCCTCGACATCGGCGGCCCCGAGGTGCACGTGCACGCGAGCCGATGTGCCGACGTGCGCGTGCCCGACGACACCACGCTCATCGCAGCGCTGCGCAGCGAGGTCGCGCGACTGCCGAGCTCCGCCGCCGACTATTACCGCGGCGACACCGGCCCCATCGCGCCCACGCACGGCGCCCACGAGCTGCCCGGCATCGTGCCGGTCGATCACCGCGAGGCCTACGACGCGACCGAGCTGCTCGCGCGGCTGTGCGACAGCTCGCTCTTCTGGGAGGTGATGCCGTCGGTGGGCGAGGAGATGATCTGCGGCGTCGGTCGGATCTCCGGCCTGTGGACCGGCTTCGTGGTGAACCGCCAGGGCCTCGTGGGCGACCCCGCGCACCCCGGCGCGCGCCGACCGTCCGCGATCCTCTACCGCGCGGGCATTGCGAAGATCTCCGCGTTCTCGCGCGCGTGCAACGACGACGGCATCCCGCTCGTGTGGCTGCAGGACATCTCCGGCTTCGACATCGGCCACGAGGCCGAGCGCCAGGGCCTGCTCGCGTATGGCAGCAACCTCATCTACACGAACAGCACGAACACCACGCCGATGTTCACCGTGCTCCTGCGCAAGGCGAGCGGCGCGGGCTACTACGCGATGGCGGGCCTCCCGTACGATCCCGTGGTGCAGCTCTCCACCACCATCTCGCGCCTGTCCGTGATGGAGGGCCGCACGCTCGCGATCGCCGCCTACAACACGAAGCTCGACGACGACTTCCGCATCGTCGCGAAGGACGACGAAGAGCGCCGGAAGCTCGAGGACGGCATGCGAGCCGTCGAGCAGCGCATCGAGGCGGACATGGACCCGTACGTGTCCGCGCGCCAGATGGACACCGACGAGATCATCGGGCTCGCCGAGCTGCGGCCGTGGCTCGAGGTGCTCGTGGAGTCGAGCTACCAGGCGATCGGCCACCGTCGGATCAAGAACAGCCGCATCTGGAGCATGCACGACCTCGCGATCCTCGCCGAAGGGCTGCGTTGACATGGACGGTCGCATCCACAGACACGAGATCGTCGTGAAGTCGCGCGCCACCGCCGACGGCGTCGAGCTGCTCGCACCGATGCCGGGCTCGTTCCGCGAAGCACCCGCGCCCGACGATCCGATCGCACCGGGCGGCCGCATCGGCGTGCTCGAGGTGCTGGGTCGGTTGCACGAGCTGCACGCGCCGCAGGACGTCGAGGGCATCGTCGCGGGCGACACGGCCCGCCTGGGCGAGCGCCCCGTCGGCCACGGCGACGTGCTCGTCCGCCTCGTCGCGCACGCGACCACCACGCGCACCGCGGGCGGCACGACGCGCGGCGCGGCGGCGTCCACCGACGGCAAGCTCGTCTTCCGCTCACCGCTGTCGGGCCGCTACTACGCGCGCTCGGGGCCGGACAAGCCGCCGTTCGTCGAGCCCGGCAGCGAGATCGCGACCGGCCAGACGATCGCGCTGCTCGAGGTGATGAAGACCTTCAACCGTCTGACCTACGGCGGCGCGGGACTGCCCACGCGCGCACGCGTGGTGGCGGTGCTCGTGAACGACGAAGACGACGTCGACGCGGGCACGCCGATCCTCGAGCTGGCGCCGCTGTGAGCGATCAGGGCGCGTCGCCGCCCACGCACGTGTTGTTGCCGTTGTGGCAATCGTTGGAGCAACACGCGCTGTCGTTGCCGCCGCACGGCGCGTCGGCCGGCAGACAGCATTCGTCGTCCTGGTTGTCGCACTCGAGCGTGCCGCAACAGTCGCTCTCGTCCTCGCACGGGTCGAAGACGTCGTCGGAGCAGCAGTCGCTGTCGTTGTACTCGCAGCTCGAGCTGCACGTCAGCTCGCCGTCGTCCCACATCGCGCCGCCCAGCGCGGAGCACATCGTGATCGGCAGGTCGTCGAGGTCGCACTCTTCCGCGTCGTCGTCGACTTCCCCGTTGCCGCACAGCAGGCACGCGGACGTGTCGAGCTCGCAGTTCGTGCAAGCGATGCCGCCCGTCGGTGCGAAGCCCTCGCTGGCGCACGTGTGCCCGCCGAGCGCGGTGCCGTCGCACGGCTCCGGCAACTCGATCATGTTGTTGCCGCACAAGTAGTTCACGCACTGCGACGTGTCGTAGAGGCACCCGGCGGTGCACGTGACGACGCCGTCGAGGAAGCCCGCGGCGACGCAGTCGTAGGCGCCGACGCTCATGTCGCATTCCTCGCCCGCCTGCGTGGTGCCGTCGCCGCAGTTGGTGCAGCCGGTCTCGACGAACTGACACTTCTGGTCGCACTGCAGCACGCCACCGAAGAAGCCGACCGTCGTGCAGTCGTTGCCGTTGAGATTGTCGCCCTCGCACTCCTCGCCGGGATCGATGCGTCCGTCGCCGCATCCGAGCATGCAGTTCATCGGACACGCGGGAGGCGGCGTCATCACCCAGTCGCAGTCCTCGCCCTCGTCGAGCACACCGTCGCCGCACGTGGACACGATGCAGTTGCCCGCGCAGCCGTCACCCGGTGGATCGCACGACTCCATGTAGCCGACGTAGCCATCGCCGCACTCGTTGGTCGTGCAGTCGAAGGTGCACGTCGCGCCCATCGTGTTGTCCGGGCCGATGTCGCATTCCTCGGGCGGCTCGACGACTCCGTTGCCGCACTCGGCATCGGGCATGGTGTCGCTGGGATCGGTGTCGCTGCCGTCGGCGGACGTGTCCGATACGGTCACGCTGCCGTCGTCGTCGGCGGTGAGCGTGGTCGGTCCGTCGTCGAGCGTCGCCGACGTCTCCCCGCTGCCGTCCGCACTGAGCGTGCTCGCTTCGGTCGGATCACCGGGGCACGCGGCGAGCCACATCACCGCCGTCGTCAGCACCACGCGTCGGGTCAAACCAAGCATCGAAGGGGACACCCTTTCAGGAATTGCCCGAACTCGGGGGCCGCGTCGAATGGCCGGCATCCTGCGCGACCTCGCGCAGAGGAACGTGAAGTGGATTACTAATGAACGCGTATGAGAACGATCCGCGCGGGGTCGCCGTCCCCGGTCGGACTTGGTGGCCCGAGTCGGGATCACGGAGTGGCTCGCTTGCCACCATGGCTGGATTGGAATGCCCGTTTCGGTCGCCACCGCCCTCGCCGTTGCGCGGTCCAGGTGTCATCGCGAGGCCGCTGCGGAGAATCCCATTGCTGGCACCGAGAGCGCAGTCGACCGATGAGCGATCCCGAGCGACCGCGTAGTCCGAGGTCCAAGGCCCGCAGGCCCGCGGCCGCATGCGTCGGGCTCGTCGCCGCGTGGCTGTTCGCGGGCGAGGCGATGGCCGCCGATTCGGACGTGCCCGTGCAGCGACCGCGCGGCATGGTCGCGCCGATCGACACGCCGACGCCCGCGCCCGCGCCCGCGACGATCGAGCCGCCGCAGCCGACGCCGACCACGCCCGCCGAGGCGGTGCCACCGCCGGCCGCGGCGACCCCACCTTCCGCGGCCGCGCCCGCACCCGCACCGCGTGCGTCGGGCACGGGCGAGCCGATCGTGCGCAAGACGTCGAAGCGCGCACCGAAGGACTTCCGCCACAACGGGTTCGTCATCGATGCGCGCGTCGGCACGCTCGGCTGCGTGCGGGCGTTGTGCGGCTCGGGCAGCCACGATGCGCGGCCCGGCGTGCGCCTCGACGGCTTCCTCGGCGGCAACGTCAAGGGCTGGGTCGACCTCGGCGTCGGGGGCGGATGGGGCACGATGACGCCGCGCGTCGCCGAAGGCACGAACGCGCTCACGCTGTACGGCCTCGACCCGGTCGCGTTGCAGCAAGCGCTGAACCTGCTCGGCGGTCAGGCGCTGGGGATCGACCTCTCCACGCTCGCGGTGACCGACGCGAAGCTCCGCACCGCGCAGTTCGGACCGGTCGTGCGGCTGCACTTCGTCCCGCGCGGTCGCTTCATCGGCTACGTCGGCACCGGCGCGCAGTACAGCCTGTTCCGCGCGAAGTACGACACGCTCGGCGGCGACGTGCGGCTCGACTTCCACGGGCTGACGGTGCCGATCCAGGCGGGGTTCGGCGTGCACGTGCTCGAGAACCTCGCGGTCGGCATCCAGTTCGACTACCTCTGGTCCTGGTACGGTCTGTCGACGGTGGACCACCCCACGCAGCGGTTCACGTTGCCGATGCGGGTGCTGCAGAGCGCGGCGAAGATGCAGCAGGTCGACCTGCGCAAGCAGATGCCCCACTTCTGGACATTTGGATTCGCGCTGCGCGCGAGGATCTGAGACACGCTTTGGAAGGGAAGCTCCGCTTCCCTTCCCCCGCCGGGGCACAGCCCCGTCGGGGCCCCCATCCCTTCCGGCGCTTCGCGCCTCCTGGTGCGCCGTCTCGCGACCGGTCGACCGCGTCGTCTCGTCTCGTCAGTCCGGTGTCATCGGGCGGTGGCAGGCGCGTTGACGGGCTGCGGGGCCCGTTCTAGAGTCCGCGCCGACGGCGGCCCTCGCCGTTTTGTCCGGGAGCGATCCATGACCAAGCTCGTCGCGAAGCTCGCCCTTCTCGGCCTCTTCACCCTCGGCTCGTGCTCGTCCTCCGGCGCCGGATTCAACATCCCGCAGCCGAAGGACCTCAAGCCGGGCGGCGTGTACATCTCCTACAACCTCGGGTGCGAGGTCGGCTGCGACAAGATCCAGAAGGGCGATCTCATCCAGTCGATCGACGGCAAGACCGTGAAGGCGGCAGAGGAGTTCGACGCGGCCAACATCGCCGACGGCAAGCCGCACAAGCTCTCGCTGCTGGCCCGCGGGTCGCAGGCGCCCGTCACCGTCGAGGTCACGGCGCAGCCGAAGCAGAACCTGCCGCCGCTCAAGGACGTGCCGCCGTTCTGGACGGTGTCCGCCGAGGAGCTCAACCAGGCGCCCGACTGGGCGCGCCGCCGCATGTTCGCGCACGCGAGCCCGATGGTGCAGCTCGTCAGCATCAACGGCGGCATCCTCGACGGCCGCCAGCTCTACGGCACGAAGCGACTCATCGTGTACTGGGACTGGGGTGATCGCGTCGAGGAGGCCAACGCGGTCGCGTTCATGCAGGTGCTGCAGAAGGCGCAGAACGACCTCAAGGCGAAGAACGTCGAGATCATGTTCGCGCACGTCAGCTTCCCGACGACGCGCAAGCAGCCCATGAACGACAGCGATCTGCGCGCGTGGGCCGACAAGTGGTCCGTCCAGGAGAACAACCAGAAGCTACCGATGATCCCGTTCTACCGCCGGCCCAACAAGACCGAGTTCAACGAGGCTCGCGAGGTGGGCATGGAGAACGCGTACACGGTGATGGAGAACCTGGGCCAGAGCCCGGCCATCGTCATGCTCGACGAGCGCGGCATCGTGCGCTGGCACTCCGAGGGCCTGGCCACGCCGCCCTCGGACTCGAAGGTCCAGAAGCCCGACCAGTACACGATCATCGAAGGCGTGAAGTTCGCGCTCGAAAAGCTGTAGCCGCTCCGTCGCCCGCTCAGCGCTGGTGCTTCAACCACGCTGCGCGGGCGCCGGCGTTCACGGGTACGGCGTGGCCGTGCGCCCACGTGGAGATCCACGCGCGCATGCAGGCCACGCAGCGATCGTGGTCGGCGCGCGGGCCCGCGAAGAGGACACCGGGCGGCGCGTCGGGGCGCGACTCGCCGAGCACGATGATCGGCAGGCCCTGCGCGACGCTCTCGAGCATCTCGCGTGACCAGCCCGGTCCCGGCTGATCCGGCAGCACGACGGCCTGCAGCGCGCGTCGACGCGCGAGTCGTTCGTCGACGGGCACCGTCGCCTCGTCGCACACCTCCACGCGGAAGCTCGGGCGGTTGAGCGCCTCGATCGCGAAGCGCAACGGGATCCGCACCGCCTCGGGCAGCTCGGCGACCAGACCCACGACGGCGAGCGTGGAGCCGTCGTCGAGCTCGAGCGGCACGGCACCGCACGCGCGCGGCAAGAGCACCGCATCGGTGGGATCGATCGCCGCGCGCAGCGGCGCGTCCTCGGCGTCGTCGCCGAGCACCACCGCCGCGAGCGCATCGGCGCGCACGGGACCGGGCCACTTCGACTCCCGCGGCAACGCGCGCACGAGCGGTGCGATCGGACCGTGCACGACGAGCGCGACGCTCGTGAGCACCGCGGGCCGCACCTCGGGCAGACAGTTCACGGCGATCCGAGGATGCACGCCGTGCACGTGCACCTCGGTGCACTGGTGGAGCAGCGCGACGATCTCCGGCACGTCGCGATCCGCGAGCGAGAGGTCGACGACGGTCGCCGTCGGTGTCGGCTCGAACAGCTCGATCACCCGTCCGGCGTCCGTATCCGGGCCGGTCCACGGCGCATCGGCGAGCGCGCGCGCGAGCGCGCTGGGCTCATCGGGACGGGGGCGCGGCACGAGGTGGAGGATCGCCACGATCGCGACGTAACGTCGATCATTCGGCCACGCCAGGTGGCTACTTGCGCACGCGTGCGGGAACCTTGTCCTTGCGGCGCAGCGGGTGCTGCAGCGTGGACAGGCGCTCGTGCTCTCCGCGCTCGACGAGCAGCTCGAGACCGTCGACGAGCAGGTCGGGCGTCGTCACCTGCACGTCGACCGTCTGTGTGAGCACGCCGTCGATGCCCACTTCCGCGCCGAATCCTCCGTACGCGCCGACCGGGATCCGCATCGGCACCGCATGCGGATCGTGGCCCACGGCGCGGATCCGGCGGAGCACCCGCATCGATGCGGGCGCCAACACGGCGCCGCGCACGAGCGTGCGCTTGCCCGACGGCTCGACGCGGATGATGCGGGCGGGCAGCGGGAGGTTCACGTTGCCCGTCCCGGCGTAGGCCGCCGCGCTCTCGCGCGGCACCGGACCGAGCACGGTGCCGTCGCGCAGCATCTCGATGACGTACGCGAAGTCGTAGCCGTCTTCCTGCGCGCGATTGAGGAGGTCGCGCTCCAGTGCGGAGCGGCTCACGCCCTTGCGGCGGCTGACGAGCGCCAAGTTGCTGATCGTCGCGGCCGACTCGAGCGCGGGGCTCATGCGCGCGCGCCCGTTGCTGCCCGACACATGGGCGTTGGGCACGCGCGTCATGAGCAGCGCGTCGAGTCGGCCCTCCTTCACGAGCACGAGCCGCCCCGGACGCACGCCCTCCGCATCCAGGTCGAACGCGCCGAAGCCGTTCGCGGTCGGATCATCGACGAGATCGATCCACGCCGGCATCACCTGCTTGCGCAGGCGCGGCAGCCAGGCCGGCTCGAGGTCGAGCATGCGGCCCGTCTCGCCGAGCGGCGCGGGCGTGCCGACGGCCTCGGTCGCGACCGTGGCGGCGAGCAGCTGCGCCGAGGCGTCGCCGACGAAGAGGATCGGACCGTCGTAGTCCTCCTCGATCATCGGCGCCAGCGCGAGCTCGTCGAGCTCCTCGAGCGCGCGATCGACGAGCTTCTCGCCCGCCGCCAGCAGGGCATCGTCCGCCTTGGGCACGCCCTGGAAGTGCAGCGCCACGCCGTAGTCGAGATGCATGCCGTCGGCGGCGCGCGTGTCCGCGACGACGGCGAGCACGGCCCGATCGCGCGCCCACTGCAGCACGATGCCCTCGCTGTTCAACACCGTCTCGTGCGTGCGCAGGATCTGCACGTGCACGTCGCCGTTGTCGATGCGCGGGTGATCGGCGAAGCGCGCGGACAGAGACGCCACCATCGCCGCGAGCCCCTCGCGATCGATGCGCACGGCGGTGGGCTCGGCGAGCCGCTTGATGGGCTGCGGTGGCGCGGTGAAATCCGGCGGCTGCTCGGCGCCCGCGAGCCGCTTGAGCGTGACCTGCTTCTGCGACCACGCCTTGCTCGCGCCGCGGAACGCGTCGTCGAGTGCCAGCCACAGCTTGCGGCTCGCGTGGCTCGGCGACGGCTCGAGCGCGACGTCGAGCTGCTCGATGCCGCTGTCGCCACCGAAGTAGTTCGTGTTGTCGCGCGCGAACGATCCGACGCGCACCTCGACCGCGCCGGCGGCCTGGCGATCGAGCACGTTCGTGATCACGCCGCCGTACGATCCGTCGAGGCTGAGCAGCTCGGCGCGCACGAGCCGGACCTCGGCGCGATACGGCTCCGGCGTGCCGGGCAGCGGCAGGCCGGCGAGCCCGCGCGCGAGCTCGGCCTCCAGCGCCTGCAGCTCGGGGCCGAGGTTCTCGGGCGCGACGGGCGTCGTCGCGGGCGCGGGCGTCTTCTCCGCATCGACTGGTTTGGCCTCGGCGGGCTTCGCCGGCGCCGCGTC
Organism: uncultured Nannocystaceae bacterium; assembly: GCA_964468635.1. Taxonomy (GTDB): domain Bacteria; phylum Myxococcota_A; class Polyangia; order Nannocystales; family Nannocystaceae; genus Xiheibacterium. The sequence continues at coordinate 18,313 of CAYXVR010000063.1, forward strand.
GCCGTGCATCGGCAGCGCGAGCACCAGCGCTGCCGCGAGCAGCGAGCGCCGCGCCATCTGGATCACGGCTTGCCTCCCGGCGTCTTCGGCGGGGGCAACAGCGGCGGCTTGTCGCGATCGTGTACGGCCCGCTCGATCTCGAGGCCGCGCAACAAGAGCGACGGGCTCACCGCGGACACCGGCACCCAGCCGGACTCGGCTCCGCACATGCCGTTGAAGATGCCGGGTCGATCGTCGGTGGCGATGATCGTCTCGAACGCCTGCAGCGGCGTGCCCACGATCTCGACGCCGCGCACGAGCTCGTCGGGGCGGCCGTCGGGATACACGCGATAGACGAGCAAGGGCTCCACCTTGAAGGCCTGCGGGCCGCTGCGATCGGTGATCGTGTAGCCGCCCGAGATGTCGGTGAACCAGAGCCCGTACGGCTTGTCCTGACGCTCGACCTCTTCCAGCAGCGCCTGCCGCAGCTGCCGGCGCGACAGCGACTTGCGCGAGCTGACGATGAGATTGCCCTGGCGCGCGACGACCTGGAAGCCGGCCTCGCGGCGACCGTGGCCGTTGCTGCGCAGGAACGGGCGCACCGGCGAGCGGCCGAGCAGGAACGTCTTCAGCTTGCCGCGCTCGACGAGCACGGTGCGCCGCGCCGTCACGCCTTCGTCGTCGACGAAGAAGTGACCCGAGAGCGGATCGCCGCCGAGCGTGCTGATGGTGGGATCGTCGACGACGTCGAGGAACCACGGCAGCACGCGCTTGCCGAGCTTGTCCGTGAACGTCTGCCCCTCGAGGTCGTCCTTCTGGCGGTGGCCCTCGAGGCGATGGCCGAAGATCTCGTGGAAGAAGACGCCGGCGGCCCGACCTTCGAGCACCGCGGGGCCCGTGTACGGATCGGCGATGGGCGCGGCGTGCAGCGCGAGCAAGTCCTTGCGCAGCTTGTCCGCCGCCGCGAGGAGCTTGTCGCGATCGGGCAGCTGATCGGGCTCGTGGGCCTCGAACGTCTCCGCGAGCTCGAGCCGCATGCCGTCCTCGGCCTGCGCCCGCGCATCGAGCAGGATCCGCAGGCGTACGCGACCGCTCTGCACGCGCGTGCCCTCGGAGTTCACGAAGTAGTGGTTCTCGACCGTGGCGGTGAGATTCACGCTGCTGCCGAGCACGCGCGGATCGGAGGCGAGCCGCTGCGACGCCTCGCGCACGAGCGGACGCATCCGATCGGCGACGGCCGCGAAGTCGAGATCGACTTCGGGCTGCACCAACGTGGTGGGCTTCTCCGTCGAGAAGTCGGGGTCCTTCTTCTTCCCCTCCTTCTCGTCGCTGCGCAGCTGCTCGTCGCTCTCGACCTCGCGCAGTGCGGACACGGCCGAGTGGTACTGCTCCTCGGTGTCGAGCCACAGGCTCTGTGCGAGCGACAGGTCCTCGTCGCCGAGGCTCACGGGCAGTCCGGATCCGAGGCCGTTGCCCGGGCCATAGTCGCCGTCGCGGCTGTGGCTGTTGTCGAGCTCGCGCGAGCCGACGCGCACGTCGACGTCGATGGTGCGATCGCTGTCGAGCTCGTCGCGCACGAGCGCGCCCTCCTCGGCCGCGATCCACAGCTCCTCGGTGGCGACGATGTCGTACGCGAGGAAGTACGCCTTGGCCTCGAGGCTCTCGGTGGAGAGCTGCGCGAGGTTGGTGTTCAGCTCGCGCTCGAGGATGTCCAGGACCGGCGCGGGGTCGCCCTTGTCGACCTTCGCGCGCACGATCTTCAGCTTCTTGCCGCCCTGCCCGACGAACGTCTTGTCGTTGGGCGAGACGCCGACGCGATTCCGACAGCTCGCGGCGCCCGTCAGTGTGACGAGGGCGATCGCGGCGAGCAGGGCGCGCGACGGCGACACGGCGAAGAAGCGTAGCCCCTCACCGCGCCGGCGTCCTACGGAAAAGGACTAAAACCCGAACTTGCCGTAGAGCATGAACGCGATGACGAACGTGAAGATGACCAACGACTCGATGAAGGCGAGGCCGAGGAGCATCGGCGTGAACGCCTTGTCGTACGCGTTGGGGTTGCGGCAGATGCCGTCCAGCGCGGCACCCGCGGCGCGGCCCTGGCCGATGCCGCAACCGAGCGCGGCGAGGCCCATGCCGAAGCCCATCGCGAGCGCGTACATGCCGTCTTGGGGGCCGCTCTGCTGAGCGGCGCCGGCGGCAGCCGGGGCAGCCGCCGCGATGGCGGGCAGGAGGAACGCGGTCACGAACGCAGCGGCCTTGGCGATGTTGGTCTTCATGGCGGGAGTCTTTCGGGGCGAGGATCTAGTGTTCCTCGGCGTGCTCGATGGCGAGCGCGATGTAGATGATGGAGAGCAGCGTGAAGATCAGGGTCTGCACGATGGCGACCATGACTCCGAGGAGCAAGAACGGCACCGGCGCGAGCAGTGCGATGAGCGAGCTGATCGCGAGCACGACCTTGTGATCGGCGAGGATGTTGCCCATCAGCCGCAGCGACAGCGACAGCGGACGCGCGAGATGGCTGGACACCTCGATCGGGATGAAGAGGAAGAAGAGCCACGGGAACCCGCCGATCTTGGGCCCCACGAAGTGCGCGAGGTAGTGCAGCCCGTTCCGCCAGATGCCCGCGATGTTGTAGACGACGAACACGAGCAGCGCGAGGAAGAGGTTCGTCTTCAGCGTGTCCGTGGCGGGCAGGAACCCGGGCACGAGGCCCTGGATGTTGCTGCAGAAGATGAACAGCGCGAACGTGCCGACGAACGGCAGGTACTTCTTCGCGTCCTTGGGCCCCATCGCGTCGGCCGCGAGCTTGTAGACCGCGCCCACGAAGCCATCCATCATCGCCGCGAGGCCGAAGCGACGGGGCGGCACGATGCCACCCGACGAGTCGCGCAGGCTCGCACGCCACGCGACGGTGGCCGCGAGGATCAGGATGATCGCGATGATCGCGGACGCGACGTGGACGAGCGTGAAGCCCGTGTCCTGGAACATCAGCGCGCGCCAGTCACGGCGCAGCCCCTCCTCGAACATGTGCTCGAGCTCGTGCCAGGCAGGCAGCAGCGTGTACCAGGTGTCGTGGTCGCCCATGGAGGAGTCGGCTGCTCAGGATGGAGGCGCCGAGGGTTTGCCTTGCTGGATCGCAGCGATGGACGCGGCTGCCAGCGAGATCGCGACCCCGAGGGCCACCCCCTCCGGACGCGCGGGCAAATACCAAAGGACGCCGAAGAGCGCAAGGAGGACCACCGGCCACTTCGCGACGAGCGGGCCGAGCACGGCCCACCGCTTGCGTCCCGGGTCCCGCAACGCGTTCGCGTTGCGCAGGAGGTTCGTCATCGTCGACGAGATGAGCCAGACGTTCGCGAGCCCGACGAGCGCCCCGGCCGCGACGCCGAGTGCCATCGGCCAGCCGGAGATCGCGTAGACGATCGCGGCCCAGATGCCGGCGAGCACGACGGTCCACCACGCGATGCGTCGGACCAGTCGTGCCGTGGCGTCGTCGCTCACTCGCCGGTGGTGTGCCGCAGCTGCACGCGCGGCTCAACCGGAATCGCCGTGACGATCCTCGCCGGCCGGCGGATCGCCGGGACGGTCGCGCGTGGCGGTGGATCGCGCTGCTTTTGCGGGGGCGCGGGGCGGCGGTGAGCGGCCCATCTTCGCGGCGCGCAGGACCGCCTTCGACGCGGCACCGATGCCCACGAGGATCCCGAGGATGGAGGTCCACGGGGACCAGTGAGTCACGTTACGTTCGAGCCACAGCGCACCGAGCGCGCACAGGGTGATGGCGACGACCATCTCGATGCCGACGGAGGCCGCGTCGGTGTACCGGAACCATGGCGCGCGCTGCCTCGGGTTCGCGGGATCGCGCGGCTCGTCCGGCACGGGGAGACCCTAGCACGCCGGCGTCGCGGCACGATCGGCGGGGTCCGCGGCCAACGCTCGAACGGGGGCGGGCATGCAGCGAGCGATCGTGGGCGCGGTGCTGGGGGTGTTCGGGTGCAGCGTGTCGACCGAGCCGATCGAGGACGCGTTCGACTCGGTCGGCGTGGGCTCGACCGGATCGTCGGCGGACGACGACGACGACGGACCGGTGGACGACACGGGATCGCCCACCGGGGATCCGTCGGCGGCCGACGATTCGACGAGCGACGATCCGTCGGCGGACGACGAGCCGTCGGCGGGCGACGATCCGTCCGTCGGTGAATCGTCGACGAGCAGCGATCCGTCGGCAGGCGACGATCCGTCGGACGACGACGACGAGTCCTCGGAGGATTCCGATCCGTCGGCGGGCGATCCGTGTGGCAACGGCATGGTCGATCCCGGCGAGGACTGCGACGGCGACGCGGACGACACCTCGTGCGAGGACGAGGGCTTCGGCGGCGGCACGATCGCCTGCGCGGACGACTGCACGCTCGACACGAGCGCGTGCACGAACTGCGGCAACGACGTCGTGGACGGCGCCGAGGCATGCGATGGCGCCGATCTCGGCGGCGGCACGTGTGCGGATTTCGGGTGGCTCGGCGGTGGCGTGCTGTCGTGCGATGCGTCGTGCGCCTACGACGAGGCCGAGTGCCTCGGACCCATGTGCGGCGAGGCGGACGACGGCGAGGGCGCGTGCCCACCGGAGTGCTCGTCGTGCGAGGACGGCGTCTGCATCTTCGATTGCCCGGGCAACATCATCGACGGCGGACCGTGCAACGCGCTCGACCTCGTGTGTCCGATGGGCTGGCCGTGCCGCCTGCTGTGCGGCGACGCGGGCTGCGTCGACACGAGCTTCACGTGCTCCGAGGGCGTGTGCGAGATCGACTGCGACGGCATCGATGCGTGCGACGGCACGACGGTCGCGTGCGGCCTGCAGAGCTGCACCGCGACGTGCGACATCTTCACGGAGCCGGAGCTCGACTGCGGCACGTCGTGCGCCTGCGCGCCGTGCTGACGGTAGGGTCGACCCTGCCGCGCCCGCGGCTTCGCGCCCCCGCTCGCGCGCGGCCGGGCGCGAAGCCGCTGGGATCGGGCCCGGCGCGGGGCTTGCTCCCTCGCGCTGCATGTTCCGGCGAGGCGTATGGAGTGCACTGCTGGCGGTCCTGACCGCGTGCGGTGGGGGCGGAGGATCGAGCGACGACGACGGCGGGACGTCGGGCATGACGGCGGGCGACGACGACGACGGGTCGCCGAGCGCGGATCCGTCGAGCGCCGACGCGAGCGCGACGCAGGGCGACGACGACGATGATGCGTCGACCGATCCCGACGACGACAGCGACGGCGGTGACGTCGACACCGGGGGCGACATCCCCGGGCTCGACGTGATGTTCGAAGTCGCGACGCCCGAGCAGATCGCGATCCATGCACCGGTGATGGGCGACGTCCCGGCCGACGCGCGCGTGACGGTGCGCTATCGCGAGGCCGCGGGCGGCGAGTGGGCCGAGGCGCATCCGCTGTTGCGTGTGCATCCGGAGTGGACCAATGGCGAGGCGCCGGTCGCTCCCGTCGATGCGTTCGCGGGCACGATCTTCGATCTCGTACCGGGCACCGGCTACGTCGTGGAGCTGACGCTCGAGGTGCCCGGCGAGGATCCGCAGAGCCTCGGCGTCGAGGTGTCGACGCGCGCGCTGCCGCCCGACGCGGGGGCGGCGACGGTGAACGCCTCGCCCGGCGACGACTTGCAATCGATCTTCGACTCGCTCGCGCCCGGCGACGTGCTCGAGCTCGCCGAGGGCACGTACGACGTCGACGAGCTGTTCCTGAACGTGGCCGGCACCGAGGACGCGCTCATCTACATCCGCGGGGTGTCGCGCACGGGGGTGATCCTCGACGATCCGAGCGGGCACATCGTGCAGCTGCAGGGCGCGTCGCACGTCGTGTTCGAGAACTTCACGATGCAGGGCGCCGGGGTCGACTCGGGCACGGACGCGAGCTCGCAGGGCTTCTCGTTCTGGGACGGCGTGATGCAGGAGGCCGTGACGATCCGCGGGCTCGACATCACGGGCGTCGACATGGGCATCGTCGCGTGGGGGCCCACGCGATCGCTCTTGGTCTACGACAACGTGCTGTCGGGCAACAACGAGTGGGAGGCCGCGTTCCTCGACTCGAACCTCACGTGGAACGACGACGGCATCCGCGTGCCCGGCGAGGGCAACGCGGTGTTCGAGAACACGCTCAACGGCTTCGGCGACTGCTTCGCCGTCACGTCGGGCGTGCACTCGTCGGCGGTGTACTTCTATCGCAACCGCATCACGATGACGGGCGACGACGCGTTCGAGGGCGACTACTCCACGCGCAACCTGGGCTTCTACGACAACTACATCACCAACTCGGCGACGTTCGTGTCGCTCGATCCGCTGTACGGCGGGCCGCTCTACGCGTTCCGCAACGTGGTGATCAACACGTTCCGCGGGCCGTTCAAGCTCAACAACACGAACAGCGGGTTCATGTTCTACAACAACACGATCGTGCGCACGGAGGGCTCCACCGGCTGGGGCTGGGTGCAGTTCAACAACGGAGAGCTGCGCAACTGGTCGTATCGCAACAACCTGCTCGTGTACGAGGGCGGCGGGCAGCTGATGGCGGTGGAGTCGGGCGGCTGCGATCCGATCGACTTCACGCACAACGCCTGGTACCCCGACGGCTCGATCTGGTGGTCGAGCACGGGCGCGTCGTACGGCACGCTCACCGAGGCGATCGCGGGCGCGGGCCAGCCCGCGACGGCGCCGGTGTTCGGCGACTCGACGCTGCGACACGAGCACGACCTCGTGAGCGACGCGAATCCGTTCGCGACGCCGATCGAGCTCGGCGCCAGCCACCTGACGCTGATGACGACGACGGAGGCCCCGGCCCTCGCGGGCGATGCGACCCCGAAGAACGCGGGCATCGCGATCCCCAACGTCACCGACGGCTTCACCGGCGACGCCCCCGACATCGGCGCCATCGTGGAGGGCCGCCCGACCCCACAGTGGGGCGCGCAGCGCTGAGAGGTCTCCGAGGGAACATCTCGGGACCGAACGCGTCCTTCGAACGTGAACAACCGCGGTGGGGTTCGCGTCAGGGAGGCCGCCCATGGAGCCGGAGTTGCGCTGGTGGCGCGTGGTGTGGTCGTGGCGCGGGCGGATCGTGCGGGACGAGTGCGTCCGGCACGGTCTGGCGATCGGTGAGGCCACGACGTGGGTGATTCCCGGGCTCGCGGACGCCGAGCACGCGCTCGTCCGCGACGGGCGCGTGGTCCCGCCCGGCGGGCTCGCGATCGAGGCCGAGGACGGTACGTGCACGCGGCTGCGCTCGATCGCGCATCCCGACGTCGTGCTCGAGATCACCGCCGAGTCGGGCCCTCGTCCGCGGTACCGCGGTGAATGGTTGCCCGGGCTCGCGCGCGACCTCGGGTACGGGCTCACCGTGCTCGGCTGCGTGATCTCGTTCATGGCCGTCGCGCGCGCGCAGTCCGATGTCGAGGCGCGCGGTGACGACGGCGACGGTCGCATCGAGCGAGCGATGCACGAGGCGATGCCGGTCGCCTACGTCGCGCCGCTGCCGACGCCCGTGCTGCAGCCGATGCCGCAGGTCGAGGAGGAGGAGATCGAGCCGCAGGAGACGGAGTTGCCCGAATCGACGCCGGTCGCGACGAAGCCGGTCGCCGCGGTGACGAAGCCGAAGGCGCGCCCGCGCAAGCCGAAGCCGTCGGTGACGCCGGTCCCTCCGCAGGCCGCCGCATCGCACGACGCGTCGGGCGAGTCGCAGCACCCCGGCATCGGCGACGGCATCGCTGCCGTCGCGCCGCGCACGTGTGACGACCCGCGCATCGAGGCGAAATCACAGGTCGACGTGGTGTTCGTGCTCGACGTGTCGACGACGATGTCGTTCGTGCTCGATCGACTCGCGCACGAGATCGCTGCCGTCGACGCCGAGGTGCGCAAGCACGACGCGACGCCCCACTACGGGCTCGTGGTGTTCGTCGACGACGTGAAGGTCGTCGACGGCGGCAAGGCGTTCACGGACATCGCCGAGCTCGCCCGCGAGTTCCGCAAGTGGAAGGCGTTCACGGCCGACAACCGCCAGATCAGCCACACGGGCGACAACCTGGACTGGCCGGAGAACTCGCTCGATGCGCTGCACGCCGCCGCCACCGACTTCGCGTGGCGCGACGCCGACGACACGGTCCGTGTCGTCGTGCACGCGACCGACGACAGCTTCGCGAAGGCCGGCGACGTGCTCTCGGGCACCGTCACCGTGCAGCACGACTACGACGAGACGGTCGCCGCGCTGCAGCGCGCCCACGTGCGCGTCGCGACGTTCACCGCCCCGATCGGTGGCCAGTGCGAGTGCGAGGACGTGAAGCCCGGCTTCATGGCGGCATTCGGCGACGACCCGTCGCTGCCCGACGCCACGGGCGGCGCCGCGTTCGACATCGACGACGTCGCGGGCGGGCGCCTGCACTTCGCCGACGCCATCACGCCGCTCGTGACGAACGCGATCTGCGACGAGTAGGGCCTACTCGAAGACGTGGCCGCACGCCACGGGCGTGACGGGGCTCTGCGCCGTGCCGAGCCAGATGTCCTCGAGCGTGAGTACGCCGTCCGTGACGGTGGCGATGCCCTCGCCGTCGACGTCGGGCGGCACGTAGTTGCCGCCGTCGACGGTGAGCACGAGCGCGCCGGTGCCCTCGTCGATCGTGAACGTGCCGCCGTAGTCGACGTAGCTCTCGAACGGCGTCCACGTGACGCGGAACTCGCCGGTGTCCGCGAAGATCAGCTCGAGGATGACGGGGTCCGGTGCGAACGGCTCGCCGCCGTCGCACGGCAGCTGCTCGATCTCCGTCCAGTTGCCGATGATGTCCGACTCGAGCGGCACGTACACCTCGAGATCGTCGGTGATGATGCGGCGGCCGTCTTCCAGATCGGCGGTGACGGGCACGATCGTGCCGGCCGGCACCGCGGCGTCCACCATGATCACGCCGTACTCGTCGATCGTCACGCCATCGACCGGCTCGATGCTCCACTCGACGCACGCGTCGACCTGCGTGGGGAAGCCGAACTCGATCCACGCGAGCGACAGCGGCGTCGCAGCGCCCGCGGCGATGTAGCCCGAGCCGGCGCCGTAGATGAACAGCTGATCGACGACCTCGTCGTCCACGGGTGGCAACAGGCACTCGCCGCCGTCGTCCGAGCCGTCGACCGTGGGATCGGTGCCGCTGCTCGTGCCGTCGTCGTCCGCGCTCGTGCCGTCGTCGTCGTCGTCCGCGCTCGTGCCGTCGTCGTCAGCGTCGTCGTCGGCCGAGCTCGACCCGCCATCGTCGTCGTCGTCGCCCGACGCGGGCCCGCAGCCGAGCACCGCCACGGTCGCGAAGATCGCCATCGTCTTCGGGTTCATCGAATCGACCTCACACCGCGATCGCGGCGAACGCAGCTTCCGCCGCAGCGATCGTCTGCTCGATCACTGCATCGTCGTGGGCGACCGATACGAACGCGGCCTCGTACTGCGACGGCGGCAGGTAGATGCCGTGCGCGAGCATCTCGCCGAACCACGCGCCGAACGCCTTCGTGTCGCTCTTCTTGGCGTCGTCGTAGCTCCACACCTCGCCGGCCTGGAAGAACCCCGTGAACATCGAGCCGACGCGCTGGCACGTCCACGCATGGCCGTGCTCGAGCGCCGCCGCGGTGAGTCCCTCCTGCAACGCTGCGCCGCGGCGCTCGAGCGTCGCCCACGGCGGCTCGCGCTCGAGCACGCGCAAGGTCGCGAGTCCGGCCGCCACGGCCACCGGATTGCCCGACAACGTGCCGGCTTGGTACACGGGCCCGAGCGGCGCGACGCGCTGCATGATCTCCGCGCGTCCACCGTACGCGCCGATCGGCATGCCGCCGCCGACGATCTTGCCGAGCGTGGTCATGTCCGGCACGACGCCGTAGAGCTCCTGCGCACCGCCGCGCGCGAGCCGGAAGCCGGTCATCACCTCGTCGAACACGAGCACGATGCCGGCCTGCGCCGTGATCTCGCGCAGCGCCTGCAGGTAGCCCGGCTTCGGCGGCACGCAGCCCATGTTGCCGACGACGGGCTCCACGATGATCGCCGCCACCTGGTCCCGATTCGCTTCGATGGTCGCACGCACCGCATCGATGTCGTTCCACGGCACGAGCAGCGTGTCCGCGACGACGCCGTCGGGCACGCCCGCGGATCCGGGGATGCCGAGCGTCGCCGCGCCCGAGCCCGCGGCGACGAGCAGGATGTCGGCGTGTCCATGGTAGGCCCCGTCGGTCTTGATGATCTTGTCGCGCCCCGTGAACCCACGGGCCACCCGCAGCGCGCTCATCGTCGCCTCGGTGCCGGAGTTGCACAGCCGCACCATGCCGTCGCGCAGGCTCGGCACCATGCGACAGACGAGCTCCGCGAGCTCGACCTCGCCGGCCGTGGGCGCGCCGAAGCTGAGCCCGTCCTTCGCCGCGGCTTGCACGGCCTCGATCACCTCGGGATGCGCGTGCCCGAGGATCATCGGCCCCCACGAACCGACGTAGTCGACGAGCTTCACGCCGTCCTCGGTGAACACGTGCGGCCCCGCGGCGCGGCGGATGAACGGCGGCGCCCCACCGACCGCTGCATACGCGCGCACCGGACTGTTCACGCCGCCGGGGATCCGCGCCTGCGCCGACTGCATGAGGGCACGGCTGCGCACGCCGGCTCGACCATCGCTGGGGGTGTCCATCGCCCCGGAGTCTACACGTTCGGCTCGGCGAGACCGAGCGACTGCGCAGCGGCGATGAGCTCGTGGTGCACGCTGGGGTGCGCGCACACGATGCCGTAGTTGTTCACGAGTCCGCGCGGTGACGAGAAGTCGAGCGGCGCGCCGCGCAGGTCGCTCACGATCATCCCGGCCCGCGTCGCGATCGCCGTGCCCGCCGCGTGATCCCACACCGTCTCCACGCGCTGGGGATTCGTCGGGATGCGCACGTACGCGTGCGCCTGCCCGCGCGCGACGAGGGCGTACTTCGCCTGCGAGTCGCACGGGATCGCGTGGAACTGGCGGCCCATCGCGTCGAGCACCGCCTGCACGCGATCGAGCCGCGTGTGACCCGTGTCGACCGAGTGCGTGATGACGATGTCGTCGCTCGCCTTGCGCACGCCGATGCGCGAGATGTGAGCCGACGGATCGTCGACCACGAGCGGACGCACGTCGAGCCCGTCGAGGCCCACCTCGAACGCTGGACCGCTCGGGCCCGCGAGGTAGATCGCGCCGGCATCGGTGCGATCGTCGAGCTTCGCGCCGCGCTCGCGCGGCAGGTTGGGGCAGCCGAGCACGCCGATCGTCGGCTCGCCGCCGTCGACGTACGCGAGGCACACCGCGTACTGCTCGCGGCGCAGGAACCCCTTCGTGCCGTCGATCGGATCGAGGGCCCAGTACGGCCCCGCGTCGCCGCGGTGGTGACCGCCGGCGATCGCAGCGATCACGGCGTCGGCGTCGGCGTCGTGCCAGCCCGCCCGCGCGGCCGCGACGACTGCGTCGCGCAGCGCCGGATCGTCGACGAGCGAGCTCTCGTCCTCTTCACCGACGATCGGCGTGGCGTCACCGCGCTCGCGCAGCGCGTGGACGATGACCGCCTGCACGGCGAAGTCCGCGATCGTGACCGGGCTCTGGTCGGCCTTGGTCTGCGCGCCCATGCCGCTCGTCGCATCGGCGACGGCGCGGGCGACCTGGCAGGCCGCAGCGACGGCGGCGAGGGCGGCTTCGATCGGGACCGCGGACACCTCCCTCGCTCATACCACGGGCAGGCCTCACATGGTGGCCGTGCAGCAGTACGTGAACGCGCCCGCCACTGCGATCGTGCCCGCGGGCTCCGGTGGCGTCATCACCGGGCACACGCCCTCGGAGCCGTAGTCGATCGCGACCGAGTTGCCGCCCGACACGCCCATCGTGCACGCGTTCACGCCGCAGTCCGCGAGCGACTCGCCGGTGCAGTCGTCGGATGCGAACACCTGCAGCGTGCCCATGCACGACGCGGCTGCCATCCCGCACGCGCAGTTCGTGCAGTTGCGCGTGTCGTCGACGCCCGAGTACTGGATGAACTGCTCGGAGAAGTCGCCGGCCGGGCACTCCTGCTCGCCTTCCATGTAGATGCACAGCGTGTCCTCGAAGCCCTCGGGCGGCGTCGGCGTGCACACGCCTTCGCTGCACTCCGCGCCGGGATCCTCGGTCTTGCACGTGGTGACCTGCGCGTCCCAGTCGGGCTCCGGCAGATCCTCGGTGACCTCGCCCTGACAGAACGCGTTGCCTTGCGAGAAGCTCGAGAAGTACGCGCCGCCGTCGACGACGAACGGATGACAGTCCATCGTGATCTGCAGGAACGTCTGGTACTGCGAGCACGCCGCGTCCATGTCGTAGACGTACGAGTAGCAGGAGTTCGCGCCGCTCAAGGTGCACTCGCACGAGCACGCGGCCGGCCCGGGATCGTGGTAGCCGCGCATCAGCGTGAGGCCGTTCTCCGTGTAGCCGGTCTCTTCCTCGCACGGCGTCGGCGGTGAGCCGGCCTCGCCGAGCGCGATGACGACGGGACCGAACCAGCCTTCCGGCGGGGCCGTGACGCACTGCGCCGACGGCCCGCACTCGCCGACCTCGCCCGTGTCGCTCGCCGATGCGGTCTGCGACGTCATCGACGCGGTGGCGGTATCCGGCCCCTCGTCGCCGGTGTCCGTCACGGTCAATCGCCCGGCGGCCGTGCCGTCGCTGTCGTCGGCCGTGCCGGCGCCGTCGAGATTGAAACCGTCCTTGCCGTTCTCGTAGGTGCACGCGATCGCCAGCATGGCGATGCACCCGATCCACGATCGCTTGATGTCCAGCATGCCCCGATACCCCACGTGCACCTTATCAGCGCACGCATGCGCGTGTCCCTTCGCGCGCGCTCGATCGTGCGCAAGTGATCGCACGCGCGAGCGTGGCCGATGAACCACGACGGCGGGGGCAATCGCCGACAGTCAGCGGGTCAGCCGGGCGGCTCGAACTCGTCGCACGCCGCATCGATCAGACCCACCGCCTGCTCGAAGAACGGTGTGTAGTCGGGGCTGCACACGCTCGCCCAGATCCCGCGCTCGCCGAACAGCTCGACGAACTGACGCAGCCGCGGCGCAGGCTCGGCGCCGAAGACGTCCTCGATCGGCGCACAGATTGCACCGGGCACATCCGTGTCGCCGACGAGCCCGAGCACGACGACCGCGGTCGGATCGCCGTTCTTCGCGGCGACGACGGCGTCGTACCAGGCCTGGGGATTGCCCGGGGAGTTCTCGTCCATGTCGTTGCCGTCGTTCGGATCGTCCTCCTCGTCGGTCACGATGGTGACGACGAGCACGGCATCGTCGCGCACGAAGCCCTCGTTGCACTGGCCGGCGTCGTTGAGCTCGCCGACCGCGGCCGTGACCGCGGCCATCTGGCGCTCGAGGCCGTCGCCGCCGGTGCCCGGTCGCGCGATGCAGTCGAAGGCCGCGGCGAGGTCGGGCTGGCCATCGACGATGAAGCGTTGGCCGCCCTGCAGGTTGCAGTCGCTGCCCATGAGGTCGTCGTCGCGGCCCGCTCCGAGCGTGGCGTCGCATTCCTCGTCCGGTGGCATGCACGGCTCGCCGTTGCACGTCGCACCGGGGTTGAACATGCACAGATCCGTGCAGCAGTCGGGGGCAGGGGTGCACATGATCGTCGAGCCGCCGGCGTTCGACGCATCCGTGTCGATCGCCATGATGTGGTAGTCCTCGGCCATCAGCGTCTCCTGGATGGTCGAGATGAAGCCCGGGAAGCTCTGGGTGAGGTTGTCCTGCTCGTCCTCCATGCTGCCGGAGTTGTCGACCAAGAACAGGAAGTCGACCTTCTCGCAGCCGGCCGCGTTCGTGCCCTCGTCGCCCTCGCTGCCGTCGCCCTGCTCGACGTCGAACTTCGCGGCGTCGTCGTTCGCGTCGTCGGCCGCGTCGTCGTCGTCGTCGTCGTCCGCATCGCCGTCGTCGCCGGTGCCCGCCTCTGCCGCGCTCGCGGCCGTGAGCCCCGCCGATCCGTAGACATCGTCGTTGCCCTCGCGCTGGTCGCCGCACCCCGCGAGCCCGACGCCCACCACGATCGCTCTCCAGTCCCGCATGTCGTTCCCCCGCGGTGTGTTGGCCACGCGCGGCCGGGATCGTGGCGGCGAATGCAGCCTTGACCGAAGTGTGGTCCGCCCCACGACGACGGCGGCGGCGCGCCGTCAGGGCGCGAGCGCGATGCCGCGGGTCGCACAGGTGCGCGCGAGGTCCTCGCGCTTGGAGCCGCGCAGGTTCTTGAAGGCGGTGCGGGCCGCCTTCTCGTCACCGCTCTTGCAGCCGGCGAGGCCGAGCATCGCGTAGCCGTCCTGCGTCGCGTGCATCGCGACGGCCTTGCGCGCGATGCCGACCGCTTTCTTCGCGTCGGAGAACACGATGCGCCGGCTCTCCTCGACGAGCCGCTTCGCTTCCTTCATCCGCGTCGCGCGATCCGGCGAGGCCGGCTTGGACGTGGGCCGGCCCGGCTCGGAAGCCTGCGCCGACGTCGGCTCGTCCGCGGCCGTGGGCTCGGCGAGCGCGGTGGGCTCGGCGAGCGCGCTCGCCTCGGCGAGTGCAGGCGACGGCGTCGACTCCGACGTCGCGATCGACGGCGGCGGCGCGATGGGTGCACTCGCAGCGGCGCGCACCTGCGGCGCGGGGACTTCGACCGGCGTGGGTTCCGTCGCCGCTACCGCCGACGGGGCGCGACCCGGTGCGACGGCGAGCCAGAGCACGACGACGGCCGCGATCGCGAGTGCGACGGCGACGACGCGCATGGCCGTGCCGTTGCGTGGCGGCACGAGCTCGGCGGTGAACGTCGGCGCGCTCGACTCGCCGGGGCGCGTGGACGCGTAGACGGAAGCCATCACCGCACCGGCATCCGGGCCCGAGTCGGCGCCGATCGTCGCGCTGGTCGCGATGCGCGACGGCTCGGTCGTCATCTCGTTCGGATCGAATTCACGCGCCTGCGTCGGCGCATCGATGCGCTGTCGCGGCGCGGTGGCGGCCACCTCGAGCAGGCCGGAGCGCGACGGCGGCGGCGGCGGTGGCTGGCGCAGGTAGAACTTCGCCCACGGGTAGGGCTTCGCACCGAACAGGTGCTCGAGGTAGCGACCGAGCGCGCCCGGCAGCGCGTGCAGCTTGCACTCGCGCGTGACGAGCTCGAGGTCCTCCTGCATCTCGAACGCGCTGGCGTAGCGCTCGGCGGGATCGCGGGCGAGCGCACGCATGACGACGCGCTCGAGCGCCGGCGGATAGTCCGGGCGCAGCTTCGAGGGCGGCACGGGGTCGTCGCGCAGGATCTTCGAGAGCACGACGATCTGATCGGGCGCCTCGAACGGGCGCGTCATCGTGGTCATCTCGTACAGCACGATGCCGAGCGAGAACACGTCGCTGCGCCGATCGACGGCCTCGCCGCGGCACTGCTCGGGCGACATGTACGAGGCCTTGCCCTTCACCACGCCCACACCCGTGACGTGCTTGCCCGAGGCCGCCTTCGCGATGCCGAAGTCGATCAGCTTCACGCCGCTCTGGTACGTGACGATGATGTTCGAGGGCGAGACGTCGCGGTGCACGATGCCGAGCGGCTCACCGCGGTAGTCGCGATGATCGTGCGCGTGGTGCAGGCCGGCCGCGCAGCCGATCGCGATCTGCAGCGCGAGCTCGAACGGCAGCATCTCGCCCGCCTTGCGGGTTGCGTTGATGATGCGCTTGACGTTCTCGCCGTGGAGATACTCCATGGTGAAGAACGCACCGTCGGCGTCGTGGCCGATGTCGTGCGTGTGCACGATGTTGGGGTGCTCGAGCGTGGCGGCGACGCGCGCCTCGTCCTCGAACATGCGCAGGTAGTCGGCGTCGTCGAGGCGCGAGGGCAAGACGCGCTTGAGCACGACGATCTTCTCGAACTCGGCGAGCCCCACGAGTCTGGCGATGTGCAGCGTCGCCATGCCGCCGGTCGACAGCTTGCCCATGAGCTCGTAGCGGCTCGACAGCGCCCGTTCCGGCGCGATCGCCCCCACCGGGGTCGGCGACAGACGGACCGCCATCGAGGCCTCGCTCGATCGACCGCCTTCGCCCGCCGCCACCTCTGTCCCCATGCGCTTCATCGCCGATCGCGTTTTCCCGACCGGATGCCTTTCCGTCTCCCCATCGCCGCCCCGCACGAGGGGAGTGTCCCGAGCATACCCTGCGGTTTACGCCGCGGCTTCCGATGCGGTTGCACCCGCGTTACGCTTGCTCCGCCGTGGGCGCCCACGCTCGTCCGTGCTCGTGGGGAGGGCGCCTCCTCGCACTCCTCGTCGGCATCTGCCTGATCGGTGTGCACCCGCACCACGCGAGCGCCAATGCGCCGCCGCCGGTGAAGCCGGGGTCGATGAAGCCGGATTCACCGGCGACGATGCTGGAGCTCGACAGCGAGGACGCGGTCCTCGGTCGACGGCTGGGACACGCGATGAGGCGCGCGTTCGCGCAGCGCGGGCTCGACGACGGACGTCGCGACTCGCTCGCGGAGCTGCGGCTCGCGATGGGATGCACGGAGGACGAGCCCGAGTGTCTGGCGAAGGGCGGCAAGACGCTCGGCGTGAAGACGCTGATCTACGGCCGCTTGGAGACGACGAAGGCCGGACACGTGCTCGACGTGTCGATGCTCGCGGTCGAGTCCGCGAAGGTGACCTCGAGCGTGCGACTGACGCTGAGCGCGGCCGAGCTCGGCGAGAGTGCGATCGATCGAACGGCCGAGCGCGTCGTCGCGGATCTGCTGGGCGAGGAGGTCGAGCCCGCGGCGGTGGTGCCTCCGCCCGCGCCGCCCGCACCCGCGCCGGCGGCGACGACGTCGTCGGTGCCACCGGCCGACATCACACCGACGTCGCCGACGCCTGCGCGCAAGGGCAAGTTCTGGTGGGGGCTCGAGACGCCGACGCCGAAGTGGAAGTGGGCGCTGTTCGGCACGAGCGTCGCGCTCGTGACGGTGTCGACGGCGAGCCTGATCGGCACGCTCGTGGGGTTGCGGAAGCAGGAGGACGAGCTCGTCGAGACGGCCTACGCGAGCCTCGAGGACACGTACCCGGAGGGCCATCCGATGGCCGGCCAGCCGAACGAGCAGAACGACGTCGATCCGAGGCTGGTGGACGACATCTGTGCGGCGGGGCGCGAGCACCCGGACGACCCCGTGAATCCCGACTCGGTGCGCAACAAGAGCGTGACCGAGGTGTGCAATCGGGGCGACAGCCTCGAGAAGGGCGTGATCGCCTCGTATGCGCTCCTCGGCATCTCGCTCGCGGCGACGTTCGCGTTCACCGGCGTGCTCCTCATCCACCGCAGCAAGCCCGCGGCTCGGCGTGCGGCGGCGCGTCGCCTTCGCGTGTCGTTCTCGCCGGGTCCGCGCGGCTTCGGCGGGGCGGTGAGCGGTCGCTTCTGACATGCCCGCGATCAACGACGCGTTCCGCAAGGTCGCCCACGTGGCAGCTCGTGATCCACGGGCACGACGATCGTCACCTTCTTGATGGTGTTCCTGATCCAGAACACGCAGAACCGCGACATGCGGGCGCTGCACCTCGAGCTCGACGAGCTCCTGCGCGGGGTCGAGGGCGCGCGCGACAGCCTCATCGATCTCGAGTGTTTGTCCGACGAGGAGCTCGCGCGGCTCGAGACGGACTTCCACGAGCTGCACCTGCGCGGCGACCAGGACGCCGCCGAGCGGCGCGACGCGATCCGCAAGGAACGCGGCGACCGCGAAGCCGCCGCGTCCGCGCGTGCGCCGGGTTAATCCGCGTCGGGCTCGCCGTCGTCGGACTCGGGCTCGGCTTCGGCGCGCTCGGGCGGCGGGGCCACTTCGGCGGACTCGTCGTCGCTGTCGACCAGGCGCGCGACCGCGACGACGCGCTCGCCGTCGTCGATGCGGATGATGCGGACGCCCTGCGTGTTGCGGCCGAGCACGCTGATCTCGTCGACGCGCGTGCGGATCACCTTGCCGCCGCTCGTGACGACGATGAGCTGATCGCCCGCGCGCACCGGCAGGTTGCCGACGACCTTGCCGTTGCGGCCCGTGACCTTGATCGTGATGAGGCCGAGACCGGCGCGGCTCTGCACGCGATAGTCCGACGCGGGCGTGCGCTTGCCGTAGCCGTTCTCGCACAGCGTCAGGATGTCCTCGTCGGCCTCGGGCGCGACGGCGTCCATCGCGACGACCTTGTCGCCCTCGCGCAGGCCCATGCCGCGCACGCCGCGAGCGGTGCGGCCCATCGGGCGCGCGTCGTTCTCGTCGAAGCGGATCGCCATGCCCTCGGCGCTGCTCATGATGATGTGCTGCTTGCCGTCGGTGAAGCGCACGGCGATGAGCTGGTCGTCCTCGTCGATCGTCACCGCGTTGAGGCCGGTGGTGCGGATGTTCGAGTACTCCGACAGCGCGGTGCGCTTGATGTAGCCGTTCTGCGTGGCGGTGACGATGTGGTGCTCCTCGCCCACCTCGTCCTCGCGGTACGGCACCATCTCGATGACCTTCTCGCCCTCGCGCAGCTCGAGGAAGTTGACGAGCGCCTTGCCGGCGCTGTCGCGGCGACCGACGGGCAGCTCGTACACGCGCTTGCGGAAGACCCGGCCCGTGTTCGTGAACATGAGCAGCGATGCGTGGGCGCTGGCCTCGAACACCTCGGTGACGAAGTCGTCGTCGCTGCGGCCGCCGCCGCCCTTCACGCCCTTGCCGCCGCGGCCCTGCACCCGGTACTCGTCGCTCGGCAGGCGCTTCACGTAGCCGTTGCGCGTGAGCATGACGACCATCGGCTCGTCGGCGACGAGGTCGATGGGATCGATCTCGTCCTCGGCCTCCACGATCTCCGTGCGACGGCTGCCCTTCGAGCCCTTGGTGCCGTCGCCGGCGCCCTGACCCTCGGGATCGCCGTACTCGTGGCGGATCGCGACGAGCTCGTCGCGGATCACCTTCATGAGCAGCACGGCGTCGGCGAGGATCGCCTCGAGTCGCGCGATCTCGACGCAGAGCTCCTTGTACTCGCCCTCGATCTTCTCGCGCTCGAGCCCGGTGAGTCGCTGCAGGCGCATGTCGAGGATGGCGCGGGCCTGGCGATCGGACAGGTGATAGGGCTTGCCGCGCGCGGCCTCGACCTCCTCCGCCGGACGTCCGCAGCGCTCGAGGAACTTCGCGAAGCCCTCGAGCGGCTGGGCCATCAACGCGTCGCGCGCTTCGTCGGGATCCTTGGAGCCGCGGATGATCGCGATGACGCGATCGATCGCGTCCACCGCGACACCGAGGCCTTCGACGATCTCGCGGCGCTCGAGCGCCTTGCGCAGCTCGAACCGCGAGCGGCGGGTGACGACGGAGCGGCGGTGATCGATGAACGTGACGAGCGCATCGCGCAGGTTGAGCAGCTGCGGGCGACCGTTGACGATCGCGATCATGTTGACGCCGAACGTCGTCTGGAGGTCCGTCAGCTTGTAGAGGTGGTTCAGCACGACCTGGCCCGCGGCGTCGCGCTTCACCTGGATCCAGATGCGCATGCCGGTGCGGTCGCTGTAGTCCTGCACGTCGCTGATGCCCTCGATCCGCTTGTCGCGGACGAGCTCGGCGATGCGCTCGATGAGCCGTACCTTGTTCACCTGGTACGGGATCTCGGTGACGACGATGGCCTCGCGGCCCTTCTCCTCCTCGATCTCGCAGCGCGCGCGCACCGTGATGCTGCCGCGGCCGCTCGCGTAGGCCTGCATCATGCCGGAGCGGCCGATGATGAGGCCACCGGTGGGGAAGTCGGGGCCCTTCACGTACTGCAGCAGGCCACGCACGTCGAGCGCGGGATCGTCGATGAGCGCGATGGTGGCGTCGACGACCTCGGTGAGGTTGTGCGGCGGGATGTTGGTGGCCATGCCGACCGCGATGCCGACGGCACCGTTGAGCAGCAGGTTGGGCACCTTGGTGGGCAGGACGGTGGGCTCGTCTTCCTTCTCGTCGTAGTTCTTGGCCCAGTCGATCGTCTCTTTGTCGATGTCGGCGAGCAGCTCGCTCGCCAGCTTCGCCATGCGCACCTCGGTGTAGCGCATGGCCGCGGGCGAGTCGCCGTCGACGGAGCCGAAGTTGCCCTGACCGTCGACGAGCGGGTAGCCCATCGAGAAGTCCTGCGCGAGCCGGACGAGCGCGTCGTAGACGGACTGATCGCCGTGCGGGTGATACTTGCCGATGACGTCGCCGACGACGCGCGCCGACTTCTTGTACGGCTGCGTGTGCGTGTTGCGGAGCTCGTTCATCGCGTAGAGCACACGACGATGCACGGGCTTGAGCCCGTCGCGAGCATCGGGCAGCGCGCGCGAGATGATGACGCTCATGGCGTAGTCCAAGAAGGAGCTACGCATCTCGTCTTCGATGTTCAGCGCGATTTTCTGATCGTTCGCCATTCGCCGTCGCCGCCGCGCGAGGGGCCGCGCGGGCGACAGAGGATACCCTGCTACGGGGGTATCGCAACCGCGGTGATCGGGCACGGAAGGGGGTGCTGCACCGCGCCTTCGAGGCGCCGCGGCGCGGCGCGATCTCGGATAGGGTTCTTCCGTGGCGGCAATCGAGCGGCTCGGGTCGGAGGAGGGCGATCGGTGGCGACGCATTCGGTTGCGGGCGCTTCGTCCGTTCGCTCGCTCGTGTCCGAAGTGTGC
Source organism: uncultured Nannocystaceae bacterium (assembly GCA_964468635.1). Classification (GTDB taxonomy): domain Bacteria; phylum Myxococcota_A; class Polyangia; order Nannocystales; family Nannocystaceae; genus Xiheibacterium. Next base: position 38,944 of record CAYXVR010000063.1, read on the forward strand.
CGTTTTCGCCCGGTCAGGCGCCCTGATCGGGCGATTTCCGGTCGAAGTGCGACAGGCGCGGTGCGGCTGTCATCGGCGGAAGACCATCACGAAGTTCTCTTCCAGCAGCTTCGGGCGCTCCACCAGCTCGAAGCCCGCCGCTTCGATCTCGCGCTGGAAGACGTCGGGGTCGGCGCGCACGTGTTCCTTCATCCACGCCCCCGTGCCCGGTCGCGTGCGGTCGAAGTCGATCACGACGAGGCGCCCGTCGGGACGGATCGCGCGGTGCAGGTCGGCGAGGTACGCGGTCGGCCGCTCGAGATGGTGGTACGCGTCCACCAGGATCGCGAGATCCACCGACGCCTCCGCCAGCCCGCTCGCGTGTTGATCGGCGTGCACCGTCTGCACGTTCGTCAGCTTCGCCTTCTTCGCTCGCTTCGCGATCGATTCCAGGAAGTACGCCTGCACGTCGACCGCGTACACGCGGCCCTTGCTGCCCACCGCCTTCGCGATCGGCAGCGTGAACAGGCCCGAGCCCGCGCCCACGTCGGCCACCGCCATGCCGGGCGTCAGCGCGAGCGCCTCCAGGATCGCGTCCTTGTGTGCGAACACCTCGCGGCCCTCGCGTTCGAAGTTCCTCTGCCAGTGCGCGGCGGTCTTGCCCTCGTACTCCGCGTTGATCCGGTGCGGGACCTCGAGCGGCGCCTCTTCCGGCTTCGGCGTCGGCGACTCCACCGGCGCTTCGATGGGCGTCGTCTCTTCGATCGGCTCCGGTGCCGGCTCTTCGACCGCCGTCGAGTTCGGCGGCGGCTCGGCGCCGGCGCGACACGCGAGCGCGAGCGTGAGCGCGAGCGCCCAGCGTCTCAAGTGCCGTGGCTCCCGACGCTGCCGCCGGACTCCAGCACGTCGGCCACGAACAGCGCCGCGGCGCCCTGCGCGAGCCCGAACACGAGCGGCCCCACGATCGGCACCGCCATCACGAACACGAACGGCACCGCGAAGCCCACCGCGATCGAGCGGTGCTCGTCGAGCACCTTGGCCTGGCCCTTGCGATCGAGCGCGAGCTTGTCGAAGTAGGGCTCGAGCAGCTCCCACGCGAGCGCGCGGGCCGTGATGTACGTCTGCAGCACGGGCGCCGCGATCGCGCCGATCACCGGGACGAACGACAGCGCGAAGATCCCGACGCTCTGCACGAAGAACGACAGCGTGCGCACGATCCCGTTCGCGACGCTCGTCGACAAGGGCAGCCCCGGCGCGGCGGCCAGCTGCGCCGCGCGATCGGGCGCCCGCAGCTTCAACGACGCCAGGAACACGCGCTCGCCGAGCAGGGGGAACACGAGATCCACGACGCGCAGCGCGAGGATCGGCGCCGCGAGCAGCACGATGCCGATGCCCGCGATGCGCAGGAGCACCATCATCACCACGCGCCACCACTCGCCGCTGCCGTCGCCGCCCGTCCAGTGCCACACGGCCCACACGCCCGCGACGTCGAGCAGCGTCGCAACCACGAGCAACACGCCGACGAGCTGCAGGTACGTCGTGCGCACCTCGGGGCTCGACACCGCGAGCTTCATGCCGCGCATCGCCGTGGACACTCCGAGCACGATCCCGCTCTGCGGCTTCACGTCAGACCTCGCACGAGGAAATCCAGGAGGAGCGCGTTCACGCGATCCGGCTGCTCGAGGTGCAGCCAGTGCGTCGCGTCGTCGATGACGTCGAAGCGACAGTCCCACACCCACTTCGCGGGCGGCTCGGCGTACTCGAAGCCGATGTGCGGATCACGAGCGCCCCAGATCACCTGGACCGGCTTGTCGATCGGCCGCAGCAAGCGGCGATAGGCCCAGGGCGAGCGTCGCATGAGCGCGCGGTAGTAGTGGACCATGGTGGGCAGCGCCCCATTCCACGCGTCGGCGTAGCGATCGAGATCCGCCTCCGTGAACGCGCCGCCGCTGTCGCGAGCCAGCGCCTTGCGCATGCGGACGAACCCGCCGTCGGCCATGCGGCGCTCGGGCAGCCACGGCAGTTGGAACAAGAGGATGTACCAGCTGCGCCTGACCTGCGCGGGGTCGAACGTCATCGACAGGAACCGACCGGGGTGCGGACAATTGAGGATCGAGAGTCGATCGAGCAGCTCGGGATGCCGCATCGCGAACCACCACGCCACGATGCCGCCCCAGTCGTGACCGATCACGCTCGCGCGCTCGGCTCCGATCCCGCGAACGAGCGCGGCGACGTCGTCGACGAGCGTCTCGATGCGATAGCTCGCGACGTCGGCCGCATGTCCGGCGCGATGACCCGCAGCCCCGCGCGCGCCAACGCGGGGATCTGGTGACGCCACGCGTACCAGAACTCGGGGAAGCCATGCAGGAGGATCACCGGGGAGGCCGCGCGCCGAGGGCCGAGGGGGCCGGCCTCGACGTAGTGCAGCGCGACGTCGCCGGTCGACGTGCGGCGGTGCTCGATCGTCGTGTCCGCGAGCGTCGTGAGGGCCGCACCCATGTGGGTGCGAAGCGTAGCACGCGGCTCGAAGGACTCCGCACCGCCGAACATGTAACCATGAGGGCGGAGAAGGGCATGGTCTACGAGCGTCTGCGGTGGATGCTCGCGGCGAGCGTCGTCGCGTGCGGGGGCGACGGCGCGTCGCAGGATGGCGGACCGACCAGCGCCGACGACGGCGACGACGGCGGCTCGACGACGACACCCGCGACGACCGGCGAGCCGCCGGCGACGGACGACGGCAAGGCGACGAATGCGTCCGAAGGCACGACGACGGGCGACTCGGGCGAGATCGACGACCCCGGCATCTTCGACGTGAACGCGATCCCCGACGGTCCACCCGTGACCGTGTCGGAGTGCGAGTGCGCCGAGGGCACCGACGTGATCTACGTGCTGTCGGACGACGCCGAGCTGTGGAGCTTCGATCCCGTCGAGCTCGAGTTCACGCTCATCTCCGCGTTCTCGTGCGACGGCCTGTTCGGCACGTTCTCGATGGGCGTCGATCGCAACGCGATCGCGTGGGTGATGTACCAGGGCGCGGACATCTACAACATCGACATCAACGATCCGCTCGTGTGCGTGGACCCCGGCTACACGCCGGGCCAGAGCGGCTTCGATCTGTACGGCATGGCGTTCGTGTCCGAGGGCGAGGACAACCCGTGCGATCAGCTGTACGCGCTGCGCTACAGCGGCGGCATCGGCTTCCAGGAGGGCCCGGGCATCGGTGCGCTCGGCACGATGAAGACGGACGACCTGTTGCTCGACGTGCTCGGCCCCACCGACTACGACGGCGGCGAGCTCACCGGCACGGGCGACGGCCGGCTGTTCGCGTTCGCGGGCGCATCTCCGGCCAAGCTGGTCGAGTTCGACAAGGACGACGCGAGCGTGATCGACATCCTACCGCTGGAATCGCTCGAGCTGACGAACGCCTTCGCCTTCTCTTTCTTCGCCGGCGACTTCTACTTCTTCACCGAAGGCCCGGGCGTCATCAACTCCCAGGTCACCCACATCGACTACGACGACAGCGACGCCGACGGCGAACAACAGCTCGAGGTCGTGGTGGAGGTCGCCCCGATCCGCATCGTCGGCGCGGGCGTCTCGACCTGCGCCCCCACGATCCCGCCGCAGGGCTGACGCCGCCGTCCGGGCACCGTTAGTCGAAGGGGTTCTCGACGACCAACTCCGGAAACAAGGAGAAGTCGCGATCGCGCGTCACGAGCTTCTCGACGCCGTGAGCTACGCAAATCGCCGCGACTCGAGCATCGTGGATGATGGCACCGCGTACCCGGCCGCGAACGGCAAAGTCGCGGAAGGAAGAGGCGAACTCGAGCGTCTCGCCGACGAGGCGGAGCTCGGGAGCGCCGAACCAGGCTTCGAGCTGTGACCACGCTTGAGCCGGCGAGCTCGCCTTGTCCTTCCAGATCCTCGGATTCGTGACGACGCTGAAGAACTCGTACACACACGGCCAAGGGATCGCCCAGGGAGAGCGCCCGAGAGCCAACGATCGTACGAGCTTGCTCGCGACGGTGTGCTCTGCCGGCTCGCGCCGATGGGCGTAGACGAGGATGTTCGTGTCCAACGCGATCATCGGCGACCGCCGTAGATCTCGTCCCGAAGATCTTGCCAGGAGTAACCTTCGAGCGGATTTGGTTCGCCCGCACGACCAACGCTCCGATCCGGGAGGTCGTAGGCCGACGCCTCGGACTCCGACTCCAGGACGCGCCGAAGGCCTTCCTCGACGAGCGCGCGGAGCGGTTTACCCATCTTCTTCGCATGACGCTTGGCCCGCTGCAGGAGCGCGTCTCCGATCTCGATGGTCGTCTTCATCGCTATACAGCTTACCCATACATACGAGTATGGGCAACCCATATCGGAGTTCGGGCCCGAAGAGAGCGGTCCCCGTCAGATGAGAGACGAGGCCGGCTAGAACGGATGCCGTCGGAGCGTCCGTATGTCCGTGCTCGTCGCGTTCATCGCAGCGATCGAACCGATCGTCGTCGCACACGAGCCCGTCGTGCGCGGGCCGCCGCCGCCTCCACCCCCGCCGGCGGGGCTCGGTGCGTTGCCGTTCGTGCTCATCGCGCTGTCGTTCGCGTGGTGGCTCGCACGGAAGTGGTCGCGACCGGGCACGAAGCGAGCGGCTCGCGTCGCGCTCTTCGGCGCAGCGATCGGCAACGCGCTCGTCGACATCGCGGCGATGCTGCAGCCGGAACGCCCGACGGCCGCGGAGATCCAGCGCATCCGCGAGACGCCCGTCAGATCTGGGGAGAGAATTTGGCGGCCTCGGACTCGCGGCTCGGCGTACCGATGCGGGGGATGGAGGTACAGTCGGCGAATGCGGCGACGTGGCACTGCTCTTCGCAGTAGCGGCGCGAGATCTTCGACATGAAGATCGGCGCGGCTTCCACGATCGTGCGGTGCAGGTTCGACTCCCCCAGCAACGTGTCCACGCCGGCGCGCGCGAGCATGTCGCGCACCGGGCCGATCGCCCCCACGAGATGCAGATCGTTGCCGCGCTCGCGCAGCGCGAGCACCACGTTCTTCAGCGCCTGCACGGCGGTGGAGTCCATGTCGCCGACGCCCGAGCACTCGAGCGCGAGGATCTGCATCGCGGGGCGCTCGGCGAACATCTGGTGGATCCGATCCTCGAGGAAGCGCGCGTTCGCGAAGTACAGAGGAGCGTCCACGCGCAGGATGCCGACCTGTGGGCACGTCTCCACCGCGAAGCGTTGCGTGTTGCGGTACACGAGCGAGCCCGGGATCCGGCCCAGCTCCGCGGTGTGCGGCTTCGCGGTGCGCCACACGAACAGCGCGAGCGCGACGAACAAGCCGGCCGCCAGTCCTTCCACGAGGCCGAACGCGAGCGTCGCGGCGAACGTGAGCAGCATCGTCGCGCCGTCGATGCGGCGCGCCTTCCAGATCGCCTTGGCCTCGGCGACGTCGAACAGCCCGAGCGCGCCGTGGATCACGATGCCGGCGAGCACCGCGAGCGGCAGCGCGCGGAAGAGCGGCGACAAGCCGAGCATCGCGACGACGATCCACGCGGCGACGAACAGCGCGACGAGCCGCGTGCGACCGCCGGCCTGGATCGTCAGCAGACTGCGCGACAGGCTGGCCGACACCGCGAACCCGCCGAACACGCCCGCCACGACGTCGCCCGCCCCGAGCCCCGCGAGCACGCGGTTGGGCTCCACGCGCTCGCGTTGCTTTGCGGCGAGTGCCTTGGCGATCGCGATGGATCCTCCATAGCTGACGATCGCGATCGAGATCGCCGTGGGCAAGAGCGCCCGTAGATCCGCCAGCGTGATCGACGGGATCCGCGGCCGGGGCAAGCTGGCCGGCACGTCGCCCACCGTCGCGAGCGAAGGGCCGGCGAGCGCGAACGCGGCCGTCACCGCGATCGCAAGCGCGCACGCCAACAGCGGCGCGGGCACGCGCTTCGACAGCCGGGGCACGAGCACGAGGATCGCGATGGTGCCGAGCCCGAACACGAGCGGCAGCATGCGCGCATCGCCGAGGTGCAACAGCACCGGCCACGGGTTCTCCGGGCTTGCGTCGGGGTGCGATGCCACGCCGAAGAGCGGCCGCACCTGCGTCGCCGCGGTGAGCAGCGCGGCCGCGGCGTTGAAACCGATCGTCGCGGGATGGCCGAGGAAGTTCGCGACGAATCCCGCGCGCACGAGCCCGAGCACGAGCAAGAGCACGCCGACCTCGAGCGCGAGCACCGACGCGAGCTCGACGTAGCGCTCCGAGCCCACTGCCGCGAGCGGCTGCAGGCCACCGGCGACGAGCAGACAGATCAACGCGACCGGCCCCACCGACAGATACCGATCGCGCACGAACGCGGCGTAGCCGAATGGCGCGGTCATCGACACCACGAGCCCCGCGACCGGCGGCAATCCGGCGAGCAGTGCATACGCCATCGCCTGCGGCACTTCGAGCGCCACGACCGACAGGCTCGCAACGAGATCGGCGCGGACCGTCCGTCCGTTCACGCATGCCTCGTCGCGCTCGACAGCACGCGCGCCCACTCGTCGGGCGTGTTGCAACCGAGCACGGCGTCGGGATCCGGCAGCGTCGCGATCGCGATGCGGCGCGCCGCGAGCCCCTCGTACAGCATGCGGATCGCCCGGCGTCCGGCCTGCACGAGCGCCTGCGCGGTCGCCCGCGCCACCGCCACGCGCACCGCACCGCCGAGCGGATGCAGGATCCGCGTGCCGTCCTCGAAGGGCCCGCTCTCCGGCACCACCGCCATCATCGTGCGATCGAGCTCGAGTCGCGAGAGCACGAACGCGATGTGATCCTCGTGCACGAACGGGGTGTCGGTCGCGCCGATGAACGCGAGCTCGGCTCCGCGATCGGCGACGGCGCCGAGCCCCGCGAGGGCGGCGGCGAGCGGTCCTTCGCCGTCGGTCTCCGCGGGATCGTCGATGCGATCGATGCCGGAGGGGAGCACCGGGAGCTCCTGACCCGCGCGCGCGACGACCACGACCGTGGCGCACGCGCGCGCCGCCGCTCGCGTCACGCGGACGAGCAGCGGCTCGCCGTCGATCTCGAGCCACTCCTTGGGTCGGCCCATGCGGCTCGACCGGCCGCCGGCCAGGATCACCGCTGCGCGAAGCGACTGCATCGCGGATCCAGTCTGCCAGAACTCGTCTGGGCAGTTCGCCTCGGACGACGGCGTGGCGCGCAGCGGCCGAACTGCCGTGTGTTATGCTCCCGATCGGCGATGAAGCTGCGGATCCGAGGCGACAGTCTGCGGTTGCGCTTGTCGCAGGGCGATGTGCGCAGCCTCGCGGAGGAAGGATCGGTCGCGCAGACGACTCGATTCGCACCGGGGGACGACGGGGAGCTCGTGTGCACGCTCGTCGGCGACAGCGGCGCGGTCGCACTGTCCGCCGAGCTCGAGGCCCGCACGATCCGCGTGCGCATGCCGATCGACCTCGTGCGGTTGCTCGCGCACACCGAAGAGGTGGGCGTGCGGGCAGAGCAGGACACCGGCGACGGTCGCACGCTCGTGATCCTCGTCGAGAAGGACTTCGAGTGCATCGCCCCGCGCGCGGGCGAGCCGGAAACCGACGGCTTCCCGAACCCTCGCGCGGAATGCTAACTCGGATCCGCGCGCCACACGAAGGTCGGCGCGACGAGTGGCTCGCTGTACGTCGTGACGAACGCGATCTGTCCGGCCGCGTTGATCTCGCCCAGCCGCACGCCGTCGAAGTACTGGTGCGCGCCGAGATCCGCGTCGCCGCGCACGACGACGACGTCTTCATCGGGGTCGTCGCCGGTGAAGAGCCCGTCCCAGAACGTCGTGCCGCAGTTCGGGCCGGCGTCGAGCTCCGCCTCGAACACGACGAAGCCGCCGTCGGCGATGTCCACCGCGCCGAAGCGGCAGTACGGCCCCGTGAGACCGGCGACGAGCTCGAGGTCCTTGGGCGTGTTGAACTGCGTCGGGCTCGCGACGTACACGCCCGCGACGAACGGGTACATCGTGCCGCCGATGTTCAGCGTGAAGTCGGAGTTCATCGAGAACGCGACGAGCCCGTCGGGCGCGATCGCATGGGGCGGTTGGCTGCCGATGCCCAGCTTCTCCACCGCCGTGTCGATGTCGGCCTTCGCCTGCTCCGGCGTGTCGAACGCCAACGTGCCGCGCATGAGCCCGCCGGCGAAGCCGTCGAAGTACTCCATGTGCACCGCGACGCGGCCGTCGTCGGCGATGTCGATGCCGCTCGTGTTGTAGAACTCGCCGGTGCCGGAGCGCAGCACCGCGAGCGGGCCCGCCACGGGCCCGCGTCGCACCGCGCCCGCGCCGTTCACGATGTCGCTCACCGCGACGACACCATCCGCGTTCATCGCGATGTTCGGCCCCACGCGCGCACCGGGCCCGTCGCAGTTCTCGACGAGCGCCGTCGCCGGTCCGCCGCTCGTCGTGAGCGCATAGGCACCTCGACCACCGCCGCCACAGCCGGGCGCACTGCCGCGATCGGCGACGATCACGAGGTCGCCGGTGTCGCGCACCTGCACGGGCCGGTTGGCGTTCGACGCGGTCATCTCGAGGTCGAGCGCCGCGAGGTCGATGGTGGACGCGGGCGCCGTGCCGTCGCCGACGAACAGCGCGTCGACGCTGGCCGTGACGACGACACCGTCGTCGGCGAGCGCCGCACGGGCGTCGGCATCGACGTCGAAGCTCTCGTGGATCTGGACGTAGTCGTAGCCGGTACAGCCGGTCAGTAGAGCACCGACGAACAGGGGGAGCGCGCGCATGGGATGGACCTCGATTCCTTCGGGTCCGGGATGGATGCGCGACCGTCAGGGTGTGACGCGGGCGTCGCCGGAGTAGACGCACGCCCGGTCGTCACGCAGGAAGCCGACGAGCACGATCCCGCTGGCGCTCGCGAGCTCGATGGCGAGCGACGAGGGGGCCGATACGGCCGCGATGGTCCCGATGCGGGCGGCGAGCGCCTTCTGCACGATCTCGAAGGACACGCGGCCCGACACCATGAGCACGGCGCCCGCGGGCGAGCGGCCGTGCTGCGCGAGCCACCCCACGACCTTGTCGACCGCGTTGTGGCGCCCGACGTCCTCGCGCACGACGATCGCCGCACCCGCGCCGTCGAACAGCCCGGCGGCGTGCAGGCCTCCCGTGCGGGCGAACACCGCCTGCTGGTCGCGCAACCGAACGGGCAACGCGCGCAGCACGGACATCGACACGCGCGTCGCGTCGTCGATCGGCGGCGCCACGGCGAGCGCCTGCTCGATCGTCGCCTTGCCACAGATCCCGCAGCTGCTGTTCGAATAGAGGTTGCGACGCAGTCGCACCAGATCGACGACGACGTCGCTGCGCAGGACGAGCTGCACCACGTTGTCCTCGGCGAGCTCGTGCTCCACCTGGGTGCAGTGGTGCACGCCGGTGATCGCCGCGGGCTCGTCGACGATGCGCTCGGTGATCGCGAAGCCGCGCGCGAGATCGAGGTCGTGTCCCGGCGTGCGCATCACGACGGCGATGGGCACGGAGCCGACGCGGATCTCGAGCGGCTCCTCGCGCACCACGACGTCCACACCCGACTGGCGCGCGCTGCCGATCCACTCGCTCCTCGCGACGGTGCGGGTGGGCGCGTCGTGCTCGTCGTCGCTCACGAGCTCCTATGTCTTGCCGAACTTGTCGGCACAGCGCGCCATGATGAGGCGCGCGGCTTCCGTGCGCTCGACGTCGGCGAGCGTGGGCGGTTCGCTGAGCAGTGCGCGGCTCTGGCAGGCCGCGACCTGGAGGCTGCCCTGGGCCGCGCAGGCGGAGCGCCGCTCGCCGAGCTTCTTGCGGCGCCCGTCGTGCCACGCGAGCACGTCGTTCTCCTTCCCACGCTTCATGAACTCGTCGTACGCGTTCATCACCGCCTCGCACGCGGCGCCCAGGTCGGCGGGCATGGGGGTGGGCAGTTGGGCGGCCTCGTCGAGCTCCGCGGTGCGGCGCGCTTCCGCTTCCTTCTTCTGCGCGGCGGCCTCCACCCGTTCCTTCCGATCGAGCACCTTCGCTTCCTCCTGGATCTTCTGTTGCTTGCTCTCCATCTCCATGGCCTTCGCGATCGACTCGTCGACGGACGGCTGACCGCCGCCGCCACACGCCGAGAGCGTCGCGAGGATCACGAGTGCATGCTTCGTCATGGTCGCACCTGGGCCCACAGGGTATCGAACGCGCGCGATGGGGGGAAGCAGCCTCACGTGGGCCGCGTCGCGGTCGATCGCCGCAGCACGTGCGCGCCGTCACCGGCGTGCACGCACTCGCCGTGGGTGACGGCGGAGGTGTAGATTGGTCGTGTGATCATGCGTGCCCGTGAGTCCGTCCTCCTCGCGTCGGTGATGCTCGCCGGTGCATCTTGTTACGAGAACGACAAGAAGGACCCGGGCGACTTGATCGCGTCGCAGACGATCGGTCCCGAGGGCGGCACGCTCGCGGGTGCAGGCATCGCGCTCGAGGTGCCGGAGCACGCGGTCACGGCCGAGACGGAGTTCGAGCTGCGCACCGCGAAGCTCGACCTGTCCGCGCGCGACTACGTGCAGGACGGGGGCTCGTACGCGCTCTACCCGGAGAGCCTGCACCTGCATCTGCCGGCCGAGCTCTCGTTCACGGGCGCCGGCGACGACAAGACGCTCTTGTTCGTGCAGGACGGCCTCACCGTCGCGGCGCAGGGATCGTCGGGATGGATCAACGAGCTCGCCACGTTCGCGCTCGCGAGCGAGGGCACGCCGGTGACCACCGTGCTCGAGCCGGTGCTCGGCGGCACGCCGGACGATGCCGGCGCGGCGATCCGCGACACGGCACACATCCGCGTGATGACGAGCGAGACCCCACGACTCGAGCTCGCGCTCACGATCTACGACACGCAGCAGTACTACGACAAGCCACTCAACGGCAGCGGCGAGGGCGACTGTGGCTTCCGCGTCGTCGGCAACTCGGTATCGGGTGGCTCGCTCGCGGACGGATGCGCGAGCGGTCCGCTCACCGCGCGCATCGGCGTCACGAGTGCGGAGGTCGGCTTCGACATCCTGCCCGATCAGGCTGGCAAGATGGAGGAGCCGGTCGTCGTCGGGATGGTCGCCGGCTCGGAGGAGCTCGCGTACCAGCTCGGCTTCTTCTCGTTCGACACGAGCCCGTGCTACGCGGAGAGCTGCTCGAACTACGGCGTGTGCGAGGTGCAGGGCGATCAGGCCGTGTGCACGTGCAACGACGGCTACGAGCCCGGCCCCGAGCTCACGTGCGAGTGCGTGCCGCAGTGCGGCGGCCGCGAGTGCGGCAACGACGGGTGCGGAGGCTTCTGCGCGCCGGGGTGCAACGAAGGCGAGCAGTGCAACGAAGACGGACAGTGCGTGCCCGATGGCAGCGACGACTCGATGGACGACACCACCGAGGACGACGGCACCACCACCGACGACGGTGGCGTGTCGACGACGACGGACGCGACGACCGACGGCGGCAGCACGACCGATCCGGGTACGAGCTCGTCGACGACGATGTGAGCGCGCCCCACTTCGGTCCGCCGGCGTCGCGGCTCCGTGCCACGCGCATGCGCGTCGGAGGCCTCGCGATCGCGGTGCGATTGCAGGCGAGTGAAAAAAAATTTTGGCGGACTCGCGCTGAAAGCACGGTGGTTTCGGATGGGGTTTCGAGTCCTCACGCGATCCTGACAGCGGCCCCAGACGGGGCCGCGATCGGGCCGACCGTTCGTCCTGCCGTTCCTGCTGCCCGCGCAAATGCGGACCAGTCCTACCGACGGTGCGAGAGTTCGCGAGTCGTGGTCATCGAGCGACACGCGATCGCACCTTCGCGAGCGCCGACGTCGATGGGTGTCGACGGCCCCACCGCCTCGAACCGCACCTGCGAAAACCGAGCGCCAGCCCCCCTTGCGATCGCGTTTCGCAAACTTGGAGCACACGAGATCACCTTGCGTGCGTAGAGCGTGGGGGCATAGGATGCGAACGCGGACGAGACCGGTCCGCGAACTTCCGTGCGGGCGATGAGCGAGGGGAGCAAGAGGATGCGGATGCGAACGAAGCGGAGGACGCTCGGACTCGGCGTGGTGACGGGACTGGTGGCGGCGTTCGGCCTGAACGCGTGCCAGGAGACCCAGGACGCCGACGAGCAGTGCTATTCCAACGAGGACTTCTTCAAGGAGAAGGTGTACACCAACATCCTGGCCGCCAAGTGCTCCAAGTGTCACACGGACACGGGCGAGGCCAAGGATTCGAAGTTCATCCTCCGCGACGCCGCGTGGGGCCCGAACTACATCGAGAACAACCTCGAGGTGTTCGAGTCGCTCGCGAAGCTCGAGTACGAGGGGACGCCCTGGATCCTGCTCAAGCCGTCGGCTCAGATCGAGCACGGTGGCGCGGCGCAGATGGCCAAGGGTGACGCCGAGTACAAGGCGTTCGAGGAGATGATCGAGCGCCTCGACAACCCGGTGGAGTGCGAGGACGACGGCAGCGCCGAGGCCGAGTTCTTCGCCGGCGTCGAGCTGCTCGACGAGGTCGCCACGCTGCGCAAGGCGAGCCTCTCGATCGTCGGCCGCGTGCCGACCCTCGAAGAGGAACAGCACGTGCGCGACGGCGGCTTCGAGGCGCTCGACGAGGTCCTCGACGACATGATGACCGAGGACGCGTTCTACGACCGGCTCAAGGAGATCTACAACGATCACTTCCTGACCGATCGCTACTACCCGAACACCATGGCGCTCGACCTGCTCGAAGCGCAGAACATGGACGACAACGAGATCTACCCGTACGTCCGCTGGTACGAGAACGAGCCCGACGCCGACACGCTGGGCCGCTTCAGCAACCAGGCCGTCGCCCGCGAGGCGCTCGAGCTGGTCGCGTACGTCGTGCGCAACGAGAAGCCGTTCACGGAGATCCTCACCGCCGACT
>CAYXVR010000064.1:0-48965 GCA_964468635.1 uncultured Nannocystaceae bacterium
GCACGGAGCAGGGTGTCCGGAAGAACGCTTCGCGTTCTTCCGCACCCTGCTAGGGGCGCTCGGGCGCCGGCACCGACGGGCACAGAAGGCACGGCGCCATCACGGGCGCGGGCCCTTGCTTCGGATGGGGCTCGACCGACAGCGGCAAGGCGACGCGCGCGTGCTCCCACCGGCCGCGCACGTCGGCGCCGAGCACCGCTTCGGCGCCGCGATCGTCGATCCGCACGACGGTGAAGCCCGCGTGATCGGTGCGCACGTTGGGCTCGTAGCCGATCGAGTGCGCGGCCCAGCTGCGGCGGAACGCGGCGCCCGGCCGCTCGTTCGCGTCCGCGACCGCGCCCGACACGACCTGCCACACGGGCTTGGCGAGCCACACCTTGTCCGTTCTTCGGATGCCCCAGCCGACGTCCTGCACTGCGTACTGCCCGTGCTCGCCGCCCGCGATCACGCCGACGAAGTCGCCCGCGGCCACGGCCGTCTGCACCGCGGGCGGCAACAGGTGGAACGTCGCGAGCGGTCGCCCGCGTCCGCCGCGTCCGCGCGAGAGCGCACCTTCGACGGGCAGGTACAGCACGAGCACGCGCGGGGGCGTGCCGGCACCGCGCGGCAACGCCTCGACGAGCGACACGGCGCGCGCGACCTCGCGATCGGCGTGCGGTACGTCGGCGGGGCCGAGCCACGGCCACAGATCGAGCAGCACGAGCTCGACCTGTGCGGTGCTCGGGGCCGGCTCGATCGTGCAGCGCTCGGCGTCGCAGCGCGATGCGACCTGCGGGCGACCGTCGGCGCCGATGCGCACGAGGGCAGGGGCGGTCCACGCGATCGGCGGTGTGCGATCGGAAAGCGCACCGCAGTGCCACTCTGCCGCTCCGGGCACGCCGAGGCTCGTGCCGCCGCTCGCGACGTGAGCGCGCACGACGTCGGTCAGCTCGCGCACGCCCTTCTTCGTCCATCGCTCGCCCCGCTCGGAGCAGCGCGGCTTGCCGAGCGGATTGCTGCCGGCCGCGTCGCCGAGCCACAGCACGGTCGCCGGTCGTCCGCGCGCGCGCGAGTCGGCGAGCACGCGCTCGAGCGCGCGTGCGTTGTGCTGCGCCGCGCGTCCACCGTAGCCGGCGCCGCCGAGCGCGACGAGCGTGATCGCGTCGCGATCGGTGGGCGCGGGCGCGGGTCCGTCGCGCCACGGTCCGCGATGCGTGACACATCCCGCGAGCGCGAGCGCGAGCCCGGCGATCGCGGAGACGCGGATCACCTCGGTGCCCCCGACGCGTCGACGAGCTCGATGCCGATCGCCTTCGCGACCTCGAAGATCCGCTCGTCGCGATAGAACTCGCCGAACACGATGCGGGAGATCCCCGCGTTCGCGATCGCCTTGAAGCAGTTCCAGCACGGCGACGCCGTGACGTAGATGCCGGCGCCGCCGATCGACGTGCCGTGTTTCGCGGCCTGGATGATGGCGTTGATCTCCGCGTGGATCGTGCGCACGCAGTGACCATCCTCCATCATGTGACCCACCTCGTCGCAGTGCGGGGTGCCACGGATGGATCCGTTGTAGCCGGTGGAGAGGATCGTCCGGTCGCGCACGATGACCGCGCCCACGAACTTCCGCGGGCAGGTCGAGCGCGTCGCGACCGTGCGCGCGATGTTCATGAAGTACTCGTCCCAGCTCACCCTGCCGTGCGGCGGGGAGGGCGGTGTCTCGCCGTGGGTCGTCGCCACGCCCTCTCGTACCCCGGCGCGGCGCCGGCGGCAATTGCAGCCGACTGCGAGGTGGATCACGCCGTCTGCGCCTTGCCTCCGACGGGCCCCGCCTGGGAAGCTAGCGGCATGGCCGAGTGCCCGATGCTCTTGCGCATGCGCGTGAACGGCGAGGACGTCGCCGTCGCGATCGCACCGCACCGCACCCTGCTGGAAGTGCTCCGCTACCAGCTGGATCTCGTGGGGAGCAAGCAGGGCTGCGACAAGGGCGACTGCGGGGCGTGCACGGTGCTGGTCGACGGCACACCGCGGTTGTCGTGCATCACGCTCGCCGGCGCCGTGGCGGACCGCGACGTCACGACCGTCGAAGGACTCGGGCTCGCGGCCGGCGGATGTCATCCGTTGCAGGACGCGTTCGATCGCCACGATGCCGCGCAGTGTGGCTTCTGCACGCCGGGCATCCTCATGAGCGCCGACGCACTCCTGCGTCGCGTGCGACGGCCGGTGGAAGACGCCGAGGTCCGCACCGCGCTCGCCGGCAACCTGTGCCGCTGCACGGGCTACACGAAGATCATCGACGCGGTGATCGACGCGAGCACGAGGATGTTCAGCGGAGCGGCGGAGTAGTCATGCCGGACGAGGCCCGCAATCCCGCGCCGTTGCCCGCGCTCGCGCAGGCGCCCGAAGGCCATCAGGTCGGCCGCACGCATCGCAAGGTCGATGCGATGGAGCGCATGCGGGGCGTCCTGCGCTACACGGACGATCTCAAGCTGCCGGGCATGTTGCACGGCAAGATCAAGCGCAGCCCCCACGCGCACGCACGGATCGTGTCCATCGATCCCACGCGTGCGCTCGCGATGCGAGGCGTGTTCGCCGTGGTGACGGGCCGCGACTTCCCGATCCCCTACGGCATCATCCCGTGGACGCCCGACGAGAACGCGCTCGCGGTCGACAAGGCGCTGTACGTCGGCGACGGCGTCGCCGCGGTCGCGGCCGTCGACGAGGACACCGCGATCGCGGCCTGCGACGCGATCGACATCGTCTACGAGCCCTTGCCGGCGCTGTTCGATCCGGAAGAGGCGCTCGCGGCCGGGCCGGAGCTGCAGATCAATCCCTACGCGAAGCACGTGAACCTCTCGAAGGAGGTGGTGCTCGAGTTCGGCGACGTCGAGGGCGGGCTCGCGCGGGCCGATCTCGTGATCGCGGGCGAGTACTTCTTCGAGGGCACCACGCATGCGGCGATCGAGCCCCACTGCGCGCTCGCGCACGTGGAGCCCAATGGGTTGCTCACGGTTTGGTCCGCGACGCAGGTGTCGCACTACCTGCACCGCGAGCTGTCGAAGGTGCTCGAGCTCGCGCCCAACCGCATCCGCGTGATCCAGCCGCCGCTCGGGGGAGCGTTCGGCGGCAAGAGCGAGCCGTTCGACCTCGAGTTCTGCGTCGCGAAGCTCGCGATGATCACGAAGCGGCCGGTGAAGATTCTCTATACGCGCGAGGAGGTGTTCTACGCCCACCGCGGGCGCCACCCGATGCGGATGCGCTACCAGACGGGCTTCACGAAGGACGGCAAGATCCTCGCGAACGCGGCGAAGACGACGATCGACGGCGGCGCGTACTCGAGCTTCGGGCTCGTCACCACGTACTATTCGGGCCAGCTCGCGTGCTCGCCGTACCGCATGGAGGCCTATCGCTTCCACTCGCGGCGCGCGTACACGAACAAGCCGGCGTGCGGGCCCAAGCGCGGCCACGGCAGCGTGCAGCCCCGCTTCGCGACCGAGGTGCAGCTCGACAAGGCTGCCGTCGCGCTCGGGCTCGATCCCATCGAGCTGCGCCGCCGCAACGATCTCGGCGCGGGTGCGACCACGGTCAACGAGTTCCGCATCGGCAGCAACGGCTTCCTCGAGTGCCTCCGCTCGGTGGAGGCGGCCAGCGAATGGGTCGAGCGCAGGCGATCGCTGCCGTACGGGCGCGGGCTCGGCATCGCGGGCAGCACGTACATCAGCGGCACGAACTACCCGATCTACCCCAACCAGATGCCGCAGGCGGCGGTGCAGATCTGTCTCGATCGCAGCGGACGCGCGCGCATCTTCTCCGGCGCGAACGACATCGGGCAGGGCAGCAACACGATGCTCGCGGTGATCGTGGGCGAGGAGCTGGGGCTGCCGCTCGACGACATCCGCGTGGTTTCGGCGGACAGCGATCTCACACCGGTCGACCTCGGCGCCTACAGCTCGCGCATCACGCTGATGGTCGGCAACGCGTGCCTCGAGGGCGCCAAGAAACTGCGCAAGAAGGTGGTGGGCGCGGTGGCGCGGCGCTGGGAGGTGCCGAGCAACCGCGTCGTGCTCGCGGGCGGGCTCGCGGTCGATCGCGAGGATCCGGAGCGGTCGATCACGTGCGCGCAGGCGTTCGTGTGGGCCGAGGAGGATCACGGCCTGCTCGGCGAGGTGGGCTCGTACAACACGCCGAAGGATCGCCACGGCGAGTACCGCGGCGGCACGATCGGCGCGTCGCCGGCGTACAGCTTCACGGCCCACGTCGCGGAGGTCGAGGTGGATCCCGAGACGGGCGTGGTCGACGTGAAGACGATCTGGGTCGCGCACGACTGCGGGCGCGCGCTGTCGCGGAAGATCGTCGAGGGCCAGATGGAGGGCTCGGCGTACATGGGCTTCGCCGAGGCGATCATGGAGCAGCACATCGTGGATCCCGGGCATGCGGGCGTGCACACCGGACCCAGCCTGCTCGACTATCGCATCCCCACGTTCCTCGACACGCCCGAGCTGCGCTCGCTCATCGTCGAGGCGCCCGACGATCGCGGGCCGTACGGTGCGAAAGAGGCCGGCGAGGGGCCGCTGCATCCGAGCATCCCGGCGATCGCGAACGCGATCTTCGACGCGGTGGGCGTGCGCATCGACGAGCTGCCGTTCACGCCGCCGAAGGTGCTGCGCGCGATCCGAGCGCGCGCGCGCGAAGAGGAGCAGGGCACGACGACGCCGCACAAGGGCGTGCGTGCGGGGGGTGGCTGATGCTGCGCCTGCCCGAGTTCGAGCTCCTCACGCCCGACACGCTGGCCGACGCCGCGCTCGCGTTGCGCACGCCCGGCGCGCGGCTCGTCGCGGGTGGCACCGACATCCTGCCCAACCTCAAGCACCGGCTCGATCGGCCGCCCGTGCTCGTGAGCCTCGCTCGCGTGCGCACGCTCGCGACGATCGTGCGAGACGACGCGGCGGGGGTGCTGCGCATCGGCGCGGGCGCCACGCTCACGCAGGTGTCCGAGCATCCCGAGGTGCTCGCCGCGTTCCCGAGCCTCGCGTACGCGGCCGGGCACATCGCGAGCCCGCTCATCCGCAACATGGGCACGATGGGCGGCAACGTGAACCTCGACACGCGCTGCCGCTACGTGAACCAGACCGACTTCTGGCGCTCCGCGATCGGGGGCTGCCTCAAGAGCGAGGGCTCCGTGTGTCACGTCGTGCCCGGCGGCCGCAACTGCGTCGCGGCGATGAGCAGCGACTGCGTGCCGGTGCTCATCGGGCTCGGTGCGCGCATCGGATTGTTCGGCAAGGAGGGCGCGCGCGAGCTGCCGCTCGGGGAGTACTACGTCGCCGACGGCACGCGGCACACGGTGCGGGCCGACGACGAGATCACGACGGAGCTCGTGGTGCCGCTGCCCGCGTCGCCGCGGCGCACGGGCTACGTGAAGTGGGCGGTGCGCAAGAGCATCGACTATCCGCTCGTGTCGATCGCGTTGCGCTTCGATCTCGCGGCGGACTCCGTGGATGCGGCGATCGAGCGCGTGTCGGTGGTCGTCGGCGTGCTCGGGGCGCGACCTCGCGAGGTGACACGGCTCGACGATCTCGTCGGCAAGACGCTGTCGGATCCCGCGACGGCGACGCTCGTGTCGGAGCGCGTGCATGCGCAGTGCAAGCCGCTCGAGAACGTGCCGTACGAGGCCCCGTATCGCCGCGAGATGCTGCGCGTGCGGACGCGTCGCGCGATCACCGAGATCGTCAGATCCGGCTGAAACTTTGTTAGCGTGCGGATTTGGGCCGCATGGCGCACGCTGCGCGACCGCCTCCGAGGTCGCCGATCTTTTGGACGGTGGCCCAGCGTGAACCTCGTTCACGTTCGCACCGATCGAAATGCGCAGGCGCGGAGTTGCGCTGTGCGTAATGAAGGTTGGGATGTCACCCGGGTGCTCGTTCGTCCCCACGCCTCGCGTGGGCCGGCCAGGAAGGTCGTGAAATCATGTCGCGCCAGATCGTCTCGCTCGATCGCTCCGCTTCATCGGTCGTCGATGGCACCGTCCCACCACGGGACACGGGCCTGCAGCTCGAGCTCGCGATCGCGCGCGAGCGCGCCATCGCGTGGCTGGTCGCCCAACGCCTCGAGGACCGGCGCGCGGTGGATGGTCGCTGCGTCGGCATCCAGGCCACGCTGGCGACCGGCCCGGAGGGGGAGAACCCGGTCGAGCTCTACGGGCTCGTGGACGGGTTCATCGCGGACGGCGAGGAGCCGACGCCCGGCCACCAGCTGTGGGCCGACATCGCGGAGCTCGTGCGCGAGAAGCTCGGCTTCCCGCTCGAGCCCGAGCTCTTCTCGAACATGCTGTTCGTCGCGTACCTCGGCGACAGCGATCATCCCGATCTCCAGCGACTGTCGCGTGCGCTGCTGAAGACGTTCCGCACCACCGACGCCGGCGGTCTCTACCACTTCTTCACGTCGCTTCGCTTCGCGTGCGACATCGACTGCACGGGCATGGCGGCTCGTGCTCGCATCGCATGCGGCGAGCTCGACCTGCGTCAGCTCGCGTCGATCCGCGACCTCCGTGCGATCACACGAGGCATCCTCCGCAGCGCCGCGATCGCCGACATCTCCGCGGAGGACAACCGGACCCACGGCAAGGACAACGGCCCGGTCCGTCGCCACGTGCTGAAGGTCTACCTCGACGACCACGAGGTGCAGGGCCGCACGACGGACCGCGGCCTGAAGAACAACCCCGCCGTGGTCGCGAACGCCCTCTACCCGCTGCTCCTCGAGCTGCGCCACGGCCTGCGCCGCGCCGACGAAGTCATCCCGCTGCGCGAGTTTGTCGAAGGCTCCGACGTGCCGAAGCACGGGGAGGCCACGGTCGCGCAGATCGTGGCCGCGAGCGTGTGCTACGCGACCGGATTCCTGATGACCGGCGACTGGCGCAACGGCTGTCGTTACTATCCTTCGCCCGACGCGTTCCTGTGCTTCTACTCCGAGCTCGTGCGCGAGTTCCCGGAGCTCTTCGCGGCGTTCGGCGTCCGCGATCTGTTGCGCGACGCGATCGCCGAGCGGCGCGCCGAGCCCGACGTCGGCCCGTTCGCGGCAGGTCGCCCCCTCAACCTCGCGATGCGAGCGATTGCGGCGCAGAACGTCGCTGTCGATTCTCGACCCGAGCTCGCCCGGATCGTCGCGCTGCAGGGTGCCGACGGCTCCTGGCCGGGGTTCGACTGCCTGTACACCCTCGGCACCACGTCGTCGCAGATGCCAGTGCACTTCGGGTCGTCGATCATGACGGCGAGCCTGTGCATTCGCGCGCTCGGGTGGCGATCGGCGCCGCCCGAGACGCCGCGCGTGGTGCGATGGGCGCAGCCGATCATCGAGCAGATCGTCAGGATGGGTCTGTGAGCCGAAACTCGGCCGACGCGCTCGAGTACCCATTTCCGGCGCGAGCGCAAGACGACGACAGCGTCGTCATGATGCGGCGGTTCACGTCCGAATATCTCGAGCGCCACGGGCTCTTCCACGACGCCGCTCGCTACACGGAGACCGTCGTGCATTTCGCCCGCTTCTGCACGGCCCCGGGGGCGAGCGAGGACGCCTTGACCTCGTCGTGCATGTACATGGCGTGGGTGCTCTACCTCGACGATGTCGGCGACGGCAGCGTGGGTGAGTTCACGGTCGATGCGTCGCGAGCGTGGGTCGACGTCGCTCGTACCGGCTCGGTGTCGGGCGTCGCGAGCGGCTTCGAGCATGCCGCACGAGCACTGTGCGAGTTGGTGACGCTCGTGCGGGGCATCGCGTCGCGACGAGGGCTGAGGTTCGGAGAATTCACCGAGCGCCTGCTCGCGATGATGCGCGCTCAGCGGTGGGAACGCGATCGTCGGACGACGGGGAGCCCGTCGATCTCGCGCGACGAGTACCTGCGATTCCGGCCGGATGCGATCGGCAACGGTGCGTTCGTCTCGATCATGAAGCTCGACCGAGGCATCGACGTCGAGCGCTTCGATCCCCTCTCGCGCGCTCGCGCGATGCTGCTCGACGAGCTGACGAGTCGACTCGTGTATCTTTCGAACGACATCCTCTCGCAACATCGCGAGGAGACGGATCCGTCCGCCGCGAGCATGGTCCGCCTGATCGCCCGAGAATGCGAGTTGCCCTGGGCCCAGGCCGTCGTTCGTGCGACGGAGCAGCATGCTCGCGACGTCGAGTCCTATGCCCGCATCAGATCGGAGTTGCTGGACGCACACGACCGCGATGCCGGGCGCCTGGTCGAGATCTGCGACGTCAACGTCGCCGGCAACCTCGCGGCGATGCAGTTCATCGCATCGCGCTACCGCACCTGACTGCGCCGCGGTGGCCGATCAGGAGGCGCGGTGCGCCTCGGTTCGCGGAAGCATGTCCGAGAACTCGTGCGGATGATCGATGAACTTGATCTTGATCCCGGCGTAGAGACAGATCGCCGACGCCGCCATCCGCACGAGGCCCGAGTCGCACTCGACCGTGACCTGCGTGAGGCGATGCTTCGTGGATGCGAGCGCACGCTGCCAGGCCTGGCGTCCGGGAGTGCCGTACTTGCCCATGTGTTTCACCAGGCACACGAACTCGATCGGAGCATCGTCGAGATCGATCAGCTCGCTGAACCGATCCGCAGCCGGGATCGCGACCTCGTCGAGGAAGTCGCCGTCGACGATCAGGAAGACGCGGTTGCCGTGCCGGCAGACCTCGCAGGTCGAGGATGCACCCACCCGAGGACTATTGCCTCGCGCGACCTTCCGATCAAGTGGGAAGCGGTCGTTCTCTTGGGCCGCAATTGCGAGCACGGCGACGGCCCACATCGGCCCGCTCGCGGCGGCTCGAGGCCCGTCGCGGATGCGAGCGATTCTGCAAACGCGTCACGTTTCGTTGCACGCGGCCCGCCCACACATGTGGTGCTGCGACGCCGACGTCGGCGGTTACACGGCGAGCTTCTTGGCCGCGGCCACCAGGAGGTCGGGCTTGAAGGGCTTCACGATCCAGCCCTTGGCGCCGGACTGTTTGGCACGCGCCACCAGGGCGGGGTCGCCTTCGGTGGTGAGCATCACGATCGGCAGGGTGGTGGAGCGCCCGGCCACCTTCAGCGTCTCGACCATGTCGAGGCCGTTCATGCGCGGCATGTTCACGTCGCACAACACGAGCGCGAGATCGGGCGTCGCCTCGATCTTCGCAGCGCCGTCGACCCCGTCGACGGCCTCGAGCACCGTGAAGCCGGCCTGCCCCAGGGCTTGCGCGACCTGCTGGCGGACCGTGGCGGAATCGTCGACGACGAGGACTTTCTTGGACATGGTGGAGACCCGGTGCGCGCAGGTGTCAGAACAGCGTCAGCTCGCCCTCGGCCTGCACGGCCGTCGGCTCGCGCTCGACGAGGACCAACTCGAATTCCGCAGTGGTGTGGAGCTCGAGCATCGCGAGCAGGGGCCCGGCGCTCGACGTGACGTTCAGCCACGACGTGCGCGCATGGTCGCAACCGAGCACGAGCAGCTCGTTCGCGACCGCGTACGTGGGCGGCGTGATCCTGAACGACGTGCCGTAGCGCAGGCACTTGTTCTTCGTGCGACCGACGAGCTGGTTCGCGAGCTCCGCGATCCAATCGCCGAGCACGTTCACCTCCGCGGCCGCCCCGGCGATCGGCAGACACTCGCGCACCAGCGACGACGGGCTGCGCACTGCGACCGTGCCTCCCATGTGGGCACCCGCGAAGCCGATGATGCCGGCCACCTGGTGCCCGCGGATCTCGCGGGGCTGCGTCGACGGCTCGATCCCGTGCACGGCGATGCCGTAGTGATCGAGGAGATCGACGACCGATGCGGACAACAGCTCGAGGAACGCCCCTCGATGCGCGGCGCCGTCGACGGGGAGGACCGGCGACGGAAGGTGGAGGACGGGCTCGGACATGGACGTGCACGGCGGCGTGCTCGGCGTGTCGAGCGTGGAGGGTGAAGGCGCGACGTTCGTCGTGCGCCTGCCGCTTCACGGCGGCGTGCAGAACAGCACGTCGCAGACGTCGGCGCACGCGGACGCCGGGCACAGGCAGTCGGTGAGCGCG
This sequence comes from uncultured Nannocystaceae bacterium, assembly GCA_964468635.1. Lineage (GTDB taxonomy): Bacteria > Myxococcota_A > Polyangia > Nannocystales > Nannocystaceae > Xiheibacterium. The sequence continues at coordinate 10,031 of CAYXVR010000064.1, forward strand.
GCGTAGGTCTCGTTCGCGTCGCAGCCCTCGCGGGCGGGATTCTCGAAGCACTCGTTGCACGCCTCGTCGCTGCGGCACGTGCCGATCTCCATCGGACACTGCATCCCGATGCAGGCCGCGCATGTGTTGCCGGCCATCGGGCACGTCCAGATGCACTCTTGCCCGCAATTCTCGCACGAGCACATCGCCGTGGGGGCGTACAGCGGATTGCTCGCGCAACCCTCGAGGAACGGATCGTCGAGGCAGGGCGCGCAGTCGATGTCCGCGAGACACGCTCCGCCCTGCATGCCACAGGCGGTGTTGCTGCAGCTGTCGCATGCGCCCTGGCCACCGGGGCACATGTACGTGCACGCGTCCGCACACTCCTCGCACGAGCAGCTCGCGGCGGCGTGGAAGAGCGTGTTCGCGAGGCACTCGAGATTCTTGGGTCGTTCGAAGCAGTCGCTGCAGTCGGGGTCCGCGATGCAGGCGTCGTAGTACGTCGTGCAACGATCCGCCGCACACACCTTGCAGTCCTCGACCGGATCCGCCGGGGCCGGATCGGAGAAGCACGCAGCGACGAAGCCGGCGACGAATCCGACGAGCGAGCCGACGAGCGGTCGAGTCACGCGCCCGAGGATCGCACGGCTCGGGCAACGTGTCGAGCCGACGCGCCGGGCTCGTTCGCCGCGCGACGATCGCTGCGCGTGCGCTGGAACGCGCTCACGACGATGGTCCGATCGCCGCTCTTCAAGCACGCCTCGACGTCGAGCGTCGCGTTGGTCGGCACCCACATCGCCTCGTCGCCCGCGAGCACGATCGCATCGCCGAGCTCGGCGGTGACGTCGACGGTGCGTCGCACCGCCTTCGCGATCTCGAGGCCGAGCCAACGCACCGCCGCATCGAAGTCGCCGTAGCGACCGGTGCCCCGGCGCTCCGCGATCTCCTGCGGGATCCGTCGATCACAGCGCGTGATCGCCATCCCCCACCAACGTCCGCGCAGCGGCACGACGACGCCGACCACCTCGCTCGGATCGCGGGCGACGATCACCTTCGTCGGCTCGACGGGGATCGACAGGGCCTCGCTCCAGGGCAGGCGCAAGGTCTCGCGCACGAGGAGTTCGCGTGACACGGGCTCACCCTCTCGCTAGCAACTCCCGGTGCCCCCACAACACGGGGGGTGCCGAAGACCCGCAACGGCGGCGCCGGCGGCTACCATCGCGTCCATGGCCGACGCCGCGGGCTTGCTCGCCACGAACGTACGGACGCTCCGCGAGGCGCGATCGCTGACGCAGCAACAGGCGGCGCGCCTCGCCGGGATCCCGCGGCCCACGTGGACGCATCTCGAGTCGGGGGCCGCGAACCCGACGCTGTCCGTGCTGCTCAAGGTCGCCACCGCGCTGCAGGTGAGTCTCGACGAGCTGCTCGCCCCGCCGCGCGCCACGGCGCGGCAGTACCGCCCGACCGAGCTGCCCAAGCGCCGCAAGGGCGACGTCGAGATCCGCAAGCTCCTGCCCGATCCGCTGCCCGGCCTCGAGATCGAGCGGATGGAGCTGCCTGCGGGCAAGGGCATGGCCGGCGTGCCGCACACGCCCGGCACGCGCGAGTACCTGACGTGCGAGACGGGGGCGCTCGAGCTCACCGTCGCCGGCACGCGCTACCGACTCGCGCCCGGGGACGTCGTGGTGTTCCGCGGCGATCAGAACCACGGCTATCGGAACGTCGGCAGCGGCTCCGCCATCGCGTTCAGCGTCGTCGTGCTCGCGCCCGCGGCCCCGTGACGGCGCCCTGACATCGATGCGACCGACCCCGGCGGTTTGCGTGGAGCCCCCGGACGAGAGTAGGCTCCTCGCGTGCGTCGTGGCATCGCGTGGATGATTGCGGGGGCCTGCGGCTGTGGCACCCCGGCGGAGGTCGTCGATCCGGCGCCTCCGGCGAAGACGGCGCCTGCGCCCGCGAAGGCGCCCGACAAGCCGGTCGCGAAACCTTCACCGATCGAGCCGGTCGCGGTGGTGCGCCCACGCACGCCGGCCACGCTCGCCGAGGCCGAAGCCCTCGCCGCGCAGGTCCATTCCGATCATCGGGTGTCGTTCTACTGTGGATGCGGATTCACGGCCGACTTGCGCACGCTTTCGCGCTCGTGCGGGTACAAGACCCGCGCCGACGAGAGCCGGGCGAAGACGGTGCGGTGGACGCACGTGGTGCCCCCTCGCGTGTTCGGAGCCGCCCGGGCGTGCTGGACGACCGAGGCCTGCACGCGCGACGACGGCACGCGCTTCGGCGGGATCGAGTGCTGCCGCGCGCAGGATCCCGACTTCGCCGCGATCGACGACGACCTGTTCAATCTGGTCCCCGCGATCACCGAGGTCGCCGAGGATCGCTCGGACTATCCGTTCGGCGCGGTGGCCGGTGAGCCGCGCCTGTACGGCGCGTGCGATCTCGAGGTCGACGCCGCGGCCGGCATGGTCGAGCCCCCCGAGCGCCTGCGTGGCGACATCGCGCGCATCCACCTGTACATGCATGCGGCGTGGGGAGACGCGGTGCCGATGAGCCCCGACCAGCGCGCCTTGATGGAATCGTGGCACGCCGAGGACCCGCCGGACGCGTGGGAGATCGATCGGGCCGCGAAGATCCAGGCGATCCAAGGCTTCGCGAACCCATGGATCGCGGCAGCCGCCGGCGGCGGCGGCGAGCCGCCCGCCCCGACTCCGACGACACCGGGCGCTGCGGGCGAGCCGATGATGCGAGACACGAACGTGACGACGACGCGAGCCGACGCGAAGGCGGCGGGACAGCCTGCGCGCGCGGCCGCGGCCACGGAACCGGGCTCCCCGCCCGAGCCCGGGGCAGGTGCGGCGGCGAAGTCCCCGGGTTGAGGCAAGAGGCGGTATGATGAGCTCCATGCGTTTCTCTCTGGTCTGCTTTGCACCCCTGCTGGTGATCGCTGCGGGGTGTCCCTCGGACGACTCCGAAGAGGACACCGGTGTGGACGACTCGTCGTCGGGTGATCCGACGAATGCGACGATGACGGATCCGACGTCGTCGCCGACGTCGAACACCGATCCCACGGACTCGGACGACGAGGATCCCGACACGACGCCCACCGACGCCGAGGCGACCGCGGACGAGACCGAGTCCGAGGACGACGGCGCGCTCTGTGGCAACGGCGAGATCGAGGGCAACGAGGAGTGCGACTGCGGCGGCCTCGGCTGCTCGGCCGAGGACCTCGGCAACAAGGGCTGCCTCGACGTCGTGGATCCGACGCTGCCGGGCGCCATCACGGGCGGCATCCTCAAGTGCAACCCGGCGAGCTGCCGCTTCGACACCTCCGAGTGCACGTACTGCGGCGACGAGGAGATCAACGGCAACGAGAACTGCGAGCCGGACGAGGACATCGACCAGACGTGCGTGAGCCTCGGGGCCGGCGCGGCGGGCGAGGTCGTGTGCGACTCCGCCTGCCAGATCGACACGTCGGGCTGCACCGACTGCGCGTTCCTCTTCGACTTCGAGCTCGCCACGTGCCCCGACGGCTTCTCCGATCAGGTGCTCGACGGCGAGGCGTCCGCGAGCTCGTGGGCGTGCGGCGAGCCCACCGTGTACGCGCAGGGTCCGGGCGTCGACGCTCCGGGGGTGTTCGGCACGAACCTGTCGGGCCCGTACAACGCGAACGAGATCAGCGCGCTCGTCTCGAGCGAGATCGACACGTCGATCTGCCGCGACGCGGGTCTCGAGATGACGCTGCGCCACTGGCACAACACGGAGGAGGACGACGCCGATCTGCCGATCGACGGCGGCATCGTCCAGGTCAGCGAGGACGGCGTCGCGTGGCAGACCATTTCGCCGACCGACGGCGACCTCTACACGACGAGCCCGATCACGGCGACCTATCCGCCCGTGTCGGGTGCGATTGGATTCAGCGCCGAGGACAAGAACAAGTCGTGGAGCACCTCGACGTTCGACCTCAGCGCCTACGCGGGCAGCGAGACGCTGCAGCTGCGCTTCGTGTTCGGCAGCAACGGCACGAACCAGCTGGGCGGCTGGTACATCGACTACGTGCACATCCTCGGCACGGGCAGCTGAGCCCGCGCCTGCCCGCGAATCCCACGTGAGCCGGCCCCCCGCGGGGTCGGCTCGCTGCACTTGCGCGGTCGTGTACGATCGAGAGCATGCAAGGCTTGGCTCGATCCCTCGTGACGCTCGCGCTCCTGTCCGCGTGCCCGGCGAAGACCGACGGTTCCACCGACGACGGGATCGGCGAGGACGACTCGGGCTCGGCCTCGATGTCCGCCACGCTCGAGGGCGACGCCACGGCGATGGACGAGGCATCGTCGGGCGAACAAGACGGCACGAGCGGCGCGACCCTCACGTCGGCCGGCACGAGCGAGGGCGCAGGCACGAGCGACGGTGGCGATGCCGAGTGCGGTCCTGCGGCGGCGTGCGGCGAGCTGGCCCCGGTCGGTTGGTTCGGTCCTGCGATCTACGCGCGCGTGGTGGGCGGTGGCGCGATGCCGGACTGTCCCGACGCGTTCTCGGCGCTCGGCCCCAGCGTGCTCGAGGGCTGGAACGATCCGGGCCCGGCGATCTGCGAGTGCTCGTGCGAGCTGTCGACGCCGCTCAACTGCTCGTCGTACGCGTACTCGCACAACAGCGCGTCGTGCAACACGTACAACCTCTACACGCCGGTCACGACGATGTGCGCGAACGCGAACCTCACGGGATGGACGCAGTTCTACTCGAACCCGCAGAACTTCCCGACGTGCATGCAGGAGTCGAGCGAGACCTTCCCGCCGCCGGCCTGGGACGCGCAGATCCGGTCGTGCAAGCTCGCCGACGACACTGCAGGCCAGGCGTGCGGCGACGGCGGGACGTGCTTGCCGACGGCGCCCGACGGCTTCGAAGCCGGGCTGTGCATCTACAAGGACGGCGACCAGGAGTGTCCGGCCGGCGCGTACGCGAACAAGTCGGTCTTCTACGCGAACGTCGAGGACACGCGCGAGTGCAGCAACTGCTCGTGCGGGTCTGCGTCGGCGACGTGCACCGCACCGCTGCAGGTGTTCGAGGGGCCGGACTGCGAAGGGGCACCGCTCGCCGAGATCGCGCCGAACTCCGCGTGCACGCAGGTCACGGGCGGCTCGGTCGCGATGGCGAGCGACGACGACGGCGGGTGCCCCGTGTCGAGTCCCGCGGAGCCGATGGGTGCGATCGCGCCGAGCGGTCCGTTCACGTTCTGTTGCGCGTGAGCATCGCCGAGAGCGCGGCGTCGGCCCGGGTCGCGAGCTCGTGGTCGCCGCGGCGGCGCGCCCACGCGGCGGTCGCCACCGCGTCGAGCAGCTCGAGCTGCTTCAACGCGTCGTCGTCGTCGATGCCGTAGCCAGCGAGCAGCTCGGCGCGTGCGAGCGGCTCGCCCCACACGGGCGAGAGCGCACGCGCGAGATCGACGAGCGGATGATCGGCGTGCGCGTGACCGAAGTCGACGACGCGCAGCGTCGGTCCGTCGACGAGCCAGTTGTGGGGCGCGAAGTCGCGGTGACAGAACGCCCGGGTCGCGCCGGCGAGCGCGGTGGGGCGGAACGTGGTGCGCACCGCTGACGCGACAGCGGGCGCGAGCGCGTCGAGTCGTGCGTCCATGCGGCGGGCGAGCGCGACCTCCAACGGCACCGCATCGTCGACGGGGCAGGGCACCGCGTCGAGTCGGCGCCGCAGCGCGCCGGCGGCCGCGAAGATCGCCGCTCGGGTCGCGACGTCGTGGGCGACCGCGCGCGTGCCGGTCAGCCACGTCGTGACCAACGCGCGCTGCGCAGGATCGCGGGCGAGCAGGCGCGGCCACGGAGCGTCGTCGTCGGCGGGCAGGGCCGCGAGCGCGGCGGTCTCCTGGGCGAAGGCGCGTCCGCGCTCGTGCTGCTTCACCGCGACCCGGCCGTTCGCCGCCTCGACGCACCACACGCGTGCCGTCGTCCCGCCGTCGATCGCTGCCGCGCGCAGGATCGCACCGGTGACGCCTTCGACGAATGCGTAGAGCATCCGATCCACGAGGGTGGAGTATGCCGCGCGCGAAGCCATCGCGTGCTATCAACGATCGAAGGTGATGCTGCGCGCGTGCACGTTCTCGATCGCCGTCGCGCTCTCGGCGTGCGGCGGCGGCTCGCCGGCGACCGAGGACGAGGCGGACGGCTCCGCGGCGTCCACGGGCAGCGAGGGCGCGAGCGACGACGACGGCGACGCGACGACCGCCGACGCCACCGCGAGCACCGGAGCGAGTGCGGACGACGACGACTCCACCGAAGACGACGACGACGCGGATACCACCGGCGAGCCGCCGGCCGCCGGCCCGCGATACTCCGACGTGCGCCAGACGTCGGCCCACAACGCCTTCCAGCGCCACGAGGCGATCTTCGACATGCTCGTGTGGCACCGCATCCGATCGCTCGAGCTCGACATCCACGTCGGCAAGACGTTCGAGTCGACGATCGACGGCGAGTGGTACGTCTATCACACGGACATCACCGACGACGAGACGTCGTGCGTGCACCTGGGCGATTGCCTCGAGGAGATCGAGGTGCACGCGCACGGCGTGCCCGAGCACGAGGTCGTCACCGTGTGGATCGATCTCAAGGACCCCTGGGACGACACTCACGGGCCGGCGGAGCTCGACGCCCGCATCACGGGGGTGCTCGGCGATCGCGTGTTCACCCCGGCCGAGCTGCAGGCGCGCTGTCCGGGGGCCGACTCGGTGCAGGCAGCCGCACTCGATCCCGCGTGTGGCTGGCCCACGCTCGACGAGCTGCGCGGGCGGGTGATCGTCGTGCTCACCGGTGGCGGGGGCACGCTCGCGGACTACGACGGCACGCGGGCCTTCGTCGCGCCCGACGTCGCCGACGTCGCGGCGATGGGGGAGTGGCCCGGCACCGCGTTCTTCAACGAGAGCGTGGAGGGCTTGTCGAACGCGGCCGAGATCGCGGCCGCCGGCGGCATCGTGCGCGTGTACGGGCTCGACGACGAGGCCGCGTGGCAGGACGGGCTCGCGGCCGACGTGCACCACTTCGGCACCGACATGGTCAACGGCGAGCAGGATCCGTGGGCCGCGACGCACGACGAGGACGGATGGCCGTTCGCGTGTCGGGCCGCGGCGGCGTCGTGCGTGCCCGCGGGACCCGAGCCCGCGGCGATCGTCGGCATCGACGTCGACTCGGGCGACGCGTGGTCCACTGCCGACGACGCGTGGCTCGCCACGATCGATCGCAGCGCCGATCCCGACGGCACGTGGACGGGCTTCGTCTCCACCGAGAACAGCTGGGTCGAGGAGTTCGCGAAGGGCTGCCTCGTCGCGCGCGCGTCGACGGACGCGGACGCGGCCTACTTCGCGGTGTGCCGCCCCGCCGACAACGGCCGGCTGCGCACGCAGGTGCGCGCGAGCGCGGGCGCGTCCACCTCCGCCGTGGAGGCCGACATCGTGCCGGGCGACACGATCGATCCGCAGGGCGTCGCATTCGTGCGCCTGCGGATCACGGACGGCGGCACGTGCGTCGCCGGCGACGGATCGCGCGACGGCGAGTCGTGGGTGGAGATCGAGTCGCACTGCTTCGCGGCGCCGCTGCCCGTGCAAGGCCTGCTCGCCTCGTCGCACGACGGCGGCGTCGTGCGCCTCTTGTTCGGCGCGCCGAGCCTCGACGGCGGCGCCCCGTTCGGGGCCGACGATTTCGAGGGCCTCGCGCTGGGCGGCGCGACGGCGCAGGTGTACGACGGGACTCGCCCGTGATCGCCCGCGCGTCGCTCCTCGTGCTCTGTGCCTGCATCGCCCCGCCGCCCGCGACGGGGGCGATCGAGCCCACGCCCGCACCGGCCCCGCGGCGTCCGTGTGCCGCGGAGGATCCCGCCGGGCTCGCGGCATGCGTCGATCGGGCGCGCTGGTCCGCCAGCGTGGACGCGATCGTCGGCGCGCGGCCACCCGGCTCCACGCACCATCGCGAGGTGCAGAGCCTGTGCGGCGACACGCTCGCGGACCTCGGCTACGCCGTCGAGCTCGAGCGCTTCGACGGCGGCGTGAACGTGGTGGGCACGCTCGCGGGCGCCACGAGCGAGCGCGTCGTCGTGGGCGCGCACTACGATCACATCCCCGGCTGCGCGGGTGCGGACGACAACGCGAGCGGCGTCGCCGGTGTCCTCGAGATCGCGCGCGTGCTCGCCGGTCATCGTTTCGAGCGCACGCTCGTCGTCGCGTGCTTCGACGACGAGGAGTCCGGCCTCGTCGGCTCGCGCGCGTTCGTCGAGCGCCACCGGGCCGCCCTCGCGGTGGCGTTCGTCTTCGATGCCATCGGTGTCCGGCGCACCGAGCCCGACACGCAGCGGGTCCCGGCCGGCTTCGAGGTGGTCTTCCCCGCCGAGGTGCAACGCTTGCGCGAACGCGAGCACCGCGGCGACTTCATCGCCGTCATCGCGGACACCTCGGCGCGCGGACACGCCGATGCCATCGCGGCAGCCGCGGCCGCCGTCGATCTCCCGAGCACCGTGCTCGCGCTCGACCGTCTATGGCTTCACGTGCCCGTCGCCATCGATCTGCGGCGATCCGATCACGCGTCGTTCTGGGACGCGGGCGTGCCAGCGCTGCTGGTCACGGATACCGCGGAATTCCGCACGCCCACCTATCACTGCAAGGGAGCGCCGGACGACCGTGGCACCTTGGACGACGCGTTCGCGACCGCGGTGGTGGCGTCGACGACACAGGCGATCGCGAGCGCGCTACGGCAGGTCCCGCGCACGCCGTGAGCTACCTCCGGGCTTGCTGCCACGGGTGTGCAGCGCCTATCCTGCTCGGGCTTGCTGGGGAGCTCTGTCGTCCCCCCGAATCCCCGGCAATGGAGTCGTCCATGAGGATCGTTTCGATGCGGCGCCGGGTGGCGTCCAGCCTGACTCTCGTCTCGTCGATCGCGCTCGCCTCCATCACGGCGCGGGCCGACGGGCCCGCGGACGAGCTCGCGCCGGGACTCACGGTCGACGATCTCGACGGTCTCACGCTCGAGGAGCGTACCGAGGTGTTGCGGGCCCACGGGCTCGGGCAGTCGCGCGGCATGCCCGTGCCGCCGCCGATCGATCAGGTCACGGACGTGCCGCGTCCGAAGGCGGTGAAGCAGGGCGTCATCTTCGTGCAGTTCGACGAGATCGAGCTGACGATGGGCGGCGAGGACTCGAAGACGAACCAGTCGTCGATCTCCGGCGGCGTGTTCGAGAGCTTCGGCGACAGCACGATGGCGCGCGCCGCCGTCATGGAAGCGGTGAAGCAGGACTGGGAGGCGTACGACATCCTCATCGTCGACGAGCGGCCCGAGTTCGGCGACTACACGATGAACGTGACGTCGCCGACGAATCCGTTCGGTGGCGGCGTGCTCGGCATCGCGCCGCTCGACTGCTTCGACATGATGACGCACAACAACATCACGTTCGCGTTCCACTCCGCGAACGACGGGTTCGGTCCGGTCACGGCCGCCACCACGATCGGGCAGGAGGTCGCGCACTCCTACGGGCTCGAGCACGTCGACGATCCCACCGACATCATGAACCCGGTGAACGCGGGCGGCGATCCGACGTTCAAGGACGAGTGTCTTCCGGTCGTCGCCGGTGGCATGTGTGGGGCGATGCACGAGGAGGCCTGCGGCGACATGCAGCAGCAGAACTCGCACCTCGAGCTGCTCGCGATCTTCGGCACCTCGGCACCCGACACCCAGGCGCCGGTCGTGCAGATCACGTCGCCGGCGAACGGCGCGGAGTTCGGCGTGGGCGCCGACTTCGACATCGAGGTGATCGTCTCCGACGATCGCAAGGTCGGGCAGATCGAGCTGTTCAACGGCGACGAGGCGATCCTGGCGAAGGACGTCGAGCCGTACATGTTCGAGGTGCGCGACATCGACGAGGGCGTGTACACGTTCAAGGTCGTCGCGAAGGATCCCGCCGGCAACGAGGCGGAGAGCAACCTCGTCGAGGTGATCATCGGCGATCCGCCGCTGCCGGCCGAAGAGGGTGGCGACGACGACGATGGTGACGAGAGCGGTAGCGACGGCTCGGGCGGGCCGAGCGAGGACGAGGACGAGGGCAAGGGCTGCGGCTGCGGAGCCGCGGGGGCCGGCGCGCCCGCGCTCGCGATGCTGCTCGGACTGACCGCCGTGGCGCGTCGACGACGACGTGCGTAGAGCGAAGGGCGCTGGCCTTGACGGGCCGGCGGGCGCGGCCGAAGCTCGGTCGGTGAGGCGACGCGCGACGATCTGCGCGCTGGGCAGCGCATTCGTGCTGGCCGCGTGCGGCGACGATCCGTCCGCGCCGGGCGCAGGCTCGTCGGACACGACGGCCGCACCCGCGACGACCGACGACGCGGCCGACGACGACGACGCGGCCGACGACGACACGGCCGACGACGCCGACGGCGGCAGCGACGAGTCGACGGCGGGCGACGGTCTGCCGCCGGGCCCGTGGGATCTGGGCTGGCCGGTGCCGGCCGAGCCGCAGACGCCGGGCGATCCCGAGGCGGGTCGCTACCAGCTGCTGCACGAGGGCTACGTGTCGTGCGGGATCCCGACGTCGATGTGGGCGCTGGTCGTGCCGTTCGTCGGTGGCTTCGTCGGCGGGGAGCCGTTGCCCGGTCGCGAGGGCAAGAACGCCGACATGCCGTACAACTGGACGGTGCACGTCGCGAACAGCGGCGTGGAGATCGCGTCGCAGAACTGCCTGTCGTGCCACGCGGGCTACTTCGACGGCGAGCTCGTCGTGGGCCTCGGCACCGCGGACACCGACTTCACCCAGCGCATCGATCAACAGCTCGCGCTCGTGCCCACGCCGGATCTCGGCGGCAACGCGCTCGGCGAGCTCACGAAGTTCCTCGATCGACTGAAGGCGCTGGGGCCCTACACGGCGATGCGCACGATCGGCACGAACCCGGCGGAGCCGATGGCGGTGACGCTCGTGGCCCACCGCGATCCGCAGACGCTCGAGTGGTCCGACGAGGTCCTGCAGCCGCTGCCCGAGATCATCGTGCCGTCCGATCCACCGCCGTGGTGGCGCGCGCACAAGAAGAACGCGCTCTTCTACAACGGCATGGCGCGCGGTGATCACCGCGGCACCATGATGCTCGCGACCTCGCTGTGCACCGACACGGTCGAGGAGGCCGTGGGCATCGCGAGCTACTTCAACAACATCCACGCGTACGTGCGATCGCTGCGGGCGCCCGAGTACCCGTACGAGATCGACGACGTGCTCGCGGCCGAGGGCGAGCCCGTGTTCCTCGCGAACTGTGCGGGCTGCCACGGCACGTACGGCGCGACCGAGGAAGAGGACACCTATCCCAACCTGCTCTTCCCGCTCGACGTCATCGGCACCGATCCGGTCGTCGCGCAGGGCGGCACGATCTACGCGCCGCAGATGGTCGAGTGGTACAACGAGTCGTACTACGGCTCGATCACGCGGATGGAGCCGGACGACCCGTTCCCCGGCTACATGGCGCCGCCGCTCGACGGCGTGTGGGCCACGGGGCCGTTCTTCCACAACGGCTCGGTGCCGAGCATCGCGCTCGTGCTCGACAGCAGCCGGCGCCCCACGTACTGGCGCCGCGTCGACTACGACTCGGTGAACTTCGACGAGGTGAACCTCGGCTGGCCGTACGTCGAGCTCGACTACGGCCACGACGCCGCGGAGCCCGACGAGGTGAAGTACATCTACGACACCACGCAGCTCGCCCACGACAACGCCGGCCACCCCTTCGGCGATGCGTTGACGGACGACGAGCGCCGCGCGCTGCTCGAGTACCTGAAGACGCTCTGATCTCCGGTTCGTGCCCGGTCGCGGAACCTCGTAGGATGGCGGGGTGACTCGCGGGGTCGTCGTGCTCGCGGCCGTCGTCGTGCTCGCGACCGTCGTCGCCCTCGCCTGGACCACGGCGATCGACTACGACGAGGCGGTCTACTTCGGCATCGCCCGCGAGATCACGCGGCACGGCTGTCCGATCCGCCCCGAGGGCGCCGGCGCGACGTACCTCAACAATCCGCCGCTGGTCTGCTACGCGACGGCGCTGTTCGGCACGCTCGGATGGGACTGGCAGTGGCTGCGGGTCGCCAGCACGTGCCTGTGGGGCGGACTCCTGGTCGCCGGCGTCGCCGCGTGGGCGCGCACCGAGGGGCGGTGGGCCGCGGCGCTCGCCGTCGCACTCCTCGCGGCGCAGCCGTTCTTGCTGCGCGAGGCCGCGCTCGTGAAGCTCGACGTACCGCTCGCCGCACTCGCCGCGGTGCACATGGCGTGCGCGCGCGACACGGTGCTCGGCACCGATCGCCGTCGCGGGCTCGCGCTGACCGCTGCGCTCGCGGTGCTGACTCGATACCAAGGCGTGCTGCTCGCGTGCACGAGCGCACCGATCCTGTGGTGGTCGGGCCGACGGGCGGCCGCGGTGTGGGCGCTCGGCGGCGCGATGATGGGCGCGCTGTCGTGGCTCGCGCTCGCCACCGCCTGCGACGCCGACCTCGTCGGCGCCTTCGTGCACAACGCCGGTCGATTGTCGGCGGCGAGCACCGAGCCGTGGTTCCAGCGGCCGCTCGTCACGTTCTGGATCGATCTCGCGGTCGCGGTGGGGCCGACGACCGGCGTCGCGGCGATCGTCGCTGCGCTCGTCCACGGGCGGCCGATCGCGAAGCGACCCGCGCTCGTGCTCGCGATCGCATGGGCGGCCGTGAACCTCGGGTTCTGCTCGGTCATCGCGCTCAAGGCCGAGCGCTACTTCGCGCCCGCGTTCGCATCGTTCGCGGTAATGGCGGCCTCGCTGCCGGCGGCGATCGAGGCGCGTGTGCCCGCGGCGGCGCGTGCGGCCCGGTGGATCGCGATCGGTCTGGTGCTCGCCGCGATCGCGTCCACCGTCGCGGCGTGGGGCGCCCGTCCCCGCGGCCAGCTGAACGCGCACTACCGGCGCGTCGGCGAGCTGGTCGCGGCCCACGTGGAGCCCGACGACCGCGTGCTGTTGCCGTACTCCCAGGTCGCGTGGTTCGCGGACCGCCACTACGTCGTCAGCCTGTTCGAGCCCGACGGTGCGCGGCTGCTCTCGCGGCTGCGGGATCCGAGCGAACGGATCGAGCTCTTCGTGCACGACGAGCGGATCTCGACGTTCCATCCGCAGATCGACCCGGCGGCGCGCGCCGAGCTCGAGCGGTACGTCGCGGATCACTTCAGAGACGTGCCGACGGCGCTCGATCGCACCGTCGTGTCACGGCGGGTCCGCTGGTGATCCTCGCCGGAGCATCGACGCCGCGTAGACGAGCGCGGCGAGCAAGAGCACGTGACGAAAGCCCAGCGCCATCGACGCGTACTCCGCGAGCCCGCCGGCGATCGCCCCCGCGATGTTCGCCGCGAACGCGCGATCGGGCCGCGCGCTGCGGCGGAACGAGTCCGCGAACACCACCCCGGCGAAGAACACGGGCGCCATGACGAACAGCGCGCCGAGCAGGTGGGTCGCGGTGTTGCCCCCCACGAACGCATCGGACGGCAGCAACGCGCCCGCGCCGAGCATGACGAAGAGCGCGGCGTAGTGCCGCCGCAGATCCACGGCGGGCGTGCGCAACACGTAGGCGTTGGCCGCGAGGACGACGAGCAGGACGGCGAAGAAGACCGCGGCGTTGACGGACCACGTGCTGCCGAACGCGAGCGCGAGCTGGACCACCGCGCGGGTCTCGAGCAGCAGGAAGCCGGCGCCGAGGAAGAACATGCGCCCGTCGAACGCGAGCCGCCGTCCGGGCGCCATGAGCCACAGGAGCACGAAGGCGCAGCCGCCCACGAGCATCACGCCGCGCAGGTACAGCCCGGGCAGCGACGGATCGCGCACGTACAGGAACGGCCAGTCGTCGGTCGCGGGAACGATGTCGTCGTCGGCCACGACGTCCGCGGGGCGCAGCGGGACGAAGCCCTGCGCGGCCGCATCGGCCGGCGGCGCGAACCCGTCGATCGCGAGGCTGCGCTCGTGCTGCGGGTGCACCCAGAACTCGTCGTGCTCCGCGAACGCGCGCTCGATCGCTTCCGTCTTGCCCGCGATGACGATGGTCATGCGCCCGTGCAGCGGCGTGCCGTCGGCGATGCGCTCGATCGTCGGCAGCGAGAGCACGATGGGGCGCCGCCCGAACGCGCGCTCGGCCATGCCCACGATGCGCTGCACGATCCAGCCCTGCCGGAAGTAGTTGTAGGTGACGAAGACGCCGTCGTCGTCGAGCACACGGGCGATCGCCTCGAACGCTTCCTCGGTGAAGAGGTAGCTCTCGAGCCGGATGTTCGAGTAGCTGCTGTGCAGGATCAGCGAGTCGACGACCGCGTAGGTGACGAGGTCGTAGCGCCGCTCGGTGCGCTCGAGGAAGTGGCGGCCGTCGTCGAGGAACGCCTCGACGCGCGGGTCGTCGTAGGGGCGGTCGGGATGGTGGCGGCGCCCGATGTCCTGGATGACGGGATCGATCTCGACGGCATCGATGTGCTCGACGTCGTGGAGCAGCGACCACGCGAGATCGTTGCCCGAACCGCTGCCGATCATCAGGACGCGCGCGGGCGGCGTGCCGACGTCGCGCAGGAGCAGCTGCGCGAGCGCGTAGGGCGGGCCCGGCTCGTGCGCGGTGGCCATGGTCTGGTGGCCGACGTTGTTCACCGCGATCGCGCCGGTGCGCTCCGAGTGCCGGAGCTGGTAGTACGGCGACCAGCGCACGTCGCTGGCGCCCAGCCACCCGTGCAGGCTCGCCGACGTCAGCACCGCGGCGGCGACGAGCAGCGCCGCGCGCCACCAGCCCAGCCATCCGCGCGCCGCCAGGAACCAGCCGACGATCGCGAACGCGACCGCGAACCACACCTCTGCGGGCAGTGCGAGCCACGATGCCAGCGCGAAACAGGCGACGCCGGTGAGGCTGCCGGAGATGTCGCACGCGTACGCGATCAGGCGGTTGGGCTCGGCGTCGAGCGCTCGGCCGAGCACCCAGCCGGGGCCGACGAACAGGAGCGCGACGAGCACGAAGAACAGCGCCACCAACGACTCGAGCGGGATCACGAAGCTCGCGAGATCGGTGTTGCGCGCCTCCGTGCCGAAGAACACGACGTTGCGATCGGGGATCGCGACGTCGACCGCGAACCCGAGCTGCGTGGCGTACAGCCAGCTCACGACGAGCGCCGCCGAGATCGCCGCGACCGCGACGACGGGGAAGCGACGCAGCCAGCGATCGTCCGGGTCGCCCGCGCGCAGGCAGCCGATCGACATCCCCACGAACGCGGCGAGCAGCACGATGTTCGTGAAGAACTGCAGGAAGACGACGTAGGACGCGAACCAGCGGATGCACGCGAGCTCGAGGAAGAGCACGCAGAAGCCGGTCGCGAACAGGTCGCGTCGGGCGGCGGCGCGCCGATCGGGGCTCCCGTGGTCAGTCGGATCGGCCACGGGTCGCGGGATCATAGTATCCTCGCCCGATGAGCGATGCATGGGTCGGCCGCAGCGTGCCGCGCCGTGAAGGCGGCGACAAGGTGCGTGGTGCCGCGATCTACGTGGACGACGTCGAGCTGCCGGGCATGCTGCACGGCGTCACCGTGCGATCCTCGATCGCGCGCGGGCGCGTGCTCGGAATCGAATTCGCGCCCGGCGTGCCGTGGGAGGAGTGCGTCGTCGTCACGGCGAAGGACCTCCCGGGGCCCAACATCGTGAAGCTCATCATCGACGACCAGCCGCTCTTGGCCGACGGCGTCGTGAACCACGTCGACGAGCCGATCCTGCTCATCGCCCATCCCGACCGCGCGATCGCGGAGCGAGCCCGCACGCACGTGAAGGTCACTTACGATCCGTTGCCGGCGGTGCACGACCTCGACGCGGCGATCCGCGGCGACGTCGTCGTATGGGGCACCGACAACGTGTTCCGCGAGTACACGACGGGCCGCGGCGACGTCGAGGCGGCGCTCGCCGATCCGGACGTCGTCGTCGTCGAGGGCACGTACGACACCGGCGCGCAGGAGCAGATGTACATCGAGCCGCAGGGCATGATCGCCGAGGCGGACGACGACAGCGTCACGGTGCGCGGCTCGCTGCAGTGCCCGTACTACGTGCACACGGCCGTCGTCGCGCTGTTCGGGCTGCCGCCCGAGCGCGTGCGCGTGATCCAGATGGCGACCGGCGGTGGCTTCGGCGGCAAGGAAGAGTATCCGTCGGTGCTCGCGTGCCACGCCGCGGTGCTCGCGAAGAAGGCGGGGCGGCCGGTGAAGATGGTCTACGACCGCATCGAGGACGTCGCGGCCACCACGAAGCGCCATCCGTCGCGCACGCGTCATCGCACCGCGGTGCGCAGGGACGGCACGCTCGTCGCGATGGACATCGACTTCGTCGTCGACGGCGGCGCGTACGTCACGCTGTCGCCGGTCGTGCTGTCGCGCGGGGCCATCCACGCGGCCGGGCCGTACCGGTGCCCGAACGTGCGCGTGCGTGCGCGTGCGATCGCGACGAGCTCGCCGCCCCACGGGGCGTTCCGCGGCTTCGGGGCCCCGCAGAGCATCTTCGCGCTCGAGCGCCACCTCGATCGCATCGCCGCCACGCTCGGCCTCGATCCGGTCGCCGTGCGCCGCAAGAACCTGCTGCGGCAGGGCGAGGAGACGGCGGTGGGTCAGGTGATCCGAGAGCCCATCGAGCTCGATCGCGTCGTCGATCTCGCGCTCGACCGCGCCGAGTGGACCGCGAAGCGCGAGGCCTTCGCGCACCACAACGCGACGACGAAGGGCCCCATCCGCAAGGGCATCGGGCTGTCGGTGTTCTTCCACGGCGCCGGCTTCACGGGCGCCGGCGAGGTCCACCTCGCCAGCGTCGCGCGGCTCGAGGCCACCGCGGCCGGCCGCGTGCGCGTGCTGGCGGCGAGCACGGAGATCGGGCAGGGCACCAACACGATCTTCGCGCAGATCGTCGCCGACGCGCTGTCGATCGCGCCCGATCGCGTCGACGTCGCGCAGCCCGACACCGCGAGCGTGCCGAACAGCGGCCCCACCGTCGCGTCGCGCACGTGCATGGTGGTCGGCGATCTGCTGCGCAAGGCCGCCGGCCAGGTGCGCGACACGCTGGTCGGCGCCGGTCTGCTCGACGAGCACTGGGACGACGCCGGCTTCGCGCGCGCGTGCGCGGCCTGGACGGAAAACCACGGCCCGCTCGTCGGAGAGGCGCGCTATCAGCCGCCGCCCGGCATCGCGTGGGACGAGAAGAACTTCAAGGGCGACGCCTACGCGGCCTACGCGTGGGCGTGCTACGTCGCGAGCGTCAGCGTCGATCTGCGCACGGCGGAGGTCGTCGTCGACGACTTCGTCGCGGTGCAGGAGGTCGGGCGCGTCGTGAACCCCGTGCTCGCGGCCGGCCAGATCGAGGGCGGCGTCGCCCAGGCGATCGGCTGGGCGCTCTACGAACAGATCGTGTGGAAGGACGGCCGCGTCGCCAACCCGCAGATGACGAACTACATCATCCCGACCTCCGCCGACACGCCGCGCATCCGCGTGGAGTTCCTGCCGCCGTTCCTCGGCGCGAGCGCGCCCAGCAAGGGCATCGGCGAGCTGCCGATGGACGGCCCCGCGCCGGCGATCCTCGGCGCCGTCGAGCAGGCGACCGGCGCCGTGCCCACCGCGATCCCGATGCTGCCCGAGGCGTTGTTCGACCTGCTCGAGGTGAAGTCGTGAGCGGCGAGATCGAGATCTCGTTCACGCTCAACGGCGCCGCGACGAGCGTGCGCGTGCCGCCCTTGTCGCGCTTGCTCGACGTGCTTCGGATCTCGTTGGCGCTCACCGGCACGAAGGAGGGCTGTGGCGAAGGGGAGTGCGGTGCGTGCTCCGTGTTCGTCGACGGCGAGCTCGTGAACAGCTGCCTCGTGCCGGTCTGCCAGGTCCAAGGCCGCAACGTGGAGACGATCGAAGGCGTCGCGCGTCGGCCCGAGCTCGCTCCGTTGACCGAGGCGTTCGTCGAGCTCGGCGGAGCGCAGTGCGGGATCTGTACGCCGGGCATGGTGCTCGCCGCGACGGCGCTCGTGCGCCGCGGTGGGGCCACGGACGAGCCGACGATCCGCGACGCGCTCGCGGGCAACCTGTGCCGCTGCACGGGCTACGTGAAGATCGTCGACGCGGTCGCTCGCGCATGCGAGCGGATCCGCGCGGGCGAAGCCGGCGGTCCCCGCGGAGGTGCGCAGCCATGAGGGCCGACGTCCGCGAGTTCGACGTCGCGGTGCCGCGCGACGTGGACGATGCGCTCGATCACCTCGCGCAAGCGCCGGCACGATGGACGCCACTGGCCGGAGGCACCGACCTGATGGTGGTCCTCGCCGCCGGTCATCTGAAGCCGTGCGCGTTGCTCTCGATCTGGCAGCTCGACGAGCTGCGTGGGATCACGGTCCTGCCCGATCGCGTCGTGCTCGGCGCGCTCGTCACCTACAGTGACGTGCAACGCCACCCGGTGTTGCGCGCCGAGCTGCCGATGCTCGGGGAGGCCGCGCGGCTGTCGGGCGCCCTGGCGATCCAGAACCGCGGCACCGTGGCCGGCAACGTCGTGAACGCTTCGCCCGCCGCCGACACGCCGCCGGCCCTGTTCGCCTATGACGCCCAGATCGAGCTCGCGAGTCGTCGGGGCCGTCGCACTGTGCCGTACGCCACGTTCCACACCGGCTACAAGACGACGGTGAAGGCGGCCGACGAGCTCGTCACGGGCATCGTGCTGCCGCGGCCCACCGCACCCCGCGTGGACGTGTACCGCAAGGTCGGCACTCGCAAGGCCCAGGCCATCGCGAAGATCGGCCTCGCGGCGAGCGTTCGCATGGAGGGCGGCGTGATCGAGGAGATCGGCCTGGGGCTGTCGAGCGTGGCCCCGACTCCGTTGCATGCAGCAGCGACCGCCGCCGCGCTGCGCGGGCGAACGCCGGCCGACGGGCTGGCCGACGGGCTCGCGGCGCTGCAGCGCGAGGTCGTGCCGATCGACGACGTGCGCTCGAACGCCGGATATCGACGCGCGGTGGCGATGCGACTGTTACGGGACCTCCTCGAGTCGCTCGCACGCGGCGAGACCCCCGCACCCGCGCTCTAGCATCCTGCCGATCGTGAGAACGTGCAGGCTCGGCCGATTTGCCGATGCGCCTGCGCGGGATCAGACTGACTTGGATGTGGGGGTACCGGACATGGACCGAGTGACCCGAGCGCGGATCGACAGCCTGTTGTACGAGGTCCGTCGATTCCCCGACCGCGCCCCGTGGGGCGTCGAAGAGCTCGCGCGCCGCTACGCGCTGGATCCGATGATCGTCCGCGGATTGCTCGAGTCCGAGGGCGTGCGCACCGATGTCGATCACGCCGACGATCCGGATCCCAACCAGCAGACCCAGGTGATGAACGTCGACGAGATCGAGGTGGCCGGCTAACCTCGGTGTCGCCGGTGCACACGCTCGTCACGATCCCGTTCTCGCACTACAACGAGAAGGCCCGCTGGGCGCTGCAGCGCTTCGGTGTGCCGTTCCGCGAGCGGGCGTACATGCCGTTCTTCCACTTCGCGCCTGTGATCGTCGCGACGCGGTTCGGTCGCCACGGTCGCTCGGACCGCGCGTCCACGCGCTTCTCCACTCCCTTGCTCGTCACCGAGGACGGCGAGCGCATCTGCGATTCGAGCGACATCGTGCGGTGGGTCTGCGATCGTCGCGCGGACGCCACGACCACGCTGGTACCGAGCGAGGAATGTCTCGCGCTCGAGCGCGATCTGTGCGAACGGCTCGGCCCGCACACGCGCCGAGTCGCGTACGGGCTCAACTTCGGCGATCGTCGCATGGGCGTCGAGCTCGCGCGCCGCCTCGTGGGCCCGACGCAGGCGTTCGCGTGGCGCATGCTGCAGGGCCCGATCGTCGCGGCGATCTTCAAGAACCTCCGCATCGATCCCGAGCGCATCGCGAAGTCGGTCGACGCGACGCGCTCGATGTTCGCGGAGATCGGCGCGCGCATCGGCTCGCGCGACTATCTCGTCGGCGATCGGTTCACGGTCGCCGACATGGCGTTCGCGACGATGGCCGCGCCTGCCCTCATGCCCACGCGCGCGGAGGGGTACGGTGGCGACCTGCCGGGGCTCGACGCGTTGCCGCCCCGCGCGGCCGAGCTCGCCCGGGAATTGCGCGCGACGGCGGCGGGTCGCTTCGCCCTGCGGTTGTTCGCGCAGGAGCGCCACGTCGTGGTGGCGCCCGCTCGCGCGGACTGAGCACGTAGCCACTGCGCCGCGAAAGGTCGTATCCTCCCGCCGCGGATGCGCGCGCGCGCGGCATGGTGCGGCCTGGGTTGCGTTGCGGTCGTGGCACTGCGCGCGTCGACGCTCGTCGCTGCGCCGCCGCGCGGATACAGCGGACCCGATGCGGCGCCGCATGCCATCCACGAGCCGACGGCAGCGGGAGGGCCGACGACGCCGGAGCTGGTCGAGCCGCGCTTCGACATCGATCGCACGGAGCCACGACCGCAGACGCCGGACGATCCGACGACGCCACCGGCGATCGAAGGTGCGCCCGGAGCCGCCGACGATCCCGGCGAGCCGGGCCCGCCGGCGACGAGCGCAGCAGGCACCGAGGGACCCGGCACACCGCCCGCCGATCTCTCGAAGCCGGGCAAGCCCGCGCCCGAGACGTGGATGCCGCGCCATCGCCTCGTGTATCGCAACATCGTCGCCGGGCGGGCGAACCCGGTGGGGTTCGTCGACGAGATCACGGTCGGCTATCGCTACCAGCTCGTCGCGCGCGACACACCGCTCTTCCGCGACTCGTTCGTGCTCGCGGGCGCGCACGCGTTCGTCACGCCCGCGTTCACCCGCGTGGGTCCCGTCGTCGAGATCCAACCCGCCGCGGTGCTGAATCTCTCGGCCACGTACGACGCCGTGGGCTACTACGGCGCGTTCGGTCAGGCCCAGTCGTACCGCACGCCGACCGCGGAGGCGGGTCCCGACCATCGGCGCACGATCCAGTCGGGCTATCCGGCGTTCGGGCATCTCGTGACGTTGTCGGCGCTGCTGCAGGCCCGCGTGCGCAACGTCGCCATCCGCAACCAGGTCAAGTTCTTCTGGAACAGGGTGCGCGTCCAGGACGGCGACACCGTGCTCGCGGATCTCGCGAACGACATCCTCGCGCCGAACAACGGGTGGGTGCTCACCAACGACACCGACGTGATCTGGTTGTTCGAGGCCCCGGTCGCGCTCGTCGCACGGCATACGCTGACCCACGCGTTCTACCGGCAGGACATGTTCCTGCCCGGCGAGCCGGTGAGCGACCCCAACGGTCCGACATCACGGCTCGGTCCCGGCGTGGTGTGGACGATCTTCGACTACCCCGGGGCGCGCTTCAACAAGCCTGCGGTCATCTTCCTCGCCCAGTGGTGGCTGCGCCATCGCTGGCGCACCGGCGCCGAGGTGACCCCGGCGCTGCCGTATGCCGTCGTCGGGTTCCAGTTCGAGGGCGACCTGTGGAAGCCGCGCGAGCGGCCCCGCGAGTTCGACGAGCGTCGGCGCCAGCGCCTTCGTCGGCCCTGACGATCGCTGCCGTCCCCTGATACCATCGGCGTCGAACATGGTGGCCGAGGCCGACATCTGGAAGCGCTGCAGCACCTGCAAGACGCCGATCGCGTTCATGTCGACCTACTACGTGTGCAGCGTGTCCACGTGCACGCGCAAGCGCAGCGGCTTCGTGTTCTGCAAGGTGGACTGCTGGGAAGCGCACGTACCGATGATGCGTCATCGCGAGGCGTGGGCCGTCGAGGAGACCGCGCCCACGAAGGCGCAGTGGGCCGCCGAGCAGGCGGCCGACGGCGGCGAGGCCAAGCCGAAGGCCGAGCCCGCGCGCGCGGCTGCGCCGGCGCCCGCACCCGCGGTCGTGCGTCGCACGACGAGCGAGGGCGAAGGGCGCCGCATCACGGTGCCTTCGGCGGCCGCGAGCCCGCCTCCGCCGAAGGAGATCCTCGTCATCGCGTCGCGGCTCAAGGACTACATCCGCACGCGCTACGGCATGAACACGTCCGACGGCGTGCTCGAGCCGCTGTCGGATCAGCTGCGGCGGCTGTGCGACCGCGCGGTGATCCACGCGCGCGACGACGGGCGCAAGACGCTGCTCGATCGAGACTTCGCGTTCCTCGACGAAGAGCGATGAAGGTCGCGCTCGTGCTCGCGCTCGCGCTCGCGGACCCGCCGCGTGCCCGCGTGCCGCCGCCCGAGCTCGTCGACGTCGTCGCGTTCGTGCCCTACGTGCGGCTGTCGATCGGCTACGCGACCGCCGACAACTTCACGGGCGCGCCGTTGCCCGGCTACGGCGCGGCGGGAGCGTGGCTGCACCCGGCCGCGACCGACGGCCTCGCCCAGGTCGCGCTCGAGCTCGCCGACGATGGTCTCGGCCTCGTCGTGTTCGACGCGTACCGCCCTCGTCGTGCGAGCGTCGCGATGGTGCAGTGGGCGCGCGACGAGGGGCGCACCGACCTCCTGCGTGACGGCTTCATCGCCGCGCGCTCGCAGCACAACCGCGGGCTCGCGATCGATCTCGGCCTCGTCGACCTCGCGACGGGCGTCCCGCTCGACATGGGCACCGCCTGGGACGCGTTCACACCGAAGGCGGCCGCGTTCGCGATGGACGGCGAGCCGGGCGAGCGCCGCGCGCGGCTGCGCGCGGCGATGCAGCGCCACGGCTTCACGCCCTACGACGGCGAGTGGTGGCACTTCACGTGGGCGGCGAAGGCCTCCGAGCTCGACGTGCCCTACGGCGACGCCGAGCGCTGATCCGGTCGTCTTAAACCGTCGGCGGGGATCCGGAACGCCACCGTCGATGACGACTTCAGCACAGGTTCGCAAGGCCCTCGCAGGTGTGACCCTCGTCGCGGCGTTCGCCGGCTGCGGGCCCAAGCCGATTCCCCATGCGATCGCCCCCGTCGTGGAAGACAACGCGGAGGCGATGCCGCTGCTCGAGAAGGCGGCGCTCGAGTTCGGCAAGCGCCACCCTCACAAGCTGGAGCCGCGCTTCGTGTGGGCGCGCGGCACCGGCTTCGACATGGTGCGCCACGAGATCAGCGGCCAGATCATCGCGCGCGGCGTCGGCATGGGCATGTACGTGTTCGACACGAGCAACTCGCAGTGTTGGCTGTGGGTCTGCGACATGTACCAGGACGAGATCGGCGGCCGCTGGGGCGATCCGGTGATCCCGATCGACACGTGCGTCGCCCCCTCGCAGGTCACGTGCGAATCGATGGATCGCATCATCTCCGAGGCGAAGGGCACCCCCGAGGCGGCGCCGCCCGCCGCTCCCTGAACAGACTCGCTATCATCGGGTGCGTGGACGGCCCCACGGCACTCGCGGACGCGTTCCTCGCGGACACGGACGCACGCGACGATCGGGCCGAGCTGCAGGCGCAGCTGGTCGCGCTCGTCGCGGCCGCGCGCGCGGAACATCCGGATCCGATCGTCGACGCCGCGGCGTTCTGTCGCCACTTCGGATCGCTCGCGGGCTCGACCGATGCGCTCGCACGGCTGCACGTCGCCGACGCGTGGCTAGCATTCGCGTGCGGGCAGGGCGATGCCGCGGCGATCGCCGCCTTGCGGCGGACCTACGGTCCGGACGTCGAGCGGGCGCTGCAGCGCGCGAGCTCGACCGGCGTGGGGGCCGACGAGCTGCAGCAGCGCGTGTGGGTCAAGCTGCTCGCCGACGGATCCGACGGTGCACCGCACATCCTGCTCTACGGCGGACGCGGATCGCTGCGAGGGTGGATCCGCGTCGTCGTGAGCCGCATGGTCGTCGACCTGCTGCGCAAGCACGGCGGCGCGCCAGAGCGGGCGGTGACCCCAGAGGTGATCGACGCGATCGCACGCGTCGATCCCGACCCGCAGTTCGAGCTGTGGCGCGATCGCTACCGCGACGAGGTGCGCGCGGCGATGGAGGACGCGTTCGCCGATCTGTCGACGAAGGACCGCCGACTGTTGCGCGGGCAATTGCTCGAGCGCCTCGGCACCGACGAGCTCGGCGCGATGTTCGGTGTGCATCGCACGACGGCCGCGCGCTGGGCCGAGCAGGCGCGCGTGCGGCTCATGGAGGGCGCACGCGCGTCGTTGCGCACGCGCGTCGGCGGCGGCGAGCGAACCGTGCGGAGCCTCGTCGCGATGGTGCGCAGCCAGCTCGAGCTGTCGGTCGCGCGCCTGTTGGCGTCCGATCGGCGCGAGGGCTGATCTCAGCGGCGCTCGCCCAGGTCCGCGTGCAGCTCGTCGATCACGGCTCGGACGTCGTCGGGGAGCGGATCGGTGGAAGCCCAGCGCCGCTCGCCATCCGCGAGTTGGATCCTCGCGCGGTCTGGATCGCCGGTCTCGAGCTGCGCCCGCGCGAGCGTGAGCGCGGCGGTGCCACAGTCGTCGAACGGGACATCGGCGTCGTCTCGACACGCGCTGATCACCGGCTCGACCGTCCGCATCGCGGTCTCGTACTCGTCGAGCTTCAACTCCGCGCCCGCCGTCGTCACGCGCAGCTGCAGGACCGTCGGGTGTTGCGGCGGCAACACCCGTTCGAAGCGGACGATCAACGCGCGGAAGACCTCGAGTGCCGCCGCGGTCTCGCCCTGCTCCAACAGGGTGTTGCCCAGGCTCGCCTCGAGCGCCAGCGTGGTGGGGTGGTCGGGGCCCAGCGCCACCGCGACGACGTCACGTGCTTTGGCGAACGCGGTCGAGGCCTCGTCGTACCGATTCTGTTGGTAGAAGATGTTCGCGAGCTTGGCCCACGCGAGCCCCACGTGGGCCGAGTCGGCTCCCATTGTCGAGCTCCACGTGGAGATGATGGCGCGGTACTCGGCCTCGGCCGCCGCGTACTCCCCCAGTTCCGCCATGACGCTGGCCAGCTCGCCCACTGCATTCATCGTGTCGCGATGGTGGCTGCCGAGCGTCTGCCGCAGCGTGGTCACGGCATGCTCGAGCTCCACGCGTGCCTGCTCGGGCCACCGCCGCCGGACGAGCGTCTGCGCGAGCTCCATCCGTGCCTTCGCGATCCACAGGGTCTCGTCCCCGTGCTCGCGCTCGAGCAGCGCGATCGCGGCGCGCTGGTGGATCTCCGCCGCCGCGACCTCGCCGAGCTCCCTGAGCGCGCGACCCATGCAGCGCAGCGCGTGCGCGCGGCTGGTCGCGAGGCTGTCCGAGGTGCTCGCGAGGCCGAGGGCGGTCCGCGCGTACGCGAGTCCGACCTCCGGCTTGCCCTGCTCCGTGCTCGACAGGCACGCGAGGTCGCTCGCCGCTCGGATCGCGACCGGCCAATCGCGTGCCCCGAGCGCGTGCGAGAGCACGAAGTCCAGTGCCATCTGCGCTTGCGGGTGATCGGCCTGGCGCATCGCCGCTTCGCCGCGCAGGAGCACAGCCTCGTAGACGACGGGCTCGTAGCCGATCGCATCGGCGGTCGCTTCGATCTGGCCCGCGGCGAGGATCGTCGCTTCGTAGTCGCCCGCGGCGAACGTGGAGCGGGCGGTCGCGATCGCATCGCGGTGGGCGTCGACCTGCTCGGATTGCGCCGCGCTCGGTGGCTGGGGGCCCGCGCTCAGGATCTCGACGTCTTCGCAGATCGCCAGCTCCGGCAGGCCTTCCGCGAGCGCCACGACATGCACGGCCGACGAGTCGGCGATCGCTGCGTCCACGTTCGCCTGCAGCTGACGACGCGCGCGGTGAAGGCAGGCCATCTCGCGATCCATGACCTCGACCGATCGTTCGTGGCGCTCGACGGTGGCGACGCAGACGTCGTGATGGATCTGCAGCCACCGAGCCGCGTACGCGTCGAAGCGATCGGCCAGCCACCCGGACGACTGCGCGTCGCTCGTCGTCGCGAGCAGCGTCGTCCGCATCGATGGCTCCCACACGCCGTCGAGCTGGGCCTCGTTGGGCTGGCACTGGGGACCGGTGCTGCTCGTGAGCGCCCCGTGGATTCCGAAGGCGGTGCCCGCGACCGCGACGACCACGGCGGCGACCGGTCCCCAACGCGCGAACGGACGCGCGCCGAGCTCGTCGATCACGTCCGACATCGATGGCCAACGATCGTCCGGGCGCGCCGACAGTCCGCGCGCGAGCACGCGCTGCAGTCCTCGAGGCACGCGGCGCTGTCCGGGGACGGGGCCGCGCCGGATCGCGTCGGCGAGTGCTTCGACGGAGTCGGCGTCGAACGGACGTCGACCGTGGAGCGCCTCGAACAGCGCGACACAGAACGCGAACTGATCCGCAGCCGGGCTGCTCTTGCCGCCGACGAGCTGCTCCGGCGCCATGTAGGCCGGCGTTCCGATCAACGCGCCCGTCTGCGTGACCGGCGGATTGCGCGGCGGCTCCGCGAGGTCCGGTGGCTGGGTGTCGCACGGCGCCTGGGCGAAGCGTGCGAGGCCGAAATCGATCACACGCACGCGCCCATCGTTCGCGACGAGCACGTTCTCGGGCTTGAAGTCGCGGTGTACGAGGCCACCCGCGTGGGCCGCTGCGAGGCCGCGGCCCGCGGCGGCGAACACCTCGACGATCTCGTCGGTGTCACGGCGGCCATGGTCGAGCCACTCGACGAGCGTCCTGCCGTCGACGAGCTCCATCGCGAAGAAGGCGAGCTCGCCGTGCACACCCACGTCGTGGACGGCGATCACGTTGGGGTGCGAGATGCTGGCCATCGCGCGCGCCTCGGCGAGGAAACGCGCGCGCAGGGCAGGGCCGTCGGCGCCGGAGCGTGGCGGCAGGAGCTTGAGGGCGACGCGTCGATCCAGCTCGGGGTCGAACGCGGCGTAGACCGCCCCCATCGCGCCCGCGCCGATGAAATCGAGGATCACGTAGCGGCCGAGCGACGCGCCGCGGCGCGGCAGGGGCTGGGGCTCGATCGTCGACTCGGGCTCCGCGAACGCACCGACGAGGTAGGAGACGGTGTCGAGGCACCGCATGCAGGCCTCGCAGTGCGCCTCGATCTCGGCGCGCCGTGACTCTGCGATCCCGCGCTCGACGAACGCGGCGAGCTCGTCCTCGTCGGGGCAGGGGCTCACGCGGTCCCGAGTCTACCTGCCATGGCCGGCTTCGGCGTCGCGCCGAGCGCGAGCAGCCCGGCGATGATCAGAAGGAAGCTGAACACGAGCGACTTGGGCTCGAACACGGCCGGCGCGACCGCGGCGACGATGAGCACGGGCGCGGCGATCCGACCCTTGCGCATGAGCGACAACACGCCGCCGGCGATGCCGAGCCCGAGCGCGAGCACGAGCAGCCAGCCCGCGGTGACGATGCTGCCGACCGAGACGCCGGCCGCCTCCGCGACGGCGATCTGCTCCTTGAGCTCCGCGGCGTCCGAGAGCCACGTCATGCCGAGGGCCGCAGCCGCGAGGCCGCCGAGAATTGCGAGGATGAAAGCCGCGATACGCATCTGTCGTTCGTTCCTTGCCCGCGGGTTCGAGCGGGTCGGCCCCCCTAGACGGACGGGAATCCGGAACGAGCAGCGTCCCTGGTTTTTTCAACGCTCGGCGGAGCGCGCGCGCAGGACCTGGACCACTTCCGCGCTGTCGTTGATCACGCGCTGCGACACCGCCGGCGCGTCGTGGAACCAGCTGAAGCCGTGCATGTCGAAGCCGCGGTCGTCGGCGATCGGTGGGCGGCTCAGATCGATGCCCTCGGCGGTGTAGCGCTCGGGCGTGTCGAGCTCGTCGAGCATGCGGCGCTCGAGCACGTAGGGCTTCGTCCCGGATGCGAGGTGGCACGCGGCGCAGCGCGTATTGGTCGCGCTCGACAGGCGCGGGTTCTCGATCTCGTAGAGCCGACGCAGGCCCGCCGCGACCTCGTCGTCGCTCAGCGCGTCGAGGCTGTGATCGTCGAGCAGCGCGGTCGGGAATCCCTCGATCGGCGGCCGCTCGATCTCGACGCTGCGACCGTGCTGGTGGAATCCGTCCTCCTCGCCGCCGCCGACGATCTCGATCGGCGCGAACGAGCCGTCCGCCTGGCGATCGAAGCCGCCCCAGAACCAGTTGTTGCCGCTGCGGCCGGTCGCCATGAAGGTCATGCGCGTCATCGTCTCGGCGGTCGCGTACCGCACGATCACGGCCTTCAACGCCGTGGCGAACGGGCCGTCCATGCCCTCGGTGGCGAGCACCGGGTGCACGCCGAGCGGCTTGGCGGACAGGTTCACCGTGCGGATCGCGTCGTAGTCGGCGACGAGCGCGGTCCAGCGCGCCTCGTCCAGTGCATAGAAGAGATGGATCGACGCGTCGAAGACGTTGAAGCCGTCGCCGACGGGCCACGCCGGCTGCAGCACGAGCCGGATCGCGCGCTCGCACGCGGGCGCGTGGGGATCGAGGCCGTCCACGCACGGGTCGAGTCGGAACGACGTGACGCGCAGCTTCGGGTAGTGCTTGTCGCGATCGGGCGTCTCGGTGAGGAACGGCGCCTCGGTGCCGAGCAGACGGAACACGCTCTCGTCGAGCAGCGTCTTGCCGTCGTTCACCGTGCCGAGCAAGCGCGGCACGTCGTCGGTACCCGTCGGAAAGAGCACCGACACGTCGTTCAGCCCCCAGGTGGGTCCGGTGCAGCGACCGTCCTCGCACGATCCGCCGCCGCAGCCGAGGCTGTCGCCCGAGCACTCGGCGAGGCCGCATGCGTTCGCGATGTTCGCGGCGCAGTCGCCGTGCAATGCACACTCGTCGTCGCACCAGCCGGTGCCGTCGACCGCCTGACCGCCGCAATCCTCCTTCGTGCACGTGCCGAGGTTCGCGTCGCCCTTGCCGACGGTGCCGCGCTCGGCGTCGTCGCTCGCGGAGACGGAGCACCCGGCCGCCAGGGCAGCCGCCACGACGATGGCTCGCAGTCGCATGCGACAGGAGTGTGGCTCGCGGTCGATCGGTCGCGCGAAGGCGCCTCGGAATCGCCCAAATGGCCGGAACCACTCGACGAACGCCGACGCGACCTTCGCTCACGAGTGGCGCGCGAACCGAAAGGCCCCGATGATTGGCGGGTGACGAGCGAGTTCGTCGAGTTCGTGCCCACGCCGCCCGTCGTGGTCGCGAAGATGATCGAGGCCGCCAACGTGTCCGAGCGCGACGTCGTCTACGACCTCGGCTGCGGCGACGGGCGGCTCGTCATCGAGGCGGCGCGCCATCACGGCGCGCGTGGGGTCGGCTTCGATCTCGATCCGGCCCGCGTCGCCGAGGCGCGCGCGAACGCGATCGAGGCCGGCGTCGACTCGCTCGTGACGTTCGAGCACGCGGATCTCTTCGAGGTCGATCTGCGCCCCGCGTCGGTCGTGTTCCTCTACCTCCTGCCGAAGGTGAACGAGCGCCTGCTGCCGAAGCTCGCCCAGCTCGCGCCGGGCTCGCGCATCGTGTCGCACGACTACGACATCGCGGGCGTGGAGTACGACGACGTCTGGGTGATGACGGCGGAGCACCACCGCCGCCACCCGAAGGTGCGCCAGCACGTGGTGCTCCTGTGGACCACGCCGCTCGAGCCGAGCCCGCGCGGCGCGTGAGACCGACTCACTCGTTGGCCGCGCCGAAC
Source organism: uncultured Nannocystaceae bacterium (assembly GCA_964468635.1). Lineage (GTDB taxonomy): Bacteria > Myxococcota_A > Polyangia > Nannocystales > Nannocystaceae > Xiheibacterium. Next base: position 39,510 of record CAYXVR010000064.1, read on the forward strand.
GTCTCCGCGCAGTCGGCCTGCCACACGCCGTCGGGACCGTCGGGCATGCGGCAATACGACACGTCCGCCTCCATCGCGGCGTACGACACGAAGTCGACGACCGCGAGGCTCGGATCGATGAGGCTCACCGCGTCGCCGTCGCCGCTCAGCCCGAACGGATGGCCGTCGGGCAGGTCGCCGCCGACGACGACGATGAACTCGCCCGCCGCGAGCACCGTGCCCTCGGGGAACACGTACTCCTCCTCGTCGGCCTCCATGTCGTAGGGATCCTCGGGCGCCGCGAGGTCGTCGGTGATGATCCACCCGGACAGATCGATCTCGGCGTCGCCGGCGTTGAACACTTCGATCGGATCCTCGCCGAGCTTGCCGTCGTTGTTCGACGACAGCTCGTTGAGGACCACGGTCGCGTCGCCGGTGCCGGTCGTCGCGCCGGTCGAGTCGTCCTCGCCAGGCCCCGTGCTCGATCCGTCGGGATCCGTCGTGGTGTCCGGATCCGTCGTCGTCGAGGGATCCGTCGCCGTCGAGTCGTCGTCGTCGTCGGCCGAGTCGTCGTCGTCGGCCACCGTCATCGTGGCGGAGTCGTCGGTCGACGGCGACCCGCTCGTGGAATCGTCGTCACTCGCACCGTCGTCCTCCGCGCTGCCGTCGTCGGCACACGCCCCGAGGATCAACGCACTCGAGATCATCCAGCATCCGAAGCTTTTCATGGGGCGCAGATGACCACGAGCCGCGCCCTCCACTCAAGGCCTTCTGTGTTTCTAGAGTGTCACGTCGATGTCACGAAGCCCGGCGCGACGCGTCCTCGACCGCTTGCGACGCGAGCGAGTGACAGCAGGCCTGCGATCCGGCGCGACCGATCTCGACATGGATCGCCCACCCACGGCGGCGTGAAATGGCGCGGGTCTGCGAGCCGTCGACGCAGATGCACGCTCGAGCAGCGGCCGCAACGCAGCTCCCGATGCTCGCCGTGTGGGTTGCTGCCGACCCACGCGCACGCAGAGGTGCTCGACAAGTGCGCGATGCCGTGGGCGACGTCCGAGGTCGTCGCTGCATGGTGGGTGGGCCTCGCCTGCGCAAGCCTGCTGTTCGTGCGCGTCCCGGCCACGCGCGCGGCGGCCTACCTGCTCGCGTCGGGATGGGCGATGTTCCGCATCGCGTACGATCCGCTCTTCGATCCCGCCATCGGCCACCTTCTGCACACGGAGCTCGGACCGAGCGGCATCGCCCGCTGGGCGTTCGGGCTCTCGCTCGTCGCCGTGGGACCGTTCGGGATCGCGTGCGCCTGTGAGGCGGTGCGAACGCGTTTCGGGCCACGAACGCGCGGCGTATCCGGCTGACGGCCCGCTTGCCTCGGCCGTGAGTTTCGCGGCAAGCTGAGGGATGTTGGCGGCCCTCGTCGACACGAGCGGCAGCTCCGAGAGACGACGGATCGGCGGCCGCTACGCGGTGCTGGAGGTGCTGGGCCGTGGCGGCATGGCCACCGTCTATCGCGTGCGCGACGAGGTGAGCGGACGCGAGCTCGCGCTCAAGCATGCGGACGGCGGGCGCCAGCGCGCCACCGACGAACGGATGGCGCTCCGGTTCCGCCGCGAGTTCCACTCGCTCGTCGAGCTCCGACATCCGCGCATCGTCGCGGCCTACGACTTCGGTGTCGACGAGACGGGCGCGTTCTACACGATGGAGTCGCTCGACGGCGCGGATCTCAAGGATCTCGGCGCTCTGCCGTGGATGGACGCGTGCAGCGTGCTGCGCGATGTCGCGGGCGCGCTCGCGTTCCTGCACGCGCGCGGGCTCGTGCACCGCGACCTCGGGCCGCGCAACGTCAGGCGCACGCGAGACGGCCACGCGAAGCTGTTCGACTTCGGTCTGCTGGCGAGCGTCGGCGTCGCTGGAGACGTCGCGGGCACGCCCACGTCGGTCGCGCCCGAGACGCTGCGCGGGCGACCGATCGACGGTCGCACGGATCTGTGGGGGCTCGGCACGCTCGCGTACTGGTTGTTGACGGGCCGTCACCCCTACGCCGTACGCAAGCTCGCGGAGCTCGAGGACGCATGGCGAGCTCCACCACCGCCGCCATCGGCGATCGTGGACGGGATTCCCGGCGCGCTCGACGGCCTGGTGATGGAGCTCTTGTCCATCGATCCACTCGGTCGGCCGAGCAGCGCCGCCGAGGTCATCGATCGCCTCGGCGCGGTCGCGTCGCTGCCTCGCGATCCGGAGGTCGAAGTGACGAAGGGCTACCTCGCCAGTGCCGCGATGGTCGGCCGCGCGCGCGAGATGGCCCTCTTGCGCGGATGCATCGCCGATGCGCTGGCCGGGCGCGGGCGCTGCGTCACCATCGAGGCGACCACCGGCACCGGGAAGTCGCGGTTGTTGCACGAGGTCGCGCTCGAGGGCCAGCTCGCCGGCCTCACCGTGCTCGAAGCCCGCGGCGATCGGAGCCAGGGGGGTGCGTACGGCGTCGTGCAACAGTTGGTGGCCGCCGCGGTCGTGACCGCGCCCGAGCGCGTGCGATCGCTCGACCGCACCCACACCTCGGTGGTCGCGCGATTGTTCCCCTCGATCGCGCCGAAGCTGGGCGTCGTCGTGCCGAGCACCGCCGTGGTCGAGCCCGCCGAGGAGCGGCTGCGGATCCTGAACGCCGTGGTCCAGTGGTTCATCGCGTTGGCGGGTACCGGCGGCGTCGCGCTGTGCGTCGACGACATGCAGCGCTGCGACGAAGCGTCGGCGGTGGTGCTCGCCGCACTGGCGCGCGAGCTGCGAGAGCGCCCGTTGCTGGTGGTCGTGACCGTGCGAATCGGCGAGCCTGTGCGCGCGCCGCAAGCGATCGCTTCGCTCGGCAACGCCGACCTGAGACTTCGCCTGCAGGGCCTCGGGACGGACGAGGTCGAGGCGCTGGTGTGCTCGCTCTTCGGCGCGGTACCCCACGGACGTCGGCTCGCGCTGTGGCTGCACGAGCGCAGCTCGGGGTCCCCGCTGCATTGTCTCGAGCTCGTGCGCACGATGGTCGACGGCGGCACCATTCGTTTCACCGACGGCATGTGGTTGTTGCCCGGCGAGTACACGACGCTCGACGTCCCGCCGGAGCTGAGTCGCGCGATGGAAGCACGCGTCGCTGGGCTCGACCCCGACGCGCGGCACGTCGCGGAGGTGTTGGCAGTGCTGGGTGCCGAGGTCGAGCTGGCGAGCATGGTGGAGCTCGCCGATCTCGACGAGCCGCGCACGTTCGCCGCGCTCGACCGACTGGTGGCGCGCTCCATCGCGATGACGACCGGCGACCGCCATCGGTTCCGTCACGATGGACTGCGCGAGGCCGTGTTGCGTGGGATCGCGGACGAGCGCCGGATCGCGGCGCACCGGCGGATCGGCGCGTGGCTGGCCCGTCACGGCGAGTCGCCGCGCGACGATGCTGCCGTGGGATGGCACCTGCACGCCGGCGGCGAGACCGAGCGCGGCGCCGAGCTGCTCGCGACCGTCGGCCGCCGTCTGTTCCACGCGCAGGCGCTGGTCGACTGCGTCGCGCCGCTGGAGGCGGCGCTCGTCGAGCTCGAGCGCGTGGGTCGACCTGCGGCGCAGTTGCTGGAGCTGCGCTTCATGCTGGTGTCCGCCGGCTGGGTCTCGGACCGCGCAACGGGCCTGCGCCACATGTACGGCGCGGTCGAGGCCTACCGACGGCACGCCGGCATCGCGGCCGCCGAGCGCATCGGCGCGGTGGTCGGGCGCCATCTCGGGCTCGTGCTCGGCATCGTGTGGGCGTGCTTGCGATGGCTGGTGTCGCGGCCGAGTCGGCGGGGCCCGTGGCCGCTCGATGCGATCGCGACGTTCGCCGTCACGGTCGGTTATGCGGCCGGCATGGAGTACGCCAATCACAGCCTCGCCGGGCTGCAGCGCTTGATCGCGACCGTCGAGCCGCTCGCGGTGTTTCGCGGGCGCGTGCTCTTCGCGACCCATCACGGCCTCAGCGCGTTCCCGGATCTGCTCATGGGTCGGCTCGGCGACGCGAAGCAGAAGCTCGAGCACGTGCTGCACATCCTCGAGCACGATCGCCTCACGCCGATCGGCGAGTTCGAGCGGCGCTTCGCCGAGGCGGGCATCCGCGCATTGATCGGGCAGGTGCAGGTCACCGATCTCGACCCGGAGCTCGACGAGACCCTCGCGGCGATCCGGCGGCTACGGCTGCGGTACTACGATCTCGTGGCCAGCACCACCGAAGCGAGCGCGCTGCGCTTCCGCGGCTACGAGCGCAGGGCGTGCGAGATCGAAGCGGCCCTCGAGTCCACGACGCTCCAGCTCGGATCGTGGTCGACCGACGTCCAGATGGTGCTGTTCGGCCATCCACCCTACGGCGCGGCGCTCGACGTGACGAACCTGAAGCGCATGGTGGATGCACTCGAGCAGTTGGTGGCCCAGGGGTTCGACTATCGCGCGCGACTGGCGATGACGCGCGGCGACCTGCACCGCGCGCGGGGCGATCCGACGGCAGCGATCGCCGAGTACGACGCCGCACTCGCGCTGTTGCACCCCGACGAGATGCTCACGCGCCTGTGGGTGTGGGCCGGGCTCGCCGAGGCCGCGCTGGATCTCGGAGACGCGGAGCGAGCGCAGCAGTGGGCGTGTCGCGCGAAGGACGGAGCGAGTGCACCTCGGACGCACCAACAGTCGGTGCGGCTGCGGGCCCTGCGAGCCCTCGCGCTCGCCCATGCCGCCCGCGGCGAGCTCGACGATGCCGAGCGCGTCGCGGAGCTCGCGTGCACGGAAGGCGAAGCGCGGGGCAGTGCGATGGCGGCGGGCCTCGCCCACGAGGCCAGGGCCCGCATCGCGCTCGCGCGCGGCGATCATGCGGTGTTCCGTCTGCACGCGACCGAGGCCCGACGTTGGCTGCGAACGACGGGCAGCCCGGGGCTCGCCGCCGTGGGCGAGCGCATCGCGGAGGCGGCGAACCCGGTCCGCGCGACCACGGGTGAACATGTCGCGGCCGACGGCGACAGCGGCGACGCGGTGACGTCGCTGTCGCAGCTCGCCACCTCCCACGAGCTCGTCAGCTCGCCCCCCAGCGGTGAGTCGTCGTGAGCGTGCGTGCGCGCGTGGCGGGCCTGCTGCACGGTTGGACCGACCAGGTCGCGAGCGGCATGTTCGGGCGTGCGCGACTGTTCGCCGATGGCTTCGGCGATCTCGCGCAGCTCGCCGCGTTGGTCGAGCACGTGCGCGGCTACGCGCCGCGAGGGGCCCCCACGATCGAGCTCTCGTGGGATTCGCCCGAGCGCCGCGATCCTCGGGGATCGGCGGTGATCCTGCGGGGCCGCTTCGAGTCGCCCGCGCGCGCGATTCTGCCGCGCGAGAGCGCGATCGCGTTCGTGGAGTGGTGGCGGCCCGTCGTCGAGCACGCGCGTCCGCGGACGTGTGTGTTGCTGGCAGCGACCGGCGAGGAGGGCTTCGCGTTGCGCCGTCGCCTGGCCGCAGCGCTCGTGCGCGAGGGGATCGGCGCGCTCATGCTCGAGAATCCGCTGTACGGTCGCCGCCGGCCGGCGGGCCAGACGTTCGCGTTGCTGCGAACGGTGACGGAACAATTCGCGATGAACACCGCCACCGTCGACGAAGCGCACGCGTTGCTCGGGTGGCTCGGCGAGCGCGGGCATCGGCTGGGCGTGACGGGGTACAGCCAGGGCGGCATGATGGCCGTGTTCGCGGCTGCGCTCACGACCCGCGCGGTCGCAGCGATCCCACGGGCGTGCGGAGCCGCGGCGGCGGCGATCTTCACCGAGGATGCGCTGAGCCGCCGGTTCGACTGGGATCGACTCGCGCACGCGTTCGGCGATCGCGAGCTCGCACGCAGCCACCTGGCCCGCTGTCTCGAGCCGATCGACGCGCGCCGCTTCCCACCGCCGCAGGCACCCGAGGCGGCGATTCTCGTCGCGTCGCGTCACGATCGCTTCATCCGCGTCGCCGACGTGGAAGCGCTGCACCACCACTGGCGCGGCGCCGAGCTGCGCTGGATGCCGGCCGGTCACTTGACGGGGGCGCTGCTGCACGGCGGGCTGCAGCTGCGCGCGATCGTCGACGCTTTCGAGCGCTGCCCCGACGCGGACTGACGCAACCGCAGCGTCATTCCGCCGTCAGCGCGTCGAGCTGGGCCCGCGCGTCCTTCACGATCTCCGGCAGCACGTCGGCCGTCTTGCCGAGCTCGACGATCGCGGCGAACTGCTTGCGCGCGGCATCTTCGTGCCCGCGGTCGCGCTCGAGGCGAGCCACCACGATCCATGTCTCCGCGCGCCGTGGGCTCGTCGCGTTGTCGCCCTCGGACCACAGCGCCATCGCCTCGTCGAGCAGCGGCGCGGCCTCGTCGAGGCGCTTCAAGCGGACCAGGATCTCGGCCTGCCGCGTCAGCTGCAGCGCGATCTCCGGGTGCGTGGGCGGCAGCGTGCGCCGGTGCAGCGGGAGCGCCTCGCGGTAGATCGCGAGCGCCTCCTCGTTGTTGCCGCGACGCTCCGCCAGCCACCCGATCGACGACAGCACGAGCGCTCGGTCCGCATCGAAGCCCGTGCCCGGACCGAGCTCGTTCACCAAGGCGCGCGCGATCTCGAGGTGCTGCGCGCCCTCGTCGTAGCGCTCCGCACCGACGAGCGCGAGCCCGAGGTTGAACTCCGACGTCCACGTGTCGACATGGCCCACGCTCGCGGCCGACTGCGCGGCCGCGAGCGCCTTCCGGTGCATGTCGATCGCGTCGTCGTAGCGGCCCATCTGGTAGTACGCGAGCCCGAGGTTGCTGAACACCGGCTCGCGCGCGAGCGCGCTCGCACCCTCGAGCGCGTCGAGCCGGCGCAGCACGTCCTCGTACATCGCGATCGCCTCGGTGTGTCGGCCGGCGGTATCGAGCGCTTCCGCCAGGGCCTTGCGCGCCTCGATGCGCGCGAAGTCCCCGAGCTGCGCATCGGCGAGCTCGACGGCCTTCTCACCGTGGACGATGGCCTCCTCGAAGCGCCCCTCGTAGCCCGCCATCACGACCTCGACGGCCGCCACTGCGACCGCCAGCTCGACCGGCGCCACGCCGCGCGCGATGTCGATCTCCACGTGATCGATCCACACGCGCGCGACGTCGATCTCGCGCTTCTGGATCCCGTGCAGGAACGCGAGGTGGCGCGCCGCCGCGGCTGCGAGCGCGTCGTCGCCGGCGGTGCGCGCTGCGACGTAGGCATCGTGCAGATCGGTGTACGCGTCCGCGAAGTCGGAGCCCGCGAGCGCCATGTGACCGCGGGAGTACAGCCAGCTCGCGCGCAGCGGCTCGTAGCCGGTCGCCTCGACGTCCTGGCGCAGCCCGTCGATCTCCGCGCGCGCCTGCAATCGCGCGCCCGCACGGAACCTCACCTCGATGTCGATGAGCGCCGCGGACAGCTCGTCCACCCGCGCGGCCACCTGCGGATCGGTGGGGCGATCGACCTGTGCGAGCAGGTATTGCGTGTCGCCGCACACCTCGATGCTGGGCAGCACGTCGCGGGCGCCGATGGCGAGCACCGCCGCGCGATCGCCCGCTTCCAGCAGCCGCAACCACGCGTCCACCTCGTGCAGGCGGTCGTCGAAGCACGCGTACGAACGATCGAGCAGCACGTCGCTGCGCGAAGCGTCCACCCGCGTTGCCGCGCACGAGTCGAGCCGCGCCTGCGTCCACGCGGAGATCCACGCGGACACGCGCGGCTGCAGCCCCCGCCACGCCGAGGGCCCCGCATCCGCGTCCACGCCCGCGATCGCCGAAGCGATCGTGGCCGCCCGTCCGTCGGTCCACACCTCCGCCGCGCCCGCGGCCGCGCCGGCGCACGGATCGGTGCGCAGCTCGCGACCGACGCCGAGGCCGACGGCAGCGACGATCGCCGCACCGCCGCACGCGAGCAGCGCGATGCGCTTCCGAGTGCCGCGCGCGCGCCCGGTCTCGAGCGCGTGCACGAGCGCGCGCATGTCGACGAAGCGATCCTCGGGGCGCGGCGCGATCGCTCTCGAGAGCGCGCGTCGCAGCCACTTCGGCGCGCGCCGATCGGGCGGGGTGGGGCGCACCACGAGCTCCTCCTCGGGGAGCGCGGCGTGGGGCCCGTACGGCCGATCGCCGAACAGCGCCTCCCACAGCGCGACACCGAACGCGAACTGATCGACCGCGGGCCCGACGTCCTTGTTCGCGAACTGCTCGGGCGCCATGTAGCCCGGCGTGCCGACGACCGCGTTGGTCGCGGTGAGCGTCGGGTGCTGGAAGCTCGCCTGCTGCTCGGCCGGGATCTCGATCGATCCCGCGGTCGCGGCCTGTGCATCGATGCCACGCGAGCGCGCGAGCCCGAAGTCCGCGACGCGCACGCGCCCGTCCTTGCCGACGAGCACGTTGTCCGGCTTGAAGTCGCGGTGCACGAGCCCGGCCGCGTGGGCCGCCGCCAGCCCGCGCGCGGCCTGCAGGTACACGTCGAGCACCTCGGACCACGTGCGCGGCCGCTCGCGGATCCAGCTGCGCGCGGTGCCGCCGTCGACGAACTCCATCGCGATGTACACCGAGCCCGCGACGGTGCCGACCTCGTGCACGGCGACGACGTTGGGGTGGGCGAGCTGCGCCATCGCCTGCGCCTCGCGCTGCAATCGCGCGCCGCCGCGATCGCTCGACGTCGAGCCGACCAGCTTGATCGCGACCTCGCGATCGAGCCGCAGATCGCGGGCGAGCACGACGACGCCCATGCCGCCGGATCCGATCCGCCGCAGCACCTGGAAGTGCTCGGCCAAGCGCGCGCCGACGCGCACGTCGGGCCCCGGCTCCCCGCCCGGATCGCTCGGGCCGGTGGGGCCCCGCAGCAGATCGCGCACGAAGTCTCCGACCACGGGATCGAGGTCGTCCACGTCGCCGAACGAGTCCTCCGCTTTCGGCAGCGTCTCCCGCTCGGCGAGGTCTTCTTCCGAGACCCGCGACATACCGCCGACGAGCGTAGCAGCCCCGGCGAGCGCGCGGTCGCGGGTTCGTCGGATGCGCTCTAAGATGCGAGCCGGTCATGGCCGACGACACGCCCGCCCCCGCCGACCGGCCCGCCGAGCCGTCGCCGCTCGAGGCCGAGCTGCGCCAGCTCGCCGACGCGGCGGAGTTCACACGGGCAGCGACCCGCGCGATCGAGGGCTACGGCGGCGAGCTGCTCGGATACCTGTGCGCGATCACGCCGTCGAACGTCGAGGCCGAGGAGCTCTTCGCGGAGCTGTGCGAGCGACTGTGGCGCGCGCTGCCGCAGTTCCGCTGGACGAGCAGCTTCCGCACATGGGCGTATGCGATCGCCCGCAACCTCGCGCGCGACAGCCACCGCAAGCGCAAGCGCGCGAACGTGGTGGGGCTCGACGACGCGCCGGAGCTGGCCGAGCGCGCGCTGGCAGTGCGCACGACGACGATGATGTACATGCGCACCGAGACGAAGAAGCGCTTCGACGAGCTGCGCGCCGCGCTCGACG
>CAYXVR010000065.1:0-48857 GCA_964468635.1 uncultured Nannocystaceae bacterium
GCCGTGCGCAGCACGACGACCGAAAGCCCGACCTCCGGCCGATCCTCGGCGACCGCACCGAGACGTGCCTGGCGGACATCCGTGACGCGGCCCGCGTCGAGCGCGTGTTCCGCAGGCACCAGCCGCAGGTCGTGTTCCACGCCGCGGCGTACAAGCACGTACCGATGATGGAGCTGCATCCGCCGGCCGCGATCGACAACAACGTGCGCGGCACCCGGATCCTGGTCGAGGCCGCGCACGCCCACGGCGTCGAGCGCTTCGTGTTCGTGTCCACCGACAAGGCCGTGAACCCGACGAACGTGATGGGCGCGAGCAAGCGCGCGGCCGAGCTCGTCGTGCAGTCGAAGGCGCGGACGAGCGCGACGAAATTGTCGTGCGTGCGGTTCGGCAACGTCCTCGGCTCGCGCGGCTCGGTGCTGCACACGTTCCGCCGCCAGATCGAGATGGGTGGACCGGTCACCGTCACCCACCCCGAGATGACGCGCTTCTTCATGACGATCCCGGAGGCCGTGCGACTCGTTCTGCAAGCCGGTGCGATCGGCCGCGGGGGCGAGGTGTTCCTGCTCGACATGGGCGACCCCGTGAAGATCGCGGATCTCGCTGCACAGATGATCCGGCTGGGCGGCGCGGACCCGGAGGACGTGCGCATCGAATTCTGCGGCCTACGGCCCGGTGAGAAGCTCTTCGAGGAGCTCGCGCACAGCGGCGACGACCTCCTGCCGAGCGGCGTGGCGGGCGTCAACATCGTCCGCCCGCAAGCCATCGATCCGCGCACGATCGTGCCGTGGGTCGGGAGCCTGGAAGCGGCTGCCGATGCGCGCGACCTCGCGCGACTGCACGAGCTGCTCGCGGCGGCGACGGGCTATCACCGCGGTCATGCGCCACTCGCGGTCGTCGAGGACGACGACTCCGAAGAACTGCTCGCGGTCGGGTAGTGGGATGGGGCCGATGTGCGAGAGCCGTCGTCCGCTCCGCCGGGTGGTTCCACGCGGGTGATTCGCCGGCGGTTCCCTGGCCGCGAAAGACAGTGGTCGCCCGGCCCGTCCACCGTAGACTACGGAACATGAACCACGACGCGAGAAGAGCAGGGGGGCTCGCGTGCGTCGTCCTCGTCGGCGTGATCGCCGGTTGTCGAGGCGCCGAAGCCCCTCCCGAAGAGGTCGAAGACACGGGCAGTTCCGGCATCGTCGTCAGCGCCAGCGCAGACGACTCGGACACGATGAAGTTCGACATGGGCGCGGACGAGACGATCAGCACCGATCCGACGCTCGAGGGCGGCAGCGACGGCTGCACCGAGATCACGGTGATGGTGGAGCCGGTGACGCCGACGGTGGTGTTGCAGGTCGATCAGTCCGGCAGCATGACCGACGACTTCAGCGGCATGCCGCGCTGGGACGCGCTGTACGAGACGCTGATGGAGCCCGCCGGCGTCGTCGACGCCTTGCAGAGCCAGGTGCGCTTCGGATTCGCGCTGTACTCGAGCATGGACGGCGACGAAGGCGGCATGTGCCCGATGCTGACCGAGGTGCCGCCGGCGCTCGACAACTACGACGCCATCGACGCCGTGTACGACGCGGCCGATCCGATGGACGAGACGCCGACCGGCGAGTCGCTCGCGCTCGTCGCGATGTCGCTCGCGGCGTTCGACGAGGAAGGCCCGAAGGCGATCGTGCTCGCGACCGACGGCGAGCCCGACACGTGCGCCGTGCCCAATCCGCAGGACGGCCAGCCCGAGGTGATCAGCGCGGTGCAGGCCGCGTATGCGGACGGCATCGAGACGTACGTGATCAGCGTGGGCGACGAGGTGGGCGAGCCCCACCTGCAGGAGGTCGCGAACGCCGGCGTGGGCAAGGACGTCGACGATCCCGATCCGGCGCCGTTCTACGTCGCGCTCGATGCCCAGGATCTCGTCGAGGCGTTCGACGAGATCATCTCCGGCTTCATCGGCTGCGAGTTCGCGGTGGACGGCATCGTCGACCTCGACCAGCAGTGCGAAGGCACGGTGATGCTCGACGGCGTCGAGCTCGAGTGCCCGGTGGAATGGCAGATGAAGGACGAGTCGACGCTGGAGTTGCTCGGCGAAGCGTGCGAGACGCTGAAGGACGGCATGCAGCACGAGATCGACGCGAGCTGGCCCTGCGGCGCGATCGACATCCCGTGAAGAAGGTGGGCCCCCGCCGCGAGGCGGGGGCGCCCTCATGCGGGGTGGCCCGAATGCGGACGCGAAAACGGGGTGCACGACGGCGCGATGCGTCCCATAGAAGACGCGGACCGACGGGGGTTTTCGGATGACTGCGGATCGCTACTGGATCGAGTACTTCGAGCGCGAGTGCAAGGACGGTCCGGCGTGGATCGACTACTCGAACGAGCGGGTGCAACTACAGACGTTCGGTGCCGTCCTCGAGGTGAGCGACTCGCTGTTGGAGCGGCGGGTGCTCGACATCGGCTGCGGCCGCGGTCAGCTGTGTCGACTCGCGCAGGTCCTCGGCGCGCGTGCGGTGACGGGGATCGATCTCGCGAGTGCGGCCCTGGCGAAGCTCGCCGCGGATCATCCCGACATCGAATGGCGTGGTGGTGACTTCACCGACGCGGGCTTTCGCCGCGAGCTGGGCACCTTCGACGTGATCTACTCGCTCGAGTCGATGCAATACCTGCCGGTGCCGGCCGTGTTCGACTGGATCGCGGACATGCTCGCGCCCGGTGGCCGGTTCGTCGCGATGTTTCCGCACGAGAACTGCCCGATCGTGCAGCGCACGATCGCGCGCTTCGAAGGGAAGTACACGCCGCCGGCGCTGGCCGAGCTGACGTCGTGGGCGACGCGCACGCCCGGCATCCACTGGGCGATGCGCGGACTGCGATTCGTCGACGATCAGCGCACGGCCCCCTACGAGCTCTTGCCGTGGACGACGCGCGCGAGCTGGGACCTGGTCCCCAACCGCATCCAGCTCGTGATCCAGAAGATGGGTCACTCGCCATGAAGTAGCCGCGTCGCGAGAAAGCCCGAGCACGCCTCGCGCAACCTTCGTTCCTGCAGACTGCGCCTGCGCACGTGCGGGTCGACGCCGTCGCACGTGCGGCCCATCACTGAGGTGAGGCCCCACGACACGTGGGGAGAGAGGTCGGTGTCACGTGGGATTCGCCATCGCAGCGATCGCGGTCGCGAGCGCATTCCTGGTCCTTCGCTTCGTTCGCCGTGCGTGGGTGGTCGCGGCCCCCGACGAGTGGCTCCTGCGACTGCGCGACGGCTCCATGATCGATTCCGGCATCGGCATCTCCGTGTTCCGATGGCCGGGCGACGTCGTCGTGCGGTTCACGAGCACGCTGCAGCGCGTGGCATTTGCCGCGAGCGCACGAACGAGCGACGGCGTGTCGCTCGCCGTCGAAGGCTTCGTGCTCTGGTCGGTCGAGCCGGTCGCGGACGCGCCGTTCCGCGCCTTCCGGCAGCTCGGCTTCGTCGATCTGGAGCAGCGCCGCCCCGACGGTCGTCACGACCGTCGACACCTGCTCACCACGCCGCAACACCACGCGTTCCAGCGCTTGCTCGTCGCCCACGTGCAACGCCTCGTGAGCACGATGCAGCTCGCGGACGCGCTGTCCGCCGAGGAGGCGATGGTCGTGGGTCTGCGCGAGCGATTGTCCGCGTTCGGGCACGATCTCGGCATCGTGTTCGGTGACGTCGAGGTGTCGCGGATCCAACCCGAAGACGCGTTGCTCGTGCGCGCCATCGCAGCGCCGGTGGAAGAGCGCGTGCGCGAGCAAGCCGGGCAGGCGAAGCTCGCCGCCGACGAGGCGATCGCCGTCAAACAGCGCGAGCTCGACACGGCGACGCGCGCCGCGGCGCATGCCGCTTCGCTCGAGCATGCGCGCGTCGAGTCCGAGCGCAAGGCGGTCGAGCACGCCGCCGAGCTCGAGCGCCTCCGTGCCGACGCGCATGCGCGCCGCGAGGCGGGTGAGATCATGCTGGCGCTCGAGCAGCAGCGGCCGCAGGCGCTGCGCGAGCACGAGCTCGCGCGGCTGACGGTCGAGAAGCTCGCCGAGGCGGTGTCCCGCCTGCCGCTCACCGAGGCCCGCTGGATCTCGATCGGCGACCCGCTCGACGCGGTCGCTCGCTTGCTCGGGCGGCGCGCGGCGTCGTGATCGCGCTCGTATCTCGGCGCTCGGTGCCGCGGGGCTATCCTCCGAGCGCATGCGCATGCTCTCCTCCGTTCTCTTGCTCCTGCTCGGCTGCGCTCGCGCGCCGGCGACCACACCGACGACGACGCCCGCGTCGACGGTCGCCCCGGCGCGCGAGCGCGTGGCACCGCGCGTCGTCGTCATCGTGCGTCACGGCGAGAAAGAGAGCGAGGATCCGAACGCGGTGCTGTCCGCAGTCGGCCACGCGCGTGCGCAATGCCTCGCGAGGGTGCTCGGCGATGCCGGAGTCACGCACGTGTTCGCCACCGAGTACGTGCGCACGCAGGAGACCGTCGCGCCGCTCGCGGCCCTGCGTGCGCTCACGCCCACCGTGATCCCCGCGAACGAGGGCGCGCGTTGGATCGAGCGCCTACGGGGCCTCGCACCCGGTTCGATCGCGGTCGTCGCCGGACACTCGAACTCGATCCCCACGCTGCTCGCGGAGCTCGGCGCGGGAAAGCACGACGTCGGTCACGACGCGTACGACTGGATGTTCGTGGTCACGCTGCTCGACGACGGCGATCCGATCGTGCTGCGGACCCACTATTGTCCGGCCTGAGCGCGACGACGCAGGACGAGCACGACCAGCGCGAGCCAGGCCCAGCTCGTCGTGCGTTCGGTCGGCAGCGCGCATCCGGTGACTTCGCCGCGGTCGAGGCCGTAGCCCGGGGGCAGCGCGTCGCTGTCCTCGATGCTGCCGTCGTCGACGTCGGGGTCGCTCGTGTCGGTCGGATCGACCGAGTCGTCGCCGTCGGTCGGATCCTCGCCGCCCGACTCGCTGCCGTTCGGGTCCTCGCTGCCGTCCGCCGGCGCCACGTCGAACACGATCACGTCGCTCACCGACGAGTTGCCCGCCGCATCGCGAGCCTCGGCGTACATCTCGTACTGGCCCGCGGGGATGTCCGCCACCGGCCAGGTGAACGGCGCCGACACGTCGCTCGCCATGGCGACGCCGTCGACGAAGAGCTCCACCTCCGTCACGCCGACCTCGTCCGTCGCTTCGACGAGGATGTCGAACGCCGCGCCCTCGTCGAACGAGGATCCGTCCATCGGCGAGACGATCGACAGCACGGGGCTCTGGGTGTCGGGCGTGCCCGCGCCGACGAGGTTCAACAGCTCCGCGTGCGAGTTCTGCTGCGATGCACCGCAGAACTGCAGGTGCTGATCGACGCAGTAGACCTCGGGCGACATCTCCGTCAGCAGGATCGAGCTGCATCCGTCCACGAACCAGAAGTCCGCCGGCCCGTACGCGTACGACATGATGTCGTTCTCGATCGTCGTGTGCTCGAGCCCGAGCGAGTGCGCGACCTCCTGGCCCACCGTGCGCGCCTGCTCGTTGATCGAGTAGCCGTCGTTCGCGCCGTGGAACGCGTACACCACGTTGTTGCGCGTCCACGTGTCCATGCAGTCGAGCGGCGCGATGCCGGCCGCGACGCCCGCGTACGGGTTCGTCGGGCTCACCACCGTCATCACGTAGTCGCCGACGGCGGGCCGCGTCTCGGTGATGGTCACGGCATACGCGGCCCAGTCCGTGCGCACCGCCTGCACGAGCGCCGCGCGAGCCGTGACGTCACCGTAGGGCGCGTAGTCGACCGCCGCTTGTTGGATGTAGCTCGTGTTCGTGTGCGAGTCGTCGGTGTCGCCGTAGACGATCGTCGGCCCCTCGAAGTCGAGGAAGATCGTCATCGGCTGCGCGAGCTGCACGTCCGGTGGCGCCGACTCGGCGAGCGGACCCGCGCTCGGTGCGGGCACCATCAGCCCGCCCAGCTTGTCACTTTCGGCCTGCGCGCCGAGCGGCGCGATCGCGACCAGGAAACCCAACACGCCAGCGCATCGGCGAGCCATGCCCATCACACGTGTGTTGACGAGGCCGATCGGATCGATGCGCAGATTTTTTTCGCGAGAGGTCGATTCGAGCCGACAGCACGCTCTACGCATCGGATCCCGGCGAGCGGCGATGCCGCGACGGCGCGGGCGGTTCCGTGTGGCCGCGATCACGGCGCGACGTGACGGTATGCGAACATGGCCGGCTCGATCGACACGAAGAGCACCACGGCGTAGGTCGTCACCGGGATCGCGATTTGCAAGTCGGGCGGCGCGGCGTCGGTGATCTGCGACCACGCGTTCGTGCCCGCGTCGTACTCGAACAGGTCGCCGACGGGCGCGTAGGCGAGGAAGCGCCCCGAGATCGGATCCACCGTGAGGATCCGGAACGTCGACGGGTCGTCCGGCGACGGATGGAACCCACGGGGCGGCGGCGCGATGGGCTCCCCCGATCCGTCTGCACCGAGCAGGTAGAGCGCGTCGCTGCCGTTGCCGAGCCCGAAGAGCACCTGGCCGAGCACCGGGTTGTACACCGCGTAGTTGTGCAGCCCGCCCATCGGGTACGTGCCCGGCAGCGTCTCCCATGCACCGGTGCCGCCGTCCGAGAGCATCACCGTCTGCGCCGCACAGTTCACGTACACGAGACCGTCGAGCTCGGGGAAGTACTCGAGCGCCGTCGCGACGCAGCCGGACGCTTCCGGTGCGAGCTCCGGTCCCGCATCCCAGCTCGCGGAGATCGGCGATGCGACCTGCGTGTGGTGCACTGCGGGATCGTTGAAGCGCCGGAACCAGTAGTCGCCCGTCGCGGGATTCAACGCGTTCTGCCCGTACGCATGGGTCGCGCACGCGTAGGGATCGTCGGGCATCGTCTCGCACCACCAGCTCGGGTTCGGCGCCTGGAACCACGTGTTCTCCGACGCGCTGTAGCCGATGAACTTGGTGAGCGACAGGTGACCGCCGCCGGTGAAGAGCGCCTGGCACGTGTTCGGATCCCACACGCCCTTGTCGGCGTACTGCAGGATGTGATGGCCGCCGCCCGCGTCGATCAGCTCGGGCGTGAGGCCTTCGGTCGCGACGGGCACGAATTCGCCGACCGCGATCGAGGCCGACAGATCCGCGAGCGCTCCGCCGCCGCAGTCCGCGGGCGGCGTCCAGCCGGTCGTCGTGTCGTCGCCCGCCGAGCTGTCGATGCCGTCGTCGGCCGTGGGGTCGTCGTCGTCGCCGGGCATCGTCGTGCCGTCGTCGTCGTCGTCGGCATCGTCGTCGTCGGCCGACGTCGGCGTCGCGGACGGATCGATCGTCGCGCCCGAGTCGTCACCCGTGTCGTCGTCGGTCGTCGAGGGATCGTCGGCCGCACACGCGGTGAGCACGGCGAGGGCGAGGGCTGGAGCAGCGCGCATGGTCGGCGCCGATCGAGCAAGCCGCGTGCCGTCGGCTCGGCGCCGCGTCGAACCGCTGCACGCGTCGGTTCACGGGGGCCGCGAGCCCCAGCGGACGGAGGCTCGACCCGGCCAGGGTCGGCTCACGCCACGCGGTCGAGCGCGTCGTCGTTCGCGTGCCCATAGGCCGCGACGTCCATCACCTTCGCGACCGCGTCGGCCGTGCGATCGATGTCGCTCGACGCGAGCGTGGGATGCACGAGCAGCGCGATGCTCGTGCGTCCGAGCTCGGCCGCGACCGGCAACAGCGGGCGCTCGTAGCCCGCGAACGCGCGCTCGCGCTGGATCTCGCTGCAGCTGCCGACCATGCACGTGACACCCTCGGCCGCGACGGCCTCGACCACGCGGTCGCGCGTCCAACCCGGTCGCAGCGCGGTGGGATCGACGTGCACGTAGTGGCGATAGTGGGCGTGATGGATGTCGGCGCCCGGCCACGGTTGCCGCAGCCCCGGCACGCCCTGCAGCCGCTCGTGCAGCCGCGCCGCGTGCTCGCGCCGGCGGTCGACCCACTGCGTCAGCTTGCGCAGCTGCATGCGTCCGATCGCGGCCTGCGGCTCGGTCATGCGCGCGTTCGTGCCGAACTCGCGGTGCAGCCAGCGGAAGCCGGGCGGGTGGTCCTTGCGGTGCACCTGGGCGAAGTCCTTGCCGTGGTCCTTGCGGCTCCACACGCGATCCCACAGCGCATCGTCGTTCGTCGTCACCATGCCGCCCTCGCCGGCGGTGGTCATGATCTTGTCCTGGCAGAACGAGAACGCCGCGATGTCGCCGAGCGAGCCGACCGAGCGCCCGCGCAGTCGCGCGCCATGGGCCTGCGCGCAGTCCTCGACGACCGCGATGCCGTGCCCGCGACAGAGCTCCTCGATCGCGTCGACGTCGGCCGGCCAGCCGCCGAGGTGCACGACGACGACGGCGCGCGTGCGCAGGCCGATCGCGGCCGCGACGGTCTCGGCGGTGAGGTTGCCGCTGTCGCGATCGACGTCGGCGCAGCGCGGGCGTGCACCCACGGCCACGACCGCGCTCGCGCTCGCGATGAACGTGCGGCTGGGCACGATCACCTCGTCACCGCGACCGACGCCGAGCGCGTGCAAGGCGAGCTCGAGCGCGACGGTGCCATTGCTCATCGCGATCGCGTGCTTGGTGCCGATGTACTCCGCGAACTCGCGCTCGAACGCGCGGCCCTCGTCGCCGGTCCAGTAGTTCACGCGTCCGCTCGCGAGCACCGCGGTCGCCGCTTCGATCTCGTCGGCCTCGAACTTCGGCCAGCCGGGGGCGGCATCGGTGCGCACGGGCGCGCCACCGAGGATTGCGAGCGGAGAGGTGCGGGAGTCGAGCGGCGCCACGGGTCTCATGTGCGGCGGAACGGGGCGGCGGCCAGGGATTCGTCCCGAACACGGACGCGCTACGGCGCGCGATAGACCGGGAAGAACGAGGCCGGAGGCGCCGGTGCGCGGCGCAGGCGGTGGGCCTCGAGATCGCCGTACACGGCCGGATCGAGCACCCACGACCACACGTGGAACGCATGCCGTCCGGTGCCGAAGCCCGACTTGAAGTGGAAGAGCGAGTCCTCGGCGCCACCGAGCCCACCGCCCAGGTGGAAGCGTGTGGCCCCGCGCTCGATCGCGCTGCATCGCACGGTGTCGAGCAAGAGCACGGTGGGCGCGAGCTTGCGGTAGGCATCCAGCGCGCCGCTCAGGTGGTACTGCACGAGCCCGCAGCGCAGCGAGAACAAGCCGGCCGCCGCGGGGTTGCCGTCGCGATCGGCGACGACCCACAGCTCGAGGTCGCCCTGCGCGGGATCGACGAGCGCTTCGTAGTGCGCGCGCGGGAACGAGTAGTACGCGCGCGCCGAGAGCCGCTGCATCGTGGTCTCGTAGATCGACACGAACACGTCGAGGTCGCTCGCCGGGCGCCGCTCGCACGTGAAGCCTTCGCGCCGCATCTTCGAGATCCGATTGCGGTTGTCCGCACGGTAGTCGGACCACTGCTGCGCGGGCTCGCGCTGCAGGTCGATCGACACGGTCGTGCCGGCCTGCACGACGCGACCGGCTCCGGCCAAGAGCGCCGCCTGCTCGCGCAACGGATGCAGGCGCGAGAACACGCTCACCGTGTCGCACGCGCGCAGGTACTCCTCGATCGTGCCGACGACGCGCCGCGCCGCATGCGGGTCGAGCCCGTCCAGTACGCCGGCGGGACCACCGTAGCCGTACACGGACGTCGCGTCCTGCAGCCGATCATGTCCCGCACCGAGCGAGCGATCGACGGGACGGAACAGGAGCGGCAGCGCAATCGTGCGAGCTCCGTGGCTCACGATCAGGAGCTCGGCGCGGCCCTCACCGCGCTGCTCCGCGAGCGCGTGGTACCAGGCCTCGTGATAGAAGTCGTGCCAGCCGGCGCGCTCGAGCGCGCTCGTCCAGGCCTCGGCGTTCGCGGTGGTGAGGACGTCGAGCTGCATGTCGCTCCTCGTCAGGCGGCGTCGCGCTTGCTCGCGCGCTCGTCGTCGAGCGCGACCATCGCGCTCGTGTCGACCACCACGTCTGCGCGCCCGAGCACCTTCGCGACCGTCTGCGCGACGATCTTCAGATCGCCGAGCAGTGTGATCTCCTCGACGTAGGTCGCGTCGAGCTCGAGCCGGTGATCCCACTCGATCTCGTTGCGCCCACTCACCTGCGCGAGCCCGGTGATGCCGGGCCGCGCGTCGTGGCGCGTGCGCTCGCGCGCGCTGTACCACGGCAGGTAGCGGTCCAGCAGGGGCCGCGGCCCCACCAGGCTCATGTCGCCGCGCAGCACGTTCACGAGCTGCGGCAGCTCGTCGAGGCTCGTCTTGCGCAGGAACTTCCCGAGGGCCGTGAGCCGGTGGTTGTCGGGCAACAGCTTGCCCGCGGCGTCGCGCGCGTTGTTCATCGTGCGGAACTTCAGGATCGTGAACGGCAGCGTGGCGCGACCGGGACGGCGCTGGCGGAAGAGCACGGGCGATCCCATGCGTACCCGCAGTACCGCCGCGACCGCGACCATCACCGGCGCGAACGCGACGAGTACGGACGATGCGACGACGACATCGAGGCAGCGCTTGCCCCAACGCGCGTAGGGACCCTGGGTGGGTGCGGGGTGCTTCATGGGTTCACCGGGGCGGCCACGAGGCCGCGATGGCGGGCAACGGCGCGCTCGAGCACGGCCTCGAGCTGCAGCGCGAGCTGATCGCGATCGAAGCGCTGGCGCGCGATTCGAGCGGCCGCCTCGGCGCAGCGGGCGAGTCGCTCGGGCGATCGCACGAGCGCACCGAGCTGGTGCGCGGCCGCGCGGGGGTCGGCTTGCGGCAGACGGATGCCCGCGCCCGTGGAGTCGAGCAGCTCGGCCTGCCATCCGCCGTAGTTGATCGCGACCGGCTTGCCGGCCGCGAGCGCGTCGAAGAACTTGTTGGCCGAGTTGTTCCACATCTGCGGCAGCGGCATGAACAGCGACGTCGCCACCGTCGCGCAGCCGAGCAGCGCGGGCATCTCGTTCTTCGCGATCGCCGGCAGCATCCACAGGTTGCGACCCAGCACGCCGCGATCCTTCGCGCGCTCGGCGATGATCGTGTTCTCGGCGCCACCGCCCGCGAGCACGAAGCGCACCTCGGGCGCCACGTCGCGCATCTGCGCGGCCACGTCGACGAGCCAGCCCGCGTCGTTGATCTTGCCGAACGTGCCGCCGTACAGCACGAGCGGCTGCCCCGGCTTCAGCTCCGGCAGGCGACGGCGTCGAAATGCTTCGACGTCCGCGTCCTCGACCGCGAATGCATCGATGTCGCAGCTGTTCGGGATCACGCTGATGCGATCGCGCGGGATACCGAGCGCCGCGACACCGTCGGCCATGCCGGGCGACAGCGCCACGACCTCGGCCGAGCCGTGATACGCCGCCCACTCGAGACCGCGCGCGAGCCCACGCGCCACCGGATTGCGCAGCGCACCGATCGCGATCGGCAGCTCGGGCCACAGGTCGCGCACCTCGAAGACCATGGGCATGCCCCGCAGCGCGCGCGCGAGCAGGCCCGGCACCGCGATCGTGAGCGGCGTGCTCGTCGCGAACACGACGTCGGCCGCGTGACGCACGACTTGGCCGGCTGCCTGCGCGGCGAACTGTCCGAACGCGAGCATGCGGCGCGCGTAGCCCATCTCGTTGCCGTAGGGCACGGGCAGCACCACCACCCGGATGCCGGAGACGTCGATCTCGGTGATGCGATCGGGATCGAAGCTGCCCTTCGGCATCATCGCCGACGACGTCACGAGCGTGACCTCGTGACCGCGCTGCACCCACCTGCGCGCGAACTCGTACGAGCGCGTGCCACCCGGCGCATCGGGGGGGACGAAGTACTGGTGGAGATAGAGGATGCGCATGATCAGCTCGCCTTGCGGTCCTCGGCCGGCTCGCCGTAGCGCTGCGTGTACGCGTAGTAGCCGCTGCCGTAGTCGTACTCGGAGTGGCGGCGACCGACGCCGTTGAGCACGAGGCCCTTCGCCACGTCGACGCGCTGGAACAGCTCGAGCGCCTGGCGGACGCTGCCGCGCTCGGCCACGCCGGGTCGACCCACGACGATGAGCAGGTCGACGTGCTTGGCCACGACGCTCGTGTCCGCGACGAACGCGGGCGGGCTGTCGAGCAGCACGTAGTCGTAGCGACGGCTCCAGTCGGCCAGCATCGTGGCGAGGGCGTCGCCCATCACCGCGCCGAGCGTGTCGGGCAGGCGCGAGCCGGCGGTGAGCACGTCGACCTCGATGCCGTTCGCGCGCTGCACCACGCTCGCGAGCCGCTCGGTGTCGGCGCCCTGCGCGATGAGATCGCTGTAGCCCGGGCTGCGCCGCACACCGAAGCCGCGGTGCTGCACGGGACGCCGCAGGTCGAGATCCGCGAGCAGCACCTTTGCGCCGCCCTTCGCGAGCGCGGTCGCGAGGTTCGCGATGACGGTGCTCTTGCCCTCACCCGGCTGGCTGGAGGTGACTTGGACGATCCGCGCGCGATTCGGCACCGCCGGCGTCAGGCTCACGCTCACCGCGAGCGCGCGGAAGGCCTCCGCCGCGGTGCCGTGCGCGTCGTTCCACACCGCCTTCGGCGTGAGGCGCTCGCCCTTCGCGTTGCCGTCGACCACCGGCACGGTGCCGTACACCGCGAACGGCAGCATCTCGCGGAACTCCTTCACCGTACCCACGCGGCGCTGCAGCATGTGGGCGAGATACACGGCGCCGAAGGCCGCCATGATCGCGCCGATGAGGCCGGACACCGCCAGCTTGCCGCGCTGCGGGCTCGCCTTGCGGTGCGGGATCGCGGCGGCCTCGACGATGCGCTTGTCGGTCGTCGTCGACGCCTCGAGGATCGACGACTCCTGGTGCTTCTCGAGCAAGAAGCCGTAGAGCCGTTGGGTCACCTCGACGTCGCGCATGTGCCGGGCGAGCTGCAGCTCCTTCGCGGGATACGACGCGAGCGAGCCCATCGCCGTCTCCACCTTCTCGTCGAGCTCCTTGCGGCGCGACGCGAGCCCCTTCTGCGCGTTCTTGAGCAGGCCGGCCACCTCGGAGCGCTGCTTGTCGACCTGGGCCGAGAGCGTGGCGAGCTGCGGGTGATCCTCGGTGAGCGTGGCGCGGAGCACCGCGAGCTTCGTCTCGCTGTCCGCGAGCGCACCGAGCGTCGCGGACAGCACCGGATCCTCGATGAAACCGACGGTGAGGTTCGCGCTGCCGGTGCCGCGCTTCTTGAGCCCGGCGAGCGACGTGGCGAGCGAGCGCTCCTGCAGCTCGATGCGCACGCGCTCGGCCTCGAGCTCCGCGGTGCTCGTGATCGTGCTCTGTGCCTGGATGTCGAGCTGCACGGCGCGCTCGGACTCCGCGAACGTCCGCAGGCCGTCCTCGGCGCCCTTCAGCCGGTCGCGCGCGAGCTCGAGCTGCTGGGCGATGAACTCGGACGCGGTAGAGGCCGACAGCGCCTGCCACTGCAGGCTCTGATCGAGGTAGCTCTGCATGAGCCGTTGCACGACCTCACTGGCGATCTCGCGGTCCGGGTAACGGAACGAGACTTCGACGAGGTTCGTCATGTTGCGCGCGTTGCCGAGCGCGATGACGGACAGCCGGTTCATCGCGTCCTCGAGCAGGACGCCGTCGGGCACCGCCTGCAGCTCGAGCGACTCGCCCTCGGCGACGGGCGACTCCGCGAACGCGACGGTGAGCGCCTCGTCGGTGATCGTCTCGCCGGGCTGCGCGGTGTAGGTGCGCGGCGCGTCGGGGTTGCCGATGGCGACCTCGAACGCACCGTCGGCAGTGCCCGTGAGCACCATCGTCACCGGCTCGATCACGTAGGGATCCACCTCGAGCGTCTCGATCGCCGCGCGCGCGTGTACGAGTGCAGGCGCCAGCGGGGTCTCGCCGCCCAACGCGACGCGCACGTCGGTCGTGATGCTCTGGGGCTGGTGCGGATCCACCAGCTGCAGCCGCAGGTCCTTCAGCACCGCGAGCACCATCTCGCGACGCTTGATGATCTCGACCTCGGTCTCCACCTGGCTCGGACCACCGGCGCCCGCGAGCTCGAGCAACGGGTTGAGCGCGGAGTTGCTCGACGACACCTGCAGCGCGCCCTGGGCCGTGTAGGTCGGCACGGCCAACGCGGCGTAGACGAGCGCAGGACCGAGCACGAGCAGGCCCGCGAACGTCGCGAGCAACCAGCGGCGACGCATCTCGCCGATCCAACGGCCGACGATCGCCCCGAACGTCGGGGTGGCAACGGTCGGCACGGGGCCGCCGGGAATTCCGGGTCCATCCTGACGCGGCGCGCGGACTCGCTCCAAGCGAACCACGTGCTCGTCGACGTTGCTGCGGCCTTCGGACATGCGCGACTTCTATGCGGCTCGTCTCGGGCGCGTGCACCCCCGAAGTGCGGCTGCATTCGGGCCGCCTTTAGAGCTCGCGTGTGTCCCAATCACGACCCGTCCGAGGCTGGCGCGCACGAACGGGCTCATTACAAGTTCGACCATGAAGTCGTCTCCCCGGCGCTGGGCCTTCGTGGACTGGGCCAAGGACTGCAGCCGCTCCGACGCGTACGTGCGCGAGCTCGGGATGACCCACATCCGCCACCATCGCAACCGCGGCGGGCTCTGGGCGACGGCCTACAAGTACGCGTGGCAGTTCGTGCGCACGGCCGGCGATCTGGTGCGCGAGAGGCCGACCCGGGTGATGTGCATGAGCCCGTCGCCGCTCACCGCGTTGCCGGTGTGGCTGTACTGCAAGGCGACCGGCGGCGAGTTCGTGATCGATGCGCACACCGGTGCGTTCGACGGCGAGCCGTGGGACCGCGTGCCGTGGCTGCAACCTTTCTTCACTCGCCGCGCGCTCGCCACGATCGTCACCAATGATCGCCTCGCGGAGATCGTGCGCGATCAAGGTGGGCGCCCGGTCGTCGTGCCGGACGTCGTCACGGAGCGGGTCGCCCTTGCACCGAAGTCGTTGGGCGAGGGCTTCCACGTCGTGTTCGTCGCGTCGTGGGGCTCCGACGAGCCGTTCGAGACGGTGATCGAGGCCGCGCGCGCGCTGCCCGACGTCGTCTTCCACATCACCGGCAAGCCCAAGAAACAGCACGCGGAGCTGCTCGCGTCGGTGCCCAGCAACGTGCGGCTCACCGGGTTCATCGATCGCCAGCAGTACCTCGCCACGGTGGCGGCCGCCGACGCGGTGCTCGCCCTGACGACGCGGGATCACACGATGCAGCGCGCGGCCTACGAGGCCGTGTACCTCGGCACGCCGGTCGTGATCTCCGACTGGCCGATCCTCCGCCAGAACTTCGAAGGTGCCGCGGTGTTCACCGCGAACGACACCGAGTCGCTCACGCGCGCGATCGCGTCGGCGCGCTCGGATGCACCACGTCTCCGCAGCGGCGCCGAGCGGCTCCGCAGCGCCAAGATCGCCCGGTGGGAGAACAACCGCCGGACCCTGCAAACCCTGCTCGGCGCGGCCGAGTGAACGAAGGAAGTGTGATGGACATCTGTATCCTCGGATTGGGGTACGTCGGAACCGTGGCGGGCGCTTGCCTCGCGCGTCGCGGACATCGAGTGATCGGTGTCGACGTCGACGGTGTGAAGGTCGAATCGTTCGCGCGTGGCAAGGCCACGTTCGTCGAGGCGCGGCTGGACGACACGCTCGCGGAGTGTGCGGCGAAGGGCCTGCTCGGCGGCACGACGTCGACGGGGGAGGCGCTCGATGCGAGCGACCTCGTGCTCGTCACCGTCGGCACGCCGTCGGGCCTGCGCGGCAAGGCCGACCTCTCGGCCGTGATCGGCGTGGCCGACGACATCGGCGCGGCCATCCGGCGTCGGCAGGCGAAGGCGCCGCTGCACGTCGTGCTGCGCAGCACCGTGCCGCCCGGCACGACGCGCAAGACGTTCATCCCGCGCATCGAGCAGGCGAGCGGTCGTCGTCACGGCGACGGCTGGACGTGCACGTTCTCGCCGGAGTTCCTGCGCGAGGGCTCGGCGATCGCCGACTTCGACGAGGCGCCGCAGACCATCGTGGGCTGCCTGCGTCCGTCCGATGCGGACGCCTACGTCGCGCTGCTCGGGGATCTGCCCGCGCCGGTGAACCTCTCGTCGCTCGAGGTCGCCGAGCTGATGAAGTACGCGTGCAACTGCTTCCACGCGCTGAAGATCGCCTTCGCGAACGAGATCGGCGCGGTCGCGCGCTCGCTCGACGCGGACGGTCGCCAGGTGATGGACCTCGTCTGCCGCGACAAGGTGCTCAACATCTCCACGGCGTACATGAAGCCGGGCAACGCGTTCGGCGGGTCGTGCCTGCCGAAGGACCTGCGCGGCCTCCTGCAGATCGCGCGCGAGAACCAGGTCGTCGCGCCGCTGCTCGGCTCGATGTCCGCGGCGAACGACGCCCAGATCGATCGCTTGGTGGATGCGGTGCGCACCCACGGCCACAAGAAGGTGGGCATCTACGGCATCGCGTTCAAGGACGGCACGGACGACCTGCGCGAGAGCCCGATGCTCCCGCTCGTTCGGGACCTGCTGCTCGATCGCTTCGACGTGAAGGTCTACGACAAGCACGTCGCCGTCGAGGCGCTGCGCGGTCGCAACCTGCAGTTCGTCAAGCTCGGCATCCCGAACCTCGCCGAGATCACGACCTCGACGCCGATGGAGCTCGCCGAGCACGCGGACACCGTCGTGCTGGCGCGCAAGGTCGACATGTCGGATCCCGACGTGCGCGAGGCGCTGCGCGGCAAGGTGATCATCGACGTCGTCGGTCAGCCCGAAGTCGCCGAGCTCGGCAAGTACGAGACGGTGTTCTGGTGATGCAGGTGGTGAGCGCGGCTCCGCATCGTGCGGCCCCCAGGTCGTTCGCGCGGAGCGTGCTCACCGTCGCAGGCGGCACTGCCATCGGGCAGGGGGTGCTCGTCGCCGCGTCGCCGGTGCTCACGCGGCTGTACGGGCCGCAGGAGTTCGGGACGCTCGCGGCCTACATGGCGATCGTCGCGGTCGTCGGGGGGATCGGCTCGCTGCGCTACGAGCTCGCGGTCGTGATGGCCGACGACGAGGAGCAGGCGGCCGGGGTGGTGGGGCTCTGTCTCTTGCTCGTCGCGCTCACGACACTCGTGACGGGTGTCGTGCTCGGCGTCGGCAGCGACGCGATCGCAGGGTGGGTGTCGGCGCCGCAGCTCGCGTCGTCGATGTGGATCGTCGCGCTCGGTACCGGCGTGCTCGGTGTACAGCAGGTGCTGACGGCGTGGAGCTCGCGCGCGTCGGCGTACCGCACGCTCGGCCTCGCGAAGGCAGGCGACGGCGTGACGAAGGCGGTCGGCCAGGTCGGGCTCGGCTTCGCTTCGTTCGGGAGCGTGGGGCTGCTCGTCGGCGACGTGCTCGGTCGCGTGGTGGGCACGGCGATGCTGCTCGCCGGTGGTTGGCGCGCGGCCCTGCGCAGCCTCGGGCGCGTGCGGTGGTCGATGATCGTCGCAATGGCGGCGCGCTACCGCGACTTTCCGCGCTGGTCGACGCCGGGGGTGCTGATGAACAGCGCGGGCCTGCAGGCGCCGGCGCTCTTGCTCGCCAGCTTCTGGGGGCTCGAGGTGGCGGGCGTGTTCGCGCTCGGGCAGCGCGTGATCGCGATGCCGATGGCCTTGCTCGGCCAGGCGGCCGCGCAGGTGCACCTCGGGCACGCGGGTCGGCTCGCGCGCGAGGACCCGCGCGCACTGCAGCGCCAGTTCGCGCGCGCGACGTGGCAGCTGGTCGGGCTCGGCGCGGTGCCGATCGTCGGGCTCGCACTGGTGGGACCGTGGCTGTTCGGCCTCGTGTTCGGCCCGGAGTGGACGGAAGCGGGCGTCTACGTACGGATCTTCGCGATCGCCTTCGCGCTGCAGTTCGTGGTGGCCCCGCTGTCGAGCACGCTGAACGTGCTCGAGCACCAGCGTTGGCAGGTGGCGTGGGACTTCGGCCGACTCGTCGCGGTGGTGGGCTCGATGCTCGCGTGTGCGCGCATGAACGTCGACGCGCGCAGCGCCATCGCGGTATACGCCGTCGTCGCGAGCATCGCTTACGTGGTCTTGCACGGGCTCGGCTGGATCGCGATAAGGCGTCGTGTGGCCCATGCGTGACGAGTCGGCGATCCGGCGCGACCAGCTCGCGCTCCTCGCTGGGATCGCGACGGCTCTCGCGTTCCTGCTGCCGCTGCTCGGCCGGCAGTTCGCAGAGTCCACCGGTGTGCACCCGCGCCTCATCGGCTACGGGGCGCTCGCATGGCTCGTCGTCCTCTCGGCCATGATGCCGCCGACGGGTGCGTTCCGGCCCGCTGCGCACAAGCTCCACGTCGTCGTACTCGGCCTGCTCCTGTGCGTGCTCGCGCTGTTCCCGTGGTCGGGGCCGGTGTGGGTGCTCGACGACCCGCTGAGCGTGCGCGAGTACGCTGGCTACAAGCTCACGAGGCTCATCACGCTCGCGGTCCCCACGACGCTCGTCGGCGTGATCGCGCGGCGCTTCGTGTCTTCGGATCGCTTCGTGCTGGGTCTGACGTGGACGACGACGGCGATCGCCGTGCTCGCTCTCGGGCAGCTCGCGATGAATCGAGGGGCAGTGAGCAGCTCGCAGCTGTCCGACCTCACCGAGCGCGCATCGTTCTCGACGATCAGCTTGTCGCTCGTGTTCGTGTTCCTGCAGATCACCTGGGCCCACCGCTATCTCAGCGAACGCCGCGGCGTGTGGCGGCCGATCGTCGCGAGCGTCGTCGCGATGCTCGGCGCGTTCATGCTCACGCAACGCACCGCGATGATGCTCATCGTCGCGTTCGGCCTCTTCCTCGGCTTCCGCGACGCTCGCGGGCGCGCGCGCTCGATCGGCCTCGGCCTGTGCGTGGCGTTCGGGCTGTGGATCATGCTCGACGTGGCGGCGGTCGACGTGGACACGAGCGGTCTGGTCGCGCAGTTCCCCGCCCAGATCCGGCGTGTGCAGGCGCTCCTGAACGCGGACGACGCGTCGTCGTCCGCGCGACTCGTGATGTGGGAGTTCGGGTGGAACGAGGGCTGGCGCGTGCCCGAGGGGCACGGCGTCGGCGCCTTCGCGCAGTACTTCCCCGCCAATCGCTACCCGCACAACGTGTTCATCGAGGGATTGTTCGAGCTCGGCGTTCCGGGCGCGTTGCTCGTCGTCGGCCTCCTCGCGATCACGGCACGGACGCTGTGGAAGCTGTTTCGGTCGCCGGGCGCGACGCTCGTGGCGCTAGCGTTGCTCGCGTTGCTCGCGTATGCGCTCAAGGCCGGCGACTTCTCGCTCGCGGGCAACTGGCTGTGTTGGCTGTACCTCGGCCACGGCTGGCTCGAAGGCGAGCCCAGTCGGCCAGCGCCGACACTCGAGCTGCCTGCGATCGACGATCCATGCGCGCCCGCACACGTGCAGAGGCTGCGGTGAGTCGACGCGCGTGGGCGCTCGTGCTGTGCACGGTCGCGTGCTCGGCCGGGCGCGTCGACGACGTGATGCGTACGGGAGTCGCGCCCATCGATCCGCCATGTGAGGCTGTCGAACGGATCGACACCGCGACGCAGCGCATCCCGTTCGGCCTGTTCTCGCCGGCGATCGGCGAGCTCGCGGCGCTCGCCGAGGGCGGCTTCACGATGGCGGGTCCGTGGTACCAGCCGGAGATCGCTCGTGCGGCGCTGGCGACCGCGAGCGCGAATGGGCTCGGTGTGGTGTTTCCGGTCGGCTATCCGCACGAGCGCTACAAGGACACGAAGCGGATCGACTGGGATCTCGATACGACGCGCGCCGAGCTCGCGGAGCAGATCGAGGAGCTGCGCGACGAGCCGGCGATCGTCGCGTGGTATCTCTTGCCCGAGGAGCTCGACGAGCGCGACCAAGGACAC
This sequence comes from uncultured Nannocystaceae bacterium, assembly GCA_964468635.1. Taxonomy (GTDB): domain Bacteria; phylum Myxococcota_A; class Polyangia; order Nannocystales; family Nannocystaceae; genus Xiheibacterium. Next base: position 19,797 of record CAYXVR010000065.1, read on the forward strand.
CTCGAGTTCCTGCGCGTGGCGACGGAGACGATCCGCGCCGCCGATCCGAAGGGGCGACCGATCCTCTCCTATCAGGCCAACCATCGCGGCGCCGCGCGGCTCGCTCCCATCATGGCGCACCTCGACGTGTCGACGAAGGGCGCGTACGCGAACTTCGCGGGCTTCCGCGACGAGCGGGCGTGGGTGCGGTGGAGCATCGACGAGCTCGAGGCGGCCGGTGACTCACCCGCGTGGCTGTTGCCCGAGATGTTCGAGGACCCGGCCGGAGCCGACGCAGCGACGATCGCCGCGTGGGTGCGCCACGACGTCTACGCGGGGCTCGTCGCGGGGGCGACGGGCGTCGTCGTGTTCTCCGGGTGGCGCCGTCCGAACTTCGACCACTACGACGACTACCTCGACGCCTATCGCGTCGTCGCGACGGAGCTCAACGGATCGCTCGCGCTCGCGGACGTGCTGCTCGCGGGCAAGCGGTGCCGCGCGCCGGTGGTGGAGATCGTCGACGGGCCGCGCGACGTGTCCTTCGAGGCGAGCGGTCGCGTCCACCACATGGATCCGCTCGGACGTCTGGACCTCGCGCACGCCGGCGCGCGCTGGTCGTGGCTCGTGAACTCGTCACCGTCGGTGCTCACCGTGCGCGCCGATGCGTGGCGCGGGGCGGAGGCGGTGGTCGGCGCAGAGCACCGCGTCGACGACGAGACGTTCGCGCTGCCCGCGTGGGGCGTCGCCGTGATCCGGCGCTAGTCAGAACTTCACGACCGCGAGGTCGTGGTTCTCCTTGCCGTCGCGCAACGGCACCGTCTTGCGGGTGACCTTCTCCTGCGGCGTGCCGAAGTTCTCGTAGATCGTGGCGTACACCTTCGTGCGCGTGGACATCCGGTTGCTGTTCGACGCGAAGTAGTGCGCGAAGATCTTGTACTTGCCGCGACCGGCGCGCTCGTTCGTGTACATCTCCGGACCGTAGCCCTGGGTCACGTCGCGGGTGAGGCGACCACCGGAGATCGTCTCGGGGTTCTTGTAGTAGCACTCGGCGCCGTTGGGCTCGATGACGTGGAGGTCGACGTCGGTGTCGTCGGTGTTCCAGGTGATCATCACGACGAGATCGCTGGTGTCGATGCCGGACTCCTGGCGCAGCTGGGCCTGCCGCTCCTGGGCGAGGCCGCGATTCGCGAGCTCCTTCACCGGCGTGGCGCGCAGGAAGCGGGCGTAGTCCATCGCGACGATGTCGTGGAACGCACCGAAGCGGCCGTCCCACTGGCCCGAGTAGGCGATCTCGAAGTGCAGCATCGCGAGGTCGTTCGCGCCGAGCTCGGCGAGCCCGAGCGCGAGCGCGTGATAGGTCTGCGGCTCCTCGGGGCGCGTGGCGGCGACGCGCTGCAAGAGGTGATACGTCTGCGCGGACAGCCCCCAGTCCGCGGCGATGAATGCGACGTCGCGCGCCATCACGGTGTCGCCGGGGTTCGCCTCGACGAGTGACGAGAGCGCCTTGAGACCGTCCGCGGCGCCGAGCTTCGCGCGGCGACGCTCGGCCTCCGCGATCACGTCGTCGTAGACGAGCTCGTGCTTGCGCAGCTGCGCGGCGATCGTCGTGCCGACCGCGTCGGCGTCGTGGCTCTTGGCGTGGAGCGCGGGCACGTCGACCTCGAACGCGGACTTCGGCATGCGCTCGATCAGGATCTCGAGGTGCTTGCGCAGCGCCGCGTCGTCGCCGTTGACGCGCGCGAGCCGGCGCACGCGAACGAGCAGCTCGCGCTTCGGGTCGCCGAGCACCTTCGCGAGGTCGGCATCGGCGCGCTCGAGCGTGAGCGATGCGAGCACGGTCGCGACGGCTTCGGCATCCTCGCGCTCGATCTCCGGCGTGAGCCCGAAGCGCTCGTAGTCCGCCTCGCTGTCGAGCATGAGCAACGACGCAGTGCGGCCGGTGATCCGGAAGTGACGCGCGTAGGGCAGGGCGTCCACGCCACCGGCGTCCTCGAACGCCTCGAGCTGCGTCGTCGCGATCTGGCCGTACACGCGCGGCGCGAGCTCGGACTCGACGACCGGCGGCATCGCGACGTCGACGGTCTTCGTGGCCTCGCCGCGGCGCACGTGCAGGCGGATCGTCTTCGGCGCGGCGCTACGGAGGCGGCCGGCGATCGTGATCGACTGGCCTGGGAACAAGAAGCGCGGCGCGCCGGCGACGACGATGTCCTCGACGCCGGGCACGAGGACGGACACGAGCTCCCACGCCTCGCGCTTGTGGGCCGTCGCGGCGGCGGCGACCTCGGAGGCGCCCGTCACGGAGAAGACGGCGCCACCGGTGGCGCGCGCGAGCTTGTCGAGCGCGGCCGTGTCGCCGCCCGGCAGCCCGGTGCGATAGGCGAACACGCGGCCGTCGAGCTCCTTCTGCAGGCGCAGCGCCATGCGATCGACGCTCGCTTCGCCCCACGTGGATGCGCCGTCGCCGAGCAGGAAGACATCGTGGGCGGCGCGATCGCTGTCGAGCCAGCTCGGGCGCGCGGCCTGGCCGAGCGCGACGGCGAGGTCGGTCGCGCCCTCGAGCGCGAGCGTGTCGGCGTGCTTCATGAGGCGCTCGACGTTCGCCGGCGTGTTGGAGACGAACTTCGGCTCCCACCAGAAGGCCTCGATGTCGAAGAAGAGCACGGCGAACTCGTCGATGTCGCCGCGGTTCTTCTCGAGCGTGGCGCGCAGCAGATCGAGCCACACGTTGAACTGATCCGGGTTGCTGCTCATCGACACGTCGACGGCGAACACGGCGCGCCGACGGCCGGTGGCGGCGATCTCGGGCAGCTGCGGGCGCACGCGGGCGGCGAGGAACTCGATGGATCCCTCGGTGCCGCGCACGGCCGGGGCGATCGCGCCGTCGATGGCGAGGTCGAACGCTTCGTCGGTGGGGTTCTCCAGGGAGAAGCGCGTGCGGCCGTCCTTCTGGTTGCCCTTCACGTGGGCGAGCGTGGCCTTGGTGGCGCCGGGGGTCGCGACGTCGACGTCGAGGGTGCGGCGGTCGGCGCCCTCGGGCAGGTGCAGCGGCAGGTGCCAGCTGTCGCCTACCTGCACGAGGTCGACGTCGTAGCCGATGACGACGCGGTGCATCTGGTGCGCGGCGATGGGGAAGAGCCGCGTGTTGAAGACGCCAGCGCCCCCCCACTCGGCGATCGCGGGGTCGACGTTGCGCTGCACGGTCGCGCGATAGGCCTGCGCCGCCTTGTCGCGCTCGACCATCCTGGCGACCTTCGGCGCTTCCCAGGTGGTCGCACGCGCGGCGAGGATCTGTTCGGGCTCGAGCTCGGTGGCGCGCACGGGCGCGTCGGGATCTCGCGCGATGACGACGGGCGCGGCGGTGGCGACGTGCGCTCCGTAGGCGAGGAAGTACGGCGACGCGCCTTCGGGCAGGCGCAGCTTCATCGTGCCTTCGAGCATCTGCGAGTGCGGATTGTGGAAGTCGACGTCGAGCAGCACGCGCGCACGGAATCCATCGACGCGCGCTTGCACCTGCATCGCGTGCACGGGCAGCGTCTCTTCGTCACCGACCTCGATGCGAATGGTGTGATCGGCGACGGTGGATCGCTTCCAGGTGCCCGCCTTCTCCTGTGCGGCCCCGGGCTCGGCCGCGGCGACCGCCTCGCGCGACGGGGCGCCGTAGCTTCCGGGCGCCGACGCGAAGTCGCCCTTGCGCTTCATGCACCCCGGCACCGTCGAGAACGAGAACAAGAGCGCCAGAGCGAGAAGAATGCGCGCAGCCATGCGCGCCCCGAACGCCCCCACGACGCATGCACTTACAGGCATGCGCACTTGCGCGCCAGCGGCCGGGGGGGGGTACAATGGCGCGGTGTTGCGCTCGGCGTGGATGTTCGTGGCGATGGGCGGAGCCCCCGACCCCGAGCCCTGCACCACGGATCATTGGGTGACGAAGACGATCCCGACGACCGACGAACACCCATCGAACGCAGCCGTCGTCTTCTTCGGGGAGTCCCTGACCACGACGATCGCGACAGCCACCATCGATGGGGTTGCGGCCAGCCTCGTGCTCGACGACTCGCTGTCGCACCCCTACGACACGTTGGGCCCACCAGCTTTCTACGTGATGGCGCTGCGGCTCGAGCCGGAGCCGATGCCCGGACAGATCGTCGCGATCGATGCGACGGAGTGTTGCTACGGCGAAAGGAATGGCTGCCGACCGCTGCACATCGAGTACACGGCGACCGAGCCCGACGAGGAGATTTCCTCCGAGGGACTCGCGGTGTCGTTCGATCTCCTCCGATTTCTCTGGGTCCAGATGCCCAGCAGCGGCGATCATGGGTCGGAGGTGCGCGCGCATCTCGAGCTCTCGCGCGACGCGTTCGCCGAGGAGAGCTTCGTGAAGTTCGACATTCGTGCGTCTCACGACGCGTTGGACTTCGAGTTCGCATACCCCTATGCGGCGTACTTCGGCGAGCCTTTGGGCGACTACGTCGCGAGGATCTGGTTGCCCCCGGAGTACATCGGTCGCGCGTTTCCGTTCGAGGGCTGGTGCGTCGACGTGTCGGGCAGAGACGCGTCGGGCAATCCCTTCGATCCGATCACGAGCTGCGAAGTCTGCATGATCGCCGAGGATGACCACCCGATTCCCTGGATGCCGGCGCCCGGCGGTCCGTGTGACGACGGCACATGGACGACGAGTACGAGCGGTGGTGCCGACACGAGCGGAGGCGCATCGACGGACGACGGATCGATCTCGTCGACCGACCCGACTTTCCCGATGGACAGCGACGGCGATCCGTCAGCCGCCGCCGACGACGGCCAAGGCGGGGAGGACACGACGGGCCCCGCTGCGAACGACGACGGCGTCACCGATCGCGGGTGTGCATGCGCGTCGACCGTGCCGCCGCAGTTCGGTGAGCTCTCGCTGTTCGCTGCGCTCGCGCTCCGTCGTCGACGGCGGCGATGAGAACGCCTCTGCGTCGATCGACGCGCCGGGTTCGACGTCGATCAGATGGCTGTCAGGGGTCGAGTCCGCGGTGGAACCGGGTTGGAGGCCAAACAGAGGTCTGCGCGAGGTCGAATTTCCCCCGCATACGGGATTGGAGGCGAAGCAGAGGTCTGCCCGAGGTCGAACCCGGCAGCGCTCGGCCGGCGACGGATGCTCGAGGCGCACCTGAATCAGACGAGGATCACTCGCACGCCGGTGATTCGAGCTCGCACGGCCCCGTGAACCACGTCTCTTCCGGGATCAGGCAGTGCGCGAGCGCCTGTGGGTCCGTCTCTGCGAGGCAGGCGTCGAACACCTCGGGCGCGGCGAGTATGCAGCGCTCGGCGGGCTCCCAGCCCGAGGCGTCGTCGGGGCACACGAGGAAGTCGTCGGCGCGGTGCTGCACGACGCGCAGTGTGTCGGTGCCGTCGGAGAAGGCGAGCGTCCGTTCGAGGGTCTTGCCCGTGGTCCACGCGCTCTCGTGGAAGCCCGCCGTGCGATCGCGCAGCGCGGTGAGGATGCATGCGGCTGCGTCGGCGTCGATCGGTGCGCCCGTCTCGAACTCGAGCAATGGGCACACCTCGTCGACCTCGCACGCCTCGACCGCGAGCCGGTCCTCGTCGCCGGGGCACACGCCTTCGCGGCAGAAGCACGCGCACCCGGCCGGATCACCGTCGCCGACGAGATCGCACTCGTCCCAGCCGTCGAGCTCGATCGCATTCCCGCACGCCGCGTCGAGCATCACGAACTCGTCGCCTCGATGGAACGTGCGCGGTGCCGGAGGTGTCGGTGCCGTCGAGCCACTCACGCATCGCGTGGTCGGACTCGGGTCGATCTCGCACGTGGTCGCGTCGCCCACGGCGTAGACGCGCGCTTCGACGCAGCCGGCCGGGCACATCGGCGGTGTTCCGCCCGCGCACGGATCCACCGGTTCGCCCGTCGAGGATCCCTCGGACTCGTCCGTGCGCGTGTCCGCCCCGCTCGTCTCCGTCGAGCTCGACTCGAGCACGACGCCGTCGTCGTCCTCCGAGCCGACGACCCCGCTCGAGCCGGTGTCGGTCGTCTCACCCTCTGCATCGGCGCCCGACTCGCATCCGAGCACGAGCCACGCGCCCAGCCATCCGAGCGTCCGACGCCACTCCATTGCATCCACGCTATCAGATCCGATCGCCGTGGTACGATGTCGCGTGGTGCGTTGCTGTTGGATCGCCGTTCTGGGTGTCACCGCGGCCGCATGTCTGCCCGACGTCGCGCGCGCGTGCAGCAGCAGTCCGCAGCTCACCTCCACTGTGCCCGCGGGGTCCGAGCATCCCTCGAACGCTGCCGTGATCCTGCGCGGGAACGTGCCGCTCGACCTCGTCACCGCAACCATCGACGGGATGCCCGTGACCGTCTTGCTCGACGACACGCTCTCCGCCGACGCGAGCATCGAGGCGGGGCCGAACTACTGGATGGTCCTGGCGGTGCGCTTCGAGCCCGAGCCGATGCCGGGGCAGACGGTGATCGTCGACGGGGCGGCCTGCGACTACCCCGACGACTGTCCGCCCTACCATGTCGAGTACGTCGCGACCGAGCCCGACCTCGGGATCGCCGGCGACATGCTCGCTGTCAGCTTCGATCTCGTCCGATATACGAGCACGTTCCTCACGTCGTGCGGCAACTACGGATCCGTGATTCGCACTAGCATCGTCGTTCCCCCGGATGCCTGGGCCGACGAAGCCTACGTCGGCTTCGAGGTGCGGGCGTTCCACGAGGAGCTCGGTATCGAAGACGTGAGGCACCACGCCGCGGACTGGGAGTTCCCCGCGGTGCACTACCTCGACACGGAGGTCGTCGGCGACGCGTTCCCGCTCGACGGCTGGTGCGTCGAGGTCACGCCGCGGGATGCTGCGGGCAACGAAGGCGTCGTCGTCTGGAGCTGCGACGCGTGCATGTATGCCGAGGCCGAAGGCGGCACGGAGGTTCACCGGCTCGAGCCGATCCCCGGCGGCGTCTGTGACCTCGGCGGCAGCACTTCGAGCTCCACGGGCGGGCCGGCCGACACGAGTGGTGGCGAGGACTCGACGACCGAGCCCACCCCCGATCCCACCGACGATCTGCCGTCGGACGACGATCCGCCCCTCGACGACGGCGACGAGCCGCCCGACGACGGCGACACGACCGGCGCGCCTGCGCAGGACGACGGCGTCACCGATCGCGGGTGCGCGTGCAGCTCGAGCGCGTCGCCGTCCGCGATCGCGCTCCTACTGATCGGCTTCGCGCGCAGACGAAGGACGTCGCCGCGAGCGCAGCACGCCGAGCAGCACCAGCGCTAGCCAGCCGACACCACGATCGCCGCTCGTGCAGCCGCAGCCGCTCGAGCGCGACTCCGGATCGTTAGCACCCGGGCCGCCCGTATCGCCGTCGTCGTCGCCCGACGAGTCGCCGCCCGTGTCGTCGACCGTCGGCGGGCCGCACAGTGGGTACGTCGGCCACTCGTGGCTGCAGTTGTGCGTCGCGAGCAGCCCGTCGATCGTCTCGCGGCGATTCGCGAGCACCATCGGTGCGCCCGCGGGGGGCACGCGGCTCACCTCTTCCTCGTACGGCATCTCGTCGTCGAACGACGGCCAGCTCTCGCCCGACGGCACGTACACCTCGCGGCCGTCGGGCAGCGTCCACACCCGATCGTCGTTGCACAGGATCCGCTGCGTCGCGATCTGATTCGTCAGATCCACGTCCTCGAGATCCGGGTTCGCCCAGAAGAACGGATCCTCCGTCATCTCCGCCGGCGAGATCGTCGTGTACATCCGCGTCAGGTACGGATACTCGCTCAGCACCGACACCGCGTGGGCCCCCGGCGCGATGATCCGCTCCTCGAGCGCCGCGACGAACAGCGCCGGATCCCACCCCGCCACGTCGATGTCCGCCTCCCAGCACGACAAGCAGCCCCAGAACTCCTCCACCGCGACGCCCTCGGGCGGCGGCAGGAACTGCATCATCAGCCCGCGCAACAACGGATGCGTCTCCTGGCAGAACCCGCCGGGCCCACGGCCGTTGCAGATCATCAGCCCCTGGCTCGCCAGCTCCGATACGACCTCGAGCGCGCCGACGTCGGCGAACGCCGCCGAGCTCCACGTCGGCTCGAACACGCCGGCCACCGAGATGCGCGCGCTCGGCCCCGCGAACTCCGTGACGAACGCCTTGCCCTCCGCCTCGAACGCATCGACCGCCAGCGTGATCACTTCCTTGTAGTTCGCCGCGCGATTCGGCCAGTCGAGCATCAACGCGTTCACGAGCACGTGCTGGTAGTTCTGCGGCACCACGCGCGAGTCGGCGAGGAAGAACGAGCGCACCTCCATGTCCTCCTGCGCCGCGATCCTCGTGAGCCGCAACGGCACGCACGCCTCTTCGTTCTCGAAGCGCAGCACCACCGGATGGATCTCGCTCGTGTCCGCACCGGGAACGAGCTTGAACGCCGCGAACAGGTAGCCCTCCTCGAGGTACTCGCCGAGGATCGGCTCGGCCGCCGGATCCTGCGTGTACCCGTTCATGCCGAGCCACTCCATCACCTCCATCGCGGTGCCGCCCGACAGCACCGTGATCTCGAACGCGCCGACCGTCTCCTGCAGCACGACGTCCGGGCCACTCGTGTCCTCGCCGGCCGCGTCGAACTTCACGCCGTCGTCGGGCGGAGCGTTGCCGTCGCCACCCGCGTCGTCGTCGGCGGGTCCGCACTCGTCGGACTGCGTCGAGAATCCGTACGCCGGTACCGTGCCGAGCAGCAGGTTGTCGAACAGCGGCTGCGATCCGACCGAGAACTCCGGCACCGCGAGGAGCGGAACCACCCACGCGAACTTGTCGGCATCGGTCGCCGGGTCGTACGCAATTTGGATGTGGGCCTCGGTGCTGCCCTCGCCCATCACGAACAGGATCGTCTCTCCGGTCTGGGCCACGGGCGTCGCCCCGCCGTCGCAGAACGTGCCGCCGCACGCGTCCGCGACCCGCGGCAAGCCGAGCAGTGCAACCCCGAACGCACCCAGGCAAACTGAAGATCGGAGCATCGTGTCCTCGATCCTAGACGCCATCATCGACCGCGTCCGGCTCACCGGCAAGCGCGGAGTCCGCCTCGCGGGCGCCACCGCGCTGCTGGTCGGCTGCAGCTTCGATTCGGGCGGCGTCGCCTCGGGCGGTGCGCCGGGATCGAGCGACGGCGCCGACGACGACAGCGGGAGTGCGAGCGCGAGCGGAAGCGCGAGTGCGAGCGGGAGTGCGAGTGCGAGCGGGAGCGCGAGCGGCAGCGCCGACGACAGCGCGAGCGCGGACGACGGCGAGACTGCGGCCGACACGACGACCGGTGGTGACGTCAGCGAGAGCGCGGACCAGGGCACCACCGGCGACACGCCACCGATGCACCTGCAGCACGGCCCGCACGACACGTGCACGCAACCGCTGTGGTGCTACGCGGGCACGCCCGACGTCTCGGCCGGTGGCGCGCATGCAGGCGCCGAGTGCTTCGCCTCGCCGATCGATCCGCCCTTCGAGATCACCGCGATCGACTACGTCGTGGGCGGCGTCGCACCCCAGCTCGTGGAGTTCACGATCGAGGTGTACACGGTGAACACCGACGAGCCCGGGGAGCTGATCGCGCAGTTCCCCGCCACCGCGGTGGACGCGACCGTCGGCCCCCATCTGTTCGTTCCGCCGCCGCCGCTCGTCGTCCCGACCAACCGTTTCTGCGTCGGCTTCCGCACGATCGATGTCGGCCCCGGCGGCGGCCTCGGCTTCGCGGTGGACACCGAGTCGGTGCTCGGCAGCGCCTCCTACGGCGCGGCCGCCTGCGGGATCGCGGAGTGGACCGACACGATCGACGACGTCGTCTCCGATCCACGCGGCAACTGGTGCATCGGCGTCGACGTGATCCCGATGTAGGTCAGGGCAGCGACGCGCGCAACAGCGGCAGCGCGCGATCGCGGCCCATCGTCGCGAGCAACGACGTCAGCTTCGGGCCCTTGTCGCGCGCGATGAGCAGGTCGTACACGACCGGGTAGAACGCCTTCATGTCGATGCCCTCGCCCGCGAGCGCCTTCATGTGCTCGCCGAGCTTGGCCTCGTCGTCGGCCGCGGCCTCGACCGCATCGCACACGCGCGACAGGAGCGTCGCCGTCTCCGGCGGCAGCTCGCGCGCGATCGCGACGTCGCGGATGCGATAGCGGAAGTCGTCGGGCGCGTGGTCGCGCACCCAGTTCCACGCGCACGTCGCCCGTCGGTCGGCCGCGGCGCGCTCGGCCGGATTGCGCACGAGACCCTGGCGCTCGAGCAGGTCGAGCATCCGCGGGATGTCGCCGTCGAAGATCTGCACGACGACGCCGAGGTGGCGGAACGGTACCGGCTCCGGCGGTGGCGTGCCCGGTGTGATCGCGCGGTGGTCGGGCGACGCGAGCTGCATCGTGCGGCGCGCGACGAGCCGCTTCTTGTCCTTGTTCGACCCGTCGTCCGCCTCGTGCGCCAGCCGCACCGCGCGGTCGTAGTCCTCGTAGAGCTTGATCGCGTCGATGTCGAACGAGATCTGGAACTCGGTGTTCGGCCGGTAGCTCGCGAACATCCAGCGCAGCACCGCGGGCTCGTACACCTCGAGGCAATCCGAGACGGTGACGACGCCGCCCTTGCTGCTCGAGATCTTCCCGCCCATGCCCTTCATCGACACGAAGTCGTAGCCGACGTACTGCGGCGCGACCCAGTCGTACACCTCGCGCACGATGTCCTTCGCCGTGTCGTAGCTGCCGCCCGCCGAGCTGTGGTCCTTGCCGCCCGGCTCGAAGCAGACCTGCTCGTAGGCCCACCGCATCGGCCAGTCGACGCGCCACGGCAGCTTGAGGTCGCCGCCTTCACGCAGATCGACGTCACCCACGTGCGCGCAGCGCTTGCACGACACCTTCACGTGCCACTGCCCGTCCCAGCCGAAGTCGAGCTCGTCGTGGCCGCACGACGTGCAGAAGCCCGCGAGCGGCAGCCAATCGTCGGCGACGTTGGAGTGGGCACCGGTGCGCGCGCGCGTCTCGTTGAGGATCCGTCGGATCGTCGACGCGTGCTCGAGCGCCTTGCGGATGCCCTCGGCATAGCGGCCCGCGCGATACGCCTTGCTCTGGCGGATGAACTCCGGCCGGATGCCGAGCGGCTCGATGCTCGCCTCGAACGTCGCGATGTGGTGCGACGCGTAGCTGTCGTGATCGCACCACGGGTCCGGCACGTCGGCGATGCTGCGCCCCAGCTGCGCCGACAGCTCGTCCTGCTTCGGCGCGTCCTTCGGCACCTTGCGGAACACGTCGAAGTCGTCCCACGAGTACACGAAGCGCACGTCGACGCCGCGGTCGCGCAGCGCTCGCGCGACCAGGTCGACCGTGATCACCTCGCGGAAGTTGCCGATGTGCACGACGCCGGACGGCGTGATGCCGGCCGCGACGGTGATGCGCTCGCGCCCGGGATGGGCCGCGAGCGTCTTCTCCGCCGCCACGTCGGCCCAGTGGTGGTGCTCGTCTCGATCCGAGGCCATGGCGGGAGAGGGTAACGCTTCAGGGCGCGTACCGTCTGATCCACGCGTTGGTCCCCTCGCCGATGACGGTGAGGAAACCCGTGGCGACGACGCTGCCGTCGGGCAGGAGCGCAATGCCCGTGCCGCCGTCGTTCAAGGCGTCGCCGCTGTCTTGCGTGTCGAACCACACGGGCTCGGGCATGCCGGAGCCGAAGCGGCCCACGAACACGTTGCGCTGCTGCTCCGCCGCCGCGGACTCGCCGGCCACGAACACGTCGCCACCGGACACCGCGATGCCGGCGCCCGCATCGATCGTGAAGCCGGTCGAGTTCCACGTCGTCGCGTCGCCCGGCGTGCCGTCCGCGCCGAAGCTCGCGATCCAGATCTCCTCGCTGTTCGTCAGCGGGCTCGAGGCCATGCCGGTCGCCCAGATGGTGCCCTCGACGACCCGCACGTCCGCCGCGTAGTCGTCGTCGAAGTCGAAGTCGAGCACGTCGCCCCAGACCTCGCCGCCGCTCGCGTCGCGCCCCGAGATCCACAGATCCAGATCGACCTGACCCCGCCGTCGGCCGACCACCACGAGCCCGCCGTCGTCGAGCCACGCGATGCCGAGCGCCGCATCGTCGGCGTCACCGTTGCCGCCGTCGGTCTGCGCCCACGTCTCGCCGCCGTCCACGTCGTACACCGCGAACCACGCCTCGTCGCCCGCGCTCTCGTCCTCGCGCATGCCGGCGACCGCGATGCCGCTCGGCCCCACCGAGATCGCGTCCGCGAAGTCGTCGAGGCCGCCGTCGAGCACCACCGACCAGCGCTCCTCGCCGCTCGGCTCGAGCACGGCGACGAGCCCGTCGTCGAGCATCGGATCGCTGGCCTGCTCGCGCGTGCCGGCGATCGCGATCGCGCCGTCGTCGAGCAACGCGACGCCGTTGCCGACGTCGTCGAGCCCCTCGCCGAAGTCGATCGTCGTGCTCGACAGCGGCACGCCGCCCGCGTCGTACACGGCGACCCACACGTCCTGCGAGCGACCGATCACCTGACCGCCGACGACGACGATGTCGCCGGTGGCCGTCACCGCGACCGCGTTCGCGACGTCGTCGCCGCCCTCGGCGTCCACGATCTCGGTCCACACGACCTCGCCGCTCGGCAACAGGCAGCCCGGCTCGCAGCCGTCGCCCGGCGTGTCGTTGCCGTCGTCGCACTGCTCGAGCCCCTGGCGCTCGCCGTCGCCGCAGTCGGCCGGCGTCGGGCCGGTGCTCGCCCCGGTCGAGTCCGCGGACGCGTCGCTCGATCCGTCGACATCGTCGTCGCTCGAGCCGGGCGCGTCGTCGCCCGTCGCATCGTCGTCGTCGTCGCCGGCGGTGCCCGTGTCGTCGTCGTTGCCGACGGCATCGTCGCCGCACGCGAGCACGACCGCCGCGAGCGACAGCACGACTCGACGGACGCGCTCAGCCACCCGCATCCTCGGCCGGCACGAACCCCGCCGGCATCTCGCACTTCTTGTCCGTCGCGAGCTTCGCGGGTCCTTCGACGAGCCGCTTGCCGCCGCCCTGCTGGAACAGCTCGATCGCCGCGACCGCGTGCGTGCACACGGCGGCGCGATCGTTCTGGTAGTCGGCGAGCGCGGCGTAGCCCTCTTCCACCCGACCCATCAAGAGCTTCTCGGCCGGCTGCCCGGCCGCGGCCTTGGCCGCGACGTCGTACGCCTGCTTCGCGTTCGCGAGCTTCGCGGGGTCCTGCATCGCCTCCGCGTCGCCGCTGCCGAACGCCGCGAGGATCATCGCCTCGCCCCGCAGGATGTTCGCGAGCGCGACCACCGTGCGATCGCTGGTGCGCGCGGCCTCGGTCAGCTTGGCCTCGGCCGCGGTGAAGTCCTCGGCGCCGAGCAGCAGCGCACCGCGAGCGAGATCTGCCGCCGCCTGCACCTCCTTGTCGCCGGTGGCCTCGGCCATCGACGCCGCCCAGTCGGCCGGCTCCTTGCCGTCCTCGAACACCTTCTTCGCGTGGGCGAGCGCGAGCCATGCACCCGCCAGCCCGCTCGCGCGGTACTGGTTGCGCTCCTTGAGATCGGCATACAGAGGTTGCAGCGCGTTCGCGGCGTCGTCGTACTGCCCGGCGAGGTAGCTCTGGGCCGCCTCCGCGAGCGCCGGTGGGTCGGGCTCCTGCGGCACGCTCTTGTCGATCTCGACCTTCGCCACGCCGTCGCCGTCGCCGTCGGGGACGTTCGTCGTGTCCTTCTTGTCGTCCTTGCCCTTCTTCTCGCAGGCGGGCGCGAGCGTCGTGAGCACGGCGAGCAGGAAGAGCGTGAGCGGAGTGCGAGTCATGGTGGAGCTCCTTCGTCGGACGCGTCGTCGGCGGGTGCAGGCGGGGCGTCGGTGGACACGGGGGCCGCCTCGTCGGACGGCGCTGTCGCGGAAACGGTGGCGCGCGTGCGCAGCCGGATCTCGAGGGGGCCGGCGCCGCCGAGCGTACCGTACACGAGCTTCGTCGGATCCGGATCGTCGCCCACGCGATCGGGCGCGAATCGTCCGAAGATCTCCACCTCGTCGCCGATGTAGAGCGCGACGTGCTCGCGTCGGGTGCTCGTCGCTCGCACCTTCGGAGCACCGGGGGGCCGCTCGATCGGGGCGATGACCCGAGCGTGCTCGAGCCCATCGATCGCACAGCGGCCGCTCGCGTCGGCGACGAACACGAGCTCGGCCGCGATCGCCGTGTCCGGTCCGGCGCCCGCGTGATTGCGCCACACGCATTCGCGGCCGGGCTCGCCGCCGAGCGACTGGGGGGCGCTCGCGATCGTGCCGACGATCCGCACCGGACCCGCGGTCGCCGTCGCGACGGCCGTGGGCGCGCCGGCCTCGAGCGCCTTCACGCGCTCGCGCCACTTCGGATCGGCCCAGTCCGGCCGCCCGCGCGCTCGCTCACCGCCGTCGCGGTTCGCATACGCCTGCCGACGCGCGAGCCACACGATGCACGTCGCGACGAACACGAGCAGGATCAGCAGGCCGATCTGCGTCTCGAACCCGTCGAAGAACCAGAGCGAGTCACCGCCGCCCGCCGGCGCGTACGCTGCGAGCACCATCGCGCTACCAGAACGCTTCGACCAGCCCGAGCGTGTAGTGGCCCTTCGAGTCGCCCTTGCCGTCGATCGTCGCGCGCCCCTCGACGAGCGAGCGCCCGACCGCACCGGGTGCGATCTCGTCGATGGTCTTGCCGCGCAGCACGGGACCATCGGCGAAGCGCACGACCGGCACCACGCCGGTGATCGGCACGGTGCCGCGGTTGTGCACGCGCACGACCCATCGCACGCGCCCGAGCCACACCTCGGCGGTGCCTTCGACGCGCAGCTCCACGACCGGCTCGATGTCGTACCAGCGATTGGGCCGTTCACGGCCGACGCGGGGCAGGAGCACCATGCGTTGGTTGCGGAAGTCGATCTGCGCGAAGAACTCGCGCATCACGTTGTGCCCGAGCAGGCCGTGGTGACGCTCGTTCACACAGCCGTCGCACACCGACACGAGCAATCCCTTGATCTCGATCGCGCCGAGCTTGAGCGCCGGCAGGTACACCATGCGGCTCTCGCGGGGGCCGCTCGCGGTGTTGAACGTGAGCATCGGCGCGTCCTCGGGCACCACGATGCCGAGCTTGGCCGCGACGCCGCTGCTGATCGTCGTGAACGACGCGCCGGTGTCGAAGAGGTAGGGCAGGGTGGTGGTGCCGGCCGGCCCGACGAACGTCGCGTCCATGAGGATCGCGGTGCCCTCGTCGGTGAACGGCACCGACAGCGCGCGATCGCGATCGACCTCGCCGCCGCGCTCGCTCGTCCACTCCTCGAGCGTGGCGCCGACCTGGTCGGTGCCCGCGGGATCGAGCGCATCCGCGCCGTGGTGACCGAGCGCCGAGAGCACGCGCGTCGCGGCATGGGAGTCACCCAGGCGATCGGCGGCGATCCACGCCCCGTGGCCCCGCAGCGCGCTGCCGAGGACGTCGGGGATCACCTGCGTCGCGAGGACGAGGCCCCCGGCGTTCCACAACAGCGGCAGCCAGACCATCGTTCGGCTGAGCCGTCGGGGATCGCCGTGGTGTTTCCACGTCGCGAGCGACAACGGCACGCCGATCACGACGATCACCGCGATGAGCCAGATCCACGCACCGCCGGCCAGCACGACCGCATCGCGCGTGAGCGCCGTCTTCGCGAGCGACAGGACGACCCACAGCGCCACGACCGTGCTCGCGAGCGATCCCATCGCGAGCAACACCCAGAGCAGGGCGGAGCCGATGGCCTGCAGCGTCGATGTCAGGTCGACTCGCACGTGCGGCGGTCGACGAGGGCTCCCACGACCGCCCGCCCCCCGCTCGGGTCCCCGATCGGAGTCGGATCGCCTCGGCAGGCCCCCGTGCACGTTGCGAGTCTACCGCAGTGGGGCCGCCGCCCAAGTCCGATTGCGGACACGCGGGGATTGCACCGCCCGGCGTGGGACGAGCGCGGGCGGTCCGCGTTGGATCAGGGGGCCCCGAGCCCGTAGGATGCATGACTGGGGCGTCCTCGGCCGAAGCGCTGGGCCGCGGCCACCCCGACGTTCCCACGGCAGGGAGGAACGGTGACCGAGCCGATCCACACGTACGCCATCCGCTTCGAGTCCAGGGACGACTTCCTCGTCGAGTACACCGATCGTTTGCGCCACGGCTACGTGCTGTTGCCGCTCGACGTGCGCTTCACGAACGGCACACCGGTACGCCTGCGCGTGCACCTGCCCGACGAAGGGGTGTTGTTCCTCACCGGCGCGGCGATCGACGCTCCACGCAGCGTCGTCGCGAGCGAGCTCGATGGTCAGTGGGTGAAGCTCGCGCCGCTCGGCGATCAAGCGAAGCTGCGGCTCGGCAAGTGCGTCGACGAGCTCGTCGGTCGCGACGCGGAGTCGGGCGAGCACGAAGTGCCGACGCGTGCCGCTCCGATCGCCGGCGCGCTCTCGGTGCTGCTCGTCGACGACTCGGTGAGCCAACGGATCGAGCTCGGCGATGCGCTGCGCGCTCGAGGCCTGCGCGTGCGGGTGGCGGAGAACGGGCTCGTCGCGCTGTCGAGCGTGCTCAAGCGGCCGCCGGACGCGATCCTCACCGACGTCGAGATGCCGCAGATGGACGGCTGGACGCTGTTGCGAACCGTGCGGCAGCGGGCCGGCCTCGCGCACGTGCCGATCGTGTTCCTCACGCGGCTCTCCGACGATCTCACGCGGCTGCGCGGCTATCGGATGGGCGTCGACGACTACCTGCCGAAGGCGATGCCCGCCGACGAGATCGTCGCGCGACTGCACGGTGCGATCGCCCGCCGTCGTCAGCTCCACGCCCACGCGGGCGCGGTGCAGGGACTGCGCGGCGATCTCGAGCACGTGCGGCTCGGCAGCGTGCTCGCATTCCTCGAGTCGGAGCGCCGCAGCGGTGCGCTGCACCTGCACCGCCCCGGCGACGAGGCGACGATGCAGCTGCGCGAGGGCGCGTTCTGCCAGCTCGACAACCTCGGGCGCTACAACCACCCGCACGATCGGATCTTCGAGCTGCTCGGCTGGACGTCCGGCGAGTTCGAGTTCGTCGGCGACGAATCGGCGATCCAGGGCGACCGCACGCCGCTCTCCTACCTTCTATTGGAGCACGCCCGCCGGGCGGACGAGGCGGTCGACGACGACCGCCGGCGGAGCGCGACCTGACTCAGCTCTTCGCGGTCGCCCGCGTGCTGGCGGCGCAGATGCCGTCGATCTTGAACACACCCTCGCTCGCGAACGGCGGGACGTTGAGGATGAAGAGGTCGGCGCCGTAGCTGCCACACATCTGCTTCGCCGCGTCCATCGCCTCGCGCACCGTCGGTGCGTTGCCCTTGTAGCTGCCGAGCTCGGTCCAGGTGCGCGTGAGCTCGTCGCGCGACTTGACGACCTTCACCTTCGCGGCCGCGACCGGCGGCGGATGCAGATCGTGGTTGGTCTCGCGGTAGGAGGACTTGTAGGCCATCGCGCATCCGGTCGACGCGAGGAAAGCGAAGGCGGTGAGGAGGAGGATCGGACGACGCATGGTTCGCTCCAGGGTCAGCGGGCGGTCCCCGCCCTTTGCGATGGGGGCTCAGACGGTGGCTGGGTCCGCGGCATTCGCCGCGGGGAGCGTCACACGAAAGACCGCCCCTGGCGAGCCCTCGACGCCGATCGGCGAGCCGCCCGACACGCAAGCGAGCGTGCCGCCCATGCGCTCGACCAGCCCCCGACTGATCGCGAGCCCGAGCCCCGTGCCCTCGCCCGCCTTCGCCGTCGTCACGAACGGCTCGAACAGGTGCGCGCGCACCTCCACCGGCACACCGGGTCCGTTGTCGAGCACGTCGATCACGACATCCGTGTCGCGATCGATGCTGCGCACCTCCACGCGCGGCGCCGCGCTCGATCGAGCAGCGCGCGCCGCGTTGACGACGAGGTTCACGAGCACTTGCTCGAGCAGCGAAGGATCCGCGCGGGCGAGCCCGGACTCGTGCACGGCTGCGATCTCGACGCCCGAGCAGCGCGCGTCGTGACGCGCGAGCGCGATCACGCGATCGACGAGCGGCCCGAGCTCGACGTCGTCGAGCTCCGTGCGCGGCGGTCGGCTGTACTCGAGCAGCTGGCCCACGAGCTTCTTGATGCGCAGCGTCTGCTCGCGCACGCGCTCGAGCATCTCGCGACGCTCCACGCCGAGCGGGGGATTTTCGCGATCGTCGAGCAGCAGCTCGACGTAGCCGAGCATCGTGGCGAGCGGATTGCCGACCTCGTGGGCGGTGCCGGCGGCGATGCGACCGATCGATGCGAGCTGCTCGGTGCGCGCGAGCTCGGCGCGCTGGGCCGCGAGCTCGTCCGCGCGCGCCGCCAGCTTGTCCGTCATCTCGTTGAACGCGACGGCCAGCGCCTGCACCTCGGCGGGACCGTCGAGGTCGGCGCGCGCGTCGAGCTGGCCGCCGCCGATGTCGGTGGTGCGTGCGCGCAGCCTCGCGAGCGGCCGCAGCACCTGCAGTTCCAGCAACAGCACGCCGAGCACGAACGACACGAGCCCCACGCCGAGCGCGAGCAGCACCGTCTCGCGCCAGTCGGCGAGCGTCGTCCACGGCGACGAGCGGGCCAACAGGCGCAACACGAGCCGCGGTCGCGTCGCCTCGGGCCCGAACGTGCGGATCGGGCGATCCACCACGAGCCACCCGTTCGTGGTCGTGACCTCGCCGTCCGCACCCTCGAGCGGACGCGGCGCGGGCACGTCCGCCGTGTGCCCGAGCGCGACGATCGTCGCCGCGTCGGTGCCGACGAAGCGGTGCACCTCGATGCCGGAGATCCCGAGACTGCCGATGCTCCCGCGCAGCACCTGCTCGATCTCCGCGCGCTCGCCCGCGGTCGATCCGCCGAGCAGCGGTGCGAGCACGATCGCGAGCCCCGCGGCGTGATCGCGCAGGCGCTGCTCCTCCTGTCCCACGTGACGGCGCTGCGCGAGCATCTCGCCCGCGAGCGAGAGCGACACCACGGCCATCATGAGGATCAGCGCGAGCGCGGCGGCCAGCTCGACGCGGAGCGATCGCCGGGGCACGGGCGTGCTCACGACACGACGTCGAGCCCCTTCGCACGGATGCCGCGACCCACCGCGCGGCGCGGAGCGTCGCTCGGGCACGACGGGCACTTGCGCACGCGCCGATGCACGACGAAGCGCGACACGAGCGCGACGACGGCGGCGCCGACGATGAGCGCGACGAGCACGTCCTGCACGAGCGCCGGGATCACTGGCGCTGCTTCTCCCGGTGGTTGCCGTCGCGCATGCCGGCGTCCTGCCCGGGACACGAGCCGCCCTTGATGCCGCGGGCGCGCGGGCACAGCCCGTACAGCTCGTGCTTGTGGCGGATCACGTTGAAGCCGAAGCTGCGAGCGACGCGCTCCTGCTCCTTCTCGATCTCTTCGTTGTGGAACTCGAGCACGTAGCCGCACTCGAGACAGATCAGGTGATCGTGGTGCTCGGTGTCGCCGGCCGTCTCGTACATCGTGTGGCCCTCGCCGAACCGACGCTCGGCCGCGAGGCCGCACTCGGTGAGCAGCTTGAGCGTGCGATAGACGGTGGCGTAGCCGACGCGCGGATGATCCTCGCGCGCGAGCGAGAGCAGCGTCTCGATGCTGAGGTGGCCCGGCGCGGAGAAGAACTTCTCGGCGATGATGTCGCGCTGGCGCGTCGACTTGAGGCCCTTCTTGGCCAGGTACGCGTGGAACTGGCCCATGAGCTGGGCCACGTCCGTCTCGTCGCGATTCTCGCCCTCGAGCACCGCGGTCCAAGCTAGCCCCTCGACCCGCTCGCCGCAAGACGCGCGAGGGCCTATACTCCGCGCGCCATGGCCCGCGGTCCCGAGAAGCGCAGCGACAGCGTGCCCGCGGCGAGCGCTGCGGCCGTGGCGACGCCGGCGGCGGACGAGGACGCGGCGTCGGCGAAGAGCGCCGAGCTCGGCATCGACGACATCCTCGGTCGACTCGAGCGCGTCGTGAAAGACCTCGAGGGTGGAGATCTCCCGCTCGAGCGCGCGCTCGAGCGGTTCGAGCTCGGTGTGAAGCTCGCCCGGCGCGGCAGCCAGCTGCTCGACGGTATCGAAGAGCGCGTGGAGATGTTGCTCGCGGACCGCGACGAGGTGGTGCCGCTGCCGCGCACGCCTTCGACCCGCGGTGACGACGACGACGGTGGATGACGACATGAAGGCATTCGATCTCGAGGCGTATTTCCGCGACAAGCGAGCGCGGGTGGACCAGGCGATCTCCGCGGCGTTGCCGAATCGCGACAAGAGCGATCCGGGCCGGCTGCGCGAGGCGTGTCACTACGCGGTGCTGCTCGGCGGCAAGCGCATGCGACCGCTCATCACGATCGCGGCGTGCGAGGCCGCGGGCGGCACGGTCGAGCGTGCGCTGCCGGCCGCGTGCGCGATCGAGATGATCCACGCGTACTCGCTCGTGCACGACGACCTGCCCGCGATGGACGACGACTCGGTGCGCCGCGGTCAGCCGACCGTGCACGTCGCGTTCGGCGAGGACAAGGCGATCCTCACCGGTGACGCGTTGCTCACGCTCGCGTTCGAGACGCTGGCGCGCGGGCACAGCAACGGCGGCCGCGTGGTCGAGGCGGTCGTGAAGCTCGGCCACTACGCGGGGCTCGAGGGCATGGTCGGCGGGCAGGCGATGGACCTCGAGGCCGGGCAGGACGTGCGCGACCTCGAGACGCTCGAGGCCATCCACGCGAAGAAGACCGGGGCGCTGTACGCCGCGAGCGGCGCGATGGGAGCGCTGTGCGCCGGTGCGGACGACGACGTCGTCGCGAAGCTGGAGAAGTGGGGCCTGCAGTTCGGCATCGCGTTCCAGCACGCCGACGACATGCTCGACGACGACCAGGTCGCGCTCCGATCGCAGGCGGTCGCCAGGGTGGACGGGCTCGTCGCGAGCTGTCTCGAGCTCGTCTCCGGCCTCGGCGAGCGCGCGGAGCCGCTGCGCGCGATCGGGGCGTGGGTGCACGAGCGCACCCACGCGGCGGCCGCGGGCGAGAAGCGCGAGTAGACGGTGACGGCCGCGACCGTCGACGACGCCCGGGCCGCGCTCGCGGAGTTCGCGGTCGACGTCGGCGAGGTCGCGCCGTTCGGCGACGGGCTCATCAACGCGACGTTCGCCGTCGGCGACGCCTGGGTGCTGCAGCGCGTGCACCCGGTGTTCGCGCCGCAGGTGCACGAGAACATCGCCGCGGTCACGGAACGGCTGGCCGCGCGCGGGCTCGCGACGCCGCGACTGGTTCCGACGCGCACCGGCGCGCTGTGGGCCGATCGCGGCGAGGCCGGCGTCTGGCGGCTCATGACGCGGCTGCCGGGCGTGTCGTTCCCCGCCGTGGCGAGCGCGGGCCAGGCAGTCGCCGCCGCGGCCGCGCTCGCGCGTTTTCATGGCGCGCTGGTCGATCTCGATCATCGATTCGTCGGCATGCGCACCGGCGTGCACGACACGCCGGCGCATCTCGCTGCGCTCGCAGCCGCGCTCGCGCAGCACCGTGACCACCGACTGTTCGCCGACGTGGAGGAGCTCGCTGCGGCGATCGACGACGGCGCGCGGGCGTTGCCGCCGATCACCGGGGTGCCGCAGCGCGTGGTGCACGGCGATCCGAAGCTCAACAACATCCTGTTCGAGGCCGCCGAGGGATCCGGCGCGGAGCGAGCCGTCGGGCTCGTCGATCTCGACACCGTCGGGCCGATGGCGCTGCACCTCGAGCTCGGCGACATGTGGCGGTCGTGGTGCAACCGCCGCGGCGAGGACGAGCGGGTCGCCGGCTTCGATCTCGGCATCTTCGAGGCCGCGCTCGTCGGCTACGCCGGGGCCGCGCCCGCGCCCGAGCCCGCCGAACGCGAGGCACTCGTGTACGGGCTCGAGTGGATCACGCTCGAGCTCGCGGCGCGCTTCGCCGCCGATGCGCTCGTCGAGCGCTACTTCGGGTGGAACGCCGCTCGGTTCGCCGGCCGCGGCGAGCACAACCTCGTGCGCGCCCTCGGCCAGTGGACGCTGCACGAGCAGGTGCTCGCATGCCGGAGCCGTCGCGAGGCCCTCGTACGCGCCTGCTGGTGAGCGCGCGGCGCCCGGACGGGTATACTCGGCGCGTGAGCGACACCCCCGGCCCGCGGATCGCGGTGTACCCCGGATCCTTCGATCCGATCACGCTCGGCCACGTCGACATCGTCGAGCGCGCGAGTCGACTGTTCGACGAGGTGATCCTCGCGATCGGTCGCCATCCGAGCAAGCCGGGCTACTTCGGCATCGACGAGCGCCGCGAGCTCGCCCTTGCGAGCGTCGCCCACCTGTCGAACGCCTCGGTCGCGACGTTCGACGGGCTCGTCGTGCACTTCTGTCGCGCCCGCAAGGCTCGCGCGATCGTGAGGGGCTTGCGCGCCACCGGCGACTTCGAGCCCGAGTTCCAGATGGGCCTGGCGAATCGCGACCTGGCAGCCGAGATCGAGACGGTGTTCCTGATTCCCGGCGCCAACCATATGTACGTGAGCAGCTCGCTCGTGCGCGAGATCGCCGGGCACGGCGGCGACATCGACCGCTACGTGTCGCCGGCGGTGGCCGCCGCGATGCGGGCCAAGGCCGGAGGCGAGTGAGCGACGACGACGCGGGCGAGCGGGCGCTCTCGCGCCCCGGTCCGGCGGTGATCCAGCCGTGGCGCGGCGACGATCACAAGCTGCAGGTCGAGGCCGCGCAGTCGGTCGGGCTCGTGGGCGACGAGGTCGCGCTCGAGCTGTACACCAAGGGCTTCTCGGCCGGCATGACCATCGACGATCCGCTCGACGGTGCGATCGTGGCGCGCGGGCGCACGCCGCTGAAGGAAGCGGAGCTGATGAAGTCGGTGCGGCCGGCGATGCGCTACCTCGGCGTCGGCCCCGAGTACGTCGCCCTGCGCGTGCACGACGGCAAGTTCGAGCTGCGCATCCACAAGCGCGCGGCGGAGGCGGGCAAGCCGGTGTACGAGGCCGGCAAGCTCACCCTCAAGCTGTGGATCGGCTTCGGCCTGCTCGGGTGGACGGCGATGCGCTTCGCGTTCCTGCCGGAGTTCGTCACCGCGATCCTGTGGGGCGTGGGCCTGTTGCTCGGTGCGTGGCAGCTGCGCCGCGGGATGGCGAGCGGGCGCGCGATGTTGGCCGCGCGGATCTCGATGGCGCTCGGGATGCTCGCGCAAGCCGAGCAGCTCGTGCTGCCGCCCGACGAGACGAGCCGATCGCCGTGACCGACCCGGGCCTGTGCGCGAGCTGTCGCCACGCGCACGCGATCACGAACGCGCGCGGCTCGACGTTCTGGCGCTGCCGCGAGCACGACCGCGATCCGAGCTGGCCGAAGTATCCGCGGCTGCCCGTCGTGCAGTGCGCCCGTTACTCCGCGGGTCCGCGCGACGACGGCTGACTCAGCGTTCGGCCTGCGTCTCGGCGATGCACACGCGCAGCGCTTCCTTGAGCGTCCGCAGCGTCCGCACGCCGCCGAGGTCGACGCCCATGCCGACGAGCGTGCGCGCGATGTTCGGGCCGATGCCGGTGACGTAGCAGCGCGCGCCGAGCAGGCCCGCGGCCCGCGTGAGCCGCACGAGGTGATCGGCCGTCGCGGTGTCGACGACCTCGACGCCGGTGAGATCGATGATCACCGCGCGCGCGCCCGACTCGACGATGCGCGCGAGCAGGCGCTCCGTCATCTCGACGGCACGCTGCGTGTCGATCACGCCGACGAGCGGCAGCGTGACCACGCCGTCCCACACGTCGATGATCGGAGTGGACAGCGCCGAGATGGTGAGGCGTTGCTGCTCCACCGCGCGCTGCAGCGCGCCCTTGGCCTCCGCGAGCTCGCCGACGAACACGGCGAACGCGCCCTCGAGCATGCCGAACTCGTCCTCGCTCGCGGGCTCGATGGTCGCGTGGGGGTCGTCGAAGCGATCGACGGACACACAGGAGAGCGCGGTGAGGAGTCGCTCGATGCGGGCGGTTGCGACCGCGACGGTGTCTTCGCCGCTCATGCGCGTCGTTCCTGTTGCTGCGCCAGCTCGGTGCGGCGCTGTTCGATCCAGAGGCGCCCCTCCGCCTCGTCGCTCGAATAGTGCGGCGGGTTGTCCGTACCACGCACCAGGTTGATCACCTTCACCAGCATCATGGACACCGTGCGGACGGCGAAGCCTGCGCCGTAGAAGGAGATGCCGCGCATGTTCATCCACGACGTCGCGTCGGGCACGACCTTGCGCGTCTCGGCCGGGATGGTCGTGAGCTCGGAGACGTCGACGAGCACCAGCATGTGGGGCCAGTCGCCGGCTTGCGTCCGCAGCCACTCCATGGCGCGGACGAAGTCGGGTGCTGACAGCGTGCCGCGGTAACGCATGAGCACCAGATCGGGCGGTTCCACCCCGAATTCGTGATCACCGATTCTCATGCCGAACCGTCTCCTTTGGGTCGCGTGGCGAGATGTCGAAGCGAGACAGCGCATCCTCGAGGCTGCGTGTCGTGGCGATGCGATCGAACGACACGCCCATCGTCTCGAGGGTGAGCGCGATCTCGGGGCTGATGCCGCTCACGAAGCTCTCGGTGCCCATGAGTCGCGCCGCCGAGGCCAGGTTGGCGACCACCGCACAGAGGTGGCTGTCGATGAGCGCGACGCCGGACAGATCGATCACGAGGCCGCGCGGTCCCCGGGTCGAGATGCGTCGCAGGACGCGCTCGGCGAGCACTTCGGCGTGTTGGTCGGACACGTCGCCCTGCAACGGCACGAGCAGCACGTGCCACAGCTCGATGATCGATACCTGGACGTCCATCATCATCGGTTCACGTCGGCGACGAGCACGGTCGCGTCGTCGGTGGGCTTGGCCCAGCGCCCGAGCAGCGCCGCGCTCGCGGCCTGGGCCGGGAGTGCGCGGTCCTCGTCGGGACGCAGGCGCGCGGAGACGCCGTCGCTGAAGAGCACGAGCCGCGCGCCGGCGACGAGCCGCGCGGAGAAGATCCGAGGTCGCACCGCGGGGCCGCGGCCGAGCACGCCCGGCGTCGCGACGACGGGAAGCCGCATGCCGGTGCTGCGGAGCTCGACGTTGCCGACGCCGCAGCCCTCGATCGCGTCGTCGTGGGCGATGCACAAGAGCGCTGCGGCACCGCGACCGCCACGCAACGCGGCGTCGAGTACGGCCAGCACGCCGGCCACGCCGCCGCGGAGCGGCACGGCGAGCAGGGATCGCAACGCGTCGGCCGCGACGGCAGCCGCACCGTCACCGTGGCCGAGCGCATCGACGACGCCGAAGAGCAGGCCGTCGGCGGTGGGGCGCGCCACCGCCACGTCGCCGCACGCGGTCTCGCCGGCGCACGGTCGGAAGGAGATGCCGACGTCGAGCGTCACGCGAGCGCCACCTTCGCGACGACGAGCGTGCCGTCGGGCGCGCTCTCGATGTGCATGTCCGTGGAGAGGCGCTTCACGCCGAGGATGCCGAGCCCGAGGCCGGTGCGGCTGCGATAGCGACCCGCGAGGATCTCGTCGAGATTCGCGATGCCCGGGCCCGTGTCCGTCGCGCGCACCGTGATCACGCCGTCGTCGCTGCCGAGGTCGATGTGGCCGCCCTTCGAGTACGCGACGATGTTGCGCGCGAGCTCGCTGACGACCGTGAGCACGCGCTGCTGCGTGAAGCTGCTGACGCCATGGGCGACGCAGTGCTCGCGCGCGGCCAGTCGCGCGCTCAGGATGTCGGGCTCGCCGCGCACTTCCACGCGAGCGGCCGGCACCGCGCCGCTCTTGTGCAGCGCGCGGATCTTCGCGAGCACGGCGCGCGCGCCCGTCTCGCCGAGGAAGACGCGCAGGCCGGGGGCGAGCGGGGCCATGAGGACGATCGCGTGCTTCGATTCCATCGTCTCGGGCGTCAGGTTGCACACCGACAACGCGCGCCCGAGCAGCGCATCGGCGTTGATCCGTGACATCGACTCGCACAGCACCGCGAGCACGCGGCGATACGGCGTGTCGCTCACCGCCGGGACCTCCGCGTGCGTGCGCGCGAGGCGGTGATGCGCAGGCCGCCGCCCGGTCGAGCATCGATCTCGATGGCGTCCATCCAGCGCACGAGCGTGTGCAGCCCGTGATCGCCGCGCCCGTCGTGCTCGACGCGTGCGCGCGCCTCCTCGACGCGCGCACGGACGATGGTTGCCTCGCCCTTGCCTCGATCCTCGATGCGCAGCGACAGGGCGTCGGGACTCGACGCGCACTCGAGTCGTCCGCGTCCTCCACCGTGACGCACCGCGTTGCTCGCGAGCTCGGACGCACACGTCGCGAGCTCGGCAGCGAACGACGCGTCGAGTCCGTGCGCGCATGCCCACGCGCGCACGGCTGCAGCGGCGACGGCCACGTCGGCCTTCGCTCCGATCTCCACGACGACGCTCGTGCGATCCTGCATCCGAGGCGCGACGATCCTCGCCGCAGCGACGAGCGCCCGCAACAAGCAGAATCGGCCGTTCGATCGGGCGCACGCGCTCGAGTGGCCGGTGGATCGACAATCGGCCGCCGGCGCTCCGGAGGATGGGCTATCCTCGATCCGTGGGTGGGCCGCGATGGATCGCGTGTGTGTCGTTCACGCTCGCATGTGCGCGCAGCGGCGAGCCGGAGCCGGAGCCCGAACCGATCGCGGCCGATCGCGGACCGAGCGACGAGGTGTTCCCGACCGGCGCTCAGGTGTGCGCGCATTTGATGGAGCTGCGTCGCCGTCGCCACGCGCCGGAGGAGAACACGCTCGCGACGCTCGACGTGTGTGCCGAGGGGTTGGACGAGCGGGCCGCCGACCCGAGCGTGTGGCGGCGGCGGTGGGTCGCTCGGCTGCATCGCTGCATCCTCGCCGCGCGGACCCAGGTCGAGCTCTCGCACTGCGATCTCTTCTCGTTCCGCGACTACGGTGCGCGCGCTCCGAACCCGCGGAGCCAGGAAGCGTGGAATCGGCTGGCCGCGATGGTGCGAGCGATGAACGCGTACGCGCTCGCCGACGACGAGCATGGCGAGCCGCGCTGGACGTGCCCCGGCCCTGGAGGTGAGATCGCCGTCGGACCGGTACCCCGGCTCTCGATGCGTTGCGAAGGCAGCGAGCGCAGCGCGTGCACGCCCACGCCGACGCCGGTGGCACCCCATCACTACGCCGACGACGCGTGGAGCGACCCGACGTGGTCGGCGATCGACTTCGCGATCGACGAGCCGCATCGGCTCCACTACGCGCTGCGCTTCGACGCCCTCGAGAGCGAGTGCCAGTTCACCGCGCAGGCGTTCGGCGACCTCGACGACGACGGGATCTGGGCGACGTACGAGATCGCAGGGGCAGTGGACTCGTGGGGACCGATCGTCGCCGTGGGCATGTACATCGATCGCGAAGACGAGTGAGGCGCCGGGGGCGGGCACGCCGCGGCGCGCACGGTCGCGCCCGCTCGCCGACGCCGCGAGGTTCCGCACGACGGCGCCGCGCTGCCCGAGCACCCGCGGCGACGCGGCGCTCGGCCACCCGGGTCGCCGCTTCGGGGGCGCCTGGTATGCTCCGCGCGTCCCGGGGCGTGCGATGGCGAGCGTGGCAGAGACGGCCGAGCTGGTGTGCGAGTTGTGTCGCCAGTTCTACACGCTCGGATGGGTGTCGGGCACCGGTGGCGGCATCTCCATTCGCGCGGACGAAGGCATCGTCATGGCGCCGTCCGGCGTGCAGAAGGAGCGCATCGGCCGAGAGGACGTGTTCGTGCTCGATGCGAACGCGCTCGATGACTGCCGCGTGCTGAAGGCCCCGGCGGATCCTTCGTTGAAGATCTCCGAGTGCCAGCCGCTCTTCTTCGCCGCGTTCCGCGAGCGCAACGCCGGCGCCGTGCTGCACAGCCACTCGCTTTGGCCCGTGCTCGCGGCTCGCATCGCGGTCTCCGGCAATCGGGGCGGGCAGCTGCGCCTGCGCGGCTACGAGATGCTCAAGGGCCTGCGCGGCAAGGGCTGCTTCGACGAGGTGCGCATCCCCATCATCCCCAACACGGCGCGGGAGTCGGAGCTCACCGAGTCGATGACCGAGGCACTGCGCGAGCACCCCGACGTGGACGCGGTGATCGTCGCGGGCCACGGCATGTACGTGTGGGGCCGCACCTGGATCGAAGCGAAGACGCAGGCCGAGTGCCTCGACTGGCTCGCCCACGCGGTGGTCGAGTCGCGCAGGCTCGGCCTCGAGCAGGAGTGAGGACGATGAAGCTCACCTGGTTGGAGTCCCCGGACACGGCGATCGACACGAACGAGCTCGCGAAGGTCGGCGTGCTGCACGAGCGCATGGCGGTCGATCCGGTCGCGTACCAGCCCACGCTCGACGTGCTCAAGCGCGAGCGCGACTACGTGGAGCAGGACATCGTCGAGCTCGCACCCGACACGCCCGAGCTGCCGGCGATCTGCGCGAAGTTCTCCGCCGAGCACCTGCACACCGACGACGAGGTGCGCTACGTGCTCGAGGGCGAGGGCATCTTCGACATCCGCTCGGCCGACGACCGCTGGATGCGCGTCGTGGTCGAGGCGGGGGATCTCCTCGTCGTGCCCGCACACCTGCACCATCGCTTCCTCTTGACCGACAAACAGCACATCCGCTGCGTCCGGCTCTTCAAGGACAAGAGCGGATGGGTCCCGCACTACCGCGCGACCGCATGAGCAAAGGGGGTCCGTGCGCCCCTCGACGGCACGGAACGAACATGCAAGAAGCAACCACTCGAACACGAACATGAACACGAAGAAGAACGACTACAAGGTCGCCGACATGGCCCTGGCCGACTGGGGCCGCAAAGAGATCGCGCTCGCCGAGAAGGAGATGCCCGGTCTCATGGCGCTGCGCACGAAGCACGGCGCGAGCAAGCCGCTGAAGGGCGCGAAGATCGCCGGCTGCCTCCACATGACCATCCAGACCGCGGTGCTGATCGAGACGCTCGTCGAGCTCGGTGCCGAGGTGCGCTGGTCCTCCTGCAACATCTTCTCGACGCAGGACCACGCGGCGGCCGCGATCGCGGCGCGCGGCATCCCGGTGTTCGCGTGGAAGGGCGAGACCGAGGAGGAGTACTGGTGGTGCGTGGAGC
>CAYXVR010000066.1:0-13522 GCA_964468635.1 uncultured Nannocystaceae bacterium
GCTCCTTCGGCTCGGGCTCGGGCTCCTTCGGCTGCGGATCGAGCTTGGGCCCGTCGGGGGGCGGCGTGTCGACCGGTCCGGCCTTCGCGGGCTGAGCCGTCGGCGTCTTCTCGGCGACCGTCGTCGTCTCGTCGGGCTTCACCATCCACCACGCGAACAGACCACCGCCACCGACGGCGATGATCCCTCCGAGCACGAGCATGAGGATGAAGCCGACCTTCGAGCGCTGCTCGACCGCGAACACGGTCGCATCGCTGCCGCCGTGCATGCCGGGATGCATCGTGTCGGGCGCGAACGTGGGCGGGCGCGTCTCGGGCGGCACCGATCCGTGCGCCGGCGGATACGTGCCGACGGGCGGATTGCGGGTGATCGGCGCGCCGCCGCCCTGCGGCAGCACGTCGGCACCCATGCCGTCCATCATGTACGTCGCTTCCGGCTTCGCGTTCACGAGCGGCGGCGGAGCGATGCCGGTGGGCGCCGATTGCCGACCCCCCGCGCCGGTCGGCACGTTGGGGAAGCCGAAGTCCTGGCTGCCGAGCCGCACGGTGCCGCCGGGCTCCATGCCGGGCTGATGCGCGCCACTCGTGTCGAGCATGACCGTGCCGCCGCGTCCCTCGGGCGGCTGGCTCGGCGCCGCACCGGGCACGCCACCGCCGGGGCCGAGCCACATCGTCGAGCCCGGTGCTTCCATCATCGGCGGCTGCATCTGCGTGCCGCCGCGCTGCACGAACGCGGGCCCGACGTCGCCGCCTTGGTTCACCATGCGCCCGTCGGGGCCGATGGCGAGCAGCGCCTGCTCGAACTCCGCCATGCTCTGGAAGCGCTCGTCGGGGCGCTTCGCGAGCGCCTTGACGATGATCGACTCGACGACCGGCGAGATCTGGGCGTCGGGCGCCATCGTGCTCGGCAACGTCAGCGGCTCGGTGAGGTGCCGCGACAGCACGCGCATGAAGTTGTCGCCGTCGAACGGCACGGTGCCCGTGAGGAACTCGTACAGACAGATCGCCGCCGCGTACACGTCGGTGCGGGCGTCGGCCGGCTCGCCGCACGCCTGCTCGGGCGCCATGTACTTCGCCGTGCCGAACACCGCACCGGTGCGCGTGAGGCCGCCGCTCTCGCCCGCCTCGTCGGTGACCTTCGCGATCCCGAAGTCGAGCAGCTTGATGAAGTCGCGCCCGTCGGAGCGCTTCACGAGGAAGCAGTTCGCGGGCTTGAGGTCGCGGTGGATGATGCCGCGCGCGTGGGCGGCCTTCAGCGCGCGCACGACCTGCAGCATGAGCTCGCGCGCGCGCGCCCACGGGAAGCGGCGCTCGCGGCGGAGCACGTTGGAGAGATCCTCGCCCTCGAGGAACTCCATCGCGAAGAACACCGAGCCGCCCGGCACCGGCCCGAAGTCGACGATGTCGACGACGTGCTCGTGGGTGATCATCGACGCGGCGCGGGCCTCCTGGAGGAACCGATCGACGTGGGTCTGCTCGCGGCAGAGCTCGTGCTTGAGGACCTTGAGCGCGACCTTCTTGCGGATGGTGACGTGCTCACCGAGGTAGACCGAGCCCATGCCACCGTCGCCGATGACCTTGAGCACGCGATAACGGTCCGCGAGCACGGTCCCGACCAGGTCTTCCGGTCGGTGCCACATGCCTTCGAGTCCGCCGCCTCCGTAGGAGTTCGGGTCGCTCATCCGTGGGAGCTCAGCATAGCCGAAGGTGTTCGTGGGAGGCGCTGGAGCGGGGGATTTGCAGAGTGGTTTAAGACCGAGCACGCGGAGAAACGATCACCCGCTGCGGCGCCTCGACAGCGTCGAGCGTGGGGACGGTCCCGGCGAGGTGCGCGATCCGCGGTGGGAGCCCGGCCTACACGCTGAAGTCGAATTCCAGCGTTCGGCCCACCAGCGAGGCCGCGAGGCGGGCGTGCACGTGGAGGTGATCGCCGTGCGCGTGCGCGTGCAGCGTGCAGGCGCCGGGCGAATCCGGCAGGAACGCGGCGCCCGCCTTCGCGAACGCGGTCTCGATCTCGCGGTTGCTCGCGGCGCGCGGCAACGTGTCGCGCGCCGCGATGGCCGAGCGGACGGTGCGGCCGACGAGGATCCGTGCCGGCAACGACGGGCCCTCGCCGCGCCCGATCATCGGTGCGTCGACGACGAGCATGCGCTCGCCGTCGCGCTCGTGCCCGATCGCGACGAGTCCCTGGGTCGCGAGCACGCGCAGGGCATCGGGCGCGAGCGCGGCGCGGGTGGGGATCGATGCGCCGCCCTCGAGATGTGACGCCGGCGATGCGACGGCGCCCGCGCGGCCGATCGCGTCCGCGAAGCCGCGGTTGCGCGAGAACGCGGCGGTGAGGATCGCCGCGATCGCGAGCACGGGGCTGCCGAACACGACGCGGGGCCCGACGCGCGTCTCCTCGTTCGCGAGCACGATCTCGTTGGTGGTGCCCACGATCCACGCCGCGGCGGGCTCGCTGCGCAGCGCGTTCCACCGCTCGAAGGGGGCGTCTCCCTCGTCGTCGAGCAGGCTCGGATCGATGGCGGTGACGACGGGCACGGTGGCCGACTCGGCGAGCGTCGCGAGCTCGCGCAGTCGCCGGGGATCGCCGATGGACGGCAGTACGAACACCGCGTCGGGCCGCAGCTCGTGCGGCTCGCTGAGCACGCGCCCGATCGCGTCGACCATCTGCGCATCACCGACGTCGAGCACGCTGATCGCGAGCTCCCCGTGGCCGGGCGACAGCGACAACACCATCTTGATTCCACGCCACGCCGACTCGATCGCCGCCGCACCCGCGCTCGCGAGCGCATCCGCAGCGGTGGCCTCTACGGCATCGAGGATGATCTCCGCGGCCCGCAGCGAGGGCCCGCGCTCGCCGTCGCCCTTGCCCGCCGGCTTGTTCCGGATGGCCCCGACGAACGCATCGACCCCCGACTTCGCCACCGACACCGTATCGGCCTCGGACGGCAACCCCACGCGATCGAAGATGTCCCCCGACCCGGCAGACGGAGCCGGAGTCGTAGTCGTAGTCGTAGTCGTAGTCGTAGTCGTAGTCGTAGTCGTAGTCGCAGCGACCGCCCGAGCGAGCGCCCCATCCCCGACGATCGCCACGATCCGCTTCACACCCTCCTCGACGCTGACCGCCTCCCGCGGACGCGACAACCCCGTCGCCAGCTCGGCGAGCTCCTTCAAGGGCGACTGATCGGCCACGACATCCTGCACCCGCAACGCCCGCGGCCGCCCGAACTGCAGCTCGAACGATCGCGTCCCCGCACTGCCGAGCCGATCGGCGATCTCCACCTTCACGGTCGGCGACAGCTTCGCCATCACGTCGGCGAGTCGCGATCCCGACACGACCGTGATCGCGCCGTTCGGCTTGGCCGTGAAGCTCCCCGCGAAGGTCCAACGCAGCGGTGCCATGGTGCGGGCGAACGTAGCAGCCCGCCGGCGCCGTGTCGCGCCCTCACCGGGGCTTGCGCTCGACCATGTCGCCGCGGTGCGTTCGACCACCGTCGTCGACGCAGCTCACCTCGAAGCCCTTGATGCCGACCGGCGCGCCGAGCAGCTTGCGCGCCTGCAACGTGCCGCTCTCGACGCGACAGTGCTCGACGACGCCGCCGTCGGTCTCCACGTCGGCGTACGCGGCGGGCGTGCCCGTCTCGGCGTACTCGACGAGGAACTCGAAGCGCTTGCGATCGCTCTCGAGCCCGATGCGCCAGCGATCGGTGGCCAGTCGCTCGTAGTCGATGTCGAACTGGTCGCGCGACTTGGACGAGAACGGTCGGCGTTCGGCCGCGAGATCCGTGCGCAGCCACCACAGCCGCACGTCGCTGATCTCGTGGCTGCCGTCGGCCGGTGTCCAGGCATCGAGCGCGATCTCGAAGTGCTCCTTGCCGAAGTTCCGCGAGATGCGGACGAGCTCGACATGGTGCAGCACCTCGTTCGACAGCCGGTCGACCGGGGTGGCCTCCTCCGGGATCCCCACGCGCTCGGACGCGACCGTCTCGGGCGTCTCGTCGGGGCCGGTGGAATCCGAGCCGTTCTTCGGGCAGCCACACGCGAGCGCGGCCACCAGCATCATCGCGCCGCAGGGGCGGAGCACGCCGGTGGCCGTCATCCAGCACGACCTTACTGCGAAGGCGTGCCGTTGCAAGCACGCAGACGCGCACTCGTGCGCCGTCGCACGGGTGCCGCCAGGGCCGCGATCAGGGCAGGGGCCCGCTGGCGACCTCGCCGATGCGCAGCACGAACTCCGGCTCGGGCGTGCA
The DNA here is from genome assembly GCA_964468635.1 of uncultured Nannocystaceae bacterium. Taxonomy (GTDB): domain Bacteria; phylum Myxococcota_A; class Polyangia; order Nannocystales; family Nannocystaceae; genus Xiheibacterium. The sequence goes on from CAYXVR010000066.1 coordinate 4,253, forward strand.
GAGCTCGCCGCAGCCGCCCACGTCCTCGAGCCAGCACCCCGTCATGATGCCGTTCTCGTCGACCTGGAATTGCGCCTCGATGCCCTCGCCGTAGGCGTCGAGATGTCCGTACACGTCGGCGCAGCACGAGGCGTAGATCTCGTCGACCGTGAGGGCCGCGGCCGCGAACGGCGTGTCGGTCGTGCCCACGTCGGCGCCGGCTTCCTCGAACGCGACGCCCATGCACTCGTTCGCATCGTCCGTCGGCGGCTCGGTGATCGAGAACCGTCGACGCGTGACGACACCATCGATCACCTCGAGCTCGGTGACGTACGAGCACGAGTCCTCGCAGAACTCGCCCAGGCACTCGATGGCGGGGCGCGTGAAGTGATACGTGCCGCCGGTCCCGGCCAGGAACGCCTCCCAGGCCGCGCGGCTCGTCGTCACCTCGGGCGCGCACGTGGCCGCGCCGGTCTCGTCGCCGCTGTCGGCCCCGGTCTCGTCGTCGCTGTCGCCATCGTCGTCGCCGTCGGAGGTGGCGCTCGTGCCCTCACCGTCTCCGTCCGCGTCGCTGTCGCCGTCCGCGTCGCTCTCGCCGGACCCGTCGCTCTCCGTGCCGACCTGACCGACCTGCTCCGTCTTCGGCGAGCACGCGAGCGCACACGCCAACCCCATCCACGACACCCGCTTGCCCAGTTTCATGATCCCCCATGCACCGCGGCGGGCCTCGTCCGTCACGGTATTGCATCCTGCGCGCGGGCGGTGGAGCATGCGCGCACGATGGACGGCTTGGAGGCGCTCGAGCGCGCACTGTCGCGCGATCTCGAATTGATGACGTACCCGCGGCGCGCGTGGCTGGAGCCGCGCCGCACGAGCGCGGGTGCGCCGATCCTCGACGTCCTCGTCGTGGGCGCGGGGCAGGGCGGGCTCGCCACGGCGGCGGCGCTCCTGCGCGAGCGCGTCGACAACATCCTCGTCGTCGACGATCACCCGCTCGATCGCGCGGGCCCGTGGCTGAACTTCGCGCGCATGATCACGCTGCGCACGCCCAAGCACCTCACGGGGCCGGACCTCGGGATCCCGAACCTCACCATCCAGCGGTGGTACGAGGCGCAGCACGGCGAGGGCGCTTGGGAGCGGCTCGGGCTCGTGCCGAAGGAGACGTGGGCCGCGTATCTCGCGTGGTACCGGCGCGTGCTCGGGATCCCGGTGCGCGCCGACACGACGGTGACGCTCGTCGACGAGGCGAAGGGCGAGGGCTGCCTCGTCGCGGAGGTCGACAGTGGCGAGCGGATCTTCGCGCGTCGCATCGTGCTCGCCACCGGCATCGACGGGTCGGGCGCGTGGGACGTGCCGGCGGCGATCCGCGATTGCATCCCGCGGTCGAGCTGGGCGCACACGCGCGACGACATCGACTTCGACGCGCTCGCGGGCAAGCGCATCGGCGTGCTCGGGGCGGGCGCGTCGGCGTTCGACAACGCCGCGGTCGCGCTCGAGCGCGGGGCGAAGTCCGTCGATCTGTTCTTCCGGCGCGCGAAGCTCGTCGACGTCAACGCGTATCGATGGGCGGAGTTCGTCGGCTTCTTGAAGCACATGGGCGACGTGCCCGATCCGGTGAAGTGGCGGTTCGTGCGGCAGATCCTGCGGATGGGCCAGTTGCCGCCGGCCGACACGCTGCGCCGCGCGAGCGAGCACCCGGGCTTCACGCTGCGGCCGTCGTCGCCGTGGCAGCGCATCGCGATGCGAGGCGACACCATCGTGGTGACGACGCCGCACGGCGAGTTCGAGCTCGACTTCGTCATCGTCGGCACCGGCTTCGTCACCGATCTCGCGCGCCGGCCCGAGCTCGCGAAGCTCGCCCCGGCGATCGCGACGTGGGGCGATCGCTACACGCCGCCGCCCGCGGAGGCGCACGACGATCTCGCGCGCCATCCCTATCTCGGCGCCGGCTTCGAGTTCGTCGAGAAGACCCCGGGCACGGCGCCGTGGGTATCGCACGTGTACAACTACACGTTCGGGGGCCTCTTGAGCCTCGGCTTCGGCGGCGCGAGCATCTCGGGCATGAAGTACTCCGTGCAGCGTCTCGTCGCCGGCCTCACGCGCTCGCTCTTCTGCGAGGACGCCGAAGCCCACTACACGAGCCTGTGCGACTGGTCCGAGAAGGAGTTCTGAGCCTCGGCGCACTTCGTGCCGAAAATGCCCGACCTGGGCCGCAGGTCGCCCGAAAACGGCACGCTTTCACCCGGTCCTCAGCCGTTCGTCGCCGAGGCACAGCATCACCGCGGGCAGCGCTGCGTGCCGTGGCGTCCGAAGCCGGAAGACCGATCGCACACTGCAATCGAGCGCCGAAGCGACATGCCGAGCAGTCGCTCCGCCGACGGCGTCGCATGTCTGCACCAACAGACGACGACCGAGCGGCCGCGTGATCACCTCGGCCTCTTGCACGCGCAGGACGGCCGCGACGGCGCCCCGCACTCCGTCGATCGACGCGACGGCGACGATTTGCGGCACGGGAGCCGGCGCGCGGCGGTTGGCGACCTTCGTCAGCATCTGCAATGCCGCGGCCGGCGACATCCGCATGACCTCCGCGACGCGCTCGAGCGGAGTCCAGCACGGATGAGCGGCGCCGCCGAGGTCGCGAATCGTCGACCACCGCCAGCGCCACGGATCGTCGACGAGGCGCTTCCGCACGGGGTTCCACAAGCCGTAGCGGATCATTCGCCCGGCGATGTCCGCCGTGTTCGCGGGCTCGAGCTCGACGTCGAAGCTCACTCCCGTGCGCGCGGTGAACATCGCGAGCACGCGGGTGAGCCGCTCTCGCATGCCCGGCAGCGCGACGAGGTGGAGGTGATCGGGCATGAGCACGAGCGACAGCGCCGCGCGACCCAACGTGGCCCGCAATCGCGTCCACAGCCACTCGGCATGTTCCGGGCGGAGCAGCGTCTTCTTTCCCCCGCGGGTCGTCGCGATCAGATGCTCGGCGATCCTCACGAACCAACCAATCGACCGCCGGTCGCGACCGTTGCAGCCCGAGGCGATCGGCACGGTTCGCGCCGGAAATCGCCGACCTGAGCCGCAGGTCGGGCGAAAACGGCACGGTTCGCGCCAGGGCACCCCCCTGTGAGACGATCGCCATTCCGCGTGTCCGAGTCTCCTCGTCGTCTCGCCATTTCGTCGCGTCGCGTCCTCGTCGAGGACATGCTGGGGCCGGCGACCGTGATCGTCGAGGACGGCACCATCGTCGAGGTCGTTCACGCGATCGTCGAGCCCGCCGGCGTCGACGAGCGCGTCGATCTCGGCGACCTCGTGCTGTCGCCCGGGCTCGTCGATCCGCACGTGCACGTGAACGAGCCCGGTCGGACCGACTGGGAGGGCTTCTGGACCGCCACGCGCGCGGCCGCGGCCGGGGGGGTCACCACGCTCGTCGACATGCCGCTCAACTGCATCCCCGCCACCACGACCGCCGACGCGCTCGCGCAGAAGATCGACGCGTGTCGCGGACAGCTCTGGGTCGACGTCGGCTTCTGGGGCGGTGTCGTGCCCGGCAACATCGACGAGCTCGCGCCGCTCGCCGCCGCCGGTGCGCTCGGATGCAAGGCGTTCCTGTGCCCGTCCGGCGTCGACGAGTTCCCCCACGTCGGCGAGACCGATCTGCGAAGAGCGATGGAACGACTGCGCGTCGCCGGCATTCCGCTGCTCGCCCACGCCGAGCTCGAGTCGCCGGTGGAGCCGCACGAGACCGATCCCCACCGCTATCGCAGCTGGCTCGAGTCGCGCCCGAAGTCGTGGGAGGACGATGCGATCGCGCTGCTCGTCCGCCTGTGCCGCGAGACCGGCTGCGCGGTGCACATCGTGCACCTCTCGTCGGCCGACTCGATCCCCCAGCTCGCGGCGGCCCGCGGGGAAGGCCTGCCGATCACCGTCGAGACCTGCGCGCACTACCTCAGCCTGTGCGCCGAAGAAGTGCCCGATGGCGCCACCACCTTCAAGTGCGCGCCGCCGATCCGCGAGGACGGCAACCGCCGTCGTCTGTGGGAAGCGCTGCGCGACGGTGTCATCGACTTCGTCGTCACCGATCACTCGCCGTGCACGCCGCAGCTCAAGGCGGCCGAGCGCGGCGACTTCCACGAGGCCTGGGGCGGCATCGCGTCGCTCTCGCTCGGCCTGCCGTCGGTGTGGACCGAGGCGCGCGCGCGCGGCTTCTACCTGCCCGAGCTCATGCGTTGGCTGACCCAGCGCCCTGCGGCGTTCGCCGGCGTGGGCTCGCGCAAGGGCCGGGTGGCGCCCGGTTGCGACGCCGATCTCGTCGCGTGGGATCCCGACACGGAGCTCCGCGTCGACGCGGCTCGGCTCCACTTCCGTCATCCGATCTCGCCGTACCTCGGCCGCACGTTCCGCGGCGAGGTCCGCACCACGTGGCTGCGTGGCCGCATCGTGTACGATGCGGGTACGTTCGCCGATGCCCCGTCGGGGCAGCCGCTGCTCCACCGCGATCGAGCGCGCCCGACCGGGAAGCCGGGGAGTCCGTCATGAGCTCGAAGGATCTGCAAGCCGCCACGTTCACGGGTCTCGTCAACCTGGCGGACGAGTACCTCGGCGCGCAGGCGCTCGCGTGCAACGACGAGTTCTTCGCCCCGAAGGAGAACCTGGTGAAGCCCGGGCGCGGCGTGTTCCTGCCCGACGAGTACACCGATCGCGGCAAGCTGATGGACGGCTGGGAGACCCGCCGCCGCCGCGGCCCAGGCCACGACTGGTGCATCGTGAAGCTCGGTACGCCGGGACGCGTGCGCGTGCTCGACATCGACACGAACCACTTCCTCGGCAACAGCCCGCCGTTCGCGTCCGTCGACGCGATCCGTGCGACGCCCGACACGCCGGTGGGCGCGCTGAAGACCGCGGACTGGCTCGAGCTGCTGCCGCAGATGCCCCTGCGGCCCGGCTCGCAGAACATCTTTCCCATCAGCCACGCGGAGTCGTGGCCGCGCGCATGGACGCACCTGCGCCTCAACATCCATCCCGACGGTGGCGTCGCGCGGTTCCGGGCCCACGGCGACGTCGAGCCCGACTGGACCAGCGTCGACGTCGACGACGTGGTGCGCGGCCGTGTGCAGGACGGCGAGGTCGATCTCGTCGCCGTGAAGAACGGCGGGCTCGCGCTCGCGTGCTCCGACATGTTCTTCGGCCCGATGAACAACCTCATCCTGCCGGGCCGCTCCGAGAACATGGGCGGCGGCTGGGAGACGCGGCGCCGTCGCGGCCCCGGCTTCGACTGGATCATCCTGCGGCTCGGCGCGCCTGGCAGCGTCGGGCTCATCGAGGTCGACACGAACTTCTTCAAGGGCAACTGCCCGGACACCTGCTCGATCGAAGGCATCTTCGCCCCGAACGCCGCGCTCACCGAGCTCGTCGATCCGTCCGCGGCGTGGCGCGGCGTGTTGGGCGACAGCAAGCTCACCCCGCACACGCGTCACTTCTTCCGCGACGAGATCGTGCAGCGCGGTCCGTTCACGCACGTGCGGCTGTCGATCTATCCGGACGGGGGCGTGAGTCGCCTGCGTCTGTACGGCACGCGCAGCGAGGCCGCTGCGCCATGAGCCTCGCGTCCTGGCTCGACGGGTTGCCGCCCGAAGAGGCCGCCGACGCGCTGCGTCGCTGCTGCGGATCCCGGCGCTGGGTCGACGGCATGGTCGCTGCGCGCCCGTTCGGATCCGACGATCGCGTGTTCACGGTGGCGGAGCGCGTCTGGGATCGCGCGACGCCCACCGACGTGCGCGAGGCCATCTCGCACCACCCGGAGATCGGCGCCGATCTCGACGCGCTGCGCCGCCGGTTCGCGACGACGGCGACGTGGTCCGAGGGCGAGCAGTCCGGCATGCAGGGCGCCGACGAGGCCACCATCCTCGCGCTGCGCGACGGCAACCTGCAGTACAAGGCGAAGTTCGGCCACGTGTTCGTCGTGTGCGCGACGGGCAAGAGCGCCGAGGAGATGCTCACGCTCCTGCGCGTGCGGCTGCGCAACGAGCCGGAGCGCGAGCTCGACATCGCCGCCATCGAACAGGGCAAGATCACCCGGCTGCGGCTCGAGAAGCTGCGCGACGAGAGTCCATGAGCAGCCCTTTGACCACCCATGTGCTCGACGTGTCGATCGGCCGCCCCGCGCGCGGCATCGCGGTGATCCTCGAGCGGCGCGACGGCGACGGCTTCCGCGAGCTCGCGCGCTCGGCCACGAACGCGGACGGTCGCGTCGTCGATCTGCTCGGCCCCGGTGAGCTGCGCGCAGGCATCCATCGGCTTCGCTTCGCGACCGGTGCCTACTTCGAGCACGACGGTCGGCGCTGCTTCTATCCCGAGGTCGCGATCGTCTTCGAGGTCACCGAGCCCGCCGAGCACCACCACGTGCCCTTGCTGCTCAGCCCGTTCGGGTACTCCACCTATCGAGGGAGCTAGTGAGCCTGCTCGACGACGCGGGCGATCTGCTCGAGCGGCTGCACGGCGCGCAGTCGATCGCCGAGCGCCACTGGGACGGAGCGCGCCCGACCAGGCAGCCCGCGCACACGGTGTACTGGGGCGCGCACGTCGTCGCGCCGGACGTCGTCGCGCGACTCGGCGACGCTGCGCGGCGATCGTTCGAGCGCCACGCACCGGATCCGGTCGTGCTCGCGCGCGCGCTCGGCTTCCCCGGCAGCGAGACGTTCACGCCCGACACGGCTCCGCTCGCGGCGACCGAGGAGCGCTTCCTCGCCGCGCCCGACGAGCTGCGCGACGCCGACCCGGATCTGTGGCTCGCGTGGATGGTCCACGCGCGCGTGCGCGACAAGCTCGCGCGCGAGCCCGTGGAGGATCTGCGCATCGACTTCGAGGACGGCTACGGCGTGCGCGACGACGCCGAGGAGGACGGTCACGCCGAGACGTGCGCGCGCATCGTGGCCGACTGCGTGCGCGCGGGCCGAGCCAGCCCCGCGTCCGGCATCCGCGTGAAGCCGCTCGTCGGTGCCAGCGCGAAGCGGTCGATCGCGACGATCGATCGGTTCGTGTCGACGCTCGTCGACGCGCTCGGCGAGCTGCCGCCCGCGTTCCGCATCACGCTGCCGAAGGTGACGCTGCCGGAGCAGGTCGAGGCGATGGGCGAGCTGCTCGGACGTCTCGAGCACCGGCTCGGGCTGCCCGAGGGCGCGCTGCCGTTCGAGATCATGATCGAGGTGACGCCTGCGCTGTTCGATCCGCACGGGCGCTTCCTCTTGCCGTCGTATCGGCGAGCCGGCGGCGATCGACTGATCGCGGTCGCCCTCGGCGTGTACGACTTCACGGCGTCGTGCAACGTGCCCGCGGCATGGCAGGCGATGGATCACCCGATGTGCGACGTGGCGCGCGGCCTCATGATGCTCGCGTTCGCGGGCACGCACGTGCAGCTGTGCGACGGCTCGACGAACGTGCTGCCCGTGGAACCCCATGCGGGCGACGACGCGGCGCTGGACGAGGAACACCGGCAGCGCAATCGCGACGCCGTGCATGCGGCGTGGAGGCTGTCGCACGATCACATCCACCGCTCGCTCGAAGGCGGATGGGTGCAGGGCTGGGATCTGCATCCGGCCCAGATCCCGGTGCGCTTCGCGACGTGCTACCGGTTCTATCTCGAGGGCTTTCGGGCGGCGGCGCAGCGCCTGCGGGCATTCCTGGCGCGCGCCGCTGCGGCGACCGACGGCGCGGCGGTGCTCGACGACGTCGCGACCGGGCAGGCGTTGCTCGGGTACTTCGTGCGCGCGGTCGAGTGCGGTGCGGTGCCGGTCGCGGAGCTCGAGCGCACCGGTTTGCGCGAGACCGAGTTCGGCGAGCGTTCGTTCGCGAGGATCCTGGCGGCGCGGCGCGCCGAGCTCGAAGGGAGGGCACGATGAGACGGTCGGCGATGACGCTCGTGATGGTGGCGGCGTGCGGTGGCGGCGACGACTCCGGCATGCTCGACGACGAGGGCGAGTCCGGCGGTGGCGAGGGCGAGCCCGCGAGCCCGGCGCTCGACGACGAGTTCGACGGCGCGGCGCTCGAGGGCTGGGAGGTCGTGAATCCCGACAGCGCGGACGTGCGCCTGTCCGATCAGAGCCTCGTGATCGAGCCGCACGCGAACAGCCTGTGGTTCGACGGCTCGTCGGCGGTGCTCGTGGCGAAGCGGATCGCCGGCGACTTCGTCGTGACCGCGCCGGTGCGCGCGCGATCGGTGTCGATGTCGAGCCAGCCGCCGTCGCCCGCGTTCCGGCTCGGCGGCTTGATGGCGCGCGATCCGGGCGGCGCCGCGGAGGACTACGTGTTCATCGTCTTCGGCGCGGACGATGCGGACGTCTCCGTGGAGACGAAGTCCACCGACGACTCGTCGAGCATGTACCAGGGACCGCCGTGGCCGACCGGCGAGGGCGAGCTCCGCATCTGTCGCGAGGGGGCCAGGTTCACGTTGCTGGCGCGCGAGCAGATCGGCGAGTGGACCGAGCAGGCGGTGTTCGTGCGCGGCGATCTACCGGAGACGTTGCAGGTGGGGCCCAACGCGTACGCGAATGCCGACCCGGCCGATCTCGCGGTGACGTTCGACTCGATCCACTTCCAGCCGTTCTCCGGCTCTTGTCTCGAGGACTGATCGAGGTCACTCGCGCGAGGCGAGCTGGCGCGACCAGATGAAGGCTTCGATGGCGGGGATGCGCCAGCGCGGATGCGCGGCGAGGCGCTCGGGCCGGCGGGCGAGGGCGCGGCGGCCGAACCACTCGACCTCGCCGAGCTCCGCCTGCAGATCCTGGAGCGCCGCGTTCGCGTCGTCGCGGTCGGCGGTCGGAGCGGCATCGCGCGGGGAGGGCATGCCCGTGTGAAGTAGCAACGCGGGTGCCAAGCGCGGTTCCAATCGCATTCGCGCTTCGCGAGGCGGGGCGAGGCCCGCCATGGGGCACAACGCGACACGTGAGCGGCGGAGAACCGACGATCGCCCTGATCGCGGTGTCAGAGCCGCCGCGATCGCGTCGTGCGGCGCGCTGACGCAGCGCGCCGCGCGATGGATCCGATCGGGCGCGGGCGCGACGCGGTCCCGTGGGAGCAGGGGATTCGCCGGCGAACAGAGGTCTGCTCGCGCTCGAACTCGGTCGTGAGGGGGGATTCGCCGGCGAACAGAGGCCTGTTCGCGCCCGAGCTCGGCAGTGAGGGGGATTCGCCGGCGAACAGAGGTCTGCTCGCGCTCGAGCTCGGCAGTGAAGGGGATTCGCCGTCGAACAGAGGTCTGCTCGCGCTCGAGCTCGGCAGTGAAGGGGATTCGCCGTCGAA
>CAYXVR010000066.1:13622-48182 GCA_964468635.1 uncultured Nannocystaceae bacterium
TCTGCTCGCGCTCGAGCTCGGCAGTGAAGGGGATTCGCCGTCGAACAGAGGTCTGTTCGCGCTCGAACTCGGTCGTGAGGGGGATTCGCCATCGAACAGAGGTCTGCTCGCGCTCGAACTCGGTCGTGAGGGGGGATTCGACGGCGAACAGAGGTCTGTTCGCGCTCGAACCCGGTGGTGCGGGGGGTTCGACGGCGAGCAGACCTCTGTTCGCGCTCGAACCCGGCAAGCGCGGGAAATTCGAGGGCGGACGGAGGTCCGTTCGAGCTCGAGCTCGCGGCACGACGGATCCGATCGCGAGCATGCGGTTCGAGCGACGGGGCCGGGCGGGACGCGCTCAGAGCTCGTCGTCGAGCAGCACGTCGATGGGCAGGCCCGCGCGCAGCTTCACGGACCAGCGACCGCGGCCGTCGGCGGCGAGCGGGACGACGTCGACCTCGATCGGGGTGTGCAGGCTCGCGAGCTGTTGCACGAGGCGGAGCACGGCGTCGCGATCGGGGAGCTCGACGTGGCCCCACACCGCATCGCGTCGCTCGCTCACGCACCAGTCGGCGAACGCGAACCCACAGCGATGCACGGCGTCGACGATCGCGAGCGCGGGGCCGCGCGGATAACGGCCGCGGTAGGGCGGAGGCGGAGCGATCGCGGAGGCGGCGTGCATGGCAGTGGAATGAAAAAGGGCGGTCGGCGCCGGCTCGTGCACCGCGACCGGAGGGACGACGGAGGCATCCCGGGCAGGATGCACCCCAAGGGTGTCCGATCGAGAGCGACGGCCGTGCCGATCGCCGATGGTGGGGAGCCGTTCCGTCGCTCGCCGACGCGAAGTCCTTCGCACCCGCCGATGGGACCTACGGGAGGGCGCGTCCCGTTCTGACGCGCGGTCCAGAGATTTCTGCCGCGCACGTCGTGCGCGACTGCGCTCGCGCGACTTCGACCTCGAACAGCCACTGTTCGCCCTCGAAGTCCCACCACACGCGACTTCGAGCTCGAACAAGCGCCTGTTCGTCCTCGAAGTCACGCCTCACGCGACTCCGAGGTCGAACAGGCGCTGTTCGACCTCGAAGTCACACGCCGCTCGAACGAAGACTCGCGTCGGCAGGGCGCGGGCGTCGTCAGAGGATCTCGTTTTCGGCGAGGACGCGCGCCCGGAAGCCGTCGTCGAGCTCGCACAAGCGGCGGAGCTCGACGGTGCGCCCGATTCGACGAGAGCATTCGGCCTCGATCGCGCCGCGACTCGCTTCGGGGACGTCGTCTGCGACGAGATCGACGTCGGAGGCAGCATCGGCTTCGCCCCATGCGAACGATCCGACGAGGAACACGCGCGCTGCACCGTGATGGTCACGCAACCAAGCGGCGACTTCACGTGCGCGCTCGCGCACGCGTTTGCGCTCGGCGTGGGCCCGTTGCGCGTCGACCTGCAACCGAGCGACGAGCGCTCGCGCGGCGACGCGGGGCGCAATCGCCATCGTAGGAAGTGTAGACGCGGGCGACGCGACGGACCAGGAGACCGCGATTTGCGAGACGCGCAGCGCCGAGGGCGACCGCTGGCCTCGCGATGGGAGAGGGGATCGGTTCGTGCACGCGCGAGGGCGACGAACGCTCGACGTCCACGGCGGAACGACGCCGGTGCCGTCACGCCCGTCGGCGGCGCGCGGCCGCATGATCGAAGGATCGGGGCGCTCGCGAGACGCACGAACCGATGTTCCTTCTCGGTGACAGCGACGTTGCGCACCGTTGCGGAGCGATGTGTTACGAGGACCCCGTGGGATGGCACGCGGATCGAGTGGTTCGATCCGCATCCGGCATCCGCTTCAGGAGGACATCATGTGGAAGAAACTGAGAACCCTCGCCTCGCCTCGCTGATGTTGTGTTCGTTGCTTCCGCTGTCGTGCGCTGATTCCGAAGACGTCGACCGCGACGAGCCGAGAGGCGGACCGGTCGTGCCGCCGGTGTGCTCGGCGTGCCAGTACGGCACCGCCCAGTTCGCGGTGAGCTCGAGCGACCTCTCGGGCGGGACGCTGTCGACCGCGACCGCGCTGACCGATGTGACGCACACGACGTGCCCGTACAGCGGCTACGGAGACCCGTGCACCGCTTCCGTCGACTTCAACGTGAAGTGCCTGATCAACGGGCCCGTCGCGTACACGGTCGGCTACACGCCGAACGGATCGACGACCGGATCGACCACCACGGGTGAGGTCGAGCTCGTCATCGCGCTGACCGGTGGCGGCACGAAGCGGGTCAGGAAGGCCCTGACCGTGGGCTCCCCGTACACGTCGACGCAGCCGTCGACGCTGGTGTGCGGCGGAACGCCGGACATCGACATCGCCGACTGATCGAGCGACGACGTGGCGCCGCGCAGCGTGTTGGTTGCGCGGCGTCGTGCGTCAGTACGTGATGGTCGGCGTGGTGGAGCCGCCGCACGGCGAGACGGCGGTGGTCGACGACCCGGGCGTGAACGTGACCGGCACGGGCACGGTGATGTTGCCGGTGGGCAGCTGCACGACGAGGTTCACGTTCGACGGCTGATTGGTCGACCCGTGCTTGAGCCCATTCGGCCGCCGCTCGATGACATACGGCCCGCCGGCCCCCGGCGTCCGACAGAGCACGTTGATGTCGAGCGTCGCGGTGCACGCCGCAGTGCTGCCACCGTACGGACACGACACGTGCTCGACCTCCGTATGCATGGTGGCCGCAACGATGGTTCCGCCCTGCAGGACCTGCGCATCGACGGAGTACGAAGCGTTCCCGTACTGGCACGCGGTACAGACCGGTGGCGCAGGACCGCCGCAAGAGGTCGTCGCGACACCGAGCAAGAGAGAGAGAACAGCAAGGAGCGTTCGAGGCTTCGCGTACATGAGGCTGACCTTCGTTTTGGACGTTGCGCTTCCCTGCGCAGCCGCGGGCCCTCCGATCCCGCGTCGTCCCGACGAGACGCGTTCGGAGTTTCGCCTGACGGAGCCCCGTCGACCAGCGCTTTCGCGAGCGCTGGGCGTCGGGGATCAGCGCCGGCGGGCGTCGAGCGTGCCGTACTCGCCGGCGGTGCGCGGACCATCCGCATGCGCCACGAGGTCGCCGTCGGGCTCGAGGCAAGCGACGACGCCCAGGCACCCCGCCGAGAAACCCAGCAGGAACCCCACCCGGCAGGCCCGGCTACGAAACGCGCGTACGGCTGTCTCGTGCAGGATTCGAGCGGTCCGAGGTCGTCGTTTGCGAAGGCGCGGCACGGTGTCGCGGAAAACTACGGCGAGTCGCGGCGGGTTCTGACACGGCTCAACGAACCCACACGCGGAACCCCACCCACGTGCTCATCGGTTCACCATTTTCGTCGAGTGCGATGACCGCCGCTCGTACGAGATCGGAGCCTCGGAGATCGCTCCCGGCAGCGCCGTAGAGCGCCGCACTGAAGCGGGGCGCAGCGTCGTCGGAGACCCCGCCCTGCGCGGCGACGACGAACTCGGCGCCCGCCAGCAAGAACGCACTCGCGATCTGCATCCCCGTGCCGACGGTCGACGAGCCCGCCGTATCGCACGCCGAGAGCACCACGTTGGGTGGAACGCGTGGGGCACTCATCACGTCGCGGACATCGAGGGACGACTCTCCTGCGAGCGGAAGCGCGCTGTCCCAGCCCGTGCGTCCTGCAGCGATGCCGTGGCCGGCGTAATGCAGCCAGTCCGCGCCTTCCCACGCCCTGATGACAGCGTGGGACTCGGCGTTCACGTCAGTGAGTCTGACCACGTCCCATCCCAGCGCGGCGAGTCGCTGCGCTACGCTCTCTCCCTCCGCGGCCGCTTTCGGCAATCGTCCGAGGCCGGGGATGCGAGTCGCGGGATCCGCCACCACGACGGCCGATCGATTCCCGATGGGAGCAACCGCGCTCCCGCCGAGATCGAGGCCGTATTCGACGGGCTTCGCGTGGATCAACGGCTTGTCATCCCACGGCAGGGCGTGGACCGGCGCCTCGAGTAGCTCGCCGACCGCGAGCACCCGCACCCGCTCGGCGTCCGCAATTGCACCGCGAAATGGCATCAACAAGGCATCGCTTGCGCTCTGCCCGGTGATGTCTCGAGGGAGATCGAAGCGGTGCACCTCGACGCCTCGTTCCGAGATTGCGAAGCCGACCCAGCCACGACTGAGCGGGTGATAGAGAAGCGTGATCTCGCCCCCCCGAGGTGCGGCGAAGGCGGACTGAGTCGAAGACGTCTCGCGCAACGCGGCATCTGCATCGCGAAGCGCAGCACGCATGCGCTCTTCGAGAGCGTGGTGCGTTCCAGCGGCGCGCGTGCGTTCTTCAGTCGGCAACGTCCACGCCGTAGTCAGACTCTTCTCGAGCTCGCTCCACGCCTCGAGGTAGCGCGCGCGAGCCTGCTGGTAGCGACCGCGGGCTTCGGGGCTTGCATTCGCGAGTGCGGCCGCCGAACCCACGGGACGTAGCCGTCGCGCGCGGGCGCGACGCGCAGAAAGCACGGCGCCGGCGACGTCACCCTTCTCGAGCTGCAGTTCGAGTACACGTGCGGCGCTCACGTGAAAGGCGGCGGCCATCCCTTCTCGGCCCTGATCAGGCGCGAGCTGTCCCGCCGCGCGATCGAGGGCCGCCTCGGCGAGCAGCGCTTCCGCCAGCGCACCCTCACGATCGTTCTGCTCTAGCCGCGCATCCGATCGCAGCAGTGCGGCTTTCCACGGCAGCAGTGCCTGCCCGGTGGCGCCCGAGAGTCCTTCGGTACTGCGCAACGCTGCTCCCGCATCGCCGTTGGTCAGCGCGATCTGGCCGTCGATGAAGGCGGCCCACCGCTTCTGGTTCTCACTCAGGATCGTTCTCGGTAGCGCGGACATCTCGGCTTGGGAGGCGGCATGGTCGCCTCGCGTCATCGCGTCGCGTGCGACCAGGAGGTGCAGCTCGTTCACGGAATTGAGCAGCATCGGATTGTCGCCTGGGGCGCATCCCCCTCCGGGTGCGAAGTACGCAGCGATCCGCTCGAGCATGAGGCGAGGATCCGCGTCCTTGTCGCCGAGGAGCCGGCGTGTCTGCACGTTCCAGGCCGTGGCGATGAGTACCTGAGCATCGACACACGCTCGCGCTGCGGGTCGGTCCACCACCAGTGCGACGATGCGCTCACTCCCTCGCTCGCAACCCTGCGCATCGCCGACGAGCGCCAAGAGACCCGTGCGCTGCGCAGCGGCGGCTAGCTCGTCGCTGACCAGCCCGAGGCGTCGAGACATTCGCTCCGACTTCTCGAAATCCGCAAGTGCACTGCCGATGTCGCCGCGTAGATACGCACGGTACCCGCGAGCGTAAGCGAGACGCACGTCGTTCTGTCCGTCGCCGGCGAGCCGGATGCTCACCTCGAGCACTTTGAGCAACGACTCCTTCTCGGTGTCGTCGTTCGTGACGTACAGCAGCACTTCACCGAAGTCGATGACGTTGAAGAGCTCGCTCGCATCCAGTGCGGCGCGCAGACCCGTGTTTCCGATCGTCAATACGCGATCGATTTGGCCCGCGTCGAGCGCATATGCCGTGGCGAGCCGGAGTGCACGGTGGCGCTCGTGTGGTTCGAGCGTTGGTGCGGATGCCTCTAGCTTCGTGATCGCGTCCAACAGGGCCGGCGTGCGACCCGGGGAGTTCTGGTCCGGCACCGTCTTCTCGATCGCGTCCACCGTCGGGGTCGGCGCGATGCGGTCGAGCGCGATCGTCCAAGTCGCGTCGCCGTCGGTCGCGTCCGCGTAACGGACCGCGAGCGTCTTGGCCGTGGCCGGGACGCTCACCGCGATCGTCCAGCCAGGCTCGCCGATCGTCGGGGCCGTGCGCGCCTCCGCCGGCGCGTCGTCGAGCTCGACGAGCGGTACCGCGGTTGCCGAAACGAAGAGGTGGATGACGCGCTCGGCACTCGGCAGCGTGCAGCGCAAGGGCTGCGGTGCCTTCGTGGCGCCCGAGCAGCCCGCGAACTCCACGATCGGGGCCTCGCGGCCCGCCGCCGGCACCGCAGGCGGCGTTTCTGGGCGCGACGCTCCGCCGCACGCCACGAGGCACGCCGCTGCGAGGCCCGTGACGACGCCCAGGGTGCGGCGCAGATGCACGCGCTTCGCCCTCATGCGTCGCGTCGGAGCATACCAGGGCCTGAACGCGCGGACGTGTGCGGGCTCGCGGTCGCGCGGCAGGCCATCGCAGCGCCCGTGTTATTAACCTCTCTCCATCCGCGACAGCATGCTGGACGACACGGAGACGCGGGCGCTCATCGCCGAAGCCCTCGGGGGCGGCCGAGTCGCGACGAAGCGGCTCGTGGGCCTGCTGCGCCCGGAGATCGCCGCGGAGATCGGCCATCGGCTCGCCCGCGTCGCGCCGACCCACGGTCGCAGCCCCACGCAAGAGCGCGACGACCTCGTCCAGCAGGTGTTCGTCGCGCTCTGGGACAAGGACGGCGAGCTGCTGCGTCGCTGGGATCCCACACGCGGTCGATCGCTGCCGAGCTACGTGCGACTCATCGCCCGCTCGCGTGCGCTCGACGTCCTGCGCAGCCCCACGCGCAGCCCGTGGCAGATGCAGCCCGTCACCGACGACGAGCTCGACGCAGACGCCGATCCCCACGTCGCCGGCCAAGCGAAGGTCGTGCAAGCCCGCGAGCAGCTCGAGCGCGTCCAACAGTTGCTCGAGGCGCGCTTCTCCGCGCGCGACTGGCAGCTCTTCTTCGGCCTGCTCGTCGAGGAGCGCTCGCCCAAGGACATCGCCGAGGAGCTCGCCATGACCACCGCCGCCGTCTATCAATGGCGCAGCCGCTTCGGCCGCGGCACCCTGCAGGAGATCGCCGCCGCACTGCGCGAGGACGGCTCCGGCCCGAATCCGCGCGGAGACGACCCGGGGGGCGGCGGCGACGCCCTACCCGCCGCCCATGCCCCTGTCAGGGAACGGCGCTCGGGTGCGTAAGGAACACCGGAGCAGGTGATGATGGACGCCGACGACCTACTGCAAGCCCTGGCCGCGCAAGAGCGGCAGCGTTTGCAGGCTCGCCCCGCGGAGTGGGACGAGCTCGCGCACGGAAGGATGGCGCCCGACGACGCCGTCACCCGCGTGAAGGCGCGCGGGCCCGTGGACGAGCAGGAGCTCGTCCACGCCCGCGAGCTCTTCACGCCCCCGTCGCCCGAGTTCGACGACGCCCTCGTCGATCGACTCGTCGCGATGGCGAACGCGAACGCCGACGCGCCCGCGGTTCCGGTCGGCGAGGCGCCGGCCAACGGTCATCCGGTCATCCACGTCGAGCACCGCTGGTGGCGGCAACGCGCCGCCATCGTGTCGGCCGGCGTCATGGCAGCCGCGGCCGCGATCCTCGTCCTCGCGTGGCCGCGCGCCGCGACCGACGAGGTCGGCAGCGCGCGCGTGCAGCTGCCGACTCACGACATGTGGATCGAGTCGCCCGCCGCGGTGCGCGGCAGCGCGACCGCAGAGGTCGTGCCGACGCTTCCACCCGGCTCCCCGTTCACGATGTACCTGCGGCCCGAACGCGGCTACGGCATCGTGCCGAGCGTCGCGCTGTGCATGCGCAAGGGCGAGGAGACGCGCGTGCTCGACGTGCCGGCGAGCACGGCGGCCGCGGGGACGACGATGGATCTCCCGACGCGTCTGCCCGACGACGTCGAAGCTGGACGCTGGGAGCTCGTCGCGTTGATCTCCGGCGGCCCGCTGCCGAGCGACATCGCGGCGAGCTGTGCGAGCCCGCCGGCCGACGTCCGAGTCCAGCGCGAGCCGGTCGAGATCCTCACTTCTTCTCGGTGAGGTGCATGCTCACGGTGACCCATTTGTCGGCGATGTCGCCGACGATCACCTGCAGGCGCGACTTGTCCTTCGTGAAGATGCAGTAGCTCGGACACTTGTCCTTGGTCCAGCCGACGGCGACGAGCGCTTGCTCGATCGCCGCCGCCCACTTCTCCTCGTCCTTGCCGTGGAACTCGAGCTTCAGCTGCTCGCCGCTCGACTCGCACACGCGACCGTCGCCGGCCGGCAGCGCCATCTCGCTCCACGGCGCCGTGAGGTCCGCGGCCTTCTGGCACGCGGGCGAGTGCTTCTTGCAGCCGGGCAGCGCGAGCGCAGCCACGGCGAGGGAGAGGGGGAGGATCGTGCTTCCGGTCATGGGCGGCTCCTCGGGGGGTTACCGTCCAGACACGGGCGCGCGCCGACTGGCGCAGGGTAGGCCGTCAGTCCGCGCGCTCGAGCACCGCCGCGGCACCGAGGCCGCCCGCCGCACAGATGCCGAGCAGGGCCGTGCGCTTGCCCGAGTCGTGCAGCTCGTTGGCCATCGTCGTGACCATGCGGGCACCGGTCGCGCCGAACGGATGGCCGAGCGCGACCGAGCCGCCGTGCACGTTGAGCTTGGCGGGATCGACCGTGCCCACCGCCTTGTCGCGACCGAGCCGTGCGCGCGCGAACGCGTCGGAGCCCAGCATCTTCAGCACCGACAGCACCTGGGCCGCGAACGCCTCGTGCATGTCGACGAGGTCGACCTCGCCGAGCTCGAGGCCCGCGCGCCCGAGCGCCATCGGCATCGCGATTGCGGGGCCCATGAGGAGCTGATCGGCCGGATCGACGCCCGTGTACGCCCAGCTCTTGAAGTACGCCAGCGGCGTGTAGCCGAGCGCCTTGGCCTTGTCCTCGCTCATGAGCAGCACCGCGGCCGCGCCGTCGGTGAGCGCGCTCGAGTTGCCCGCCGTGAGCGTGCCGTCCTTCGCGAACACGGGGCGCAGCTTCGCGAGCTGCTCCACGCTCGTGTCGGCGCGCACGATCGTGTCGGCCGTGACGATCTTGCCGTCGGGCGTCTCGACCTTCGCGATCTCCTTGCGCAGCCGCCCCGAGGCGATCGCCGCCGCCGCGCGATGATGCGAGCGCACGGCGAACTCGTCCTGTGCTTCGCGGCTGATCTCGTTGCGCTTCGCCATCTCCTCGGCCGACTCGCCCATCACCTGGCCGGTCGTGCGCTCGGCGATCTTCGGCATCTTCGGCAGCACCTCGCCGAGCGGCACGAGCTGGCTGAGCACGCCCAGGAAGTCCTTGGGCGACGCCTTGCCGAACGCGACGGGCGCGAGCGCGTGCACGACCTTCTGCGGCAGCTTGATCTCCGCGTTGCTCGTGGAGTCCGAGCCGCCGGCGATCACGACGTCGTGCTCGCCGCGCTCGATCGCCGCAGCCGCGGCGGTGACCGCCTGCAGGCCCGACGCGCACGCGCGTGTGACGGTGTGCCCCTCGACGCGCGAGGGCAGGCGCAGGTCGAGCGCGATCTCGCGGGCCACATTCGGCGCGAGCCCGGGGAGGATCACGCCGCCCCACACGATCGACTCGAGCTCGTTGCGATCGAGGTTGGTCTTCTCGAGCAGCGCCGACACGGCCGCATCGCCGAGCGCGATGGTGTCCATCTTGAGGAACTCGGCGAACGCCTTCACGAACGGCGTGCGCAGGCCCGCGACGACGACGGCGCGGCGGCCCTTGGGCGGTTGGTACATCTTGGATTGCATGGTTTCCTCGTTTCACGCGCCGATGAGGGCGCCGCCGCACACGCGCAACACCTGACCGTTGATGCCGTACGCGCCGGGCGACGACAGGAACGCGATCGCCTCGCCGACGTCGGACGGCAGGCCGCCCTGGCCGAGGTTCGACAGCCGGCGTCCGACCTCGCGGATCATCACCGGGATCGCAGCGGTGAGCCGCGTCTCGATGAAGCCCGGCGCGATCGCGTTGGCCGTGATGCCGCGGCCCGCGACGTGCTTCGCGAGCTTGCGGACGTAGCCGATGATGCCGGCCTTGCTCGCCGCGTAGTTCGTCTGGCCCATGTTGCCGGCGATGCCCGCCACCGACGACAGGCACACGATGCGCCCTTCGTCGCGCAGCCCGTTCTCGAGCAGCGCCGCGGTGATCTTCACGACCGACGAGAGATTCACGTCGATCGCCTGATCCCACAGCTCGGGCTTCATCTTCGCGATCGTCTTGTCGCGCGTGACGCCGGCGTTGTGCACGAGGATGTCGACGCCGCCGTGATCCTGGCGCAGCGCGGCCGTGATCGTCGCGGCCGCATCGGGCACGCCGAGGTCCGCGAGGAGCAGCGAGCCGCCGATCTTGCGCGCGACCTGGGACAAGAGCGCGTCGTCCTGCGGGCGATCGAGGCACACGACGTGCGCGCCCTCCTGGGCGAGCAGCTCGGCCGTGGCCGCACCGATGCCGCGCGCGGCTCCGGTGACGAGCGCGACCTTGTTCTCGAGCGGACGCACGAAGGGGATCCGCGCGGGCGCCTTCACGTCGTTCGTGATCCAGAACGGCTGGCCCGACACGAACGCGGAGCGCGGCGACAGGATGAAGCGCAGCGGGGCTTCCAACCGCGGCTCGGCGCCCTTCTCGACGTACACGACCTGCGCCGTGGAGCCGCGCCGACCGACTTCCTTCGCGAGGCTGCGCGCGAAGCCCTCGAGCGCGGCATGGGCCGCCGCCGCCTGCACGGACTCGAACGAGGCGGGCGGACGACCGATGACGACCGCGCGGCCGCTGCTCGACAGGCGCGACACGAGCGGATGGAAGAACTCGTAGAGCGCGTGCAGATCCTGCGGATCCGCGATCTCGGTGGCGTCGTAGACCAGGGCGCGCACCTTCATGCCGTCGGGCAGCGCAGCCGGATCGACGATGCGCGCCGGCCGACCGTACGCCTCGCCGGGCGCATGGAACGCGGCGCGCAGTCCTTCGCTCGCGAGCAGCGGCGATGCACCGGCCTTCGTCAGCGTCGTCGCGAGCACACCCGCGAGCGCGCCGCCCTTGCTCGCACCGACGACGACGTCGTCGTCGTGCAGCGGTCGCTCGTCCCACGGGCCGTCGGCCCGCCGCAGTCGCTGCGGCACCGGCACCGGAAGGCCCAGCGTGGTGATCAGCTTGCGGGCCGCGTCGTTGTCGAGGAGGAAGTCACTCATCGTCCGTCTCCCATGTCGAAGGAGTTGCGCTCGAAGCTCCCGGTCAGATACGCGGGACCACCCGGCGCATCACCGACCCAGAGCTCGTCTCCCCGCACGTATAGACCGACCTTGGCCGGGAGCAACAGCGGCTTGGTGAACTTCACGTCGACCGTGCGCAACGCATGTACGGAGCCCGAGAACACCGTGCGCTGCAGCCCCTCGATCGCGCGCGCCATGGTCGCGAAGCCGTGCAGGATCGTGGACCGGAACCCGAACGCCTTCGCGTACGGCCGGATCCAGTGCACGGGATTGAAATCCCCGGTCAGTTTCGCGAAGTCGAGGCCGGCGGACGCGCCGAGTCGCCAGCGCTGCAGCTCCTCCGCGTCGACGGGCACGCGGATCGTCTCGCGCTTCGCGTCCGGCTTCGCATGACCGTTGCTGCCGTTCTTGCTCGCACCGTTGCTCTTCTCCTTCGAGCCGAGCGGCACGACGGCGTACACGTGCGCGACCAGCGAGTCGGGCAAGGTCTCCGTGCCGGTGACGATGCGCTGATGGATCAGCGCGCGCCGTCCGTTGTCGTCGATGTCTTCCAACCGTGCGCGCACGATGAGCGGCTCGTCCGCGGGCAAGGGCGCGAGCATCTCGAGCCGACATCCGCCGTTGAGCACGCGCACGAGCGGGTAGGGGATGCCCTCGAGCGTCTTCGCCGTCAGCGGGAAGCCCCACTGCGGGAACAAGTGCGGCGGCACGATGCGCTTGTACGCGCTCGGATCGCCGCCGACGTGACGCACGTAGTCGCGGACCAGGTCCTGCGGGCGTGGCGGGATGACGGCCGTCACCTCGGGCGACGGCAACGGCGGCATGCCGGTGGGCGCGCCCTCGCCGAACGGCGCGGGCAGCTGCTGACGCATCGCGGTCCACGCCGCGTGCGCGAGCGTGGCGAGCACCGGCCCCTGTTGGAGCACGTGTTTGTTCGAGACTGCCATGGCGGACTCCTATGGTTCCCCGTGGGAACGGTTTCGTCGCCCGCGGCGACGAGGTCACTCTGCGGCTTCGGCGGCCGGACGATCGTCGGAGAGCCGCGCGAGCAGCTCCGCTCCGGTCGTCTCGATCTCGTCGAGCAAGAAGCGGCAGCGCGGCTCGGCGCGCACGAGGTAGCGGCGCAGCACGTCGGCGCGCTCGGGATGGCGCTTGCTCTGCTCGAACAGGATCTCGACCACGGCCGCGTCGCTCAGCATCTTGGTGAGCCGCTCCGCGTGCAGCATCGCGTACGCGAAGTCGCGCTTCGGGTTCCAGTCGCGGAAGAACGCCTGGCTCCACTGCGACACGGGCTTGTCGGACAGCGACCGGAACTTCTGCGTCGCGGTCTTGCGCAAGAGCACCTGCTGGGCGTCGAGCGCCATGTGCTGGATCTTCGCGACGCGACGCTCGAGGGGGTCGCGGGCCGACAGCGATCGCCAGCGCGCCTGCGCCAGCTTCTTCACGAAGTCCTGGGGCGCCTTCATGATGCCGCCGAGCACGTCCTTCATCGCCATGAGCGACTGGATCTGGCTGGTACCCTCGTAGATCGGCATGACGATCGCGTCGCGCAGCAGCTTCTCCGCGCCGTACTCCTTCATGTAGCCGTTGCCGCCGTGCATCTGCAGGCAGCGGCGCGCCATCTCCACCGCCTTCTCGGCGGCGAGGTACTTGAGGAGCGGCGTGACCTTGCGGGCGGCCCGCTTGTGGAACTTCGCCTTGCGCTCGAGCTGCTTGCTGCCGAGGTCGCCCGTCTGGGTCATGCGGTCGGCGAAGAGCTCGTATTTCGTGGCGAGCTCTTCGTGATACGCGCCGTGCATCGCGATGGCGCGCAGGCCCTGGATGTCGGTGCGCATCTCGTCGAGCCAGTCGGCGATCATCTCGTGGCGATCGATGGTCTTGCCCATCGACGGGCGCTCGGCCGCATACGCCTTCGCGAGCCGATAGGCCGCCTCGCACAGGCCGATCGACTCGAACCCGACGCCGAGGCGCGCGTTGTTCATCATCGTCAGCATGTACTTGAAGCCCTCGCCGCGCTGACCGAGCAGGAACGCCGGCGAGCGATCGAAGGTGAGCGCGCACGTGCACGAGCCGTGGTGGCCGAGCTTCTCCTCCACCCTGTCGATCGTGACGAAGCGGTGGCGCTTGCCGTCGCGCTCTTCCCAAGCGGGCACGAGGAAGAACGAGAGCCCGCCGAGGCCGGCGAACGGATCATCCTCGCCGCCACCCTTGGCCTTCTCGGTGCGCGCGATGACGAAGTGGTACTTGCCGTGGCCCGAGGTGATGAAGATCTTCTGGCCGGTGACGAACCAGTTGCCGTGCTCGTCCTGCTCGCCGACCGTGCGCATCGCCGCCATGTCGCTGCCGGCGTCGGGCTCGGTGATGCACATTGTGCCCCACGCGTCGCCGCGCGCGACCTCTTCGATCGCTTCCTGGAAGCGCGTGCGGGTGATCGTGACGCCGTCGAACTCGGTGGAGCCCTCGCGCAGCGAGAACATGAGGAGCGCGAGCGCGATGCCGCCGTGGAAGCCGTGGTGGGCCATCACGGACACGTCCGCGCGCCCGAACAGCTCGGTGTTCACGAAGTAGAGCAGGAGCGGCGAGTTCATGCCGCCGAGCTCGCGGGGCACGCACAGCCAGTGCAGGTCGAGCGCCTTGATCTCGTCGAAGATCGCCGTCATGCGCTTGGGCAGCACGGCCTCGCCGTCGACGAGCTCGATGCCTTCCTCGTCGATCTCCTTGGCATGCGGGGCGATGCGGTCGGCCACGAACGTGCCGACCATCGACGCCATCTCGCGATAGCTCTGCACGGCCTCGTCCACGCTCGCGGGCGCGCCGTCGTGGCCGATCATGCCGCGCTCGGTGGCTTCCACGAGCGGACCCCAGTCGATGCCGCGCTCGAGGTAGTAGAGGAGGTCGTCGTTGTCGTGCAGGAAGTTGCTCATGGGTCGGTACCGGTGGAGCGGCGCAGCTGGACGGGCGCGGACGGTTGGGGGAGGAACAGGCTCGACTTCGCGACGCGCAGCATCTCGCCGATGAGGCGCTCGGCCGCGGTGTTCTCGTCGGTGCCGGAGCTCTCGGCGATGAGCGAGCGCAGACACGCGTGGGTGGCGAAGCTCGACAGCACCAGGTTGATCACCTGGGCGACGTACGCCTCGGGATCGACGTCGGGATGGATGCGGCCGGCTTCCTGGCCCTTGCGGATGTAGTCGCACACGATCCGCGTCCAGGGCGCGACGCGCAGGAGCACGAGCGGCGCCATCTCGTCGGGCCGATCGAGCAGCTCGCGGAGGAGCAATCGCGCGCGATCGGGATCCGACCGGAAGAACTTCAGCGTCTCGGCCGCGATGGCGTCGAACTGCTCGGGCCCCGTCGTCGCGGCCCGCAGGATCCGCGGCACCGCATCGTTCCAGTGGGTGAGCATCTGCTCGAGTACACCGGCGCGCAGCTCGTCCTTGCTCGGGAAGTGGTAGAGCAGCGAGGGCTTGCGGATGCCGACGGCGACCGCGATGTCGCGCAGGGAGGCGCCGACGAAGCCATGCCGTGCGAACAGGCGGGTGGCCTGGTCGAGGATGCGCTGCGCGACGTCGGCGCGTGTCGGCCGCTCGGACGGCATGGGTCTACCTCTCGGTTAGTCGGGTAACTACCACTCGGTAGGCGAGGGCGCAAGGGCAATCGCGGCGCGAACCCCGGCCGGGCGTTCGGCGTCCAGAACTCGCAGGATTTCAGGGGCGGGAAGGGTCGCGGCCGCCCCCCGCAATGGACCCCGTGCAGACCGAAGCCACGCCGACCGAGCCGGCCCTCGACCTCGCCATCCTCTATAGGCGGGAGCGCGCGTTCGTTCGCAGCGTGCTCGCGTCGCTCGGCGTCGCGACCGCGGCCCTCGACGACGCGATCCAGGACGTGTTCGTCGTCGTGTTCCGACGGCTGCGCGACTACGACCAGCGGCGCGGCACGATGCGCGCGTGGTTGTTCGGCATCGCCATGCGCGTCGCAGCCAAGCAGCGTCGCCGCGCGCGACCGATCCACACGCTCGTCGCGCTCGACATCGACGACGCGGCGCTCGGCGATCCGGAGCGCTACGTCGCGCGGCTCGGCGCAGCCGCGATCGCGGACCGCTTGATCTCCGCCGTGCCGGCCGAGCAATGGGTGCCGTTCGTGATGGCGGAGGTCGAGGGCATGACCGCGCCCGAGATCGCGGACGCGCTCGGGCTGCGGATCGCGACCGTATACACCCGGATCCATCGCGCGCGTCGTCGGCTCGAGCGCGAGCGTGCGCGCGTGCTCGACGATCGTCCTTCGACGTGGTGGGGGTTGCTCGTCGCGCGCATCGACGGCTGGTCGCGCCCGCGTCCGCTCGCGACGGCGGCGTTCATCAGCGTGCGCATGGCGCTCGCGCTGGCGCTCACCGCCGCGGCGCTCGCGTTCGTCGCCGTGTGGATCGCTCGCGACGGCCGCGAGGCTTCGACCGTCGCGGGCGCCGATGCCGGTGCGACCGAACCGTCCGCGTCGCGCCGGCGCAGCGGATCGGGCGGCGACGACGATGAAACGGCCGCCCTGACGCGCGGGCCCGTGACGATCGCCGGCAGGGTCACCACGCCGAGCGGCCCGCTCCGAGGCGCGCGCGTGTGCGCGTGGCGAGAGCCCAACCAGATGGACGCGCGCGCGAATGCGCCGATCCGCTGCGCGTTGACGGGCGGCGATGGTCGCTACGAGCTCGGCAGCCTGTCGGCGGGGCGATGGATCGTGTCCGCGAGCGCGTCGGGCTGGGCTCCGGCCGCCCATCGACCGCCCCGGCCCGCGACGTCGCTCGATCTGCGCGGCGGCGAGCGCCGGGACGGTGTCGACATCGCCTTCGTCGATCCCGGCACGTTGCAGCGCGTCGTCGTGCGCGACGTGACGGGTGGACCGATCGAAGGTGCGCTCGTCTTCGCCGGCTCCGACTGGTCCGGCATGCCCGACTCGTGGATCGCGTTGCCGCCGAGCGTGGGTGAGACGGGGCCCGAAGGCGTCGTCGAGCTGTCGGTGCGCACGGGTCGGACCACCGTGCGCGCACGCGCGGAGGGATACGCCGACGGGATGCGTCACGGCAGCGCGCCGAGCCCCGAGGTGGAGCTCGTGCTCGCGCCCGAGTCCGCGATCACCGGACGGGTGGTCGCCGAGGGCGTGCCGGTGGCCGCGGCGCGCGTGACCGCGACGATCCAACACGGTCCGATGCCGGAGCGCGTCGCGAACGTGCTGACCGACGAGGACGGCCGGTTCCGACTCGTCGGCCTCGCGCCCGGCAGCTACCGCGTGAACGCGCGCGCCGATGGTGCGTACGGCGAGATCCCCAGCGCGCTCTCGCTCGGGTTCGCCGAGCGCATCGACGACATCGTCATCGAGACCGCGAAGGTCGGCTCGCTGCGCGGCACCGTGGCGTTCGAGGGCAGCGGCGAGCCCTGTCGCGGCGGCTTCGTGGCGTTGATGGCGAACGCGACGATGGTGGCCGACGGTGCGGCCATCGGCATCGACGGAGATGTCGAGTTCGACGCGGTCGTGCCGGGGACGTACATGCCGTACGTGCTCTGCTTCGCCGGCGCGTCGAAGGAGCGCTACGCAGAGGTCGTGGTGGCGGGCACGGAGTCGCAGACCGTCGAGTGGAAGGTCGACGCCGGTGCGATCGTGAGCGGCACCGTGCGCGACCATGCGGGCAAGGCGGTCGCGCGGGCCGACGTGACGCTCGCCGGCACGGGGGCGTGGCGCTCGGCGGTGACCGACGCCAGCGGGCGCTACGAGATCGTCGGTGTCTCGAGCGGCTCGTACCAGATCCAGGCGGTGCGCAATCAGACGTCCACGTCGGGCAGCGCGGAGGTCGTCGTCGGCGCGACCGGAGCCTCGATGGATCTCGAGATCCTCGAGTCCGCGCGGCTCGAGGGGCGCGTGGTCGATCGCGCGGGAGCGCCGGTGGCGAGCGCATTCGTGAACGCCATGCGCGAACAGAACGGCAACGTGGGCTGGCAGGAGGGCACCGGTGCGACCGATCGCGACGGTCGCTTCACGCTCGAGGTCGACCCGGGGACGTGGCACGTGCTCGCGGAGATCGACGGCGTGCGCAGCAAGCCCGGCACGACCCACGTCGTCGCCGGCGAGACGGGCGCGGTCGAACTGACGCTCGATGCGCGGCGCGGCATCTTGCGCGGACGCGCGGTGGACGCGGACGGCAGTCCGGTGGCCGACGCGTCCGTGGTCGTGCGGGCGATCGACGACCCGGCCAACGGGCGCGCCGTGCTCGATGCACTGCGCACGAACGCGGAGCTCGTGCGCGGTCGCGTGACGCTGACCGACGACGAGGGGCGCTTCCGCGTGGAGCTGCGCGCCGGGCCCCACGTCGTGCTCGTGCGCCGGCGCGGCGGCGGCGAGGCGTGGAAGCTCGGCGTCGAGATCGGTCAGGACGTCTTGCTCGAGATCCCCGACGAGTCCGCGCTCGCCGGCACCGTGACCTCGCCCTCGGGCGAGCCGCCGGGGCGCATGTCCGTGCGCGTCGCGTCGGAGGAGCTCGGGCTGCGGCGCGAGGAGACGTTCGTGCTCGGCGGCGGCCGCTTCCGCATCGAGGGGCTGCCGGCCGGCCGCTACGTCGTCACCGCGCGCGCGCCCGACGGGGTGGGCCGCACCGAGGCGACGCTCGCGAAGGGCGAGGTGAAGGACGACCTCGCGATCACGCTGGGCGCCGGCGAGGACAGGGGCGGACGCTTCGTCGATCTCGACACGGGCGATCCAATTGCGAACGTGTTCGCGATCGCGGGCTCGCCCGACGACGCGCCGGCCGAACTCGCGATGCGGGCACAGATCGCCGTGGAGACCGGCGATCCGAAGACGAAGAGCGACGCCGACGGGCGCTTCACGCTCGTCGGCGTGACGAGCGACGTCGTCCGCATCGGGGCGATCCCCGGCGACTTCATGACGTCACCGTACGGCGTGGCGATCTTCGAGGTGCCGGCGAAGGGCGGACTGCCCGACGTGCCGCTCGTGAAGCTGCGCGTCGGTCGTGACGACGTGGCGGGCACCTTCGGGCTCGAGCTGACGCGCCAGCGTCGGGAGATCTGCCACGAGGATCCGACGGTCGCGGCGGTGTCCGGTCCCGCGGCCGCCGCGGGCGTGCGCGTGGGCGACACGATCACCGCGATCGACGGCAAGGACGTCGCCGACTGGCGCTGCTACCTCGCGGTTCCGTTGCTCACGACGAAGCCCGGTACGAGCGTGACGCTCACGCTCGGCCGCGGGGATTCCGTCACGATCGTGTCGGCCGCGAAGTGACTCACGCACCGCGCATCCACACGACCGCGTCCGACAGACGGCGGCGCGCCTCGTCCTCGACGATCTCGCCGTGGGCCGGGATCACGCGCTCGATGTCCCATGCGAGCACCCGCTCGATGCCCTCGCGCAGCTTGCCGCGGTCCTTCGCGAGCACCTTCCAGAAGTTGCTCATCGCGAACCGCTTGTACGTGCCCATCATCTTCAGGAGCGGCCACACCGCCCACCCCTTCGGGTCCTGGATGTTGAAGACCAGGTCGGTGCACACGAGCGACTTCGTGGGCAGGTGGAAGAACACGACCTCGTCGAGCTTCGGTGCACCCTCGAGTCGCACGGCCTCGAGATGACCGCGCCAGGCGTCCGGCATCTCGCCGCACAGCTGCCCGCGGAACGGCAGATCGGTGCGCTTCGCCGCGAGCCCCGGCGGGCACCACAGCTCCGCGACCGGCCAGCGCTCGTGGTAGGGGCGCAGCTTCAGGTGGTGGAACGCGTTGGGGCCCACGAGCCACGCGACGCGACCGAGCGCATCGATCTCGCTCGCGAGCGCGTCGTCGAGCGCGATCGGGCTGTGCACCCACAACGCACCATCGATCCGCAGGATCGTCATGCGCAGCGGCAGATGCATCAACGGCATGCGCATCACGGACTCGGCGGTCCACAGATCCTCGGCGACCTTTGCGAGCGGCATCGCGCGGGAGTCGAGCACGAAGCGCGGGCTTGGTCCAGTGCGTCAGCTCGATTCGGTGTCTCCGACGAGCACCCTGAGCACGAGCTTCGGATCGTGGCGATAGCTCGTGCCTTCGACCTCGACGACGAAGTCGAAGGACGACGGCGACGGACCGGGGGCCGGCAGCGCGAACTGGGCCTGGACGCCGCCCGTGACGGCCGTGAACTGCACCCACGCGCCACCGCTCGACGGACGCCACTGCGCGGACACCCGCTGGCCCGTCGGCAGGTTCATGACGAACAGCACCATGGACGGCGGCGGCTGGCGGCTCGTGTGGAAGTCGTCGAACACGGTGCCGATGGCGATGCCGTCGACCGTGAGCACGAGCTGCTCGCGGACGATCGACGTGACGACGGTGACGAGTGCGCAATCGTTGAGGGTAACGTCGCTCATGGAGGGTCCTCGGCGTGGACGGGATGGATGCGGTCGAGCCGGGCGATCCACGCGCGCGCCTGCTCGCCGTCGGTACCGTCGAGCACGAGCCGAGCACGGCTCGCGACGGCATGTAGCGTGGGTTCTCGGGCGGGATCTACGGCGAGTGCACGCGCCAGCTCGACGAGCGCGATGCCGTGCTCGAGGGGATCGCCGTCTTCCGACAGCGCGCGCGCTCGCTGCAGCTCGGTGATCGCCGCTTCGCGCTGACCCGCGTCGAGCAACGCCGAGCCGTGCACGCGGCACGCGAACGCGAGCACGCCGGGGTCGAGGCCGTCGACGCGTTCGAGATCCGCGACAGCGACAGCGGCCTCGGCCCGCGCGCTCGCGATGGCACCGGTCGCCAGTCGGGCCTCGGCCGCGTTGGCGCGCACGAGTGCCGTCTGCGGATGCGCAGCTCCCAGTGCGCGCTCGTGCACCGCGAGCGCCGACGCGTACGCGCGCACGGCCGCATCGGCATCGCCCTCGAGCAGCGCCGCCGCGCCGAGCCCCAGCCACGCGAGCCCGACGTCCACGTGATCCAGGGGCAGCGTCGCCGAGCGGATGCGCAGCGCCGCCTCGGCGTGCTCGCGCGCGCGAACGATGCTGCCCCCGCGCATCTCGAGATCCTGCAGGGCAGTGTGCACGACGGCGAGCTGGGCGTAGTCGGGGCCGTGCGTCGCGATCCAGATCTCCGCCGCCTGCTCGAGCGAACGCCGGCCGGCCTCGCCGCGGCCGAGCGCGACCTCGGCCTGGCCGACGTTGTAGTGCGCCAGCGCGACGCGGTGGTGCGACTCGCCGAGCTGCGCGACGACGATGTCGCGATCGCGACGGAAGGCCGCGAGCGCGCCCTCGAGATCGCCCGTCGCCTCCGCGATCGCGGCGCGCTCGAGCCACACCGGCGTCCATGCGTACGCGCTCGGATCGGCGGGATCCGGCGCATCTTCGAGCAAGCGATCGAGCTCTGCGCGCGCGCCCGGCAGATCGCCCGCGAGACGCAGGAGCCCCGCCTCGTGCAGGCCGAGCTCGCGCATGCGCCGGGCGTCCGCGCCCGCGCGCCGCACCGCCGCATCCGCGCTGCGCCACCAACTCTCGCCGGACCCGACGTCGTGCTCGAGGACGGCGAGGAAGACGAGCGAGAGCCACACGTCCGCCGCGAGGTCGTCGAGCCGCTCCGATTCCGCGACCGTCGCCGCCTGCAGCCACAGCTCGCGCGCGTGCGCCGGATCGCCGGACTGGCGCGCGATCTCGCCGGCGAGGTGATCGAGCTCGGCCGACAGCCCCGCGTCGCCGATGTCATCGACCGCGATCTGCAGCGCACGCCGGCGCGCATCCGCCGAGTGCACGCGCCCGAGATCGAGTGCGGCCCAGGCGTGGTCGATCTCGCCGCGCGCTGCGGTGGCGCGGGCGTCTTCGCGATCGAGCCGATCCGGCGCGCGCATGCACGACTCGGCCTCCGGCAGCTCGGCGAGCGCGAACGCGCCCCGCTCGATCGGATCCTCGACGTCGACCACTCCCTGGGCGATGCCGGCAAGCCGCGACTGCAGGCGCCCGAGACAGGCCAGACGCGCGTCGCCGCTGCGCGTGCCCGTCGCGCAGGCGTCGCGCCTCGCGGCCGCGATCGCATCGGCCCGTCGGTGCAGCTCGCGGTCGATCGCCGGCTCGGTGGACGAAGGCGACACGATCTCGCTCACCTCGGCGCAGCGCTCGTCCGCGAGGGCGAACGTCGCTGCGATCGCGAGCGTACAGGCGCCTGCGCCCAGCGCGGGAAGCGTCCACGGCCGCCGCGGTCGCGAGGTCGCGCTGCGCAGCGCCGCGATCAGCTCGTTCATGTCGGCGTAGCGCTCGTGCGGTTCGTACGAGAGGCCGCGCCGCAGCACGGCCCACAGCGTGGGCGGCACGTCGCTGCCTACGGGCATGCGCGGCGCGTTCGAGCGCACCGCCTCGACGAGCTCGGCGAGGTTCTTCGCCGCGAACGGTCGCGCGCCGGACAGCGCCTCCCACGACATCACGCAGAACGAGTACTGGTCGCAGCGCGCGTCGATGGTCTCGCGGCGCAGCTGCTCGGGAGCCATGTAGGCGGGCGTGCCGATCACGGCACCGGTCGCAGTGAGCCGCGACGGCCACGACAAACGCCCGGGCGAGGGGAGCGGCATCGTCGGCGAGCGGGGCGGATGCGCGTCGCTCACGTCGGCGGCGAGCCGCGCGAGCCCGAAATCGACGAGCCGCACGCGACCGTAGTCGCGCTCGCCGCCCGCGTCGGTGCCGACGAGCACGTTCTCGGGCTTCACGTCGCGGTGGACGAGGCCCACGTCGTGCACGGCCTGCAGCCCGCGGGCGACCTGCACGAGCACGTCGACCGCGTCCCGCCACGATCGCGGCGTCTTCAGCCAGTCGCGCAGCGAGCCGCCCTCGACGAGCTCCATCGCGATGTAGACGAGCGGCGAGCCCGTGACCGAGTCGAGCGGCGCGATCGTGCCGATCTCGAACACCTGCACGACGTTCGGATGGTCGACGCTCGCGAGCGCCTGGCCCTCGCGCACGAGCCTGTTCGATGCGGCGTCGGATTCCTCGGCGAGCTCGGCGTGCACGAGCTTGATCGCGAGCCGACGACCGAGCACGCGATCCTCCGCGACGAGCACTTCGCCCATGCCACCGGCCCCGATGCGCTCGAGCACGCGGTAGCGACCGATGCTCTCGCTCGCGGCCACGCGGGTGGGCCACGCGCGCGCCAACAGAGCGCCGCGCACGGCGGACACGAGCGAGTCGTGCTCGCCGACCGCAGACCAGGCTGCCGGCGAGTCGCGTTCACCGACGGCCGACCACAGAGGCGGCGAGTCGAGCTCGCGCGTGCGGCCAGCCCCAGGCCCGCTGTCGGACATCGCCGAACATCATCGCAAAATAACGCCGACCGCTCGCGCCGAAGGCAGCCCGGCCGCGCGGCGAATGTCCGAGAGATCGAGAGTCGGCGTCCACGGCCTCGAAACGAGACGTGCCGAGGAGCGGCCGAACGGCCGCGTCGCACCGACGTGCCGGTCTCGCGCGATCGAGCTCCGCAGTCGGACCGTTCACTCGCCGTTTGGATCCCAACGAAGAGAGCGGGACGCCCCGGGATACCCGTGCCCGGGACGCCCCGCCAGGGGGTGGTTTCACGAACGACTCTACGAAAGGAACTCTGTCATTCGTCCTCGGTGGTCGGCGGCGTGCCGAAGAAGAACACGCCGCGCAGATCCTCGGACTTCGCGATGAACACCTGCTCGCCCTCGTCGTGGTACGAGGCGACGCGGAACTGATACGCCATGCCGGTCTCGAGCGCGGGACCGTCCCACGCGACGCGGACCTCACTGTTGCCGGTGACGCGCGGCACCTCGGGGACCTCCCACACGAGGTTGCCGAACGCGTCGTAGACCCACAGGTGATAGCCGTCCTCGCTCGAGTCGTCGGCCCACACGAGATCGGGCGCTGCGTCGGTCCACTCGGGCGCGTCCGCTCCCGGCGAGATCACGGTCAGCGCTCCGGTGACCTTGAATCCCTCCGGCACCGCGGTCGTGCCCGCACCGCGCGGCACGGTGACCTCCTGCAGGTTCGTGCCGCCGATCGACGTGTCGGGGTCGCGTACGAGCCCGTCGTTCTCGAACGCGGCGAGCGCCTTGTACGTGCCGCTCGGCACGCCGAGGATCGAGAAGGCACTGCTGACCGTCGGGGCTTCCGGCGGCGACGGAGCGCGCAGACCCATCGGCACCGGGCCGCGCTCGAGCACCGTGTCGAACACGGAGACGGGCACGAGCACGACGCTCGTCGCGCTGCCGCCCGGCGCGTTCACGATGTTCACGCTGCCCGACAGCGTGGTGAGCTCGTCCACGCCTTCGGCCACGACCTCGAGGTCGACCGCCTCGAGATCGGCGTCGGCCACTGTCGCGCTCGTGGGCTCGAGCTCGAGGCCCACGCGGTAGCCACGGATCGACGCCGCACCGGTGGGCACGTTGAAGATCACGTAGTGACCCGAGGCATCGGCGATCGAGTAGCGACCGACGCCTTCGCCGCCTTCGGCGACGACGAGGGTGCCGCCCGGTTCCTCGCCGCCGACGGTGCCGGCGACGGTGAAGCCGCCGCTCTCGGGTAGGTGGAGCAGCGCAATCGTGGTCGTGATGTTCTCGATCACGTGGATGGTGTGCTCGTCGTCGTCCTCCTCCACGGTCTCCTCGATCGCGCCCGTCGCGTCGACGGGGATCGCGGGGCGGATGCCGCCGGGGAACGGCGCGTAGTCGACCGCCGCGGAGAACATCGTCCACTTGATCGCCGAGGCGAGCTCGCCGGACGGATCACGGCGCGCATGCACCTGTAGGACATAGTGGCCGTTCGCGTCGGAGCGCGTGCTGTCGCCGACGGGCGTGCCGGTCTCGTCGAGCGCGGCCACGAGCGCGTCGGCGATGGGCGCTTCCGTCATCGCATCGATCACGAGACCGCGGATCTCGAGCGGCGCGCCGCAGACGAAGCCATCGGCGGAATCGACTTGCTCGCACACGAGCCCCGCTTCGCACTCGGGGGCGTCCTCGCCGCCCGACGGATCGCAGGCTTCGCCCATCGCGGCGCTGTCGTCCGCGTCGAGGTCTTTGTCCTGGCACGCAGGGATGGCGAGCAGCATTGCCCACATCCACATGTTGTTTCGCGGCTTCATGACGGCTCCTCGGACCGGGCGTCGCCCGTCGATTCCAAGACCCACGTCGGACGCGCGTGTCGGACGTAACGCGGCCCATGGTGAACACCCTCGTTTCCGCGGCCTGTGGCTAGAATTCCCCGCATGCGCTCGGTCCAACCCACGATGCGACGTTTCGGCTCGATCCTGATCCCGTTGTGCGGAGCGCTCTCCCTCGCTGGTTGCGGCAAGGAGACCATGAGCGGTGACGAAGGCGACGACACGACCGGCACGTCGGGCATCACGGTGACCGCGTCGAGCCCGACGTCGAACACGGCGAGCGAGACGAACGAGACCGGCACGATGACCGCGAGCGTCGGCACCGAGGACGCCGACGGCACGATGACGTCACCCGAGGACGGCAGCGGCAGCGACTCGGTCGACAGCGGCGGATCGTCGGGCACGACGGGCAACGACCCGAACAACCCGATCGACTGCGGCGGACAGATCTGGGCGTGCGGCGACGGGATGGACAACGACGAGGACGGCCTCGTCGACCTCATGGACCCGGAGTGCACCGGTCCGTGCGACAACGACGAGGCGTCGTACCAGACCGGCATCCCCGGTGACAACGTCGACTGCAAGCAGGACTGCTTCTTCGACGGCAACAGCGGGCAGGGCGACGACGGCTGCATCTGGGACCTCAAGTGCGATCCGGCGAATCCCGGCGAGTTCATCAATTGCGAGTACTCGGGCGGCAACAACTGCGAGAACTCGCCGCCGAACCAGTCCGAAGACTGCATCATGTTCTGCGAGCAGTACGTGCCGCCGGGCTGCGACTGCTTCGGCTGCTGCACCGTGTGCGGTGACGAGGGCTGCGTCGACATCTTCCTGAACGGTGATCCGGAGTGCAACGTCGACAACCTCGAGGCGTGCACGATGTGCACGTCGCAGATCGAGGACTGCGGCAACCCGTGCGTGCCCGAGGAGTGCGAGATCTGCTTCGGCGAGACGGAGCCGCCGGAGGGTTGCGGCGAGAACGAGTGCCTCAGCGACCTGCCGTGCATGGACAACCCCGACTGCCCGACCGACTACTTCTGCTACCTCGGCTGCTGCTACCCGCCGCCGCCCGGCTGATCGAAGTTCGATCGCGCGCTCGGAAAATCGCACGCGTGCGAGCGTCGAAGCGGGAGATGTCCCCCCGCTTCGTCCCTCCCTACTTGTGTGCATGCTTCGTCCTGACCGCATGTGCCGTCGACACCGGCGGCGGAGGTGGCGGCGACTCCACCACCGCGACGTCCGGCATCGACTCGATCTCCGCCTCGTCGCCGAGCGGCGATGATGCGCCGACCGGTGCGGACGACGACGACGACGGCGCGACCGGACCGTCGGGCTCCGGCGAGTCGGGCAACGATGGTGGACCGACGACGGGCGCGGACACCGGGGCGGACGGCGCCGACACGGGCGCCGACACCGGCGGCACCGGCAACGACCCGGGCAATCCGGTCGACTGTGGCGGCACCGTGTACGCGTGCGGTGACGGGATGGACAACGACGAGGACGGTCACGTCGATCTCGGCGACCCGGAGTGCACCGGCCCGTGCGACGACGACGAGGCCACGTACCAGACCGGCATCCCCGGCGACAACATGGACTGCAAGCAGGACTGTTTCTTCGACGGCAACAGCGGGCAGGGCGACGACGGCTGCATCTGGAGCCTGAAGTGCGATCCGGCGAACCCGGGCGAGTTCATCGGGTGCGAGTATTCGGGCGGCAACAACTGCGAGAACTCGCCGCCGAACCAGAGCGAAGAGTGCATCATGTTCTGCGAGCAGTACGTGCCGCCGGGCTGCGACTGCTTCGGCTGCTGCACCGTGTGCGGTGACGAGGGCTGTGTCGACATCTTCCTGAACGGCAGCCCCGACTGCTCGCTCGACAACCTCGAGGCGTGCACGATGTGCACCTCGCAGATCGAGGAGTGCGGCAACCCGTGCGAGCCCGAGATGTGCGAGATCTGCTTCGGCGAGACCGAGCCGCCCGAGGGCTGCGACGAGAACGAGTGTCCAGACGACTTGCCGTGCACGGACAATCCGGACTGCCCCGTCGACTACTTCTGCTATCTCGGTTGCTGCTTCCCGCCGCCGCCCGGCTGACGCGATCTCGTTGCGTTGCCGGTCACGAGCATGGCAGAAGGAGGGCGCGTGTTCGCGCTCTCGCTCGTGATCGTGCTCGTGGCCGCCCCTGCGGTGGTCTCCACGAGCGATCGGTTCGACGCCGACGCGACCGCGGCCGGGCTCGAGGTCCGGCTCGGGCGCCGGGCCGACGACTGGAAGCTCACCATCGCCGACGAGCTCGAGGGTGACGATGTCGTCGTGCAGCTGCGCTCGAAACGAGGCGACGACGTCGTGCGCACGTTCGTCGTCACCGGCGAGACCACGGAGGATCGCAGTCGCGAGCTCGCGGCCGCGCTCGCGCTCGTGATCGAGGAGTATCTGCCGCCGGAGCCACCGCCGAAGCCCGTGCCACCGCCGAAACCACCGCCGCCACCGAAGCGTCCGCCGCCCGAAGGATGGCTCGCCATCGGCGGCCGCGTGGGGCTGGGCCAGCCGCTGGATCCCGATTTCGGTGCGACGCTGCGTGGCGGTGCGTTGTGGGGACGTCGCCTCGTTCAGCCGCTCGCATCGGTGGCGTGGTCACGCTCCAGCGAGGGCGGTCTCGTGCTCGACGGCATCCGCTTCGGCGCAGGCCTGGCGCTCGGTCATGATCTACCGCGCACGCCGCTGTGGCTCGGCGGTGCCGTGGTGCCGCACGCCATCCTCGCGTTGGCGCGTCACACGAGCAGCGATCGCGGATGGAGCTCGGCGACCGAGCTCGCGGCGCTGTTGCAGGTGCGCGCGAAGTGGTTCTACGGCGGCCTGCGGGTGGGTGCCGAGATCACCGAGCCGCCGCTGCGCGCCCAGGGGACGGGCGCCTCCTTGCGTTGGGGACACGTGCGTTTCCTGGTGGGGCTCGAGCTCGGATTGCGGATCCCGCCCCGTTGAGCCCGGTTCCGGACGCGGGTCCGGCCGCATTGGATCGAGGCGAGCCGGCGCGGTCCAACCCCCAGGACCGTGTCGGTTACACTCTCCATCGCCGTGAATTCCGCGCGTCAAGCGGACGCCGGGACCGTGCTCGCTGCCGCGCAGCGCGGCGACGCGGCGGCGCAGGCAGAGCTGTTCGATCGCCATCGTCTGCGAGTGGCGCGTCAGGTGCTGCGCATGACGGGCGACGCGGCCGGTGTCGACGATCTCGTGCAGGAGGTCTTCATCGCGGTGTTCACCGCGTTGCCCGGCTTCCGTCGCGACGCGCAGTTCGAGACGTGGCTGTACACGATCGCGGCGAACAAGGTGCGCAACTGGTGGGACGCCCGCCGTCGTCGCAACGCACGCGAGCAACACGTCGCGCAACTCCCCGTCGACGAGCCGACGACCCCGGAAGAGGGACTCGAGTCGCAGGAACGACTCGCGCGCTTCTACGACGCGCTCGGCCAGCTCCCCGACAAGTTCCGCGAGGCGTTCTCGGCCCGCGCGATCGAGCATCTCAGTCTGCAGGACGCGTCGGCGGCGCTCGGCGTGCCGGTGAGCACCGTGTCGTATCGAACGCGCCGTGCGGAGGAGATGCTGTGCGAGATCCTCGGCCTGCCGCTGCCGCCCGGGCGCGGTGCGGAGGTAGCAGGATGAGCGGGCCGTGGCGCGTGCACGACGACGATCCGGTCGTCGTCCAACCGGAGCTGGCCGAGCTCGTCGACCTCGCTCGCAATCAACGCGTGCCGACGCTGCGCACGACGGCGAGCATGGTGTCGAAGCAGGTCGAGGCGCACGCGCATCGTCGACGGCGCACGTGGCTTTTCGTGGCGGGCATCGGCGCTGTCGCGGCGGCGCTGCTCGTCTCGATCGGTCCGCGCTTGCTCGACCGTCGCGACGACGCGACGCCGTCGGCTGCGGTGCACGACGACGTCACGCCGCCGAGCGAGGGCGACGCGGAGATCCCCGCGCCCGCCCCCGAGCCGAAGCCCGAGCCGGTCGTCGGGGTCGCGCCCGTGCTCGCGCCCGAGCCCACCGTGGTGGCGGTGCCCGAGACGCCGTTGCAGCAGCCCAAGCCCACGAACGACGCGCCGCCGTCGGCGGCCGAGCTCGCGCGGGCCGCCGAGCGTTCGATGGCGGCTGGCCGTCGCGACGAGACGATCCGACTGCTCTCCCAGCTCGTGCGTCGCTATCCGAAGAGCAGCCCCGCTCGCGCGGCGCTCTTCGACCTCGGCCGCCTCTTGCGCGCGTCGGGTCGCACCGACGAGGCGCGCTGCGCCTACCGGCTCCTGCGACAGCGCTGGCCCAGCGACGCGATGCGCGGCGAGATCGATCGCGTGTTGAAGTCGCTCGGCGACGGCCCCGAGTGCCGCGGCCTGCAGCCTTTGCCGTGAGCCGGCCGCGGCGCGCCTGCTAGACTGCCGGGGGCATGAGGACCGCGCTCGCCCCGGGTCTCGACCTCGCGTACCGGCTGCAGCAGCGCGTGCTCGTGACCACGTGCGGGTGGACGCAGCGGATCGCGCGCCGCGTGCTCTTGGGTGCGCGCGAGGAGTTCGGCGCCGACGAGCTCGCGGAGCTGCAGGATCGCTATGCCGCGCTGCTCGAGCGCGACCTCGCGAACGTGCGCGAGGGCCTGTATCCGCGCGGTCTGTTGTTCCAGCTGCCGTACGGCGAGTACGCCCGTCGCCTGCCGGAGCTCGCGCGCGATCTGCCGCGAGTGCTGCGTCGGCTCAAGCGCGGCGACTGGCGCGACCTGCCGACCGACGTCGATCTGTCGGCGTATCCGCCGTACTATCGGCGCACGTTCCACTGGCAATCGGACGGCTACCTGAGCCGGCGCTCCGCCGAGCTGTACGACGTCGGCGTGGAGTTCCTGTTCGGCGGCACGGCCGACGTCATGCGCCGTCAGGCCCTCGTCCCGCTCGCGCGCCGCTTCGCGAACGAGAAGGCGCCGCGGATCCTCGACGTCGCGTGCGGCACCGGTCGCACGCTCGCGCAGCTGCGTCGCGCGCTCCCGCAGGCCGAGCTGCTCGGCGTCGACCTCAGCCCGTACTACCTCTCGGTCGCGCGCGACGTGCTCGCGGGCGGCCCCGCGGTCGAGCTCGTGGCCGGCAACGCCGAAGCACTTCCACTGCCGGATGGGAGCGTGGACGCGGTCGTGAGCGTGTTCCTGTTCCACGAGCTGCCCCGCAATGCGCGGCGGCGCGTGTGGACCGAGGTGGCCCGCGTGCTGCGTCCCGGCGGCACGTTCGTGGTCGTCGACTCCGTCCAGCGCGAGGATGCGCGCAATATCTCGTACTTCGTCGAGCGCTTCGCGAGCGAGATGCACGAGCCGTTCTATCGCGACTACCTCGGCGACGACCTGGCGGCGGGCCTGCGCGAGGTGGGCTACACGGTGGACGCGGTCGAGCAGGCGTATCTGGCGAAGGTCGTCACCGCGCACGTCTGAACGGGATCCGCGTGGACGACGAGACCCCCGCCGACTCGATCGCCCGGATCATCCACGAGGGCTTCTACACGTTCTACGCTGAGTTCAAGCGGCTCACGCGGGAGTGTCGGCAGTGGTTCGATGCGCTCGACTGGGTGAAGGTGCAGGAGTACTCGCACCGCCGCATCGATCTCTACCAGCAATACGTCGGGCTCACGCTCGCCGCGCTGCGCCCCATCACGACGAGCCACCCGCAGGACACCGCGCTGTGGCGCGAGGCCCATCGCGCCTATGCAGAGCTCATCCTCGAGCGCATCGAGTTCGAGGTGGCCGAGACGTTCTTCAACGCGATCACCCGCAAGATCTTCCGCACCGTCGGTGTGAATCGCGAGATCGAGTTCCTCGACAGCGAGTTCGACGCGCTGCACGGCGAGGCGTTGCCCGGCCAGTTCCGGCGCCTGCGGTTCCGCGAGGATCTCGACGAGCTGTTCGAGGCGGTGCTCTCGCATCCGCGGCCGGCGATCCGCTGGCGCGACCTGAAGAGCGACGCGCAGTGGCTGGCGCGTCGCTTCGTCGAGGTATGTCGGTCGGAATCGCAGGCGCCGCGCTTCGACTTCATCGACGTGCTCAAGCCGTTGTTCTTCCGCGCGCGCGAGGGCTACATCGTGGCCCGCATGTGCCGCGACGGTCGGGAACGCCCCGTGCTCATCGCGGTGCAGCCCACCCACGCGGGCGCAGTGGTGGACGGCGCGATGTTCGATCGCGAGGCCATGCTGCAGGTGTTCAGCTCGACCCACTCGTACTTCTTCGTCGACGTGCACAAGCCGGCCGACCTCGTGCGGTTCCTCGGCTCGCTGATGCCTCAGCTCACGGAATCCGAGCTGTACATCGCGATCGCCCACCACCGCCACGGCAAGACGCTCATCTATCGCGAGCTCGTCGAGCACCTCGAGCACACGGAGGACCCGTTCATCATGGCGCCCGGCATCCCCGGGCTCGTGATGACGGTGTTCACGACGTCGTCGTATCGCAACGTCTTCAAGCTGATCCGCGATCGCTTCGACAAGCCGGGGGCGACGCGCGAGGGCATCTTGCGGTCGTATCGCGACGTGTTCCGCGGGAGCCGCGTCGGCCGCTTGGCCGACACGCAAGAGTTCGAGCACCTCGCGTTCGATCGCACGCGGTTCACCCCGGAGTGCCTCGCGACCCTCGTGGACAAGGCGGGCTCGGGCGTGCGCATCGAGGGCGATCGCGTGACGATCTCGCACCTCTACATCGAGGAGAAGATGACGCCGCTGAACATCCACCTCGTGCAGTGCTCGGCGAGCGAGGCCGAGCGCGCCATCGTCGACTACGGCCAGGCGATCAAGGAGCTCGCGGCCAACGACATCTTCGCCGGCGATCTGTTGTGGAAGAACTTCGGTGTCACGCGCCACGGGCGGCTCGTGCTGTACGACTACGACGAGATCTGCGGGCTGCGGCAGTGCAAGTTCCGACGCGTGCCCAAGGCGGTGTCGTACGAGGACGAGCTGTCCGATCAGGCCTTCTACGCCACGTCGGACACCGACGTGTTCCCGGAGGAGTGGGCGCCTTTCATCGTTCCGCGGGAGCCGCGATTGCGCGACGCGTTCCTCCACCACCACGCCGATCTGCTCACCCCCGAGTTCTGGTGGCGCAAGCAGGACGAGGTGCTCGCGGGCGATCTCGACATCGGTCTGCCGTACGCCGCGCGATACCCCGGCCTGCACGTGCCCGCGCGGCTGTCGAGTCGCATGCGTGAGCGAGGCGCGACGCCCGAGCCCGATTTGATAGACTGACGGGCCCGTTTGACCATCCGCCGACAGATCCGCGCGATCGAGGGCCCGCTGGCCGGAGCCGTGTTCGTCGTGCACGGCCGCACCCGGCTCGGCCGCGCGAGCGACTCGGACATCCAGATCCTCCACGACGGCGTGTCGCGTCAGCACGCGCAGGTGCTCGAGGATGCGTCGGGCAACGCGGTGCTCGTGGACCTCGCGAGCAACAACGGCACGTTCATCGGCGAGAAGCGCATCGTCCGGCATCGGCTCGCGAACGGCGACGAGATCCGGATCATGCGCGCGCGCTTCGTGTACGAGGAGGTCGAGGAGGAGGACGACGATCTCGCGTCGTCGTCCGCGGTCTTCGCGGTGAAGGTGTTCGGGGTGGAGACGCACCGACGCACCGTCGACCACTGGCAGCTCGACCTGCCCGCGCCGCGCAAGGGCGACGAGGCGAAGCGGCCGCCGTCGAGTCCGACGAGCCCGTCGATCGCCGAGCCGGGACCGGAGCGGCATCGCGTCGTGGCGTGTCACGCGGACGGCAGCACGTACCAGGGCGACATCCTCGGCGACATCCTCGAGTACCGCGCGCTGCGGGTGCGATCGCTGCGCGGCGACGCGCTGAGCGACGACGAGATCCGGCGCTATGGTCTGTTGCAGGCCGGGCTCCACCAGCGCACGGACGATCCGGATCCCAACGGCACGGCTCGCAAGTTCTATCGCTTCAAGTGCGCGTTCCCGGCCCGCCTGCGCCACGGGGCGCACTTCGGTGATCTCACGACGCGCGTGACCGTCGTCGATCTCGGCGCCGGTGGTGCGTGCGTCCAGGCCGGCGTTCCGCTCGTGCTCGGCGAGCTCGCGTGGCTCGTGGTCGATCTCGTGGTCGGCACGCGGCCGCGCACCATCGTGCTCACCGGGCGCATCGTCACGTCCGACGCGGATCGCTACGGCTTGTTGTTCGCGGGCGCGCCCGAGTGGGAGCAGTGGCGACCCGCGTGAGCGCCCGTCAGGACGGGAACACGCAGACGGAGTTGTCCCACAGGGGCACGCCCACCCCGTCCGGCACGGTCACGCAGGACATGCCTCGGGGGCAGTCCTCGGTGAGGCCGCAGGTGAGCGCGCACGAGTACTCCATCATCTCGTTCGCGGCGCAGACCGGGACTGCGCTCGCCGCCGAAGGCACCGGACACTCGGTGCTGCTCGTGCCCGGACACGGCACGTAGCAGAAGCAACCGCCCTCGAAGCAGACGCTGTTCGCCGGCGGCACGCATTCGCACGGCTGCGCGTCGCAGGGGCCGTAGTCGTAGACGCACTGGCAATCGACGCACGTGCCCACCGGGCAGTCCTCGTCGATGACACACATGTCACGGCCGGCGACGCACGAGACGCCGGTGGTGCTCGACTCGTCGGCGGCGGTGGTTGCGGTCGTCGTGGCCGAATCGCCGTCGCTCGTCGAGCCGCCTCCGCCCGTCGAGGTGTCCGCAACGCCCGTGGTCGAGCCGTCGTCGTCCGCCGACGCGCTCGACGTGCCCAGCGTCCCCGACGAGCCGGTGCCGTCGCCCGGCGACGGCGTGTCCGTCGGATCGAAGCACGCGACGACGCATCCGAGGAGGGGCAGTGCCCAGGTACGTAGTCTCGGCGTCACAAGGTCACGATACAGCGCCGATCGGAGTCCGCGGTGTAGATCGCCGCCAGCCCCGCCAGGGGGCGTGAACCCACCCACGGATCACGACGCGCATCGAGGCGCGGGTCGTGCCCGAGCCCTGTCAAATCTGTCGCCGGAGTGATCTCGTTCGCGGGTGATCGCACGCTGCGACGCCTCCGTCCTCGCCCGTGCTCACACCTCCGGATCGAACGGCCGCGAGCGGATCCGAGCGTGTCGCACCCCCCTGGACGAACGCCCGGCAAACGGCGTTTAACGTTCTGAGATGCCGGGCATGCTGCGCGCCTTGGGGGGCTCGTCGACGCTGGTCGTCGTCGGTCCGCGGCTCACGATCGGGCGCGCGCCCGATGCCGATCTGCAGCTGCTCGATCCGCACGTGTCGCGTCGACACGCGCGCATCGAATGCGACGATCGCGGCGTCGCCGTGCTCGTCGATCTCGCGAGCACGTCGGGCACGTTGGTCGGGGATCAGCGCGTCGATCGTCATGTGTTGCGCGACGGCGATCTGATCCGCATCGCGGGTGTCATGCTTCGTTACGAGGACGTGGGCGATCCGCCGCGCCCGCAGCGCCCGCCCGTCGAGCGCGGCATCCGGGCGTTGCGGCCCACGCTGCGGCTCGACCCGGGCGTGCCGGAGGTCGCGGAGATGCCGGACACGCGGCGCCTCGCGGCGCCCGAGCCGATCATCGCGCCGATCGAGTCCATCGTGATGCCGTGCGCGCCGGTGGTCGCGGTGGACAGCGGTCTCGTCGTTCCCCCGCTGTCCACGCGCGCGGTCGTGAACGGCGGGTCGGTGGCGCGCTCGACTGCGCGCACGCGACCGGCCCAGCGCTGGACGCCGAGCGCCGTCGATCCCGAGGCGGCGACGTCGGGCACGCGCACGATGCAGTACGTGCCGGCGATGCCCGACGACGAGCGCTTCGTGCACGAGATGCTCGCGGACGACGACGAGGTCGCGAGCGAGCCGCGCGACAGCAAGGAGCTGATCCGCGACGTGTTCCACTACCGCACGCTGCGGATGCAGGCGGTGCGCGGCGAGCCGTTGGCGCGCGAGTCGGCCGATCGATTGCGCGAGCTCGACGAGCGCATGCATCGACACTCGGTGACGCAGCGGGCGCTCGAGCACCTGCGTCGCTATCATCGCTTCGCGTGCGACGTGCCGGCGTGGCTCGGCAGCTTGTCGGGCCGCGCGGTATCGACGTTGGCGGTGGAGCTGAAGGACGTGGGGGCAGGGGGGGCGCAGGTCAGCTGTCCCGAGCGGCGCTTCCAGGTGGGCGATCCGTGTTGGCTGGTCGTCGATCTCGAGCGTGAAGACGAGGGGCCGCTCGTCGTGTTCCGGGCGCGCGTGGCTTGGAATGCGCCAACGCAGGCGCGGATGGGGCTCGCGTTCTCGGGGGCGGCGCGGTGTGGGATGGATGCGCTCGAGCTCATCCGGCGAGACGCTTAGAACGCGCTGAGCGCTGAGCGTTGAGCGTTCAGCGTTAGCGTTGAGCGTTGAGCGTTGAGCGTTGAGCGTTCGCGTTTGCGTTCGCGTTAGCGTTTGCGTTCGCGTTTCATAGGTTTTTGGGTCGCGCTGTTGGGGGGCAGCTTCGCAGCGGGCGGAGGCGGTATC
>CAYXVR010000067.1:0-363 GCA_964468635.1 uncultured Nannocystaceae bacterium
GATCGAACGATACCACGCGGCGAAGACCTGCCCGAGTCGGGCGCGTCCGCGCGCACGACTGCCCGAGTGGGGCAGCGCGCCCCCATGCGAACCGCCGAACAGCGACGGCGCTCGCTGGCATCCGGCTTGCTCCTACACGATGATCGGCGATGGCGAACGAC
This sequence comes from uncultured Nannocystaceae bacterium, assembly GCA_964468635.1. Lineage (GTDB taxonomy): Bacteria > Myxococcota_A > Polyangia > Nannocystales > Nannocystaceae > Xiheibacterium. The sequence goes on from CAYXVR010000067.1 coordinate 162, forward strand.
TCCTTCCGCGCGAAGCTGCGGTACCGCCTCGACGGATTCATCGGCGGTGGTGCGGGCAAGCAGCTCCTGTTCCTGGCCGCGATCACCAGCTCGCTGTCGATGCTGCAGCCGACCAAGGCGTTCTTCGAGGAGAGCCTGGGTGTGTCGCGCACGGTGTCGACGACGATGGTCACGATCTGGGGCCTGATCGGCAACTTCTTCG
>CAYXVR010000067.1:373-46043 GCA_964468635.1 uncultured Nannocystaceae bacterium
GTGCTGTTCACGCTCGTCGGGCTCGTGCTCGGCATCGGCCCCGAGCGCTCCGATCAAGGCATCTTCGCGCGCGTCGTCGAGACCGGCTGGTACTACTTCGGTCGTGTGCTGGACTCCGGCACCTTCGTGGACGACGCCGGCTACGTGAACCGCCTGATCTCGGTGCTCGTCACCGTGCTCGGCGTCGTCGTCGCGGGCCTGCTGATCTCGGCGCTCGCCGGCAACTTCTCGGCCGCACTGGATCAGATCCGCCGCACGGGCGCGCCCGTCGTCGAGAAGAACCACTTCGTCGTGCTCGGGTGGAGCGAGAAGATCTTCTCCGTCATCGATCAACTCGCCGAGGCCTATGCCCTGCAGGGCCGGATCACCGTCGTCGTGATGGCCGAGCGCGACAAGATCGACATGGAGGCCGACCTCCAGGACAAGATCCAGTATCGCGACCGCACCCGCATCGTGGTGCGCTCCGGCAGCTCGGTGACGATGCCGCACCTCGCGAAGATCGCGATCGGCAAGGCCCGCGCCGTGGTCGTGCTGGTGGACGAGGGCGACACGAGCGAGCCCGACAAGGCCGACGCGCGCGTGATGAAGACGCTCATGGCGATCTTCAACCACCCGGATCTCGTCGGCCGCCGTGACGAGCTGCGCGTCACCGCCGAAGTGATGCAGGCCCACAACCAGGAGCTCGCGGTCATCGCCAGCAACGGCAAGGCCCGGGTGGTGAAGACCGACGAGATGATCTCGAAGGTCATCCTGCAGACGGCGCGCATCAGCGGGCTCGCGTCGGTGTACGACGAGCTGTTCCGCTTCGAGGGCAACGAGTTCCACTTCAAGCACTTCCCCCAGACGGTGGGGCGGCGTTTCGGCGACCTCTTGCTCGACTTCCCCGCGGGGCTCGTCGCCGGCATCGCGAAGGCCGACGGCAGCGGCCACACGCTCAACCCTCCGGCGGATCACGTCGTCGCGCCCGACGAGGAGCTGCTCGTGCTCGCGGAGGACGAGCGTATCGTCCACAGCCCGTACTCCGGCCCGCTGTCGCCGGCGCACATTCCCCCGATCGACGCGGGCGACGCCAAGTCCGTGGAGCACCTGCTCGTGCTCGGGTGGAACCCGAAGATCTTCCCCATCATCAAGGAGTTCGACGACTACGTCGCGCCGGGCTCCACGCTCACCCTCGTGAACGCGCTGCCCACCGCCGATCGCGAGGCGGCGATCCGCGAGCACGTCGGCGAGGTCGCCAGCCTCGCCCTGCGCCACATCGAGGGCCAGTTCACGAGCCGTGCACTGATGGAGCAGCTGCAGCCGGATCGCTATCCACTCGTCATGGTGCTCGGAGACGTCGTGAGCGCCTCGGATGCCGAGGACGCCGACACGCGGGCGATCATCGCGCTCTTGCTCTTGCGGGACGCTCGCATGCGCTCCGGGCTGTACCACCAGCGCGTGTGCAGCGAGATCCTCGACCCCAAGAATCGCGAGCTCGCCGCGACCACCCAGATCAACGACATCGTCATCTCGAACGAAATGATCTCGATGGTGCTCGCACAGATCACGTTCGAGCCGCGTGCGCACGCGGTGTTCGAGGACCTCGTGCGCTCGGAGGGCAGCGAGATCTACGTGAAGCCGCTGGAGCTGTACCTGCCGCCGGGCTTCGTCGGCTCGGGCCAGGTCGTCACGTTCGAGTTCATGATCCTCGCTGCGAAAGCGCGCGGAGAGCTCGCACTCGGGCTGCAGATCTACGACCCCGATCCGGCGAAGAAGCACGGCCTCGTACTGAATCCCACCGACCGCACGCGTCCGTTTGCGCCCAAGCCCGGCGATCGATTGGTCGTGCTCGCCGAGGATCAGGGCTGACAGGCCCGATTCGGGCCGGCGCTGCAACGTCGTGGAATCGATCCGACGCGCATGGGGGCATCGAGACCCTTGATGCGCGCGTGCACCTGCCCAAGTATGGATCGGACGTCGTCCGGTCGACACCGATCGCCGCAGGAGAGCGCGACACATGAGCTCCATGGCTTCCGCCGCACCCCGTGGGAGAGTCCTCGTCGTCGAAGACGAAGGCCTCATCGCCCTCGACATCCGCCGCACGCTGGAAGACTACGGCTTCGACGTCGTCGGCGTCGCTTCGTCCGGCGAGGACGCGCTCATGGTCGCCGCCGCGAATCGGCCCGACCTCGTCCTGATGGACGTGCACCTGCAGGGCGAGATCGACGGCATCGAGACGGCCGAACGCCTGCGCGCGCAGCAAGACGTCGCGATCGCTTACCTCACCGCGTACGGCGACGCCGACACGATCGAGCGCACGAAGCGGAGCGCTCCCGGCCGGCTGCTCCTCAAGCCGTTCAAGCGTGCCGACCTGTTCAGCCTCGTCGAGATCGAGCTGCATCGCGCGCACGCGGAGCGCATGGCTCGACGCGCGCGCGAGCACGAGCAGCAGCTCGCCGCGGTGCTGTCGTGCATCGGCGATGCGGTGATCGCGACCGACGAGACGCTCCACGTCACGTTCATGAATGCAGCCGCGGAACGCCTCGTCGGGTGGACGCTCGCGGACGCGGGTGGGCGATCGATCGCCGAGGTCGTCGAGCTGCGCGACGAGTCGACCGGGGCACCGCTGCCTGCGGTGCTGCTCGAGGCGCTGTGGGGCCGCACGCCGTGCCGCGTCGAGGCGGCCACGCTCGTCACGCGCTCGGGCGCGACCCGTCACGTCGCGCAGAGTGTGTCGCCCATCCTCCGCGACGACGAGCTGCGCGGCGCGGTGTTGGCGATCACCGACGTCACCGAGCAGCGTCGAGCCGCCCGCGATCTCGAGATCGCCGACCGCATGGCGGCTCTGGCCCGCAACTCGCGGGCGATCGGCCACGACGTGAACAATGCGCTCACGGTGGTGGGTGCCAACCTCGCGTACGTCACCGACCAGATCGGGCAGGTCGCCGAGTTCTGCAGCGCGCGGGGCATCCACGACGACCTCGTCGGCGACTCGCCCCGCGCGCTCGCCGATGCATCGGCCGGAGTGAGCACGATCCAGCGCGTCGTCGGCCGGCTGCGCATGTTCGGATCCGACGAGTCGATCACCGAGTCCGTCGATCTCGCCGACGTGCTGCGGTGGGCCGCCGGCACCACCGAGCGGCAGTGGCGGCCACGCGCGCGCCTGCGGCTCGAGATCGACCCGATGCCGCGCGTCGAGGCCGACGAGGCCCGCCTCGGTCAGGTGTTCCTCGAGCTCGTCACGCGCGCCGCCATGGCGGTCCGACTGGGCGACGTCGCGGGTCAGGAGATCGGGATCCGCGGCGGCACCGACGTCGACGGCGGCGCAATCGTGCGCATCTCCACGACGGGCACGCCCACGGACGGGGGTCCGAACGGCACGCCGGTCGCGTCGCGCAGCGCCGCGAAGGCGAAGCGGTCCGTCATCGCGACGTGCGAAGGGATCGTCGCGGACCTCCGCGGCGCGCTCACGATCGAGCCGCGCGAGCACGGCGATGTGGTGGTCGTGCGGCTGCCGGCCGCGCGCGCGATCCGTCTGCAGCCGCGACGAGCTCCCCTCCCGATGCTCGGGCCCGGGCGGCGCGGCAAGATCCTCGTGCTCGACGACGACGCGCTCGTCGCCCAGGTGATCACGCGCGTGCTCGGCCGCGAGCACGACGTCGTGGCCGTGGCGTCGGCGCCCGAGGCGATCGAGCTGCTGCGCAAGGGCGCGACGTTCGACGCGGTGGTGTGCGACGTCGTGATGCCCGGCGTGGGTGGCGTCGAGATGTTCCAGTGGACGCGGGCGCAGTTCCCTGCCCTGGCGTCCTCGTTCATGTTCCTCACGGGTGGCGCGATCGATGCGCAAACGGCACGGCAGCTCGAGATGCTGCCCGTGCCACGCATGGACAAGCCGTTCCGCCCGAGCGAGCTGCGCGAGCTCGTCGCGGCGCTGGTGGGACGCTCGAGCTGAGACCCGTCAGGGCCGCTCGGCACAGGCCGGCACTTCCGCGGGCCGGCCCGGTCGACCGGAGAAGATCTTCCGGGCCGCCTCGCAGTGCTCCGCGTTCGCGCGGCAGAGCTCGGCCCCGGTGGGGAACGCGGTGCAGTGCGCGACCTCGAGCCGGAAGCACTGCTCCGTTTCCGCCTCGTAGCCGTCGCTCTCCACGTCGGCGCGCCAGCGATTGCACTCGTCCTGCGCGCGCATGCACCGGCTGCTCGTGCGCGACGCATCCGGGTACCGGCCCGTGTAGCACCACCAACCCGAGGGGGTGGTGGCCGGCGTCGCGACCGGCGTGCTCGCGACGGGCGACGCAGGCGGCGTCGTCGACTCCGACTTGCGCACGCAGGTGGCGAGCGAGAGCAGCGCGAGGATCCATGCGCGCACGAGGACGAGCGTAACGCGGCCGGTCGGAACGCGGGTGCTCAGGTGCCACCGATGCCGATCGCGGCAGCGTAGAGGCGCGGCTCGTCGATCTTCGCCGCGATCGCTTCCGCGGTGCGGTCGCGCAGGCGCACGAGGTCGGCGATCTCGTGCCCGTCCGGTGCGATCGGGTCGAGGACCTCCACGCCGATCGCGACGCGGCGGGGCAGCCACGTGCCGTCGCGCAGCGCCTTGCGGGAGCCACGGATCGCGACCGGCACGATCGGCGCATCGGTGTCGCCGGCGAGTCGGAACGCGCCGAGCTTGAACGGGCGCATGCCGACCTCGCGCGAGAACGTGCCCTCGGGGAACACGAGGACGCGCTTGCCCGCGCGCAACAGCTCGACGACGGCGTCGAGATCCGTCAGCGATCGCGCCGCGTCGCGGCGGTCGATGAACACGTGACCGAGGCGGCGCAACACCGTGCCGACGAGGGCGACATCCCGCAACTCGCCCTTGATCACGAACCGCACGTCCGGCGGCAGCGCGGCCGTGCAGATCAAGACGTCGAGGTAGCCGCCGTGGTTCGCGGCGAGGATCGCCGCGGACGCGGGCACGCGCTCGATCCCGTTCACCCGCGGACGCAGGCCGGCGAGCGTCATCGCGAGCCGCGCCGCGACGTGGGCGATCCGTTGCGCGATGCGCCCGGCCGGCACGACGCGGAGCACGACCAGCGCGAAGAGGCACCAGCCGGCGAGCGTGAGCGCCGCGTACGTGCCGAAGAGCGCGCGCCCGACCGCGCGCGCCCACTGCCCCACGCGCGCCGGCAAGCCGCCCACGAGCAACCCCGCGGCCTGCCGCGCCGCGGACGGACGCCGGCGCTCGAGCTCGTCCGCCTCGAAGAGGACGCGACACGCGGCGCGCTGCACCTTACCGCTCGACGTCTTCGGCACCGCGCCCGGCCCCACGAGCACGACGCGATCCGGCGGCACGCCGATGCGCCCCGCCACGGCCTCGACGACGAGCCCCACCAGCATCTCGCGCGAGAGGGGATCCTTCTCACGCGTCTCGGCGACCACGACGATCTGCTCGGTGCCCACCGACTCGTCGCGCACCGCGAACGCGACGACGCAGCCCTGTCGGATGCCCGCGACGGTGGCCGCCGCTTCCTCGATCTCGTGCGGGTAGTAGTTGCGCCCGCCCTTGATGATGATGTCCTTGACGCGGCCGACGATGAACAGCTCGCCATCGGCGAGGTACCCGAGATCGCCGGTGTCGACCCAGCCGTCCGCGCGCTTCACCGCCGCGGTCGCATCGGGCCGCCGATGGTAGCCCTTGAACGTGGACGGCCCGCGGAACCGCACCGTGCCGCGCTGCCGCTCCGGCACGGGACGCTCGTCGTCGTCGACCACCTGGATCTCGTGCCCGGGCACCGCCGAGCCCACGCAAACGAACTCGAGCGCGTCGGCGCCGTCGCGCACCGGCACCGCCCTGCCTTCGGCCTCGAACGTCACGCGCTCGATGCGATCGATCCGCGGCGCTCGCAACACCGGCGGGAACGTGACGGCCACCATGTTCTCGGCGAGGCCGTACGCGCAGAAGAGCACCTCGCGACGCAGGCCGGCGGCGGCGAAGCGCGTGGCGAAGCGCTCGAGCGTCGTGGGCAGGATGGGCTCGGCGCCGTTGAGGATGGCGCGCACGCGGTGGAGGTCGAGCGTGGCGAGCTCCGCGTCGTCGATGCGCTTCGTGCACAGATCGAACGCGAAGTTCGGCGCGACCGAGCACGTCGCGCGATAGTCCGAGAGCGCGCGCAGCCACCGGATCGGGCGCGACAGGAACGCGAGCGGCGACATCACCACGGTGGGCACGCCGGCGAACAGCGGCATCAGCCAGCCCGCGATGAGACCCATGTCGTGATAGAGCGGCAACCAGCTGACGAGCACGTCGTCGTCCACGAGCGCGCAGCCCTCGGCCGCCGCGCGGATGTTCGCGAGGACGGCCGCGTGCGTGAGCTCGACGCCCTTGGGGTCGCCCGTGCTGCCGGACGTGTACTGGACGATCGCGGTGTCCTCGGGCCCCACGGCCACGCGCCCGGATCCGTCGTCGAAGTCGTCGACGGCGGCGAGCAGCGTGTCGACCGACACGACGTGCTCGATCGACGCGACGCGATCGCGCGCGATGTCGGCGAGTCGCGCCGCACGATCGAAGGTGACGAGCACCTGCGCCTGTGCGTTGTCGAGGATGCCGGTGCAGCGTGCGACGTACTCGGTGATCCGATCGAGTCGCATCGGGGGATAGAGCGGGACCGGCACGCCGCCGGCCAGGAGCGCGCCCATGAACGACGCGAAGTAGCCGAGCCCGGTGGGCAGCATGATCGCCACGGTGCGCCCGCGCTCCAGCCCGAGCGTTCGCAACGAGCGCGCCACCGCGTTCGCGGCGCGATGCAGCGCGCGGTACGTGATCGGCGTGACCGCGCCCTCGTCGTCCTCGAGCACGACGTGGACGCGATCCGGCTGCATCCTCACGTGGTACTCGAGCAGCTCGACGAGCGTCGCGGCGTCGTGCGGCCGCGGTGCAGGCGTCGTCTGCGGCAACACGCTCGCGCGGTCCACGAGGACGCGCGCCGCCGGGGCCCGACCCGCACCCGCGCGCCGCTCCTGCACGATCGCGAGCAGCTGGCGCGGCGTGTCGGCGCTGCCGAACGCCTCCTCGGGCAAGCGCACGCCGAACTCGCGCTCGGCTCGCACGGCCAGCTCGACGCGCTCGAGGCTGCCGAGCCCGAGCTCGCGCTCGAACGAGCTGTCGGGCCCGAGCCGCCCGACGCCGCGGCCGTCGCTGACGTCGACCACGACGCTGCGCACGACCTCGAGCACGCGGGCGAGCAACGCCGCAGGGTCGTCGGGCGGCGGCGAGGGCGTCTGCGCGGAGCCGTCCAAGGCCGACGACTCTAGCACTGCACGGGCCCGTCGATGGCGCCGATCGTGACGACCGCCGCCTGTCCGTTGCACGTCACGGTTGCGGTCGCGCTGCGGGGCGCTGCCTCTCGCGGCGCCGCTCCTTCGCCTTCACGAGCGAGAAGTCGTAGCGCAGCGATCCGATCACGGTGAGCTGCGAGAGCGGATAGAGCTCGCCGCGCCACGCGGGCGTGTCCGAGGATCGGTTGGGTCCGACCAGGTAGGCGCCGTGCCGTGTGAACGAGTGATCGAACGTCACGCCGTAGCGCAACCCGTGCGTCCGCGGGACCGCACCGTCCAACGTGGCGCGCCACTGCACGTGGTGCGGCGAGCGGAGCGGGTTCGTGAATGCACCGTTCACGTCCTCGTACGTGCGCTTGCGCGAGTTGTAGAACGCAGCGACACCGAGGCTCGGGATCGGATCCGGTGGGACCCAGGCGAGCCGCGCGTTGCCCATGAACGTCGGGTAGAGCGCGAGCGGTCGCGTCACTCGGTAGCCCTCGCGATCCATCGCTTGTGCGACGCCGACGTTGACCCCGAACTGGATGTCGCGCTCGAGCGTGTGGGCCTGCAGCGCCGCGAAGCCACCGAAGCTCTGGATGCGGCCGTGGTTCTGGTACTGCACGACGTACGCCGGATCCGCGTCGGGGTTCAGGTCGCCGTCGGCGATGGCGCGCTCGAAGCGGTCCTGCGAGATCGGCCCGAGACCGATCAGATCCCGCCACCAGCTGTAGAACCCGCCCACTCGCACCGAGCCGCGCCCGCCCGGGAATCGCTGCTCGCCGGTGAGCTCGAGCGAGCGCACGACCTCGGCATCCAGCCCGTCGGCCTTCAGGTACGACAGTGGATCGCGGTACTCGAGCTCGCCGATCCCCGGCGCACGGAAGGCCTCGGAAAAGAGGAGCTTGATGTTCGCCAGCCGCCACGGCAGCACGGTGATCGCCGCGCGCGGAGAGAGGTGCCATCCGAACGTCTGATCGATGTCGAAGCGCACGCCGCCGTCGAGCGCGATGCGCTCGACCGGCCACCAGCTCTGCTCGATGTAGAGCGCGCCCGCCCCGGTCACGCGATTCGAGTCGAGCAGCTCGTACGGCGTCCGACGGCCGGTCGAGATCTCCGTGAGCCCCACGCGATCGGCGAGCCAGTTCGCGCGGCCGTCCGCACCGGCCAGCGTGACGAGGCGCCCGTCGAGCAGCCAGTCCACGGTGACTTGCTCCTCCACGCCGGCTCGCGCCTCGCGGATGAGCTCGGTGTTGCGACAACGCGACGACAGCCCCGGGCACCACGCGGGATCGCTGTAGATCCAGTTCGCGTCCCAGCGCCCGCCGTCCGCGTACGCGCGGCTCTTCAGCTGCACGTGCTTGCCCAGGTCGGCGAAGTGGCGGACGTCGGCGAACATGCGGAGGTTCACCGTGTGATTGCCGGGGTCGCCGAAATCGGTGTCGTACTCGAACGGATCGTACTGATCGTCGACGTTCGCACCGAGGTCGATCTCGAAGCGACCGAGGCGCAGCGACGTGAGCCCACCGACGCCGCGGTTCTTGCGGCGCGAGATGCCGCCCCACACGCCCGGCCTCGCGACGTAGAGTCCCGGATCGTAGGTGGCCTCTTGCGGTCCGAAGTGCGTCGACGGATCGGCTCCGTCGTACGCCTCCACTTGGAACGACCAGCCGCCGCCGCGGCGAAGCGCGCTGAACGGCACCGCCCAGCCGAACGACACGCGCGCATCGTGGCCCGCTTGGTAACCGTTGCCGACCGTGCGCAGCTGTCCGCCCTCGCCGACGGGAGGGGACACCGCGCCGGTGACCGAGGCGTGGATTCCTTCGTTCGCGGCTGGTTGCTTCGTCACGACGTTGATCACGCCGAACATCGCACTCGTGCCGTACAGCACCGAACCGGGCCCGAGGCTGATCTCCACGCGCTCGATCATCTCCAGCGGCACGCCGAGCTGTCGGTTCGTGCGCTGCCAGCCGCCCCACACGTTGTTGCGGACGTGGCCGTTCACGAGCAGCAGGAAGTGGTTGCCGTCGTCGTCCAACGCGAGCCCGCGCGCGGACATGTCGCCGTAGGGCGCGTTCACGACCATGCTGTTGCCGAGGTACGCGATCGCCTCCTCGACCGTGCGCAACCCGTGCAGGCGCATCTCCTCCGCGGTGATCGTGAAGACGGTGGCCGGGGCCGCGCTGATGGGCTCGCTTCGCTTCGAGGCCGTGCTCGCGATGGGCTCGTCGAGCAGCTCCGCGAGCTCGGGGTCGATCGGCGCGTCCTCGACCGGGTCCGGCGCGGCAGCCGGGGCCGCGAGCGCCGACGCGGGCACGGCCAGGACGGCAGCGGAGAGCGCGAACGCTCGTCGTGCTCGAGACATCAACCCACCACCTTTGCCAACGCGAGCAGGCGCGCGCTGAAGTCCACGTTCTGTCGCCGCGCCTGGGTCAGATTCACGAGGATGGACGGTCGCGACGACTCCAGTGCGAACCCGAGGACGATGCCCGGCGGTACGTCGCGAGGGAGCATGGCGATCGTGATGAGGTCCATGTCGACGAGTGCGCGACTGATCGCGACGACCTCGTCGGAGAAGCCCGGAGTCACGAACATCAAGCCGATCGACCGGGCCGCACACAGCTCCGCGAGCTTCGCCGCGTCCTCGTAGGCGTGCTCGGTGACCTGCACCTCGGCGCCGGCGATCTCTCCGAGCTCCGCCAACGCCGTGGAGACCTGGGCCGCGACGCGCCTGGAGCCGCCGTCGCCGTCGCGCCGCAGCACGAGCGCCCGGCACGTGCCGCCCATGCGCGCGTCCGCGTTGCGGTCGTATTTCACGACCTTCGCGACCAGATCCATCTGCGTGCCGACGGGCACGTCGGGCTCGTCGGCCCGGACGAGCCGGGGAATCGACGCGGGGACGAGGCCCGCACCGGCGATCCAGCCGAGTGCGCGGCGTCGTCCGATGCGTGGAGCCCCGCGTTCCACGTCAGCTCGCGGGTCGCATCCGTCGCAGCGCGACCGCACGACACGCGGCCGCGAGCTGACGCAGCAGCGCTTCGGTGCTGCCCTTCAGGATGACCTGCCCGTCGAACCCCAACCGGCGGTACTCGCCGCTCAGCGAGCGATCGCTCGTGTACAGGTAGAAGAACGGGCGCTTGCCCTTGGGCAACAGCGACCGCAGGCGCCGGAGCACCTCGCCGCCGTCGAGCCCCGGCATGTGGAAGTCGATGAGCACGATGTCCGCGCTCGCGACCTCCGCTTCCGCCGTCGTCGCGCTCGTGTGCGTCGACACGTCGTAGCCAGCGGAGACGAGCGCGTCGCGTGCGACGCGAAGATCCGACTCGCTGTCGTCGATGTAGAGGACCTTCATCGCCATTCGTTCCGCCATGGCCGTCTGGTCGTTCCGTCGGCCATGGACCGGCGGCGCTTGAGCCGGCGGCCCGCGAAGGGCCTGGCGAACGGGCGTCCCGGTGGAAATCCCCAGCTGGTGGCCGGAAAAGGAACTGCAGTCGCCGCCGCGGTCGGCCGAACCGACGACGCGTGCCCGACGCGCGCAAGGCAACCCGACGATCGCTCCTGTCGGTCGGAGGCAAGCTCGCGCTCGCGGCCGCGACGATCTTCGCACTCGCGTCGTATCTGCTGATCGAGTTCGAGCGCGCCCAGCTGTTCGAGCACCGCGAGCAGTCGGCCCGCACCGCGCTCGAGCAGCTGGCACTGTCGCTCGCAGCACCCCTCGAGTTCGACGACGACACCGCGATCGCCGAGGTCGTCACGACGATCTCCGAGGATCCGGCCGTCGTCTTCGTCGAGGTCGTCGACGTCGATCGCGACGGTGCCGTTGCGAGCTTCGGGGACGGCGCGGTGCCGCCGGAGCTCGGCGCCGAGGCGCCGGCAGTGGTTCGCGACGACGATGCGATGTGGCTGCGCTGGCCGGTCCGCGACGGATCACGGGGGCTCGGCACGGTCGTGCTGGGACTCTCGCTCGCGCGCGAGCAAGCGGCGTGGACGGAGCAGCGCGACGTCATCCTGCTCGTGTGCGCCGGCTTCGGTGTCGCGGTCGCGTTCGTCCTGTCCGCGACCGCGCGCAAGCTCGTGCTCGTCCCGTTGTCGCGACTCGCTGCCGCCGCGGATGCGCTGGGACGCGGCGAGATCGTGGCAGTACCGGTGGAGTCGCGCGACGAGGTCGGCCGCATGGCGACCGCGTTCAACGGCATGGCCCAAGCGATCCGCGAGCGCGAGGATCGACTGGCCGCGGCACACGCCGAGGTCGAGCGCCTGCTCGACGGGATGCGGCAGGCGATCTTCACGTTCGGTCCGGATCTACGGGTGGTCGGGCGCGCGTCCCGAGCGACCTCGGCGGTCTTCGCTCGTACGGACATCGTCGGCCTGGACGCGCGCGAAGTCCTGCTGGCCGACGTGCCGGCCAGCTCACCGGAGTACCACGCGATGGAGGCGTTTCTCGACGTCGCCTTCTCGGTGCATCCGGCAGCGTGGGCCGAGCTCGCCGCGCTCGCTCCGACGGAGCTGTGCATGGCGCCGCAGACCGACCGTCAGCGCGAGATCACGCTGGAGTTCGTCCCCCTCGTCGACGACGGTCGACTCGCGCGCATCATGGTGCTCGCGACCGACGAGACCGAGGCACGTCGTGTGAAGCGCGACATGCAGGCGCTGCAGGATCACCACGGAGCGGAGATCGCGGCGATGCGCCGCCTGCTCGGCATCGGTGCGCACGTGTTCGTCGAATTCGAAGCGACGACTGCCAACCGTTTCGATCGGATCGACGCGATCGCGCGGCCCGAGGCCTCGGCCGCCGACGTGATCGACGAGCTGTTCCGGCTCGTGCACGGCGTGCGCGGCGATGCGCGTGCGCTCGGCATGCTCGAGCTCGCGTCGAACCTCGACGAGGTGGAGGACGTGTTGTCACCCGTCCGCGACGCCGTGCGAGCGAACACTCCGATACCGCCGGGCTGGCGCGAGACCACGCTGCTCGGCGTCGCACAGGCCCGGGAATCGCTCGGGCGCGCGCGCCTTCGCCTCGTCGCCGCCTCCCCCCTCGGCGAGGACGTGTTCGAGCAGGTCACCGTATCGTCCCGCGATCTGCACCACCTCGCCTGTTTGCGCGACGGCGTCGCACCGCCGGTTCAGCAGTGCATCGATCGGCTCCGTGCGCGCCCGTTCGCCGAGATCACGACGGGCCTCGACGAAGCCGTCGCGACGTGGGCGAGCGCGCAGGGCAAGCGCGCGCGGCTCGAGGTACATGGCGCCACCGTCCGCATCGATCCTCGCGTCGCGCCGGCATTGCGTACCGCAGTCGTGCAGCTCGTGCGCAACGCGGTGGCGCACGGCATCGAGCTCCCCGAGGTGCGGCTCGCGGCCGACAAGCCCGTCGTCGGTCGGATCGTGCTCCGCTGCACCGAAGGCGACGGCGTCGTCGTCGAAGTGATCGACGACGGAGCGGGTGTCGCTGCCGATCGTCTGCGCGTGCGCGCCACCGCCACGGCGGCCGCGCTCGCCGACGAGGAGCTCCCCTTCGTCGACGGCTTGTCGAGCCGAGATCGCGCGGATGACCTCGCGGGGCGCGGCGTCGGGCTGTCGGCCGTGCGCAGCGAGCTCGCGGGTGTCGGCTACGGCGTCGCCCTCGTCACGAGCGCGGGCCAGGGCACCAGCCTGCGCATCGCCCCGCTGCTTGCGGCGTGATCCGGCCGTCGATCAGCCCTCCGGCACCGGCTGGCACACGTCGCCGCCCTCGATCTGCGCGTTCGTGCGGTACGTGTTGAGCTCGCGCCAGTGCGGCGGCTCCCACTGCGGGATGGTGCCGTCCTCGCGCACGTTGGTGACGTGGTACGTGTGCTGATTCCAGATCCGACGCGCCTGGATCCAGCGATCCTCCGCGTCGCGGATCACCTGCACCGTCGGCGAGCCGGCCTCGTCGTCCGTGGTCTCGTTCGACACCACCACGATCTCCGCCGAGCCGTCGTTGTCGACGTCGGCCACCACCGGGTACTCGATCACCGTACGACTCATGCGCGGCACCTCGAGCACCGAGGTGCCCGCGCCGTCGAAGATGTACATCGTGTACTCGTCGGCGTACATCGCCTCGGCCTCTCCGTCGCCGAGGAAGTCGAACGCGGTGCCGGCCGCGATGCCGCTGTCGTCGAGAATCTCGGCGGACCACACGAGCGACGCATCGCGCGAGTACACGGAGTAGTGGTACGACGACGACAGCGCGAACTCGGAGCGTCCGTCGCCGTCGAAGTCGTGGACGGTCGCGGGCCGCGACCAGTTGAGCCCCTCGGCGAGGTCGCCGGTGGGCCGCAGGTCGGCCACCTTCACCGCGCCGTCGTGCTCGAGGATCGTGATGCCGTACTCGTTCGTGAAGAGGATCTCGGGCGCGGGGTCGTCGTCGAGGTCGGCGATGGCCGGATAGCCCATGGGCACGCCGGGATGGCCGTAGTACGCGCTGCCGTCGTGGTGCACGGCGGCGTTGCCGAACACGATCTCCTGGTCGCCGTCGTCGTCGAGATCCGCGATCGCCGTGGCGTCCGCGACGATGTTCACGACGTCCGCGTCCCACAGCATGTGCCCCTCGTGGTCGAACAGCATGTCGTCGTACGCGATCTCGATGTCGCCGTCGTTGTCGACGTCGGCCACCGCCACGGCCGAGCCGAAGTACTTCGCGGGGAACGGGTCGCTCGTCCACAGCACGGCGCCCGTGGGATCGAACATCACGAGGTGACCGTCCTGCGTGCCCGCGACGATCTCGGGGACCCCGTCGTTGCCGAAGTCGGCGATCGCGGGCGTGCAGTCCGCGTTGATCGGCGTCGCGAACATGTGGTGGACCGTGCCGGTGGCGCCGTCCAGCACGTAGATCCACCCCGGGGGCGGGTCGGCCTCGTTCTCATCGTACGCGACCACGAGCACGTCGGGCACGTCGCAGAGATCGATGCGGTCGTCGCCGTTGTCGTCGGTGAGGTTCGCGACGAGCGGCGTGACGATGCTGTAGACGTGGGCGTCGGGCGTCCACGTCCACTGCACCGCCGGCGTGAAGCTGTCGGCGGGTGCCTGCATCTCGCAGTCGCCGATGCCGTTCATGTCGTCGACCACGTGGCACGACGAGGGCGGCGGCAGCCCGCCGGTGTCCGCGGCCCCGACATCGAACAGCGAGTCGTCGTCGCCGGGGCCGTCGTCGTCCGGACCGTCGTCGTCGTTCTGCGAGGCCGCGCTCGCGCCGCTCTCGCCGGATGCCCCCTCGGCGCCGCCGCTCGCGAACGGATCGTCGCGCACTTCGCCGCACGCAAGCGGCCCGAGGGCGAGCAACAGACCGCGACGCGCGACGAGACGGACGGACATGCGAGCGCTCCCGGGCGGGCAGCGCCCCCCTTCGGCCGGTGAGTGGCCGGCCCTCGGGGATTCCGTCTACGGTGACCGACACAGCGCGAGCAGGGTCGTCACGACGCTCTCGAACTCGGTCGACTTGTCGAGCACCGCATCCGCCCCGCGGGCGAGGCAGCGCTCGCGGTACCCGGGGCGTGCAGCGTTCGTGAGCACGACGACGACGGGCGCAGGGGCGCGCCCTTTCACGACGGGCAGCACGTCGAGGCCGTTGCCGTCGGGCAGCTGCAGATCGAGCACGATCGCCTCGGGCATGCGCGTGCCGACGAACGCCAGCGCTTCGGCGAGCGTGCCCGCCTCCCCGATCACCTCGAGCCCCGCCTCCGACAGGCGCGCGACGACGCGCACACGCACGCCGGGCGAGTCGTCCACCACGAGCACCTTCACCCTCGTCACGATCGCCGACAACGTGCACGACCGATGTCGGCGGGATTCCCATGCCCGCGTCGGACGCCCTCCTACGCAGGCGGGGCGGACGGGATCGGCAGGTCGAGCACGACGACGGTGCCGCACGGCTCGCGCGGACGAACGCTGCAGTCGCCCCCGAGTCGGCGAGCGCGCTCGCGCATGCCGAGCAGACCGAGCGACGGGCGCCCGAGCGCGACCTCCGGCATGCCGACGCCGTCGTCACCCACCTCGAGGTGCAGCGTCGCACGCGCGATGCGCAGCGTCACCACGATGCGCGAGGCATCGGCGTGACGCGCGACATTCGTGAGCGCCTCCTGGAAGATGCGGAACACCGCGGTGGCGAGGCCGCGATCGATGCGCGTGTCGTCGACCGAGGTGTGCACCTCGCAGCGGATGCCGGTGCGGGCCGCGAACTCCTCGGACTGCCACTCGATCGCGGCGGCGAGCCCGAGGTCGTCGAGGATCCCCGGGCGCAGCTCCGCGGAGATGCGGCGCACGGCGGAGATGATCTCGTCGGTGGTCCGCGACATCTCGTCGAGCTTCGCGTGCACGGGCGGCTGGGCCTCGAGCCGCCGCACGATCCACGCGATGTCCATCTTGAGCACGGTGAGCGACTGACCGAGCTCGTCGTGGATCTCCCGCGCGATACCGGTGCGCTCGTCCTCGCGGATGGCCTCGATGCGCTCCGACAGCGCGCGCAGCTGATCGTCGAGCCGCCGGCGCTCGATCGCGATGCCGGCGACGTGCGTGGCACGGCCGAGCAGCTCGAGCGCGTCGTCGTCGGGCCATCGCGCCACGCGGCAGTACAGCGCGAACGCGCCGAGCACGGTGCCGTCGGTCGCGAGGATCGGCGACGACCAGCACGCGCGCAGCCCGTGCTCGCGCGCGAGCTCGCGGTAGTCCTCCCAGAGCGGATCGATCTCCGTGTCACCGACGTGCACGGGCGCCCGCCGATACGCCGCAGTGCCGCACGAGCCGGCCCGCGGGCCGATCGTCACGCCGTCGACCGCCGCGTTGAACGCGGCCGGAAGCGACGGCGCGGCGCCCTGGCGCAGGCGAGTCCCGGTCTCGTCGAGCAAGAGGATCGACGCGAGCGTGCCCGGCACGAGCTCCTCGATGAACTGCACGAGCGCGGTGAAGATCTCGGGCAGCGGCGCGCCGGAGGCGAGCATCTCGAACGCCGCGCGCTCGCCCGCCTGCAGCCGCTGCACGCGCTCGCGCGCCGTGACGTCCTCGAGCGCGAGCCCGAGCCCGCGCTCGGGCAGCGCGAACGCCTTGATCGCGAAGATGCGGGCCTCCGCGTGCGGGAAGCGATACGCCGGGAGCTCCCGCACCCCGCCCTCGTCGTCGACGCTCGCGAGCCACCGCGGCAGCTCGGTCGTCATGACCGCGGGGAAGATCTCCGGCATGCGTTGGCCGATCGCGGTCGACAACGGCACGCCGACCTGATCGATCGCGGGATTGCACGCCAAGAGGCGCAGGCTCGACGGATCGCCGGGCGTCTCGAAGTGCCACACCGACAGTCCGATCTGCAGGCGGTCGACCACGTCCGTGTAGAGGCGCAGCGTGTCCTCGCGGCGGCGCTCGTCGGTGACGTCGCGGCAGGTGCCGACGAGCCGCACGGGCCGCCCGGCGCCGTCGGTGATCACGTCGCCGATCGTGTCGATGTCGCGGATCGCACCGTCGGACCGGATGATCCGCTCGCGGTGGGAGAACCGGCCACCGCGCGCGATCGCCCCCTCGATGTCGCTGCGCACGCGCGCCCGATCGTCGGGGTGCACGCGCGAGAGAAACCACTCGAAGCTCACCTCGCGCGAGCGCGGCCACTCCCCGTAGATGCGGTAGAGCTCGTCCGACCACGTCAAGCGCCCGCTTTCGACCTCCCACTCCCAGCTGCCGATGTGCGTGATCTGCTGGGCCGCATCGAGCTGGCGCTCCAGCCGGTCGGCGAGATCCGCCCCGCGGCCCGGGGCGCGCACGTCGTTCGCGTCGGTCGTCACGGCAAGCCCCCCCTCCACACTACATCCAGCGCGGACCCGAGCTACGATTGCCGAGCGATGGCGTTACGCGTGCTCCTCGTCGACGATCACCCGGTCGTTCGCAAGGGAATGAAGGCCATCCTCGAGGACGAGCTGCCCGGGGTCGTGGTCGTGGAGGCGGGCAACGGCGAGGACGCCCTCGCCGTGCTGACGGAGCAGACCGACGTCGTCGTGCTCGACCTCTCCATGCCGGGGCGCAGCGGCATCGATCTGTTGGCGGAGGTGAAGCATCGTCACCCGCGCGTGCCCGTGCTCATCATGAGCCTGCACGGCGAGGAGCAGTTCGCCGTTCGAGCGCTGCGCGCGGGCGCGTCCGGCTACCTCGGCAAGGCCGCCGCGCCGCAGCAGCTCGTGACCGCGATCACCAAGGTCGCCGAGGGCGGGAGATACGTCTCGGCGGCGCTCGCGGAGCGACTCGCCGCCGACGTCGCCGGCGCCGGCGCCGGCGCGACCGCACCCCACGAGCGTCTGTCGGATCGCGAGTTCGAGGTGCTGCGTGGCATCGCGTCGGGGCGCACCGTGAGCGAGATCGCGACGACGATGCACCTGTCCGTGAAGACGGTCAGCACGTATCGCGCACGACTGCTCGAGAAGATGGGACTCGGCAGCAACGCGGAGCTCACCCGCTACGCGCTCGACAACGGGCTCGTGTAAGACCGACGCCGACTCGGCGATGCGTCGTCTTCCGACGCGAGGATCCCGGTTGGGCCGACGGCAATGGACCCCCCCGCCGACCATCAATTGGTCGCAATGAAGGAACGGCTCGCGATCCTCGGACGCCTCGGCGTCGGCGCCGCTCACGACCTCGAGCACGATCTCGACGTCATCGACGAATCCCTGCGGCTGATCCAGTGGCACGGCCTGGGCACCGAGCCGCGCATCGCGTTCGAGGAGGCCCGCGACGCCGTCCGCCACGCGATTCGGCTCACTCGCTGCCTGCGCACGTACGGCCCGCGCGACCCCTTGGTGATCGCACCGACCGACCTCGTGCTGCTCGTGCGTCGGACACTGGCGCGCTTCGCCGGGGTCCTGCCGCCGACGGTGCGCATCGTGGTGGACATCGCCGAAGAGCTGCCGCGCGTGCGCGGCAGCGCGGAGGATCTGGAGCTGCTCGTGCTCAACACGATGTTGCACGCCGCCGATCGGGTCGCGCCCGACGGCTGGGTCGACGTGTCGCTGCAGCGCGACGCATCGTCGAGGATCGCGTTCGAAGTGGCGCACAGCGGTCCGCAGATCGACACCGCCACGCCGCTCGCCGACGCGTCGTTGGGCTTCGCGCAGATGATCGCGGAGCGACACGGTGCGCGAATCGAGCGGTTCGCGAGAGCGGGCGGCGGCATGCGCTGCGTGGTCACATTCCTCACTGGCGAGAACTGACCGCCGATCACGAGATCGCCCGAGCGCCGCGAGCGCTGTCGACCGCGTAGTCGCGCACACGTGGTCGTGCACGCGATCGTGGCGATCCGAGCCCCTGGGGTCACGACCGGTCGCAGCTGCGCCGACACCACCTTCCCGACTTCGCGGCCGATCGGGCGAACCGGTCGTGGGGGACGGTATGGTTGGATGGCATGGGAAGCCCACTCCAAGCGCCCTCCTTGGTGACCGACCTGCTCGGCACCATGCTCGAGGGTCGCTATCGCGTGCACAATTTGATCGCGGTCGGCGGGATGTCGGTCGTGTTCCGTGGTCATCACCTTCGGCTGAAGCGTGATGTCGCGATCAAGGTGCTCGATCCGAGCCTGGGCCCCGGCTCGTCGACCCGATTCCTGCGCGAGGCCGAGAGCGCCGCGCAGCTGGATCACCCGAACTGCATCACCGTGCACGACTTCGGCGTGACCGCCACCGGACTGTCGTTCATGGTCATGCCGCTGCTCGTCGGCGACACGCTGCGCGCGCGCGCGCCGGGCCGATGGGAGCCGGCGCGTGCGGCTCGACTCGTGGTCGAGGTGCTGCGCGGACTCGACCACGCCCACGGCCACGGCGTGATCCACCGCGATCTCAAGCCCGAGAACGTGTTTTTGTGCACCGAGCCCAACGGCACGCGCGTCGCCAAGATCGTGGACTTCGGTCTCGCGAAGGTCATCCGCGGCTCCGAGGCCGACTCGACGACGACGATGACGGGCCTCATGGCCGGCACGCCGGCGTACATGAGTCCCGAGCAGGCGCTCGGCCTCGTCGTGGACGAGCGCGCGGATCTCTATTCGGTCGGCATGATCCTGTACGAGCTGCTCGCGGGCAAGCTGCCGTTCGACTCCGACGACGGCGTCGCGCTCCTGCGCATGCAGCTGCACGAGGAGCTGCCCCCGTTGCCGAGCGACGTGCCCGCGCCGCTCGTCGGCATCGTCACGCACCTCACCGCGAAGGAACGCGGCGATCGACCGGCGTCGGCCGGTGCGGCGCTCGACCTGCTCGAGGCCTTCCTGCGCGGCGACGGGCACACGATGCTCGCGCCACCGCTGCGACGCGCGACGCCGGAGCTGTCGGGCTCCTATCCCGCATCCGTGCCCGACGGCGCCACGCCGACGACCTCGGGCGCCAACGCAGCGATGACGCTCGAGTCCACGCTGCAGCTGCAGGACGAGCCGTCCGAGCCACCGCGCGCGAGTCGCTGGTGGTTGTGGGCCGCTGCCGGCATCGCGACCGCGAGCGCGGCCACCGTGGTCGCGATGACGTGGTGGGGCGGCGCCGCGAGCCCACCGCCCGCGCGCCCGGACACCGGCGCCGTCGTGGAGCGCGAGGTGGTGCCGCCCGCTCCCCAGGCGACGACACCCGCCGCATCGCCCGACGTCGATCGCCTGCTCGCGCTCGTCAACGATCCCGAGTTCGGCCGACGCGAGGGCTACGTGCGCCGCCACGAGCTGCTCGACGCGCTCGCGAGCACGCCGGCCGCCGCGAAGATCGACCGCAAGCTGCACGTCGGCCTCGACCTCGTTCAAGCCGCGGCGTCGCCGACACCGTGCGGCACGTTCGCGACGTCGCTCGCGACGATCGAGAAGGACGGAGCCGATGCGTACGCGGATGCGCTGAAGGAGGCGCGCGTGCCCGAAGGCGCCGCCGATGCGCCGGCGTGCGCCGGCCTCGGCGACACGCTCGAGCGCTTGCGAGGTGGCCCGGCGGCAGCGCCGGTCGTCGCCGTCGCGGCAGCGGCACCGGAGCCGCGCGCCGAGACGAAGGCGAGCAAGCGCGAGCGTGCACGGGCCCGCGCCGCGGCGAAGCCGAAGCGCACACCGGCGGCGAGCCGGGCGGTGGCCGAGCCCGTCGCGGCGTCCGCCGAGCCGTCCGCCCGCCACGACGCGGCGAGCAAGCCCGCGCGCAAGACCTCGATCACCAAACTCGACGACGACCTGCGGCCGCCGGAGTGAACACGCCACCCGCACCTCGAGCCCCGGCAGCGTCTCCCGCGGAGCCACGCTGGCTCGGCACGCAACGCATCGGTCGGTACGAGGTGGTGCGTCGGCTCGCGCTCGGCGGGATGGCGGAGCTGTTCCTCGGCCGCGTCACGGGCATCTCCGGCTTCGAGAAGCTGGTCGCGGTCAAGCGGATCCTGCCCCACCTCGCCGGCGATCAGGACTTCGTCGCGATGTTCCGCCGCGAGGCTCGCATCGCGGCGAGCCTCGAGCACCCGAACATCGTGCACGTGTCGGATCTCGGCCACGACGGGCGCGACTACTACCTCGTGATGCCATTCCTGGTGGGCAAGGACCTGCTCGCGATCACGCGCGAGCTCGACCGGCGTGGCGAGACGATGCCGATCCACCACGCGGTGAGCATCGCGATCGCGATCGCGGCCGGCCTCGAGTACGCGCACACCAAGACGGACGCGAACAACCAGCCGCTCGGCATCGTCCACCGCGACGTCTCGCCCTCGAACATCTTCGTCACCTACCGCGGCGAGATCAAGCTGCTCGACTTCGGCATCGCGCGCGCGAGCGCGGAGATCGGCATCACGCGGCCGGGCGTGCGCAAGGGCAAGACGCGCTACATGTCGCCGGAGCAGTGCCTCGACCTCGGCCTCGACGGCCGCAGCGACGTCTTCTCGCTCGGCGTCATCCTCTACGAGCTCGCGGTGGGCCGACGCCTCTTCGATGCGGATCACGACGCCGCCGCGCTCGAGCAGATCGTGCGACGACCGATCACGCCGCCGTCGTACTGGGTGCCCAACTTCCCCCCCGATCTGGCACGCATCGTGATGCGAGCCCTCGCGCAGGATAGAGACCAGCGCTACGCGTCCGCCCGCCAGTTCCGTGAGGAGCTCGAGCAGTTCGTGCACGAACGGCGCTTGCGCGCGACGCCGCTGGGGGTCGGCGAGTACGTGGCCGATCTCTTCGGCGAGCGCGTGGACAACGTCGGCGTGCCGGAAGGGATCCCGCCTCCGCCGTCGAGCCCGCTGCTCGGGCCCGTGTACGACCCGATCGTCGCCACGAGCGATCCGATCCACCACCTGGGCGAGATGCCGCTCGCACTGCAGGTCGTGCGCCGCCCGGGTACGCCCCCGCCGGTGCCGGTGCCGGCGTCGATGCGTGCGAAGCGGAAACCGAAGGCGCGCACCGCCGAGCTGGCCGCGGTCGCGATCATCGTGGTCGCCACCCTCACCGCGGTCTCCACCGCGGGTGCCTGGTGGTGGCGACAGCGCCACGCGGCCGAGGTGCCGCCCGTGGCCGCCGCCGGCTCGGCGATCGCCGAGCCGACCACCATCGACGATGAGCAGGCTTCCGCGACGACGCAGCGACTCGTCGCGGCCGTGAACGAGCCCGAGCGCGCCCGTGCGATGGGTTGGGCCGAGCGACACTCCGCACTCGAACAGCTGCGCAAACACCCAGCCGTGTGGGCGCGAGTGGACTCGCGACTCCAGCTCTCGCTCGATCTGTTGCAGGCGGCCGACGCCCCCGATCCGTGCCCCGTGGTGCGCAACGCATTGCAATCGATCGAGGAGGCCGGCGATCCTTGGTATCTCGACGCGCTGCGGGCCGCGTCGATCCCCGCCGACGCGGAGGGTTGCGAAGGACTGCAGGACCGGCTCACGAAGGTACGAGCCACCATCTCCGCGCGAGACGCGTTGTCCACCCCGGTCCCCGCTCCCTCCGAACCCAGGCGAGCACCATGAAGCAGCATCGAATCCGCGGAGCCGTGCTCGCACTCGCGTGCACCGGGGCGACGATCGCATGCACGCCGAACCCGGTGGATCGCGCCGAGTGCACGTCCAACGCCGACTGCCGCGGCGCGTTCTCGTTCACGTGGTCGTGCGAAGAGGAGTCGGGATTCTGCGTGGAGCAGGAGCTCCCGGCCCGCTGCGGCAAGTCCTACCCCGAGGACCTCCGCGAGGATCCCGAGGCATACAAGGATCACATCATCCTCGGCTCGCTCTACTCGTTCACGCAGCACAACGACACGCTGCAGGCGAGCGAGCTCGCGGTGCGCCAGGTCAACGAGAACAACGGGCTCGAGGGCCAGAAGTACGCGATGCTGCACTGCGACTACGAGTCGGACGAGAACATCGACATGGTCGACGGTCTCAACGACATCGCTGCCGTCGAGCTGCTCGCGCCGTTCCTCGCCGACGTCGTGGGCGTGCCCGCGATCATCGGCCCGCGCGGCTCGTCGCGCGCCGAGGCGACCTTCAACGCCGTGCGCGACCTGGACGTCGTCGTGATGACGCCATCGGCCACCAGCCCCACGCTCACCGCGTTGGACAACACGTCGCCGACCGACGAGATGCCCGGCATGCTGTGGCGCACGGCGCCGCCCGACTCGCTGCAGGGCAACGTCATCGCCGCGGACGTGTACGGTCGTGGCATCACGCGCGTGGCGATCATCTACCAGAGCGGGGCCTACGGCGATTCGCTGTCCGCCCTGTTCGTCGAGCGCTTCCAGGAGCTCGGCGGCGAAGCCCCGATGCAGTTCCCCTTCGCCCAGGGCACGGACTTCTCGGGCCAGGTCGCCACGGTGGCCGAGGGCATCCGCAACGGCGAGTTCGAGGAGGTCTTGTTCCTCACGTCCGACATCGCCGACTACATCGGCTTCGTGAACTCCGCCGTCGCCACGGCGGATCTCGAGGAGCAGTTCACGACCGGGCTGGACGGCGGCCTCTTCTTCGCCGACGCATCGCGCGACCCCCAGCTCATCGAGGGCACGCCGGCCGCGACCCAGCTCTACCCCAAGATCCGCGGAAGCCGGCCGAAGTCGCCCGTGAGCGCGGAGTTCAACGCATTCGCGGCCGCGTACACGAGCGCCTTCGGCGAGGACATCGGATCCGCCTTCAGCCCGCACGCCTACGACGGCACGTGGATGGCGATCTACGGCACCGCCTGGTCGCTGTACCAGCTCGACGAGATCAGTGGGCTCGGCGTCGCCCAGGGCATGCGGCAGCTGTCGGGCGGCGACCCGCCGCTCGTGCCGGTGCAGCCGATCTCGTGGAGCGCGGTCATCGACGCGTTCCGGAGCGGCCGCCGGATCGACATCGTGGGCGCCTCGGGGAACCTCGACTACGACCTCGCGATCGAGGAGACCACGAATCCCATCGAGGTGTGGCAGATCGCCGAGGATCCCGACAACCCGCTGGGCTACGACTTCCTCGAGATCACAACCGTGGAGCCGTGACCATGCGACGCATCCACAGCCTCTTGCTCTCGCTCGCACTCGCGACCTGGTCGGCGCCCGCCCTCGCGGTCGCGCCCATGCCGACACCGAAGGCGAATCCGACGCCCGACGATCTGCAGCGCGCCGACGAGCTGTTCCTGAATGGCCGCGCGCTCTACCAGGACGGCTCGTACGACGGCGCGATCACGGCGTTCAAGAGCGCCTACGAGCTGTCGGGCGATGCGAACCTGCTCTACAACATCGCGCTGGCGTACGACCGCATGGACGCGTTCGACGAGGCGATCGAGTACCTCGAGGCCTATCGTGCGCTCGCCCCCGCCGAGGAGCGCGACGCGCTCTCCGAGAAGGTCGACAGCATGCGACGGCGCAAGCTGAAGGCGCAGACGGACGCCGACGCGGCGGCAACCACCAGACCCGCGCCGGTACCTGCGACGACGCCCACGAGTCCCGCACCCGTGGACTCGCCGCCGAAGAAGACACCCGCGAAGGATCGCGTGTACGGTCCAGCCGCGATCACGCTCACCGTGGTCACCGTCGCTGCCGCCGGCGTGGGCATCGGTCTCGGCGTCGCGTCGAGCAGCCGCCGCAAGAGCGCGCAGGATCAGTGCAACGAGGGGGCGGACGGCGACCTCTTCTGTCCCGACACGGCGGAGGACGACATCGAGCGCTCGCGCAACTTCGCGATCGGGGCGGACGTGGGCTTCGCCGTCGCCGGCGCGGCCGGCATCGCGCTCATCGCCGTCATCGCGGCCAAGGCCGCGAAGCGCAAGAAGCAGAAGCGCGACGTCGCGTTGTTCCCGTCGCGCGGTGGCGCAAGGCTCTCGTTCGAGTTCTGATCGAGATCAGCCGCCGTCCGGATCGGCGCACGCGCCCGCCAGCGGCACGCACTGCATCGCTGCGACCTGATCGACCGACACCGTCGCGCGGCACTGCGATCCCTCGGGGCACCCGGCCTCGGGACACGAGATGAGACAGCGCTGGCCGATCTCGTCGATGCTCACGCAGTTGTCCCAGTTGTCGCCGCACTCGACATCCGCCTCGCACGGCTCGCAGGGCACCTGCGGCCCACCGTCGTCGCCGTGGGCCGTGGTGGAGCTGGTGCTGCCGCAGTCGTCGGTCTCGCACGCGGTCGTCGACGACGCGTTGTCGTCGCCATCACCGCCACCGCCGTCCCCGCCCTTGCGCACGACGTAGTCGTTCACGCACGCGACGACGCAGAGCGAGACGAGGAGGCCGGCCGTGCGCACGACGCCCAGCATATCGCGTCTAGACCAGCAACGCGCTCACGATCCCCGGCACCTCGCCGAAGTCCCGATCGATGCCGCATGCGTGCAGCGCGGTCTGGAACACGTGGCACGGATGCGCGCCGTTCTGCGCGACGATGTGCTCGCCCATGCGCAGGATGCCGGGCTGGCCCGCGATCACCATCGCCATGTCGCTCGTGCCATGGCCGCCCGGACCGCCCGAGTTCGTGTGGACCACCACCGTCGTGTCGAGCATCGTACCGCCCGACGGATCGGGCGTGTCCGCGAGCTTCTGCACGAGCTTCGCGAAGAAGCCGGCCTGCCACGACGTGATGCCGTTCCACACCGTCAAGCGGTTGGGCAGGTCGTTGTGGGTGACGTCGTGCATCTCGTACGCGACGCCCCACAGCGGCTCGAGGCTCATCACGGACTGCTCGAAGTTGATCACGAGCGTCGCGACCCGGGTGAGATCGCAGACGAGCGCCATGTGGATCAGGTCCACGAAGACGTTCGCGCGCTTCTCCTCGTCGGAGTAGCCGGTGGTGCCGCCGTGCTCGGTGTTGCCGTAGTCCGACTGCGCCGGATCGGCGCCCGGATCGGGCAGCGCCATGCAGCCCGCGCCGCTCGTGTCGGGAATGTCGGCCAGCCTCGTCTCGAGATCGCGGATCTCGTCGAAGTGCTGCTCCAATCGGTGACGATCGCCGGTGCCCACCTGCGCCATCAGTCGATCGCCGCGCGCCTTCACGAGGTCGAGCACGCTCAGTCGGCGCTCGAGCATCTTCTGCTTGGCCTCGAGATCCGCGGGATTCGAGGGCGTGAAGTTCGTGAACATCGAGTCCCACGCGAGCTGGGGGCTGCGCTGCGGGATCCGGGCATCGCCGCCCTCGCCGTACGCCATGATCGTCTTGATGCCGGCGTCGCCCGCCCGGTATCCGTCCGGCTGCGCGCAGTACTCGAGCGAGCGATAGTGCGTGTCGTTGCCCACGACGTCCGCGACGATCTGGTCCGCCGTCGCCGACGTGGGTACGCCGTAGTTCTCGTTCGTCGAGCGCCAGCCCGTGAAGAGCGGCATCATGATGTTGCCGTGGTGAGGGTTGGCCTTGCCGCCGGGGGGCGGCTCGCCGGCGCCGGCGGGTGGCACGACCAGGTTGCTCACGATCGTGACGAGGTCGCGCACGGGCTCGAGCGACGCGAAGCCGTCCGGCATCGTGTAGCCCGCGCCCGTGCCGGACGGCACGCAGTCGCGCTGCTCCACGCCGCCGAAGAAGCCGACGTAGCGCGTGGGTGACGTGCCGCCCGCCCATGCGCCGCGTGGCAGCATGGCCTCGAGGAACGGCAGCGCGACGGTGGCCCCGCCCAGTCCGGTCAAGAAGGTACGTCGGTGGAGTCTCTTCGGCATCGTCGTTTCCTTTCAGGGACCGTCGTCGGAGCGGCGGTGGCGGAATCCCTCGCTGGCGGCGAGCTCGAGCAGCACGCGCACGGCGTCGTCTTCGTCCTCGAACGAGGCAGTGAGCGCGTCGAGCATCGGCTGATCGCGATCGTCGGGCTTGCGACCGATCGCGAACTGCACCGTGTGGCGCACGAAGCAGCCCTCGAGCATGCCGGTGCCGACCAACAAGTCGCCGAGCGAGCCCGCACCCGCGAACTCGCCGGCGGCGGGCAGCTCCCCCTCGCCGGCGATCGAGCAGTCGGGCTTGTCGGGCTCGACCGTGCGCCACTCGCCGGCCGGGCCGTAGTTCTCGAGGCCGAAGCCGATCGAGTCGAGGATGCCGTGGCAGCTCGCGCACTCCGTCTTCGTGCGCATGTCGTAGCGCTCGGTCTTGCACGCGTCGGCCGGTCCACCCGTGGGTGGCAGGCCCGTGTCGACCTCGGGCGGCGGCGGCGGGATCTCGTTGCACAGCAGACGCGTCCACACGGCCTTGCCGCGCTCGGTCGGCGACGTGTCACCGAACTTCGCGCCGATCGACAACAGCGTCCCGTGCGAGAGGATGCCGCGCCGACGGATGTCGGGGTACTCGGTCCACCCCGCGGTGCCACCGGGCAACGCGATGCCGTAGTGCTGCGCGAGACGATCGTCGAGCCACGTCTCCTCGCTCGTGAACGCACCGAGCCAGTGGCCCTCCACGAGCACGCGCTCGAGCAGCTCGTCGGTCTCGCGTCGCAGCGACGATGCGAGCGCGGGGTCGAGCGCCATCGTGGCGTAGCCGAGCCAGAGCGCGTGCATGCGCTGGATCTGCGCGAGGCCTCGACGGTCGCGCACGAGGTCGACCGCCGCCGCATGCACCTGGCCCGAGCTCGCGAGCTCGCCGGCCGCAGCGCGGTCGAGCAGCGCGTCGTCGGGCGCACTGCCCCACAAGAGGAACGCGAGGCGCGACGCCATTTCGAAGTCGTCGAGTCGCACGAGGTCCGGGTCGCCGCCGACGGCTTCGCCGATCTCCACGCGATAGAGGAATCGCGCGTCGAGCAGCAACGCCTGGATCACCAGCCGCACCGCGGTGTCGAAGTCGCCGTCCTGTTCGGCGTACGAGATGAACCCGGCGATCTCGTCGACTTCGTCGCTGTCGAGCGGGCGGCGCAGCGCGAGCCGACCGAAGCGCTCGATGAACGTGCGAAGGCACGCCGCGTCGTCGGGACCCGTCGGCGCACACCCGAGCAGTTCGTCGCGCAGCGCCGGATCGTCCACGATGCGATCCGAGATCGTCTCGGCGATCGAGAGCATGCCCTCCACCAGCGGAGCCGACGGGGTCTGCTCGGCGTAGTCGTTGTCGAACGGCGTGGAGCCGTCGCCGGGCAGCACGGCGAGCAGCGTCTCGAGCTCGCCGCGATCGAGCCGTGTGATCAGCTCGAGCGTCGTCGCGAGCTCGGCGAGGCTGAGCCGACGCAGGCCCTGCGGACCGAGCGCGTCGGGATCCGCGAGCTCGCCGTCGGGCTCGTAACCGTCGCTGGTGCCACCGCCGTCGCCGTCGTCGTCCGACGCGACCGATCCTCCTTCTGCTGCGTCGTCGCCGTCTCCATTTCCGTGCGCACCGTTCGCGCAGGCCGAGCAGAGCGCGAGGACACCGATGGACATGCGCTGGCCGAACATCGGCGGGTGAGTAGCCGCAGCCGCGTGAAGCGTTACGAGCTCGCGCGATGCAGTCGCATGTAACGGCAGCCCGTGGTCCGGCAACCCACCGCCCGTTCGTCGGCACGCGACGACGAGAGGAAGACGACGATCATGCAACGCTCCTTCTGGACCGCTCTCTTGTGCGCATCGATCACGATCGCGCCGTTCACGACTGCGCTCGCCGGCGATGGATCCGGTGGTATGGGCGACGACGGTGGCGGCTCCAAGGGAGACGCGAGCGGCTCCGCCGGTGAAGGCGATGCGAGCGGCTCCGCCGGTGAAGGCGATGCGAGTGGCTCCGCCGGTGAAGGCGATGCGAGCGGCTCCGCCGGCGAAGGCGACGGCGGTGGCACCGGTGGCGACGACGGTGGTGGAGGTGCCGGCGACGGCGGTGGCACCGGTGGCGACGACGGCGGTGGAAGTGCCGGCGACGGCGGTGGCACCGGTGGTGAAGAAGGCGGCGGCGCGACCGAAGGTGGCGGTGCCGAGAGTGCATCGTCCGCATCCGCGAGCGGCGAGTCCGGATCCGACGACGGTTGGTGGGGCAGCGAGTCCGACGAAGGCGGCGGTGGATCGAACAGCGACGACGCGGGCGCGGAAGAGGCCGGCACGAGCGGCGGCATGATGGGCGAAGAGGGCGGTGGCGAGTCCGGCTCGGGCTTCGGCGGCGACGACGGCGAGGCCGGCTGCTCGATCGGTACGCGCGGCCGCGATCTGTTCACGTTCCTCGGAATCGCCGGCATCGTGGCCGTGCGGCGCCGCCGCGCCCGTTGACGAAATCGCCCGGCGAATGCGCGACGGCGATGTAACGGACGAAGGGCCTCGCGCTACTCACCCGCGGACGACTCCCCCCGTGTCGCACGCGAAAGCCACCAGCACGGTGCTCCAGTTCCCGGTCGCGGCGCCGGAGCCCGTGCGCGACGCGAGCCCGGTCGGCGAAGCCGAGCTCGTCGCGCGTGCACGTCGGCAGGACATGACGGCGTGGGCCCTGCTCTACCGGGCCCACCACGGCAGCGTCTTCCGCCACGTGCTCGCGCTCACCGGGCGCTCGAGCGTGGCGGAGGATCTCACGCAGGAGACGTTCGCACGCGCGCTCGTCTCGCTGCGCAACTTCACCGGGCGATCGACCCTGAGCACGTGGCTGCACGGCATCGCGCTGAACCTCGTGCGCACCGACTACCGCTCGAAGGAGCGAGCCGTGCGCGCGCAGGATCAGCTCATGCTGATCCAGGCGACGCAGGAGCTCGCGGGTGGCGAGCTCGACCGCGATCTCGCCCGCACGCAGCGCACCCAAGTGCTGTACGGCCTGCTCGACAAGCTGTCCGAGTCGCTGCGCGAGGCGTTCGTGCTCCGCTATCTGCGAGGTCTGTCCGCGAACGAGGCGGCCGAGGTACTCGGCATCGAGCCGGGCGCCGTGCGGGTGCGGGCCCATCGCGCGCGCGAGATTCTCGAGACCGAGCTCGCTCAGCTCCGCATCGACGTCATCGGCACGGAGGAGGTTCGATGAGCGACGAGCGTGGACGCATGCTGCTCGCGAGCCTGCTCGACGACGTCGTCGCGGAGCAGGACGAGACGGCGAGCACGGTGGAGCTCGACTTCGCCGACGTCGTCCGCCGGGCCGGGCGCGCCGATCCCAGCCGTCCGGCGCGGCTCGTCGGCGAAGCGCAGCGGCTGGCCGCGATGCGCGAGGATCAGCTGCTCGGGGCGGCCCGCGTCGGCGACCTCGACGTGCTCGTGGAAGCCACCCGCAGCCGGCTCGTGCTCGTGGGCGCCGCGAACGAGCGCGCACCACTGCCGCCCATGCGCGTCGATGCCGTGCATCGCCGTCGCCACGGCGTGTGGGCGGCCGCGATCGGGATCGCGGCACTACTCGTCGCCGCGCTCTCGCTCGGCTGGGGGCTCACCGCGCGCACGCTCGAGCGCGCCGACATCGGCGAGTACTCCGGCGCGAACAAGACCGCCGAGGAGGGCGACTGGTCCGAGGCGCGCATCGACGACACGCCGCGCCCGCAGCCGCGCCCGCGACCGCGGGTGGAGAGCGCGCCCGCGCCGGTGCCCGTCGTCGTCCCGCCGGCGCCGACGAAGCCGCGCCCCGTCGCGCGGCCGAGCGTGGGCGAGCGGCTGGAAGCGATCGACGCCCGCGGCCGCGCGGCGTGGAAGCGGGGCGATCTCGCGAGAGCGGAGGCCGCGTTCACCGAGCTCGTGCGCACCGGAGGCCGCCGTCCGATCGTCGACATCGCGTACGGCGATCTCTTCGAGCTCGCCCGCCAGCGCCGCGATCCGGCGAGCGAGGCGCGTCTGTGGCGATCGTACCTGAAGCGCTTCCCGAACGGCCGCTACGCCGACGAGGCGCGCGCGGGCGCGTGTCGACGCCTGCAAGCCGATGCGGCACGCGCGTGCTGGCGATCGTACCTCGCGGATCGTCCGAACGGAACGTATCGCGACCGGGCCCGCGCAGCGCTCGGGCAGGTGTCCACCGATTCGACGCCCCCGCGTTAGAGTGGTGGGCCCCTCGTGCTCGCCCCCATCCTGCTCGCCGTCGCACTCGCGGGCGCTCCACCCCCGTCGTCCGCCGAGGTGCCGCCGCCATCCGAGTCGAGCCCGTCGATCCCCGCACTCGTGATCGATGCCGTGTCGATCGACGCGCAGCTCTTCGACGAGATGAAGCTGCGCCTCGCCGGCCGATCGCTCGTCGCGAGCGACGCCCTCGTCGACGTGCCGACGACGCGCTTCGCATGGGTCGGGGTCGAGTGGTTGGAGGGCGGTCGCGCCCGGCTGCGCATCGTGGTGTCCGACGGGCGCGCGTACTCGCGGGTCGTCGACGCTCCGGCGACCCAGCTGCCGCGCGCGCTCGCAGGCGCGCTGTCGAACATGATCGACGCGATCGAGGAGGACTCGATCACGCCGGAGGCCGTCGACGTCCCGGTGCCCCTGCCCCCACCGGCCCCTGCTCCCGCGAAACCCGAGCCCGCTGCGCCGCCGCCCGCGACGCCGCCGCCCGCCGCCGCGAAGCCGCCCACGCCGATCTGGGAGCTCGGCCCCACGCTCGGCGGCGGCGCGCTCTTCGGCGTCGGCCCTCCCACCGATCTCGACGGCTTCGTCGGCGCGGGCGGATCGCTCGGCCTCGACGCGCGGCACCGCTCGGGCGCGCTCGCGTTCTTCGGCGTCCGCGTGCTCACGCACGCCCGCGACGAGCTGCGAGTCGTCCGCATCCGCGCTGCTGTCGCGGGCGGCTACGCGCTGCGCGTGCGCGCGTTCGAGTTGCTCACGCGCGTGGGCGCATCGGTCGAGCCGGTCGTCCTGCGCGACCGCGGCCGCGCGAGCGGGATCTCGAATGCCCCACTCGTCGGCGCGTTCGCGATGGTGAGCCCCGCGTATGTGCTGCGCTCGAAGCGACGCGGCCTCGCGCTCCGCATCGCGCTCGACCTCGAGCTCTCCGCCAGCATGGAAGCGACCTCGTCACCGGGCACGCTGCGCTGGATCGACGCGACGCCCGACGTGCCCGTCGCGCTGCTGCGCGCCGGCGGCGTGGAGCTGGGCGTCGGTGCGAGCCTCGGCGGCTGGTTCGCGCTGCCGCACCGCCGTCAGCGCAGCGGACGAGGCCCGAGCGCGCCGTGATCGTTGCGCCCCCAGCACGACACGTCCCCCCGTGATCGCGCGGCACACGAGTGACGCTCGCCGAGCGACAGATCGATCGCATCCGCGAGCCCGTGCACGAGCGTCGGGATGTTGCGCTGCCGCGGCGACGAGACGTGACCGAGCTGGCCGAACTCGTTGCCGCCCCAGCACGCCACGGTGCCGCGCCGGTGTCGCGCGCAGCTGTGGTTGCCGCCGAGCGCGAGCTCGACGACGTCGGCGATGCCGGACACGAGCACCGGCTCGTAGCGCTTCGGATCGCGGCCGGCCCCCGCACCGAGCTGGCCCGCTGCGTTGTCGCCCCAGCACGCGATCTTGCCGTCGCGTCGACGTGCGCACGTGTGCCGCGCGCCCGCGACGATCTCCACGATGTCGGACAGCCCCTTCACGGCGACCGGCTTGATCCGGCTGCCGAGCTGACCGTCGCCGAGCTCGCCCTCGGTGTTGCGCCCCCAGCAGCGCACGCCGCCGCTGGCATCGAGCACGCACACGTGGCTCGCCCCGCTCGCGATCGACACGACGCCGGACACCCCGGGAATCGTGCGCGGCGTCGTGAACACGCGCTGATCGGCGCTGCCGAGCTGCCCATCCGCCGCGTTGCCCCAACAGCGGACGGTGCCGTCCTTCATGCGCGCGCACGCGTGGTACTCGCCCGCGGAGATCTGCACCACGCCTTCGAGCTGCGACACGCGGATCGGCTTGGTCGACCACTGCCCGGGCTTGCCGCCGTGCCCGCTGCCGAGCTGTCCGTCCTGATCGTTGCCCCAACACACGACCGTGCCGCCGCGTCGACGCGCGCACGAGAAGTCCGCGCCGACCGACAGCTCCGCTGCGTCCACCAACGGCACGCGCACCGCCTGCGGGCTGTCCTCGCGCAGCCCGTTGCCGAGCTGACCGTACGTGTTCTTGCCCCAACACATCACGTGCCCGGCACGCGTCAGCGCGCACGCATGATCGCCACGCGACGCGACCTGCACGATCGGATCGGCGGGCCCGGTCGGCTTCGGCGCAGGCGCGACGACGGGTGGCTCGGGCGGCGGCACCACGGGCGGAGACGCGGGGCAACCGAGCACCAGCGACACGAGCGCGAGGGCGATCGCCACGCGCGGAAGCGGCATCCTGCAGCGCACCCGACCGGATCATAACCGGCTGGCCTCAGTCGGACAGCTCTTCGAGGATGCTGCGGATGGTCTCGAGCCCCGCCGGCTTCACCAGGTGCGCGGCGAACCCGGCGGCGGCCGTGCGCGCGCGGTCCGAGGCCTGGCCGTAGCCCGTGATCGCGACCAGCCGGAGCCCGCCCAGGCCCGGCAGCTCTCGCAGCCGCTGGGCCAGGCCGTAACCGTCGAGCCCCGGCAAGCCGAGATCGAGCAGCGCGATCGACGGCTGGTGGGTCGCGGCGACCTCGAGCGCCGTGGGTCCATCGGGCGCGGCCACTGGACGATGGCCGAGCAACGTGAGCGCCTCGACGAGCATCTCCAGCGCATCCGCGTTGTCGTCGACCACCAGGATCGACAGCGCTCGCGACGCGGCCTCCGTCGCGCTCTCCGTCGCAGCACTCGCCGCCGCGGACGGATCCGCCCCGGGCAGCGTGACGACGAACTCGCTGCCCTGCCCCGGCCCGTCGCTGTGGGCCGCGATGCTGCCGCCATGCAGGCGCACGAGGCTCTGCACGATCGTCAGACCGAGCCCCAGGCCGCCCTGGCCGCGATCGATCGCCTGTGGCCCCTGCACGAAGACGCCGAAGATCCGCGCCAGCATGTCGGGCGCGATCCCCATGCCGCTGTCGCAGACACGCACGCGGTGGGTGCTGCCATCGCGCTCGCCGACGATGCGGATGCGCCCGCCGGGCTCGGTGTACTTCGCGGCATTGATGACCAGGTTCGCGAACACCTGGGCGAGTCGCATCGCGTCGCCGTCGACCACCAAGCCGCGGGGCACGTCGACCTCGATCGAGTGGCGCCTCGCCTCCACGAGCGTGCTCGCGACCTCGATGCCCTTGGCCACGACGTCGGCCAGCTCCACCGGCGCGCGGTCGAGCTCGATGCGACCTCGCGTGATGCGAGAGACGTCGAGCAGGTCGTCGACCAGGCGCACGACCGACCGCACCTGACGCTCCATGATCTCGCGCTCGCGCTCGATGCCCGGCGGCGCCCGCAGCTTGATGAGCTCGAGCGCGGTGAGGATCGGCGCCAGTGGATTGCGCAGCTCGTGGCCCAGCATCGCGAGGAAATCGTCCTTCGTGCGATTGGCCAGCTCCGCCTCCGCCCGCGCGCTCTGGGCCGCGCGATACAAACGGGCGTTCTCCACCGCGACCGCCGCGCGCTCTGCGAGCGCGAGCGCGAGCTCGCGATCGGCGGCTCCGTACGTGCGGCCCGACTCCGCCATGACCAACGTGAGCACGCCGAACGTCGCGCCCGAGCGCGCGAGGGGCACACCGATGTACGAGCGCAGCTGCAGCGCTCGGATCGAGCGCAGGTGCTCCTCGTCGCGGGCGGCCGCCTCGATGACCGAGGCGGGGATCTCCGCGACCATCTCGGGCTGGCCGGTGCGCAGGATGTTCGGCACCCCGGTCGCGGCGTGGGGGTCCGGTGGCCAGCGCCGATCGATCTCTCGTACCGCCTCGATCTTCGCAGGGTCGACGTGCGCGACCGCGAGCCGCCGCACTTCTCCGTCCTCGACGATGTCGACCGCGCACCAGTCCGCGATGTGCGGGACCGCCAGGCGGGCGACCTTGGCGAGCGTCGCCTCGTAGTCCAGCGACGTCGTGAGCTCCTCGCTCGCGCGTGCGAGCACGGCCGCGCGCTGGTGACGTCGTCGCTCCTCGGTGACGTCGCGGAAGACCAGCACCACCCCGACCAGCTTCCCGTCGGGGCCGCGAATCGGTGCGGCGCTGTCGTCGATCGCGATCTCGCTGCCGTCTTTGCGCAGGAGCAGCGTGTGATTGGCGAGCCCGACGACGATTCCCTCGCGCAGCACGCGTTCCACCGGCGACGCCGTCGGCCTGCGGGTGTCCTCGTCGACGATGGCGAAGACCTCCGCCAGGGGCCGCGCCGCGCACTCCGACGCCGACCACCCGGTGAGCGCCTCGGCGACCGGATTCACGAACGTGATGGCCCCGGACGCGTCGGTGGCGATGACGGCGTCGCCGATGCTGCGCAGCGCGGTGGAGAACCACTCCTGCGAGATCCGCAGCGCCTCCTCCTGGCGATGGCGCTCGGTGACGTCGCGGAACACGTTCACGACGAAGCGCAGCTCGCCCTGCTCGTCGCGGACCCCGGTCGCACCGACCATCGACCAGCGCAGCGTGGAGCCGCCCCGCTCCCTGAACTGCACGAGCAGCTCTCCAGCGGTGCCGCCGGCCCGCAGCTGCCGACTCGGCAGTCGCTCCGGGCTCAAGGGAGCCCCGGTCTCGTCGAACATCTCGAAGCGGCCGACGATGGCCGCCGGATCGGCGACGAGGTCGGCCGGCGACGCGACGCCGACGATGCGGGCCGCCGCCGCGTTGGCATAGACGATCGCTCCGGACTCGTCCTGCAGCGTGATCCCGTCCTCGAGCCCCTGCAGCACGGCCTCGAGCTTGTCCGCCGACTCGCGAGCCGTCGCCGCGTGGGCGAGGGCCGATCGGCGCTCGTGCGCGAGTCGACCCGTCAACCACGCGATGGACAGGCCCTCGACGCCGAAGACGGCCACCTGCACGGCCGCACGCGCCGAAGCGACGTCCGGATTGCCGGCGATGAAGCACGCGTAGCCGAGCGCGGCCGACAGCGCGGTCGTCACCGCGCCAGCCACGAGGCCGCCGTACCACGCGGCCACCAGCACCGCGCCGAAGTAGGTGAGAAAGGGCGTCGGCCGCCCGATACTCTCGTCGAAGAGCAGCTTCGCCGCCGTCAGCCCGGCGAGCACCGCCGTGCCCACGAGGGAGCCCCGCAGGACACTCGGAGACGGAGGTGTCACGAGCCGGAACGTGCGATGGTTATGCACGAGGGCGACCGGGCGTCAAACGCGGCGCATCCCGACCGCGCCGACGGCCCGCGAAGCCCCGACCCGCGGTCATTGGGATATCCTGGCGCGATGGATGGACGATGGCTGGCGACCCCCGTGGTGGTGCTCGCGTGCGGTGACGCGGGCGATGACGATGACCACGCCACCACCGACGACGACGGGTCGACGGCCCCGGATCCGACCGCGGACGACGACGACGACGGCACCACGCCCGCGACGTCGGTCGACACGAGCGATTCCGCACCGACCACGGCGCCCACCGACGACACGACGGCGCAGAGCGACGACTCGAGCACGACCGGTGCGCCGGGCGAGCCGACGGTGATCCTGCCGCGCTCGTCGATCGACGTGACCGAGCTCGGCGTGCTGGTGAACGACGCCGATCCGCAGTCGATGGCGGTCGCCGACGCGTACGTCCTCGCGCGCGGGATCCCCGAGGCGAACGTCGTGCACCTGAACCTGCCGCTCGGCGCGGTGCTCGGCCAGGCCGAGTTCGCGACGGCCAAGGCCCAGGTCGACGCCGAGCTGGGCGACGAGATCCAGGCGCTCGCGATCACGTGGACGCAGCCGTACCGCGTCGATTGCATGTCCGTGACGTCCGCGTTCGCGCTCGGCTTCGACCTCTCGTACTGCGCGACGCCGTGCAACGAGACGGCCGACGTGGACTACTACGACTCGAACAGCGTCACGCCGTGGACCGATCACGGCATCCGCCCCGCGATGATGCTCGCCGGCGACGTGATCGAAGAGATCGAGGCACTGGTCGATCGTGGCGTCGCGGCGGACGACACCCGCCCGTTCGGCGACGGCTATCTCGTGCGCACGACCGATCCCGATCGCAGCGTGCGCTACCTCGAGTTCATGAACACGGTGGACGTGTTCGATCACGAAGGCGGCCTCGCGCTCGAGTACATCGACAACGCCGACGGCACCGGGCTCGACTACATCGAGAACACGGTGGACGTGCTCTTCTACTTCACGGGGCTCGTGAACGTGCCGCAGATCGGGACGAACACGTACCTACCGGGCGCGATGGCGGACCACCTCACGTCGTACGGCGGCGAGGTGCCGACGAGCAGCCAGATGAGCTGCGTCGCGTGGCTGAAGGCGGGCGCGACCGGCAGCTACGGCACGGTGGTGGAGCCGTGCAACTTCCCCGGGAAGTTCCCGAACACCACCGTCGCGGCGTCGCACTACTTCCGCGGGCAGACGCTCGTCGAGGCCTACTGGAAGTCGGTACGGATGCCCGGCGAGGGCCTGTTCGTCGGCGAGCCGCTCGCGCGCCCGTGGGGCGGCGCGATCGTCGACTGGGACGGCAGCACGCTGACGATCACCACCACGATCCTCGCGCCCGGCGTCGACTACGACGTGCAGGCCGGCGCCACCACGGACGGTCCGTGGGAGACCGTGTTCACCGGCTCCGTGCCGTACCCGGTCGAGATCGCGATCGCGATCGAGGACGCGACCGCACCGTTCTACCGCCTGGTTCCCGCCGAGTGAGCGCGTTAACATCGCGCGCGATGACGCAGCATCTGCACGTCGACGTCACGGATGGTCAGCTCGAGGTGTTCGTCGGCGGTGTCGACGATCCCACCGCGCCGCTCGTCGCGGCCGCGCATCCGGCCAGCGCGTTCGGGGTCGCGACGATCGATCTGCTCGCGGAGCTCGCCGGCGTGAGGGTCGTGTGCCCGAACCCGCGCGGGCTCGGCGAGTCGTCGGCGCTGCCCGACGATCGGCCCCAGCCGTTGTCCGACGTCGTCGACGATCTCGAGACGGTGCGACGACGGCTCGGGCTCGGCCGCTGGACGTTCTGGGGCATGAGCGGCGGCGGATGGCTCGCGCAGATCTACGCGCACCGCCATCCGAGCGCGCTCGCGGGCGTCGTGGTGGAGAGCGCGTGTCCGTGCTTCCGCGCGCGCCTGGCCGATCCCGCGTGCGTGCTGAGCCCGTTCTTCCCGGCGTGGCACGACGCCTTGGACGACGCGGGGCTGTTCGACGCGCGCTCGCACGACGAGCCGAGCGACGCCGACGACGGCGAGTGGATCGAGCTCGACGGCGTCGGCTCGGTGTTCCACCGCCCGCGCGGACCGGCGCTGCTCGTGGCACCGTTCCCGGTCGATGCGGCGATGCGTCGCGCGATGCCGGCGATGTGGACGTTCGACGCGCGCGTGTGGCTCGCGAGCCTGCGCGTGCCGACGCTCGTGCTCTGCGGCGAGCAAGACGCCGTCGTTCCGGTCGCGCATGCGCGCGCGGTGCACGAGGCGATCGCGGGCTCGGGGTTCCTCGTCGTCGAGGGCGCCGGCCACGTCCCCACGGTCGAGCGCCGACCCGAGGTGCACGGCGCGGTACGGTCCTTTCTCGCGACGCTGTAGCTCAGCAGGCGAAGTCGGGACAGATGTCGCCGCACGCGTCGTTGAGACACGCGGACAGCGTCGAGTACGGCGGCTGGTTGCCGTCGTCGAAGAGGCCGCAGCACGTGTTCACGCAGTCGCCCCCGCGCCCGTCCGCGGCGCAGTTCGACGCGCACGTCTCGAGCCCCATGCACTGCGCGTCGTCCTGGCACGCGACGTCGTCCTCGGTGCACGGACCGTCCTCGGCGATCGCACACGTGAAGCACGCCCCGCAGTCCGCCTCGTCGGCGCAGGTCGGCTCGCCGCCCGAGCTCGACGACCCGCCCGTGCTCGACTCCGGCATCGGACCGTCGGCCTCGGCCGTCTCGGTGGACCCGGCGGTCTCGGTCGCGGTCGTCGGCATCGTCGACGTCGGCTCGGTGGAGTCCGCCGCGGTCGACGACGTGGGATCGGTACTCGTCGTCGGGTCGGGGCCGGTCGACGCGGGGCCGCCGGTCATCGTGTCGTCGCCCCCGACGCACACCCCCTCCGCGCAGTGGTAGCCGTCCGTGCACTGGTCGCCGGCACAGACGCACCCCGCGAAGCCGGGCTCGCAGTCCGCCGGCACGCACTTGTCGACGGACGCGGCGCACTCCAGGCCGACGTCGCAGCCCGCCGCCGCGCTGCACGTGCAGCCCAGCTCCTGGCACTCGCCGTCGCCGTTGCCGTCGGAGCCGCAGGCCAACAGCAACGCGATCCAGACCACGGCAAGGCGCGCCATGTCCTGGATCGTAGGGGCCTCGCGGCCGGATCCGCAACTTTCTCAGGCGCGCGAAATGAACGCCTTCCAGGCCCCCATTCGCGACGCGTCGGTGGGGCCGTGCACGCTCTGGGCGGCGGGGGTCACGGCGCGGCGGACCGCGCGACGCACCGATACCGATCGGTGCGGCGCACGTCGGGGACCACGTGCTCGGTGAGGTCCTCGAGGATCGCCTCGATCTCGCGGTCCAGCTGCGCGTCGACCTCGTCGAGGTCGGGGTCGATCTCGATCTCGATCTCGACGTCCGCGATCGCCTGCGTACGTACCGTCGTCGTTTGCATCATCCGTGCGCCCTGCCCCATCTTCCCTAGACGTCTGCGAGGTCGCGGCGTTGCACCCGGCTGGGACGGATGCCGTGAACCACCCGCGGGAAGCGGCAACTTCCCTCCTTCGGGGTGGAGGCGTCCAGCGACGACGACGTGCGCGCGTGGCTTGGCCGCGTCGCGGTGGACGACGCGGTCGATCGCCACCGGGCCCTCGACGACGTCCAGCAGGCGCTCTTTTCGACGCGCGGTCCGCCCTTGACGGTCGGTCGCTACCGCGTGCTCGGGCGGCTCGGCGGCGGCGGTCAGGGGGTCGTGCACGTCGGGCACGATCCCGATCTCGACCGCAAGGTGGCGATCAAGCTGCTGCGCGCGGGCAACGACGCCGAGGCGCGGGCTCGACTCGTGCG
This sequence comes from uncultured Nannocystaceae bacterium, assembly GCA_964468635.1. GTDB lineage: Bacteria > Myxococcota_A > Polyangia > Nannocystales > Nannocystaceae > Xiheibacterium. Next base: position 39,878 of record CAYXVR010000067.1, read on the forward strand.
CGAGGCCAACGCGCTCGCCCAGCTCGCCCATCCGAACGTCGTCGCGGTGCTGGACGTGGGCACCTGCACCGCGGGCGTGTACGTGGTGACGGAGCTCGTCGAGGGCCAGACGCTGCGCGACTGGCTGCGCACGCCCAGGCCGTGGCGAGACGTGGTGGACACGATGATCGCGGCCGGTCGCGGGCTCGTGGCCGCGCACGCGGGCGGCATCGTGCATCGCGACTTCAAGCCGGCCAACGTGCTCATCGGCGCGGACGGGGGCGTGCGACTGCTCGACTTCGGGCTCGCGCGCACGATCGCCGAGGACCCGAGCACGCCGGGCGTGATGCTGCGCTCGGGACCGATCGGCGAGGGCTCGTTGACGCAACCGGGCCACGCGATCGGCACTCCGCTCTACATGGCGCCCGAGCAGCACGTCGGCGGTCACGCGACGGCGGCCGCGGATCAGTACGCGTTCTGCGTCGCGCTGCACGAAGCGCTGTGGCAGCGACGCCCGTTCGACGGGCCCGAGCTCGAGGACATCGTGCGCGCGAAGCAACGCGGCGAGCTGCCACCGCGACCGCGCGGTGACGCGGTGCCTCGCGCGCTGCATCGCGCGGTGCAGCGCGGGCTCTCGCCCGATCCCGCGCGCCGTTTTCCGTCGATGGATGCGCTGCTCGCCGCGCTCGAGCGCGCCCGCGCGGCGCGACGCCGTCCGCTCGTGGTCGCCGGGGTCGCGGGCGTGCTCGTCTTCTGCGCGAGTGCGGCGGCCTTCGTCGAGGACGATCCGCCCCGCTGCGGCGTCGCATCGTCGTGGTCGCAGACGTGGTCGGACGATCGGCGCTTCGCGATGACCGCGGCGTTCCACGCGACGGATCTGTCGTTCGCACCGCGCACCGCGGCCGCCGTCGCGGCCCGCCTCGACGAGTACGGTGCGGAGTGGGAGCGTGCGCGCACGGAGGCCTGTGCGCTGGTCGAGATCGATCCGTCCGCGGATGCACGGATCGCATGTCTCGATCGACTGCACGCCGACGCCGACGCGCTCGTGGTCGTGCTGGTCGATGCCGACGCGGGCACCGTCGCGCGCTCCGGCAGTGCCGTCGCTGCGCTCGTCGATCCGCGCCAGTGCGAGGCGCCGGGCCCCGACCGACCGGCCCCCGCGATCGCGGGCCGGGTGTCGGCGCTGCGCGGTGACGTCGCGCGCGCACGCTCGCTCGCCCAAGCGGGCCAGTACGAGGCGGCGCTCGCGACGATCGAGCCGTTGGAGGACGCGATCCGAGTGCTCGACCACGCGCCGCTCGCCGCCGAGGCGGGGCTCGTCCACGGGGAGATCGTCCGGTCGCTCGCACGGCTCGACGACGCTGCCCGTCGCCTCGAGGCGGCCCATGCGATCGCCACGTCGATCGAGTACGACATCGTCGAGTTCGACACGGCGGTCGCGCTCGTGCACCTGCACGGCAGTGATCGCCGCGACCCACGCGCTGCCGAGCCGTGGATGCGCACCGCGGAGGCCGTGCTCGCGCGGATCGGCGAGCACGCCGATCCCCTGTTCGACGCCCGGCTGGCCCTCGCGGGCGCCGGCGTCGCGCTGTCGGCGGGGAAGTTCGACGAGGCGCTCGCGCTCTCGCAGCGCGCGGTCGATCGCTTCGAGGACGAGCAGGCGCGGCCGATGGGCACGGACTTCACGCGCGCCGCCGTCGCATGGAGCACCCTCGGTCAGGCATACCTGCGGCTCGGTCGACTCGCCGAGGCGGAGGACGCCGGCCGTCGCTCGCTCGAGATCGCGGAGCGTCGATCGGGCCCGCGCCATCCCGACGTCGCGTGGGCGCTGCACGTGATCGCGCTCGTCGAGAAGAAGCGCGGTCGCTTCACCGATGCGCTCGCGCTGCAAGAGCGCGTGCTCGCGATCCGCGAGGAGGCATTCGGCCTCGACGATCCGACGTTGGCCGGCACGCTCGGCAGCATCGGCGTGCTGCAGAGCGAGCTGGCGCGGCCGGTGGCGGCGGAGGCGTCGTATCGCCGCGCGCTCGACATCCAGCGCGCGCGGCTCGGCGACGAGCATCCGGACGTCGCTCGCACGCTGCACAACCTGGCGATCACGCTGCGCGACCTGCATCGGTGGGACGAAGCGATCGCGGCGTGGCACGAGGCGATCGCGCTCGCCGATCGGACCCTCGGCCGAGAGCATCCGGATCTCGCCGCGTACCTCGCCGGGTTGGGCTCGATGCTGGCGGATACCGACCGCGCGGACGAGGCGGTCGAGCTGTGCGAGCGCGCGTTCGCGATCCGTCGCGCCGCGCTCGGCGAGGAGCACCCAGCGACGGCCGAGGTCTCGGTGCAGCTCGGCCACGCCCGACGCCGCGCGGGTGATCTCGTCCGCGCTCGGGCGGACATCGAGCGGGGACTCGCGATCTTCGAGCGCACGTTCGGACCCGATCACGTCGAGACCGCCAGGTCGACGCACGAGCTCGCCAACGTGTTCGCCCAGCAGGGCCATCTCGAGACGGCGCTGGCGATGCACCGCCGCGCCCTCGCGATCCTGGAGAAGGGCCTCGGCCCCGATCACAGCGGGCTCGGGGACGTGCTCGTCAGCATCTCCGACCGCGAGGCAGCGCTCGGTCATGCGGCCGAGGCCGCGGCCGCGCACGCCCGCGCGCAAGCGATCTGGCGGCAGAGCGTCCCGCCCTGACGTCCGTGTGTCGGCGCACCATGACGGGCCGTTCTCGGCGCGTTCGCTGCGTTACGAACGGTCGAGAGGGATGAACGTGCGGCGTGCAGGGGAATTGCGAGCGAGGCTACGATTCGCGGGGCGATCGAGCGCGGAGGACTGCACATCCGATCGGATCGCGGCCGATCCGTCGCGCGGCTCCGCGCGAGCGAGCGCCGCGATCGCGGAATTCCGGCCGTACACGAATGTGGCGCGCCGGAAATCCGTCTGGCAGGAGATGTCGTACATGGTCGAGATGACCCGCTCGTTCCGCCGCTTCGCCCTCGCGCTCTCGCTCGCGACCCTCGCCGCCGCCCTCGCGCCGGCCGACGCGGGCGCTGCCGAGTCGCGCAAGGGCGCGCTCGTGCGCGTGCAGGTGATCGAGGACGGCAAGACGACGTCGCAGACGAAGGCCGTGTGGTGGAACGACAGTGTCGATGTGAAGGTCGACGTCGCCGGTCACGCGCACGCGCTCTCGATCGTGCCGACCCAGCGCGACCGCGGCTTCGCGCTCACGGTCGACCACGCGCGCGACGGCAAGATGCTCGCCGACGACGAGCAGGTGTCGACCGCCGGCAAGAAGGTCGTGCTCGACCACGGCGACACGCGCGTCATCGTCACGATCGTCCCGACGACGATGCACGTCGACGTCGAGTAGCGAATTACTCGGGTCCTACGCGGACGGCTACGCGACGCCGCGTCGCCCCACGGCCTCGGCGACGTCGCGCCGGCACAGCGTCCAGTAGCGGCCGCGTCGATGCAGGAGCTCCGCGTGGGTGCCCCGCTCGACGATGGCGCCGTCCTCGATGACGAGGATCTGGTCGGCATTGCGGATCGTCGACAGCCGGTGCGCGATGACGAACGAGATCCGTCCGCGCAACACCTCGGCGATGCCTTCCTGGATCAGCGCCTCGGTCTCCGTGTCGATCGACGAGGTGGCCTCGTCGAGCACGAGGATCTGCGGGTCGGCGAGGATCGCCCGCGCGAGCGCGACGAGCTGACGCTGCCCGGTGGACAACCGCGCCCCGCCCTCGCCCACCTCGGTGTCGTAGGTGTCCGGCAGTCGATCGATGAAGCGGTCCGCGCGAGCGAGCCGCGCGGCCGCGACGATCTCGTCGCGCGTCGCGTCGAGCCGACCGTAGCGGATGTTGTCCGCGATCGTCCCCGAGAACAGGTGCGGCGTCTGCAACACCACGCCGAGGCTCGACTGCAGCCAGAGCAAGCTGCGCTCGCGGTGATCGATGCCGTCGATGCGGATCGTGCCCGACGTGAGCTCGTAGAACCGGGCCAGCAGCGCGACGATCGTGGTCTTGCCGCCGCCCGTCTCCCCCACGAGCGCGATCGTCTGCCCCGCGCGCACGTGGAAGTCGACGTCGCGCAGCACGGGCTGGCCCGGCACGTACTCGAACGACACCCGCTCGAAGCGGATCTCGCCGATACGCGCCGCGTGCCCGTCGATCGCACGGCCGTCGCGCGGTTCGCCGGCCGCGGCGATCTTCGCGAGCACGGCGGGCGAGTCCTTCACCTCGGGCTCCGTGTCGAGCAGAGACTGCACCCGCTCGGCCGCCGCCTGGGCGCCCTGCAGCTCCGCGAGCCGACGCGCGATGTCCTCGATCGGCATGTGGAACAGGGCCGCGAACTGCATGAACGCGACGAGCGTGCCGAGCGTGAGCCCGTCGCCCAACCGCACGCCGCCGTGCCACAGCGCGAAGCCGACACCGACCGACCCCAGCGAGATGACGATCGGCAGATAGACCGCGCCCTGCAGCGCGTTGCGCATCGCGTGCGAGCGGGCCGCGCCGGACAGCTCCTGGAACTCGCCGAGCGCCGCGTCCTCGCGCACGAGCGTCTTGGTCGTGCGCACGCCCGCCACCGCCTCGCCGAATGCGGCCGTGATGCGGGAGTTCGTGCGCCGGATCTCGCGCGCGCTCGCGAGCATGCGCCGCTGGAACACGATGCTCACGATGGACAAGGGCGGCACGATCGTGAGCACCCACAGCGCGAGCCCCGGATCGATCGCGAGCATCGCGACGGCGATACCGGTGGCGAGCGCGGGCCCCCACACCATGTCGAGCGAGAACCACGGCAGGAGGTTCGCGATCTTGTCGCAGTCGGACGCGATCCGGCTCACGAGCCAGCCGACCGGGCGGCGGTCGTAGTACGAGAACGACAGCGACTGCAGGCGCGCGAATCCTTCGCGCCGCAGGTCGTGGGCCACGCCGGTGGCGAGCTTGCCCGCGAGCACGATCAGCGCCCAGATGCCGACCGCGAAGGCGACCATGCAGCCCGCGTAGGCGATCCACAGCGGCGCGAGCTCGCCCATCGTCGCGCCCTCGACGGCGCGATCGATGAGGCGACCGGTGATGACCGGCATGCCCACGTCGATCGCCGCGATCGCGATACCGAGCGCGACGAGCCCGGCCACCGCGCCGCGGTACGGTTGCACGTGCACGAGGATGCGCCGCCACAGGCCCCAGTCGAGCCGGGCCGGCGCCTTCGGAGATTCCGCGTGCTCGTCGAAGATCTCGCTCATGGCTCGCCTCCCGCCCGGCGCTCGGGCTCGCTCTCCACGTCTTGTTGCAGCGCCCACAGGCGCGCGTATGCCCCGTCCTGTGCGACGAGCGTCGCGTGATCGCCCTGCTGGATCACCTTGCCGCCGTCGAGTACGACGATCCAGTCCGCGAGCGCCACGGTGGTGAGCCGGTGCGCCACGATGATCGTGCTGTGCCGCCCTCGCCGCTGCTCGAGCGCGGCGAGGATCGTCGTCTCGGTGCGCGTGTCCACGGCCGACAGCGAGTCGTCGAGCACGAGCACCGCCGGCTCCTGCACGAGCGCGCGCGCGAGCGCCACGCGCTGGCGCTGCCCGCCCGAAAGCGTGACACCGCGCTCGCCCACGACCGTCTCGTACCCCTCGGCGAAGCCGGTGATCGCCTCGTGGACGCACGCGGTCGCCGTGGCCGCGACGATCTCGTCGTGCGACGCGTCCATCCGACCGAAGCGCAGGTTGTCGCGCAGCGTTCGCGAGTAGAGGAACGGCTCCTGCAGCACGACGGCGATCTCGCGCCGCAGCGCGCGTCGATCGAGCCGCGCGAGGTCGCGTCCGTCGATGCGAATCGTGCCGGACTGTGGGTCCCGCAGCCGCAGGAGCAGCTCGATGACCGTCGACTTGCCCGCACCGGAGGGCCCCACGAGCGCGACGGTGGCCCCCGCGGGCACGCAGAACGACACCCCGTCGAGCGCGGGCGGTCCGTCGCCGTGGGCGAAGCGGACGTCGACGAGCTCGACCTCGCCGTTCGCGACCGCGAGCGGCAGCGGATCCGCGGGCGCCGCCTCGATCGGCTCGTCGAGGATCACCCGGAGCCGGCCGAGCGACACCATCGTCTTGCCGAGCTCGGAGACGATGCGTCCCATCATGCGCAGGGGGAAGACGAACATCGACACCGCCGTGAGGAAGTAGAGGAACGCGCCGACCTGCAGCGT
>CAYXVR010000068.1:0-43126 GCA_964468635.1 uncultured Nannocystaceae bacterium
AGGTTGATGCCGAGCTCCTGCGCGAGGCCGCGGCAGATCTCGATGCTCTCCATCATGATCTGCACGTTGCCCTCGTCGCCCCACTGCATGCGCACGCCGCCGCCGTTGCGACCCGACGCGCCCGACACGAGGTAGCTGCGCTCGATCACGACGACGCGCAGGCGCGAGCACTCCGCGAGGTGATAGGCGGTGGCGAGCCCCATGATGCCGCCGCCGACGATCGCGACGTCGCATGCGTCCGGCAGCGGTGCGTCGGCACGGCCGAACTCACCGGGCGCGGCGGTGCTCACGGCTCGCGCTCCTGCGGCTCGCGCGGCGCGAGGGCGGCGAGCGTCGCGAGCGTGACCGGCTCCGCGGGCGGACGCGCGGTGAACGGCTGCGCGTCGGCCCCCACGAGCACGCCTCGGGCCACCAACAGGCGCGCGAGCGCGACGATGCACTCCTTGCCCTGACACGGGCCCGTGCCGAGCCCGGTGTAGCGCTTGATCTCCTCGACGCTCCCGAGCCCGAGCGCGATCGCGTGATCGATCTCCTCGACCGTGACGTCCTCGCACCGGCACACGAAGACGCGCGTGCTCACGGCGTCGCGCCTCCGTGCCGTGAGCCGAGCGCGGCGATCACCGCTTCGGCCACGCGCGTGCCGTCCGACTCGAGCTCGGCGTCCGGCACCGCAGCCGCGCGCCCGCACGCCCACACGACGAAGCGCGGCGCGCTCGCGCAGCGACCCTCGGCGTCGCGCACGACCGGGAAGCCCTCGCCGTTCCACGCCACCTTCGCGCCGGCCTGGCGCGCGAGCTCGGCGACCGGCGCGGGTGGGGCCGCGAGCGCCACGACGTCGCACTCGATGCGGCCGCTCGGGGTGACGACGTGCTCGACGCGTCCGCTGCCCGCGATGGCTTGCACGTCGGAAGGCGCCAGCCAGCGCGAGCCGAGTCGCTCCGCGAGCGACTGCGCGTGCGCGGACGGGCCGACGACGACGGCCGGCCGCGCGAGCGTGTCGCCGGTGCGGGCCAGCGCTGCGCGCAGACCATCGGCCGCGAGCACGCCGGGGAGGTCGTTGTTGGGCAGCGGGATCATCACCTCGCGCGCGCCGGTGGCGAGCACGACGTGGCGCGCTTCGATCGTGTGCAGCACGTGCACGAGATCGGTGCCGACGCGCTGTGTCGCGACGGCCGCGACGACGCCGTCGCCGGGATAGATGCCGAAGACGGCGGTGTGCGGCGCGAGCAGGGCGGGCGTCTCGAACCCGGTGCGCGCCGCGAGCCCGCGGGGATCGTTGCGATCGACCCACGAGAGCGCGAGGCCGGCCGCGTGCAGGCGGTGCGCGGCGGCGCGGCCCGATCGACCCGCACCGACGACGAGCACGTCGATGCGGTGACGGCGATGCTCGGCGGGGCGCCGCGGGACCGCGTCCGGTACGGTGCCGAGCCCCGCGAGGTTGCGCGCGATCTCCTGCATCACGCGATTCGCGAAGCGCGGCCGCACCATGAAGTGGTGGTGATCCATCCCGCCCTGGAACATCTTGTCGACGAGCGCGGTGGGATCGGGGCCGCCCGCGAGCACGCGGTTCTGCGGCGCGATCGCCAGGCCGGGCACGACCGGGGTCGTGCACGCGCGCAGGTTGGGATGACCGGCGATGCGCACGAGACAGGTCCCGCAGTCGCCTTGCAGACAGAACGGCCCGCGGGGTCGCCGGAACTTGAGGCTGCGGCTCGTCGCGACGATGCCCGCGCGCAGGAGCGCCGTGGACACGGTGTCACCCTCGCGCGCATCGAGCTCGCGACCGTCGTACGCGATCCGCACGGCGTCGTGCGGCTCGGGACGGGGGCGCACGATCGGCGGCGCAGCGACCATTCTCGCACCATGGACGTACCACCGGCCGCGGATCGCCACAAGCCCGGCGCGCTCACGCGCGCGCGCCGAAGATCGCCGTGCCGACGCGCACCATCGTCGCGCCTTCCTCGACGGCGATCTCGAAGTCGTCGCTCATCCCCATCGAGAGCTCGCGCAGATCCACCCGCGGTCGCGCGACGCGGGCCAGCTCGTCGCGCAGCCGGCGGAGCGCGCGGAAGTGCGGGCGCGCGGCCTCGGGGTCGGCGAGCGGGGGGATCAGCATGAGCCCGTCGCACTGCACGTGCACGGTGCTGCCGATGCGATCGAGCAGGGCCGGCACGTCGGCCGGCGCGACGCCCGACTTGCCCGGCTCGCCCGCGACGTTCACCTGGACGAGCACGCGCTGGGTGGTCGGCGCGCGCTTGTCGATCGATTCCACCAACGACGCGCGATCGATCGTGTGGATCCACGCGCAGTCGATCACGAGCTTGACCTTGTTCGACTGCACGGGGCCGATCATGTGCCAGCGGAGCTCGCGGCCCGCGAGCGCGGTGCGCTTGCTCGCCAGCTCCTGCGCGTAGTTCTCGCCGAAGTCGCGCTGGCCGGCCGCGAGTGCGGCCTCGATCGCCTCGATCTCCTGCGTCTTCGACACGGCGACGAGCCGCACCGGATCGCCGTCGCCGCGCCGCCGCACCGCGGCGTCGATGCGCTCGCGCACCGCGTCGAGTCGCTCCGCGATCGTCACGGGTGCACCCCCAGCGCGGCGAGCCGCGCGAGCACCTGGGCGAGGGGCAGGCCCACGACGTTCGTGTACGAGCCCGCGATGCGCAGCACGAAGCCCGCGGCCGCGCCCTGGATGCCGTACGCGCCGGCCTTGTCGGTCCACTCGCCGGTCGCGAGATAGGCGTCGATCTCGGCCGCCGCGAGCGGACGGAACTCGACCGTCGTCGTCTCGTGGTGCACCTCGTCGACGCCGGCGCCGGCCAGCGCCCATCCGGTCGTCACCGCGTGCTCGCGGCCTGCGAGCGCGTTCAGGAACGCGGCGGCCTCGTCGCGATCGCGGGCCTTGCCGAGCACCGTGCGTGCATCGATCCACACGACGGTGTCGGCCGCGAGCACGAGCGCGTCCGCGATCGCGGTCGCCTTCGCGCGCGCGAGCCTGCGCGCGAGCGCGACGGGATCCTCGTCCGCGTGGGGGGTCTCGTCGCAATCGGCGGGCGCGACGGTGAACGCGAGGCCGGCGCCGCGCAGGAGCTCGGCGCGACGCGGCGAGGCGGACGCGAGCACGAGCCGGGGCACGGCGGCATGCTACCGCGCCCGCGGAGCGACAGGGCTGCTACGATCCGAGGATGCCGCGCACCTGCATGGTTCCCGCCCTGCTCGCGATCTACGGCGCCGCCGTGCTCGCGGTGCCGATCCTCGCGACGACGTCGACGAGTGCGCCCGTCGCTCCCACCGAGACGATCGCGAGCGAGCCGCAACTGCAGGCCGATCCCCTCGTCGGGATCTGGGCGCAGCCGGCCGCCGCGGGCGAGGACCGTGTGCGCTTCTACTACTTCCACGGCGACGGTCACGGGCTGTACCGCTACGGCAAGCGCGCGTCGACGTTCACGAACAGCTTCGACTACGCGATCGACGGCGACGTCATCGCGCTCGAGTTCCGCAAGACCGGCGTCGCGAAGCGCGTGCCGTTCACGATCGAGCGCGACGAGGACGGCAACGATCGACTGGTCCTCGCCGACGATCCGCGCGGCGACGGCCGCGGCGTCTACGTGCGCACGCGTCGCGATCCCGTCAGGCACGACGCGGCAGGCGTCGGGGTCGGCGGGCGCATGTGGCTGGACCGCACCCCCTACGCGACCGGCGGCTACGGCTTCGCGCTGTACCAGATGCGGCCGGCCGGCATCGACGGTCGAGGCACCGGGTGGTTCCACCGCGGCGACTTCGACGACTGGAGCACGGAGTCGCTCGTGTACCGGATGACCGGCGATCGCATCGAGCTCGTGTTCGAGGCGACCGGCGAGCGACACGAGTCGCGCTTCACGGTGGAGCCGGGCGATCCGGCCCATTTCGTGCTCGCCGAGGATCCGCGCGACTGGTGGCACACGCATCGTTACGTCGACGCGGGCCCGTCGTTCGGCGCGCGTGACGGTTTCGATCTCGTCGTCGCGCAGTGATCCCGAGCACGGCCCACATGTACGCCCCGGCTGCGCCGGCGTTCGAGCGCTCGCGCGCGGTGCTGGTATGATCTCGATCATGACCTACGTTCGTGGCCGGTGGTGGCTCGCGCTCGCGTCGGGCGTCGGGCTCGGGATGGCCTTCGCCTCCGCGTGCAGCCACGACACGACGTCGAGCGACGACGGTGGCGGGTTCACGGTGCACTGCGGCGACGATCTCGGTCACGCGACGTGCCAGGCCGCGTTCCCGAGCAAGCCGTTCTGCGACCTGTGCAAGCCGAAGTCGCAGAACCTCGGATGCAGCTCGTCGCCCCCGGCTCCGGCGTGCAGCCCCGACGGCGACACGATCTCGGACACCGGCGACGAGTCCAGCGACGGTGAGGACTCGAGCAGCGAGAGCACGGCGGCCGATCCCACGACGTCGACGGCCACCTCGCCGGACACGACGGCCGAGGACGCCGAGTCCACCGGCATCACGATCGCGTGCGAGGAAGAGGGCCAGCTCGACGAGGACTGCGAGGCCGCGAATCCATCGACGCCGTACTGCATCGGTGCCACCTGCGTGGGCTGCCTCGACGTCGGCGCCGATGCGTTCTGCCTGTCGCTCGACGCTGCGCTGCCGGTGTGCGACGCGAGCACGAGCGTGTGCCTGGGCTGCGAGATGGGCGGCGACGCGTTCTGCACCGGCGACACGCCGGTGTGCGATGCGAGCGGTGCGTGCCGCGGCTGCGAGACGCACCTCGACTGTCCGGGCACCGCGTGTCACCTCGGCGCGGACGATCCGCTCGTGGGCGCGTGCTTCGCCGAGGACGAGGTGCTGTGGGTGAATCGCAGCGCGATCTGTCCGGGGCAGGGCTCGGAGGCCGTGCCGTACTGCAGCCTCGCCGCGACGCTCGCGGCGCTCGGGCCCGGCGACAACGCCGTCATCGCGCTCGTGGGCTCGTCGCCGTACGACGAGCAAGTCGTCGCGCCGTCGGGGGCGACCATCGCGATCCTCGGCACCGCGGGCGTGCCGCAGCTCGTCGGCGAGGCCGATCTCGACGAGCCCTCGCTCGCGATCGAAGGCGCACGTGTGTACATGCAGGGCGTGCGCGTCGTCGGCAACACCGAGACGCACGGCATCACGTGCACCGACGGCACGCTGTGGCTCGAGCAGAGCGAGGTGCGGCAGAACGCGGACTACGGCGTCTACCTCGTGGGCCCGTGCGACGTCACGGTGCGGCGCGCGAGCGTGCACAACAACCCCGGCGGCGGCATCCGCCAGCTCGGCGGTCGGCTCGTGCTGGACAACGCGGTGATCGGTCGCAACGGCGACGGCAGCCACGGGCCGGGCATCAACCTGATGTACGCCGACCTCTCGGTGCTCTACTCCACCATCGCGGGCAACGACGGCGTCGGTGACGACAGCATCCAGTGCCTCGACTCCACCGGCACCGTGCGCAACAGCGCGATCACGGGCATCGACGTGGCCTCGGTCGATCTCGACTGTTTCGTGCTCGACTTCTCGACCAACGCGATCGACACGACGCAGTTCGCGGGCGCCGAGAGCACGCTGGTCGACGAGCCGTACGACGTGGACTGGTTCATCGATCCCGACGTCGGCGACTTCCGGCTCCTGAACCCGCCGTTCACGCCGTTCCGCGACGTCGCGCTGTGGACCGAGGGCGACCCGCTCGTCGATGCCGACGGCACCGATCGCCCCCTCGGTGGCGAGCTCGGGTACGCTGGCGTCGACGAGCCCTGATGCCCGAGATCCGCTTCGTCTACGACGTCGTCTGCCCGTATGCGTTCCTCGCGTCGACGCGCGTCGAGGCGTTCGCGGCCGAGCACGGTCACACCGTGCGATGGTGCCCGGTGCTGCTCGGGGGCCTCTTGCGCCACCACGGCGGGCCCGACGATCCGAACGAGACCTACGGTGCGGCGCGGACCCGGCTCGTGCGCGCCGACATCGTGCGCTCGGGCGCGCTGTGGAACGTGCCGCTGTCGATCCCGCGCGAGCACCCGCGCCGCACGGTCGACGCGATGCGGCTCGTCGTCGCGGCGGGCGACGAGCGCCGCGTCCCCGTCTCTCGCGCGCTGTTCGAGGCGTATTGGCTGCACGGCCGCGACGTCGCCGATCGCGACGTGCTCGCCGACATTGCCCTCACGCACGGTCTCGACCCTGCCGCGATCGGATCGGACGCAGTGAAGGCCGAGCTGCGCGCGCGCACCGACGAGGCCGCGAACGCCGGCGTCTTCGGCGTGCCGACCTTCGCGACCGACACCGCGCTCGTGTGGGGCCAGGATCGCTTCCCCGTGCTCGCGCGCGCGCTCGGAGCCGCGCCGCGCGATCCGGCCGCGGCGATGCCGAGTCCGGTGCCCGGCATGCGCGTCCGCTTCTTCCACGACGTGTCGAGCCCGTTCAGTTACCTGGCGTCGACGCAGGTGGAGCGGGTGTGCGCTGCCGCGGGCGCCGAGCTCGAGCGGGTGCCCGTGCTGCTCGGCGCGCTCTTTCGCGACATCGGCACCGCCGACGTGCCGCTCTTCGCCATGCACGCGGCGAAGCAGTCGTGGGTGATGCGCGATCTGTCGGACTGGGCCGCGATCTGGGGCGTGCCGTTCCGCTTCCGCAGCGTGTTCCCGCTGCGCTCGATCCTCCCGCAGCGTGTGATGGTGGTGGAGCCACGCGCGACGGATGCGATCTATCGCGCGGCGTGGGCGGACGACCGCGCGGTCGATCGCGCCGAGGTGCTCGCCGAGGTGCTCGCCGAGGCCGGCCTGCCCGCCGCGGATCTGCTCGCGGCGACGGAACGCGCGGACGTGAAGGACGCGCTGCGGGCGAACACCGAGGCCGCCCGTACGGCGGGGCTGTGCGGCGTGCCGAGCTTCGAGGTGATCCGCGCCGACGGAGATCGCCGCCTCGTGTGGGGCCAGGATCGCCTGCCGATGTCGGCAGCGATGCTGGCGGGCTTCTGGCCGCCGGTCTGACCGCGCGCGCAAGTGCTAGTCTGCTCGGCCGGTGGCGCAGGCAGAGACACGCGAGGTCGGCACGGACCAGCTCCGCGGCACGGTGGAGCGCGTCGTCTATCACGACGAGCGCACGCGCTACACGGTGCTGCGGGTGTCGGTGCCGGGCGCGAGCGAGCTCGTCACCGCCGTGGGGCGCACGTCGGCACCCGAGGCCGGCGCGGAGGCGGAGCTCGTCGGCAGCTGGGCGAACCATCCCACCCACGGTCGGCAGTTCGCGTTCGATCGGATCAAGGTCGCGATGCCCACCACGATCGGCGGCATCGAGCGCCGGCTCACCCGCTATCCCGGCGTGAAGGACGTGATGGCGGCGCGCATCGTCGCGCGGTTCGGCATGGACACGCTCGACATCCTCGAGAAGCAGCCGCGCCGGCTGCTCGAGGTGGACGGCATCGGCGCGCGCACGCTCGAGAAGATCGTCGAGTACCACCGCGAGCGCGTGGGGCCGATGGCGGAGATCGAGAACCACTTGCTCGAGCTCGAGCTGCCGCCCCACTTCGCGAAGCCGCTGTTCGATCGCTACGGCGACGACGCGCTGTCGGTGGTGCGCACGCAGCCGTATCGGCTCGCGCGCGAGGTGCGGGGCATCGGCTTCCTCACCGCGGATCGCATGGCGCGGGCGATCGGCATCGCGCCCGACAGCCCCGAGCGCATCGACGCGGGCGTCATCCACACGCTCGAGCAGGCCGAGAGCGACGGCCACTGCGGGCTGCCCATCGAGGTGCTCGTGCGCAAGGCCAGCTCCGCGCTCGCGGTGGACAGCGAGCTCGTGCGCGAGAGCGGCGAGCGGCTCGTGAACGAGCAGGAGCTCGTGCTCGAGTACGGCAGCGACGGCACGCCGCTGTGTTTTCCGGCGCGCTTCGTCGCGGCCGAGCGCGCGGTCGCGGAGGCGCTCGCCGGGCTCGCGCGCGCCGAGCACGATCCGTGGGAGATGCTCGCGCTGCGCGACGGGCTGTCGGCGGGCCAGGTCGCCGCGGTGGAGGCGGTCGCGAGCCACGGCGTCGTCGTGCTCACCGGTGGTCCTGGCACCGGCAAGAGCACGGTGGTGAAGGAGATCATCGAGCTCGCGCGCGAGCGCGGCATGGATCTGCAGCTGTGTGCGCCCACCGGCCGCGCGGCGAAGCGCTTGGCAGAGGCCGCGGGCGCCGATGCGAGCACGATCCATCGCCTGCTCGAGTTCCAGCCCGAGACCGGGCGCTTCCTCTACGGCACCGGCAACCCGCTGCCGCCGGCGCTGTGCGTCGTCGACGAGAGCTCGATGCTCGACATCCAGCTCGGGCAGGCGTTGCTCGAGGCGCTCACGCCCGAGCATCGGCTGCTCCTCGTCGGCGATGCCGATCAGCTGCCGTCGGTCGGACCGGGCAACGTGCTCTCGGACGTGATGCAGGCCGCCGAGGAGGCGCACTCGCCCATCGCGCTCGTGCGGCTGCACGAGGTGTTCCGACAGTCGCGCGGCAGCACGATCGTCGACAACGCCCACCGGATCCTCCGCGGCGAGCGACCGCAGCCGGACGCCGCAGGGCAGGGCGGGGAGTTCTTCGTGGTGGCGTCGAAGAGCTCCGAGCACGCGCACGAGCTCGTCGTGAAGCTCGCGAGCGAGCGCATCCCGAGCGCGTACGGGCTCGACGGTCGCACCGACGTCCAGGTGCTGACGCCGATGCACAAGGGCAAGGGCGGCACGGAGGCGCTGAACGAAGCGCTGCAGGACAAGCACAGCAAGGACGCCCCGGAGATCGAGGTGGCCAGCGCGCGCGGGCAGGTGCTGCGGCGCTTCCGGGTGGGCGACCGCGTGATGCAGATGAAGAACGACTACGGCAAGAACGTGTTCAATGGCGACGTCGGCGTGGTCGCGTCGGTGGACCCGGAGATCGGCGAGGTCGTGGTCGACATGGACGGCACGCGCGTCGCGTACTCCGGCACCGAGGCGCTCGCGCTCGGGCTCGCCTACGCCGTGTCGATCCACAAGAGCCAGGGCAGCGAGTTCCCGGCCGTGATCGTGACGCTCTTGCCCGAGCACTCCGTGATGCTGCGGCGCAACCTCCTCTATACGGCGGTCACGCGGGCGCGCCGGCTGTGCGTCGTCGTCGGCGATCCGCGGGCGATCGACCAGGCCGTGCGTCGCACCGACGGCGCGCGCCGCCACACCGGCCTCGCCCGCCGGCTCCGCGAAGCGCTCGGCACGACGACGGAGGCGGAGCTCTGACTCGTCGGGCCGCGGGCGTGCGCATCCTCGGCGTGGATCCCGGCACGCTGCGGCTCGGCTACGCTCTCATCGAGAGCGGCGCGACGGGGCGGATGCGCTACCTCGAGTGCGGCGTGATCAAGGCTCCGGACGAGCGCGACGTCGGCACGCGGCTGTTCGCGATCGCGCGAGATCTCGCCGAGGTGATCGAGGAGTTCGCGCCTCGGGCGTTCGCGATCGAGAAGGCGTTCCACGGCAAGAGCGCCGCGAGTGCGCTGAAGCTCGGGCAGGCCCGCGGCGCGCTGATGCTGCTCGCCCACCAGCACGGGCTGCCGACGTTCGAGTACGCGCCCGCGATGGTGAAGCGGACCGTGGTGGGGCACGGCGCGGCGACGAAGGAGGCGATCGGCGAGCGCATGAAGCTCTTGTTCGCGCTGTCGCGGGCGCCGGCGGCCGATGCCGCGGATGCGCTCGCGATCGCGTGCTGTCACGCGCTGCGCCGGTTGTGAAGCCGGCGGTCGCGTGGCACGCTCGCGCGATGATCGGCTGGCTGTCCGGCACCATCGCAGCGCGCGACCCCATCGCGGGCGAGGTCATCCTCGACGTCGGCGGCGTCGGTTACCAGGTGACCGCGTCGTTGCAGACGCTCGCGTCGGTGCCCGAGGTCGGCCAGCCGTGCACGCTGTTCATCCATACGCACGTGCGCGAGGAAGTACTCGCGCTGTACGGCTTCGCGAGCACGACGGAGCGCCGCATGTTCCGCCTGTTGCTCGGCGTGCCGCAGGTCGGGCCGAAGCTCGCCATCGCGGTGCTCGGCGGCTTTCCGCTCGCGCAGCTGCTCGAGGGCATCGCCGCCGGCGCGCGTGCGCAGCTCGAGCGGATCCCCGGCGTCGGCAAGCGCACCGCGGAGCGGATCCTGCTCGACCTGCAGGACAAGGTGGAGCCGCTGCAGATGGAGCTGCGCGGCGGCGCGCCGAGCCCGAAGTCCGACGGCGCGCCGAAGGCCGGCGACGCGCTGCGCGACGATGCGCGCGCGGTGCTCGTGAACCTCGGCTGGAAGCCGAAGGAAGTCGACGCCGCGATCGCGAAGGCCGACGACGAAGGCCCGCACGCCTCGCTCGACGCCCTCGTGCGCCGCGCCCTCGCGCTGTTGATGGCGCGGCCCTGAGGCCTAACCGCGGATCGCGTCGAGCAGGTCGCCGACCGTGAGCGTCTGCGGGATCTCGTGCTTCACGAGCTCGTTCCACAGCGGCAGCAACGCGGCGTCGCGGTGGCACGTGGCGAGCACCTCGCGCAGCGCCGCCACGGCCGCGCGTCGCTTGCCGCGCTCCATCGCCTCGCGCAGCGCCTCGGCGACCGGGCCCTCGACCTTCGGCCGCTCGGGCATCGGGACGACCTTCGCGGTGACGGCGAGATCGGCGAGCTTCGGCGCGTCGGGACGCGGGACCGCGGGCACGGCCGGCATCGCGGGCAGCGGCGCGGACACGCCTTCGCCCTCGCCGACGGGCACGCCCGGCAGCGGCGACGTACCGTTGCCCGTGCGAGTGTGACGCTCGACGACGATCGGCGGCGGCGATGCGTCGCGCGGACGCCAGCGTCGCCGCGGATCCCAGCGGTCGTCCTCGCCGGCGGGTCGATCGCGATCGCCGGGACGCACGTTCACGTGACCCGATGCGACGCGTTGCTCCATCGCCTGGCCGCGCTGGAGGATCTCCTCGCCGTGACCCTGCGGCAGCACGGTGACGACGGTGTCCTCCTTGATGATGGCGTAGAGCACGTCGCCGAAGTCGGCGATCGGGATCAACGTCTGCGGCTCGCCGAGCATCGCGTCGAGCGTACGGATCGCTCGGCCCTCGTTCTCCGCGGTGGTGAGCGCGGCGTCGAGGCGATCGCGAAGCATCTCGTCGTCCTCCTCGTCGCGCTTCGGCACGAGCTCGCGCAGGCGCTGCACCGCCCGGTGGGTGATGCTGTAGCGGCGGTGGCCGGGAAACGGAGGACGCAGCATCCGAGGGCGGGGTGTAGCCCAGCTCGCCGCGATTTGCCACTGGCAGTTTTGGGATTTGCCACCGACCCCGGCCGGATCCCGAGAAATCCCCGCGCAGGGCCGCCCCAACGCGGGGCTGTCGCCGCGCTCGCGCGTGCGTCGAACTTGCCACCGCGGAGGCGCGCGACCAAGATGGGGCATGCGCCGGCGCCGATGGCAGGCAGGGTCGCTCGCAGGTCCAGCCGTCGTGCTGGCACTGGCGCTCGCCCTCGTCGGGCCCGCGCGCGCGGCCGTCTCGCCCTACCAGGGGTCGGGCACGCAGGCGATCGGGGCCGACGGCAACGCCAACGCCGCGCGCAGCAAGGCGCTCGCGAAGTCGCGCAAGGCCGCGCTCGAAGCCGCGCTCGCCGAAATCGGCAGCGGCGTCGACAAGGCCGCGAAGAAGGCCGTGCTCAAGTCCGCCGACGCGTGGACCGGAGCGTACCGCGTGCTGTCGGAGCGCACCGACGGCGGCAACGTCACGCTGCAGGTCGAGGTCGACATCGATCTCCCGCGGCTGCGCAAGCGGCTCACGCAGGCGCCGACGAGCGCGTCGCAGCCGCTCTTCGAGGTCGAGGCGGTCGACGTCGCGGACGGATGCGGCGACGCGAAGGCGATCGGGACGCGCGTGCAGGACGAGCTCGCGCTCGCCGGCGCGACCGCGAAGGACGGCACGCCCGTGCGTCTGCGCGTCGAGTGCACGACGCTCGGCCCGGTGCCGCACACGTTCCTCACCGCGGCGCGCGTCGAGATCGTCGCGGAGGCGGGCGGCCGGCCGGTCGCCCGCGTGGACCACGAGGGCTTCGCGGCCGAGGATGCGGTGCCCACGGTCGTCGCCGAGGCGGCCGGCGAGCTGGGCAGCAAGCTCGCGATCCACCGGCGCGGCACCGTGGCGCTGCGCGTGGAATCGGCGCTGCCGGCCGCGCGCGTGCGCCGGCTCGAGCGCGCGCTGACCCAGTCGGTCGTCGGCGTGTCGCGCGTGGAGCTCGCGCGTGTGCACCCCGGCGGATCGATCGTCCTGCGCGTGCACGGTCAGCTCGACGCGGGCGCGCTCGGCCAGGCGCTCGAGTCGCTCCAGACCCCCGGATTGCGCGCGTCCGTCGTCGCGCTGGAAGGACCCGATGCGCTCGCGATCCGCCTGCAGTAGCGCGCTCGCCCTCGTGCTCGCGCTCGTCGCCTGCCGCCCGCAGTCGGGCCCGGGCGCGACGCTGCAGATCACGACGGCGCCCGAGGACGGCGACGCCGACGTGTTCGTCGACGGCAACTACATCGGTCGCGCCGCCGACCTCGCGCGGCCCGACATGCCCAAGCCCAAGCTCGCGCCCGGCTCACACCGCGTCGAGGTCCGCAAGGCGGGGCGCTTCCCCGTGCAGCGCACCGTGAAGGTCGTCGCCGGGGGGCCCGCCACGATCACGCTCGCCGCCGAGCTGCTCGAAGATCCGCAGTAGCTGCAGTCGCTGCAGTCGCTGCAGTCGCTGCAGTCGCTGCAGTCGCCGCGGTCATCAGCCCGCGACGCGCTCGAAGGTGCGCGGCACCATGAACGGCGGCAGCTGCCCCACCGCGTGCTCCTCGATGTCGTCGACGTCGGTCTCGCCCGTCGCCTTGTACTCGAGGTGCACCTGCGGATCGCCGTCGCCGGTGTGCACGAGCGTCGCGCGGGCCCACGTGAGGCGGCGGTGCTCGAGCATCGCGTCCTCGATGCTGTCGAGGCACGCGCGACGGCCCTCGAGGTTCACGAGGCCGTCGTCGCGCCCGAGGATGTCGACGAGCGCGTCGTTGCGGCCGAAGCGACCGGCGTAACCGGTGTGCACGAAGCCGTCGCCCGCCGGCGCGCCCGGCTGGCCGGCGGGCACGACGGGCCGCGTCGCGGCGCTCTGCGGCGTGCGCACGAGCACCTCCTGGCCGCCGACCTGCATCGCGGCGCCGGGCTTCATCTCGACCCCCGCCGGGCGCTCGAACGCCTCGCCGCGCTCCATCAGGCGGCTCGCGAGCACGCCGACCTCCTCGAGCAAGAGGAGCTGGCGCAGGCTCGCGCCGAACGCCTGCTTGACGAGCCGACCGTTCTCGATCGGCACCGTGGCCTGCGGGATGACCGGCACGATCGGCAGCGTGTTGCCGGTGGCCTTCACGGCGCGCGCCAGATCCAGCAGCTGGCGCAGCGAGTCGACGACGACGAGGTTCTCGGTCGTCCGCGCGATGGGCACGACGCTCTCGAGCGCGGGGCCCTCGGCCATCACGAGCTGCGCCTCGGACTCGAGCCAGCCCAGCACGACGGGATCGAAGAATCGCGGCACGGTGAACGGCTGGGCGCACAAGAGGCGCGCACCGGCATCGAGCGCGAGCGCCTGCACGGCTGCGCGCCCGATCTCGCGCAGGTGCGCGCCCGTGCGCATCGTGTCGCGCACGATCCCCCCGATGCCACGCGCCTCCATCACGAGCTCGACGTCGGCGGGCAGCGCAATCGCGGCGAGCTCGGGAGGCGGCTCGAGCACGTCCACCGTGAGCAGCGAGCTCGCGAGTCGCTTGCGCGAGCGCGCGGTGTAGCCGTCGCTGTAGTCGAGCGCGCTCGTCTCGAGCCCCCGCGGGCGCCGTACGACCGCGCGCACCGGCAGCCGGCCCGTCGCGGACAAGAGCATGCGGTCGCCGTTGGCCGGATCGACCGGCATCGCGACCGCGCCGAGCTTGCTGATGGCGAGCAACAGGATCAGGAACTCGGCGACGTTGCCCATCGACAGGGCGACGAGGTCGCGCTCGGCGACCCCCATCCCGGCGAGCTCGCGCGCCCGCCGATCGGCCCGCGTCAACAGCCCGCGGCGGCTGAGCGTCGTGTCCTGGCTGTACACCGAGCGCGGCGTGCCGGAGTGCTCGACCGCCTCTGCGAGGCGCGCGTAGAAGTGCCCTGCGGCCATGGGGGGGTCAGAACCGCGGAGCGTAGCCAAGATCGATCATCGTCACCAGACCCGCCCCGCTGGGCAGGCCGACCTCCTGGAACGGAGGTTCGTCGTCGCAGTCGTCGCGCTGCGTGCCCCGCCCGACGACGGAGAGCGCGGGCCCGAAGCGCAGGCCGATCTCGTGATTGCGACGCGCGCCGAGCAGCCCGACGAGCCCGATGCGCCCACCGAACAGCAGGCCGCCGCGCGCGGAGACCTCCCCCGTGGCGTGCTTCGCACAACGCGTGCCGTCGACGGCGTCGCGCACCCGTAGCTGTTCGTACAGGACGCCGAGCAGGCCGCCGAAGGTGAGCTCGAAGCGCCTCGCCGGACCGAGCACGAGCGCGTAGTCGGTCGTGAACGCGAGGTGGGCCGCGAAGAGCGTGTGACGCTGGCGCGTGTCGACGGGTTGCACGTAGAGCGCCGCCTCGCCGCCGACGTGGACGCGCTTGTGTGCGCCGAGGAACCCGGCCCCGCGCGCGCCGAGCCCGATCATCGGCGCGAACGCGGCGCGTGCCTCGTCCTCGCGCGCGTCCGATCGCTTCAGCTGGCCCATGTGCGCGAGCACGAGCGGCACGAACGGACCGACGCGCGCTCGCAGCTCGCGGGGCTTCGTCGGCGGTGGCGTCGTCGTCGATGTCGTCGCGGGTGTCGTCGTCGGTGTGGGCTCGACGCGCGGCATGCCGACGTCCTGCAGCTGCGGGGCCGCGGGCTCGTCGTCGGGATGCACCCGCGGCAGTCGCATCCCCGGGCGCGCCGGGGGCTCGCCGCCGAGCTCGACGATGATGCGCTCGACCTCGTCGCGATCCTCGGCGTCCGGCGTCTCCTGCAGGTATGCGCGATACGCTGCGACTGCTCCCTGGCGGTGCTGCTCGTGCGCGGCCGAGTCCTTCGCCGACCCGAGCATCAGCTGGTGGTGACACACCGCGACGTTGAAGCGCAGCCGCGCGCTCGGCCGTTGCGCGAGCGCGGACTCGAACTCGCGCAGCGCCGTCGCGTGATCGCCCGCGCGCGCGGCCGCCTTGCCGCGATCGATCGCCGCCTGGGCGTCGTCGATCGCCGTCGGCGGTTGTGCGGCCCGGACGATCGTCGGGACCGTCGCGAGCGAGAGCGCGACGAGCAACGCCCGCGCTCGGATCACGGGGCGCCCACGGGCCCGTCCATGGGGCCGGGGGCCGGACGGGCCGGCACGGGGCCCGGCACGGGCGGCAGCGCCTGGACGGGCGACGGCACCGCGGCCGGCGGCGGCGGCAGGGCGGGCAGAGGATCGGCGGGCGCGGCGGGCCGGGGCGCCGCGGGAGCATCCGGCTTCGCGGGCGGCGCGGCCTTCGCCTCGGGTGCCTTCGACAAGAGCACGCCGGACGCGTCGCGCTCGGGCAGCTCGAGTCCGTTCGCGACGAGCCGCGCGTCGCGACTCTTCGCGATCGCCGAGCGGCGCTCGAGCCACAGCTGCACCATGCGACGCGCCGCGTAGTGGGCCTTGATGCGCCACTTCGGCTCGTTCGCGAGCAGCACCGCGAATGCGATCTCGGGGCGATCGGCCGGCGCGTAGCCGATGAACCAGTTGTAGTTCAACGACGGCGCGCGCCGTCCGGTGAGGCTGCCGGTCTTGCCGGCGACGCGCACGCCCTGGATGAAGTCGTTGCCGCCGCTGTCGCGGAAGCTGATCCGCGCGGTGCCCTCGGTCGTCGTCGCTTCCATCATGGCGCCGAGCTGCTCGGCGATCTCGCGCGACACCACCCGCTCCGACTTCGGGGCGGCGGGCGTCAGATCGGAACCGTCGGGCCCGAGCACCTGCGCGACGACGTGGGGCGGCTGGTACATGCCGCCCTTCGCGAAGATCGACGCGAGCAGCGCCCCGTGGATCGGGCTCATGTCGATGTTCCAGAACCCGGCGGCGACCTTCGCTCGCTCGATCGGATCGCTGGGGATGTGCGCGGGGCTGCGCTCGACGTTGAACTCGAACGGGATGTCCGTCTCGAACAGGAACGTGTGGGCGATCTTCGCGAGCTGCTCCTGGCCCAGGTGCTTGAGCGCGAGCTTGCCGATCACGAGGTTGTAGCTGTGCGCGACGGCGGACGAGAGACTCTCGCACTGCGTGTCGCGGGCCGCGTCGTCGCGCAGCTCGTCGTCCGTGATGCCGTGCAGGCCGCCGTTGAAGCAGACCGCGGTCGCCGGGGTCGCGACGCCCGCCTCGATCAGCGCCGCCGCCGTGACGAGCTTGAACACCGACGCGGCCGGTGCCCACGCGGTGGCGACGACCTCCAGCGGATCCACCTGAGGATCCATCGACGAGTGACCGGCGAGCACGAGCACCGAGTTGTCGCGCACGTCGAGCATCACCGCGGCGGCGTAGGGGACCTCGCGGCTGCGGAAGATCTGCAGCATCGAGTCCTGCAGCACCGGATCGATCGTCAGCAGGATGCGGTGGCCGTCGCCGAGATCCTGCACGAGCCGCCCTTCGGGGACCGTCGCCGTCTTGCTCGGCGCGGCGGGGGCCGCTGCGCCGGGTGCCGGTGACGGAGGCGTACTTCCGTACGGCACGAGCTTGGCCGCACCGAGCTCGAAGCGATCTTGCCAAGGCAACGCGGGGGGAGCGGTCGAGGCCGCCTCGGGCTCGGCGATCGCGGTCGCGCTCGTGCGTGCGAGGTCCAGCTCGTCGGGCGACGACTGGCGCTGCACGTAGATGGCGATCGCACCGAGCGTGCCCAGGAAGAACAGCGCGCCGAGGCCGCCGAGACCACCTCTGGGGCTCTTGCCGCTCGTCACGACCCTCGCCTCATAGCAAGCGTGCACCGACGCGGTCAAAATCCGGGTGGTCGGCGCGAGCCGAGCGCTCGGTCCCGTCGCGGAGATCCCCGATCCGGTGGGGGCGAATGGCGTTCCCGCGCCGATCGAGCGCAATGCCGCGCCGCGCCGGCAGCCCCCGCGCGCGACATGGGCCGCGGGGCCGACCGAAAGGTGGGCGCGCAAGGCTTTGCGCGACCACAGTGTGCGCCCGAAGAGCACCGCCCGTCGTTCCCGCTTGGTTCCGCGTGCGTCGGTGCGTCTGCTAACCTACGCCCAGAGCTTCGCCCGAACCCGGGATCATGCGCGACGAAACGATCGTCACCGTCATCCACAAAGTGGAAGACACCGGCCTCCAGCGCCGGAAGAAGGACGCTTGCATCGTCGTCATCTACGGGGCGGAGCTCGGCCGCAAGTACAACATCGAAGGGCGCGAGATGACCATCGGCCGCGCCACGATGAACGACATCTGCGTCAGTCAGGACTCGGTCTCGCGCACACACGCGACGATCCTGGTCGACGAGCACGGCGTGAAGATCCGCGACAACGTGTCGACCAACGGCACGTACGTCAACGACCACAAGATCCACGAGGTGTACCTGAAGGACGGCGACCTCATCAAGGTCGGCCGATCGATCTTCAAGTTCCTCACGGGCGACAACATCGAGAGCTCGTACCACGAGGAGATCTATCGGCTCTCCACCGTCGACGGGCTCACCCAGATCTTCAACAAGCGCTACTTCGCCGAGACGCTCGAGCGCGAGCTCAGCCGGGCGCGCCGCTACGATCGGCCGCTCGCGCTCATGATGTTCGACATCGATCACTTCAAGCGGTGCAACGACACGTACGGCCATCGCGCCGGTGACCACGTGCTGCGCCACATGGCGGATCTGGTGCGCCAGCGCGCCCGCAAGGTCGACGTGGTCGCGCGCTACGGCGGCGAGGAGTTCGCGGTGATCCTGCCGGAGATCGATCTGGCCGGCGCCGCGCAGTTCGGCGACAGCCTGCGCCGCATGGTGGAGGACGAGGAGTTCGTCTTCGAGGGCCGGCGGATCCCGCTCGCGATCTCGGTGGGCGTGGCGGATCTCGAGAGCGCGGTCGCCAACGCGGACGACCTGATCAAGAAGGCCGACGCGCGGCTCTATCGCGCGAAGCAGACCGGCCGCAATCGCGTCGTGTCCGACGACGGGTAGACGCCGCGGTCCGACTGCGCCTTCCCTCGGGTTTCGGGCGCGGACAGACGGCTGTCGGCAGTCGAATCGGCCTGCGGTCGGGTCTCGGGCGCGGACAGACGGCTGTCTGCACGCGAGTCCGGCTCCCGTCGGGTTTCGAGTGCGGACAGACGGCTGTCCGCAGTCGAGTCCGGCTACCGTCGGGTTTCGAGTGCGGACAGACGCCTGTCCGCACGCGAGTCCGGCTGCCGGCGGGTTTCGGGCGCGGACAGACGCCTGTCCGCAGTCGAATCCGTCGTCGTCGACGCGGTCGCGCGCTCCGTGGGGCGCAGCCTCCGTCCTCTCCGGCGCTACGTGCTGCCGGTATGCTGTCGCCGTGGCGGGCAACGAGTCACGCGTCGGACGTTCCGAGGAGGATCCCGACGTCGGAGGCGCCGAACGATCTCCGGGACGCGCCGCCGGCCCCGCGCGCATCCGGGTCTTGCCGGCCCAGCTCGCCGATCAGATCGCGGCGGGCGAGGTGGTCGAGCGGCCCGCGTCGGTCGTGAAGGAGCTGGTCGACAACGCGATCGATGCGGGGGCGCGGCGCGTGGACATCGAGCTCGACGGTGGGGGCGTCGAGCGGATCCAGGTCGTCGACGACGGGGTCGGGATGGACGCCGAGGACCTCGACCTCGCGGTGCTGCGCCACGCGACGAGCAAGCTCGCGAGCGCCGACGAACTCGTCGAGCCGCGCACGCTCGGGTTCCGTGGCGAGGCGCTCGCGAGCATCGCGGCCGTCGCGAGCGTGGAGATCGCGAGCCGGCCGGTCGGGGCGAGCATGGGTACGCGGCTGCGCGTGCGCCCGGGCATCGCGCCCGAGCGCGATCGCTGCGGCATGGCGCCCGGCACCCGCGTGGACGTGCGTGGGCTGTTCGCGAACGTGCCCGCGCGGCGCAAGTTCCTGCGCACGAGCGCCACCGAGGTCGCGCACTGCAGCGAGGTCGTGCAGCGGCTCGCGCTCGTGCATCCCGAGGTCGCGCTGCGGTTGCGGCACGAGGGGCGCACGATCGTCGATCTGCCGCGCACGAGCGCCGACGAGCGCGTCGTCGAGGTGCTCGCGCGCAGGGGCGCCACGGTCGAGCAGGTGATCGACGGCGTGTGGGATGGGGTCGCGATTCGGATCTTCCTCGGCGGGGCTGCGCGCGATCGCGGCGATGTGCTCGTCGTCGTGCGGCGAAGGGTCGTGCGGGAGCGGGCGATCGCGCAGATCGTTCGCGAGGAGCATCGACGGCGGCATGGGAACGGGGACCCGGTCGCGTGCGTGTTCGTCGAGCCGCCGATGGGGACCGTGGATGTGAACGTGCATCCGATGAAGGCGGAGGTGCGGTTCAGCGAGGCGCAAGGGGTGTATGCGGCGGTGCGGAGGGCGCTCGCGCAGATCGGCCACGCTCACGCTCGCGCTCACGCCGACGTTCACGCTCACGCTCACGCTCACGCCGCGGATCGTGAGCGTGGTGGTGAGCGTGAGCGTAGTGGCGAGCGTGAGCGTGAGCGTGATTCCAGCCCCGAGCTGCCGGGGATGACGCTGCCCGCCGCCGCGCAGGAGGCGAGTGTCGGCTATCGCCTCGAGACGAGGGCCGTGTCCGCCGACTACGGGCGTCATCGGGAGGATCTGCGCGACGCGGCGCGATCGCTGGCCGACGCGCGGGCCTCCGTCGCAGCGCGCGTGGACGGGCCCGATCGGCCCCGCGACGACGACGCGGACGAGGTGGTCGTGCCGGCGTCGGTGGATCCGCCGCCGCTCGAGCCCGAGTTGCTCGCGGTGTTGCCGGGCCCCGTCGCGCTCGCGCGGCTCGGCGACGACGTGCTCGCCGTCGATCTCCGCGCGCTGAGAACCCACCTCGTGCAGCGCAGGCTCGCGCGCGAGCTCGGCGAGGGCGGCGTCGTGGCCCAGGCGTTGCTCGTGCCCGCGGTCGTGCCGCTCGCGCCCGCCGACGCGCAGGCGTGTGCACGCGCGGCCGACGTGCTCGCGGAGCTCGGCGTCGTCGTCGAGGGCTTCGGTGAGGATGCGGTGATCGTGCGGGCCGTGCCCGCGGCGCTGCGCGGGTGCGTCGACGATCTGCAGGTCGGCGAGCTCGTCGCGCGGCTGTTGCCGTGGGTGCGCCTGCGCGTGCGCGCCCGCGACGACGACGAGCCCGAGGCGCGCGCCGCCGTGCTCGCCCGCGCGGTCGATGCCGGGCCGAGCGGTGGTGCGACGTCGACCCGGCTCGCCCGCAGCTTCCTGCGCGAGCTCGTCGCGAGCGGCGAGTCGCTCGACGACGTGCCGGGCGTGCGTCGATGGCGGGCACGCGAGCTGGTCGGACTGCGCGAATGACCACCGGACGACTGCCTCGAACGGTCGCGATCGTCGGCCCGACCGCCGCGGGCAAGGGCGCGCTCGGGCGCGACGTCGCGTCCGCGCTCGGGCTCGCCGTGTTCGTGTGCGACTCGGTGAAGGTCTACCGCGGCCTCGACATCGGCAGCGGCAAGCCGAGCGCAGAGGAGCGCGCGCGCGTGCCTCACTACGGGCTCGACCTCGTCGATCCCGACGCGCCGTTCTCCGCGGGCGACTGGGCCGCGGCCGCGACGCAGTGGCGCGCGCACACGCGCGGGATCGTCGTCGGCGGCACGGGCTTCTACCTGCGCGCGGCGGCGTGGAGTCACAGCGCGACCGCCGACCTCGCCCACGAGGAGGACGCGCAGTCCCCCGAGCGCGCCGCGTTCGAGGAGCGCTGGCGCGCCGCGGAGCTCGCGGAGCCCGGTGCGATCCACCGCGCGCTCGCGGCCGCGGATCCGGACACCGCCGCGGCGATCCATCCGCACAACCTCGTCCGGGCGCTGCGCGCCCTGTGGCTGTGCGATCTGCACGGCACGCCGGTCTCCGCCGTGCGCCGGGCCGACCCGCCGCGCCCGCGCCTGTCGCTCATGCTCGTCGTGCTCGATCCCGGGCCGGAGGCCGTCGCCGCTCGCATCGAGCGCCGCGTCGACGCCATGCTGGAGCGGGGCTTCGTGGCCGAGGTGGAGAAGCTCGCCCGTGCGGGGTACCATCCCGGCCACAAAGCGATGCAGAGCCTCGGGTATCGGCAGCTCGTCGACGTCGTCGAAGGTCGCCAAGACCTCGCGACGGCTCGCGCGGAGATCATCCTCGCGACGCGCCAGTACGCTCGCCGCCAGCGCACGTACTTCCGCCACCAGCTGCCCGCGGACCGCGTCGTCACGCTCGCGGCCCCGGAAGCGTGCCCCGTCGCCGACATCGCCGCGTTCCTGTCCGGAGAAGACCCGTCGTGACCACCAAGGTGCTCGAGTTCGAGCGACCGATCGTCGAGCTCGAGGGCAAGATCCGCGAGCTCAAGCTCCTGTCGGGTGGCACCGGC
Source organism: uncultured Nannocystaceae bacterium (assembly GCA_964468635.1). Taxonomy (GTDB): domain Bacteria; phylum Myxococcota_A; class Polyangia; order Nannocystales; family Nannocystaceae; genus Xiheibacterium. Next base: position 21,506 of record CAYXVR010000068.1, read on the forward strand.
GAGATGGCCGCGGAGATCGAGCGCCTCGAGGAGAAGGCGCGCCAGCTCCAGCGCGAGCGCTTCGCCGCGCTCACGCCGTGGGAGCAGGTCCAGCTCGCCAAGCATCCCGATCGCCCGTACACGCTCGACTACCTCGGCGAGATCACCACCGACTTCGTCGAGCTGAAGGGCGATCGCGCGTACGCGGACGACCCGGCGATCGTGGGCGGACCGTGCCGCTTCGACGGGTACACGATCGTCGCGCTCGGCCACCAGAAGGGCCGCAACACGAAGGAGAACCTGCTGCGCAACTTCGGCATGGCGCGGCCCGAGGGCTATCGCAAGGCCCAGCGGTTCTTCCGCATGGCGGAGCAGTTCGGCCACCCGCTCGTGTGCTTCATCGACACCGCCGGTGCGTACCCCGGCATCGGTGCGGAGGAGCGCGGGCAGTCCGAAGCGATCGCGACGTGCCTCGAGATGTTGTCGGTGCTGCGCGTGCCGACCGTGTCGATCGTGATCGGCGAGGGCGGCTCGGGCGGTGCGCTCGCGATCGGGCTCACCGATCGCATCCTCATGCTCGAGCACTCGGTGTACTCGGTCATCTCGCCGCGCGGGTGCGCGTCGATCCTGTGGAAGGATCCCGAGGCGGAGCAGGCCGCAGCGAACCAGCTCAAGCTGACCGCCCACGATCTGGAGAACCTCGGGATCTGCGACGAGGTCGTGCCCGAGGCCGTCGGCGGTGCGCATCGGGGCCTGTCGCAGACGGCCGGCAATCTCCACGACGCCCTCGCGCGCCACCTGTCCGAGCTGCGCGCGATGTCGATCGACGCGGTCGTGGCGAAGCGCTACGAGAAGTTCCGGCGCATCGGCCACATCGAGAAGACGTCGGCGTAGACGGGCGGACCGGGCCATGGGGACGCCGCCCTGGTTCGAGCACTCGCTGACCGTTTGCGCGGTCGTGCTCGGGTTCGTGCTCGTGCGGACGGTGCGTCGCGAGGCCCGCGGCCGCGGCTACGCGGTGTTCGTCGCTGGGCTGCTCGCGGTGACGATCGCGGCGATCGTGCAGGGCTCGCGTTTCCTCGGCGTCATCGCGCTCGCGCTGTCGGCCATCGGCGTTTACCTGCCCTGGGCGATCGAGCTCGGCGTGCGCGTCGCGTTCGGACGCGGCCGGCTCGCGCTCGCGGTGCGGCTGTCGGGTCTGCGCGCGCTGCTCATGCCCGGCGCGGGTCTCGGTCGCCAGCAGGAGATCCTGCGCGGCCTCGCGATGCTCGAGGACGGCGGCGTCGACAAGGCGCTCGCGCACTTCCGCGGGCTCGCGGACGATGCCGACGAAGGCGAGGCGATGCTCATCCACGAGCAGATCGTCTCGATGCTGTTCTACGGGCAGCGCTGGGACGAGGGCATCGCCCACTACGAGGCGCGCTTCCATCCGCGCTACGCCGCGCTGCGACCGGCGCTCGCGCTGGGTCTCCTGCGCGCGTACGGCGAGTCGGGGCGGCTCGACACCGCGGCGGGCCTGTTGCGCGCGCTCGAGGACGGGCCCGTCGGCGCCGATCCGCGCGCGCTCGGCTTCATCTCGCAGGCGCGGCTCACGTTCCTCGCGTATGCGGGCGCGTCGCAGCCGGTTCGCGCCGCGCTCACCGAGGAGCGTCGCCGCGTGCTCGGGCTGTCGCCGGCGAGCTCGGCGCTGCTCCGCGGCATCGCACTCGCACGCGCGGGGGAGCCGGCCGCGGCCGCGGTGGAGCTCGAGCGCGTGCCGACCCTGGCCGAGGCGGCCGACGATCGGATCGTCGATGCGAGCCGGGCCTCGCTCGCGCGCGTCGACGACGGTGCCGTCGAGCTGCCGCCGGAGCTCGGGCGCTACGTCGACGCGGTCGCGCAGCGGCTCGAGGCGTTCCTGCAGGCGGCCCCGCGCCTTCGTCGCGCGCGCGCGGCCTGGCTCGCGCCGCTGGTCGCGATCGTGATCGTGCTCGTCGAGACCACGCGCTTCGTGCTCGAGCGAGGTGGGCTCGGCTTGCTCGAGCTCGGTGCCTTCACGCCCGAGCTGTGGACCGCGGGCTCGTGGGGCCGCGCGACGGTCGGGGCGTTCCTCGCGGGCGATCCGTTGCTCGCGTTCGTCGACGCTTACGCCGTGTGGTCGGGCGGCAGCTTCATCGAGCGCGTCGTGGGGCGCGGCCGGTTCGCGCTGCTCGGGCTCGGTGCGGCCGCGCTGGGGATGATCGCCGCCGCGGTGCTCGATCCGACCGGCACCTATCCGATCTCGGGCGCGTCGCTCTTCGCCGCCGCGATCGTCGGCGGTGCGTTGCTCTTGCTCCCGCGCTCGCGCACGCCGGGCTTGCCGGCGTCGGCCCGGCGTGGCCTCGCGGTGCCGCTCGGATGCGTGCTCGCGGTGCTGCTGCTCGCCGGTGGCGGGGGCTTGTTCGCGCTCGCGGTGCCGTGGGCAGGTCTGTGGGTCGCCGCGGTGTGGGCGGTGCTCGTCGTCGGCCTGTTGCCCGCGCTCGGTCGCTTCGCGGGTGGGCTCGGCGTGCTCGGGATCCTGCTCGCGCTGCCGGTCGGGCTCGGCGTGTTGCAGGTGAGCCGGGAGGATCCGGAGGCGTTCCTCGTCGCGCGCCGGGTCGACGTGCGCGACGACGCGGGCGCGGTGCTGCGGCTGCCGTCCACGTTCGCGGCCACCGAGCCGACGAACGATCCGAGCCTGCCGCTGCCGCTCATGCACGGACACGCGGACTCGCTGGCCGCGCGCGCCGGCGACCTCGTGCAGGTCGTCGTGGGCGAGCGCGCGGACGCGGGCACGCCGCTGCCGCTCGCGCTCGACAAGGCACTCCGCCACCAGATCGACGCGGTGGCCGTCGACGTGCCGCCCGCGCTCGCGCGGCGCTTCTCGGTCCTCGGCGGCGACGTCACCACCTTGCGTGCGTGGCTGCTCCGTCGCAACGGCGTGGACGTCGGCATCGTCGTCGAGCGGGATCTCGACGCGACGCACACGGTCGCGCTCGTCGCCGCACCCGTGGCTGCGCTCGATCGCGGCCGAGGCGTCTACGCGTCGATCCTGTACGACGCGCGCGCGCGTTAGGACGCGGCCGCATTCATCGCGAGCGCGAGCCGGAAGTCGCGATCGGTGACGCCGCCGGCATCGTGCGACCACAGCGTCACGTCGACCTTGTTCCACACGTTCGACCAGTCGGGATGGTGGTCCATCTTCTCCGCCACCAACGCGCAGCGCGTCATGAACGCGAACGCGGCGACGAAGTCGGCGAACTGGAACTGCCGCCGCAGCTTGTCGCCCTCGCGCCGCCACCCGGGCAGCTCGCTCAGACGTGAATCGACCTCCGCCTCGGACAGCTTCGCGGGCATGGAACGCAGGCTAGCGCTGATACCTGAAGATTCGGGCCCCGCCGCCGATCTCGAAGATGAAGCCGAAGCCGAAGACGATCTTGCCGGTCTTCGGGTCGGCGAGGCCCGGCGGGGGGTTCGCGAACGGGGCGGCCGTCCGCACCGCGCGGATCGCCTCCTCGTCGAGGTAGTCCACGCCCGAGGCGCCCTCGAGCTCGATCTTGTCGAGCGATCCGTCGTCGTTGAGCGAGATGATCAGCTTCGTCCGACGTGTCTTCGACCCGTACACGCTGCCGTCGGGATCACGCGCGGCGTGCAGCACCTCGGGATGCCAGTGGTTCGCCACCGAGTTGCGCACGCGGTTGAAGAACGACGCGTACTTCCATCGCTTCGAGTTGAGGACGTTCTCGTCGCCCTCGTCGATGTCGTCGAGGTGGTCGAACGAGCCCGACTGGCCGAGCGACTTCATCAACGCCTCGCGCGTGCCGGGCGAGCCCGCCGAGCGCAGACCGCCCGCGGCTCCACCCGCGCGCGGCAGCTCGCTCGTGCGTCCCTCGGGGTTGTCGTCCTTCGCGCTCGCGGACCCCGCGACCTCGTGGGGCAGGAGCGAGAGGGCGTGGGGGGACAGCGGGTTGTCGTTCGGCGACTGGCTGTCCGACTGTCCCTTCTGTCCGTCGGGCCGATCACCCGTGACCGCGTGCGCGCCGGGATGCGGGCGGTGATTCGGCGCGCGGGTCTCGTGCGCCGTGCGGCTGTCGAACTCCGAGAGGTGGTTCGTGGCCACCTCGGGCGGACGCTCGTCGGTCACGCGATCGAGCTGCACGAGCTTGCCCTCGCTGTCGAGCATCTGCCGGTCGATCGCGTCGGGATCCACCGGCTCCTGCTCCGGATCCATCAGCGCCACCTCCATCACGCCGTCCGGCTCCGGCATGCGCTGGTCGCCGCCGCCCGACAGCACGGCCGCGCTCATCGGCCAGATCAGCAGGTGGGCGAGCACGGAGACGCCGAACGTCACCGCGAGGGTCAGCCACCGCTGACGTGGGTCGTGGCGCGCGGACACGCGGCGTCAGTATAGCGCGACCACCCGTCCGCAAGGCGCACACGGCGCAAAAACGGTCCCTGGGGATCGCATCAGCGCGGGGCGTCGTCGCCCTCGTCGCCGTTCTCGTCCTCGTCGTCGTCTTCGTCCTCTTCCTCGTCGCCGGGCTGGGGCGCCGGCAGGCTGTCGAGGATCCGCTTGAACTCGGGATGGTTCGGCAACATCTGGAGCGCGGCGCGACAGACCTGACGCGACTCCGCGAACATGTTCGCGTCGCGCAGGCACGCGGCGAGCGCCACCACCGGCTCCACTTCGCGGGGATTGAGCGCCACGATGGCGCGCAGGTGCTCCACCGCGTCGCGCGGGCGGCCCTGCTTGCGGAGGATCGCGACCATGAGGTTGCGGATCTCCGCATCGTTGGGCCGCAGGCGCACCGCGTTCTGCAGGTGGCCGAGCGCCGCATCGTCGCCCTCGGCCTGCCGCACCGCGAGCGCGAGCATGAGGTGGGGCTGCCAGAAGCGGGCGTCCTTCTCGATGATGAGGCGCAGGAACTTCGCGGCCTCGACCTGCTGCTTCGGATCGCCGCCGCGCACCTGGTCGATCGCCTTGTCGTAACGCTCCTCGAAGTCCTCGAGGTCGAGCGTGAGTCGACCGCGACGCGCGAACGCGTCGTCGTCCAACGTCCGTCGCGGGAGCGAGAGCAGCCGTTCGAGGTAGTCGCGGGCCTTCGGCGGATCGTCGCCGTCGAGGTAGAGCGTCGCGACGTAGCGCAGCACGGTGGCGTCGGTGGGATGCTTCTCGGCCGCACGCAGCAGCAGCTTCGTCGCCTCCTCGTTCTTCTCCTCCTCGTGGAGGTCGAGCAGGATGTCGAGCGTGCTCTTCGCGAGCGTGGGCAGATCGACCGCCGCACGCAGGAGGGCGAGCGCCTCCTCGCGGTCCTCACCCGCCGCGGCCCCGCCGTCGCGATCCCACAGCACGTTCGCGAGGTCACCGTAGGCCGACGGCACCTTGCCCTCCTCGATCGCGCGGCGCAGGAACGGCTCGGCCTCGTCGAACTGATCGTGCTCGAGCATGAGCGAGGCGAGCCGCGCGATCACCCGCGGCGACTCGTTGCCGCGCTCGACCGCGAACTGGGCGACCTTGAACGCGTTGGCCTTGTCGCCCGCGTTGCGCAGCGTGTCGACGAACTGCACCGCGACGCCCTCGTGGGTCGGATCGAGGTTGAACGCCTGGTTGAACGCCTGCACCGCCGAGCCGAGATCGCCGAGCCGGCGCAACAGCGACGCGAGGTGGTGGAAGACGGTCTGATCCTCGGGGCGCTTCTGGGCCGCGAGGTTGAGCGCCTGCAACGACAGCGGGATCGCGCTCTGGTCGATCGGGTTCTGCACGAGGATGTCGGTCATCACGTGCAGCGCCTGCATCGCCGGGTCCATCTTCGGATCGCGATTGATCGCGTCGACGAGCGGCGACAGCAATTGATCGGGCGTGGTCGGCACGCATCGGCCCTGCAATGCGGACAGGTTGCCGAGCCCGACGAGGAACGACGTGAGCGCCTGCAGGTTGCTCGTGCCGAACAGCTCCTGCCAGGTCGCGGGCGGCGGATCCTCGGTGCCGCAGTGCTTCGCGAGATCGACGAGCACGCCGTGCAGCTTCGCGGGCAGCTCGCCCGACGCGCTGCTCCACGACCAGCTCTCGATCTCCGTGATCGAGCCCTGCGGGCCCTCGTCGTCCGAGCCCTCGGCCGGCGCGGGGGCGTCGGCGGGAGGAGGATCGATGCGCACGAGCTTGAGCTCGCAGCCGACCGAGCCCTCGTCGACGCGCATGTTCGTGAGCAGCCCGCGCTTGGCGTTGGGGAAGCGGCGGATGCCGTCGAGCGCGCGCTCGTTCGTCCACGGCTCGCGGAACACCATGAGCGCCGGCACCTGCTGGTTGCCCTGCTTGGCCATCGCGGTGAAGACGGGCGCGGCTGCCTTCGCGCCGAGGCCGGCCAGCTCCTGCGCCCAGAAGCGCTGGATGCCCATGCACAAGGGCGCGCCCTTGCCGTCGTTCGTGCACGCGATGGGGAGGATCACGAGCTCGATCGCGGCCGCGGCCTGGGCCACCGCCTCGGGGTCGGCGTCGTCCTCCTCGTCGTCGTCGCCCCCGGCGAGGACGACCTCCTCGTCGCCGTCGTCCGCGTCGTCGGCGTCCGGGAGAGCGTTCGGCTGCTGGTCGTCGTCGGCGGGCGGCATGGGCGCGAAGCGTGCCGCAACCCACGGGGGCGTGCAAGACGAGCCGCCGCGGTCCGCGAAGGTGGTGCTAGCGTCGGACGCGGTGGTCCGAACCGATCGACGACGGTCTGGCGCCCCGGTCGCGGCCGCGGGTCTGCTCGCCGGTGTCTTCGCCGCCTGCACCCAACCGACCGTCGACGCCGTCGCAGTGTGGATCGACGACGACGTGGACGAGCTGGGCCATCGATCGATCCAGATCTACGACCGCGGCGTGCGGCGATCCATCGAGCTGCAGCCGAAGATCGCATCGGCGAGCACCGACCTCTTGCGTCTGCAGGTCGTGCCCGGCGCCATCGGATTCGTGGCGTCCGCCGTGGACACCATGTTCATCGACCTGCGCGACGGCGGTCGAGGCCACATGGATCCGCTCGTGCCGCCGATCGAGGCGGAGCTCGAGTCCGGCTTCGCGTTCACGCGCTCCGGCCTCGGCATCTACCGCGAGTTCGCCGACGAGGATCGCGCCGCGGTCGCGTTCATGACGACGTCGGCCGAGCATCGCGATCCGTTCGTGCTCGACCTGCCGCAGTCCATCGATCCGCAGCTGGACACGCGGCTGTGTCGCGGCTCGCAGCCGCAGTCGTGCATGCGCCTGCGCACCGCCTCGGCGGCGCCGGTGATCTACGCGGTGGAGCTCGGCAACGATCCGCCCACGGCGGTGGACGGTCGCATCGTCGCGTGGGGCTTCCCGGGCGACGATCCGCGTGGCGGATCGACGTGGAACGAGCTCACGCTGCTCGCGCTCGGCGAGCTCCGGGTGCGCGGCATCGAGGGGGAAGATCCTGCGCGCATCGACGACGCGTGGTGCGTCGATCGACTGTGCATCACGCCCGACGGCGAGGCGGCGATCGGGATGTCGCCGGAGTTCGACCCCGTGTTCGGCGTGCCCCTGCCGTGCGAGCTCGTGCGCTGGCGGTGGGACGGGCCGCGCGAGCCGAACACGCCGCCGGTCGCCGAGACCATCCCGCTGTCGGCCGAGTGCCCGGAGTCGCAGGATCCGTGGGTGATCGCCGCGCTCTCGCCCGATCTCGTCGTGCTCGACGACCGCGACCACATCCACCTCACCGACCTCGGGACCGGCGCGTGGGTGTCCACGCCGAAGCTGGGCTCGACCCCGCCCACGATGGTGCCGGTCGATCGCGGCCGCGCGATGCTGTTCGTCGCGACCAACGGAGCGATCTCGCGGGCCGACGAGACCGGCGTGCGCATCGTGAACGCCGAGCACACGATCTGCTCGCAGGCCCAGACGGCGGTGAGCCCGAGCGGCAACTGGGTCGTGCAGACGTGCCTCGACGACACGGGCGCCCTCGGCGACTTCACGCCGGTGTCGGACTTCGGCAGCATCGTGCGGATCTCGGCGAACGGCCTCGAGCGCTACGAGGGCATCCCGATGCGTCCGCTCGCCGTCGACGACGACGGCAACGCGCTCTTCTTCAGCTACGACCGCGACGACAACGATCGCGAGCCCCGCGGCCTGTTCGTGCTGACCGCGGGCGGCGAGGTGAGCCGCGTCGACGACCTCGAGCCGACCCCCAAGCCGCTCTTCGGCATCGACTACATCAGCGCGGAGACGGTTCGCTGAGAGTGCGCCTCACGACTCGGATCGATCGCGCCTCCGTCTCGCAGCATCGGCGCATGAGGCCCTCGGACTAGATCTCCACGGAGAGGGTGAGCGTGGATTCGCTCGTGCCTTCGGCGGCGATGTCGACCGGGCGATCGGGGAACGTCGAGAGGTCGCCCGTGTCGGGGAAGAGCGTGCCCGCGAAGTTGGCGTTGCGGTCGAGCACCGCAGTCGCCTTGTACTCGCCCGCGTGGATCTGCTCGAGCAGCACCTCGGCCGACGTCGCGCCCGGCTCCACCGACGTCTTGATGAAGCGGCTCGCGTTGCAGTCGAGCGTGGGATAGCAGTTCGTCGTCGTCAGGATCACCCACGCGTCGGTCGCGACTTCGGTCGGCGTGTCCCACGACATCGCGACGTGCAGGTCGGGCATCGGCGGGAACGGGGCATCGCCCGGCTGCGCCGTGTCGTCGACCGGGAACATGCCGTCCAGCTCGCGCAGCTCCACGCGCGTGGCGGGCCAGTCGAAGTGGAAGTTGCCGCGCACGTCGACGTGCATGAGCACGGAATCGGGCCCGTCGAAGTCCATCGTCGCCTCGATGAACTCGCAGCCCTGGTCGATCGAGCAGAAGCGCCAGACCTCGGCCTCGAGGTCGGCCTCCACCAGCTGCGTGCGATCGTCGCGCAGAAGGCCGATGAACTTGCCGCCGTTGCGCAAGACGAGCACGGGTCCGTCGCCGTGGTCCTCGATGACGAAGGCGATGCGGAGCGAGTTGCCGGAATCGAGATCGACGCGCGAGAAGAGCGTGTAGCCGTCGGCCGGCCGCACGTCCATGTTCATCACCGGGAAGTCGCCCGCGGACGTCATCGAGTCGACCGGGCCGAGCCACAGGCCCGGCCAGCGCGCGAGGAATTCGTGGGCCGCCATCGCGAGGTCCGGATCGCCACCCGTGCTCGCGCCGTCGTCGTCGCCCGCGCTCGCCTCCGCGCCGGTATCGGGCGCCGTGTCGTCGTCGTCCGCGGCGTCGTCGTCGTCCGCGTCGTCGTCGGCCGACGCCGCCGTGTCGGCATCACCGTCGTCGGACTCGCCGTCGTCGGTGCAGGCGGTGGCGAACAAGAGCGTGGAGGAAGCCAAGAGTCGGAGTCGCATGGAAGTGTCCCGTAGTATTCGCGCGTGCCCGCGATCGGGTTGTGACCGCCGTCACCGCCGACGCGCGAGCTCGATCACCCGGTCCATCATGCGGTGGACCTCGTCTTCGGTGTTGTAGAAGTGCGGCCCGATGCGCAGGCCGCAGTTCGGGCGCCAGTCGTGCTTGAACTGCTCCGCCACGAGCACTTGGCTCGCGGCCTGGCTGCCCGGGAAGTCGACCGCGACGAATCCGGTGCGCTGCGTCGCATCGAGCGGCGAGTGGATCTCGAGCCCTGCTGCGAGTGCGCGGTCGATCACGATCTGACACAGCGCGAGGTTGTGCGCGCGGATGCGAGGCACGCCGATGCGATGGATCGGCTCGTAGGCCGCGCGCGCGACGTAGTACGCGGGCACGGACGGCGTGCCGCCCATCAGACGCCACGGGTTCTCGGCGTAGCGGATCGGCGCGGGCTCGAAGCGGAACGGCTCTGCATGGGCCATCCATCCGGTCGTGCGCGGGCGCAACGCGGGCGCGAGCCCGGGCCGCACCCACAGGAACGCGGTGCCCGGGCCGCCGCACAGCCACTTGTGGCTGCCGCCCACGACCATGTCCGCCCCCCACGCGTGCACGTCGATCGGCACGGTGCCGAGCGTCTGGTACACGTCGACGAGCGTGAGCGCTCCGACCTCGCGCGCGCGCCGACAGATCGCGCCGACGTCCTGCAGCGCCCCGGACACGTAGATGCCGTGGGAGACGGGCACGATCGCCGTGCGCTCGTCGATCGCCTCGAGCATGCGATCCAGAGGCACGGTGATGCCGTCGTCGGAGGGCACGAGCACGAGCTCGGCCCCGAGCTCGCGCATGCGCTCCCACACGTACACGACGTTGGGGAACTGCAGCGCCTCCATCACGACCTTCGTGCGGCCCGAGCGGAAGTCGAGACAGCTCGCGACCGCGGCCTCGAAGAACGCGACGTTCTGGTTCAGCGTCGTGCAGCCCGGGTCGCCGCCGAACAGGCGCGCGGCGCTGTCGGCCGTCTCGTCGATCACGGCGGGCCACGTCTCCCACGCCTCGACGCCCTCGGTCTCCCACACGCGCGCGAACTCGGCGAGCGCCGCCTTCGCGCTCGTCGCCATCGCGCCCATGCTGTTGCTGTTCATGTACACGGTGCGCGCGAGGATCGGATAGTGCTCGCGGAAGCGGGCGAGCTCGGGATCGATGGCGGGCACGATGGATTCGGCGGCGGTCATGTCTTGGGCTCCGACCCAGGCGCGGAGCGCCGTGGGTGCGCGTAGGGATCGAAGGGCAGCGCCGTGCGGCGGCGCGCGTTGAGCTTCGCGAGCTCGCCGCGGGGATAGGCGCGCGCGCTCGTGGGCGGTGCATGTCGGCGCACGAACGCCTCGATGATCGCGCGCGCCTCCGTGGCCGCGTCGGCGCGCAACGTCGCGATCTCGTCGGCCGCGGCGTCCGGCAGCGCGCGACGGTTGGGCACGACCTCGGCACAGTCGTCCCAGTGCTGGAAGAGGAGGCGGCGGCGCTCGGCGAGCGGCCGCGTCTCGTCGGACCACAGCACGAGCAGCTCGGCCGGCAGCGCGCGCAGCCGCTCGTGCACGCGCGAGCGCGTGTCGCCGACGGCGAGCCGCGTGCGGAAGGATCGCGTGACCTCGAGGAACTCGGCCTTCGCGTGGCCGGCGGGGTCCTGCTTGCTCGATCGCATCATCCACTCGAGCGGCCCGCCGAGCTTCACGCCGACGAACGGATTGATCGCGGTGAGCACGGGCTCGGGCGGTCGACCACCGCGCTTGCCGTTCTGGCGGTCGCTCTCCGCCGGCTTGCGCCACCGATCGGCGAACTGCACCGTCCCGTCGGTCATGATGCGCGCGCGGAAGCGCTTGCCGGGATCGACGTAGTCGAAGGCGCCGTCGGTGCGGCGCACGAGCCCGAGGCTCGCGGCCGTGTCGCGCGGGTGGGGGACGAGCCCAGCGGCCTCTTCCTTGCGCAGCTTCGGAGGCGGGGCCGCGCGACCGCCGTCGGGCAGCGGCGTCGTGAGCCCGTCCATCGGCTCGGGCGGCGGTTCGGCGGACGCGACGCCGCTCGAGAGCGCGAGCGCGAGCGTGAGCGCGACCTGGGCCCGGATCCGCATCGGCGTTCGATCCGAGGGCACGCTATCACCGGTACGACGGGGCGTGAACCGAGCGGCGGAGCGTGCCACTCTGTCCGAGGGGAGGGGACGATTCGTGAAGCACTCGTGGACCGTGCTGGGGGGCTCGGTCGCGGGAATCCTGGCGAGCGCGTGCGCGACCGACGACGGGCGCGAGAGCGGCGCCAGCGATCCCAGCGGCGGAGTCTCGATCACCCTGGGCGACGCGGCGGGCACCGCCGACGGCAGCGACGGGTCGGCGACCGACGAGCCGGGTGACGCGTCGGGCGTCGACACCGGCGCGCCGATGTGCGTGGGTGACGAGGACTGCCCCGTGGGGCAGCACTGCGCGGTGTCGAGCAAGGTCTGCGTCGATCCGACCGGCTGCGTCGTCGACGACGACTGCGACGAGGGCTTCGCGTGTGCGGACGGCACGTGCTCGATCGGTGGCGACTGCGGCGGCTTCGCGTTCGAGATCACCGCCGTGCCCCCCAACGTGCTCATCTTGCTCGATCGCTCCGGCAGCATGGACGGCGAGGTGTCGGGCACCGGCATGAACCGGTGGGAGGTCGCGCGCGAGGCCGTGCGCACCGTGACGATGGGCTTCGAGGACGTGATCCGCTTCGGGCTCGCGACGTACTCGTCGTGCACCGCGGGCGGGTGCTCTCCGGGCGCCATCGTCACGCCGATCGCGGAGGGGAACAGCGCGCCGATCATGATGTTCCTCGACAGCACCGTCGGCGTCGGCTCGGGCGACGGCATGGGCGTCGATCCCGGCGGCAAGATCGAGTACCTGTGCGACTCCGGCGATCCGGAGACGAGCACCGGCAAGTCGCTGAATGCGTTCGTGGGCGAGCCGTCGCTGGCGGATCCCGAGCGCACCAACGCGATCCTGCTCGTCACGGACGGAGCCGAGAGCGGCGACTGCGTCGACGGCGGCATCGACGGTCCGGCCGGCGCCGCGGCGCTCTTCGCCCAGGACCCGTCCGTGTCGACGTACGCCGTCGGCTTCGGTGACGGCAACCCGGCGGAGCTCGACGCGATCGCGTCCGCGGGCGGCACGGTGATGGGCTACTTCGCCGAGGATCCGATGCAGCTCGAGATGGCGCTCGACAGCATCGCGGCCGCGGTCGCGAGCTGCACGTTCACGCTCGATCAGGTGCCGCCCGATCCCGGCATGATCTACGTGTTCTTCGATCTCGATCCCACCGGTGTGCCGAACGATCCGACCAACGGCTGGACGTACGACGCCGCGACGAACTCGATCACGTTCCACGGCACGAGCTGCGACGCGATCAAGAGCGGCGCGGTCGTGAACATCGACATCGTCTACGGATGCAACATGCCTCCCGTCGGGTGATGCGCGCGAGCGCATCCACCCGACGCCGTGCCCGTGCCCGTGCCCGTGCCCGGCGGGCGGGGGGGAACGGGAACCAAAGACGCCGGGAGAAGAACCAACGAGCCATGCGGATCGCATGGCCGCTCGCGCTCTTGCTGGCCTGCACGCCGTCGGACGCCGACGAGGACCGCCCGGTCACGTCGACGTTCCCCGCGGATCCCCCGGGCGACAGCGGCGGAGCGGACGACGACGCTGCCACCACCGGCGACGCGGCCGAGAGCACGGGCAACGCGGACGCGAGCACGGGCACCGTCGTCGACTTCGATCCCACGTTCGTGCACGACCAAGCCGCCGCCGCCCTCGCAGCCGGCGCGCCCGGCCTCGCCGTCGCGGTCGTGATGGAGGGCGAGATCGTGCTGGCCGAGGGATTCGGCGTCGCGGACGAGAGCGGCACGCCGGTCGACGCGACGACGCTCTTCAACCTCGCGTCGGTGACGAAGTCCGTCACCGCGATGACCGTGCTCTCGCTGCGCGACGAGGGCCTGCTCGACCTCGACGGCTCGGTGCCCTCGATCGTCCCGCAGTTCACCCTGTTGCCGGGCCACGACGCGAGCGCCGTCACCGTGCGTCACCTGCTCACGCACACGTCTGCGATCGGCGACTGGCCGAACGAGCCGTTCGTCCAAGGCGACACGCTCGTCGAGTCGTTCGCGCTGAACCAGAACCAGCCGCTGTGGGCGACGCCCGGCGCCTACTGGAACTACTCGAACCGCGGCTTCGAGCTCGCCGGGCTCGTCGCGGCGACCGTCGGCGGCGAGCCGTTCGCCGATGCGGTGCAGCACCGCGTGCTCGATCCGCTCGGCATGACGGGCGCGACGGTCGACGGCGTGCTGGCGGCCGGCCGCGCGCACGCACGCGGCGAGTCGGCGGGCGCGTGGTACGGACCGCTCGACTACACGTGGGAATCGTACGAGCCCTCGGGCGGGCTGTGGGCCGGCGCCGACGATCTCGCCGCCTACGTTCTCGCGCTCACGACGAGCACCGCGGACGGCGTCGCGAGCCCGACGCTCGCGGAGATGATCGAGCCGATCCAGATCACGCACGAGTGGCCGGGCGCGCACTACGGCTACGGCATGTTCGTCGACACGAGCTACGACCCGCCCATCGTCTCGCACGGCGGATCGACCGGGGGCTACCTCGCGGATCTCCAGCTCGTGCCCGGCGCGGGCTTCGGCGTGGTCGTCGTCGTGAACACCGACGGCTGGTATCCGAGCGAGATGTCGTGGGCGATCGTCGAGCACTACCTCGGCGCGCCGGCGTGGGTCGACGTCGCGGAGCCGCTCGACGTCTCGGCGCTCGCCGGCACCTACGACGAGCCGTGGCACCTCGGTGAGCTGGTGGTCACCGACGACGGCGGCGCGCTGTCGCTCGGCTTCACGGATCTCGGCGCGACGGTACCGCTCACGCCGCTGTGGGGCGCCTCCTACACGTGCACCCATCCGACCGACGGCTACGAGATGGGCTTCGTGTTCTGGCCCGATGCCGACGGCCGGGCGCTCGCGCTCGTGGGTCGCGACGGCGTCGCGACGCGCGTCGAGTGACGGGCCGCCAAACCACGCGCGCGCTCACGCGCGTCGCCGACCGTCGCAGCCGACCGCGAGTGGATCCCCGGGGGCGCATCGGGTGATCCTGCGGATGGAGGCGGGCGGCATGGTCAAGGCGATCCGGTGGGTGGCGGCATCGTGCGCGATGGGGGTCGGCTGCGGCGACGGCGGCGCGACGACGGCCGACGGATCGGCCGACGCGAGTGAGTCCGGCGGGCCGGGCATCACGGCGTCGGCGACCGAGACGGGCTCGGGCGACGCGAGCGCGACGGCGGCGACGCAGGACGGCACTGCGGCCGACGAGACCACGGCGGACGACGAAGACGACGACGACGACGGTCCGATCTTCGACGTCGGTGCGCTCGGTGACACGCCCGAGGAGAGCTGCGAGTGCGGCTTCGACGACTGGAGCTACCTGTTCGTGTCGAACAGCACCGAGGCGACGCTCAGCAAGATCAACACGCGCACGCTCACCGAAGAGGGCCGCTATCGCACGCGCCCCGACGGCAGCGGCAACCCGTCGCGCACGAGCGTGAGCATCGACGGCAAGGCCGTCGTCGTCGCGAACCGCATGGGCGGCGTCACGAAGCTCTGGTCGCGCCCCGAGCTGTGCACCGACAGCAACGGCAACGGCATGATCGACACGTCGACGGGCCCCGGCGACGTCAAGGCGTTCGCCGACGAGGAATGCGTCGCATGGCACACCCCGTTCCCGGCGGCGACGAGCCAGCGCCCGGTCGCGTGGACGTCGGGCGACTGGAACGAGGGCGCGTGCGAGTACACCGATCAGAAGGTGTGGACCGCCGCGGCCAACGGCACGCCCGGCGCCACCTGGCCGTGCGACGGTGCGCCCGGCATCACGGTGTACCTGTTGAACGGCGACACCGGTGACGTCGAGCAGACGATCGACATGCCCGACGTGAATTGCGGCGGCACGTTCGGCCCGTACGGCGGCGCCGTCGACTTCGACAACGATCTGTGGATGTACGTCTGGTCCGCGTTCACGATCGTGCACGTCGACTTCGAGACGTTCGAGTACGAGACGATCCAGGGCGGCTCGTACGGCATCACCGTCGACAACGAGGGCCGCGTGTGGGTGGACTCGGGCAGCCGCTACGACCCGGTGACGATGACGTGGGCGCAGAAGATCCCCGCGAACGGCCTGCCCGGCAGCGGCGGCAGCGGCGTGGCGGTCGACGGCATGGGCCGCGTGTGGACCGCGACGCAGGGCGGCGTGGGCTGGATCGACGTCGAGACGATGATGGTCGGCGACACGGTGCCGCTGCCCGAAGGCGGCCTGTACCGCGGCATGGCCGTCGACATCGACGGCTACGTGTGGGCCGTGATGCTCGGCGGCACGACGGCGCATCGCATCGATCCGACGACGTACGAGATCGAGACGGTCAACGGCCTGAGCTCGCCGTACACCTACTCGGACATGAGCGGCGGGCAGCTCAGCAACGTCGTGTGCAACCCGCCCGCGGGCTAGCCCGCGGTGAACTTCGTGTACTCGGCGGCCGACATGAGGCCGTCGAGCTCCTTCGGGTCCTTCGGCTTGAGCTTGATCATCCAGCCGTCGCCGTAGGGATCCTCGTTCACCTTCTCGGGCGATCCGTCGAGCAACGTGTTGCGCTCGACGACCTCGCCCGTGAGCGGTGCGAACAGCTCGGACACCGCCTTCACGGAGTCGACGTCGCCGAAGCTCTGACCGGCGGTGACGACGGTGCCGGCCTCGGGCAGCGTGACGAGCGTGATGTCGCCCAGCTGCTCGACGGCGTGCGCGGTGATCCCGACGACGACGACGTCGCCGTCCTTGCGGGCCCACTCGTGCTCTTTCGTGTAACGAAGGTCGGAGGGAATCTCGGTGCTCATCGCTCGTCCTCGACGGAAGATCGTTAGGTGGTACGGCGGTAGAACGGTCCCTTGACCAGCTCGGCCGCGAAGGTCTTGCCGCGCTGGCGCAGCGTGATCCGTCGACCCGGCTGGGCGAGCGCGGCCGGCACGTACGCCATGCCGATCGAGCCGCCCATCGTGGGCGACACGCCGCCGGAGGTGACGCGCCCGATCACGGCGCCCGCCTCGTCGACGACCTCGGCACCGTCGCGACAGATGCCGCGCTCGCAGAGCTTCCAGCCCACGAGCTTCTGCGCGGGGCCGGCCGCCTTGATGCGCACGAGCGCGTCGTGCCCGAGGCACGCGACTCCCTTGTCGAGCTTCACCACCCAGCCGAGCTGCGCGGCGAACGGGTCGGTCGTGTCGTCGATGTCGTTGCCGTACAGGCACAGCCGCGCCTCGAGCCGCAGCGTGTCGCGGGCGCCGAGCCCGATCGGGGCCGCGCCGGCGTTCACGAACGCGTCCCACACGGGCCGCGCGTGCGTGGCCGCGACGAACAGCTCGAAGCCGTCCTCGCCGGTGTAGCCCGTGCGCGCCGCCGTGATCGGCACGCCGCCGACGTTGCCCTCGGCGAAGCCGAACGTCGGCACGTCCACGAGGTGCGCGCCGGCGAGCTGCGCGACGAGGGCGGGGGCCTTCGGGCCCTGCACGGCGAGCAGTGCGAACTCGTCGGAGCGATCGACGATGGTACAGCCCTCGCCGGCGTGACGCCGGAAGTGATCGTGGTCCTTCGCGATGTTCGACGCGTTGACGACGATCCGATAGTGCTCGGGGCCGATGCGATAGACGATGCAGTCGTCGACGATGCCGCCGGTCTCGTGACAGGTCACCGTGTACGCGGCGCGGCCGTTCGCGAGCTTCGCGATGTCGTTGGTGACGAGCCGCTGCACCGTGGCGAGCGCGCCCGGACCGGTGAAGTCGATCTCGCCCATGTGCGAGACGTCGAAGATCCCGACGGCCTCGCGCACCGCGCGGTGCTCCGCGAGGATCCCCGCAGGGTACTGGATGGGCATGTGCCACCCGCCGAACGGCACCATCTTGGCGCCGAGCTCGACGTGGGCGGCATGGAGCGGCGTTTCTCTCAGCGCGTCGGCCATGGTCGGTGAGGGGCGCGGAGCTGGAGCATGGGGCAAGGGGGGAGTGCGGCGCAAGCCGCCTTCGTGCGCGCATTCCGGGCCGGCGCGCGCAGCGGTCCCACGCAGGGTTGCCCCGCGATGGATGGGCGCGCTACCACCATCTCGTGACGCGGCACGCGACGCGGCGGGACACGAGGCGGCCGGCCGGGCGACTGGGGCTCGGGCTCCTCGGGATCGTCGCGCTCGCCCTTCCGCTCGCGTGCAAGCGCTCGGCCGACAGCGCGAGCGCACCGCCCGAGACGAAGATGAGCACGGATCGCTACGTGAAGCGGGCGATCCGACAGTCGAACGAGGGCGTCATCCTGATGCCGTCGGAGCGCGCGGAGCACATCTACGAGATCACGCGGCTCAACGAGATCGCCCAGGGGCTGCGCGAGCCCGCGGCGCTGTGCTTCCTCGAGCGCGCGATCACCACGATGGAGCGCGTCGACGACGAGCGCGGCTACAAGCTCGTGCCCGAGGGACAGATCAAGATCCGCGCCCGCATCGCGCCGAACGGCAAGGTGCTGCGCACCGAGGTGCTCGAGTCGGGCTTCAAGGACGCGAAGATGGGGCCCTGCCTCGAGTCGGCGGTGAAGAACACCCTGTTCCCGCAGAACGACGGCGGCGTGAACCACTACATCGATCTCGTGTACTGGGTCAGCCTCGGCATCCAGGGCGACGTGCACACCACCGCGTGGAAGGAGCACGTCAGGCGCGAGCAGATCGGCGCGGGCGTGCGCGCGAAGCCGTGCCTCGAGGGCCGTGCGCCGGTCGGCGACTACAAGGTCGCGGCGCTCAACCTCGTCGATCGCGAGGGCACCACGCTCATCAATCGCATCGACGGGCGGGGGCTGCCGGCCGACCTTCGCCAGTGCGTCGCGCGGGCGTTCCGCGACATGCGATTGCCGCGGCAGGCCGACGCGTTCGTGCGGCCGGTGTGGGCCGAGGTCGAGATGCACGTGCGCGAGGGCGGCGGCATCGACGTCGAGGGCGAGGAGTGGCTGCGCCGCGTCGAGCTCGAGGAGAAGGTGAAGCGCCAGCAGAAGCGCGCCGAGATGCTCGGCGGCGATGCGGGCGACGGCTCGCGCTGGACCGAGCCGGTCGCCGACGATGCGGCGCCGATCGACGACGGCGAGCCGGTCGATTCCGGCGAGACCGTGCCGACCTCCGCGCCGGCGACGCCGAAGGGGCGCAAGCCCAAGGACGACGCGCCGGACCCGGGCAAGGGCGGCATCAAGCTCGATCTCGGCACGCGCTGAACCGGGCCTGATTCACTTGCCGGCGAACTCGCGCACCTGCTTGACGTGGAACTGGCCGTTCACGAACAGCTTGATCTCCATGTCCAACGCGCGCGGCTTCTCGACGTCGAACAGCGCCTCGCTGCACGCGCTCGCGCTGCCCGGATAGTAATCGGCGACCGCGCGGCAGTAGGCGAGCTCGACCGCCTGCGTGACCTCGAGCAGCGTCTTCAGCTGCTCCGTCGTGAGCACCGTGTGATCGAGCGTCGCCGCGTCGGCCGTGGGCTTCGCGAAGCGCGTGACGGTGAACGTGGGGTCCACGTCGGGCAGGAACGCGGCGATGATCGACTCGGACGAGGTGTTCGGCGCCGGGTTGGTGACCACGTTGTTGCCGACCTGGCTGCTGAACGTGTAGCCGTACACGCCGCTCGAGTTGAGCACGCGGGTGACGACGACCGAGTTCGCGGCGATCTCGGCGTTCTCCGCGTAGCGGCGGACGATCGCGAGGCCCATGCCGGCGGTGGCGTGGTCGATGCGGGCGAAGGAGCGCTCCTCGACGGCGCGCTTGTTCCACAGGCTCGCGTACACGCCCTTGATCGCACAGCCGACGGTCTTCGGCTTCATCTCGAGCTCGCCGTCGTCCTCGTCCACCTCGAGCCGGCACGCCTTCGTGCTCATGTTGTCGAGGTCGGCGCGGAAGCTGTCGTACAGGCCCGCGCCGTCGAAGCCGGGGATGTCCTCCGCGTTGGCGCTCGAGCGGATCTTCACCGACAGGACGCCGACGGGCAGCGTCGCGCGGATCACCTCGACGACCTCGTCGACGAGGCCGGGTGGGAACTCGGCGGCGTAGAACTGCTGCTGGATGTCGGCGATGGCGGCGACGCGGGCGGCGACCGACAGCGTGCCGGCCTTCTCCTGCGCGATGAAGTCGGCGAGCGCGGCCTTCAGCTCCGGGTTGTGATCGACGAACTCGAAGTAGTGGTGCACCGGCACGCCGACCGCAGCGGGGGCGAGATCGTAGTCGAGGCGGTCGCTGGGGCTGCCCGCGTCGTCGGACGTCCCGAGCACGTCCTCGTGGCGCAGGAAGCCGAGACCGCCGACCTTGCCGCCGTACTGCGGCGCGACGCGGGTGCAGGCGCCGGCGTCGTCGGGGCACAGGTCGTCGACGTCGATCACGACGGCGTCGGCGTCGACCTCGAGCTCGCGCCACGGCTTGTCGAGCTTCTCGGCCAGCTTCGCGCGCACTTCCTCCTCGGTGGAGGCCTCGACCGTGAAGCCGTCGGCTGCGACGACGAGGCGGACGGGCCGGTCCGCGAACGTCGCGAGCGTCTCGTGATCGGGGCCGGCCGAGCGCAGCACCATGTTGGGCGTGCCGCGCTCCTTCGACTTGAGGTTGATGTGCGAGCTCGCATCCTGCACCTGCACGGTGATCGAGCCGGCGACGACGGTGAGGTCGAGCGGCAGCTCGGCGAAGACGGGGATGTCGAGCGCGCTGAGCTGGCTCTCGTCCTGGGGGAAGATGCGCAGGAAGCCGAAGGCCTCGCCGGTCTGCATCGGGATGTAGTCGAGCGCGCCGAGCACGTCGTCGAGCCCGAGCGCCTCGACGCCGAGCGCGGCGAGATCGCCTGCGACCGTGGCGGTGGTCTGCTGGGGGCCGGTCGCGACGAAGGCGAGGCGGGCGTCGCCGAGGTCGACCGCGTTCTTCACGACGGTCGCGGCGCGCAGCACCGTGCCCTCGGCGATGACGTCTTGGGGGTAGAACTGGATCGCGTAGAGCGTCGGCTGACCGGCGCCCGTCTGGTACTGCTGCAGCGTGCCCGCGAAGTAGCGCTTGTCCTGCGCCCAGTAGGTGACGTCGTTGAACGCGTTGGTCGACTCGGTGATGCCGAAGACCTCGCGCGAGAAGAAGTAGTGCAGCTCCTTCGCGCGCGAATCGGCGAGGTCGCCGTCGAAGTTCGCGTTCATGAAGCGGATCTGCGGCGCGCTCGGCTGGCGCGCGTCGATGACGAACTTCACCGACTTGCCGATGACCAGGCCGTCCTGCCCGCGGAAGGCCATCGCGTCGAACGTGGACTCGCCGTCGAGCCGTTCGGCCGCCAGGCCGAGGCCGTCGCAGACCTCGACCTTGTCCGCGCAGCAGTCCCCGAAGCGGGCGCACTCGTCGTCGCACCAGCAGTTGCCGTCCGACTTGCCGCCGCAGGCGTCATCGTCGGTGCCGAGCCGGCAGCTGCCGACGGCGTCGGCCTTGCCGAGCGGCTGGCGGTCGAGGGCGGCGTCGTCGGTCCCGACGCTCGAGCAGGCGGCGGCGAAGAGGAAGGCGAGGGCGAAGCGTGCGCGGGTCACGGGCCGCGCCATCAGCACGCCGCGTGCCCGACCGAACCCGTGCAATTCCGCGCACCCGCGAGACTGTCGGTCGATCGCAGAGACTGTCGGTCCGTCCGCGGACTGGCGGGCGTCGTAGCCAGGCGATTTCGGGCGCTGCGCGGGGCGTGAGCTACGAGCCCGGCTTGTCGGGCGTCGGCGTGGGCGAGACGACGCTCATCACCTGCGAGTCGTCGGCCGCCTTGCGGACCGCGGCGGTGCCCACCATCGAGCTGTCGACCGAGGAGGTGATCGACGCATGGGGGTCGATCTCGGCGATGAGCGACGCCGCCTCGGTGTGCTCGAGCTGCTCCTCGCGGTCGGCCTTCGGGGGCATGAGCAGGCTGACCACGACCGACAGGCCGATGAGCCCGCCCACGATGCCGAGCGAGACGGGCGTGGGCACGTGGATCGGCTCGACCAGGCCGAACAGTCCCTCACCGACGATCATCTTCGCGCCGATGAACGCGAGCACGAGCCCGAGGCCGTACTTGAGGTAGGCGAACTTGTCGAGGAAGTTCTGCAAGAGGAAGAACATCGCGCGCAGGCCGAGCACGGCGCACACGTTGCTCGTGAACACGATGAACGGGTCGCGGCTGATGCCGAACACGGCCGGGATCGA
>CAYXVR010000069.1:0-40753 GCA_964468635.1 uncultured Nannocystaceae bacterium
GTTGGGCGTTGGGCGTTGGGCGTTGAGCGTTGAGCGTTGGGCGTTGAGCGTTGAGCGTTGGGCGTTGGGCGTCGCGACGCGCTATGCTCGGACGCGATGCACGTCGTGATCCCGATCGTCGGCGCGCTCGCGGCCCTCGCGTGGGGCAGCGCGGTGGTGCATGCGTTCCTGTTGTTCGGACATCGGCGCGTGTCGGGGACGCGGCTGGTGTTCTCGGGGATCTCGTGGATGAGTCGGGAGAACTTCGCGCCGGAGGCGTGGGGGCTGCACCGGCGGTTCGTGGGGTCGTTCGTCGCCTTCTTCGTCGTCGTGTTCGTGGGGGCGCTCGCGGGGCTCGCGGCGTCGCGGTAACGCTCGACGCTCACGCTCGACGCTCACGCTCGACGCGAACGCTCGACGCGAACGCTCAGCGCTCAACGCTCAACGCTCAGCGCTCAACGCTCAACGCTCAGCGCTCAGCGCTCAGCGCTCAGCGCTCAGCGCTCACGCGTTCGGCAGCGCCGCCGCCAGCTCGGCGAGCGCCTCCGTCGCCCCCCGCAACCTCCGCTCGTCGCCCCCACCCTCGATGCGCGCGACGATGCGATCCGGGCCCGCGAGCTTCATGCGCCCCTTCGTCCGCGCGCCCAGCCCCGCCGCGTGCTCGGGCGACAGCGTCGTCTGCGGGGACAGGCGCACGCCGAGTCGCTCGCCCCGCAGCTCGATCGCGCTCGCGGCCAGCCGGCGGCCGTACGTCTTGCACGCCATTACCCACTCGAGATGCCGCGCCTCCGGGGGTGGCTCGCCGAAGCGGTCGCGGACCTCGTCCATGATCGCGGCGATCGTGTCGCGATCGAGCGCGACCGACAGCCGGCGATAGAAGTCGAGCCGCGTGCCCGTGTCCTCCACGTACGTCTCCGGCAGGTAGGCCGGCACGTCGAACGCGAGCTCGGGGTCGCTCTCGCGCAGGATCGGCTGGCCGCGCAGCTCGGCGACGGCCTCGGTGAGGATCCGCGAGTACGCCTCGAAGCCGATCGCCTGGATGTTGCCCGTCTGGCGCGCGCCGAGGATCTCCCCCGCCCCTCGGATCTCGAGGTCGTGGCTCGCGATCGCGAAGCCCGAGCCGAGCTCCGAGAAGCGCGCGATCGCTTCCAGCCGCCGCCGCGCGTCGGGCTGCAGCTTCTCCAGCGAGTCGACGAGCAGGTAGCAGAACGCGCGGTGCTTCGAGCGACCGATGCGCCCGCGTAGCTGATACAGCTGCCCGAGCCCGAAGTGATCCGCGTCCGCCACGAACATCGTGTTCGCGCGCGGGATGTCGAGGCCGCTCTCGATGATGGTGGTCGACACGAGCACGTCGATCTCGTGCTCGACGAGCGCGAGCATCGTCTCCTCCAGCATCTCGCCCGGCATCTGCCCGTGGGCCACGCGGATCCGCGCCTCGGGCACGAGCTTGCGCAGCCGCGCCGCGTGCTCCTCGATGCCGAGGATCCGCGGCACGACGTAGAACACCTGCCCGCCGCGCGCGAGCTCCTTCTCGATACCGGTCGCGAGCACCGTATCGGACGCGCGCGTCACGAACGTGCGCACGGCGAGCCGGTCGCCCGGCGGCGTCATCACGAGCGAGATCTCCCGGATGCCGAGCAGCGACATGTGCAGCGTGCGGGGGATCGGCGTGGCCGACATCGTGAGCACGTCCACCTCCGTCTTCAGCTTCTTGAACCGCTCCTTCTGCGACACACCGAAGCGCTGCTCCTCGTCGATCACGACGAGCCCGAGGTCCTTGAAGCGCACGTCGGTGGAGAGCAGCCGATGCGTGCCGACCACGACGTCCACCGATCCGTCGCGCACGCCCGCCAGCGTCGCCGCCTTCGTCTTCGCGTCGGTGAAGCGGTTGAGCACGCCGACCTTCACGCCGAACGCATCCATGCGCTCGGAGAACGTGTGGAAGTGCTGCTGCACGAGCACGGTGGTGGGCGCCAGCACCGCGACCTGCTTGCCGCCGTGGGCGACGCGGAACGCCGCTCGCAATGCGACCTCCGTCTTGCCGAAGCCCACGTCGCCGCAGATGAGCCGATCCATCGGTTGCACGCGCCCCAGATCGTGCTGCACCGCCGCGATCGCTTCCTCTTGATCAGGGGTCTCTTCGAACGGGAACGTCTGCTCGAACTCGCGGTACGGCTCGCCCCCGTCGGGATGTGCGTGGCCCCCGAGCGCCTCGCGCTGCGCGTACACCTGCAGGAGCTCCTCGGCGATCTGCCGCACCTCGGCCTTCACGCGCGCGGTCTTGGTCGCGAACGTGGTGCCACCCATCTTGTCGAGCTTCGGCGGCTTGGCCTCGGCCGACACGTAGCGCTCGATCTCGCCGAGCCGCGTGACGGGCAGGTACAGGCGATCGGTGCCGGCGTACTCGACGAGCACGTAGTCCTGTCCGATGCCGCCGAGCTCGAGCGCGACGAGCCCCACGTAGCGCCCGACGCCGTGGGTCACGTGCACCACGTAGTCGCCGACCGTCAGCTGGCCGAGCCCACCGACGCCGCCCCGCCGCTTGCGCGGCTTGGCCCGCCGCGCGATGGCGCCGAAGATGTCGGCCTCCGAGAGCAGCAACAGGCGATCGACTGCCGACGCGTATCCGGCGGACAGCTCGCCCGCGACCACGCGCACGCGCAGCACCCCCTCGTCCGGCGCACGCAGGAGCTCGGGCACGTCGGACACGGGCCGCGGCGGATCGATCGCGAGCCCGTGATCGAACAAGAGCGACACCATGCGCTCGGCGTGCGCGAGGTTCGGCGATGCGATCACCACCGACCACGGCGGGTGCTCGCCCGCGAGCGATCGCAGCCGCTCCACCACCGGCCGCAACAGCTCCCCACCCTTGCGTCCGCGCGCGGTCTGCAGATCCGCGAGCAGCCGCTCCTCGCGATCGATGCCCACGCGGATCGGCGCGCGCCCGTCCGTGTCGGGGCTCGCGAGCGGCTCGAACACCGCCCACGCCGACTCCGCGAGCTCGCCGAGCGTGTGCGCGTCGACGGCCAGCGCCTCGGGCGGTGCGACGAGCCGCTTGTCCTCGATCGCGCGCGCGTGCTCGGCGGCGAGCTCGGCATCCTGCGTATCGGCCAAGGCGGCGATGCCCCGCGGATCGTCGACGACGACGCGCGTTCCGGCCGGCAGGTGCTCCCACAGCGGCACCATGCGCGCGTGGAAGATCGGCGCGAGCGCATCGAGGCCGAAGAACTCCTGCCCACCCTCGAGCGCGTCGATCACCTGCTTCACGCGACTCGTCGGCACCGGCACCGTGTCGGCCAGCTGCAGCACGCGCGCCCGCAGCGGCTGCTTCGTCGTCGACACGGTGTCGCGCACCGGCACGAGCTCGCACGTGGTCACCGTCTTCTCGCTGCGCTGGCTCTCGACGTCGAACGTGCGCATGCGCTCGATCTCGTCGCCGAACCACTCGATGCGCACCGGCAGGCTCGACGTCGGCAGGAACACGTCGAGCACACCGCCACGCACCGCGTACGTGCCGGGATCCTCGACGACGTCGGCGCGCGTGTACCCGAGTGCCTCGAGCTTCGCGATCGCATCCGCGTGGCCGACCTCCTGCCCGGTGCTCCACACCGTGCGCAGCGCCGCGAACTCGGCCGCCGGGATCACGCGACGCGCCACCGCGTGCAATGACGCGAACGCGACCTTCGGCGGGCTAGCGCTCCCGAGTCGCGCGATCGCGGCGAAGCGGGCCGCGACGAGCCGCGCATCCGCGATGACGTCACCGTACGGCGACGTGTCGAGCTCGGGCACGACGAGCAGCGGCCCGTCGACGTCGCCACTCGCGGGCGCGCGCAGCCCCAGGAAGAACGCGACGTCGCATGCGAGCTGACGCGCGAGCGCAT
The DNA here is from genome assembly GCA_964468635.1 of uncultured Nannocystaceae bacterium. GTDB lineage: Bacteria > Myxococcota_A > Polyangia > Nannocystales > Nannocystaceae > Xiheibacterium. The sequence continues at coordinate 3,861 of CAYXVR010000069.1, forward strand.
CGTCGGACACCACGACGAAGAGCGGCACGTCGGCCGAGGCGGCGTGGGCGATCATGCGGGCGCGCAGGGGCCCGTCCGCGCCCAGCACGCGCACGCGCGCCCCATCGCGCAGTGCATCGACGAGCGGCGCTGCCGCTGCCTCGGGTGATCGGGGCTCGGTCATCACCGCTCGGGGCCGGGAGGGTAGCCCTCACCGATGTCGCGGGCTACGCTTGGGCGGTGGGAACATGCCCCCTCGTCCCTCGGCGACGCCGGGGAGCCTCCGCCTTCGGGGGGCCGCTCGCGATCGCCTGGGCCGTCGCGTGCACCTCCCCCGCGCCGCAGCCCGCGACCGCACCGGAGCCGTCGGGCCCGCCGCCCGTGAGCGAGACCGGCGAGATCGCCGACGGTCGCGTTCCGAAGCCCGGCGAAGGCCTCGATCCGAAGACCGCGCGCGAAGAGGCGCTGCGGATCCTCGACTCGGTCGCGGTCGCGCGGAATCTGCCGAAGAAGAGCGACGTCGTCATCGACGTCATCGGCAAGCAGGGCATCCGCAAATTCGCGAAGGACTCGATGTACGACCACACGACGCCGGCGGAGCTCCAACTGCTCGGTCGCATCGACTCGAGCCTCGGCGTCGTGCCGGTGGGCTCGGACATCGAGGCCATCTACCTCGATCTGCTCGAGGAGGGCGTGCTCGGCCTCTACGATCCGAAGGTGAAGACCCTCTTCATCGGTGACTTCGTTTCCACCGGCATGCTCAGCATGGTCGTGGGGCACGAGATCGCGCACGGCCTGCAGGACATGTACTTCGACCTGGAGGCACTCCAGGAGCCGATCCGTCACGACAGCGATGCCGAAACGGCACGCCGCTACCTCATCGAGGGCGACGCGCAAGCCGCCTATCTCGCCTGGGTGAGCGGCGAGAAGGGCGTCGCGGCCATCGACGACGCGGTGCTCGACGCGATGGGCGATCAGACGCTCGAGCTCGCGGGCATGGCCTCGCAGTATCCGGTGCTCGCGCGCTCGCTCCAGTTGCCCTACACCGATGGCACCGCGACGGTCATCCGCCTCGTGAAGCAGAAGGGGTGGAAGGCCATCGACGAGCTCTACGCGAAGATCCCGCGCACGAGCGAGCAGATGCTCCACCTCGACAAGCTGCTCGCGAACGAGCCGGCGATCCCCACGAAGCTCGACGTCGGCGCGCTCGGCAACGTGCTGCCCGAGCTCTCGCTCGTGTGGCACGACAACATCGGCGAGGCCGCGTTGTTGGCCATGCTCGCCGAGATCGACGACGCCACCGTCGCGCGCAAGGCCGTGGCCGGCTGGGGCGGCGACTTCTTCGTCGCGCTCGACCACAAGACGACGAAGCTCCCGGCGCCGGTGGTCGCGGGCGTGATCACGTGGGACACCGAAGCGGACGCGAAGGAGTTCCAGCCCGTGTTCGCCCGCTACCTGGAGAAACACGCCGCCACGCGCACACTGTCGGCCCGCAAGGGCAAGACGGTGGTCTTCGCGACCGGCGTGCCGGCCGGCGTCGATCTCCGGGCACTCGAGACCGCCATCTGGCGTGGAACCGTGGTGGGGACGTAGCCGCCCGCGCAGGGCCGGAGCCAGCTGTCATGAGCACGACACCCACTCTCGATCGACTCCTCGCGGCTGCGACCGCCCGACTGCGCCTCTCGGACGCGGCGTGGGGGCTCACGCGCGTCGCGATGCCGGTCGGCCTGGTCGTCGCCACGCTCGCGATCGTCGGCATGCGTCGGCTCGGCCTGCCGCCGTTCGTATTGTGGGCGTGTGCCCTGCCCTTGCCGATCGTGCTCGGGTGGGCGTGGCTGCGACCGCGCGCGGTCCGTCGGGTCGCGCGGATGATCGACGAACACCACCACCTGCACGATCAGCTCGGATCGGCGCTCGAGCTCGGCAAGAGCGGCAAGGCGCCGGTCGATCCGCGCACCGACGCGATCGCCGAGCTCGTGCGCGCGCGCGCCGAGGCGCTCGCGGGCACCGTCGATCCGCGGCCGGCCGTGCCGGTGCGCGTGCCGGCTCCGCGCGCGCTCGATGGCCTCGCCCTCGCCGCGCTCGGCCTCGCGATGCTCGTGCCCGAGCCCACCGCGGGCGAGATGCAGACCTGGTTGCGCGAGCTGCCGCGCTGGGGAGACAGCGCGCGGGCCCGTGCCGGCCTCGATCTCGCGCTGGCGGATCCGCTGCGCCAGAGCCTGAAGGAGCTGAACAAGGGCGACGATCAGCCGGCGAAGACGGCCGAGCAGATCCTCGAGGTGCTCGATGCGCTCGAGAAGGGCGACATCGATCGCGCGCTCGCGCTCGAGAAGCTCGAGGAGCTCGAGAGGTCGCTCGCGGACGCGGAGGCGGAGCTCGAGAACGAGCTGCGCGAGGATCCGGCGACGCTCGCGGAAGCGGTCGAGGACATCGCGGCCGCGCTGCAGGAGGAAGAGCTCACCGCCGAGGCCGGCAAGGCCCTCGAAGAAGGCGAAGGCGAGAAGGCCGAGGACGAGCTCAACGACGCCGGCGCGCAGGCCGACGAGAACGCGGGCTCCGACGAGCAGCTGAAGAAGGCGCTCGAGCAGGCCGAGAAGAAGCTGGCCGAGCACCAGGACAAGCGCGAGTCGAGCCAGACCGCGAAGGAGCTCGACGAGGCCGAACGGCGCCTGCGCAAGGGAGAGAAGAAGAAGCCCGAGACGCCCGAGGCGGCCGCCGAGCAGGAGCGGCGCCTGAAGAAGATGAAGGAGAAGGTCGAGGAGCTGCGCCGCAAGCACGAGCGCGAGATGGCCGCGCAGAAGAAGGTGGAGGAGCTGCGCCGCGGCGCGAAGCAGACCGCCAAGAGCAAGGCCGGCTCGCAGGAGCGCAAGCGCGAGCTGCAGAAGCTGTCGCGCGGCGTGAAAGAGGCCAGCCGCACCGCCCGTTCCTCCCAGCGCATGCAGGGCGCCCGCGATTCGCTCGAAGAAGCGAAGACGTTCGTGCGTCGCGCGGGCAACAGCGGCCAGGGCGAGGAGCGTCGCCGTCAGCAGTTCAAGAAGTTCAACCAGGCCGCGTCGGGCAAGGACGGCAAAGAGGGCAAGGACGGCAAAGAGGGCAAGGGTCAGGGCAAGGGCAAGTCCACGCTGCTCGTCGAGGGCAAGGTCGGCGAAGGCCAGCCGAGCATGATGATGGAAGGCGAAGGCCAGGACAGCCAGGGCGGCCAAGAGGGTCAGGGCGACGACCAGGGCGGCCAAGATGGCCAGGACAGCCAGGGCGATCAGGGTGAGGGCGAGGGCGAGAGCGACGGCCAGGGCGACGGCCAGAACGACGGCAACACCGACAGCCAGTCACCGAGCGACGGCATGGGCCAGGGCTCGACCGATCCGCTCGCCGACCCCACCGAGATGAAGGCGCACATGAAGGACGTGCGCGTGAAGGCGAAGCACGGTCGCGGTGTGTCCAAGGCGGAGATCCTCAAGGACGCGAGCCAGCACGGCTTCGCGACCGAGCCGTACCGCGACATGTACAAGCAGTATCGCGACTTCGCCCAGAGCGCGATCGATTCCGACGCCTTCCCGCCGGCGCAGCGCCGGCTCGTGAAGCGCTACCTACAGATGATCCAGGGCCGGTAAAACATGCCTGCGAGCACGATGACTTCAGCGATCACCACTGCAGACACCCGCCAAGAGCTCGAAGCGATGCAGGCCGACCTCGCCACGTTGGTGCGCGAGGTGCAGCGCGTGATCGTCGGTCAGGACCGCGTCATCGCGAGCGTCATCACGTGCATGCTCGCGGGGGGCCACGGCCTGCTCGAGGGCGTCCCGGGCCTCGGCAAGACGCTGATGATCCGCACGCTCGCGCGCGCGGTGCATCTCGACTTCAACCGCATCCAGTTCACCCCCGATCTGATGCCCGCCGACATCGTCGGCACGTCCGTGCTCTTGCAGGGCGAGGGCAACATGAGCGGCACGCCGGCGCTGCAGTACCAGCCCGGTCCGATCTTCGCGAACATCGTGCTCGCCGACGAGATCAACCGCGCCACGCCGAAGACGCAGTCGGCATTGTTGGAAGCGATGGCCGAGGGCACGGTGACCGCGGCCGGGCAGACGCGCTCGCTGCCCGATCCGTTCCTCGTGCTCGCCACGCAGAACCCGCTCGAGATGGAGGGCACCTACCCGCTGCCCGAGGCCCAGCTCGACCGCTTCATGCTGAAGGTGCACGTCGGCTTCCCCGGCGAGGACGAGCTCATGTCGATCCTCGATCGCACGACGGGCAACGACGCCGCCGACGTGAAGCCGGTGCTCGACGGCCAGCGGATCCTGCAGATCCGCGAGCTCGTACGCGCGATGCCGGTGACCGACACGCTCACGCGCTACGTCGTGCGGGTGCTGCGGGGCACCCATCCCGACGATCCGCGCGCGCCCGATCTCGTGAAGCGCTACGTCCGCTTCGGTGCGTCGCCGCGCGGCGCCCAGGCGATGCTGCTCGCCGCGCGCATCCGCTGCTCGATGGACGGGAGGCTCACGCCATCGATCGAGGACGTGCGAGCGGTCGCCGGCGAGGCGCTGCGTCACCGCGTGATCCTCAACTTCGAGGGCGAAGCCGAGGGCATCTCCATCGACGCGTGCATCCAGCAGGTGCTCGACCGCGTGCCCGCGGACAAGTGATGGCGCCGACACGACTCCGACACCCGCTCGCGGGTTCGCACCGACAGGACGTCGGGGCGACGCGCGATAGCGCCGCCAGGGAGGGGGGCCCCGACGGGCTCCGCCCGGCGGGGGGAGGGACCGCGAGGTCCCTCCAGGAAGACAAGTGATGGCGCTCGGCAAGCGCAAGGCCGCGCCGCAGGACGACGACGCCGATCTCTTCGACGAGGCGTTCCTCGCGAAGCTCGAGCTGCTCCACGTCATCTCGCGTCGCTTGTTCCGCGGCCAGCAACGCGCGGAGCGCAAGACGAGGAAGATCGGCGCGGGCCTCGAGTTCGCCGATCACCGCGAGTACAGCCCGGGCGACGACATCCGCTATCTCGACTGGACGGCGTGGTTCCGGCTGCGGCACCGGCTCATCCGGCTGTTCGAGGAGGACGAGGATCTCCCGATCCGCATCGTGGTCGACACGAGCGAATCGATGGGTACGCGGCGGCGCGGCAAGCTGCGCTACGCGAGGCAGGTCGCGGCCGCGCTCGCGTACGTCGGGCTCGCGAACCTCGATCGCGTCGGGCTCGCATGCATCTCGGGCTCGACGTTCGAGACGTTGCCCGCCGTGCGCGGCAAGGGTCGCATCTTCCAAGTGTTCGATTTCCTGCGGCACGTGGCGCCGCAGGGCAAGACCGACCTGCGCGGCGGGCTCGCTCGGGTCGCGGCGCAGAGCCATCAGCCCGGGCTCACGATCGTCATCAGCGACTTCTACGACATGCGCGCGTTCGAGGGCCTGAACCTCCTGCGCTTCCGCAAGCACGAGCCGGTCGCGATCCAGGTGCTCGATCCGGTCGAGGCCGACCCGCGCGGCACCGGCCTGCGCGGTGACATCCGCGTCGTCGACTGCGAGGGCGCGGAGCGCCGCGACATCACCGTGTCCGCGCGCACGCTCGACGCGTACACGAAGGCCCACGAGCAGTTCTGCGCGAAGCTGGAATCCGACTGTCGCAGCCGCGGCATCCACTACGTGCGCGCGGGCATCGACATCCCGTTCGACGACCTCGTCCTGCGGATGTTCCGCAGCGGGGGCTTGTTGCTCTGAGGAGCGCGCGACCGTGACGTTCGCTGGTTGGACGATCGCTCAGCTGCTCCCGCTCGTCGCGGGCGGTGCGGCCGCGATCACGGCGCTCTATCTCCTGCGGATGCGCAGGCGCGAGGTCGTCGTGCCGTTCGCCGCGCTGTGGGAGCAGGTCACGCGCGAGAGCGAGAGCCGCCGGCTGTGGCGCAAGCTCCGGCGCCTCCTCTCGTGGCTCGTCCAGGTCGCGCTGTTGTTGCTCGTGTGCGCCGCGCTCGGCGACCCGCGACCCGATGTCTGGCTGCGCGAGCCCGCCACGATCGCGATCGTCGTCGATCGTTCCGCGAGCATGGCGGGCACGCTCGACTCCCATACCCCCGACGATCCCCCCCGCACGCGCCTCGACGCCGCACGCGCGCGCGTCGAGCAGGAGATCGCCGCGCTCGGGCCGGCCGATCGAGCGGTCGTGATCGCGGCCGGCGAAGAGGTCGGCGTCGTCGCTCCGCTCGCGCAGGATCCCGCCGTGCTCGTGCCGCCGCTCGCGACGCTCGCCCCCTCGTGGGGCGAGGCCGATCTCGCACGCGCGCTCGCGCTCGCGGAGCACGCGGTCGCGCAGGGCCCCGGCCCGCGGATCCTCGTGCTCACCGACGGTGCCCTGGACACCGCGAGCGAGTCGGCGCTCGCACGCTGCACCGCCGGCCCCATCCCGTGCCAGGTCGCGCTCGTCGGATCGAGCGCGGAGAACCTGGCGATCACCGCGTTCGCGGCCCGCCGCTACCCGAACGCGCGCGACAAGATCGAGGTGCTCGCCGAGGTGCGCAACCTCGGCGACGAGCCGGCGGTCGCCCTTCTCGACATCGAGGCCGACGGCGTCAGCGTCGGTCGCACGCGGCTCGAGCTCGCGCCCGGTCAGGCGAAACGCGAGTCGCTCGGCAACCTCGATGCCGCGCGCGCGCGGTTCGTCGCGCGGCTGTCGGCCGTCGACGATCCCGCGCCGGGCATGTCGACCGCGCTCGGCCCCGCGTTCGACGACGAGGCCTACGCCGTCGTGCCGCCGTTGTCACCGCTGTCGGTCGCCGTCGTCACCGACGGCACCGACCTGTTCCTCGAGGCCGCACTGCTCACCCAGGGCGAGCACATCGAGCTCGCCGGCGTCTCGCCCGAGCAAGCCGTGGCGGGCAGCGAGATCGTGAAGGAGGCCGACGTCGTCGTGTTCGACGTCGCCGACGGCCCGCTGCCCGCCGAGCTGCCCGACGCCCACGTGGTGATCTTCGACCCGTGGCGCAACGACGCGTCGCCCTGCCCCGTCCTCAAGAAGGCCGACGTGCGTCGGCCGTTCCTCACCGAGCAGCTGCGCGAGCACCCCCTGCTCGCCCACGTCGTGCTCAAGGACGTGAACATCTCGCGCGGCACCACGTTCGCGCTGCAGCCCGGCGATCAGGCGCTCGTGCGCAGCCTGGGCGAGCCGATGATCGTGCTGCGCGAGCGCGGCGAGCACGGGCTCGTCGCGGTCGGCTTCGACCCGCGCCAGACCGATCTGCCGCTGCGCATCGCGTTCCCGCTCATGGTCGACAACATGCTGCGCTGGTTCGAGCAGCGCGAGCCCGGGTTCGTCGCGAGCGTGCCGCTCGGTCAGAGTCGCGAGCTCGCGCTCGCCGATCTCGGGCTGCCGAGCGAGGTCGGCCGCGTGCGCGTGGCGGCGCCCGACGGCACGCTGCACGAGCAACCCGCGGAGGACGGGCGCATCCGCCTGCGCGCGCTGCAGCCCGGCTTCTACTCGCTCACCGCACTGGGCGGTCCCGACGGCGACGTCACGGCCGAGATCGCGGTGAACCAGGCGGCGGTGTCGGCCTCCGATCTGCACGATCGGCTGACGGACGCACTGCCGGCCGAGGCGAGCGCCGGCGAAGCGCCCGACGCCGCACCGGTCGCCCAGGGTCCGCTGTGGACCGCGATCCTCCTGTTCGCCGCGCTCGTGATCGTGCTCGAGTGGGCGACCTACCACCGGAGGGTCACGGTATGAGCGATGCGCAGTCGAGCTCGACCACTCGCGCACGCCTGCGCGCGGAGGTGGAAGCGGACGAGCGCGGTCGCGGACGCACCGCGATCTTCGGAGCGCTCGCGCTCGTGCTCGGCGTTGCGGTGGCGGCCGTCGTCGCGTTCTCGGCCCCCGCGCCCGCGCCGTGGCTCGTGCCGATCTCCGAGGGCTTCGCGCGGATGCTCGGCGCGGTCGACACGCGCGTCGTCACCATCGCGCGCCCCGCCGCGCTGTGGCTCATCCCGCTCGCGGTGCTGCCGTACCTGCTCGTCGTCGTGCGCCGCAGCCTCGTCGACGCGCCACGCTGGCAGCTCGCGCTGCAGCTCGGATTCCGCGTGCTCGCGCTCGCGGCGGTCGCGTTGGCGCTCGCGATGCCGAGCCTGCAGAGCCCCATCCGTGGCAAGACGGTCGTGCTCGTCGTGGACGTGTCCGACAGCGTCGACGACGACGAGCTCGCGGCAGCGCGCGGATTGTTGGCCGAAGCGCTCGCCCAGGTGCAGGCCGAGGAGGCCGCCGACGTGCCCCGCGAGGATCGCACGCGCGTCGGCCTCGTCACCTACGCCGCGAAGGCGCAGGTGCACCCGGTGACGTCCGACACCGACCCGGCCGAGGCGATCGTGCGCCACGACGACGCGCTCGCGAGCGATCACGCGGCGGGCCTGCGTTTGTCCGCGGCGCTCGTCGATCCGCAGACCGAAGGCCGCGTCGTGCTCGTCACCGACGGCGCCGCGAGCCTGGTGGAGCGCGAGGACCTCATCGTCGCGACGCGCGAGCTCGCGGCGGCCGGCATCGCGGTGCACACCCGCTCGTTCCCACCGCGCGCGCGCGAGGACGTCGCGGTGCTCTCGGTGCACCTGCCCACCGAGCTGCGCGTGGGCCAGACGTTCGAGGTCGCGATCGATCTGTGGGCGAGCGAGCCCACGGACCTCACGGTGCGACTCGCGAAGGACGGCGAGGCCAACGCGCTCGAGCCCCACAAAGAGGTCGAGCTGCGGCGAGGTCGCACGCAGGTGAAGATGCAGGCGCGCGTCACCAAGCCGGGGCCCGTCGTGTTCACGGCGTCGCTCGACACCGAGGGGCTCGCGGACGGGCACAACCGCAGCACGGGCAACGACAGCGCGGCGGTGGCCGGCGACGTCCAGGGTCGGCCGCGCGTGCTGCTCGCGACCAACGACGGCGGCGGTCCGCTCGCGTCGGCCTTGCGCGCCGATCACCTCGACGTCGAGGTGACCGGGCCCGGTGGCGTGCCGCAGAGCGCCGACGGACTGCGCCCGTACGACCTCGTCGTGTTCTCCGACGTGTCGGCCGGCAGCGTGCCGTCGGCATCGCAGGTCGCGGTGGAGCAGTACGTCGAGCGCGGCGGCGGCTTCGTGATGGTGGGCGGCGAGAACTCGTTCGGCACCGGCGGCTGGGGCGGCACGACGATCGAGCGCGTGCTGCCGGTCCGCTTCGAGGGCCAGCGCCAGCGCGAGCAGCCCAAGCTCGCGCTCTTGCTCGTCATCGACAAGAGCGGATCGATGTCCTCGGAGGACAAGCTCGACCTCGTGAAGGAGGCCGCCCGCGCGACCGCGACGACGCTCGAGCCCACCGACGAGCTCGGTGTGATCGCCTTCGACTCGCGCCCGCACGTGCTCGTGCGACTGCAGCGATCGAGCAACCGCATGCGCATCGCGGCCGACATCCGCCGACTCGCGGCCGGAGGCGGCACGAATGCCGTGCCGGCGCTGCGCGAGGCGTACCTGCAGCTGTCGGGCAGCAACGCGCTCATCAAGCACGTGATCCTGCTGTCCGACGGGCAGTCGCCCGAGAACGGGCTCGATGCGCTGCTCGGCGACATGCGCGATGCGGACATCACGGTGTCGTCCGTGGGCGTGGGTGCGGGCGCGGGCAAGGACTTCCTGCGCCGCGTCGCCAGTCGCGGGCGCGGGCGCTTCTACTTCTCGCAGGACGGCACCGACGTGCCGCGCATCTTCTCCCGCGAGACCCGCGAGGCCCAGAAGAACGCGATCGACGAGCAGCTGCACTACCCGCGCGTCGCGAAGAACGTGCAGGCGCTGCGCGGCATCGACTTCGCGCGCGCGCCCGGCTTGCGTGGCATCGTACCCGTGAAGCCCAAGCCGCTCACCGAGACGCTCCTCAAGACGAACCTCGGCGAGCCGCTGCTCGTGCGCGGCAGGCGAGGGCTCGGGCAGACCGCCGCGTTCGCGAGCGATGCGAAGGCGCGGTGGGCCGCGGGCTGGCTCGGGTGGACGGGCTTCCCGAAGCTGTGGAGTCAGATCGCGCGCGACTCGATGCGGCAGGGCGCGACGCTGCTCGGTGGCGCATCGATCAAGATCGTGCCCGGTGCGGATCTCGGCAGCTGGGGCGTCGTGGTCGACGTCGACTCGCCCGAGGGCTTCGCGAACGATCTGTCGGGCGAGCTCGTGGTGCTCGATCCAGCGGTTCCGAAGGAAGAGCCGGGCTACGAGACGAAGGTGCCGCTGCACCTGTCGGCACCCGGGCGCTACGAGGCGGAGCTGCACGACGTGCGCACGGGTCAACGCATCGTGCGCGCGAAGCTCGACGACGTGAGCGACAAGGTGCCGCGGTTGGCCGCGGAAGCGACGGCGCAGGTGTCGGTGCCCTACCCCAGCGAGCTGCGCCCGCAGGCGCTCGTGTGGGATCCGGCGTGGCTCGGCGAGCTGTCGGACGGCACACACGACGGCGTGCTCGCCGAGGTCGTGACGAGCCCCGGCGAGCCGCGCGATCGTTTGCGCGTGCAGCCGCTGTGGCCATTCGTGCTCGCGTTCCTGATGCTGCCGCTCTTGCTGCTCGACCTGCTCGTGCGCCGCATCTCGCTGGGCTCGCGCCGCCTCGCGATGTGATCGCGACCGCGCGCAAGCGCATCGGTGTCGACACCGGTGAGTGCTTTGCGAAGCGCTCGTGAGTTTGCGGCGTCGGATCCAATCGCTGCGCACGCGGCCGCCGATCGACCTCACTCGAATCGCCACCTCCGACGCGCTTCCTCGACGAACTCGATCGAACGGACACGGTACCCCCTGTCCCTTTGGGACAGGATTGTCGACGCGAACGCTCGGTGCTACTTCGCTGATCAAGCTCAACGCAGCGAATGGTCGCGCTGTGGTGCGCAAGGAAACGATGAAGTCGACGAGCGTTCGAGATGTGTCGCGTTCACTACTGGCTTCCCTGACGAGTGCACTCCTCGTCGCTTCGAGCTGTCGCGGCGGCGAGGAAGCCGAATCGAGCGCCTCGGACGACGCCGTGGAATTCCGGGCCGCCCCGACTCCGGCGCAGATCGAAGCGGAGGTCGATACGCTGCGCGGCCAGGCACTCGTGCTGGCCCCATCGACACCCGTCGGCACGCTGCCGGGCTCGGCGAGCGTGGACGCGTCCGGCCAGGCGAACTACGTGATCCCACTGCAGCTCGCGCCCGGCGTGTCTCGGCTCTCTCCCGAGCTCGCGATCAGCTACGACAGCGGGCGCGGCAACGGGATCCTCGGGGTCGGCTTCGGCCTCTCGGGTCAATCGAGCATCCAGCGGTGCACGGCGACGATCATCGACGATGGCGCCTGGGAGCCCGTGGAGTGGACGAGCTCGGATCCCCTCTGCCTCGATGGTGACCGCCTCGTCCTCGAGAGCGGGACGTACGGGATGGACGGGTCGAGGTACCGTCTCCACCACGATCCGTCACGTCGAGCCGTCCTGCATGGCGACATCTCCGTGCACACGAGCTGGTTCGAGGTGTTCCACGGCGAGGGACAGATCGATACGTACGGCACCGGCGTGGCGGCGCTCTGGCGCGGGCAGGAAACGGCCTACGCCCCCTACGTGTGGGGCCTCGCGCAGCAACGCGACCGATACGACAACGCGATCGACTACGTCTACAGCCACCCGGTCCTTCTCGACAGCGGGCCGGCCCAGATGCGGCTCGACGAGATCCGCTATGCCGGGACCGGCGCGCTCGCGACGCAGCGACGCGTGATCTTCGAGTACGAGGAGCGCGACGATGTCCTCGATACCTGGTTCTACGGCGCGCACCAACGGATCGAGACGCGGCTGTCGACCATCACGGTGATGGCGCAGAACGTTCTGCAGCACACGTACCGCTTCGCCTATGCGAGCGGCCTCGGTGGGCGCAGCGAGCTCCAGTCGGTGGAGCTGTGCGACCGAGCCGACGCCTGTCTGCCCCCGACGACGTTCGCGTGGGAGCCCGCGCCCGAGATCGACTGGGCGCGCGAGAACGTGCTGCAGGGATCCTCCGACTACTTCCTCAACGAGCTCGGGTCCGAGGAGATCCAGCAGCTCCTGCTGCAGTCGACACACACGTTGATGCTCGATCTCGACGGCGATCTCGATCAGGAGATGCTGTTCGCCCGCGACGCGGGGAACATCGAGCCGTGGCGCGTCTGGAATCCGGAGCGCGAACCGGACGACGACGTGATCCACGAGCTCTCGGCGCCGATTCCTCCTGGCGTGACTGCGTCCTTGGACGAGACGATCGCGACGGATCTCCTGCTGCCGTTCGTATCCAGCGCCGACGTGCTCGCGACCCACCTTCCGCGATTCCAGCCTCCGATCTCCGCGTCCGTGATCAACTTCGGCGGCCACCGAATGGACGACGTCTTGCTGCCACGGCGGCCGAATCCGTGGGACGAAACGGTCACGGACGACTGGGGTCATCCGTATGCGAACGGCATCCGGGTCGGCATCGGCCACGGGATCGACGACGTCGAGATGGTCGACGTTCCCACGGGCTCCACGGATCCCATCTACACGATGCTCCCGATCGACCACGACGGCGACCATGCGTCCGACATCTGGATGTGTCGCGGTCCGGGATACAAGAGCGGTCACTGGATCCTGGCGCGCAACACCGGCGCTTCGCCGTACGGCTACACGTTCCACGACACGAACGTCGGCTGTTCGGTCCACGACGAGCTCGAAGTCGTGCCGACGCGCGGTGGTGGGCAGCGGCTGCTCGTCGTGCCCGCGTACGAGACGGACGTGTCGATCATGCCGCTTCCGGAGGACTTCGCGACCGCGTCCGAGTACGTGCTGGACTACCCGGCCATCCCCGACGACGAGCGCGAGACCTATCTCGAGCTGCGGTACGACCTCGGGACGGCCACGGGGTTCTTGCAGAACACCACGCTTCCGCGGGACCGCTATCAGCGCTGGCACGACGCGAAGTGTCGGAACGGCCTGGCCGACGCCATCGTCGGATCGCCGATCCTGAGCGCAGGACTGGGACAGGACAAGCTGCTCGATCTCAACGAGGACGGCTTCGTCGATGTGCTGCGGTTCGAGCTCGAAGCCGGCGACACGCTCGCAGACCAAGAGGAGATCGCCGCGGGGCTGCCGACGACGTGGGCCGGCGATCCGCAGGAGCGCAGCGACGCGTGGCGCGAGCCCCATCAGTGCGACGCGTCGATCGCCGACCATCAGGACGCGGGGATTCGCGTGTACTGGAACACCGGGGACGGCTTCACGCAGGGCGACGTCGTGCACGAGTTCGCCGGCATCGCGCACGCGAACTACTGGGTGAACTTCGTCGGTGCCCAACCGCTCGATGTCGATGACGACGGGCGCACGGATCTGCTGCTGCCGTCGCCCGGCGAAGGCGACGACGAGTGGACGTTGTTGCGTTCGCGGGGCGACGGGACGTTCAGCGTCGAGGATGCAGGCAACACGTCGGGCTGGCCCGCGTACAACGACGATGCGTCGTGGGAGGACGTGCTCGAGCGTTCGCAGCAGTCGCGGCTGCTCTCTATGCAAGACGACGCCGGTCAGCGTCCGCTGCTGGTGTTCATCGGCCTCGTGCCCGAGGAAGTGGATCCGGAGCACAACTGGATCGGCGTCATCAACGCGTGGGAGGTCGGAGACTCGAGCAGCGCGATCGGTCGCGTGACGGACATCCAGGACGGATTGGGAAAGAGCTCGAAGTTCGAGTACGACGTGGTCCTCGCGGAGGACAACCTCGCGGACCCGAGCGGCCATCGCATTCCGCTGAAGGCCGCACCGCTGGTCGTGTCGAAGTGGACCGAGCAGACGCGGTCGGAACCAGACGTCGGCACCGAACAGGTTCCGGGCACGACACTGATCACGACCTATCAGTACTCGGACCCGCTCGTCGATCGATGGGGGCGCGGCCTGCTGGGTTTCGAGACGATCGACACGGACACGGATGATGGTGAGCACCGACGCACGCGCTACTCGCTGGTCTACGACGAGGTCGTGGGCGACTACGCCAGCGCCGGACAACGCATCGAGGACATCGTCTGGCACGTCGTCGATGATCCGGCCGACCCCGAGCAGATGCTGGTCCACGTCGAGCGGCTGAACTGGACGTGGACCACGCTGCCGACGCCGTTGATGGGAGGACAGACCCTCGCGACGTGGGCCGGCACGGTTCGCTCGCGCAGCTACGGGACGACCGACGCCACCTGCGACGGTGTGCTCACCAAGTGCGCCGACGTCATCGATTCGCTGACCGCATACCGCGACGGCACGATCACCGAGACGCGGGACGCGTTCGGCACGGTAACGTCGCTGGTTACGAACACGTGGCTCGGTGAGGACCGCACATGGACGGCGATGAACGTCGCTCACGACACGACGAACTGGCTGCTCGGTCGCGTCGGGAAGACCACGGATCGCAGCTGCAGCGACGGCGGCAACTGCAAGACGCGAACGACGACATTCGCGTACTCGCCGAACATCGCGGATCTCGAGCAGATCGTCCAAGAGCCCGACGACCCCGCGCTGGAGCTCACCACGGACTTCACACCGGACGCGCACGGCAACGTCGAGACGATCACGCAGACGCCCGCCGCGGGTGCGCCGCGGTGGAGCTCGACCGAGTGGGACGATGCGGGGGTCCATCCACTGTCTCACACGAACTCGCTCGACCAGACCGCGTACGTGATCCACGACCCGCCTTCGGGAGCGTTGCTCGCCGAGGTCGACGTCGCGGGTACCACGATCAGGTACGGCTACGACGGGTTCCTGCGCGAGGTCTCCCAGGCGCGACACTCCACACCGCTCGGCCCGGGGGATGGCGCCGTCCTCACGACCGAGTACATGTCGCCGGACCCGGCGAGGACCGAGTCGAGGATGCGCGTGCGGACGCAGGTCACCTCGGGACAGCAGGTCACCGCGCACGTCGACGCGACCGGGCGCACGATCGAGCGCGTCTGGTGGGGGATGCTCCCGGTCGGCAACACGCCGCCGCAGACGATCGGGCATGGCGACGAGGTCTACCAGCTCTATACCCACGACCTGCGCGGCCGTCAGTACGGCGTGAGCGTACCGCAGTGGGTCGGCCAGCCGACGCCGGGCTGGACGAAGACGGAGTACGACGCGCTCGGTCGTCACGTGCGAACGACCGCGCCCGATGGCACGGTCGTCGCGACGACGCGGACCCACTACGGTGCTGGTGTCGCCGGCAGCACGATCGAGACCGTCACGGATGCCGACGGGCATGCGACGCGCAAGAGCTACGACGCCCAGGGCGTGTTGGTGGAGAGCGTCGACGCTGCCAATACCGCCACCTGCTACACACCCGGCGCGTTCGGTCAGATCCTGCAGGTCCGCCGCAACTGCAGCGCGCAGCCGGGCCCCGCACCCTTCACGAACATGACGTACGACGTGCTCGGTCACCTCGCGACCGAGCAGGAGTCCTCGTTCAACGTGCGGCGTCTGTACTGGAACGCGTTCGGCGAGCTCGACCACGCCATCAACGGCAACGACCAGACGACCACTTGGTTCCGCGATCAACTCGGACGCGTCATCAACGTCGTGCACCTCGGCGGCGTCTCGACCTTCACGTGGGACACGCAACGGCCAGGAGCGCTGACCTCGTCGCAGGCGCCGAGCGGCACGGTCGACTCGTACGAGTACGACGACTTCGGCCGAACCGAACGCGCGCACAAGACCGTGCAGAGCTCGAGCGGCGTCGACGACTACGTCGTCGAGTATGTGTGGGGGATCGGCGATCGTCTCGATCAGATCGACTACCCCGCGGTCGACGGGGAGCCGGGCCTTTCCGTCGCGTACAAGTACGACGAGGCGGGGCATCTGCGCGAGGCATACGAGCCGGGCGGTGGTGCGGTCCACTGGCTCGCGCGCGAAGCGAATGCGCGGACGCAGATCACCCTCGAGCGCTATGCCAACGGCGTCACGACGACACGCGGCTGGAGCGAGCTGCGCGGGTGGCTCGACACGATCAGCACGCTGGGATCGGCGGGGGCGCTGCAGGATCTGACGTACATGTGGACGTCGGCCGGCGAGCTCGACAAGCGGATCGCGGGGCCGGCGGCGGGCAACCAAGAAGAGAGCTTCGTCTACGACCCGCTGCATCGGCTCACGACTGCGACGGTGAAGAAGGGGACGAGCACACCGCAAGCGAGGCTCACCGCCTACGATCGCGTCGGCAACATCACGAGCAAGACCGGAGTGGGCGCGTATGGCTACAACGCCGCCGGCCGCTTGCAGACGATCAACGGCGGCGTCGTCTCGCACGACAACGATGGGAACGTCACCGCGGAAGGCGGGCGGTCGTTCGGCTACACGCCGTTCGGCAAGGTCAGCTCGGCGACGAAGTCGGGCGTCACCACGACGTTCGTGTACGACGCGGATCAAGAGAGGGTGCGTCGCACGCATCCGACCGAGGGCGACACCGTATCGATCGACAATCTGTACGAGCGCGAGCTCGCTCCGATCGGAACGACGAAGCGGATCACCTATCGCGTGGTCGCGAACGGTCGCGTGGTCACGGAGATCATGCGCACGCCAGGCGCGCCGTGGAACACGAGCGTGTACGCCGTGCACGACGACCACCTCGGCTCGACGAACGTGGTCTCGAAATCGACCGCGAAGCGAGAGTGGGGCGTCGGCTACGACGCGTGGGGCCGCGCGCGGTCGGCCGATGACTGGCGGACGTTCAGCGACACGACGCTGTTTGACATCGGAGTCGGTTTCACGGGGCACCGCGCGAAGCTCGACCTCGGCATGATCGACATGCGCGGTCGCACATACGACCCGCAGCTCGGCCGGTTCCTACAAGCGGATCCGATCGTGAGCGACGCGAGCGACGGCCAGAGCTGGAACCGGTACAGCTACGTGGGCAACCGGCCGCTGGTCTTCACGGATCCAACGGGCTGGAGGCCGTACGCCCATGACGACGGAGGCCATTTCCCCCACGACTTCCATGGCGAGGGCGGCGGCCTTGGACGCTGGATTCGGGTCGGCACGAGCTCGACGTCGGATCCGGACTCGCTCTTCATGGGCGGCTATCTCGGGGACTACGACGCCGTGCCATACCGCGACCCGGGCTTCGAGTCGTGGGGCCTCGGCCCGGACTCCGACGTCGGGGGCACGCTGTCCAACACGCGCATGAGCCCGGCGTTCTACCGGGCGAACGCGTGGTCCTTGAACTACTTGTGGCGCAGCCACGCCGAAGCCCGAGACGCGGCGGCGGCAGCCGCGATGCGGGTGCGCAACGATCGCGCGAATCCATTCGCCGGACTCCTGACGATCTCGCGTGGTCTCGACATCGCGACGGAGGCGACGCTGCACTACGGCTCGATGGTGAACCCGGTGATCGCAGCGATCGACACGGGCATCCGCGCAGGCGATGCGATCGCAGCTGGCGACGAGGAGGAGCTCATCGGAATCGCGGTGGGAGCCGCGGTCGGCCGCTTGCTTGGTGGACCAAAGGCCCTCGGGGGCGCTGCGCCTGGGCCTACGGTCATCGGCAAGATGAAGGACATTCAGAACCTGGGCCCCGGCGAGAATACGCTGCTCAAGCACCTGCAGCCTGACCTGGGGAGTCCGCGCGCAAACTGGGCGCGGAATTCGGGCGTCCTCCGTCGTGAAATGGGGAAGGGTCGGCCTATCCGTGATGCGAGCGTGGATGCGACGGGGAAGCTGGTAGACTACCCGGGCAGCTTCTTGAACGCGGAACGAAATCTTCTTCGAGATCGTGGGTGGACCTACGATCCCGCCAAGACGTTGTGGAGTCCACCATGACGCTCTCACCGATCGCAGGTGGGGGGGATGGGCGGCTTGGCTTTGTCGCTGCTGCGCTGAAGGCCTTCGCCTTCCTGGACCACCTCAGCTTCTCGGTGGTTCGTCGGGAGTCGACACTGATCAGGTTCGAGAGCGGGTCGGTGTTCATCAACGTCTATCACGGACGATCCTCGTACCACGTGGGCCTCGAGCTCGGGCGGCTGCAAGAAGGCGAGCTGTACTCGCTTCACGAGGTTCTCAGTGCAACGGCTCCGAGCGAACTGGACCGCGCTCGCTGCCAAACCGCCGATCCCGCAACACTCGCACGCTGCCTGACGTCGATGGCGGAGACCGTCGAACGTAACTGCCAGTTGCTGCTGATGGGCGACGACACGGCATTCGAAAAGCTGGAGTCCGTCGTGACTTCGATGAGGAAGGCCGCGACGCTGCAGGCAACGTTCGGTGCGATCCTCGATCGTGCTGACCAAGCCTGGGAACATAAAAACCTCAGCGAGGCGGCGAATCTCTATGAGCAAGCGGCACCTGCGCTCGATGAGAAGCGGCGACGACGGTTGGAGTACCTGCGCTCGCGCGCGAAGCGACCATGATCGCGTCCGCCGATACCTCAGCCGCCAGTCCTTGCCTTCGCCCTCGAGCATATGGGTGAGCCGGGGCCGCCAAAAGTCCCTTTGCTTCGGTCGAAGACATCTCGGGGGACAAGTGAGACAGCTGAAACAGTTGCATCTGCTTCTTGGGACGCACCGAGTTGCGTCGCCACACGGAAGTGCAGGCTTCGATCACGTGCACGAGGACTCGAGCACGAGTTTCCCGAGTGCCCGTCGGACGCTGGGAGTCTCTGGCAGAATTCGGCGCGCAGAGTGTGCGGTTCGAGGCGTGGTGCTCGGCGTAGGAATGTCGTGCGGGAGTTGCGGCGACGACGCTGGCCAGTCCATGGACGGGTCCGGCTCAGGTGCCGAGTCCACGGCCGGTGGCGAGGGGCCTACGCCCGGCGACATCGACGAGAACTGTCCCGGTACGCTCGATCCAGGCCGGGTCTACGTCGCGTATGGCGGGGATCATGCGGTGACGGGGCTGCTGCTCACGCCGGTCGACGATCCGGAGGAGGTCTGTATCGCGGGCTGGGGCACGCGCCCAGATGAGCCGTTCATCTTTCGTGTGCGGCCGACCGACGGATTGCTGCTCGCCGGCTACGCGACGTCGGACGGTGCCGTGTTCGAGGCGCTCGGTCTCGATTGGAGGAACGGCCAGGTCAATCCCAAGGCCAACGACACCTTGTTGCATACGATCGAGGCCACCTCGCCCCAACCGTTCTTCGTATGGGGGTTCGATGGCGACGCGATCTACTACTCCGGGTACAGCTACCGTTCCCAGACCGGCGATCTGGGCATCCATGAGCTCCAGGACGTCGACGGCAACGCGCTCGAGCCCGGGTTCGCTGGCGCGTTCGTCACCATCACGGAGGACGGCGCGCGCTGGGGCTTCGTGAACGGTTCGGCGCCGGCGACCGAGATCCAGCTCATGCGCACCTTGCCGACGGGTGACGTCTCGACGTTCGAGGCGCCGCTCGAGAGCAATGGGACGTCCATGCACTGGTGGCCTCACGCGGCGCGTGTGATCGGTGACGGAGGCTGGCTCGTCGTGACTCATCGGGTGCCCGACTCCACATTCGTCAACCACACGTCCGTCCCCGAGCGGTGGACATTCGGTCCCCAGGGGCTCGTCATCGAGGGGGCATGGCCGGAAGAAGCACTGGACAGCGTCACTGCCGAACTCGTCTCGTCCTGGCCGAACACGGTCGTGCTCGACCAGGAAGGTGCGCTGGTGAGGCTCGTTCCACCGGACGGGCCGAGCTCGGAGCAGTGGATCGCCGTCGAGCGTGCGCCCCTCGATGGTGAGTTCGAGACCGTGCTCTCCCACGACGATCCGGTCCACGGCGATGACGGGGAGTTCGAGGTCGAGGAGATCCTCGGCCTCGTCACCGGTCAGTGACGAGCCGCCGATCTACGCGCAGCCCCACTCGACGTCCGTGCACGTGAGGACGAGGCCGTCGTCGACGACCTCGCACGTGCCGGCGTCGTTGCACTGCGCCGCGCCGAAGGCCGGATCCGTGCCCGGCGGCAGGCAGCCGCACGTCGCGTCGGCATCGCACGCGGCCGGTCGCGGCGCGCACGTCGAGCACATGTCGTCGCCTCCGAGCACGCACACCTCGGTGTCGAGATCGCAGCTGCCTCCGTTGTTGCCGCACGGGAAGCGCTCGCCCGCGTCGTCGCTTCCGCTCTCGTCGTCCATCGCGTCCGTGTCGTCGGCCGCACATGCGGTCGAGAGCGACAGCGCGAGCAGGGCTCGTGTGATCCATGTTCCAACCATCGTCCAACTCCACTCCACGGGCGATTGCATAGCGCCTCGTCGGACCCGCGACAAGGACTTTCGAGCGCTGGAGGGAAGTGACATCATGCCCGGATGCGATGGCTTCGACGCACGGCGTTCCTCGGCGCGATCACACTGGCTTGTGGCGGCGACGACGATGCCGCGGACGACGGCGGCACCGACTCGACCGCCGCCGACGACGACGCGCCGAGCGGCACGCAGCCGACCACGGTCAGCGACAGCGTGACCGAGAGCGGTGACGTCTCGGCCACGCTCGATGCGACCGACGGATCCGACTCGGTCGACACCGGCGACGAGACCGGCGAGCCGCCGATGCCGGACTGCGAGGGCCAGGAGCCGGCGACGGACGAGCTCGGCACGACGCCGGGCGAGGCCACCCTGCCCTCGCCGACGCTCGAGCATCTCACCGTCGAGTGGCTGATCGAGGGCGACACGAACGAGAACGGCGTCGTCACGGTGCGCTGGCGCGAGAGCGGCGGCAGCTGGCACGAGGGCACCACGCTGCGGCGCGTGCCCGCCGGAGAGATCGAAGGCTTCGCGTGGGCGAACAAGCACGCCGGCAGCTTGTTCGGGCTGTCGCCGGGGACGGACTACGAGGTGGAGCTGTACCTGTCCGATCCCGACGGCGGCTGCGAGGTGCGAACGCTCGAGGCATGGACGCGACCGGTGCCGGCAGCGATGGACGGCGCGCCGGTGATCCCCGTCGATCCCGGCAGCTTCGCGGATGCGCTCGCGGCCGCCCAGCCGGGCGACGTGCTCGAGCTCGCGAGCGGCACCTACGCGAGCTTCACCGTGATGGTCGACGGCACCGCGGATGCGCCCATCGTGATCCGTGCGGACGGCGACGTCGTGATCGACGGCGAGGTGCGGCTCGACGGGCGCTCGTACGTGCACGTCGAGGGCCTCGAGGTGCACGGGCAGATCAAGTTCAACGACGCGACCGGCCTCGCGATCGTCGGCAACCACGTGATCACCGAGGTCGACGGCATCGTCACGAAGACGCGCGCGGAGAACCTCTACATCGCCGACAACCTCGTCGAGGGCGCCACCGTGTGGGCCGAGGGCTCGCTCGGCGTGGACGGTGACAACATCGGCGAGGGCATCGAGGTCACGGGCCCCGGTCACGTCATCGAGCACAACCGCGTGCGAGGATTCCGCGACGCGATCTCGTTCATCGAGGACGACGGCGCGGTCGAGCAGCACAGCATCGACGTGCTCTACAACGACCTCTCCGAGGCGGCCGACGACGGCATCGAGGCCGACTTCTGCTTCCACGACTGCCGCATCGTCGGCAATCGCCTCGTCAACGTCTTCATCGGCCTGTCGTCGCAGCCCGGGCTCGGCGGGCCCACGTACTTCGTGCGCAACGTCGTCTACAACGCGGCGTTCCAGTCGTTCAAGCTGCAGCGCGGCAGCGTGGGCGACGTGGGCTGGCACAACACCGTCGTGAAGCTGGGCGACGCGCTCAACACGTACACGGACGAGCCGTTCTCGCGGCAGCACTTCCGCAACAACCTGTTCATCGGCGGACCGGGCGCGAGCTTCAACGGCTACGACGCCGGCGAGGGCGACGTCGTCGATCTCTCGGCGATCACGGACGCCGACCTGGACTACGACGGCTACGGATCGACCGCGGGCATGTTCACCGGCAACATCGGCGGCGTCTCGTTCGCCAATCTCGGCGAGTTGCAGGCGAGCACGACCGAGGTGCACGCGGTGGAGGTCGACCTGTCGGTGTTCGCAGGCGCGGTGACGGTGCCCGCGTCCGCGTTCCCCGAGGCGACCGCACCCGACCTCGCGCTCGCCGACGGCAGCGCGGCGATCGACGCGGGCGAGCCGATCGCGGGCCTGCCCCACTCCGGTGCCGCCCCCGATCTCGGCGCGATCGAGCTCGGCGACGACGCCCCGGTGTACGGTCCGCGGCGATGAACCGGCGTCAACCGGGCATCGGTGCCACGCCCTCGATCGCGCCGGCGAGGCACTGGATCGCGGCGCTGAAGTCCTCGGAGCAGATCGACTCGATGCAGCAGCGCACCGAGGTCTCGTCGGGATCGGTGTTGGGATCGTCGGCGACGTCGAGGCTCTGACACACCTCGATCACGCGCGTGTTCGGCAGCGCGACGCCGGTGTACTGGCCAGTGACCTGGTTCAACCCCACGCAGCCCGGGGCGATGTCGCCGAACTCGAACACCTTGTCCTCCACCTCGACGCCGTCCTCGACCTCCGGAGGAAGGATGTCGGTCTCATCCCACGCGCGGTAGACGAGCGCATCGACGCCTCCGGCGGTCGGCTCGTACGGCGGCATCGGGTTGTGCGCGGTGACGGGGGGCACGCCGAGGATGCCGAGCATGACGACCTCCTTGTCGCGCTCGTCCACGAGGAACTTCAGGTAGTCGACGTAGCGGCTGTTGGGGTGCAGCACGTCGTTCGTGGCCGACGTGCAGTCGGTGTAGATGCCGTTCGCGTCGGGACCGCTGCACGTCACGCCCGCGTTCCAGCAGATCGCGGAGCTCTGCGAGGGTGCGTCGGCGCCCGGTGGCGTCTCCCAGTACTCGGTCGTCATCTCGTCGGTGAAGTACGTGAAGCCGTCTGGAGCGCGCACGGAGCACTCGACCTCGTCGGTGATGATCGCGACCGCCAGGATCGCGCCGTCGCGCAGGAACGGCTCGTGGAACTGGCCCCACTCGGGGCTGTCCGCGCAGCCCTCGGCGTCGGGATCGTTCCAGCACGCGTCGGGGTTGATCGCCTGCAGCATCGACTCGAGCGGCGCTTCGTAGCCGCATCCATCGATGCCCTGCGGACCGATGCACGACAGCGCGCGTCCGACGTCGTCGTCGGGCACGTTGCTGCCCTGCGGATCGAAGTGGATGAACTGATCGGAGGGCTCCACGTCGGCGGGGCAGTTCTGCTCGCACGCTTCCTCGATGACGAGCGGATCGTGGTTGCCGAGCCCGGTGAACCGATTGATGCGCTTGTTGCAGCCCGTGTACACCGGTGCGCCCTGGCGCGGGTCGTAGTCGACCTTCTCGTGCTCGGTGCACAGCGGGTGCCCGAAGTCGGTCGTGGTGACCATGATGTTGACGCTCGGGTTGAGCGGCCGGCCCTGCAGATCCTTCAGGTTCTGCAGGCGGTCGACCAGCAGCGGGAAGTTGGCGGCGAGGTTGAGCTGCTCCTCGCCCATCGTGCCGCTGTTGTCGATCACGAACAGCAGATCGATCTCCGTGCAGTCGCCGTCGCCGGCACAACCGGACAGCCCGCCGGTCGTGTCGGGCAGCGTGTCGAGAATCGGCGACGTGTCCTCCGCCGGCATCGTCTCCTCACCGTCGTCGATGCCGGTGGTCGCACTCGTGGTACCCGGCGCGTCCTGAGGCGGCGCGTCGTCACTGCACGAGACGAGAAGAGCTCCCAACAGGGATGCGATCGCTTGCAGCTTGGCGTGGTTCATGTCGGCGCACTCCGATCAGCGGTGCATGGCCCGCCCTCGCGCGCGCCTTCTCGTTCTCCACGTGCGAGGACGCCGAACGGACGAATGCACTTTCGTGAGCCGAACCGCGATCGCGGTGTCGTCTGCAAGTGGAAGGCACTCATCGCACGGTGACTGTGCCGACGATTGCAGCCGTCGGCTGCTCCGCGAGCCACGCACGCACCTTCGTCGCATCCTTCGCGCGATCCTGCCGCTCGTAGGCCGCGAGGGCGGCCTGGGCCGCGGCGATCGCCTCCTCGCGTTCCGCGGGGTTTCCCTCGCGCACGAGCGCGCGGGCCAGCACGAAGCGCGCGTCCGCGAGAGCCTCCGTCTGGGCTTCGCCACCGGGCTCGAGTCGAGCGATCGCGCGGCGAGCGTGCGTCGTCGCCTCGGCCACCTGGTCGTCCACGAGCTCCACGCGCGCGAGGACGGCCATGAGCTCTGCGCTCAGCGGATGGTCGTCGTCGTGCAGACGGATCCACATCGCGAGCGCCTCGCCCGCGAGCGCTGGCCCGCGCGCGGGATCGCCGAAGTCCGCCTCGAGCTCCGCGAGGTTCGACAGCGCGAGCGCCCTCACGTCGTCCTCGCGCCCCGCGCGGGTCGAGGTCTCGATGACGCGCTCGAAGGTCGCCCTTGCCTCCGCGTGGCGCCCGAGGTCGACGAGCACGTTGGCCAGCATGATCGACGCGCCCATCGAGCGCAGGTCGTCGCGTCCCACGCTGCTCTCCATCAGTGCGACGGCGCGCTCGCACAGCGGCAGCGCGAGATCGGCCCGGCCCGCTGTATGATGGATGTCCGCGAGATTCTCGAGCGCCACGGACAACGTGGGGCTCGGCCCGGTGAGCACGCGCTCGCCGTCGGCGACGACTGCCTCCAACATGGCGCGTGCTTCCTCCCTGCGCCCGAGCTCGGCGTAGGCGGCCGCGAGGTTGCCCCGATAGATGAGCACCTCGGGGTGGGCGTCGCCGAGCCATGCGCGATGGATCGCGAGGACGGACTCCAACGACTCCACCGCGGCCGCGTAGTCACCGCGGTGGAACTGCAACGTGGCGAGCCCGTTGATCTGCCGGGCCTCGTCGATCGACCCGACGCCGCTCCATCGCCGGCTCGCCTCGATGCCCCGCCGCGCGTGCACCTCGGCCTCCTCCATGCGACCACGCTTGTGTGCGAGCAACCCCTGCATGCGGGCGACGATGATCTCCGTCCGCGACGGACGGCCGAGCCGCTCGATCGCGCCCGTCAAGCGCCGATCGAGCGCCTCTGCGGCCTCGAGCTCGCCGCGCGACGCGGCGTTGCCCACCAACATCGCGAGCAGGGACACCGCGAGCTCGTCGGCGTGGCCCGCCTCGGCCCGCCACAGTGCGTCCTCGAGGCGCGCCGCGCTCTCGACGTCACGGTGCTGGCTGCTGTCGAACGCGGCGCGCAGCCTCAGCGCCTCGGCCTCGAGCGGCCGGTACCCCAGCGCCAAGGCGTCCGCCACGACCTCGTCCGCGAGCGCCTCGCCTTCCGCGAATCGAGCGAGCGACGAGAGTGTCCACGCGCGATCGATGCGACCGCGCAGTCGATCCACCTCCGCGACGACATCGGGATCGCGCGGAGCTGCGTGCTCGCCCGTGAGCGCCTCGACATCCGCACACGCATCGACCGGCGCGAGCCCGACCACCGCCGCGACCGCCTGCTCCCACGTCTTGGCGTCGCCATCGCCGAGAAACGCGATCGTCTCCCCCATCGCCGCCCGCCCGCGGTCGAGGCACCGCATGCGTCGGTCGAAGAGCTCGGCCGAGTCCGAGCGCCGGACGTAGAGCGCTTCGCATGCATCGCGACGGCCGGCGATCCACGCCTCGCTCCGCGCATCGAGCTCGCGCTCGACCACGTCGGCGGTGGCGAGCGCGACCTCTCCGAGCTCCGCCGCGGCCGCTCGCACGGTCGCGCGCTGCGGCGCGCCCCAGATCTCGGCGAGCTCGCCCGCGGGGTCGGGACACGGATCGCGCCGCTCGGACAGCCAGAACGCCGCGATGCCCATGGCGGCGAGCCCCAGGATCGCGGCGACGAACCGCGGTGCCCGCGACGCGCGGGCGAGCGACGTCCGCAGCTCGCCGAGCAGCGCGCCCATGTCGGCGAAGCGGTCCTCGGCAACGGGCGCGAGACCGCGGGCGAGCGCGCGACGCAGACGGATCGGCAGGGTCGGCGGCAAGACGCTCGTCACGTCGACGCGATCCTCGGGGGGCGGCGGCAAGCTCCCCGCCAACGCCTCGTACAGCGACGCGCAGAATCCGTACTGATCCGAGCGCGGCTCCGCAGCCGAGCCGAGTCGCTGCTCGGGGGCCATGTACGCGGGGGTCCCGAGCATCGCTCCGGCGGCGGTGATCGGCGTGTCGCCGCTTCGGCGCGCGTCCGAATTCGTGGGCCCCGCGTCGATCGAAGCCTCGCCGCGAGCCAGCCCGAAGTCGACGACGCGGACGCGGCCGTCGTCGCCCACGATCGCATTGTCGGGCTTGAAGTCGCGATGCACGAGCCCGCATTCGTGAGCCGCCGCGAGCCCGTCGCCCGCTTGCACATACGCCTGCACGACCTCGCGCCAGTCCCTGGTTCCCGCCGCGACGTACGCTCGCAGCGTTCGACCGCGCACGAACTCCATCGCGAGAAAGACGCTCGCCTGGTGCAGGCCGACCTCGTACACGGCGACGACGTTCGGATGCGAGAGCCGTGCGAGCGCACGCGCCTCGCGAACGAGTCGCTCCTGATCTCGCGGCTGCTGCGTGCTACCCCACGTGCGAACGAGCTTGATCGCCACCTTGCGATCGAGCTCTGGATCATACGCGGCATACACGATGCCCATGCCGCCCGCACCGAGCCGACCCAGCACGACGAAGCGATCGACGCGGGTCTCGATCTCGAGCACGGTCCCGTCCAGGAGCCGAGCTCTCACGGCCGCGCGCACGCGCTCGCCCTCGAGCGGATCGCCGGCCAGGACGGCGTGCTCGAGCCGGTCGGCCAGCGTATCGGTGACGTCCTCGACCACGGTCTGCTGCCCTCTTGCGAGACTCCGGTCCGAGAGAAGACGGGGCCGTGGCCCGAACGATCACCCGTGCGGTGCATTTCCTCGCGTTCCGTGGCACGATTTCGGTCCGTGGCGATCACCTCGCGCCTGCTCGCGGCCGCGCTGTGCGTGGCCGGGCTCGCGTGCGGCGAGCCACGCAACGGCACGCACGGTGATCCGCCGCCGGCCGCGAGCACGAATCCGCCCGAGCAACCGGGCGATGCCGCCTCGGCCGGCGAGGGACCGCTCTCGACCGAGCCCGAGCTGCCCGTCGCGGGCGACCTCCACTACCTCGAGATCGTGCTCGGCGACGCGAAGCCCGAGGATCCGTTGCCGATGATCGTCGCCGTGCACGGGCTCGGCGACGACCCCGAGAACTTCGGCTACCTGTTCGAGACGTTCCAGGAGCCCGCCCGCTTGATCCTGCCGCGCGGGCTCGATCCGCGCGAGGCCGGCGGCTGGTCGTGGTTCCCGATCCGCGCCCGCGATCCGGACGTCGCGGGCCTCGCGGCCGGCATCGATCGCGCGAGCGAGGCGATCGCGAAGGGCCTCGTCGTGCTCGTCGCGGAGCGTCCGACGATCGGCAAGCCGGTCGTGACCGGCTTCTCGCAGGGCGGGATGATCAGCTTCGCACTCGCGGTGAAGCACCCCGAGCTCGTGTCGGCGGCGCTTCCCGTCGGCGGGTGGCTTCCTCCACCGCTCGTGATCGATCGCCCGGCCCCCGCCGACGCACCGACGATCCTCGCGTTCCACGGCACCGACGACACCGCGGTGCGCTACGAGCCCACCGCGGCGTCGGTCGCGAAGCTGGTCGAGCACGGCTGGCACGTGACGCTGAAGAGCTACGCGGGCGTCGGCCACGTCATCACGCCGGAGATCCAGCGCGATCTGAGCGACGGCCTGGTCGACGCGCTCCGGCGGGCGACCGCGACAACGAAGAAGAAGGCGGGCTGACCATGGCGGATCGCAAGCTGAAGACGTTCCCCGATCTCGATCCCGCGCTCGTCATGCACCCGTGGGATCTCTCGGCGACCCGCGCGCTCGGCAAGGTACCCGGGCTCGAGATGCTGACGAAGAAGGTGATGGAGTACGGGTTCGAGCGCGTGTTCTACCTCGAGAACACCGCCGACAACGTGCGCGTGGGCGAGAAGATGTTTCCGCGGCTGCACCGCCTCCTGAAGTGGTCGTGCAAGATCCTCGGCGTCGAGGAGCCCGAGCTCTACGTGAGCACCGACCCCGTGCCCAACGCGTACACGTACGGGCACAAGCGCCCCTTCGTCGTGATGACGTCGGGCCTGGTCGACATGCTCGACGAAGAGGAGCAGATGTTCGTGATCGCGCACGAGCTCGGCCACATCCGCTTCGGTCACGTCCTCTACACCGTGCTCGCCCGCAACCTCGCCGTGATCCTGGAGCTCATCGGCAAGGCCACGCTGGGCATCGGTCAGCTCGTCGGCTTCGGCCTCGCGCTGCCCCTGTTCGACTGGTACCGCAAGGCCGAGCTGTCGGCCGATCGGGCGGGCCTCCTGTGCGTGCAGGACAAGGACATCCCGATCCAGGTGTTCATGAAGCTGGCCGGCGGCAGCCCGCGCATGTACGCGGAAATGGATCAGGCCGAGTTCATGAAACAGATCCGTGCGTACGAGGAGGCCGACGAGTCCACGCTCAACAAGGCTTACAAGGTGTTGCTCACGGCATTCCGCACCCACCCGTTCCCCATCATGCGTGCGAAGCACCTCGACGAGTGGATCCAAAGCGGCGGCTTCACGAAGCTGACGGGCGTCGAGCTCTGAGCTGCCGCGCCGATCACTTGTACGCCTCGGCCTGCAGCGTGAAGAGCCGCGCGTAGCGGCCGTTCTCCGCGAGCAACGCCTCGTGGCTGCCGCGCTCGACGATGCGGCCCGACTGCAGCACGAGGATCTCGTCGGCCATGCGCACGGTGGAGAATCGGTGCGAGACGAGCACCACCATCTTGTCGCGCGCGAGATCCCGGACCCGGCCGAACGCCTCGGCCTCGGCCTCGGCGTCCATTGCCGCGGTGGGCTCGTCGAGCACGAGCAGATCGGCGTCCTCGCGCATGAACGCGCGTGACAACGCGATCTTCTGCCACTGCCCGCCCGACAGCTCGCGACCGCCCGCGAACCACTTGCCGAGCTGCGTGCCGTAGCGATCGGGCAGCTCGGCGATGAAGCCGTCGGCCATGCCCGCACGCGCGGCCCGGGACCAACGCGCATCGTCGTCGAAGCGACGGACGTCGCCGGCGCCGATGTTCTCGCCGACGAGCAGCTGGTAGCGGGCGAAGTCCTGGAAGATGGCGCCGATGCGCGTGCGCAGCACGTGCTCGTTCCACGCTTCGAGCGGCAGACCATCGAGCAGGATCCGGCCGCTCGTGGGTCGATACAGCCGGGCGAGCAGCTTGATGATCGTCGTCTTGCCCGCTCCGTTCTCGCCGACGAGCGCGAGCGCGCGCCCGGGTCGCAGGTGGAAGTCGACGTCGACGAGCGCGGGCGTCGACGAGTCGGGGTAGCTGAACGTCACGTGCTCGAAGCGCAGCCCGTCGCCCGGCAGCACGCCCTCCGTCGCGCCGCCGACGATCGGCGAGACCTCCTGCTCGAGGTACTCGTAGAGGTTCGACAGATACAGGTTGTCCTCGTACATGCCGCCCACCGCCGACAGGATCGCGGACACGGCGGACTGGCCCTGCTTGAAGACGAGCAGGTACATCGTCATCGCGCCGAGCGTGATCCCGCCGCCGACGGCTGCGAGCGCGATCCAGCCGTACGCCGCGTAGAACACGGCGGTGCCGAGCAGGCCGAGCGCGAGCCCCCACGCGCCGCGCTTCAGCGTGAGCGCGCGGTCCTCGTGGAACAGCTTGTCGAAGATCTCGCGATAGCGCTGCAACAGGAGGGGGCCGAGCTCGAAGAGCTGAACCTCCTTCGCGTGCGTGTCGGTGGCCACGACGTGCTCGAGGTACAGCTGCTTGCGACGCTCGGGCGAGCGCCAGCGCAGCAGCCGGAACGCGTCGCCCGAGAACTTGGTCTCCACCACGAACGCGGGCAGGCCCGCGACCAGCAGCACGATGGGCGCCCACGCGGAGAACGTCCACAGGAGCGCCGCGAAGCTGCCGAGCGACAGGAGGTTCTGCACGAGCCCGAAGCTGCGCATCACGAGCGAGAGCGGCCGGCTCGACGCCTCGGAGCGCGCACGCGTGAGCTTGTCGTAGAAGTCCGCGTCCTCGAAGTGGCGCAGCTCGAGCGTGAGCGCCTTCTCGAGGATCATCACGTTCACGCGATGGCCGAGCCGTTGGCGCAGGAGCGACTGGCAGACCGACAGGCCGCGCTGGATCGCGGCGATCGTCGCGACGACCGCGGCCTCGAGCACCACCCACTGCACCACCATGTCCGAGCCGCCGGTGTCGTCGAGTGTGGCCACCACCGCGTCGACGATCAGCTGGCCGGTGTACGCGGCGGCCGCCGGCAGCACACCGCCGAGCGCCGTGAGCACCGCGATCGCGACGAAGAGCGGTCGGCTCGTAGACCAGCACAACGCGAGCGCACGGCGTCCGTAGCGGAACGTCGCCCAGAACTTGCGGAGGTCGAAGGATTCGCGCGGGCGTTCGGCCACGGGCCTGGATCTTGGATGGGTACCGGCCACCGGAGCGCCGACGTTACCGCTACCGACGACGGCTGTCGGCGATCTGACGGAGCTCGCCGATCGAGAACGGCTTGGACAGGGGCTCGACCGCGCGCGCCGCCAGGAACGCCTTCGCCTTCGGGGTGAACGCGCCCCCCGTCATGAAGACGAAGCGATCGGCGAGCGCCGGCCGACGCAGGCGAACCGCGGCGTAGACGTCCATGCCCGAGACGTCCGGCATCATGAGGTCGCAGAGCACGAGGTCGTAGTCCTCGCGCTCGCACAGCGTCAGCGCCTCGCGGCCCGAGCGAATGGCCGTGACCTGATCGGTCGCCAGCGCCTTGCGCACGCTCTCGCCGATCATCGGCTCGTCGTCGACCACGAGCACGCGCAGGCGCGCGCGCACCTCGGCGAGATCGTCGTCGTCGTCCTCGTCGTCCTCGTCCTCGTCGTCGACGCGCGCGAGCGCGTCCTCGGCCGCCGCCGGCAGGACGACCCGGAACGTGCTGCCTGCACCGACCGCGCTCGTGACGTCGATGCGCCCGCCGAGCGACGTCACGATGCCGTGCACGATGGACAGGCCGAGCCCCGTGCCCTCGCCCTGCGGCTTGGTGGTGAAGAACGGCTCGAAGATCCGGTCGACGATGCGCGGCTCGATGCCGACGCCGCTGTCCGACACGGCGACGACGATGGAGCCGTCGTCGATCTTGTCGGTGACCACGGTGATGAGCGGATCGTCGCCCGAGCTCTCCGGGATCGCCTGCGCCGCATTCACGAGCAGGTTCACGAACACCTGGGTGAGCCGGCCCTCGTGGGCCATCACCGGGCCGGGGTTGCCGTACGCCCGCACGAGCCGCGCGCGATGGCGGATCTGGTTGTCCGCGAGGCCGATCGCCGCCTCGAGGATCGTGTGCACGTCCACCGGCTCGACGTGATCGTCGCGGCTGCGCGCGAACGCCCGCAGATCGCCCACGATGCGACGCACCCGATCCGAGCCGTCGAGCCCGGCGTGCACGAGCTCCATGATCTGCTCGCGCTCCCCCTTGGGCATCGTGCCGCGGCGGATGGACTCGGCGATGAGCTCGAGGTTCGCGACGACGTACGCGAGCGGGTTGTTGATCTCGTGCGCGACGCCGGCCGCGAGGCTGCCGATGGATGCCAGTCGTTCGGCGCGCTGGAGGTTCGCGCGCAGGCGCTCGCGCTCGGTCAAGTCGCGCGCGGACACGACGACGAGCAGCTCGCCGTCGAACTGGATCGCGTACGCGGTGACCTCGACGGCGATGTGCTGGCCGCCCTTGCGCTTGAACCAGGTCTCGAACGTCTGGCCGCCGTCGCGGACGAGCCGCTCGGTCCAGTCGTGCCAGTTGGACGGGTTGCAGCCGACGTCCACGTCGTAGAACGATCCGCCGACGAGCGCATCGGCTTCCTGGTCGAGCAGCTTGCCCGTGGCGGCGTTGACGTACGTGACGGTGCCACCGGCCTCGACCCACAGGATCGCATCGCCCGCGCGATCGACCGCGAACTGCGTCATGCGAAGGCGCCGTTCGGCGGCCATGCGCGCCGTGATGTCCTCGACCATCACGAAGTGCACGGTGGTGCCCTCGAACGTGGCCTGCGTGACGGGGATCATGCGCGCGACGAGGCGACCGCCGTCGTTGCGCAGCATCGCGAGATCGATCGGTGGCGGCGGCGCGGAGGTGCGATCGAAGCGCTGCGCGCGGCGATCCACGACGTCGCGGAACTCGGGCGCGACGTGATCGTTGAACGGCACCCCGATCAATTCCTGGCGCGTGGTGCCGAGGATCCGCGCGGCCGCTCCGTTCGCATAGGCGATGGTGGAGCCGCGGCGGGCGATCACGCCGAGCGGACAGCGCTCGATCACGCGGCGGAACTCGGCCTGCGTGCGCGCGAGGGCCTCGCGATCCTCGTCGTGCAACCGATGGCGCGCGACGCGGCGTTCGGCGATGCGCACGCGAGTCATGAGCAGCCCCGGATCGATGGGCTTCGCGAGGTAGTCGTCGGCGCCCGCATCGAGCACGCGCGTGAGATCCTCGGGCCGATCGCGGGCGGTGACGACGATGACGAACGGCGAGTCGCCGCCCGGCTGGCTGCGGAGGCGCTGGACGAGCCGCAGGCCGTCCATCCCGGGCAGCACCCAGTCCACGAGCAGCAGATCGAACGGCACGCGGAGGTGGGCGACGAGCGCAGACTCGGCATCGGCGACCGCCGTGACGTCCTGCCCGAGCGCGACGAGCTGGCCGTACAGCGTCTCGCGCTGGGCCTGGTCGTCCTCGATCACGAGCGTGCGCATGGCATTACGGAGTGTAAGGCACCGCGGACGCGGCCGACGGCCCAAGCGCGACCGGATCGGCGCCGGCGTGGGCGCGGGCTTCCCCGCGGCGCGCGAACCGAGTGCGAGCGCGTCGGAGCAGGTGGCACCCCGCGCTCACGAGCGGCCGAGCGCCCCGTTCCTGACCGAGGCGGCCCAGTCGTCGAGGTTGCTCATCGTCGAGTCGACGTCGGCCGGCGACTCCGACAACGCCAAGAGCTGCTCGCGCAGGATCTCGCGACCGCGTCGCAAGCGGCTGCGCACGGTGCCCTCGGGCACGCCGAGCACCTCCGCCAGCTCGGGACCGCGCACCTGCTCGAAGTAGTAGAGCTCGAGCGCGACCTGCAGGTCGACCGGCAGGCGACGCAATGCGTGCAGGAGCAGTCGGTGCTCCTGGCCCTTCGCGACGAGGCCCGACGGTGACACGCCGAGATCGGCACACGACGTGACACCCCAGTCGATCGCGCCCTCGCGGCCGCGCTTCTCCAGGTAGGTGTACAGCTTGCTGCGCGCGGCCGTGAAGAGGTACGTGCGGAAGCTGGCGTCCTTGCGGAAGTGGTCCCGGCTCTGCACGCACGCGAGGAACGTCTGCTGCACGAGATCCTCGGCCCCGTCCGACACCTTGTTGCGGAAGAAGCGGAACACGTCGTCGAAGTACCGATCGAAGAGCGCGTTGCCGGCGCTGCGATCGCCCGCACGCCAGGCGTCGAGCAGCTCGAAGTCCGTGGCCGACACCTGCGACGAGCCTATCAGCCCTTCGCGGCCGCGGGTGGGGCTTCGCCGCCCTCGTCCATGCCGAGGCTCTGCTTGAGCGCCGCCATGAGATCGATGACCTGGGCCTTCGGGCTCTGCGCCGGCGTCTGGGTGATGTCCTGGCCCTCCACTTTGCGCTGGATGAGCTCCTCGATGCGCGCCTTGACCTCGTCGGTGTAGCCCTCGGGCTTGAACGAGGACACCGAGCCCTGCTGGATCAGCTTGATCGCGAGATCGAGCTCGCCATCGCGGACGTCGGCCGTCTCGATCCCGACGTCGTTCATCTCGCGCACCTCGGCGGGATAGTGGAGCTGCTGCAGCACGAGCCCGAGCTTCACCGGGCGCAACAGCACGAGGTACTGCTTGCCGCGCGCCGCGTACTTCGCGAGCGCGACGAGCTTCGTCTTGCGCAGTGCGGCCGCCAACAGGTGATAGGCACGGGCAGCGCCCTCGTCGGGCGCGAGGTAGTAGGCCTTCTCGTAGTAGATCGGATCGACCTGATCGATCGGCACGAACTCCACGATGTCGATGCCGCCCGACGCCTGCTCCTCCACGGCGTCGAGCTCCTCCTCGGAGAACGTGACGAACTGGCCCTTCGCGAACTCGTAGCCCTTCACCATCGCGTCGCGGCCGACCACCTTGTCGTCCTTGGGGCAGTAGTACTGGTACTTCAGCCGCGTCCCGCACTCCTTGTGCAGGTTGTTGAAGTGGATGCCGTCGGACGGTGACACCGACGGGAAGAGCTTGCAGGGGATCGACACGAGCCCGAAGGCGACGGTCCCCGAGGCGATCGCACGCGCGGCCATGGGCGCATGGTATCGTGGGAGACGGCGGGTGGGACGCCCACGCAAACACCGGCACGGGGCGCGTGGGCCCGAGCTCCAGACCTACCGCGCGAAACGGTCCGCGGACAGCACCGGCGAGCCGTTCGGAGGCGCGCTCCCGAGCGACGGCCCGGGCGGAGCCCCCGCCGAGCCCAAGCTGTTCGTGTGTCAGCAGCATGCTGCGCGCCGCATGCACTGGGACCTGCGGCTCGAGATGGGCGGCGTGCTGCGCTCGTGGGCCGTGCCGCGCGGCCCGTCGCTCGATCCGACGGAGAAGCGGCTCGCGGTCGAGACCGAGGATCACCCGATCGAGTACGTCGACTTCGAAGGCGTGATCCCCGACGGCAACTACGGCGCGGGCGCGATGATCGTGTGGGATCGCGGCGTGTACGTGGCCCACATCCCGATGGCCGAGGGCTACGACGACGGCAAGCTGCTCTTCGAGCTGTTCGGACACAAGCTGCGCGGCGTGTGGACGCTCGTGCGCACCGCGAGCGGCAACGGCAAGGAGTGGCTGCTCATCAAGAAGCCCGACCAGGGCTCCACCGTGGCGGGCGTGCCCGAGCCGGACGGGCGCTCCGTGCTGTCGGGGCTGTCGATCGACGAGGTCCGCGAGGGCGTGGATCGAGCCACGACGATCCGTGCAGCGCTCGCCCAGTCGGGCGCGCCGACGATGACGGTGGATCCGCGCACCATCGAGCCGATGCTCGCGCAGCCGGAGAACGAGCCATTCACACGCGAGGGCTGGCTGTTCGAGCTCAAGTACGACGGCTATCGCGTCATCGCCACGCACCAGAACGGTACCCCGGCCCTGCGCTACCGCAGCGGCATCGACGCGACGTCTGCATTTCCCGAGATCGCGCGCACGCTCGCCGCGTTGCCGGGCGAGCGCGTGGTGATCGACGGCGAGGTCGTCGTGCTCGACGACGATGCGCGCCCCAACTTCCAGCGCCTGCAGAAGCGCGCGATGCTGCTGCGCTCGCGCGACGTCGATCGAGCGATGCGCGAGCACCCGGTCGTGCTGTACGCGTTCGACCTGCTCGCGTTCGACGACCTCGACGTGCGCCCCCTGCCTCTCGTGCGCCGCAAGGAGCTGTTGCGCATGCTGCTGCCGCCCTCGGGCGCCGTGCGCTACACCGATCACGTCCCCACGAAGGGCGAGGCGCTCTATCGCCAGGTGATCCAGCTGGGGCTCGAGGGCATCGTGGGCAAGCGCGCCGACTCTCCCTACGTCGCGGGCCGTTCGGCGCACTGGATCAAGGTCCGCACCGAGCACACCGCCGACTTCGCGATCGTGGGCTACACCGAGCCCGAGGGCTCGCGCGTCGGCCTCGGTGCGCTCCACCTCGCCGCGGTCGATCCGGCGCAGGACGGCGCGCTCGTATACGTCGGGCGCGTGGGCACGGGCTTCACCGACGCGCTGCTCGACGATCTGCGCGCTCGACTGGATCCGCTGCGCCGCGCGACGCCCGTCGTCGACGCCACGATGCTCGCTGGCAAGAAGCACGTGTGGGTCGAGCCCAGGCTCGTGGCGGAGGTGCGCTTCAAGCACGTCACCGACGACGGCCTGTTGCGCCACCCCGTGTTCCTGCGCCTGCGCGACGACAAGCCCGTCGCGGACTGCATCGTGCCCACGCGTGCGCATGCCGGCGCGAGTGGTGACGAGCCCGCGCCGTCGCCAGCCGCCGCAGCGACGTCGACGGCCCCGCCCGACCCGAGCCCCGACGAGGACGAGGCGCTCGCGCGCGACGACGAAGCGCTCGCGCAGGCGCTGCGGGAGAGCGAGCCGTCGGCGCGCAACGTCGTGGTGTCGAACCCCGACAAGCTCTTCTGGCCCGACGACGGCTACGTGAAGCAGGACCTCGTCGACTTCTACCGCGCGGTGTCGCCGTGGCTCCTGCCCTACCTGCGCGATCGACCGCTCGTGCTCACGCGCTTCCCCGACGGCATCGCGGGCAAGTCGTTCTTCCAGAAGAACGCCCCACCCTACGTGCCGCCGTGGCTGCGCACGAAGACGATGTGGAGCGAGCACGCCGGCCGCGAGATCGAGTACTTCGTGTGCGACGAGGTCGACGCGATCGCCTACGTCGCGAACCTCGCGACGATTCCGCTGCACGTGTGGGGCAGCCGGCTCGCCGATCTCCAGCATCCCGACTGGTGCATCCTCGATCTCGACCCCAAGGGCGCGCCGTTCCCCCACGTCGCACGCATCGCCCGGGCGATCCACGAGCTGTGCGAGGACATCGGCATGCCGTCGTTCCTGAAGACGAGCGGCTCCACCGGGCTGCACGTGCTGTTGCCGCTCGGCTGTCGCTTCACGTTCGAGCAGTGCCGTCAGCTCGGAGAGATCGTGGCGCGCGTGATCTCGATGCGCATGCGCGACATCGCGACGATCGAGCGCGTCGTGCGACAGCGCGGCGGCAAGGTGTACATCGACTTCGGGCAGAACGGTCACGGACGCCTGCTCGTGTCGCCCTTGTCGGTGCGACCGCTGCCGCGCGCGCCGGTGTCGACCCCGCTCGAGTGGGACGAGCTGTCCGAGGATCTCGACATGCGCGACTTCAACATGGCGACCGTGCCGAAGCGCTTGGCCGCCAAGGGGGATCCCATGCGCGCGGTGCTCGAGCTGCGGCCGGACTTGCCCACGATCCTCGAGAAGCTGCTGCGCCACACCTAGCAGGGTGCGGAAGAACGCGAAGCGTTCTTCCGGACACCCTGCTCCGTGC
>CAYXVR010000070.1:0-39969 GCA_964468635.1 uncultured Nannocystaceae bacterium
AGCCGGAGAAGCGGCCGAGGAAGACGCCCGTCGACACGAAGGCGGAGGAGCGCCGCCTCAAGAAGAAGAAGCCGCCGGAGGAGACGCCGCCCACCGAAGAGGCGAAGAGCGACCCACCGCCCGAGGAGAAGGGCGACACGAAGGCGCCGCCGCCCCCCGATCCACCGCCGCGCGGCCACGCACCGCCGGTGGATCCGTTCGCGACCGAGCCGAAGTAGTCGGGCGTCGCTTCAGCTGGCGCCCTTGTGGAACAGCACGACCGGGATCGTCTTGAGGATGATCTTGATGTCGAGCCACAGCGACCAGGTGTCGATGTACTTGAGATCGAGCTGCATCCACTCGTCGAAGTCGACCTGATTGCGGCCCGACACCTGCCACAGCCCCGTGAGCCCCGGCTTCACCGACAGGCGGCGACGCTGCCACGCCTGGTACTGCTCCACCTCGCTGGGCAACGCGGGGCGCGGGCCGACCAGGCTCATGTCGCCCATCATCACGTTGAAGAGCTGCGGCAGCTCGTCGATGCTCGTCTTGCGGATGAAGCGACCCACGGCCGTGATGCGCGGGTCGTGCTTGATCTTGAACACGGGCCCGTTCATCTCGTTGAGGTGCTGCAGCTTCGCGCGCAGCTTCTCCGCGTCGACGACCATCGAGCGGAACTTCCACATCGTGAACTTGCGGCCGTTGCGGCCGGCGCGGACCTGACCGAACAGGATCGGCCCCTCCGACGTCGCCTTGATCGCGATCGCGGTGCCGATCAGGATCGGCGACGCGAGTACGAGACCGATCAGGCCACCCACGATGTCGAGCAGGCGCTTGAGCGCGAGCCGGGCCTCGTCGGTGGGCACGCGGCGCAGACCGAGCAGCGGGTAATCGAAGCCCGACACGTTCGCGATCTCGACGGTGCCGCTCTGCGGGTACTGGGGCGGCAGCGTGAGCAGCACGTCGACGCCGCGCTCGTCGCACGCCGCGATCGCGTCGCGGAACAGCTCGGGCGGCTTGCCCGGCACGGCGAACACCACCTCGTCGACCGGCTGGCGATCGAGCAACCCCTCGAGGCTGCCGACGTACCCGAGCTGCGGGCGCGCCTGGGGATGGATCGCCTCGCCCGGCACCTGGACGAAGCCGAGCATCTGCACGTTCCACGGCGAGCTCTGTCGCAGCGACTGGGCGAACGACACCGCCTGCTCACCGGAGCCGACGATCACGATGCGGTGACCGTCGCTCGGCTGGCGACGCACGACCTTCACGGTCTCTGCGAGCACGACCCGCGCGAGCACGAGCGAGAAGAACTGCACGATGCCGAACAGGACGACGAAGCTGCGCGCGACGAAGCCGAGCTTGAACAGGAACGTGGCGAAGATGAAGAGCGCGAGGCCGACGACGGTGGCCCTCAGGTAGCGCAGCGCGGCGGTGCGGTGGGGCAGTCGCACGTCGCCCGCCTTCGCGCCGTCGAGCGCGATCACCCAGATCGGCACGAGCCCGACGAGCAACCATTGATAGTCGAGCGGGTTGATCCCGGGCGGCACGCCGCCGATCGACTTGAGGAACGTCGCGATGGGCCCGCTGCGATCCTCGGCGCGCGCGAGCCAGTCGCGCAGGAACAGCGTCGCGAAGAAGGCGACGACGCTCACCATCACGTCGTACGCGAGTACGATGCGGCGTAGAAATGCCGATCTCCTCCGCCACATCGCGCCCGCGTCACTCCCCTGTCGAGTCGGTCACGAAGCTCGACGGCTGCCGATGGTGGCAGGTTTGCGGGAGGCGGAAAAGGGCGCGCGGGGCTCGTGGGCTCCATGACCCGTCACGGGCGCTTCGTTGCTCGGACTAGCAACCGAACCGCTCGACGCACGTCACCTCGGCTTGCGGATCCGCGCGTGGTCGGCGTGGATCTGCAACGCCGCGTGTCAGAGCCCGGGGCGCACCGACGTAAGAAACGAGGCGAGCTGTCGAGGGGCCGTGGCGCCCGCCGCAGGCTGGCGCCCCCCGTGTTCGCGAACTAGGATGGGGGCGGCGTGGAGAACAACCGCACGGGAAGAACCGTCGTCCCAGGAGCCATCGTGACCGGCCGTACGATGCTCCCCGGGGAACCGGGCCTCGACAAGATGCTCGAAGTGGTCGGCGGGGCCGGCCCCGATCCCGCCGCGGCGCACGCGTTCCTGCTCGTCGTGTCCGGCAGCGAGCCCGGGCGCCTGCACATCCTCGATCGTCCCGAGGTCGTGATCGGCCGCTCGAAGTACGCCGAGATCCACGTCAGCGAGCGCTCGATGTCGCAGCAGCACGCGAAGCTCGTGCGCGCCGGCGAGTTCCACAGGATCTACGATCTCGGATCCACGAACGGCACGTTCGTGAACAACATCCGGATCGAGCAGGCGGATCTCAAGCCCGGCGACAGCGTGCGCACCGGCGAGACCGTCTTCACGTACATGGCGTCGCAGGGCCAGGGCACCGGCGAGCAGACGATGATGCTGCCCGCGCAGACCCAGCCTCCGGCCGGTCGTCGTCCGCCCACGCCGATGCCGGGCATGGCCGCGCTCGCGCGCCGCAATCCGTCGACCGGCCTCGTGAACCCGCCGGTGCCGCCGCAGGTGGTCGAGGTGCCGGCGTACCGGCCCGCGGAAGAGGGCCCGGATCTGCTCGCGCAGATCCTGAAGGTCATCGCGTTCTTCCAGCGTCACTGGCTCGCGATCCTGCTGCTCACGATGCTCGGTGGAGCGGCCGGCGTCGGCAGCTACAAGTTCATGAAGCCGCCGGCGCGCGCGGAGTTCGAGGTGAGCCTCGTGCCGCAGGCCACCGACAACCCGGTGGAGCACCAGCGCCGCTTCAACTTCGAGTTCTTCCGCTCGGCCGCGAACAACTTCGTGCGGCCCGGGCTCATCGTCGACACGCTCAACGAGCTCGGCGAGAGCGACGTGCCCGAGGATCGCATCCGCACGATCCAGCGCCGGCTCGAGTTCCAGCGCACGGGCGAGTTCTCGTACACGGGGGCCTACTCCGCGCCGACCACCGACGAGGCGATCCAGTTCCTCGAGGTGCACCTGCGGCTGTACCTCGAGACCGAGATCGAGAAGGCGTTGAAGGTCCTCGTGGTCGAGGTCGACACGCTCGAGCAGGAGCTCGCGCAGGCCGTGCAGGAGATGTCCGCCACGGACCAGGCGCTGCTCGCGTTCAAGCAGGAGCACAGCGACGGGCTGCCCGAGCAGGCCGGTCAGCTCTACGAGGAGCTCATCGCGCTCGGCAGCGAGCGCGGGCGAGCGGCGTCGGAGGTCGCGCGCGCGTCGGCGGATCTGCGGCTGACGAAGCAGCGGCTCAAGAGCGAGTCGCCGATCATCGAGTCGCGCATGGAGATGGCGCGGCCGTACGAGGGTGCCATCGCGGATCTCAAGCGCAAGCTCGCGGAGGCGAAGGCGTCCGGCAAGGGCACGGCGCATCCGGACGTGGTGTCGCTGAAGGATCAGCTCACCGAGCTCGAGAAGCTGCGCGACGACGTGATCGCGAACGGCACCGGGACCACGAAGGTGCTGCGCTCGGACAACCCGTTGTACAAGGACGCGCGGCTGCAGGCCGACGCGGCCGAGGCGGCCCACACGGTGGCGTCGTCCGAGCTCGCGCGCCTCACGAACGACCTCGAGCGCACCAAGAAGATCGTCGCGAAGCTGCCCGAGCTGCAGGCGGAGTACTCCGAGCTGCAGCGCAGCTACGACGCGGTGAAGAAGGTCCACGCGAACCTCTTCGAGAAGCTGACCGCGAGCCGCATCCAGCTCGAGATGGAGCGCAAGTCGGCCGCGGCGCGCTGGGACGTGATCACGCCTCCGAACGTGCAGCCGGTCTCGCGCGTGAAGACGGTCGCGATCCGCGGCGCCGCCGGTGCAGCGGCGGGCTTCTTCTTCGGCCTGCTCATCGGCATCGCCCGCGACCTGCGACGCGCCATCGCGTCGCGCCTC
Source organism: uncultured Nannocystaceae bacterium (assembly GCA_964468635.1). Classification (GTDB taxonomy): domain Bacteria; phylum Myxococcota_A; class Polyangia; order Nannocystales; family Nannocystaceae; genus Xiheibacterium. The sequence continues at coordinate 3,942 of CAYXVR010000070.1, forward strand.
GCGAGCAATCGAAGGTAGTTCATAGAAGGGAAGCTCCGCTTCCCTTCCCCCGTCGGGGCGAAGCCCCGCCGGGGACCCCCAACCCTTCCGGCGCTGACGCGCCTCCTGGTGCGCCGAACCTTCGAGACGGGGTCGCGATCGATTGTGCCGCGTCCCGTTCGCTACTCGACGACGACGACGTCGCCGTCGCGGAGCGAGAAGGCGACGCTCTTGCCGACGCCGCCGACGAGGTCGTCGTACTTGAAGCGGATGCGCGTGAGCGACGGGTACTTGCGCACGACGTAGATCTCGTCGTCGTCGGCGAACTCCGTGAGGCCGCCGGCCTGGGCGAGCGCCGCGAGCACGCCTTCGCCATGATCGACCTGGAACCGGCCGGGCTGGTTCACCTCGCCCACCACGCTCACCGTGGGCAGCCGGGGCGTCACCACGGTGATGCGCGCGTCGGGGTTCACCACGATGCCGTTGAGGCGCGTGTTCAAGGTGAGCGCGGCCGCCTGGGCCGTCATGCCGCCGACCTGGATCGGGCCGACGAGCGGCAGCGTGATCGTGCCGTCGGCGGCGACGACGAACGTCTGACCCGCGCGCAGCTCCTCCATGCGCGTGACCGACACCGAGATCCGATCGCCCGCGCGCAGCTTCTCCGAGGTGACCGGCAGGTCGCCCTCGGTGACCGCGCTGGCCCAGACGTAGGGGTGCTGCTGCTTGCAGCCCGGTGCGACGAGGACGCAGGAGGTGAGCGCGAGGGCGAAGGTGGCGGGACGCACGGCGACGTGATGATTCCAGCCCGGCCGGTTGCAAGGCAAGCCCGCCCTGCGGCCGTCCACGGCCCTCCCGGAGCCCCTCCAGGATCGCGCGTTCCGGCCGATGCGACCTCCAGCGTGGCCGCCCGCTACCCCCGCGCCGCCGCCTATCTGGCCGCCCTGCCCCTCGGGGCCGCGAGCCATGGGCACTGCCGCGCGCTCGAGGTCCACGAGGGCGCCCGACGCTTCGTCATCGAGCGCGCCGCAGGCGATCTGCCCCAGCCGTTCGCGACGCTGCTCGGCACCTCCTGGGACGCGCAGTGGATCCCCGAAGCGCTCGGCTGCGTCGCGCAGATGATGATCGTCGACGAGCTCGGCGAGGACGGCTACGTCGACTGGGTCTACCACGAAGCGCGGCGCGTCCACGATCGCCCGTTCGTGCGCCACCTGATGCGGCTCATCTCGCCATCCTTGCTCGCGATGGGCGGCGCGAAGCGCTGGGGCGCGATGCACTCGGGCACGACGCTCGTCGTCGCGCCGATCCGCAAGGCCGAGACGCGCGTGACCGCCGACGTCGAGCTCTCCTATCCCGAGGCGCTGTTCCCGGAGCCGTACTGCCGTGCGCTCGGCGAGGCGTTCCGCGCCGCGCTCGACGTCGCGCACGCGCGCGGGACCAGGGTGCAGCTGGTCGACTACGCGAGCACACGCACCCGCTTCGCGATGAGCTGGGATCGCTAGCGCGCTCGTCAGCCGCCCTCGGACCGTTCGAGCTCGTCGACTTCGGCCCACAGTGCGTCGAGATCGAGGACGAGCTCGGGACAGCCCGGCACTTCGACCAGTCGACCTCCGCTGCAGCTCGCGGCACAGACGTAGCGTGAGTCGGCACCGAGCTCGAAGATCTCCAGCGTTCGCAGCTGCGGATCGACGATCCAGTAGAACCGAACGCCGAACGCGGCATACTCGTGCAGCTTGTCCACCCGATCGCGGCGGGCATCTCGCGGACGCGTCGAGACGACCTCGACGAGCAGACCCGGCGCGACATCGAGGACTCCCCTCGCTCGCGGTCGTGCTTGCCCGGGCAGGTACACCGAGAGATCCGCCTTGCGGCCGCGCGCCGCGGCCACGGCGAACTTCGCCTCGGATCCACCGACGAACCCCCCTCGCGGACGCGCCCAGGCATGTAGCGCTGCGATGAGAAAGGCGACGACGCTCTCGTGCAGGAAGTCCGTCATCTCGTCCTCCACGAGCACGCCATCGACGACCTCGCCCTCGACGTCCTCGTCGAGCTCGCCCCACTCGCGCACCGTCATGGGTGAGCCCCATGGCACGGCCGCCACCGGATCGCTCGGCACCATTCGGATCCAGCATTGCCGACTCCGGGGCCCCGAGCAAGGCGCGGCGGGACTCCCGCCCACTACCGGGATTTACGCGGCAGCATCGTGTGGCGCACGAAGTCGGTCAGCATCTGCGGCGGATCGCGATCGGGCTTGCCCTGCAGGCGCCTGCGCATGCGCCACAGCGAGAAGCCGGCGATCCACAGGAGGTTCGCGAGCAACAGCTCGCTCTTGCCGCCCTGCTTGAGGAAGTAGTAGCGCCGCGACTGGAACCAGTACGGCGGGGTCCGCTTCGCGGTGTCCTTGATGCCCGTGGCGACGCCGACCTCGTGCTCGACGGACGCTTCGCGCACGAACCACGTCGCCCAACCCGCTTCCGTCGCACGCCGGCACAGGTCGGTCTCCTCGAAGTAGAGGAAGAAGTTCTCGTCGAAGAGCCCGATCTGATCGAGCACCTCGCGACGGATGATCGTGCTCGCGCCCGACACCCAGTCGACCTGGGTCGTGCGATCGCACGGCAGGTTCCACACCGACCAGCGATCGAACAGCTTGGTCGCGAGCCCGAGCCGCAGCGTGCCCTCGAGCTCGCCGAGCGGGCTGGGGAAGCGGAACGCCGACACGTGCGTGGTGCCGTCGGGGTTGTGGATGTGGCTGCCCGCGATGCCGACGTCGGGATGCGCGTCCATGAACTCCACGAGCGTGCGGATGGCCCCCGGATCCGGCACCGCATCGGGATTGAGCAGGTAGACGTAGTCGGGCGGATCGTCGCTCGCGAGCGCGCGACGGATCGCCACGTTGTTGCCGTACCCGAAGCCGCCGTTCTTCTCGGCCGCGACGACCTCGACCGTGCGGCCGAACCGGCCCGATTCGACCCCTTGGCGCAGCGTCGCGACCGAGCCATCGCCGGAGTCGTTGTCGACGATCGTGATCGCGCCTCCGAGTGCGTTCACGTCCGCCAGCGCGCCCTCGGCCGCCCGCAGCGCGAGCGGTGCGGTCTTGTAGTTGACGATGACGACGCGGAGCTTCATGGGCCTTCGGGTCCACGACCGTGGATGGTCAGGTCGGCGAAGGTATGCCACAGAACCGCGCGCACGAGACCGTGGCGCGCGCGTGACGGCCTTGTTAAGCTGGTGAGGTAGTCGTGGAACAGGGCTCCGACGAACGGCGGAAGTTTCCGCGCCTGAATGCGCCGATCTACTGCCGACCTGCCAAGCGCCGCTTGCCGCGGCGTCAGGTCGTGGACGTCGGCCTCGGCGGCATGCGCGTCTACAGCGACGAGCCGTTGAAGGTCGGCGCGCGCCTCGAGGTCGAGCTCTTCCTGCCCGACAGCTCGAGCGTCACGTGCCTCACCGAGGTCGTGTGGATCCGGCCCCTGCCCGCCGGCAGTCCCGCCGCCTACGACGTGGGCCTCGAGTTCCTCGACATCCCGCCCGACGCGCTCGACCAGATCGGCACGCTGCTCGAGACCGGGTCCTAGGCCTCCTCGCGCTCCACCTCGGTCGCCTCGGCGATCGCGGGATCGACGGGCTCGGTGCCGAAGACGCGCTCCCACTTCGCGATGACGATGGCCGCGAGCCCGTTGCCGATCACGTTGATCATGGTGCGCGCCATGTCCATGATCTCGTCCACTGCGAGCAGCATCGCGACACCGGCCTCGCCCGGCAGGCCGAAGCTCGTGGTGGTGCCCGCGATGATCACGAGCGTCGCACGCGGCACGCCGGCGACGCCTTTGCTCGTGAGCATGAAGGTGAACACCATCATGAGCTGGGTGCCGAGCGACATCTCGATGCCGGCCGCCTGCGCGATCGTGACCGACGCGACCACCAGATAGAGCGTGGAGCCGTCGAGGTTGAACGAGTACCCCGTCGGGATCACGAACGAGGCCACCCGACGCGGCACGCCGAACGCGACGATGTCCTCCAACAGACGCGGCAGCGCGGCCTCGCTCGACGCCGTGGAGAACGCGGTCGTCGCGGGCTCGCGGATCGCCTTCATGAAGTGCAGCACCTTGATGCCGCACACGACCATCACGGGCACGAACACGAGGCAGAAGAGCGCGACGAGGGCGAGGTAGAGGCTGCCCACGAGCGTCGCGTACTTGCCGAGCAGGTGGAACACGGCTGGCCACCCCTCGTAGTACTGCTCGCCGATCCACTGGCCCGCGGCCATGTGGCTCACGTTGTAGGCCATCGCGCCGAACACCCCGAGCGGCGTGAGGCGCATGACGATGTCCGTGTACTTGAACATCACCTGCGACACGGCCTCGAAGAACGACAGTGCGACCTTGCGATGGCCCGGGGCGACGCGCGTGAGCGACACGCCGAACAGCGTGGCGAACACGACGACGGGCAAGATGTCGCCCTTCGCGGCGTGCTCGAACAGGTTCCACGGGAACAGGTGCAGCGCGATCTCCCAGCCCGTCTTCTGCTGGGCGAGCTCGACGTGCGGGTGGCCCGAGAGATCGATCGGCAATCCGTCGCCGGGTCGCAGCCAGTTCACGACGCCGAGCCCGAGAAAGAGCGCGATGGTCGTGACGATCTCGAAATAGATCAGCGCGCGCCCACCCATGCGCCCGACCGCCTTGAGATCGCCCGTCTGCGCGACGCCCACGACGATCGTGGAGAAGAGCAGCGGGATGATGAGGCCCTTGATGAGCTGGATGAACGCCGACGACAGAAACTTGAAGAACGCGTACGCCGACGGGAACTGATCCTGCGGCAGCGAGCCGCCGAGCACGACGCCGAGCCCGAGCCCCACGAAGATCCAGAACGTCCCCCGGGCCCAGAACGGACGCTTGCCGGCCGGCTCCATCGCGAGGCCGACAGTAGCGCGAACGTGCTCGAGCCGTCAGGGCGGGGCGAAGCCGAGCTGGTGCAGTGAGCTCGTCAGTGCCCGCAGCTCCGTCAGGCTCCACGTGCCGACCGTCGCCTTCTCGTTACCGATGACGATCTCGCGGCGCGCCCACGCGAAGACCAACACGATCGCGTCCGACCTGTTCTGCAGCAGGGGTCGAACGCTGGAGAGTGGGAAGCGGGCCCCTTGCCGATCGTAGAACGTGCCCGTGGCGAAGTCGGCCTCCCCCAGCACGTCGAACCCGTCGAGCGCGGTCCGGCTGCGCTCGAGTGCGTCCAGCGTGCGAGCCGCGGGGACCATCACAGCGCAGCCGCCCAGCGCCCCGATCACACCCACGACGAACGCCGCCACGCTGCCGGCATCGAGCGCCTCCAGGCCGCGTTGCGCGGCGGCGACCGAGACCGCGACCCCGAGCAAGGTCGCGATCGCACCGATCGCCATCCCGCCGGTCATGGACGTGCGCCGCAGGACGTTGCGGTCCGCGAGGATCGAGAGCCGTCCGTGACCCACCACGATCCTGTGGAAGTAGCCCGAGACGAGCGTCTTGCGCGGGCCGTGCACGCCGAGGTCGGGGTCCATGCGTGCGGGTAGAGACGCGCAGCGTACGGTTCGTGACAAGAAGCGGTGCGCCGGCCGCCGCGACCTGCGCGACGCGTCCGCCGCTACACTCGGACCGAGATGCGGACTCCGTGGTGGTTCGTCGGATCGATCTCCGTACTGCTCGCGTGCGACGTGGCGGAGGCCGGAGAGGTGTCGGAGGCCGAATCGGTCGAAGCCGCGGCCGGCGTGAGCGAGACGCAGGCGGATCGGTTCGTCGGACGATACGCGTTCGCCGGCGGTGAGGCCCAGCGAACGGCGCTGCGCGACGCGATCGAGGAGCTCGTCGCGCAGCTCAACGCGGTGATCCGCGGCGTCGCGCGCGACAAGCTCACCGAGACGAACCCGGTGTTCGAGAACGTGTCGATCGAGCGCAAGGGCGACGAGCTGGTGCTGACCTACGGCTCGCACACGAACGTGTGCAAGCTCGACGGCTCCGGCTCCGACGTCGAGGGCATCGACGGCAGCTCGCTCGAGTGCAAGATGTCGATGCAGGGCGACGCGCTGGTCCACCGCGTGCACGGTCCACGCGGCGGGCGGGTCAACACGTTCACGATCGGCGAGAGCGGCCGCCTCACGATGAAGACGCGGATCCACTCGAAGATGATGCCCGCCGACCTGCGCTACACGCTGACCTTCGCGCGCTAGCAGCCCGCTCAGATCGACAGCGGCTCGAGACGACCGAGGACGTCGTCCAAGGCGTCCTGCCAGCGCGGCATCGGGCCGACGAGCGCTTCGGTCTTCGCGATGTCGAGCACGCTGTAGGCCGGCCGTTGGGCCGGACGCGGGAAGTCGGCCGTCGTGCACGGCAGCACGCGGCAGTCGGGGTTCACCTTCGCTGCGATCGCCGTGGCGAAGTCGAACCACGTGCAGTCGCCGCCGTCGGTGACGTGCACGACGCCCGCGATGTTGCGCTCGACGAGCGTCCACGTCGTCGCGGCGAGGTGCTCCGCCGACGTCGGGCGTCCGCGTTGATCGGCGACGACCTTCAGCTCGGGCTTGCTCTTCGCGAGCGTCGCGATCGTGCGCACGAAGTTCTTGCCCCACGGCGCGTACAGCCAGCTCGTGCGCACGACGAGCGCGCGCACGCCCGTCGCCCAGATCCGGCGCTCGCCGTCGGCCTTGCTGCGCCCGTACGCCGACGCGGGCGCGTGCGGTGCATGCACCGGATAGGGCTCGCTCGCGTCGCCGGCGAACACGTAGTCCGTGCCGTAGTGCACGAGCAGGCACCCGGCCTCCGCGCAGCGCTCGGCCAGCAGACCCACCGCCGTGCCGTTGAGCGCGGTGGCTCCGGCCTCGTTCGCCTCCGCGCCGTCGACGTCGGTCCAGCCCGCGCAGTTGATCACCGCGCGGACGCCAGCGAGCTCGAGCCCCGCGACGTCGCCGTCTCGCAACAGATCGAACGACGGCAGGTACAGCGCGCGCACCGGCACGCCGCGCCGCTGCAACAGCTGCATCCACGCGCTGCCCAGCATGCCGTCCGCACCGACGAGGACGAGATCCGCGCCTGCCATGCTCACCCGACCGTCGGGAGTCGATCCTTCGGGATGTCGCGCAGCCGCGGGTACGCCGAGTCCTTTGCGGACAAGGTGGGCGTCGCCACGGGCCACGGGATCGCGAGGTCGGGGTCGTTCCACGCGACGCCGAGCTCGGTCTCGCGGTGATACGCCTCGGTGCACTTGTACATGAACACCGCGGTGTCGCTCGTGACGCAGAAGCCGTGGGCGAAGCCCGGCGGGATCCACACCTGGCGGTGCTCCTCGGCCGACAACGTCTCGCCGATCCACTGCCCGAACGTCGGCGAGTCCGGCCGCACGTCGACGGCGACGTCGTAGACCGAGCCCTGCACGACCTGCACGAGCTTGCCCTGCCCCCACGGGTGCTGCAGGTGGAGGCCCCGCAGGATGCCGCGCGCGGACATCGATACGTTGTCCTGCACGAACAGCTCGGGGATGCCGATCTCCGCGTAGCGCAGCTGCGCCCACGTCTCGCAGAACCACCCGCGATCGTCGCCGAACACGTCCGGTTCGATCACGAGCACACCGGGGAGCTTCGTCCGAGTGACCTTCATCAGCGACGCCCCTCTTCCGCCAATCGCAGCAGATAGCGGCCGTAGTCGTTCTTCGCGAGCGCCTCGCCCTGCACGCGCAGCTCGTCTGCCGAGATCCAGCCGCGGTTGAACGCGATCTCCTCGGGACACGCGACCTGCAGGCCTTGCCGTTCCTCGATCGTCTGGATGAAGTTCGCAGCCTGCATGAGCGCGCCGGGCGTGCCGGTGTCGAGCCACGCGGTGCCGCGCCCGAGCATCTCGACGCACAGCTCGTCCTTCTCCAGATACAGCCGGTTGAGGTCCGTGATCTCGAGCTCGCCGCGCTTGCTGGGCTTCAGGCTCGCGGCCAAGTCGCAGACCTTCTCGTCGTAGAAGTACAGGCCCGTCACCGCGTAGTTGCTCTTCGGATGCGTGGGCTTCTCCTCGATGGAGAGCACCTTGCCGCCCGGCCCGATCTCCGCGACGCCGTAGGCCTCGGGGTTCTTCACCCAGTAGCCGAACACGGTCGCACCCAGGTCGCGGGTGACCGCCGACGCGAGCAGCTCGGACATGCTCGCGCCGTAGAAGATGTTGTCGCCGAGCACGAGCGAGCAGCCCTTGCCGGCCGCGAACTCGCGCCCGATGAGGAACGCCTGCGCGAGCCCTTCGGGCCGCGGCTGGGGCGCGTAGTGCAGCTCCATGCCCCACTGGCTGCCGTCGCCGAGCAGGTTCACGAACAACGGCTGCTCGTGCGGCGTGGTGATGACGAGGATCTTCCGGATGCCCGCGAGCATGAGCACGGACAGCGGGTAGTAGATCATCGGCTTGTCGTAGACGGCCATCAGCTGCTTGCTGACCGCCTTCGTGAGCGGATGCAGGCGCGTGCCCGAGCCGCCGGCGAGGATGATGCCTCTGTCGATCATCGCGGTGTCCCTACCGGTTGGAGTAGTTGTGCTCGATCCACTTGCGGTACTCGCCGGTCTTCACCTGCTGCACCCACTGCGGATTGTCGAGGTACCAGCGCACCGTCTTGCGCAATCCAGTCGCGAACGTCTCGGTGGGCGACCAGCCGAGCTCGTTCTTCAGCTTCGTGGCGTCGATGGCGTAGCGCAGGTCGTGGCCGGGGCGGTCCTTCACGTACGTGATGAGACCCTCGAGCTGCGCGCGGTCGCGGCCCGTCTCCTCCGCCAGCGTCGCGAGCAGGGTCTTCACGACGTCGATGTTGCGCACCTCGGAGTTGCCGCCGATGTTGTACGTCTCGCCGACGGCGCCCTTCTGCACGACGGTCCAGATCGCCTCGCAGTGATCGCCGACGTACAGCCAGTCGCGCACGTTCAGCCCCTCGCCATAGACCGGCAGCGGCTTGCCGTCGAGCGCGTTCATGATCATGAGCGGGATGAGCTTCTCGGGGAACTGCAGCGGGCCGTAGTTGTTCGAGCAGTTCGTCAGCTTCACCGGCAGCCCGTACGTGCGATGCCACGCGCGTACGAGGTGATCGGAGGAGGCCTTGCTCGCCGAGTACGGGCTCGACGGGTCGTAGCGCGTCGACTCGGTGAAGAGCCCGGTGGGGCCGAGCGAGCCGTACACCTCGTCGGTGCTGACGTGGTGGAACAGGCCGCGCCCGTCCTTCCAGATCCGGCGCGCCGCCTCGAGCAGGTTGAACGTGCCCTCGACGTTCGTGCGCAGGAACTCGCGCGGGCCCGCGATGCTGCGATCGACGTGGCTCTCCGCCGCGAAGTGCACGACCACATCGGGCTCCACCTCGTCGAACGTCGCGTCGACCGCCGCCGCGTCCGCGATGTCGACGCGCACGAACCGATAGTTCGGGCGGTCGGCGATCGGAGCCAGGCTCGCGAGGTTGGCCGCGTAGGTGAGCTTGTCGAGGTTGACGAACTCGTGCTCCGGATGGCGCGGCACCAGGAGCCCGAGGAAATTCGCGCCGATGAAGCCGGCACCGCCGGTGACGAGGATCTTCATGGAAGGACCGGTGCTCGTCGATACACCGGCAACGGGCTTCTAGCAAGCGTACGCAGGCGTGCACGCGCGCGCGTCCGCGCGCGTGGGCACGGGCACGGGCACGGGCATGGGCACGGAGTTCGGAAGACGCGTTCGCGTCTTCCGAGCTACCAGCCGCCCTCCTTCTTCTCTTCGGTCTTCGTTTCGGTCTTCGTCTCGGTCTTGCCGTCGGACTTGGTCTCGGTCTTCGACTTGGTCTCTTCCTTCTTGGTCTCGGCGCCCTTGTCGTCGCACGCGGCGAGGCCGAAGGAGATGGAGGTGGCGATGGCGAGGCGGAGGATGGAACGGTGCATCTCGAGGTCTCCGAACGCTCGGCGATGCGGGTCGGCTCACCGGGACTTCCGGCGTGCACCGTCGCGGATGACGTTCGCGACGGCCCGCAAGAGCGTGAGCGAATCATAGGGCTTGTCGAGCAGGCCGTCGATGCCCGCGCTGCGGAGCGCGTCCTCTCGGGCGCGGTCGAGATAGCCGCTCGAGATGAGCACGCGTACGCCCGGATCCAGCTCGCGCAGCCGTTCCAACACCTGCTCGCCGTTCAGCCCCGGCATGTCGAGGTCCAGGATCACGACGTCGAACCGGCTCGGGTCCTCGGTGAACACCCGCACTGCCTCTTCCCCGTCGGCGGCGGAGATCACCTGCAGGCCCGCGTGCTCCAGCACGCGGTGGGTGGCGCTGCGCACGAGCTCCTCGTCGTCCGCGACGAGCACGACGCCCGAGAGCGGCGCACGCTCGTCGATCGTCCGCGCCTCGCGTGCGCCGGTGGAGCCCTGGCGCAGCGGCAGGATCACGAACACCGTCGTGCCGCGTCCGACCTGACTGCGCACGCCGATGTGACCGCCGTGATCGCGGACGATCGCGCGGGCCGTCGCGAGCCCGAGCCCGGTGCCGACGCCGCGCGGACGCGTGGTGAAGAACGGCTCGAACGCGCGGCGCGAGACGTCCTCGTCCATGCCGACGCCCGTGTCCTCGATCGTCACGAGCACGACGTCGCCACCGGGCGCGAGCACGGCATCCTCGACGAACGCCGGCGGCACGTCCTCGCATCGACGCGTCGTGATCCGCAGCGTGCCGCCTTGGGGCATCGCCGCGATCGCATTGAGCCCGATGTTCGTGAGCACCTGTCCGAGTCGTGCCGCGTCGCCGCGCACGACGAGGCCGTGCTCGACCTCGGTGTGCAGCTCGAGGTGACGCGGCAGGCCGCGGCCCAGCAGACGCGCGACGTCTTCGACGATGTTCGCCACGTCGCACGGCTCGAACGTGCGTACGCCACTGCGCGCGAACGCCATCAGATCGTGGGTGAGCTCCGCCGCCCGTCGCGCCGCGGCCTCGATGTCCCCCAACACCCGACGCACGTCCGCCTCGGACACGCGCTCGAGCATCTGCAGGTGCGAGACGTTGGCGAGCACGACGCCGAGCAGATTGTTGAAATCGTGGGAAATCCCGCCGGCGAGCTCGCCCAGGGCCTGCAGCTTCTGGGCCTGCACGCGCTGGTCCTCGAACTTGTCGCGGATCACCAGCTGCAGGACCGTGTGGCCGCCGATGGCGATGCGGTCGCCGATGCGAAGCACGGCCTCTTCGATCTTTTGGCCATTCACGAACGTGCCGTTGCGGCTGCCCAGGTCGCGAATTGCGAAGCTTCCGTCCGGCTTGCGTGTCAGGGTCGCGTGCCGCCGCGAGACGCTGTCGTCTTGAATGGAGAGGCCCGGCGTCGCGCGGCCGAGCACGAGCTCGTCGCCGACGGGGATGGTCTGCCCGACGGTGGGACCGAGCAGCACCACGAGCTGGGCCTCGCCGCCGACGCTCGCTCCGTCGAGGAGCGGCGTCCGGCGCATGGAGAGCGTCGTTCTCTCGGTGTCGTTGATGGCCACGTCGGTGTGCTCGCCCAGCTCACTCTACCGGATTCGCCTGTGGACTCCGGGGCACGCGAGCGCGCTCGGCCCGCGCCAGGTGGCCGATCGGCCCCGTTTCGCCGCGTGCCATTTGGCCAAATGGCCACGAAAGTCCGGCGATGACGCGGCCGATGCGGCCGAAGTGCCAGTGACCACGGCGAACGCGCGCGCGCGGGAGTGAGCGTCCGATCCGGGCCGGGTCGGCGCCCTGCGGCCGTGGGCGCGCGGCGCTCGGGCGTGGAGCGGCCGCGGATCAGGGCAGCACGAGCACGTCGGTGCGCATCCCCTTGGGCAATTGCGCGCGCAGCTCGAGCAGATCGGCGTCGTCGAGCGCGACACAGCCGAGCGTCCAGTCGAAGCTCGTGCCGCCGCCGTGGATGAGGATCGCACCGCCGAGCGCGGTGGATTGCGGCGGCACGCGACCGTCGTCGATCGCCGCGACGATCTTGTCGCGCGTCTTCGCCGAGATCCGACCGTCGAGCTTGGCCGCGCGCGCGTCGACGGCGTTCGGATAGTGGATCGCGATGGCGTTGTCGAACGTCGACCACGGCTTGTCCGACGCGCGATACCAGCCCTCGGGCGTCTTGCCGTCGCCCTGCACTTCCTTGTGTCCGACGGGCGAGAACCCGAGCGCGACCTTCCAGCAGTGCGTGCGCACGCCGTCGTCGAAGAGCTGCAGCCGACGCGCGCCCTTCGACACGACGACGAGCGCGTCGCGTCGCAGTCGTCGATCGTCGCGGTCGAGCCACGCGACCTCCGGGAGCTCCGTGACCTTCTCGACACATCCATCGAGCTCGGCGGGCGGGGCCGCCACGACGGGTGTCACCGGTTCGGGCGCGGGCGCTGGCACGGCGGCGACGGCCGCGACGGGCGCAGGTGAACCGACGTGCACGGGTGCGGATGCAGCCGTCGCGGGCGCGGTCGCGGGCGGCGCTGGGTCGTCGGGCGGAGGCGCGCTGGGACCTCGACACGAGCCGAGCACCGCGCAGATCACGACCGAACGAGCGACCATCGCCTTCGGACGTACGCGCGGGGCGGCCGCTTCGTTCTGCGGCGAGCGCTGGCCGAACGCGGTCGAGCTCTGCGACACTGTCGTCCCCGTGAGCGCCGATCATGCCTCGGCCGCGGTCGCGCTCGGAGACGACGTCGCGCCCGCGGCCTCCGATGCCCCGCAGGCCCCCGAATCGGCCCCGGCCGAGGCGACCGGGGCGCGCACCCCTCCGCATCCGCCGCTCGCGAAGGCCGGCGACGCATGGCGCAGTCCGTCCGATCCGGCCGCCCCCGAGTCGTTCCTCAACCGCGAGATGTCCTGGCTCATCTGGACGCATCGCGTCGTGCGCGAGGCCGAGGACGCACGCACGCCGTTGCTCGAGCGCGTGAAGTTCCTGGGCATCGTCGGCACCACGCTCGACGAGTTCTTCATGAAGCGCATCGGCGGCCTCAAGCAGCAGCTCGCCGCCGGCCTGCAGGCGCTCACGGTCGACGGGCGCACGCCCGCGGAGCAGCTCGCCGACTGCAACACGCTCCTGCGCGGGCTGTCCGATCACGTGCAGGCCGTCTGGCGCGGCATGGCGGACGAGCTCGAGCGCCACGAGATCGGCATCGTGCCGTTCGGCTCGTTGCCGCAGGCGGACCAGCTCGCGCTGCGCGACGACTACTTCGAGAACGTCTTCCCGCTCGTCACGCCGCAGGCGATGGATCCGGCCCACCCGTTTCCGTTCGTCTCGAACCTGTCGCTCAACCTGCTCGTCACCCTGCACTACCCCAACGACGCGATGCCGCTCCTCGCCCGCGTGAAGGTGCCGGTGGGCGCCGGCATCCCCCGCTTGCGGCGCGTCGGCACCAGCAGTCGTTTCGTGCTGCTCGAGGATCTGATGGCGCACAACCTCGACCTGCTCTTCCCGGGCATGGTGATCGAGTCGTGCGATGCCTTCCGGGTCACTCGCAACGCGAACACGGAGGGCGACGAGGACCTCGCCGACGACCTGATGGCGATGATCCAGACGGAGCTGCGCGAGCGGAAGTTCGCGCCGATCGTGCGGATGCAGATCGCGCGCAGGATGCCGCCCACGCATCGCACGCTGCTCATGGCGAAGTTCGGGCTGTCCGAGGCCGACGTCTTCGAGGTCGACGGCCTGCTCGGCATGCGCGACCTGCGGGAGCTCGCGGCGCTCGACATCCCTGCGCTGCACGACGCTCCCCACGTGCCGCTCGACCACCCCGAGCTCGGCGACGACCGCAACCTCTTCCACCAGATCCGCGACGCGGGCTCGGTGCTCGTCCACCACCCCTACGACTCGTTCACGAGCTCGGTCGAGCGATTCCTGTGCGCCGCCGCCGAGGACCCGAAGGTGCGCGCGATCAAGATGACGCTCTACCGCACGTCGGCCCACAGCCAGGTCGTGAACTCGCTGATCCTCGCGGCGCGCAACGGCAAGCAGGTCGCCGTCGTCGTCGAGATCAAGGCCCGCTTCGACGAGGAGGCCAACATCGGGTGGGCGAACCGCCTGGAGGAGGCCGGCATCCACGTCAGCTACGGCGTCGTGGGGCTGAAGACCCACTGCAAGACGATCCTCGTCGTGCGTAGCGACTCGGATCGCCTGCGCCGCTACACGCACGTCGGCACGGGCAACTACCACGCCGGCAACGCGCGCGGCTACACCGACCTCGGTCTGTTCACGGCGGACGAGCACATCGGTCGCGACATGACCGAGCTCTTCAACTATCTCACGACCGGCTACAAGCCGAAGCGTCGCTACCACAAGATCCTCATCGCGCCGAAGGTGCTCAAGCAGGCCTTGTTGGAGAAGATCGAGCGCGAGATCGCGGTGCACGCGAAAGACGGCGGCGGCGGGCTCATCCAGCTGAAGCTGAATGCGCTCGAGGACAGCGACATCACGAGCGCGCTCTATCGGGCGTCACAAGCCGGCGTACGCATCGATCTCATCGTGCGCGACTCGTGTCGGCTGCGGCCGCGGATCCCCGGGCTGTCCGAGCACATCCGCGTGCTCTCGATCGTCGGACGCTTCCTCGAGCACTCTCGCATCTACTACTTCCGCAACGGCGGCGCGGAGGAGTACTACATCGGCTCCGCCGACTGCATGAAGCGCAACCTCGAGTCGCGCATCGAGACGCTCGTGCCCGTCGAGGGCACGCAGCTGCGTCGCGAGCTGCGGGCGATCCTCAAGCTGCAGCTCGGCGACCAGCGCAGCGCGTGGGAGATGCAGAGCGACGGCAGCTACGTGCAGCGCACCGGCGCCGAGCGGGGCAGCCAGGAGCTGCTCATCGAGCGCGCCGAACGGCGCCACCGCGAAGCGACCCGCCTGCGCCGCCGGCGACCGCGCCCGATCGCCGGCACGCCCGAACGTTGACGCTCAGTGCGGGTGATTGCAGGGGCCGTCGTGGCCGTGCTCGGCGGCTTCCATGCGCGACACGGCGCCCATGCTGAGCTCGTCGACGTTCGGCTTCATGCCGCCCGACGGGCTCGTGATCCAGCTGCCGACCTTCTTGTAGTGCACGCCGTACGCGAACCCGAACACGAGCCCGATCATGCAGATCCACGGCATCACCGTGCCGTCGCCGAGCACGTGGACGAACCGCACCGACAGGTCGAGCGTCGAGTGGGCCGAGTACACGCTGCCGTACCAGAGCACCCCGATGCCCGCGGCGATCATGAGGAACGAGTACAGGTTCGTGTGCGTGAGGCGGCCCCAGAGGCGACCGCGGTCGTCCTGGCGGAAGTACTCGAGGCTGAGCCGAATCGCCGAGTGGCCGATGAAGTACGCGGCCGTGAGCGCGCCGTCGAACGGCATGTACGGCAGCGCGGCGTACATCGCCGCGAACATCGCGAGGTACACGACGAGCGCGTAGAGCTGCGCCGGATGGATCTTCACGTTGTGCAGGTGCGGCGCACAGCGGACGACCTTCGACTCCGCGCTCGTGTAGCGCACGCCGAAGCGGCTCGTCGTGGGGCGGCCCCAGCAGCAGCCGTAGACGTAGCAGCCGAGCCGGGCGATCGCCTCGCCGAGCGGCAACGCCAGCGCCGGCGCATCGAGCAGCTTCAGGAACGGCACACCGGTGATGCCGTTGATGACGAGCAGCGCGATCATGCCGCCCGCGATGCCGCCGTGCAGCATGTAGCCGGGCTTCACGATCGTCGCGAGCGGGCGGCGGAACAGCTCGCGCCACTCGAGCATGATGCTGAACGCGCGCAGGCCGATGAGCACACCGGGCACGACGAGGAAGAGGTAGAGCTTCGCCATCAACACCGTGTCGAGGCCCGCCATCGCGTCGAACCACAGCGAGCCGGCGAAGCCGGCCGCGAACGCAGCGGTCGCGAGGAAGGCGTACGTCGTGAAGATCCAGTTGCCGACACGGAAGAGCACCGTGCGGTTGTGGAACCCGAGCACCCAGTCGCGCACGAAGGCAGCGAGACCCGAAGGTGCAGCGGCGGCGTGGGCGGTGTCGGAGTCGGGAGTTCGGCGCGTGCTCATGCGTGTTCGCTCCGTCCTTGTCGGGCGAGGATGGTAGTCGAATCTCGATCCCGCGTCAGACTTTCGGCCCGGGCCGCAGCGCCCCGAATTCGGCCCTGTGCGCCCGGTCGCAGGCGAAAGCGTGGGCACCATGACCGAACACACTGGGGGTGGGCCGGCCGCGAGGTGCGACCCGGCGCGCGCTTCCGCGTCCACGAGATTTGGCGCGCATCCCGGCCGGATGCTACGAAGAGATCCACGCGTGGAGCCCTCGAAGCAGCCGGCCGGCGGCGACGGCGACGACAGCCCGTCCACGGGCTTCTTGCCGATCTCGCTCGCGCTCGCGCTGCTCTTGTGTGGGCTGTTGCTCGTGCCCGGGCTCGTGCGCTGCGATCCGAGTCGCGACGCGATCGTCGACGCGCCGTGACGCGTCAGCGCTCGCTTTGGTAATACGCGTCGCTGCTCGCGTCCTCGGCCCGGGCCTTCGCGAGCAGCTCGTCGGCGCCCGCGCGATCGCCTTCACGCTCGGCACACAGCGCGAGCCCGACGAGCGCCTTGGCGCGCTGCGCCCTCGTGCCCGTCTTGCGCACCGACTCGTAGAGCTTCACGGCCGAGCCACAGTCGCCGCTGCGCCGCGCCGCGTCCGCCTTCGCGAGCGAGTCGCTCGTCTTGTCCGAGTCCTTCTTCTCCGCGTCCTTCGGCGGCTCGGCCGGCGCCTTGCCCCCGCCACCGCCGGGCAGGCCGCCGCTCTTCGGCGCGCTCGGAGTCGGCACGTCGGTCGTCGTCGTCGCGGGCTTCGGACTCGGCTTGCTCGGCTGGGCCTTCGGACCCGCGGCGATCCCATCCTGCTCGAGCTCGTTCTTCGTCGCGCTCTTCGACTTGCGCTCGCGCGCGAGCTCCACGTCGTCGTCCGCGCGCGTCTCCGCCTGCACGTCGCGCCGCTTCTCGGCCGCGTCGAGCACGGCGCCGCCACGCAACCCTTCGGCGGGCGCTTCCTCGTCCGCCGGCGGGGGCTCGGCCATCGCGAGCCGACCGTCGACCGCTTGCGCGGGCTCGCTGCTCGCGACCTTGGAGGGTGTGGAGACCGGCGGGCTCGCCGGTGCGTTCTCGTTGCGAGCGACGCCCTCGCTCGCCACGGTCGACTCGCGCGAGGTCATCGGCACGGCGACGACCACGACGAGCGCTGCGGCGGCGACCGTCGCGACGATGGGAATCGTCCAGGCCGCCCGGATCCGCGACCAGAACGACGGGCGCGCGCGCGGCTCCTCGGGTGCCGGTGTCGCCGCGACCGCGCTCTCGCGGGCGACGGACACGACGCGATCGAGGACGTGGCGTGGCGCCTCGTAGGCGGACAGCACGTCGCGCGACAATCGACTGATCGCACGGTAGCTCGCGAGTCGCTCGCGAACGGCCTGCTCGCCGTCGGCCTCGAGCCCGCCCACGACGAACGCGTCGTCCCCGTGGAGCTGCTCGAGCGCATCCTCGATGGCGTCGAGCTCCGCGGGCGAGAACGGCCGCGTGGTGCCTGGATCGGTCATGGCGAAGGCGTCGATGATCCGTGGAAACGGTCGGGCGAGTCCCGAGGTCTACCGCGTGCAGCGCACCCCCCGGTGCGCGCATGGACGGTACTGGAGCGCGGCCCGCTCGCCATGAGGATAACTCTCGCTCCGGGTGGGCGCAGCCTTGTTGCCCTTCCTCGCGGATGTCAAGATGCGCGCGTGTCGAAGCTCTCGTGCGGTGGCCTGCGCGTCGCGATGACGGTGGGCTTTTCCGTGCTCGCGTGTCGACACGCACACGAGCCCGACAAGGTCGACGGCGGCGGGGGTGCGACGCCGCCCACGGACGGGGGCGGGGCCGACGGCGTGGACGATCCCGATCCACGACCGCCCACGGACGTGGACGCCGCCGCGCGCGACGACCCGAAGCCGGCCGAGCCGCGGATCGGACCGATCCGACGCGCCGCGCCGTTCGTGTTCGTGCCGCATCCCGGCGCAGCGACGCTCGCCCGCGTCGCGAAGTCGCTGCGCGCGGCGGCAGTCGGCTCCACGGCCGATCTGCGCGTGGAGCTCGGCTGCCCTACGGGCGCGCGCGTCGTGGCTCGTGCGAAGGCGGCGAAGGTGCCGCTCGCGAAGAAGGACGAGACCCGCACGGCGGTCGTCGATCCGGGTGGGCAGTGGATCGCGATCGAGCTCGCGCCCCGCCGCGTCGACGCGTTCACGAGCGCGGCGCCGCGCCGGCTCGGCTCGTGGCCGGGGGATCGTCCGCTCGCGCTCGCGTCCGACCTGCTCGTCGTGCGCGACGAGTGCCGCTGGCTCGCGGTGGATCCGAGCAAGCCGACCGAGCCGCCGCGCGTGCTCGCGGACGCGCTGTGCGGCGAGCCGATCCACGTCGATGCGGCAGCACGGCGGATCGCGATCGCGGAGACGCCGACGGAAGGCGCGAGTGTGCGAGCGATCGTCGCGCTCGCCGACGGTGCCGAGCCCCAGCGCCGGGAGCTGCCGGCCGACGTCACGGCGGCCGCGATCTCGGCCGACGGCAAGATCCTGTGCGCTGTCTTCGGCGGCGCGGCCAAGCCGCTCCTGCAGTGCCGGCCGATCGAAGGCGGTACGTTCGAGCGCGTCGCGCAAGGCGTCGAGGGTCCGCTGCGCTTCGCCGCCGACGCGCCGCGGCTCGCGTTCGCGGTGAAGTCGGCCGGCGACGGGCTGGACCTGCACGTCGTCGACTTCGAGCAACGCTTCGTGCGCAAGCTCGGCAAGGTCCATCAGCACCGCTTCACGTTCCTGCCGGGCGGCGAACGGCTCGCCGCGTACGAGGGCGGGCGCGGCATCGTGTTCGAGCTCGACAGCGGCTTCATGGTCCCCTTCGGCGGCCGCGAGGACGACTGGGCGAGCATCGTGCCGCTCCCCAGCACGCACGACGCCTTCCTCGCGACGCGCCTCGTGAAGCGCTGCGTCGAGCTGGTGCGCATCGATCTGCCGCAGGACTAGATCACGCCCGCGGCCGCGCGATCCAGGGCCTCGTCCACGGCGCCGAGCAGGTCGCGGTTGCCGTCCTGCGAGTAGCCCGCGAGCTTCTCCTCGCATGCCGGCACCGCGTCGAGGAAGTCGCGCACGACCGCGGCGTCCTCGATCGCCTCCGTCCACCGGCCGTAGCCGATGTACTGCAGGTAGCGCGCGTTCAGGACCTGCTCGAACTGGTTCGCGAGCGGCACCGACAGCATCGGCTTGCGCAGGTACACCGCCTCGCCCATCACCGTGAAGCCGCCGCCGGCGATCACGGCGCGCGCGCTCGCGAGGTCCGCGATGAAGCGCGCCTCGGAGAACGGCTGGTGGCGCAGGTTGCCGTCGACCTCCTCGGTCTCGATGCCGCGACGCATGCCGTACACGCGGCACTCGACGTCGAGCTGCTGCAGCGTCTTCGCGAGCGTGTCGTGGGCCTCGGCCGTCTGGTAGACGAGCAGGTGATCGCCGCGGCTCGTGGGCGCCGACAGGATCTCGGGCCGCAGGATCGGCGGATGCAGGCTCGTCTTGTCCTTGCGGATCTCGGGGCGGAAGAACGTCGTGATGAAGTAGTGGTCGCAGAACGGCAGCTTGCTCTTCACGAACGCGCGGGCGAGCTCGAAGCTCGCGTGCTCGCCGGCGAGGATCTCCGCCGGGTGCCGACAGCGGTTGATGATCTGCATGTTGTCGACGCTGAAGATCGGCAGCCGGTGGGCCTTCGCGTAGAAGTACGTCCACGACTCGAAGTCGCTGATCACCACCTCCGGCGCGAACTCGCCGATGAGCTCGAAGTACGCCGCGATGTTGCGCGGCAGCCCCGTCGTGCCCGCCAGCACGTTGGAGAACAGCGTGCGGCCCAGCCGCACGCGATTGTCCTCGGTCACGAAGTGCAGCCCGTGAATGCGGTTGACGCCCTCGAAGTGCTTTGCCAAGAAGTCCTTGGCGCGTCCCGACGTCATGATCTCGACGTCGTGTCCCTGGCCCACGAGGTGCTCGAGGACCACGCGCGAGCGCACCGCGTGCCCCATCCCCTCACCGACGACACCGTAGAGGATTCGCATTGGCACCGAAGGATAGCGAACACGGGGCGCGACGGCGCGTGTTCAGCGAGCACGTGGAGCCCGGGCGGCTGCGCGAGCGCAGCGTGCTCGCAGCGCTCGCGGAGCGCGGGGTGCAGCTGGCGTTCGCGGTGCGGCCCGGGGGCGAGGACGATGCGCGGGCCGTCGTCGCGGCCGCGCGTGCGATGGGCGTGTCGATCGCGGTCTGGCCGATGATCGCCGACGTGGACGGGCGCTGGGCCAGCGCCGCGAGTGCCGAGCCGTGGTGCGCGTTCGTGGACGCGCTGCTCGAGTCGCTCGCGCGTGGCGACGCATTGCCCGACGAGCTCGTCGTCGATCTCGAGCCTCCGATCGCGCTCGTGCGTGCGTGGTCGAGCGTGCGTCCGCAGCGTGCGACGGTCGGCGGCGATCGAGCGCGCGCCATCGCGACGTTCACGGCGACGCTCGAGCACGCGCGGGGGCTCGGCGTGGCGCCGTGGGGCGCAGTCGTGCCGCTCGTGCTGGCCGATCGCGCGGGCTTCGGCGCGTTCCAGCACCTGCTCGGCACCCCGGTCGACGACCTGCCGCTGTCACGCGTGTGCGTGATGCTCTACAGCTCGCTCGTCGGCTACACGCGCGGCCTCTTGCGCCGCGATCACGGCGAGGCACTCGTGTGGCTCGGCGCGAAGGCGGCAGACAGACGATGGCCCGCTCGCGCCATGGTGGGGCTCGGTGCGGTGGGCCCGGGCGCGCTGGGCGACGAGCCGATCTACGGCGACGTCCACGAACTCGTCGCCGACGTCGCGCTCGCGCGCGCGGCCGGCATCGACGACCTCGCGCTGTTCGACCTCGGCGGCGCGCTCGATCGCCCGCCGCTGCAGCGCTGGCTCGACGCGCTCGTGCACACGCCGGCGGCGACCGCCCCACCCCGACTCGGCCGCCGCATCCGCGCGCTCACGAGCATCCTCCGCGGGCTCGCCCACCTCGGCGTGCTCACGCTCAGGGCATGAACTCGACGACGATCGGGACGTGGTCGGACACGCGCACGCCGTCGTGCTTCGTGGGCGGCAGCGTCAACGCGCGAACGGCCGACAGGCCGCGACCCGCGAAGTGATCGATGCGCATCGGCACGCACCCGCCCCACGGCGCGAGCTTGCGCTCGAGCCACGCGAGCACGCGCGGCGGCAGGTAGGCCAGGCTCTTGTCGCGCACCTCGGGGTCGTTGAGGTCGTAGTGGATCGTGCCGGCGTTGGGGTCGGTGAAGCCCTCGGTGCGCAGCCCGGCCTGCGCGAGCGCGGCGAACACTCGCCGCTCGAACACCTGCTCCGGCGTCATGTACTGGCGCACCGTGCCGTCGAAGCCGAAGCGCACGAGCTTGTGCAACACGTCGATTGCGAGCCCGGCCTTGCTGCCCAGGTGATACGTGTTCGTGTTCAGGTCGCCGCCGAGGAGCACGCGCTCGATGCCGGTCTTCGCGATCGCATCGACGACGATGCGCAGCTGGGCCGCGCGATGCTTGGGCGGCGCGAACGGATCGAGGTGCACGACGACGACGAGCAACGGGCCGTCGGGGAGCGCGAGCTCCACCAGCAACGCGCGCTTGCTGCCGAGCCGCTTCTCGAGCGAGTGGAACTTGTCGGTGAACTCGGGCAGACCGACGCCCCAGAAGCGCCGCACCGGGAGGCGCGTGAGCAGGGCCGCGCCATGCAGCCCGAGCGTGTTGCCCGCGCCGTGATCACGCTCTGCGCTGTCGCCCGGCGCGAGCACGAGGTGGTAGTTCGCGAACACGTAGCCCATGCCGAGCGCCTGGGCGACCTCGCGCGGCACGTTGCGATTGCCCGATCGCCCCATGCCGATGTCGACCTCGGTGAGCAAGAGCAGGTCGGCGTCGCGCAGCCAGGGCTCGTTGCCGAGCACGCCCATGAGCGCCTCGAATCGCTTGCCGCGCTCGACGTTCCACGCCACCGCGCGCAGCGGCGCATCGGGCGGGAGCTTGCGCGGCCGCGGCAGATCGGCGAGGTCCCACTCGAATCCGTCGAGCACGCGATCGATGTCGGCACGCAGCGTGCGATAGAGGACATGACGACGCAGCCGTCGACGCGTGCGCACGCGCGCCAGCGGATCGAGGTGGGGACCGAGCGCGTGCTCGAGCGCCTCGCGTGGCGTCGACGGATCGCGCACGCACACCGACAGGGCCGCGCGTCGGCGCAGGCGGAGTCGGGGTCGGGGGAGCCGCAGGGCCACCGAGGCCGATCATCCCGACCGCGACGCCGCCGTCAATGCCCGATCGCGCGCGGTCGCTGGAGGCGCGCGAGCACGTGCGTGACCGCCCGCAGGACCACGCGGGGCGTGAGCCGCGAGATCCAGGCGACGAGCCAGAACACGACCCCCGGCACGACGAGCGCGCGCCCGCGCCGGAACCCCGCGACCGCCTGCGCCGCACAGCTCGCGGCCTCGAGCTCGACGAACCCCGGCGCTGCGATCGGCGTGGTGGGCTCGCTGTTCGCGACGAAGTCGGTGCGGACCGGGCCCGGCAGCAGCTGGGTCACGACGACGCCGGTGCCCGCGAGCTCGGCCCGCAGCGTATCCGTGAACGCAGTGACGTAGTGCTTGCTGCCCGCGTACGCGGCGAACCCCGGCAGGTACGTGAGGCCGAAGCCGGAGCTCACGTTGAGCACGCCCCCGCGTCCGCGCGCGACCATGCCGGGCACGAAGCGCAGACACAGACGCGTGAGCGCGACGACGTTGAGATCGAGCAGTCGTGCGACGCGATCCCAGCGCGCACGCTCGACGAAGCTCTGATCGCCCATGCCCGCGTTGTTCACGAGCACGTCGACCGCACCCACCTCGGCCTCGATGCGCGCGCACAGATCCTCCAGCGCGCGTCGATCGGTCAGGTCGCTCGCGAACGTGTGCACGACGAGCGCGGACCGACGCGTGCGCAGCTCCTCCGCCAACGCCTCGAGCTCGGCGCCGCGCCGGGCGACCAGCACGAGCACCGACGCGGTGGGGGCGAGCTCGCGCGCGAGCGCGGCTCCGATGCCTCCCGACGCGCCGGTGACGACGATCGTGCCGTCGAGCGGCGGACCCATCAGGACTGCGCGCGGATCTCGATGCCGCTCGCGGTGAGCACGTGCTCCTTGCGCGTGCCGCTGACCTTGCTCGGATCACCGCCGCGATCGGCCTCGAGGTGCTTCACCTGGGCCTCGTCGAACTCGCGCGACGTCAGCGTGCCCTCGACGACCACCGACTTGCCGCGGCTGTCCATCGGCACCGCGAACCCGTGGTCCTTCATGAGCACGCGCGCGGACTCGGTGCCGTCCTTCACGACCATCCAGCAGCCCTTCTTCTGACAGACCGCCTCGACCGTGCCCGACACCTTCACCGGCGCGTCGCCGGAGCCGGCGGCGATCGCCTTGCCGAGCGGCGTCGCGTCGGCGAGCTGGAACGGCGCGCCGAAGTGGCCCTCGCCGGTCGCGGGGCCCTGCGGCTCCTCGCCCTCGCCACCGCCGTGCGGGCACGAAGGATCCTTCTCCTTCTCGGTGCCGGCGTAGATGCAGCCGGCGTGCTCGTCCTCGGCCTTCGCGTCCGCGTCGGCGGCCGCGACCTTCGTGTCCGTCGCGGGCGCAGCGGGCTTCGCTTCGGCGGCGGCCTTCGGGGCCTCCACCGTCTGCGTGCACGCGCCGAGCGAGAGAGCGAACAGGGCGAGGACGAACGAACCGCGGTACGTCATGGCCCCGGGATGATGCCGCAGTGCCCGCCCGGTGCAACCCCGGGCGGGGGCGCCCGCCGTGAGGGAAGCGGGCGATCAGCCCGCGGAACCGCCGGCGGAACCGGACGCCGAGCCGCTGGCCGACGCGCTCGCCTGCACGTCGACCGACACGCTGACGTTGGCCTGCACGCTCGCTGCCGCATCGAACGCCGCCTTGAACGGGGCCGCGACGCACGCGGTGAGCCGCGCAGCGACCTGCGCATCGGACATGCCCTTGATCGTCGCCTGCACGCCCTCGGCCACGACCTTCACGTTGCCCGCGACGCTCGCCGCCTGATCCTTGAGACCCACGGCGATCTTCAGCACGCCCGGCAGGTGCTTCTGGAGCGCCGCCTTGTACTTCGCGGCCGCCTCCGCATCGAACTTGCCGTCGAACGCGACGACGATCTGCGCGGGCTTGCACTCGATCTCGGCGGTGACCTTGGCATCGCACTTCGCGTTGCACTCGGCGCTCGCCTTGGGCGGCTCCATCTTGCCCTCGCACTTCGGCGCCTTCATCTGCACCGAGCACTCGCCGTGGCACGTGCCGTCGCACTTCGCCGAGCCCGACATCTTGCACGAGCCGCTGCAGTTGCCGCCGCACGAGCCGCTGGCCTCCGCGCTGCAGCTGCCCTCGCACTTGCCGTTGCACTGGCCGCCCGACTGCGTCTTGCCGTCACACTTGCCCTTGCACTCGCCGCCGCACGTGCCCTTGAAGTTCGCGTCGCACTTGCCGGTGCACTTGCCTTCGCACTTCGCCGAGCCCTTCAGCTCGCAGCTGCCCTTGCACTCGGCCTCGCACTGGCCGGAGAGCTTGCCCTTCTCGCACTTCACCTCGACTTCGCCGGGCTTCACGTCGACGTCGCACTTGCCCACGCAGTCGGCGTACGCGTCCATCGACGCCTCGCAGTGCGGCGGCTCGAAGTCGAGCTTGATCTTCACGCCGGCGCCGAGCTTCGCCTTCGCTTCGCCGAGCGCCGCGATCGCGGCCTTGCACGCGTCGGTGCCGTTGCCGAAGTCGCCGCCCTTGCCGAGGTCCTTCGCGAGCCCGCCGCACGCGCCCTTCAGGTCGGCGTCGAGCTTGGCGGCGAAGCCCTCGAGCTCGAGCGAGGCCTCGAGGCCGCCCTTGATCTTGTTGGCCGTCTTCGCGTCGAGCCCGAAGGTGCCCGCCCAGTCGCCCTTCGCGATGGCGGAGACGCTGGAGGTATCGGGGCAGCCGGCGGCGGCTGCGGCGACGTCGCCCGCACCGGGCACCGCGGTGCTCGTGTCGCACGAGCTGCCGACGACGAGGCCGAGGACCGCACCGACGAGGATCGACAAGAGGGGGCGGGAGGAGGGGGTTGCGTGCATGGAGGGCGCCCTTTCGCGCCCGAAAGCTACACCGTCTGTGCCCCCCGCGCGTGATCGCGGCGAGGCTGAACCGCCGTGGTCGCTTAAACCCCGCTTAAACGCGGGTTTGCGGGCGGACAACGAGGGCGCGTCGATCCAGGCTACGGCCATGACCTCGCTTGCCGCCCTCGTCGTGGTGCTCGCCCTCGTCGCCTGGATCGCATGGCCGGAGCTCCGGCTCGAGCTCCGCCGCGCGGCGGGCCGGCTGAAGTCGCACTGGACGTGGCGCAACGGTCGCGAGCGCGCGGCGATGCGCGGTGTGATCCGCTGCTGATCGTTTGCAGCCTTCGATCGCGCACGCGTAGACTCCCCCCGCCCCTCGAGGATCCGAGATGTCCTTTCGTTCGCGTTCGTCGTGCCTGTGTTGGGTCTTCGCGATCGTCGGCTGCTCCGACGATGGACAGATCGGCCCCGCGCGGCAGCGCGTCGGCACGGCGACGAGCGGCGACGTCGTGTTCGCCGCCGTCGTCGAGGGCGACATCTCCGTCTACGTCTGCGGCGGCGCGACGACGTACGCGACGCACACGCGATGGTTCCGCGATCTCGCGCTCGCCGACGACGGCGGCTTCGAGGCGACGCTCGACGGCTGGACGATCACGGGCGTCGCCGAAGACGACGCGATCGCGGCCACGGTGGTCGGCCCGGCGGACGAGACGATCGAGCTCGACGGTCGAGCCGCACGCGAGGACTCGATCGAAGGCTTGTACACGCAGACGCTCGACGGCTGCGCGACCGGCCTCGTGATGCGCGAGGAGGGGGGCGAGCTCCTGTCGCAGGGCACGTGGTGCTCCGATCAGAACGAGTTCGCCCAGGTCATCGTGCTCGAGCCGGTGCTGACGTCCGAGGGCATCCACGTCGAGGTGACGAAGCCCTCCGGCACGACCGAAGACTTCTACGTCGAGCCGATCTGAGCCTTCAGTCGGGCGCGCGCTCGAGGATCATGCCGACGAAGGGCGGCGGTAGATCGATGCTGCCGCCCACCGCGTACGTGCGGCCGTCGTCGGCCTGCCACAGCGCATGGATCGTGCGGATCGTGCCCGTGTCCTCCGGCTCGGGCGTCGCGCCGCCGGGCGGCACGACGGCGATCGTGCCCTGCACGCCGCCGATGCGCGCGGTGCCGTCGGGGGCCATCCACGTGCCGTTGAGGCCGGGACCGGTGAGCGCGGTGGCGGTCCACGTGCTGCCGTCGTAGCGCACGAGCGTGCCGTTCGCTCGCCCGCCCACCGCGAGCAGCTCGTCGCGACCTGCGCCCCACAGCGAGATCAGATCGGCTTGCGTGTCGACCTCCACCTGCGTCCACGCGCTGCCGTCCCAGTGCAGCAACAGCGCCGCGTCGCCCACCGCCCACACGTCGTCGGCCGCGAGGCCGAACACCTTGAAGAGTCCCTTGCTGTCGACGGTGAGCTCGGGCAGCTCGACGAGCTCCCATGTCGCGCCGTCGTAGTGGCACAGCACCGGGTCGCGCATGAAGCCGTCGCCGCCCACCGCCCACACGTCGTCGGCCGCGGAGATCCACGTGCCCCACAGCGGCAGCACCGTGCCGCATCCGGTCGTCGTCCACTCGCCGTCGTCGCCCTCGCGCACGAGGATCGTGCCGAGCTCGCCGACGACGACCCGCAGCGCGTCGCGACCGTGGATCCAATTGAGCTTCGCGGTGTCCGGCGGCAGCTCGGCCGCGCTCCACGTGCCGCCCTCGCGCCGCATCATCGCGCCGACGGAGAGGCCGCCCGCCCCCTGCTGCCCGCCGACGGCGTACACGAGATCCGCGCTCGGGCCCCACACGCTGAAGAACGCGCCGACGTCCTCGCCCACCTCGACCACGGGGATCCACGCCGCATCGCCGCCGGTGGTCGAGCCGGCGGACGCGGTCGAGTCCGTCGCCGTCGTGCCCGCGGACGTGTCCGACGGATCCACGGGCGCGCCGCCTCCGCCACAGGCCGCGCCGACGACGATCACCGCCATCCGTGACGCACGCTCGGTCCGCATCCACCCCCCACCCATCGCGTCGCGAGACGAGAGTACCATGGGCCGATGCGTTTGTACTTGCCTTGCCTGGTCGTGTGGATGGTCGCGTGCGCGGCCGAGGAGGTCGACGACGACGGTTCGTCGGACCCGACCGGATCGGCGGACGACGACGACGGCGAAGCGACGATCGATCCGACGCGGACGAGCGACGACGACGCGGCATCGACGGAGACGGGCGATGGCACGAGCGCGTCGAGCTCGCCCGACGCATCGACCTCGGCCGACTCCGGCGCGGACGACCCGTCGGACGACGGCACGACGCTCACGACGGAGTCGAGCGGATCCACCGGCGACGGGCACAACGACGCGTGCGTCGCCGGCTGCATGATCGAGTTCGGCTGTCAGGACACGTGCGAGTGCGACACGACGTGGGAGAGCGAAGAGGCGTGCGTCGCGTGGTGCGAGGCGAACCTCGAGAAGGCCGCGCTCTTCACCGAGTTCTGCCGCGACGCGTGGGAGAACATGTCGGCGTGCATCGGCACGCTCGACTGCGACGGCTACCACGAGTTCCACAACCCCGCGGTGCCCGACTATCCCTGCGTCAGCGAGGCCGACTCGCTCGCATTCGAGTGCAAGGGTCAGTGACGCGGACGCGCGCGCGCTTGCACCACCGTCGTGACACGGCCCCCGGTGGGCGGATGGCGCGCGTGTGCGCGCTGGGGCTCGCTCGAACGCGTGGCGCGGAGGCGAGCCCGCCCCGTGGCCCGCGCCGCGCCGAAAGGCGAGACGCGAGGCCGGGCCGATCTCGCCACAACGGCCGTCCGAGGTGGCCGAGCCGGCGCTTTCGGGAATAATGTGAAGAAGGATCCCGTCGGGGCGACACGCCCCGCGGGCGCCGGCGAGATCGGGGCTCCGGTCCGCGCGTTTCGGTTCCGGAACCAGGGAGCATCGCGCCTTGTCGAACGCCAGCCACCCGATGCCTCCGGTCCCGAAGCTCCTGCAGGGTTGGACGTCCACCGGCAATCGCCGGCGCGCGCTCGAGGAGCTCGCCGCCGCCGTCGCGTGGCTCGGGCTGCTCGCGATCCTCGCGATCGGTCTGCATCGGATGCCCACCGCGCTCGCGTGGGTGGGCGTCGACGCGCCGGCGTGGCTCGGCTCGGACGACGCGCGCGCGCAGTGGTTGCTCGTAGGGTGGAGCGTCGCGGCCCTCGTCGTCGTCGCGGTCGCCGGGCGACGATTCCTGCGCCGTCGCACGCGCCCCTTCGGGCTCGCACGAGATCTGGATCGGACGCACGGCACCGCCGATCTGCTCGCGACGGCGTGGTCGCTCGAGACCGGTGCGATCGTGGCCGACCCCGGCCTCGCACACGTCGTGGTCGAGCGCGCGCGGCTCACCGTGGCCGCGATCCGCAAGCCGGTCGCGCCGTGGGCCGCACCGACGCGCGCACTCGCGACGCTGGGCGTGATGGCAGCGGTCGTGGGCCTCCTGCCGCTCGCGCCTCCGATCCCGGAGCTCGCCGCGACGGCGAACGCGGCGGACGGACACCCGCCCGCGCCGCCGCTCGATCCCGAGACCGTGGCCAAGCTCGAGAAGACCGCCGACGCGCTCGCACAGCTCGAGCGCCGGCCCGCGCTGCGCGAGTCGACGAAGCGCGCGCTCGAGGACGCGCGCAAGAACCTCGAAGCGCTGCGCAAGGATCCGAGCAAGAGCCTCGGCGCGCTGTCGAAGGCCGAGCAGGCGCTGCGCGAGGCGTCGCGCGAGGCGCAGCGCGAGGGCTTGTTCGATCCCGAGTCGCTGAAGAAGCTCGACGCCGAGACGCTCGCGCGCGAGATGGTGCAGGCGATCGAGCGCGGCGACACCGACACCGCCGCCGCGATGGCCGACGAGATCGCACGGCGTACCGAAGAGGCGAGCGACGAAGAGCTGCAGACGATGGGTCGCGCGCTCGATCGCGCGCTCGACGAGACCGAGCCCAGCACGCGCTCGTCGGCCGAGTCCGGCAAGCGCGGCGAGTCCGGCAAGCGCGGCGAGCCGGGCAAGCGCGGCGAGTCGGGCAAGAGCGGCGAGTCGGGCAAGAGCGGTGAGTCCGGTGAGTCGGGCAAGAGCGGCGAGTCCGGTGAGTCGGGCAAGAGCGGCGAGTCGGGCAAGAGCGGCGAGTCCGGCAAGAGCGGCGAGTCCGGCGAGAGCGGCGAGAGCGGCGAGTCCGGTGCGAGCGGTGCGAGCGGCGAGTCCGGGTCCGCACCGTCGCGTGCCGAGGCCGAGCGACGCGCTCGCTGGCGCAACGGCGCCGAGGGCTTGTCCGAGCGCCTGCGTCGCGGCGAGTCGGGCAGCGCGCGCAAGGACGCCGAAGGCATGTCCGAGTCGATGCGCTCGCGCGGCGGCTCCGGATCCGCGGGTCGCGAGCTCGAGCGCGCGCTCGAGGACGTTCGCCGCGCGCGCTCGAAGCAGTTCGAGAAGATGAACGGCAAGGGCGAGGGCAAAGGCGAAGGCGAAGGCAAGGGCGAAGGCAAAGGCGAGGGCAAAGGCGAGGGCGAGGGCGAAGGTGAAGGCGAGGGTGAAGGCGAGGGCGAGGGCGAAGGCGAAGGCACGGGGCGTCCGGGCGGCAAGCCGGGCGGACGACCGGGCACCGGCGGCGACTCGCGTGGCAAGCCCGGCGGCAAGCCGGGACCCGGCGGTGGCCGGGGGGCCGACGACATCGCCGACGACGACGCGTTCCTGCCGCTCGCGAGCAAGCACGACGCCGAGCAAGTCGACGCGCCCGCCGTCGGCCCCGCCAAGGGAGCCGTGCGCCTCATCAAGCGCTTCGCGCTCGGCCAGAAGACCGGCCCCGAGTATCGCGACCTCCACCACGAGTACGAGGAGATCGCCGAAGCGGCCGTGCGCCGCGAGGCGATCCCGCTGACGCGCCGCGACTACATCCGCAGCTACTTCGAAGCCGTGCGCCCGAACTAGATCGCAGCTTCACGATGAACACCGCCATCTCTCCCCTCCCCGCCTCCGCCCACGGGCCCGCCGTGCCCACCGACGATCGCATCGCGCGGGCGCAGGACGCCCTCGGTGCGCTGAAGAACGAGATCGAGAAGCGCCTCTACGGCCAGAGCAATCTCGTCCTGCAGGCGATCATCGGGCTGCTCACGCGCGGCAACATCCTCATCGAAGGTCAGCCCGGCCTCGGCAAGACGCTGCTCGTGCGCGTGATGGCCGAGGCGATCGACCTCGAGTTCTCGCGCATCCAGTTCACGCCCGACCTCATGCCCGCCGACATCACGGGCAGCCAGACGCTCGTGCACGACGAGCACGGTCGCGCGCGGCTCGACTTCCGCGCCGGGCCCATCTTCGCGAACATGGTGCTGTCCGACGAGGTCAACCGCGCGACGCCCAAGACGCAGTCGGCCCTGCTGGAAGCGATGCAGGAGCACGCCGTCACCGTGGGCGGCGTGCGCCGGCCCCTGCCCCAGCCGTTCCTCGTCGCCGCGACGCAGAACCCGATCGAGATGGAGGGCACGTATCCGTTGCCCGAGGCCCAGCTCGATCGATTCCTGCTCAAGCTCGAGGTCGGCTTCCCGTCGTTCGCGGATCTGCGCGAGATCGGCCTGCGCACCACGGGTCGCACCGAGGAGACCACGGTGCGCGCGATGGATCGCGCCACGGTGCTCGAGCTGCAGGATCTCGTGCGCGACATCGTCGTCGCGCCGCACGTCGCCGAGTTCGCCGCCAGCCTCACGATGGCGACGCACCCCGAGTCGCCCAACGCCCCCACCGAGGTCAAGCGGTTCGTGCGCTACGGCGCGAGCCCGCGCGCGATGCAGGCCCTGTTGCTCGCCGGCCGCGCGTACGCGCTGTTGTGCGGCCGCGCGTGGGTGGCCGAGGACGACATCCGCGCCATCGCGCATCCGGTGCTGCGCCACCGCATGATCCCCAGCTTCGACGCGAAGCTCGAAGGCATCACGAACAACCGACTCGTCGACACGCTCATCGCGAGCGTGCCGAACATGCGCCCGGGCTGAGCACGCACATGAAGGTCGATCGCCAGGCGCTCGCTCGCTTCGCCGCGCTGCGGCTGCGCGCGCCCGGCAGCGCGACGGCGCTGCAGCAGGGCGACCGGCGCTCGCCGTTCCGGGGCCGTGGCCTCGAGTTCGCCGACTACCGCGAGTACGATCCGGGCGACGATCTGCGGCTGGTCGACTGGAACGTGTACTTCCGGCTCGGCACCGCGCTCGTGCGCCAGTTCAACGAGGAGCGCAGCCTGTCGATGCGCCTGTGCGTCGACGTGAGCGCGTCGATGGGCTTCGGCGAGCCGCGCAAGGCCGATCACGCGGCGCAGCTCGCCGCGACGCTCGCGATGATCGCCCTGTCACGCCGCGATCCGTGCGTGCTCACGTGCTACGGCGGTGAAGGCCGCGGCCTGCGGGCACGCGCCGTGAACCTCGACGGCCTGCCGGAGCTGCTCCACCTGCTCGAGCGGGTGGAGCCGAACGGTCGCGGCGACGCGCACGCGCAGCTCGTCGCACAGCTCGGGTCGGGCCGCAGCGATCGGCTCGTGCTCTTGTCCGATCTGTTGTGCGAGGACGACGAGCGCGATGCCGTGCTGCGCCTGTGCGCGGCCTCGTGTCCGCGTCCCATCGTGCTGCACGTGCTCGGCGCGGACGAGCTCGCCCCCGATCTCGACGGGGTCGAGCGCGTGATCGATTCCGAGACGGGCGAGCAGCTGATGATCCGCGAGGGCAAGGACGCCACGAAGGCGTATCAGGCCGCGCTCGCGGCCTGGCTCGCGGCGATCGACACGCGCTGCCGGACGCTCGGGATCCAGTACGTGCGCGTCGACGTGTCCGAGGCGGTGCGCACCCTCGTCGAGGGCGCGCTGTACCGCGGCCAGGTGGTGGAGCACGCGGGCGGAGGGGTGCAGTGACGGCTGCGCAGCCGTGGGCGCTGCTGGCGTTCGCGCTCGCGATTCCCATCGTGATCGCGTACCTGCACCGGCGCCGTCGGCTGTCGAAGCAGGTGCCGTCGGTGATGATCCTGCGGGCGATCGCCGGGCAGTCGAAACCCACGCGGCGCGCATGGTCGCGCCCGCGGCACCTCGTGTCGCTCGTGTTCGTGCTGCTCGCGCTCGCGGGCCTCGCCGTCGCGCTCGCCGACCTGCGCGACGAGGAGGACACGCCGCGCGACTGGATCGTCGTGCTCGACACGTCCGCGAGCATGGGCGCCGGCGGTTCCGAGACGCGGCTGACCGAGGCCGTCGACGCGCTCGACGACGCGCTCGCGACGCTCGCACCGGGCGATCGCGTCGCGCTCGTCACGACCGGCGCACAGACGCTCGTGCGCGTCGGCCTCACCGAGGATCGCGACCGCGTGCTCGCGCTCGCTCGCGCGGCGACGCCCGCGGGCGGCGGCACCGGCAGCGCGGGCGCACTGCGGATCGCCGACGCGATCTGCAAGGGTGCCCGGCGCGGTGCGATCGTGCTCGTCTCCGACGGCGTCGGGGTCGACGTGCCGACCACGACGTGTCCGATCGAGCACGTCGCGGTGGGGCGCGGCGGACCGAACGCGGGCGTCACGGCGCTGTCGGTGCGCGAGGCCGATGCGCTCGGGCTCGCGGAGGTCTACACCGTGATCACGTCCGAGCTCGGACGCCCCCAGGAGATCGAGCTGACCCTGAAGATCGACGACGACATCGTCGACGTCATCTCGCTCGAGCTCCCGGCGCACGGCGACGTCGAGAAGCTCCATCGCGTGCCGCTGCCGCCGGGCGAGCGCGTCACCGCCCAGATCACGCACCTCGAGGACGATCAGCTCGCCGCCGACGACACGGCGACGGTGGTCCGCCACGGTGGCGCGCGCGTGTCGGTGCTGCTGGTCGCCGAGACGCGGCTGTCGTTCGCCGCGGAGGCGCTGCGCCTGCACCCGCGCGTCGACCTGCGCGTGGTGGGCCCCCACGACGTCGCGGGCGCGGCCGAGTACGACCTCGTCGTGCTCGAGACCGAGTACCTCGCCGGTACGCTGCCGAAGGCGGCGAAGGTCGTCGCGTTCGGCGTGCCGCCGCAGCGGCTCGGCGTCACCGCGCGCGCGCAGGTGGAGACCCCCGAGGTGATCCGGTGGTCGTTCGACCATCCGCTCTTCCGCTTCGTCGACCTCACGGGTCTCGAGCTGCCCCGCGCGCTGGCGCTCGTGCCCGCCGCCGATCAGAGCTCGCTCGTCGACTCCGATCAGGGCTCGCTCGCGCTCACCGGTCGGTGGGACGGCCGCGAGCTCGTGTACGTCGGCTTCCTGCCCCACGAGTCGGATCTCGTGCTGCGCGTCGGTTTCGTGAACTTCGTCGCCAATCTGGTGGAGTGGGCCGCACCCGCGGCGCCGCCCTCCACCGACGACGGCGAGAACGTGCTGTCGAAGGTCGAGACCACCATCGATCCGCCGGCCGGGCTCGACAAGACGGTGCGCAGCTCGTTCGCCGGCAGCCGGCTCGCCCGCTCGCCGTTGTGGACGTTGCTGCTCGTCGCGGCCCTCGGCGCACTCGTGCTCGAGTGGCTGTTGCCCGCGTTCACGGCCGCCGTCGTGCAGCTGCGGGGTGCCGCCCTGCGCCGGCGTCGACGCGGAGGTGCGGCGTGAGCCAATTCCTCGAGGCGTTCACGCACCCCGGCGCGCTGTGGCTCGCGCTCCCGGTGTTCGCCGTGATGGCGTGGGATCTCGTGCGACGTTGGGGCGATCGTCCCGGTCGACGCATCGCGGCGGCCATCGTCCGCACGCTCGCCCTCGTCGCGCTCGTCGTGGCGATCGCCGATCCGAAGTGGCATCGACGCGACGACGTGTCGCACGTCGTATTCGTGGTCGATCGCTCCGCGAGCATTCCGGACGCAGCCTTGGCCGACGCGCTCGCGCGCGTGGAAGCGCTGCGCGGCGCGTTGCCGCCGGAGGCCGAGGCGGGGCTCGTGCTGTTCGACAGCGAGTCGGAGCTCGTGGTGCTGCCCGGAGCGACGTGGAGCGTGCCGAGTCCGGCGCGCGCGGAGCCGAAGGACGGCAGCGACATCGACGGTGCCGTCGCGCTCGCGCTGTCGCTCGTGCCCGAGGGCGACGCGGGCGAGGTGGTGCTGTTCACGGACGGACGCCGCAGCGGCGGCGCACTCGGGCTCGACGCCCGCCTGCTCGCCGAGTCCCGCCGCGTCCCGATCCACACGCTCGTCGTCGATCCCGCGCGCAACGACCCCGCGATCCTGTCGGTGGAGCTCGACGAGGCCCAGGTGCGCCCGGGCGCGACCGCGAGCGGTAAGGTCGAGCTCGTCGGCGGCGATGCGCCGCAGCGCGGCAAGCTCACCGTGAAGGTGGGCGACGCCGTCGCACTCGCGCAGGACGTCGAGATCCCGGCGGGTCAGACGTTCGAGGTGCCCTTCTCGCACGCGCTCGATCCGAAGGCGGTCGCGGGCACGAAGCCGGTGGACGTGCAGCTCGAGCTCGAGCAGGCGGCGGCCGACACCGAGCCGGGCAACAACGAGAGCTCGACGTCGCTCGTGGTGGGCACACCGCCGAAGGTGCGCGTGCTGACGGGCGAGGACGCGGACGCCGGTGCGATCGCTCGCGCGCTGCGGGCCGAGCGGATGGAGGTCGAGGTCGTCAAGGCGAGCGCGGTGAAGCCCGAGCACGAGAAGCTCGACGACATCGATCTCGTCGTCCTGGCGAACGCGCCCGCCCAGGCGATCGCCGGAGAGCGCGGACTGCCGGACACGTTCATGGACAAGCTCACGCGCTACGTCGATTCCGGCGGCGGGCTCGTGGTGCTCGGCGGCCCGCTCGCGTACGACATGGGCGGCTACGGCGACACGCCGCTCGAGCGTGTGCTGCCGGTGAAGATCGATCCGGTCGAGCAGGAGATCGAGTCGGCGGCGACGATCCTCATCATCCTCGATCGCTCCGGCAGCATGTCCGCGATGGCGGGCTGGTCGAAGACGAAGATGGAGCTCGCCGACGAGGGCGCGGTCGCGTCGATTCGCCTCTTGCGGCCGTTCGACCACGTGGGCGTGATGAGCGTGACCGAGGAGGTCCGCTGGGAGGTGAACGTGCAGCCGGTCGCCGACGGCAGCGACATCGAGCGCCGCGTGATGCGGATCCGCGCCGACGGTGGCGGCATCTTCATCTACACGAGCCTCGAGGCCGCGAAGGCGGCGATGCGCAAGGCCGACACGACGCTGCGCCACGTGATCCTGTTCTCCGACTGCGCCGACTCCGAGGAGAAGGTGAAGGGCATCGCGTTCGGCGAGGGGCCCGGACCGCGCGCGGAGGATCTCGCGAAGGACATGCGGGCCGAGGGCATCACGACGTCGGTGATCGGCATCGGCACCGACGAGGACGTGGACACCCAGTTCCTGCGCGACCTGGCGAAGGCCGGCGGCGGGCGCTTCTACCTCACCGCCGATGCCAGCAAGCTGCGCTCGCTGTTCGTGCAGGAGACCGAGCGACTGGTCGACAGCTCGCTCAAGGAGACGCCGTTTCGCCCGATCACGCTCGCGCGTCACCCCGCGCTCGAGGGCCTCGACTACCAGCGCGCGCCGTTTCTGAAGGGCTACCAGCAGCTCGAGGCCCGCCCGACCGCCGAGATCGTGTTGGCCGCCGCCGAGGGCAGCCCGCTGCTCGTCACCTGGCGCTACGGCCTCGGCCACGTGATGGCGTGGGCCAGCGACGCCGGACCGCGTTGGTCGGACGAGTGGCTGACATGGGCCGGCTACAACGCCCACTGGACGCAGCTGGCCCGCTTCGCGCTGCGCAACGGCTCGGGCACCGACACCGCCGTCGAGGTCAGCGTCGCCGGCGGCGAGGCGCTGGTCCGCATCGCGCGACGCGACGACAAGGGCCTGTCGATCGATGATGGCGCCATCAAGGCTCGCATCGTCGATGGCGACGAGACCCACGCGCTCGACCTTCGTGCGCGCGAGCCGGGCCTGTGGGACGCGGACGTCGCGACCACGCC
>CAYXVR010000070.1:39979-40312 GCA_964468635.1 uncultured Nannocystaceae bacterium
GCCGGGCCGCACGTACATCGTCGAGGTGCTCGACGCGAGCGAGAAGATCGTCGCGCGTCACACCTTCGCGCCGCCGGCCTCGGCCGAGCAGCGCCATCGCACGCCCGACCGCGAGTTCCTCGCCGCGCTGGCGGCCACCTCGGGGGGCGTCGAGTCGCCGGCGACGCTGAAGCCCGCGATCGGAACGTCAGCGACCTCGCAGGTGCGACGGCTGTGGCCGTGGCTCGTGGTGCTCGCGCTGCTGCTGCTCCCGCTCGATGCGATGCTGCGTCGCAGCGCGCGCGTCGTGTGATCGCCGGTCGACTTGACCGTCGCTGGTGACGCCGCCGATCC
>CAYXVR010000071.1:0-38406 GCA_964468635.1 uncultured Nannocystaceae bacterium
GCCGCACTTCTCGCAGACGACGCCGCGGTGCTTCATGCGCTTGTACTTGCCGCAGAGGCACTCGTAGTCCTTGATGGGTCCGAAGATCTTCGCGCAGAAGAGGCCATCGCGTTCGGGCTTGAACGTGCGGTAGTTGATCGTCTCGGGGTTCTTGACCTCCCCGAACGACCAGTCGCGGATGGTCTTCGGCGACGCGATGCTGATGCGCAGCGCGTTGAACTGGGCGGTCTCTTTCGGCTTCTCGAAGAAACTGAAGATGTCGCGCATGGGCTCCCTGTCGGCCGGCAGTCCCCCACGCACGGAACGCCCGATGCAGGCCCCGGGAATCGGGCGACCGGCACGGACGGGGTACGTCGAGGAGGGGCGGCATATAGCAAGCGGCGTTCCGGACCGCAACGGGCGGGCTTCCCGGTGTTATGTCGGCTGGCACGGGGGGCTGACCGGCCCTCAGGCCCCCTCCCCGGCCCCCGCCCGCGGGTCGGGCCGCGGGGCCGGGAGACTGTCGGTCTCTCCGTTGGGGCCCCGCGCAGTTGACGCCCCCCGCGGTCCGCCGAACGGCCGTTCGTGCCGACCCACCCCCGTGGGTGCCGCGATCCTGTCCTCGCGAGCGACATCCGTTCGCCGCGCGGATGAAACGCCGGCGCATCGCGGTCCTTCGCCATCACGTGGGCGCAAGCGTGGACATCGGAGCCGTCACCGTCCTCGCGCGCTGTCGTGATGCGGTGCTCGCCGACGGCGGATCGTGGTGGGCGTTCGGCCGGCAACGCGGAAGCGGCGGTGGGTTCGGTGTCTTCGTCCTCGCGCTCGCAGCCGGCGCGACGGCGATCGCCGGCGCAGCGGAAGCGGTGCGACACCTGTGGGGGGCGGGCAGCTGGATCGTGGTCGGCGTGTTCGCGTTCGCAGCGACCTTGCTCGCGATCGAGGCGCTGCGCGAGCTGCGGGCGATCCGTCGCGCGCGTGCACGCGCTCCGGTCGAGATCGAGCTCGTGCTCGACTTCGACGCCGGCGTCGCTCGTGATCGGCACGGCGTCGCGATCGCACCGCTCACCGAGCTGACCTTCGCGCTCAGCGAGGGCCTACTGTCGAAATCGAGCGAGCTGGAGTGTCGCTGGGACGGCGGCTCCCTCCTTCTCATGCGCACGCTGTTCCCCGAAGGGCTCGCCGCGGCGCCGTTGTCCGCGCTGCGCCGGCGGGGCCTCCGCGTGTCGACGCCGGGCATCGTCGGTTGAGCCGCGGTCTCCAGCGACGACCCGTTCGGAGTCCGGGGGAGGCGTCGCGACTCCGTACGCGTCGACGTGTGAGTCGGCAAGCCGGCGTGATCACGCCGCGCGCTGCGTGGCATCGCGGTTGCGAAGCACTCGCGCATGCAGACCACGCGCTCGCTCTTTGCTCTGTTCGTGCTCGTCGTCGGTTGCGCGCGACCCGATCGGCCGCCCACGACGACGCCCGAGACCACACCCGAGACAACGCCGACGACGACCGCGGAGACGCCCGACGACCGGCCGGCCGAGCTCCCGGCCGCGTCGTTCGTCGCGGGGCCCGGCGGTGTGCCGCTGCCGGCCGACGCCGTGCAGAACACGCAGATGCCGAGCGCCGGCGGCAAGATGTCCGTCTACGAGGTCCCGCGCCCGCGCGCCGAGGTGGGCGAGGAGCTGAAGGCGAACCTCGCCGCGGACGGCTGGACGATCGACTCCGAAGAAGTCTCGCCGCGCTTCCAGGCGCTGCGTCTGAAGGTGTCAAAGGACGGCACGACGATCGACGCGCGGGTGAGCGGTGACGACACCAAGGCCGGCATCATCATCACGCTGCCATGACGCGGCGCGAAGCGCTTACGGCGTTCCAGTGCTCGGGGCGTCACCGACCGCCGAGTCGGAGGCGGTCGACTCCGAGCTGAGCACGGGGACGCAGCGGTCGACCATGTGGTCGACCAACTTCTCCCTGGATGCCATCCCGAGTGCCTCTTTGTCGGGCGGGAAACAACGGGGCTTGCCGTCGGCGAGAAGCAGGTAGATGGCTCGCTGTCCGCACCCCTCGACCCCGAGCTCCTTGTTCGAGAGGTACTGCGTGCGAACCTCCGGCGCCGGACACTTCGCCATGAACTCGAACTGTTTCACGGCCTTCTTCGCAACACCGTCCTCGACCTCGGGCTTGATCTGGCCGAACGGGACGAGACATCCCGACAGCGAGATCGGAGCGATGACGCAAGCAAGCGCACGAAGACGGATGGACCTGGACATGAGAGTGCTCCGCTGCCGCCTCTAGTGCGGCAATCGGTGCCGCGGTTCGCCTGGAGCTCGGAGCGACCGCACGTTTGCGACGAGATGATTCGAACATCCGACCTCGCGTGGTTTCAGCGTGAGCATCGTCGCGGACCGAGCTAGCGGCGAGGCACGATCGCGCCGATCGCCGCTGCGACGAGCACGCAGCCGAGCGCGAGCACCAGCAGCATCAACCAGAACACGTGGATGATGATCACGCCGCCGGCGTGCATCGAGATCATCATCGACAAGCCCGTCCACGGGACGAGCAGTGCGAGGGCGACGAGCGCGCCATCGTCATTGCTCGAAGCAGTAGAGGTGGTTGAGCAGCGCGCAGCTGTGCTCGTCGGCGTCGGTCCACTGCGCGACGTCGGTCCAGTCGACGTACCCGACGCGGCCGACCATCCCCATGGGTGTCCAGCCCGCGCAGGTCGGTCCGAGGATCTCGCCCATCGGGCTCGTGCCCGTCCAGACCGCGTCCCCGCTGGGCACGCTTCCGCCGTGCTCGTCCAGGTGGATCGCCACCTCGAGCCCAACGCCGAGCACGTGGTTCCAGTCCTCGGCCACACGCGTGCCGTCGACCAAGCGGTACGCGAGCTCCGAGCCGCCGAGACGTTCGGTCGCCGAGATCGAGTCGTCGCTCAACCACGCGCGGAACGTGCCCGAGTGCGCGGCCTCGGTCGCGGCCGTCTGGCACTGCTCGTCCGCGCCGGCGAGCCCGTCGAGCGCCCCCGCCGTCGGCCCGCTCGTGACGAACACCAGCTTGTACTCCGTGCAGTCGGAGTGACAGCCGTCGCCCGGCTCCGTGTTCGCGTCGTCGCACTGCTCGCCCTCGTCGACGACGCCGTCACCGCACATGGCCGACACGCCGGTGCCGCTGCTCGTGCCGGGCTCGCTCGTGACGTCGCCGCTCGCGTCGACGCTCGTCGTGGACTCGATCGACGCCGTGGTCGGATCGCCCACGTCGTCGGGCGACGTCGTGGAGCCCTGCGTCGTCGTCGGAGCTGCGGTCGACTCGCTGCCCTCGCCGGTCTCGTCCAGCGGCGGCGCATCCGAGAGGCACGCGACGACGACGACCGGTCCGAGCCGCACGATTGCGCGCACGTGGATCACCGCGCACGAGGATAGCACCTGGCCGGCGTGAGATATGCTCGCGCCGATGCCGACGGGCGGGTGCTTCTGTGGGCGGGTGCGCTACGAGATCACGGCGCCCTTGCGCGCAGCGAGGAGCTGTCACTGCTCGCGCTGTCGCAAGGCGTTCAGCGGCGCGGGCTCGGCGTACGCGGAGGTGGAGCCCGGCGCGTTCGCGTGGACCAGCGGCGAGGACGGGCTCGTGCGCTACGAGTCGGTGCCCGGCTGGGGCCTCGCGTTCTGCGGCACGTGCGGCACCACGCTGTGCGGCACGCACGGCGACGACGTGCACGGCGTGACGCTC
Source organism: uncultured Nannocystaceae bacterium (assembly GCA_964468635.1). Taxonomy (GTDB): domain Bacteria; phylum Myxococcota_A; class Polyangia; order Nannocystales; family Nannocystaceae; genus Xiheibacterium. Next base: position 3,694 of record CAYXVR010000071.1, read on the forward strand.
GGCAGCGTCGACGGTGATCCGGGCGTGCAGATCGAGATGCACATCTTCGTGGGCTCGCGCGCACCATGGGATCACATCGGCGGCGACGCACCGCAGCACGACGCGTTCCCGCCGTGACTCAGCCGCCGTGACACATCGTGCAGCTGTACGTGCCCGATCCGATCTCCGCGTCGTTCATGGGATCCTCGTCCTGGTACGAGGCGGCCCGACCGGGCACGTCGGAGAGTCGATCCTGGATCAGTTCCTGGTGCTGCCACGCGTCCCAGTCGAGCAGCTCGGCCTGCTCGTACAGCACCGTCGCGGCCTCGACCTCGCCCGACTTCGCGATGATGTCGCCCGCGTGGATCATGAAGCCCTGCCAGTTGTGCACGGCCTTCGGCGTCAGGTTCCAGCACACGCGCTTGGGTCCCTCGGCCGTCTGTTGATCGAGGTACGGCGAGAGATCCGGCGCCTCGCGATCGACCATCTCGCCGAAGCACAGATCGAGCGTCTCCCACACCGCGTCGACCGCCTCCTGGAACTCGGGCGAGTCGACCTCTGCGCCCTCGTGCTCGAGCATCCGACAGAACAGGCTGAACTCCGGGAACCCGTCGATCGACGCGTCCACCTCGGCCTGTCCTTGCGCGACCATCTCGTCGTCGCCGATCGCCGTGCCGGTGTTGATCATCGCGAGCCCGAGCCAGCACGGGATCCGATAGTCGTCGGGGGCGAGCGCCGAGGTCAGAACCGACCGACCAGCGCGAGTCCACCGCCGGTCCGATTCGCGTGCGGCGCCACGTACATTCGACGACGGGCCTCGTGCAGCTGCCTGCGCGCCCTCACGCCCGCGATGGTCATCGCCGCGCCGGACACGAGCAGCGCAGCGGGAAATCCCCACTGGAACAATTTGGCCACTGCCGACGGCTCCTGGCCGACGTCGATCGCGAACGCGATCGAGATCGACATCCACACGCCACCGACCGACGTGAGCACGATGCCGGGCACCATCAGGCGGCCGCGCACGTGCAGTCGCCACAGCTCGGGATCCTCGCGCACGATGTCCCGCCACTGCCGCGCCGTCAGCTTGTACTGCGTGCCGTTCGCCTTGCGCAGGTTGACCTCGTTCACACCGAGGTCGTAGCCGGGCTTCGTCACGCGCATGCCCTCTTCCTGCCACTGTGGATCGGGCAGCGCTTCGGCGGCGGCCGACACGGGCGCTGCCTCGACCGGCGCCGGCGCGGGCTCGGCGGGCGCGGTCGTCGTCGTGACCGTCGTCGTCGCAACCGTGGCGGGCGTCGGAGCAGCGGCGGGTGGTTCCGCCATCACGAGCGTCGAGACCAGACACAAGCCGAGCATCACGGCCGGGTAGTGCCAAGGGCCGGCTCCGCGATCGCGCCGCGGCGAAGAATGCGTTTCTCAGCGGTCTGCGTGCGCGTCCAGCCACTCGACGGCCTGCGCTCGCGCAGTCGGATACCCGGGCTCGGCCTGGTCGTAGCCGGCGATCGCGAGGGTGGCCAGCGCGCGCGCGCGCGCACGATCGCCGCCTCCGTCCCACAGCGCGCGAGCCAGCGCGTACTGGGTGTCGGCGCGATCGACCGGATCGACGTCGTCCTTCTCGCGCAGCGCGAGCGAGCGCTCGAGCGGTGCGATCGCATCGCGCGCGCGCCCGTCCGCGAGGTGCACGAGCCCGAGCCCGGTGAGCGGATAGCCGAGGCCGACGTGATCGGTGCCGAGCGTCGCCTCGCACACGCGCAGCGACTCGGCGTAGTTGCGCAGCGACGATTCGTAGTCGCCGGAGTCGTACTGCACGCTCGCGAGGTTGTTCAGCGCGCGCCCGACGTCGGGATGTTCGTGACCGAAGGCCTGCTCGAACACGCCGATCGCCGCGCGATACTCGGTCTGGGCGCGTTTCATGTCGCCCATCTGCTTCGCGAGCTCGGCCATGTTGAACGTCAGGCGGCCGACGTTGGGATGATCCGCGCCGAGCTTGTCGCGCAGGATCTCGCGCGCACGCTCGTAGTATTCGAGCGCCTCGGGCAGCTTGCGCTCCGTCGCGAGCGCGTTGCCGACGTTGTTCAACGAGAACGCCACCTCGGGATGGCTCGGCCCGAGCGAGGCTTGCTGGATCGCGAGCGCGCGCTCGTAGCGGTCCTTCGCCGCCGAGTAGTCGCCCGACTCGAACTCGAGGGCGCCCAGGTGCGTCAGCGTCTTCGCGACGATCGGATGGCGCGGGCCGTAGCGCGTCTCGATCAACGTGAGCGCCCGCTCGACGATCGCCCGCGCCTGCGCGACCTGGCCGAGCGCCGCCACGGCGCGGCCGAGGTTCACCAACGTAGAGCCGTCCATCTCGTCCTCGCCGAGCGACTCGTGCATCGCGACCGCACGCTCGAGCAGATCCTTCGCGGCCTCGTAGTCGCCGCGCCCGTGGGCGATCGTGCCCTCGGTCGACAAGAGCTCCGCCTCGAGCTCGGGCGGCGAGCCGGCGCGCCGCACCGCCGCCTCGGCATGACGCGCCTGCCCCAGCGCGAGCTCGTGCTGGGCGAGCGAGTGGCCCGTGTCGAAGAGCAGTCCGATCCACGCCCGCGCGGCGAGCTCGTCGGCGCGCGCGGCTTCGGCCAGCTCGATCGCCCGACCGTACGCCGCGGCCGCAGCCTCGTGCTCGCCCAGCCGATGCAGCACGTCGGCGTGCAGGTACTCCGCCTCGGCGACGAGCGGCGCGTGACCGATCGATTGCGCGTCGTCGAGCAGCTTGGTCGCTTCGCTCTGCGCGTCCGCGTAGCGGCCGGCGCCGGTGAGCGCCGCGACCCGGCTCGCGCGCTCCTGGGCGAGGGCGATGCGGGCCCGCGCGTCGGCGTCGGCCGGCAACGCGTCCGTCGTCCCCTCGCACGTCGCGGTCGCCGGCAACGAGGCCACCGCATCGACGGCCCGTTCGCCCACCGACGCGTCGGCGGTGACGAGCACGTCCACCATCGCCGCGAGATCGTGCTTGCGACGCTGCAGGCACTCGAGCTCCCGATCGACCGCAGCGTGATCGACGTTCGCATCGGCGTGCAGCGCGTCGCAGACCGTGCGCTGGGCGGCGAGCAGGCGCGCAGCGTAGCCGTCGAGCCGTGCGACGACCGTGGCCGTCGTCTCGGTCGCGTAATCCGTCGCGGTGGCGGCGAGCGCCCGCTCGACCTCCGCACGGCGCGTGGCGTCCCAGATCCCGGCGAGCGCATCGTCGACCTCGGCACACTTCGCGTCGTCGTCGCGCCCGAGACCCGGCACCGCGGCGGCGAGCAGTGCCGTGCCCCCGACGAGCCCGCCGGCGAGCGCCACGCGGCGCGCGGTCTCGTGCGCGCGCGACTCCAGCGCGTCGCACAGCGCGTCCATCGACGGAAACCGCCGCGTCGGATCGGCCGCGAGCCCGCGCGTCAGCACGGCGCGCACGGATCGGGGCACGCCCGATCCGCGGGGGAATCGGCGCTCGCGCGCCTCGAACTTGCGCTTCGCGAGCTCGTCGATCGAGTCGCCCCGGAACGGCGGCTCGCCGAACAGCGCGTCGTACAGCGCGACGCAGAAGCCGAACTGATCGGAGGCCGGCACCGCGCGCCCGCCGTGCTGCTCGGGCGCCATGTAGAGCGGCGTGCCCACGACGTAGCCCGACATCGTGAGCGCCAGCATCGGCGACTCGGTGGTGGTCTCCTCGTGCGGCGCGGGCAGCTCGGGCCACGACGGCTCGGCATCGGGTGCACGCGCGAGCCCGAAGTCGAGCACGAGCACGCGGTGCGGATCGTCGACGTCGTGCGTGGGCGCGCCCGCGAGGATCACGTTGTCGGGCTTGAAATCGCGGTGCACGAGCCCGGCCGCGTGGGCGGCCGCGAGCCCGCGCCCGGCGGCCACGAAGACGCGCAGGATGTCGCGCCGTGCTCGCGGCTTCGCGAGCCAGCGCCGCAGCGTGATCCCCTCGACGTACTCCATCGCCACGAACACGCGATCGCCGAACGAGCCGACGTCGTGCACGGCGATGACGTTGGGATGGGAGAGCAGCGCGAGCGCCTGCGCCTCGCGCATCAGTCGCGCGCGCGCGATCGCATCGTCCGAGGTCCCGAGATCGCGATGGCGCAGCAGCTTGATCGCGACGCGCCGCCCCAGCTCGGCGTCGTCGGCGAGCACGACGACGCCCATGCCCCCACGCCCGAGCGTGCGCCGCACGACGTATCGACCGATGCGCGTGCCCGGCTCGACGAGCGGCGCCTCGATCGTCGGCATCGGCGATCGCACGGTGGAGTCGGCCACCACGCCGGCATCATACCCCGCGCGTGCATGCGCCCGTTCCCCACACGGGCTATGCGGGCTCGGCGGGCACCGCCGGGGCGCGGCGTCGGAAGCTGCGCAACAGCAACACCGCGACGCCGACCGCGACGAGCACGTCGGCGATGTTGAAGGTGGGCCAGCTGCCGCCCCACGGATAGTTGATCTTGATGAAGTCGACGACGCCCGTGCCGCCGCGCGGCGCGAGCCGGACGAGGCGATCGATGCCGTTGCCCAGCGCTCCGCCGGCGATCGTGCCGAACGCGAGCAGGTCGATGCGGCGATCCGCGGAGCGCAGCGCGACCACCAGCAGCACGACGACCATCACCAGCGCGAACACGCCGAAGACCCAGCGCGCTGTGCCGAGATCGGAGATGAAGCTGAACGCAGTGCCGCGATTGTACGCGAGCGACAGCTCGAGCCATGGATCGACGAGCATGCGCGGGCCGGCACCGCGGCCGAGCGCCTGCTCGGCCCACGCCTTCGTCTGCAGATCGCAGCCGCCACCGAGCAGGCAAGCGAGCCCGAACCAAGCGGCACGAGAGGCGAGCAATCGACGCGACAGGGCCATGTCGGGGCAGCATAGCCGGGCGCGCTCCGGGAGCCAGCGCCCGCCACCGCGCGCGACCCTGCTCGGGTGCGCGACGGGGACCGGGTGTCGACTCGGGTCGGCGCGCGAACGGCAACCGCATGGAATCACGGCCCCGGGCGCGCTGGCATCGGCGCTGCTCCTCTCGGCTCCCATGACCCGCCCGTCCCCACTGCTCGTCGCGCTCGTCCTCGTGCCCGGTTGCGTGCTCACCGATCCGCTCGGCGAGAGCTCGGCCACCGCCGCCGACGACGGCACCGACGACGATCCGAGCGCGACCGAGTCGGCGAGCGACGGCCCACTGGAGTCGAGCGACGGCGCCGACACGATGGACACGAGCGGCGCCGGGACCACCTGGCCGGATCCGACCGTGGACACGACGGACCCCGCGGACACCGAAGGCGACGAGCTGCCCTCGGCGAGCGCGATCGACCTGGCCGTCGGCCGACTGCACAGCTGCGCGCTCGTGGAGGACGGCACCGTGCGCTGCTGGGGCTACTCCGATCGTGGGCAGCTCGGCAACGGTGCGCCGCTCGACGACGCCGCGTTCCGTGTGCCCGTGGAGGTGGAAGGACTCGCGGGCGTCACTGCGATCTCGTCGCGATTCGATCACACCTGCGCGCTCGCCGATGGTGGTGTGCTGTGCTGGGGCGCGAACGGCAACGGGCAGCTCGGGGACGGCACGACGGCCGACTCCGCGCTGCCCGTTGCCGTGGCGGGGCTGACCGGCATCGTCGCGATCGATGCGGGTGTCGATCACACGTGTGCGATCGACGAGGCCGGCGACGTCCACTGTTGGGGCAAGAACGACTACGGCCAGCTCGGCGACGGCACGATCGACGACGCGAGCGCGCCGGTGTCCGTCGCGGGCCTGCCGAGCGGCGTCGTCGCGATCGCGGCGGGCCGGTGGCACAGCTGCGCGGTGACGGACGCGGGCGCCGTGCTCTGCTGGGGCGGCGACACGTACGGCGAGCTCGGCGACGGCGAGCCGCTCGCCGCATCGCACACGCCGGTGCCGGTGAGCGGCCTCGATGCGGGCATCGTCGACGTGGCGGCGAGCGACAGCACGACGTGCGTGATCACGGCCGGCGGTGCCGCGCGCTGCTGGGGGAAGAACGACGACGGACAGCTCGGCAACGGCGAGTCGGGCACGCTCGTCGAGAGCCATGTCCCCACGGACGTCGTCGGTCTCGATGCAGGCGTCACCTCGATCTCGCCGGGCTACGGCTACACGTGCGCCGTCGCATCGGGCGCGGCGAAGTGTTGGGGCGACAACTTCGATCTCACGCTCGGCAACGGCGAGGGGCCGGGGTTCCAGTCGGCGGTGCCCGTCGACGTCGTGGGGCTCGCGCGCGGCACCGCAGAGATCGGCGGATGCTCGACGCACACGTGCGCGCGCATGTCGAACGGCGCCGTGAAGTGCTGGGGTGGCAACGACGGGGGCGAGCTCGGCGACGGCACGGATGCGGGCTCGGCCGTGCCGGTCGACGTGGTCAGCCTGCCGTGACGCGCGCGCGCTCGAGGCCGGCGACCGCCCGCGCACGGTGGCGGGCAAACCGCTCGGGGTTCGAATCGGCGAGATCACGCGCCGCCTCGTACTTCGCACGCGCGCGTTCGGTGTTGCCGCACTGCAACAGCGCGTCGGCGAGGTTGAGGCCGAAGCGAATCCGGGTGTCGTGGTCCGCCGCGTTCGCCCGTTCGACGATGTCGAGCGCGCGCTCGAGCACGCGGACGGACGTGCGGCAGTCGTCGCGCAGCTTCGCGATCTGGGCGATGTTCGCGAGCGCATCGGCGACGGCGGGATGATCGGGCCCGAATCGAGCCTCGCGGATCTCGAGCACGCGCTGGAAGCCGCGCTCGGCGTCGTCGAAGCGACGCAGTCCCATGTCGGCGTAGGCCAGGCCCGAGAGCGCGCTCGCGATGTCGGGATGATCGGCGGGCAGACGCGCCGTGCGGATCGCGAGGCAGCGCTCCTGCAGCTCTTTCGCCTCGTCGAACCGCTCGAGCTGCACGAACAGCATGCCGAGGTTGTGATAGATGCTCGCGAGCTCGGGATGATCGGGCCCGAACTCGAGCTCGAAGATCTCGCGGGCGTGCTCGAGGTGGGACAGCGCGTCTTCGACGCGCTTCAGGCGGGCGAGCGTCGTCCCCACGGTGAGCTCCGCGGCGCCCACCGTGGGATGATCGGGCCCGTAGAGCGCGGTGCGGATCGCGAGCGCGCGCTCGGCCGGTACGAGCGCAGCATCGAGGTCGCCGCGTCGGGACTCGATCGCCGAGGTGGCGAGGGCGAGCCGCGCATGCAGGTCGCCCTCGGGCCCGCCGATCGCCGCGATCGCCGTCTCCGCGTGGCGAGCCCACGCCGTGCCGTCGTCGAAGCGCGCGAGTCGGGTGCCCACGACGGTCGCGAGATCGATCGCTGCCGACGCACGCGTGGGGTCGTCCGCCGCCTCGCCCGCGATGAAGTACGCCGCCTCCAGCTCGCGCGCGGCCTCGTCGTACCGACCGAGCACGGCGAGCACGTGTCCCCGCGTCGCGCGTGCCGGGGCCGCCACGGCCGGCAATGCGAGCTCTCTCGCGATCGCCTCGGCCTCGTCGGCCACGACGAGCGCCGAATCCGGACGGCCGCCCTCCGCGAGCTGATCCGCGCGCACGAGCGACCGCTGCAGCTCGGCGATGCGATCGCGCGTGACCGGATCCTCGGCGAGCGCGGGGTGGAGCGCGAGCCACGTCTCGTCGTCGCACTCCGCCAGGCGCGGCAGACCGGACGCCGAGTGGATCGCTTCGAGGGCGACGCGGTCGTCGGCATCCTGGAACAGCTCCACCATGGCGCCGAGCGCAGCCGCCCGCTCCGCGAAGCAGCGCGTGCGCGCGAGATCGACGGGCGAGGCCTTCGTCGCGTCCTCGACGGCCCGTTCGCAGGTCGTGCGGCGCAGGCTCGTCCACTCGTCCGCGTAGCGATCGAGCCACGGCTCGACGCGAGCGGCCACGTCGGTGCCGGAGCGCGGGTCGGCGGCGGCGAGCCCGGCCTGCACGCGCGCGCGCGCATCCGCGTTCCACTCGGAGTCGATCGCGTGACTCGCTCGCTCGCACTCCGCGAGCCCGGCGCGATGACGCCATGCGCTCACCAGCGTGGATCCGGCGGTCAGCGCGACGACGGGGACCGCGATCGCGAGCGCGAGCCCGATGCGTCGTCGCTTCGCTCGCCGGCCGTCCTCGTCCCGGAGCACGCCGCGCAGCTCTGCGAACGCGGCAGACATGTCCGGGAAGCGCTGCGCGGGCTCGGGATGGATGCCCCGCAGGATCGCGCGCACCAGTCGCGCGGGCGCGAGCCCGTCGAGCTCGCGCGGGTCGACGCCCTCGGTCATCTGCACGAGCAACGCGCCGAGGGAGCCGTGCCGCCGGAACGGTCGGCGGCCGGCGATCGCCTCGAACAGCGACACGAAGAACGCGAACTGATCCGAGCTCGAGTCGCGTCGCTCGTCCACCCAACACTCGGGGGCGAGATACGCAGGCGTGCCGAACACCGCGCTGACGCGTGACGGCTGATCCGACGGCACGGCCTCGAAGCGACTGATCGCGCGCGCGAGCCCGAAGTCGACGACCTTCACGCGCCGCTCGCCCGCCGCCGTGGTGCCGACGAGCACGTTGTCGGGCTTGAAGTCGCCGTGCACGATGCCGACGCGGTGCGCCGCGACCAGTGCATCCGCGGCGGGCAGGTGCACCTCCACCGCTTCGCGCCAGTCGGGTCGATGGGTCTCGAGCCAGGTGCGCAACGGCACGCCCTCGACGAGCTCCATCGCGATGAACACTCCCGCCTCGCACACGCCGACGTCGAACACCTCGACGATGTTGGGATGCGCGACGCGGGCGAGCGAGCGCGCCTCGGCGAGGAGCTGGGCGTCGTTCACCTCGGCGGAGGTCGGCGGCCGCGGCGAGCTGCCGGGGTCGACCATCTGGCTCTTCGTCTCGTCCTCGTCGTCGGTGTCGGGCAGCCGACCCGGCGTGGGGCCGCCGATCAGCTTGACCGCGATGGGGCGCTCGAGCGCCGGATCGAACGACGCCCGCACCACCCCCATCGCGCCGGCTCCGAGCACGCGCCCGAGCAGATATCGACCGGCGAGCCGCGGAGCACCGCCGTCGTCCGCTTCGTCCGCGAGGTGCGGCGCCATCGTCCCATCGCAGTATAGACTCGGCGGAGCGCACCCGTGCCCCCGAAATCACCGGAGATCGCGACCCGCCCCACGGATGCATCCGTGGGAGACGGCTTGCACCTCGTGGTGCTCGGCGACGGCGTGTTCACGCAGGTCCGCGTGCCCGACGTCGGCGCGCTGCGGATCGGCCGGACGGAAGAGTCGGACGTGCGGATCGATCGCGAGTCGGTGTCGCGCCGACACGCGATCCTGCACGTCGGGCCTCCGATGCTGATCGAAGACCTCGGCAGCAGCAACGGCACCCGGCTCGCGGGCGTCAAGCTCGCGCCGCGCGTGCCCACGCCGATCGCTCCGGGCGACGTCATCGCGATCGGCGAGACGACGCTCCTGCTGCAGGGCAAGAGCGCGACGGCGACGCTCGGCGCGGCGGTGCGCGTGGGCGGCACCGCCGACGTACTGGATGCGGAGGTGATGGAGCGGATCGCCCGCAGTGGGATCAACGTGCTCGTGCTCGGCGAGACCGGCGTGGGCAAGGAGGTCACGGCGCGGAGGATCCACGAGCAGTCGCAGCGCGCGGCGGGACCGTTCGTCCCCATCAACTGCGGCGCGGTGCCCGACGCGCTGCTGGAGAGCGAGCTGTTCGGTCACGAGGCGGGGGCGTTCACCGGTGCGAAGGCGACGAAGCCCGGTCTGCTGGAGACGGCCGCCGGCGGCACCGTGTTCCTCGACGAGGTCGGCGATCTGCCCGCGGCGGCGCAGGTGAAGCTGTTGCGCGTGCTCGAGGATCATCGGCTCGTGCGCGTCGGTGGCGTGACGCCCCGCGAGCTCGACGTGCGATTCATCGCCGCGACGCATCGCGATCTGCGGGCCGCGGTCGCGAGCGGCGACTTCCGCGAGGATCTGTACTACCGCTTGAGCGGCATCAGCCTCGCGATCCCGCCGCTGCGCGAGCGACTGTCGGAGCTGTCCGATCTGGTGGAGAGCTTCGTCGCGCGCGCCGCCGAGCGCATTGCTCGCGCCGCACCCTCCGTCGCCCCCGCCACGCTCGCCCGGCTGCGCAGCCACACGTGGCCGGGCAACATCCGCGAGCTCAAGAACGTGATCGAGCGCGGCGTCGTCTTGTGCAGCGGCGACGTGCTCGGGCCCGAGCACATCGTGCTCGAGCCGGTCGTCTCTCGCGCGCCGGCGAAAACGCCCGACGACGAGACGGCGCGCATCCTCGCCGCGCTGCAGGCCTGCGCGGGGAATCAGACTCGCGCGGCGGAAATGCTCGGCATGGCTCGCAAGACGCTCGGCTTGCGCATGGACGCCCTCGGGATTCCGCGGCCGAAGAAGAATCGCTAGCCTCGGCGGTCGTACATCGTCGCCTTGGTGCCTCGGCGGCGTCGTGGCATCCTCGCTGGCATGGGGGCCTTGCTCCGCGCGTGGTCGGCGGCGTGCATCGGCGCGCTCGCGCTCTCCGCCTGCACGGCACAGACGGGGTTCGCGTGCTCGCAGGACTCGCAGTGCGTCGACGGATCGGCGACGGGCGTGTGTCAGAGTACCGGCTCTTGCAGCTTCCCCGATGCCACGTGTGCCTCGGGGCAGCGCTATGGCGATCGTGCGCCCGCCGATCTCGCGGGACTCTGCGTGCCGCCCGACGGCGCGACGACGGCGAGCGAGAGCGATGGCGGTACCGACGCGCAATGCGGGGACGGCGTGCAGGACGGCGAGGAAGCGTGCGACGGCGCCGATCTGGGCGGACGCACGTGCGCGAGCGAGGGCTTCGTCGGCGGCGCACTCGTCTGCCTTGCCGACTGCACGCTCGATACGAGCCGCTGTGATCGCTGCGGGGACGGCGTGCGCGATGACGACGAGGGGTGCGACGGTGCGGATCTGGGCGCGGTGTCGACGTGCGCCGACGTCGGGCTCGGCGACGCCGACGAGCCGCTCGGCTGCACCGCGGACTGTCGCGTCGAGTACTCGGCGTGCGCCGCCTGCGGTGACGATGGGATCACGCCGCCCGAGGAGTGCGACGGGCCGACCCTCGGCGCGGACACCTGCGCGAGCTTGGGATACGAAGACGGCACGCTCTCGTGCCTGCCGGGATGCATCTACGATCTCTCGGGCTGCTCGGCGTGCGGCAATGGTGTGCGCGAGGGGGTCGAGGGGTGCGACGCGGCCGATCTCGGCGGGCAGAGCTGCCCCTCGCTCGGTTACGACGACGGCGCGCTGGTGTGCACCGCCGACTGCCACTTCGACACGACCGTGTGCTCGACGTGCGGTGATGGGGCTGCGAGTGGAACCGAGGCGTGCGACGGCGCGGATCTGGCCGGGCAGAGCTGCGCCGGCGTGGGCTTCGACGCAGGCATGGTGACGTGTCGAGCGGATTGCACGCTCGACACGAGCGGGTGCAGCACGTGCGGCGACGGTGCGCGCGGAGGCAACGAGGTCTGCGACGACCTCGATCTGGACGGGAGCAGCTGCGCGAGCCTCGGGTTCGACGGTGGATCGCTCGGCTGCGCGCCGGACTGCACGTTCGATACGTCGCAGTGCACGGGTGACGCGTGTGGCGACGAGGCGGCGTGCTCGGCGGGAGATGTCGACGTCGAAGCGTGCGGAATGTGCGGCACTCGGTCGCGCAGCTGCAGCGACGCGTGCGTGTGGGGAGCGTGGACCGAGTGCATCGACCAAGGCGCGTGCACGCCGGATCAAGTCGAGATGCAGGCGTGTGGGAACTGCGGGACGCGCTCGCGAACCTGCGACGCGGCCTGTGCATGGGGCGAATGGGGGGCGTGCGGGAGCGAGGGCGCGTGCGCGCCGGGCCAGATGCAAGAGGAGGACTGCGGCAACTGTGGCTCGCGGTCGCGGACGTGCTCCGACTCGTGCGCGTGGCCGGCATGGGGCGCTTGCGGGGGCGAGGGCGTGTGCTCGCCCGGCGAGATGGACGTCGACTCGAACTGTGCGAACTGCGGCGGCGGGTCGCGCTCGCGCACGTGCGATGCGACGTGTGCATGGGGGCCGTACGGCGATTGCCTGGGCGGTACGGACTGCAACTTCCCGCAGATCTGCATCTGCGAGGGCTACTGCGGCTCGATGGGATCGCAGTGTCCTTGATCCTGCGATTGGAGGCGATGCGGCCTGTTTAACGGTCGGAAACCTTCCCGTCGTACTCGTCGGGCACTCCGCTCCGTCTTCGTTGGTGCAACCAGGGCCCTCCTGCGTGCGACGGGCCCCTTCCGCCCTACGCGGCCGCATCGCAGCACGTCAGAACAACCTTCTGCGCACGAACGGTCCCTCCACCTCTGAAGCATGCGCTACGCGCATGCCTCGAACATTTCTTCCTGGCAAGGTCGAGGCGCGTAGCGCTTCGGAGGTGACGTCGCCCGCGCGCGGAAGGTTGCTTTGAAGGCATGCGGACCGGCCGCGTAGGGCGGAAGGGGCCCGTCGCACGCAGGAGGGCCCTGGTTGCACCGTCGAAGACGGGGCCGAGAGCCCGACGAGTACGACGGGAAGGTTTCCGACCGTTAAACAGGCCGGTTCGCCCCCAATCGCAGGATCGGATCACAACGATAGATCGACGATCTCGATGTCGACGGGAGCCGAAACCATGTCGGTGAAGAACGGCATGACCCCGCCGAGGATGCCGATCGAGACGATGGTATCTGCCGTCGCGACGGTGGCGAGCACGACCATGCCCGTGTCGATCGCGACGCCGTGGATCTCCGGGTTCGGATAGCCGGCCACCGGATTGAACGGGGTCACGGTGCCGCCGGGGTCGATCTGCACGATCGTCGCCTCGCCGCCCGGGTTGTTCGCGACCCACACGAGCTGCGTCGCCGGGTCGTAGGTGATGCCGATCGGGTTGCTCAGACCACCGGCGAAGTTCGAGGTGCCGTAACCCGGCAGCGCGATCTCGACGACGCTGTTGCCCGCGCCCGTCGTGACGAGCAGCGACTCGGAGCCCACCGCCGTCATGTCGGCGACGTCGACGCTGCCGAGGTTCGCGACCTCGCTCGCCGTCGACGTCGCGGGATCGACGGTGACGAGCCGCGTGGAGCCGGCGTTGTCGACGGCGACGTAGACGAGACCATCGCCCGCGCGCGCGAGCCCGAGCGGCGTGACGGCGCCGAGGTCCGCCTCGGAGGTGAGCGTGCCGTCGCCGCCGTCGAAGAAGAGCACGCGGTTCGAGGCGCCGCCCTGCAGCGCGTACACGGTCGTGCCCTCGGGCTCGAGGGCGAGCTGGATCATGCCGTCGTAGCCCGCGTCGTCGACGAGCAGCACCGGCGAGCCGTTGCGCGACGAGCGAGTGATCGTGTCGTTGCCGCCGTCGGGCGCGTTGAGCACGAAGTAGTACAGGCTCGCGCACTCGAAGCACGAATCGCCCCACGCCGTGTTGCCGTCGTCGCAGGCCTCGCCCTTGTCCGGCACCTCGTCGCCGCAGATCGGCAGCGCGCACGTGGTGCGGCACGCGTTCGGCTCGAGGTCGTTGTTGTCGCCGCCGTCGTCGCACTCCTCCGTCATGTCGTCGTGCACGCCGTCGCCGCACCACGGCGCCCGACAGTCGCGCCGACACGCGTTGGGCTCCGTGTCGGAGTTCGCCGCGTCGCCGTCGTCGCAATCCTCGAACTCCTCGACGATGCCGTTGCCGCAGTCGGGCTCGCCCGTGCCGTCGGGCGCGTCGTCACCCGTCGCATCGTCGGCCGATGCGGTGGGCATCGTCGGATTCGTCATCCCGTCGTCCGCGCTCTCGGTCGCGGTGCCCTCGCCGTCGCCGTCGTCGGAACCGCCTCCGCCGCCGCACGCGAACGCGCTCGCCACCAGCACCACCGTCGCGACTCGGTTCCACGTCATGGAGCGACGATATCACCGGGCGCGATTGCGACGATCGGGGCCCAGAGGCCCCGGAGCGCCGGTTTCGACGCGGTTGCGAACCGGCCGCCCCGGTTCGCAACTACAATGTCCGACACGGAGAACCGCCCCATGGCCCAGCTGCCCTCGCTTCGCACGTTCGCCCTCGCGTCGACCTTCGCCGCCGCCGCCCTCGTCGTCGCGCCCGACCTGCGCGCGTACGAGAGCCCGGTCGGGATCTGGAAGACGATCGACGACGAGTCCGGCGAGGCCAAGTCGCTCGTGAAGATCTACGAGCGCGAGGGCGTGCTGTACGGCAAGGTCCAGAAGCTGTTCAAGAACCCCGACGCCACGTGCGAGGCGTGCGACGGCGACGACTACGGCAAGCCCATCGTCGGCATGACGATCCTGTGGGGCCTCGAGGAGGACGACGACGAGTGGTCGGGCGGCAAGATCTTCGACCCCAAGAAGGGCAAGACCTACAACTGCAAGCTCTGGCTCGACGACGGCGACCTCAAGGTCCGCGGCTACGCCGGTCCCTTCTATCGCACGCAGACCTGGCATCGCGTCGAGTAGCTCGCGCGGCGTGTCCCATGGGACGTGGCCGATCCGTCCGCGCGTGATCGCGTTCGGACGCCGCGGAATCGAATCACGACGCGTTGGCACGCCCCTTGGAACTGCGCGGCGGCATGCCCGTCGCGCTCTCGTTCGCGTTCGCTTCGCTCCTCGCCCCCGCACCGGCGCCCGTCGACACGCCCGCACCTGCGACGCACGTGCCGCCCGAGGGCATCGGCCTGCTCGTCGGCGGCGCGATCTCGATGGCCGGCGGCATCGGCCTCATCGGCGTCGGCTTCGGCCGCGACTGCTCGGATGGATCGTGCGACCCCGACTTCAACCGCACGATGGGCTACGTCGGAATCCCGTTCGTGCTCGCCGGAGCCGCGCTCGCCAGCGGCGGTGGCTACCTGAAGCATCGCTTCGACGGCTGGCGCGACCGCCGGAAGCTGCGCGTGCCGAAGCGTGGCAACGGCTTGTTCGTCGGTGGCGGCGTGCTGCTCGGCTTCGCCGCCGTCGCGTTCGTGTTGACGCCGGACTCGCCGAAGGTCGGCGCGGCCCTCGGCACGCTGTGGACCGCCGGCGGCGCGGCGATGCTCGCCGGCGGCGCCGTGATGCGCCATCGCTTCGGCCGGTGGCGCCGCTCCGAGCACTTGTCGCTCTCGGCCGCCCCGATCGCCCGCGGCGCGATGATCCACGCGAGGTTCTCGTTCTGATCGTTCGCCGCCGGCGCCGTGCTTGACAGATCCGACCGGTCATCCAGGTAGGAGATGTGATCGGGTCCAGGTTCCATGTGGTCCCCACGCGAGACCACCGATGGGCGGTGATGCGAGAGGGAGCCAAGCGCGCCAGCGTGCTGGTTCCGTCGAAGACCGAGGCCGTCGAACGGGCGCGCATGCTCGCGTCGAAGTCGGATCCCGGTCACGTCATCGTGCACGGGCACGATGGTCGCGTGCAGAGCGAGTTCACCTGCGCGATGGAGCCCGCGGGTCCGCTGTTCGCCGCCGAGTAGTCGTCAGTCGACGCCCGCCCGGGCGGCTCGCGCCTGATCCATGAGATCGGGCCACGCGTCTCCGCCGCGTTGCCGCAGCTCGCGGATCCACTGGGCGAGCTCGATGTCGTTCGCACCCGCGCGGGCGAACGCATGCACGATCTCCGGCACGAGCTCGACGAGCGACGTCATCGCGGGTGCGGCCTCGAGCGCGACGCACAGTGTCGCGAGTACCTGGCGCGGATCGACCTCGCACCCGTCCTCGAGCTGCGAACAGAAGCCGAGCGCGCGGAGATAGTAGAGCGCGGGGATCGGATCGGACGTGCCGAACATGCCCGCGGCATCGGCCCACGGCGTGTTCGTCTCCGTGCGACGCGCGATGCCGTCGACCAGCGTGACGAGGTGCTCCGGCAGCCCCACGTTCGCGCCCTCGAACGACCAGGCCTCGAGCGCGCGCAGCCGTCTGCGCGCGTTCACCTCGAACAGGCCGGTGGTGAGCCGACAGCCCTCGTCGAGCGCCGCGAACTCCGGCGCGACCACCCACCTGCACTCGAACTGATCCACCGCCATCGCGGTGACGGCATCCTCCGGCCACGACTCGATCGCGGCGGCCACGAGCTCGCCGTCGTCCGTGCGCGTGCGCGCGAGCGCGAACACGGTGGCGCGCCCGCACGCCCTCAGCTTGCGCGCGACGAGGCGCTGGATGCCGAGCGCGAAGTCGAGACCCACGCGATCACCGGAGAACGCGGGATGCACGACGAGCACCCTGTCGCCACCGGCGGGCCCCTTCACCGGGCGACCATCGCCCGTCCGCGCGCGAGGGTCAATCGCACAGCTCGCTGGGCTCGCCGGGCCGGATGCACTCGATGCAGATCTGACCCGGCATCGCCATGCAGTCGTTCGGCGTCGAGATGCCCGTGCACGACGTGAACGTGATCGACGTCGTGGCTGCGGCGGCGTCGTCGTCGAACCGATAGACCGCGTAGACCTCGCCGACCTCCGACGCGAACGCGGCATCGCGCAGCGTGCCGCCATCGTCGTACTGCCACAGCACCTTGTACGGCAGCTGATCGAGCGCGGCATCGCGGGCGCAATCGCGGGCGGCCTGCCACGCGGCGGCATCGTCGGCCGGCGTGACCTGTCCGCAGTCGGTGGGCTCGACGGCGCTCTCCGCCAGCACCATGTCGACGGTCGACTCGAAGTCGCACTCGCCCGGCGCGGCCGTGGACTCGTCCGCGGACGCGGTGCTCTCGCCGGGCCCACTCGACGACTCCAGGGGACCCGCGCTGGAGGTGTCCGCGCCGGATGTCCCGGGCATCGTCGATGCCGCCGTCATGGTGCCGGACGTGGTCGATTCCGTGCCGGTCTCGCCGGTCTCCGCCCCACCGTCCGGGTCGTCGCCGCAACCGATGACGCTGATCACGAATGCGAGGTAACGCAGGCGCATGATGCAATCGTAGCAGCGGAAGCCCATGCCGGGAGCCACGCTGCGTGCGCCGCGGTCGCGCGCAGCCGGAAACGACCCCCCGATGCTTCGCTCGCCCGCCGAATGGTCCACAATGTGCCCGACGTGACGCGCGAGACCGGAACCGACCGGAGCGCAGAACGAGCTCGGCTCGCGCTCGCCGGCGTGTCGCTGCTCGTCCACGCAGGTCTCGTGTGGTTGTTGCCGCCTGCCGATCTGAAACCGCGTCGCAACGACGACGAGCTGCTCGCGCCCGTCGAGATCGTCGAGTGGCAACAACCGGACGCACCCGCGCCACCGCCCCGCGAAGAGGCACCGGTCGAGCCGCCCGCCGCCGATGCGCCGACCGAGGCCACGCCAGAGGCGGAGCCCGAGCCGCCGCGCTCGCGCACGCGACCGACGACCGAGCCGCGCGGTGCCGAAGCGAGCGCCGCACCACCGACGCCGGCCGAGCCGCTGCCGGAGCCGGAGCCGGAAGGTGGTGGTCCCGATGCGGTCGCGCTGCCGATCACGGGGCTGCGCAACTCCTCGAAGGGGACGATCACGAGCCCCCGGCTGGGTGGCAGCGCAGCGCGACGCCTCGGCGGAGAGAAGTACGGCGCGGATCCTGTGCCGAGCTCCGGCACGACCGACGGCGAGCCGCGCACCCTCGCGGAGGCCGGCTTCCTGCGCAACAAAAAGGGCGAGATCGCCTATCTCGATCCAGCGGGCCACTTCAAGGCGGTGTTGCAGCCGGATGGTCGCGTGAAGTTCCGCGACTACGCGGTCGCACGCGACGGCACGATTCGCAAGGGCGGCAAGGTCATGGGCCTGTCCGAGATGATCCGCAGCGGGCAAGGCAAGGACCTGTGGTACCTCGACAAGAAGAAGCTGCTCGAGCGCACGGAGAAGCTGCGGCTCGCGATGGCGGTCAAGTGGGCGGAAGCGCAGGTCGAGCACCGACTGAAGGGGCTCTATCGCGATCTGCTCGAGATCTGGTCGGACGCCGAGCGCAGTGCAGAGGAGCGACGCGAGCAGCTGTTCCAGCGGTGGGACGAGTGCGTCGAGGCGATGCGCGTCGACCTGAAGGGATTCGGCGACGGCGCGAAGTCCTCGCTCGACGCGTTGCGCGAGAAGGCCGGAGGCGAGGCGCGCGCGTCGATCGAGGCGTTCATCCGCCGTCACCTGCCCAAGGGCAGCGAGAACGCGTACACGCCCGAAGAGCTGCGCGATCTCAACCGCCGCCGCCACAGCGAAGAGCGCTTCGATCCCTACGCGCACGAAGGCTGAGCGTGTCGGCGCGGGCGCGCGAGCCCGGGCGTCGCCTCGCCGCCCGCGCCGCGGGCTGAAGCAAAGCAGCCGTCCGCGCGGCATCGCGGTGTGACGCGGCCCGCACCCCGTGGCTTGCACCGCCGCCGGCGATCTCCCCACAATGGGGCGAGGTCGCCATCACGCCGTCGTCCCCCCTCGTCGTGCTCGCGCTCGCGGCCGTGGCCCTCGTCTCCGAGGGGCCGGAGACGCCGCGCACGAGCGAAGAGCTCATCCAACCATCGTTCGACGATCCGGAGCTCGCACCCGCGAAGGGTGAGCCCGGAGCGCCCGTCGACACCGTCGCCGTCGAGCAGTGCGACGGTTCGCGCACGCGTCCCGCGGCGAAGCCGAAGGCGCTGACGTGCGCGCGGTGGAAGATCGAGTGGACGAAGGGCGGGAAGATCTGGGGCGTCACGTCGGCCGACAGCTTCGCGGCGGTCATCGCCGAGCGCGAGCGTCAACTCGGCTTCGCGCGGCAGTACGCGCGTCTGTTCGAGCTGCCGTTCGACGCGCGGTGGAGTGCGCCGAGCCAACCCGTGTGCGATGCGTGCGAGCAGAACGTGCCCACCAGCCCGAGCGGGCTGTGGGGCGACGCGCAGGCGTTCGGGGCGAATCCCACGATCGCGGCGCTCGCCGAGGCGCGCACCAAGCTGGCGGCGCTCGAGACCGCGGTCGTCGACGTCCACCTGCCGCGCTTGCGGGACATCGCTCGTCTCTCTCGCGCGTCCGCCACCGCCCGGCTCGCGAAGGCGTACGGCAAGACGCTCGACGGCGCGGTGGGTGATCTCGTCAAGCTCCAGCTCGACCTCGAGAACGCCGCGATCTTCCGCTCGCAGGACCAGGTGAAGCGCACGACCAAGGCCATCGAGGCGCGCACGAAGGCGCTCGAGGCCAGTGCCGGCGCGCTGGTGGGCGCGGTGGCGAAGACCGTCGCGAAGGTGCACGGCGGCAAGTACTCGGAGGAAGGGGCCGCCGCCGGCGCGAAGTCGCAGCTCGTCGTGGAGTTCGTGGGCGACAAGGTCACCGCCACGCTCGTCGCCGGCGAGTCGAAGTCGGTGTGGTTCGAGGGCAACGTCCACCTCGACGGTCGCGTCGCCGGCAAGTCGCTCGTCGCCCCGGAGAACGTCGCGCTCACGTGCGCCGCCCACTCGACGGAGTGCGGCTTCGTCTACGTGCCCGCGATCCTGCGCTTCGACGAACGCGCCGACGAGCGGGGCAAGCGACGCATCGTCGAGCTGTGGTTCCAGCAATCGACGTGGGCGCACGCGAAGCCGTTCTGGCGGTAGCTCATTTCGAGCTCCACCACTTGACGTCCTCGTCCCAGTCGTCGCGCGCGTGCGCCGAGCCGATCCAGAGCTGCATCGCGCCCATCTGATCGCGTTGGAAGCGGTTCTTCGGGGCCGCCCACGCCGTCATCGCCGACTCGACCAGCTCGACCGCGCGCTCGCGGTCGTGCACGGCCCACAGCGCGCGCGCGAGCACGAACTGCACGTGCGGCAGGATGTCGCTCGGTCGCGGATCCGCGACGTAGCGCTCGAGGTACGGCACCGCTTCGGCCGGGCGACCGAGCGCGAGCAACGTCTCGCCGTAGCCGTGGTCGAGATCCTTCACGAGCGGATGCGTGTCCGGCACGCCCGACGCCCGCACGATGTCCCATGCGCGCTCGAGGTGCTCGCGACCCGCCGTGGGCCCTGCACCGTACTCGAACGCCATGCGAGCGAGCTCGCGAAGCGTGGGGATGCGCGCGATGTCCAGCGGATGGAGCTGCTCCTCGATCGCGGCGGCCTGGGCCATCGATGCGAGCGCTGCCGTCTTCTCGCCGACCTCCTCCTGGGCGAGCGCGAGCTTGTGCCACGTCGCCGCGGTGTCCGGGTGCGTGTCGCCGAGCATGCGGCGCTGCAGTGCGAGGCTCTTCGCGAAGCCCTCGCGCGCCGCGGCGTAGCGCTGCTCTTCGAAGTCGATGCTCGCGAGCACCGACCACGTGCGCGCGAGTCGAGGGTCGTCCGACGCGTCGCCCTGCTCCGCAGCCAACCGCTCGCGCAGCGCGAGCGCGCGGCCGGCGAGCTCCCGCGCGAGGTCCTCGCGATCGAGCGCGAGCTCGGCCCGCGCGAGATCGTCGAGCGCGTCGGCGACCGAGGGATGCTCGGAGCCCCACGCGTGCTCGCTCGTCTCGAGCGCGCGAGCGTAGAGGTCGCGTGCGGCGGAGAGGTCGTCTGCCGCAGCGCGCACGTCCGCGAGCGCGCGCAGAGCCGCGACCCGCTCCTCGATCGCGCCGTCGGTAGCCCGCTCCGTCTCGGCGAGCGCACGCTTGCAGTGCTCCGCCGCGTCGTCCAAGGCCCCCGAGTCGCGCTGCAGCGTGCACATCGCTCGGTCGTACGCGGCCGCGGTGTCGCGCCCGCCCGCGCGCGCGAGCCCGGCCCTGGCGTGCCCGGCCCACTGCCAGCGATCGCGATAGCCCACCGCGCCCTCGGCCGCGAGCTCGGCGGCGGCGAGCACTGCGATGTCGTCGCGACCCGCGTGCATCGCCGCGAAGTAGGCGCGCTCGAACGCGACCGCAGCCGCGAGACCATCACCGGCCCCGCGTGCGATCCGACCGCGCGTGCGCTGCATCTGCGCCGCGACGCCGTCGGGGTCGGGCTCGTCGGCGAGATCGGGCGCGGCGTCGAGCTCCGCGAGCGCATCGGGATAGCGGCCGAGGGCCTCGAGCGCGAGCGCGGAGGCCAGGCGCGCGCGTGCATCGGCGGCCGCCGTCGACTCCACTGCCGAGGCCGATGCACGGCCGAGACACGCCTCGACGTCCGGCAGCGTCGTGACGACGCGCGCTGCGTTGTGCACCGTCGTGCGATCCGTGCCGGCGAGCGCCTCGATCGCGGCTCCGATCGCGAGCGCGTGCCGTTCGAGGCACGCGGGCTCGCCGGTCGTGATCGCACCGCCGGCTCGACAGGCCGCACCCGTCGCCACCGCCCACCGATCGACGCGCTCGTCCAGCTCGGTGCGCACGCGCTCCCAGGTGGGCTCCGCGTGCGCGACCGCGGTGTCCATGATCGCTGCCTGCACGCGCGCGTGCGCGTCGTCGCCCCACAGCCGCGCGCGCAGGTCGGCCTCGCTCGTGCACTCGATCGCGGCCTCGGTCGTCCACGCCACCACGGTCACCGCCGCGATGCCGCCGGTGATCGCAGCGGCTGCCCACCACTTCCGGCTGCCGGACAGCGCCGAGAGCAGCGCGTCCATGTCGGGCCACCGCTCCTCGCGCGCCGCCGACAGGCCGCGTCGCAGCACCCGCGCGAGACTACGCGGCACGTCCTTCCACGCGTGCGGGTCCATGTGCGTGTTGCTCGTGCGGCGCGCCAGCTCGTCGACGCTCGCGCCCTCGAACGGTCGCAGGCCGGTCAGCGCTTCGACGGCGACGATGCAGAACGCGAATTGATCGGTGCGCGCATCCACGTCGCCGCCGACGAACTGTTCGGGAGCCATGTACGCGGGCGTGCCCATCGCGGTGCCGGTCTGGGTCAGCCGATCGTCGGCGACGACGAAGGCTTCGTCGGACGCACCGCTCGTCGGCTCGCCCGGCAGCGCGAGCCCGAAGTCGAGCACGCGCACGCGGCCGCCCGGCGAGACCATCACGTTGTCGGGCTTGAAGTCGCGGTGCACGATGCCCGCCCGATGCGCGGCCGCGAGCCCTTCGCCGCATTGGCGCAGCACCGCGAGGATCTCGTCCCGCGATCGCGGTGCATCCGCGAGCCAGCGCCGCAGGCTCGTGCCCTCGACGAGCTCCATCGCGATGAAGAGGCGATCGTCGTGGCGACCGATCTCGTAGACCTCGACGACATTGGGATGGGAGAGCCGCGCGATGGCTTGCGCCTCGCGGATCAGGCGCTGACCGGCGTCGAGGTGCGCCGCGATCCGGCTGGCACGCACGAGCTTGATCGCGACGCGGCGATCGAGCACCGGGTCGTGCGCCTCGTAGACGATCCCCATGCCGCCGCGGCCGAGCACGCCGAGCACTCGGTAGCGCCCGATCGTCTCGCTGCCGGGCGGTAGATCGGTGGGCGCTCCAGCCTCGTCGCGATCGTGATCCTGCACGGTCACGTCGCGGAGCACGACTCGCGTCGTGTCCGGCTGGCGCGGTGAGCTCACTCGAGCACGCGGGCGGTCTGGATGTAGTCGAGCTCGGGGTAGCGACGCTTCAGGTAGTCGTTGCCGTTGCGCTCGATCTCGCGCTGGTCGGGGCCGCTGCCGCCGGGCGGGCCGTCGCCGTAGCCCTTGTGCAGCTTCTCGACGACGTCCATGCCTTCGATGACCTCGCCGAACGGTGCGAAGCCCATCGAGTCGAGCGGCGTGTTGTCGTTGAAGTTGATGAACACCTGCGTCGTGCGTGTGTTCTTGCCGGAGTTCGCAAAGCTGATCGTGCCCTTCTTGTTGGACTGCGTGCGCGGGTCGTCGGCGATGCGCGCGGGCTTCCACGCCTTGCTCACCTTGGGATTGGCGTGCATGCCGAACTGGACCATGAAGCCGTCCACCACGCGGAAGAACGCGAGGTCGTCGTAGAACCCGATCTTCACGAGGTTGTAGAAGCGGTCGGCGCCGAGCGGCGCCCAGTCGCGATGGATCGCGAGCACGAACCGGCCCTCGGTCGTCGTGACCTCGACCTTGTACTCCTTGGGTGCCTCCGCGTTGGCGGCGTCGGGATCGAGGAGTGCGGCCGGGGCGTCGGGCTCGGCCTTTGCCTTCGACTCGGTGCCGCCGCCGTCGGCCTTTGCGGGCGCGGGCGAGGACGTCGTCGTCGTGCACGCGGCAAGAGCGGCGCCGACGAGGGCGGCACAGGACAGGACGAGCGAGCGGGTGCGAGGCATTCGTGGGTTCTCCTCGCGGCGGACGATAGCAGAGGTGGCGTTCTCGGTGACAATGCGGACGCACCGACGATGAAGCCGACCCTCGTCATCGCCACCCACAACGCCGGCAAGCTCGCGGAGTGGCGGCGCCTCCTCGCGCCGCTGCCGTTCGTGTTGCGCAGCGCGGACGAGCTCGGGCTCGGATCGCCGGACGAATCCGGCGCGAGCTATCTCGACAACGCGGCGATCAAAGCGCTCGCCGCCGCGCGTGCGACCGGGGAGCTCGCGATCGCGGACGACACCGGCCTCGAGATCGAGATGCTCGGCGGCGCGCCGGGACTGCAGACGGCGTCGTGGGTGGCCGAGCGCGGTGGATGGGACGCCGCGTACCTCGAGCTCGCGCGGCGCACGGGGTTGCATGACGGCGCGTGCGTTCGTGCGACGCTCGTCTGCGCCGTCGTCGTCGCGGACGCTCGCGGCGTGGATCTGCGCGGCGAGGCGCGGGTCGGCGGCGTGCTCGCGTGGCCGCCGACGGATGCACCGGGGCCGGCGGCGATCTTCTCTGCACAGGATGGGGCGGTGATCGAGGACGGCGTGCTCGTGCACCGCCGCGCCGCGTTCGATCGGGTCGCGCCGCGCCTGCGGCTCACATCGTCTTCCCGATGAGCGCGAGGAACTCCCGCCGCGTGCTCGCATCGTCGCGGAACACGCCGAGCATCTGACTCGTCACCATGCCGACCCCCGGCCGGTGGATCCCGCGCGTCGTCATGCACTCGTGCGTCGCTTCGATCACCACCGCCACGCCTCGTGGCTCGAGGACGTCCGAGATCGTCTTCGCGATCTCGGCGGTCATCTTCTCCTGGATCTGCAGCCGCCGTGCGTACACCTCCACGACGCGCGCGAGCTTGCTGATCCCCACCACGCGCCGGTTGGGCAGGTATGCGACGTGCGCCTTGCCGATGATCGGCACCATGTGGTGCTCGCAGTGGCTCTCGAAGCCGATGTCCTTGAGCAGCACGACCTCGTCGTAGCCGGCGATCTCCTGGAACGTGCGGTCGAGGATCTCCTTCGGGTCGTCGTGGTACCCCGCGAAGAACTCGCCGTACGATCGCACGACACGATCCGGCGTCCCGACGAGGCCCTCGCGATCGGGATCGTCCCCGGCCCAGCGGATGAGCGTGCGGACGGCTTCGAGTGCGGCTTCGCGAGTCGGGCGATCGGACATCGCTGCGGATGGCACCACGGGTGCGCCGCTCAGGGAACCGGAAATCCGCGGCGGCTCGTCGCGAGCTGGTCGAGGGGGTATGCTCCTCCCATGATGACCCGCGTCGTCGTCGCCTCCGCGGTCGTGATCGCGTTCTGTTCGTGCGAGAGCCCGCGCAAGGAGGCGCCTGCGAAGGACGGGATCGACGCGCGGCCCGCCGGTGCGATCAAGCGGGCGAAAGAGGGCGTCGAGAAGGCGAACGAGGCCGGCGTCAAGCGCAACGAGGACGCGTACGACCGCGCGACGAAGAGCGAGAACGTGGAGCGCGGCGCTCCGTCGCGATGAAGACGAAGCTCGCGATCGCCTACGTCGCCCTGTTCTTCATGATGG
Organism: uncultured Nannocystaceae bacterium; assembly: GCA_964468635.1. Taxonomy (GTDB): domain Bacteria; phylum Myxococcota_A; class Polyangia; order Nannocystales; family Nannocystaceae; genus Xiheibacterium. The sequence continues at coordinate 28,263 of CAYXVR010000071.1, forward strand.
GGATCCACCTGCCGTTCTGGCCGGTGTGGCTCGCCGATCGCGGGATGGATCCGGATCGGATCGGATGGCTGCTCGGCGTGTCGATGTGGGCACGGCTGGTCGCGCCGGTCGTCGGTGCGTGGGCGGATCGGCGCGGGCACGGGCCGCAGCTCACGCTCGTGCTCGCGGTCGCGTTGTTCGGATCGCTCGTCGCGTTCTCGTGGGCCGACGGGTTCGTCGCGCTGTTCCTGTTGTCGGCGGTGCTCGGCCTCGCGTTCGCACCGATCATGCCGCTCATCGACGGGATTGTGCTGTCCGCCTCGTCGCGCGGCGAGCTCGACTACGGACGCGTGCGGCTGTGGGGGTCGGCGTCGTTCATCGCGGCGACGATCGCGGGCGGGCTGGTGCTCGAGGGGCGCTCGCCGACGCTGGTGCTCCTGACGCTGCAGATCGCGGCGATCGGTCTCATCGGCGCGACGGGTGGGCTGCGTTCTCTACGAGCGCCACCGATGGATGCGACGACGCAGGTCGCGGTGCTCGACGTGGTGCGGCGACCGGGCGTGCCCACGTTCCTGGCGGCGGTCGCGTGCATGCAGACGGGGCACGCGGTGCTGTACGGCTTCGGCAGCGAGGACTGGATCGCGGCGGGGATCGGCGAGGCGACGATCGGATGGTTGTGGGCGATCGGCGTGATCGCGGAGGTGGCGTTGTTCGCGTTCGGCGAGCGCGTGGTGGCGCGCATCGGTGCGACGGGGCTGCTCGTGCTCGCGGCGGTCGGCGGGATGCTGCGGTGGACCGGGCTCGCGGAGGTGCACGCGGTGGTGCCTCTGTTCGCGCTGCAGATCCTGCACGCGGCGTCGTTCGGCGCGATGCACTTCGGCGCGATGACGTGGATCCGAAGATCGTTGCCCGCGGCGGAGATCCACCGCGCGACGGCGCTGTACGTCGCCGTCGCGGGTGGCCTCGCGCTCGGCCTCGGCATGCCGCTCGCGGGCGTGCTGTACGAGCGCTGGCACGGCGGGGCGTATCACGCGATGTCGCTGTTCGCCGCGGCGGGGCTCCTGCTCGCGCTTCGGCTGCGGTCGCTCGAGGCTGATAGATTGCGGGAGCGATGACCGCGAGCGACCCGCCGGACACGACGACGCAACCGTCGCGCGATCTGGCGGAGACACGAACGGCGACGGTGCTCGTCCCCGACGTCGTGCCGCACGTCGAGCTGCGGCCGGGGGCGAGCGTCGGTCGATTCCTCGTGCTGAAGAAGATCGGCGAGGGCGGTATGGGATCGGTGTGGACCGCGTACGATCCCGACCTCGATCGCAAGATCGCGTTGAAGATCGTGCGTCCCGATCGTTCGGAGACCGACGACGCGCGCGCTCGGATGCTGCGCGAGGCGCAGGCGCTCGCCCGGCTGTCGCATCCGAACGTGGTGACCGTGCACGAGGTCGGCGTGCACGAGGACAACGTGGTGCTCGCGATGGAGTACGTCGAAGGCGAGACGCTGAAGGCGTGGCTCGTCCGCGAGCGCCCCGACGGTTCGCCGGATCGACTCTCGCGAATGCTCGACATCATGCGGCAGGCGGGTCAGGGCCTCGCGGCCGCGCACGCGGCGGGGATGGTGCATCGCGACTTCAAGCCCGCGAACGTGATCGTGGGCGTGGACGATCGTGTGCGCGTGGTGGACTTCGGCCTCGCACGGACGCGCGAGCCCGACGCACCGAAGGACGACTTGGTCGCGACGTTCCGCTCGGAGCAAACGCGCTCGAGCTCCGGCGCGCGAGTCGAGCTGCACGACAGCGTGACCCAGACGGGCGCGTTCATCGGCACGCCGCGCTACATGTCGCCGGAGCAGTTCGAAGGCGGTGACGTCGATCCACGCAGCGACGTCTTCGCCTTCGCGACGGTGCTGTACGAAGCGACCTACGGCGAGTCCCCGTGGCGCTCGACGAGCGCGTCCGCGATCTACTCGGAGATGCTCGACGGCCCCCCGTCACCGCCCGAGCACCCCGAAACCCCACCCTGGCTCGCCAAGGCGATCCGCCGCGGCCTCGCCCCGAAAGCATCGCAACGCTTCGCTTCGATGACGGACATGCTCGAGGCGCTGCAGGACGGCGCCCCGGGCAGGCGGCGCTCACTTCGAAGCGTGGTGGCTCTCACCGCACTCGGCGTGCTCGCCGGCGCCGTCCCCTCGCTCTTTCTCTTGTACCGAGACGATCCTCGTTTCGCCGCGTGCGACCGGATCGCGAGCCGTGGTGCTGCGATGTGGAGCGAGGAAGTGAGTTCAGGCGTACGCACCGCATTCGAGAACACCGAAGTGCCGTACGCGACTGCTGCGTACCTCGGTGTCGAACGCGAGCTCTCTCGTTACTCCTCCGAATGGGCTGAAGCCGCGACGTCGGCGTGCGTTGCGGTGGAGTCGAACTCGACCGGTGGCAGCGTCGCCGACCGGCGAGCCGAGCTGGCGTGTCTCGAGCAGGCTGCGGGTCACTACGAGGATCTCGTGGGTCTCTACCGCTCGGCGGACGCGGATACGGTCGAGCACGCGCTCGATGCCGTCTCCGAGATTCCTGCCCTCGAGTGGTGTGCCGCTGCGTCGACGCGGAGCCTCGGAGACGACCCGACCGTCATGCAGATTCGTTCGGATCTCTCCCGCGCGCGCAACCTCGGTCGGTTGGGCAAGGCGGAGGCCGCACGCGAGGTCGCGCAGCAGGTCGTGGACAAGACCGCGAACGAACGACTCGCCCCTCTGCGGGCCGAAGCGCTCTTCGAGCTCGGTCGACTCGAGCCCGCGAGCTACGCGAGCCGCATGTTGTTCGACAGCGCTTTCTGGCTCGCATTTGCAGCCGGCGACGATCGGTTGGCCGCACGCTCCGCGATCGCCATCGTCTCGCGATCGTCGGACTCCGACACTGCGGGCTCGTGGAGGCGACACGCTCTCGGTTGCCTCGCACGGTTGGGTTTCGAGGCCGATCTGATGGCGACGCTGCAGATCGCACTGGCATCGGCCGCTGGGCATCGGGGCGAGGACGGGCTCGCCTGCGAGTACGCGAGGTCGGCCCTCCAGCTGTTGGAACCACGATCGGATCCTCTGGACCTCGAGCTCTCCACGGCGCTGGAGGCCATGGGAGTGGCCGATTCGACGGCGGGACACCATGACACGTCCAACGAGGCCCTTGCTCGCGCGATCGAGATCATCGACGCGCGGTTGGGCCACGATCATCCGCGTGCTGCTCGCATCCGCTCCGTGATGGCGATGAACTTGTTCGTCATGCAGGACTTCACGGCGTCCGAACGTCTCGCCAGGGAGGCGATCGTCGCGCTCGAGCACGGGTCGGTGGGCCCATCGCGATTGTTGGCGAACGCCAGGAGGATCCTCGGTGACACGCTGGTGTACTCGGGACGTCGAGCCGAGGGGATTCGTCTGTTGGAGGCCGCGTTGGAGGCGCTGCCCGACCCGCAAACCGACCTGCTCGCACCCGACATTCTTCGAAGCCTCGGCATGGCGGTGTTCGCAGAGGGGCGGCCGCGAGAGAGCCTGACTTACTTCCGACGCGCCCTCGAGCTCGATCAGATGCTACGAGGCCCCTATCACCCGCACCTCGGACAGATCCTGAACACGATGACGATGGCGTTGGAGGCCTTGGGCGACATCGATGGCGCGGTTCTCACGGCAAGGCACGCAGTGATGCTCCGACTTCGCGCCGGCGAGCACTACGACGCCGCGATCGATCTCGCGAACCTCGGAGTACTGTTCTTCAATCAAGAGCGCTGGCAGGAGTCTGTGACGCACTGCCGCCGTGCGATCGATCTCTATCAGCGATTCGGTCGTGCGGCGGACTCGCGCCTCTCCTTCCCTCTGCGGGTCCTCGCGCTCTCGCTTCTCGAGCTCGACCGACCGCGGGATGCAGTCGCACCGCTCGAGCGAGCCCTGGCGCTGCATCACACGGCGCCATTCGACAAGGCAGAGATCCCGAAGACGAAGCTGGCCCTGGCGCGGGCACTCTGGGACAGCGACGGCGATCGAGAGCGCGCGCGAGCGCTCGCGCTCGAGGCCAAGGCCGAGCTCACCGAGTCGAAGCGCGAACGAACGGTCGAGTACCGCGAGACCGAAGAGTGGCTCGCGCGTCACTGACCCGCGGGCCGCGCAATGATCACCGTGCCCTCCACGGGACGGCCCAGCTCCTGGCGCAGCACCTGGACCGAGATGTCGTGGACCTCGAGCCCCTCCGCAGCCAGCACCTCGCAAACATAGCGTGGACCGTGGCAGTAGCGTCCGGTCGGTGTGAGGCGGAAGCGGACGTCGTCGCCCGCTCGTTCCGTCGTGAACACGATCCATCCGTCGACAGTGCACGCGCGACGCAGACCGCGAAGCAGATGACGCAGATCCCCGAAGTAGTTGACGACGTCGGCAGCGACGATCGCGTCATAGGGCGTCTCCCGGGCGGTCAAGAACTCGATCAGATCGATGCACCAGAGCTCGTCGTACACGCCACGGCGGCGTGCGTGCGCGAGCATCCCCTCGGAGAGATCGAGCCCTTCGAGGCGATCCGATAGCGGCCGCAGCAGGGGCCCGCACAGGCCGGTGCCACACCCGGCATCGAGGATGCTCGCGACTCGTCGGCCGAACAATGCGGCAACGAGCGCGTCCACGACCACGGCCGGCCCTCGGTATTCGAGCTTGGCAAGTGTGTCGTCGAACGCGTCCGCGAAGTCGTCGAATACCGCCGCGACGTATTGCGTGGATGGTCGCTCGAGAACATCACCCCCTGTCGTCGCGTGATGCATGTGCACCGCGATCGGATCGTCGGGGAGATGCCGGTGCCAAGCGGCGAACAGCTCGGTGAGCTCCTCCGCTCGATTCGTGTAGGGCAGCAGCCACGAGAGCGCCATGTAGGGCGTCCGCAGCCGGGGATCCAATTCACGCGCTCTCGTGAACAGCAAGATCGCCTGTTCGTACTCACGCAGCTGCTTGCGGAGTGAGCCGAGGTTGGAGATCGCGAGCGCGTAGCGAGGATCGATCTCGATCGCCCGCTCGTAGGCCGCGACAGCCTCGTCCACCCGACCGAGGTCACGAAGTACGTTGCCCAGGTTGCTGTGACCAACGGCGAACCCGGGACGGGCGTTCACGACGTTGCGATAGGCGACCTCCGCTTCCCCGAGCCGGCCCAGCGCACGCAAGGAATTTCCGAGGTTCGACTCGACGATCGCAGGATCGCCGCCCAGTGCAAGGGCGCTTCGGAACGACTCCAGCGCGCCTTCGAAGTCTCCCGCGTCATGCTGCATGCGACCGAGGTTGTTCACTGCCCCTGCGAACGAGGGATCGAGCTCGACCGCTCGCTCGTAACTCGGGCGTGCACCTGCTGACAGGCCGCATGCCTCCCGGGCGAGGCCCAAGTCGTTGAAGGCGGTCGCGAGATCGGCCTTCGAGATCGAGCCTTCGGCGGCCGCGGTCACCGCGCGCTCGAGCATCTCACGGGCCTGATCGTGCTCGGCGTCTCGACGCAACAGGGCAGCGAGCGTCGTCAAGTTCGCGAACGAACCGTCGAGATCGACCGCGTGACGAGCATGAACGATCGCCTCACCGATCCTCCCAGCAGCACCGAGCACGCGCGACAATGCGGCGCGCAACGTGGGATCCTCGGGCCTCGACTCGACGAGAGGACCGAGGAGCGCGACCGCCTCGTCGTTCCTTCCCGCGATTCGCAACGCGTGGGCGAGCCCGGTATTGAATGGGATCGAAGCCGGCTCGCAACGAACTGCGCGTTCGAGGAACTCGACGGCGTCCGCTTCTCCGAGCTGCATCGCGAGGACGCCGCGAGCGTGGAGGATGTCCGCGCGTTTCGGCTCCAGCGCGAGGAGCTGGTCGTACACCCGCTTCGCAGCCTGAAGCTCGCCAGCGCGATGGTGGCGACTCGCGACCTCGAGCAGGTTCTCGCGACGGCTCTGCCCGCCTCCACCGCCGCGCTTGCTCGGCTTCGACACCCCTGCGCTTGTATCAGGGATCGGACGCGCGCGGCAGTTGCGATGGCGCGCCTCGGCTCTGCGCTGCTGCGAGCCGACCGCACGCTGCTTAGCGAACGGCTCTGTCTCGTGGTGCGGCGAACGATCGCGGATGGGCTGGTGCTCGAGGGGCGCTCGCCGACGCTCGTGCTGTCGACGCTGCAGATCGCGGCGATCGGTCTCATCGGCGCGACGGGTGGGCTGCGATCGCTGCGAGCTCCGCCGATGGATGCGATGACGCAGGTCGCGGTGCTCGACGTGGTGCGGCGGCCGGGCGTGCCCACGTTCCTCGGCGCGTCGCAGACGACGGCGCCGTCGTTCGTCTCGACGTCGACGACCGGCACGGTTGCGCGTTTCGATGGAGCACGTAGCTTCGCTCGCTCACGCACAGGAGGCGTGCGATCTCATGTCACAGAAGAAGATGGAACGAGCGAAACGTGAGTGGCACTCGGCCGTGACGTTCGCTGATGCTGTGTTCATCGCCGGAGCGATGCTCACCGCGTGCGCGGACCCTGGGAGTCCCGAAGAGGTGAACTACGGTACCAGCAGCGGCGGGGTCTTCGACGAAGATGAAGGGGCCGGCGAAGTGGAGGGCGAGGGAGGTGAAGGCGCCGATACGACCGGCGGCGGACCGCACGAGACGCCAGGGTGTCTGGTGGACGACGACCCCGAAGGGCTGGAGTTCGGCTTCCGGTTCCAGTGCGACGGGAACTTCACCGTCAGAGCACAGTTCACGTACACGGGCGACGGCAACTTCGACGAGGAGCAGGACTTCATCTTCGGGCAGGAGCTCGGAGAGGACTCCTACGAGGCCCCGAGGGTGATGGCATGCTGTCGAGCGGTCAATGAGGAGAACGAGATGTGCGACGAGCCGCATTTTAGGGCGTGCGCGATCGACCTCATCGAGCAAGGATGCCGATCCATCGGGCCCAACATCGTGACTCAGGCCAACATGCAGTCGGGGATCGTCAAAGACAAGATGAACCAGATCGCGAAGTGGGTCAACGAGCACCAGGAGGACTGTCGCGACGCGTTCTTCATCGATACCGGTTTGCGCGACGCCGACTACGGTTGCGCAGAACCGGACCCGGAGTCGTTCCTCGAAGACGCCCAATGGGTCGCGAATACCGGGGTCAGTGGCGTCTCGGCGATCACGTTGACCATCAGCGATCCGGACATCTTCGACTACTATCCCGATCCGTGGTTCGAGCCCGGAATCGAACCCGCGCAATGCACCTCGGACAACTACAACAACGACATCTTCTTCGTCGAGACGGGAGCGGGCCCGGGGGACACCAAGCTCCTGCTCGATGCTGGCAGCATGACGCTGACGGGAGAGGTCAGCAACCAACACGTCGAGGGCGATGGGGAGTTGCGCGGTACCTTGAACGGCTGCACCGGCAACCAGTGCTCGGTGATGGCGTTCGCGATGCAATCCAACGGCTCCGTCACGTTCGACCAGTTCCTGGCGATGTCCCACGCACCGGCCGACGTCGGTACCTCGACGCAGACCGTGTCGCTCGACCGTTTCCGGGTCGAGTTGTGGGAGTCCGCCCTCGGGAGCCACACCAACTACACGAACATCGTGATCGCTCCCTTCAAGGCTCAGTTCATCGTTTCCACGACCGCGGAGGATGCGTGCTACGGTGTCATCGGCGTGAACGAGACCCAGATCGTGCTCCAGAAGATTCGCAACCAGTACTGGTCCGCGTCGACGTTCACGATCGTGTACGAGGACGAGGACAACGAAACGTGGGACCTTGTGATGATGCCGTCCCGCTGGCGCTGACAGCATGAGCCATCCGACACACCACCGGCGGAACGCCGCCGGGCAAGTGCTGGGCGTCACGCTGTGCGTCGCGACGACGGTAGCCTGCGAGGACGTTCACGAGGAGCCGCTGCCCGACATCGAGTGGGAAGGCGAGCATCTTCGTGCCGGTGGTGACCTGGACTCCGTGTGCGGCGGCAACCTCGTCTACATGGACGCCCTCGTCGGCGCGCTCCAGCAAAGGCTCGGAACGCCGGGCAAGGGGCTCGTCGACTACTACTACTACGGCGCCGACTCGGGGGAGCTACCCCTGAGCGGCCGCTGTCGATCGGGCGAGAACGAAGGGCTCTTCGCGTGCACGAACGAGAACCAGGAAGTGTTCAGTCGTGTGATGCCCCAGGAGCACGAGCTCGTGCACGCCGTGCACGCCGAGGTCGGCTTCTCGCACCCCTTCCTCGAAGAAGGTCTCGCCGAGTTCCTTGGTGATGATGCCCGTGGTCCCGTCCGGGGCGAGCCGCAGGGGGACCTCGCCGACGCGATCGAGTCGTCGGCCGACGGCTCGTTGCCGTTGAGCTACTACGCGCTCGCGGGTCACTTCGTGGCCTTCCTCGATACCGACATGGGGACGAGCGCAGCGATGGACCTCATCGATGCGATCGACTTCGGAGCCTCGGCAGAGGAGGTCGAAGCCGAGCTGGGAGTGGACTTCTCGGGCGGCTTCTCGGATCTTCAAGCGGAGTACGCCGCGACGCCGACCTGCGCGCAGGCGGCCTATCGCAACGCTGAGGCCATGTGCAGCTTGGCTGTGCCGCTCTTCGACCACTGCTTGCCGGACGAGGACATCTCGGTCGAGATCGACGTCGTGTGCGAAGGTGAGGACGTGCTCGGACCTCGGGACGGCGAGATCTGGACGTACCGGACACTCGATATCGTGACCACGGGGACCTACTACCTGCTCGCGGTCGCGGGCACGAAGGCCCACGCGGACGGTATCGAGCTCAAGCGGTGCGAAGGTGGATGCGGTTCGCCCCCCATCCTCGTCGACATCTACGATGACGTGGTCGAGCAGCCCGTCGACGAGGTGCCGTTTCCGGTCGAGGTCGAGCTCGAGGCTGGCCGATACCTCGTCCGGATCACCCGAGCGGTCGAGGAGCCTGCCACCGTGAAGCTCGAGTTCGGCGGCTCTGGCTGCGGATAGCCCGTGCTGTTGCTCAGTCCGTTGCGAGCAGGGACCTTCGAGAGCGACTACAAGTTCAGCATCGCGTACCGCATGACGAGCAGCGCGCGTGATGGCCGACCGGCCGTCCGGTGCGGTGCCGTGTTGGGCCCCGACGGAGCCCCGTCTTCGGGCACCCTTTCCGTACGGCATGGCGCCGCCCCCACCCTCTCCTCTCGGCCCCGAGGCTCGCGCCCGCGTCGAGATCGACGCCGCGCTCGAAGCCGCTGGGACACGACAGCACACGCTGAGCGCCGTTGCGCGAGACCTACGAGGTGCGGCCACGACCGCAAAGAAGGTGGTGTCATGTCTATGAGATCGATCCTGGTCAGCACCGCTGCGATCCTGCTGGTGGGCGGGTGCTCGGACCGCAAGCCGCCGGAGGAGGCCGATTGGATCATCGGCGTGTACTCCTCACAGGAGCCCGGCCCCACGTCTTCCGACGCGCTCACGCAGTACCACTTCGACGTCGACACGGTGCGCATCGTCGACATGGGGATCTCCGGACCGAAGTCCGAGAGAGCGCATCCGTGGGAAACCCGCGACGAGAACACGGTTGCGATCGTGGATCTGGACGACATCGCGAACCAGGAGCTCCGAGTGGTCCGGCAGGGAACGTGCGAGCCGTTCAAGCTCGAACGCCTGACCCAGCACGGCGACATCCGCGACGCAGGCTACCTCTACGCGGGAGAAGTCTGCATCCGTCGCGGAGACCCGGACATCATCGGCGGATCATTCGAGAAGTACTGGTGTAGCGAAGCTCCGGAGGCCTGCGAGAGCGGTGGGTCCTGAGTGCACACTCAGGGCCTTGCGGCTTTGCGCCAAGCTTTCGCTCTCCGAAACGTCGAGGTTGAGGAGAGGTTGATGGCGCGGTTCGGGTGCCGCGGTAGCCTCGGTGCATGCGTCGTGATGCACATCGAGATGCGTTGAAGGTGGCGGCCAAGGTCGTGATGGCGATCGGGTTGCTCGACGGTTGTCGCGAGTCGTTGGCCGCTGCACCCAGCACGCCCACCGAGAGCCACGCGGAGCCCGTCGTCGTCGAGACCGCGCCCGCGCCCGCGCCCGACGAGTACGCGTCCACCTCCAGCGAGCCGACCGGCAAGGTCACCGACTGCAAAGCCGTCGTCTACGCCGCGTTCCCCGTCGACGGCGACTATCCCGGCCAGCGCAAGGACGTCGCCGAC
>CAYXVR010000072.1:0-37647 GCA_964468635.1 uncultured Nannocystaceae bacterium
GCTGTCGTGCGTGAAGCTCGCCCTCGTCCTGCCGCCGCTCGTGCTCGCGCTGCGGCCGATCTCGATCCTGCCGTCGGCATCGGCACTGCCGCTCGTCCTCGCGTTCTTCGTGCTCGACTGGCTCGACGGAGTGGTCGCTCGGCATCGTGGGCTCGAGACGCGCTTCGGTCGGATCTTCGATCGCCTCACCGATTATCCGTTGCTCGTCGTCGCGTGCGACCTCGCCGCGCCCGTGTTGCGTGACGGGTTGCTCGTCGCGAAGGTCGGGCTCGAATGACGTAGACTGGCGCCGTCATGCGCTACCTCCGGCTGCTGCTGCTCGCCCTCCTCCTGCTCGGACAGGGCTGGGCGCCGCGCGTGCTCACGCCGCAGGCGGTCGAGTCGCTGCTCGCGATCAACATCGCGTTCTCCACCGCGATCGCGGCGTACAACCTGGGTCTCCTGCAGAAGCGGTTCATCGCCGACGTGCTGTCGGCGTGCAACCTGCTGTGCGGCGTGTTCAGCATCGTGTTCGCGACGCGCGGGCGCTTCGAGATGAGCCTGCTCTTCATCGTGCTCGGTGCCGCGTTCGACGGGTTCGACGGTGCGGCGGCGCGCCGCTTCGGCGGCACGCGCTTCGGCGTGTACTCCGACGACATCGCCGACGGCATGAACTACGGCATCGCGCCCGGTGTCGCGCTCTACTTCGCGGTGGGCGGCGGCATCTCCGGGCTCGTGCTCGGCATCTTCTATCCGGTGTTCACGATCGCCCGGCTCGTGTTCTTCACGCTCGACAAGGCGTCGTCGGATCCGAACTACTTCAGCGGCGTGCCGAGCCCGGCCGGTGGGCTCATCACGATGACGTCGATCGTCGTGTTCATCGACCGGCCCGCGCTGCTCGGCCTCATGGTCGGCATCGCGTGCGCGCAGATGGTGTCGTTCTCCACCCACTATCGCCACGTGGGGCGAGCGCTCGCCAAGAGCCGGCGCGCGCTCGTGGGCGCGCCCGTCTACGCGGTGGTGTTGCTGCTGGGCATGGCGAAGTGGGGCGCCCGTGGTGCGGCCGCGATCATCCTCGCGGGCATCCTCGTCTACGGCTTCCTGCCGACGCTCGTCGCGTTCCGCCGCGTGCTCGCGGTGCGCAGGGCCGCGCGCGCGGCTCGACTCGCGGGGGCACCGACGACCGCCGACGACGGCGATCCGGAGCCCGACGATCCACCGGACGTCGCACCGCGCGGCGTGTGAGCGTCACTTCGACGCAGACGCAGGCGAAGGGCCGACCGTCGGCGCGCGGTCGCGGTACGGGTCGAACTGCACGCGGCTGCGTCGGCGGGCGTTCATCTCGCGCAGCTCGGCGGCCGTGAACGCATCGGCGCTGCCCGCCGGCGCGTGCTTGCGCACGAACGCCTCGATCTGACGGCGCGCGATGGCTCCCGCCTTCGCGCGCGCGGCCTGCTCGGGGTCCGAGCTGCCGTCGTCGACGAGCAGCTCCTCGCACTCGTCCCAGCGCACGAACAGCTTCTCCTTGCGCAGCGACACCGGCGTCGCGCCGTCGGCCCAGATCGTGCGCAGGTCGGTCGACAGCTGCGCCAGCGCTTGCTTCTCGCTCTCACGGCGGTGCTCCGCGGCCATCTGCGCGCGCAGCTCGGCGGTCTGATCGAGGAACTTGCGCTTCGCGTTCGCACGGCGCGTCGACGTCGCGAAGTCGGAGACGCCCGCGAAGCTGCCGCCCGCGGACGCGACGACCGGCGCGGCGCCGTACGGCCCCCACTTCACGAGCATGTCGTTCTTCGAGTCGCTGTGCGTGCCGCGGTGCACGAGCGTGTTGTTCCGCTGGTTGAACGTCTCGTCGGGCGGCTCTTGCTTGCGCCCGCGCACGTCGAAGCCGAAGATCGTCGGACTGTCGACGCGCACCGGTGCGATGTCGCGGAACGTCACGCGTCCGTCGGGATGGATGCGCGCCGTGAAGCCGGAGATCCGATCGCGGTGCTCGTAGCTGCCGTCGCCGTACCGCCGCAGCGTGGGCGTGCCGGTGCGCTCGGCGGTCGGCGCCCGCTGGCCCGGGGCCAGCCGCGGTGGAGGCGGCGTGACGGCCGGGGCCAGGAGCGCGAGGGCGAGCAGTGCCGCGATCATGGCGCGCCACCAGCCTAGCGGGCCCACGCGATTCGTCGAATGCGGGAGGACGGGCGCCTTCGTTTTGCTCCCGCGTCGGGCTCGGGTAGAACGCCGCGATGGCGAAGGTCGACCGTGCGGACGCGCGCCGAGCCCCGAGCGGGTCACGCGTCGAGGACCGCCGCCGCACGCCGGTCGCGCAGGCCACGGGCCCCGTGCGACGGCGGGGGGACGCGCTCGCCGACGTGCTCGCCGACGCGCTCGGTCGCGCCACGCCCGGCGCCCCCGAGCGATGGACCCACGGGTTCCACCCGTGGCCCGCGCGCATGCACCCCGCGATCGCGCAGGTGCTGTGCGGCGCGCTCGTGCGTCCGGGCATGCGCGTGCTCGATCCGTTCTGCGGCAGCGGCACGGTGCTGCTCGAGGCGATGGCCGCCGGCGCGCACGCGTGGGGCGTCGATCTGCATCCGCTCGCGGTCCGCGTGGCCGCGCTGCGCTGCCTTCGGCCGAATGCGATCGAGCGAGAGGAGCTGCGTGCGGCGATCGAGGCCACCGCTGCCGCCTCGCACGCGCTCGTGCGCGCGCGTGCGGACGTGCGTGCGCCCTTGTCCGGCGACGAGCGCCGCTGGTACGCGCCGCACGTGCTGCGCGAGCTCGCGTGTCTGCATGCATCGGTCGCAGCGGCACCGGCGCGCTGGCGTCCGACGCTCGAGGTGCTGTTCTCCGCGATCGTCGTGAAGTTCTCGCGCCAGCGCGCCGATACGGCGGCGACGCAGGTCGACAAGACGATCGGCAAGGGCGTGCCGACGAAGTTCTTCGCGCGCAAGGGAGCAGAGCTCGTGGAACGGCTCGCGGGGCTCGCGGACGCGGTGGCGCCCGACGTGCCGGCGCCGATGCTGCGGGTCGGCGACGCGCGGAAGCTGCCCGACGTCGTCGGCGACGGTGCGCCGTTCCAGGTCGTGCTGTCGTCGCCGCCGTACGCGGGCACGTACGACTACGTCGAGCACCACGCGCGTCGCGAGCCTTGGCTCGGCCTGCGCAGCAAGGCGCTGCGCCAGGGCGAGCTCGGTGCGCGCCGCGATTACGTCGAGGGCACCGACGCTGCGGCGCGCTGGGATCGCGAGGTCACCACGATGCTGGGCTCGATCCGAGCGGTGCTCGCCGACGACGGGCTGTGCGTGCTGCTCGTCGGCGACGGCGAGGTCGCGCGCCGCCGCGTGCCCGCCGATCTGCAGCTGGAGCGGCTTGCTCCGGACACGGGCCTGCGCGTGCGTGCCGTCGCCTCGCAGCCGCGCGTCGACTGGCGGGGGGGCAAGCCCCGGGCGGAGCACCTCGTCGCGCTCGCGAGTGCGGCTCAACCGGCGGGACGCACGGCGACGATGCGCAACGTCCAGCGCCCGCGCCGCGGATCGTGAGCGACGAGCTTCACGTCGACCTCGTCGCCCAGCGCGAGGAAGACCTCGCCGTCGACCCGCAGCGTGCCGCCGCCGTCGGCGACCTGCACGCCGCGCGGTAGACCGTCGCGGTAGACCTTCACCTCGATCGGCGGATCGTCGAGCCGCACGTAGACCTTCTGGTATGCGCCGCCCATCACCGTGCCGGTGCGCACCGGGCGGGCCTTCACCGGCAGCGCCGCATCGCGGGCGAGCAGGCGATCGATGACGAGCAGGTTCGCACCGTGGGTGAGCCGGCGCTGGCGCTCGCGCGCGCGATTGGCCTGCTCGATCACGGTGGCGCGCAGCGCCTCGTCGTCGGGCCCTTGCGCGTGGCCGGCCAGCGACTCCCACGCCTCTTTGTGCACGAACACGCCGACGATCTCGCGCATCGGCGCCGAGAAGCGCGCGTACACGTCGGCCCCGATGCCGAAGTGCGGCGCGGCGGCGGCGGTGAAGCTCGAGCGCTCGTTCACCAGGATCGCCTGCCGCGCGATCGCCCGAGAGACGCGCTCGTACGCGCCGCCCTCGGGCATCCGCGCGAGGTAGTGGGCGAGCGCTTCCTTGCTGCTCTCCCACCGCCAGGAGGGCGGCAGCCGGTGGCGCTCCACCGTGGCCGCGATGGCGACCTCGAGATCGGCGAGCTTGGCCGGATCGGGGGCCGCATGCACGCGATAGATCGGCTGCACGAGGTCGCGGTCGCGCTCGCCCTTCTGGAGGATCCGCGCGCCCTCGACGTTGCACAGGAGCGACAGCTGCTCGTTGTACAGCTCCACGTCGTTGCGCAGCTCGGCGAGCACGACGAAGTCGAGGCCGGCTTCGTCGCCGATGCGCACGCGGACCTCCTCGATCCGCCCGCGCACGACGTCGCGCTCCGCCGCGGCGCGCAGCCGGGCGTCACCCACCGCGCGCAGCGCCCGGATGCTGGCGAGCACACCCGCATCGCCCGTGTCGACGAGCGGCTCGCCTGCGATCACCCGTGCGGCGGCGGCGAAGTCGAGCTGCGCGCGGCTGCGTACGCGCGCGCGCGTGATCGTCGTCGAGCGGCAGCTGCCGTCGCGATCGATCGCCATCGAGAACAGCATCGCGCGCCGATCGACCTTCGGCCCCAGCGACACGAGCCCCTCCGACAGCGCGCGCGGCAGCATCGGCACGGACATGCCAGGCAGGTAGTAGCTCGCGCCGCGGCGCAGCGCTTCGTCCCACAGCGCGGTGCCCGGCCGCACGTACCACGCGGCGTCGGCGATCGCGTAGTGGGCGACCCAGCCCGTGTCCGTCGTCTCGATCGCGAGCGCCTGATCGAGGTCGCGCGTGCCGGGCCCGTCGATCGTCACCATCGGCAGCTCGGTCGCATCGACGAGCGCGGGGTCGTCGATGCCCGGCTCGCGCAGCCAAGCGTCGACCTCCGCGAGCACCTCCGGCGGGTGGGTGGGCTCGAGGCCTTCGTCGGCGACGAGGTGCTCGAGCGACTCGCGGGCGCCGGCCATCGACTAGCCCTTCTGCAGCGCGGCCTCGATCGCGTCTGCGAGGTCGCTCGGTCCGCCCTCGAACTGCCGGCCGTCGAGGAAGAACGACGGCGTGCCCGACACGCCGGCCTCGTTCGCGAGCGCGAGATCGGCATCGACCTGCTTCGCGGCCTCGCCCGACGAGAGGCACTCGTCGAGCTTCGCGAGATCGAGGCCGGCCTCCTGGGCGGCCGTTCGCACGCCGCCGCCACCGAGCTCGGAGCTGCGCGCGAACACGGCGTCGTGGAACGCCCAGAACTTGTCCTGGGCCTCGGCGCACTGCGCCGCTTCGGCGGCCGGGCGCGCGTTCGGATGGAACGACAGCGGGAAGTGGCGGAAGCTGAAGCGCACGCGATCGCCGTACTTCTTCTTCAGCTCGGCGATCGGCGCAGCCGCCCGCGCACAGTAGGGGCACTCGAAGTCGGAGAACTCGACGATGTGCACGGCGGCGTCCTTCGGCCCGAAGCCCGCGGTCGTCGCGGCGTCGCCGAGGTCGGGCGGGGGCAGCCGCACGTCGGGCAGCTTCGTCTCCAGCGCGGCCTGCTTGCGCAGGCGGGCGAGCACGCGTTGGGCCGCGTTCTGCTGGCGACCGCGCAGGAGCTCCGCGACGACCTGATCGCGCACGAGCTCGAGCGGTGGCGTCTCCTCCGACTTGTTCTGCTCGTAGAACGCGGCGATCTCGGCGTCGTTCGGCTCCTCGACGAGCTTCTCCACCTCGGCGCGGAACCACGGGGTGCTCTCTTGGTTGTCGGCAGCGGCGGCCTTCTCGATGAGCTGCTCGTCGACGTAGTTCTCGAGCGCGCCCTCGCGGATCTTCGCGATCGTGTCGCAGTACGTGCGATGGGCCTGGGTCGCGGCCTGGTCGATCTCCTTGCCGAGGTCGGCCGCTGTGATGTCCTTGCCGTCGAGTGTGGCGACGACGGTGGCCGGCGCGAGCTGCAGTCGCGCGCCGTCGCACGGATGCGCGCCCGCGGGCAGCGGCGTCGGTGTCGGGGCCTCGACGGTCGGCGTGGGCGTCGGGGTCGTCGGCGTCGGTGCGGTCGGCGTCGCGACTTGCGGTGCGACGTCGAACTTGCGACCTGCGCGTTGGGGACCCTTCGCGACGGGAGCGGCGTGCGACCCGTCGCACGCGACGGCGAACAGGGCCAGGCAGAGCAGGGGGAGCTTGGGCATCGGCCCGCGGAGCATAGCGCCTAGCCGCCCGCGTAGGGCCCAAGTCAACCCTGGGGGGGATACGGCTCGCACATGTTCTCTTCGATCAAGCCGTTGATCGCCTCGGAGAGCGAGAGCTGCCCGGCGAGCACGAGATCGAGGTCGAAGGCCGCGCCGTCGGTCTGCTCGGGAATCGGGGGCATCCCCATGTACGGCGTCGACCAGCCGGGCGTCACGTCCTCGCACTCGCACATGCCGCCGATCTGCGCGGCGAACGTGAACATGCGGATCTCGCGGTCCTGCAGCGCGCCCACGACCTCCTCGTAACCGTGCTGGATCGCGACGCCGTTTTGATTCGTGGGGCCGTCCCAGAACGTGTCGTCGGTCGTGTGGATCACGAGCCGCAGCGTCTGGTCGCCCTCGGGGCGCCACTGGAACCCCGCCGCCGCGAGGTAGAGCGCGTCGAGGCTGTTCTCCGGCCACGTGGAGTTGTACTCGCCGCCGCCGACCTGGAAGTTCGTCGACGTGAACGCGCTCCACTCCATGAAGTCCGCGCGCAGGGTCGCGACGTCGCCGTAGGGCGCGCCCGTGTTCAAGAGCGCGGTGTCGTCGACGAACACCACGAGCCCGTAGTGCGGGGCGTTCGGCAGGCCGAGCGCTGCGATCGCCTCGTCGACCACGAGGATCTCGTCGGCAAGCGTGCTGAGGAACGGGCCCATCGACGTCGACACGTCCATCACGAACACGATGTCGATGTCCTGCTGGCAATCGGCCGTGGTGTCGGGACCGACGCCGCCGTCGCCCCTCATCTCGACGTCGAACTTCGCGCCCGTGTCGTCGGGCCCGTCGTCGTCGTCGTCGGCCGCCGTCGTGCCGTCGTCGTCGTCGTCGCCCGCGCTCGCCGAGCCCGAGTCCGCACTCGCGCTCGCGCTCGCGGTCACCGACGCGGTCGCGCTCGTCTCGTCCTCGCGCGGCTCGCCGCACGCGATCGCGACCGACCCGACCGCCACGAACCATCTCCGTGTGCGTGCCATCCCTCTGCCCCCGCTCGGCAGTGTACGGGATCCGTCCTACGCGCGCGCAATCGGATCCACACCGTCCGGGCCGCGATGGCGATCCACCGCGACGTCGAACGGCGATCCGGACTTGTTCTTGACGATGTGGTGCTCGAGCACCCACGCCCCGCCATCGCCGTGATCGGGGCGCCGACGTGACTCGACGCGCAAGCCGACGAGCGGGCCGAGCGAGTCCGCGTGGGTCGGCTTCTCCGTGAGGAGCAACACTCGCGTGCCGTGCTGACGCGCGAGGCCGAGCACGCGCCCGAGCCACGCCTGGGTCGGTTGCGATGGCCACGTCGCGGCCGTGCCGTCGACGACGACGAGCCCGAACGCGCTCGAGCGCAACAAGAGCTCGGCTGCCTTGCACAGCCCGTGCGGCAGTGCAGACGTCGGCACGTGCACGACGACGAGCGCCTCGAGATCGACGCCGGACTCGGCCACGTCGGGCGGATACAAGGGTCCACCGTCGGGCTGGATCCACGCGGTGGTGTCGCCCTCGGCCTGCACGTGCCGCACGATCGCGACCGCCGTGGTCATCCGCGCGCACGCACCGTCGGTCGTGCCCGACAGCTCGACGACGCGGCCGGGCTCGATGCGCGCGGCCAACGTCGTGCCGGGCGTCTCGAGCCGCTGCAGCGCCCCGCGGGCCATGGACGAGGTATGACTGAACGTGCGAGCAGTGTCAACCGTCCACGGGGGGAATGCTGCGGCTCGAGCCGGCGTTGGGCCCGGCCGAGCGACGCGCGGGCGGCTCCGCTGCACATCCTCGCGCGTGATCCCGTCCTACTCCTTCGCCTCCGCCCGTACCTCCACTCGCTAGGATGATGCCTTCGCCATGACGCGCGACCACGACAGCTCGACCGACGAGACGCTCTCGTCGCTCGGTGATCGTCGCGCGGACGAGCGAGCCCGCGTGCTCGCGCGTGGCGAGGCGATCGGTCGCTACGTCGTCATCGATCGGATCGGCGAAGGCGGCATGGGCGTCGTGTATGCCGCCTACGATCCCGAGCTCGATCGCAAGCTCGCGCTGAAGCTCTTGCACCACGCCACGGGCGATCGCGCGGAGGCCCGCCGCACTCGCCTCGTGCGCGAGGCCCAGGCGATGGCGCGGCTGTCCCATCGCAACGTCATCGTCGTGCACGACGTCGGCATGGTCGACGACGCCTTGCTGGCCACGCCGCCGCGGCTCGGCGGGTTGAAGGCGGGCCCGGCGGGACCGCTCGTGTTCGTCGCGATGGAGTTCATCGACGGTCACAGCCTCGCGCAGTGGATGACCACTGCGCGGCCGTGGCGAGCCGTGCTCGACGTGTTCGTGCAGGCCGGACGCGGGCTCGCGGCGGCACACGACGCCGGGCTCGTGCATCGCGACTTCAAGCCGGACAACGTGATGATCGCCCACGACGGTCGCGTGGTCGTGACGGACTTCGGTCTCGCGCGCGCGGCCGGTACCGCGGACGAGTCGTCGGCGCAGCATCCCATCGAGCTCGTGCCGCGACTGGCCGCCAAGGGCACGCTCGCGGCGACGGTGACGGCCCAGGGCGCGATCATGGGCACGCCCGCGTACATGGCCCCCGAGCAGCACGAGGGCCGCGTCGCCGATGCGCGCTCGGATCAGTTCTCGTTCGCGGTCGCGCTGTACGAGGCGCTCTATCGCCAGCGCCCGTTCGCGGGCGAAGACTTCGCGTCGCTCGCCTATCACGTCACGTCGGGCCACGTGCGCGAGCCGCCGGCGGGCGCGGACGTGCCGGGTTGGCTCGCGAAGGTCGTGCAGCGCGCGCTCGCGGTCGCGCCCGAGGCTCGCTACGCGTCGATGCACGCGCTGCTCGCCGAGCTGTCGCGCGATCGCAGCGTGCGGCCGCGCTGGTGGGCCGTGTTCCTCGGCGTGGGTGCGTCGGCGGCGACGGGACTGTACGCGGGCGCGATGATCGAGACCGATCCCGCGCCGTGCACCGGCGCGGCGCAGGAGATCGCCGAGGTCTGGAATCGCGAGAAGAGCGACGAGATCCACGCGCGCTTCTTCGCCACGAATCTCCCGTACGTGGAAGAGCAGTGGCCCACCGTGCGCGCAGAGCTCGACGGCTGGGCCGAGAGCTGGTCGCTCGCGTACGTGGACGCGTGCGAGGACACCCACGTGCGCGGCGAGCAGTCCGAGGCGCTGCTGGACACGCGCATGCTGTGCCTCGCGCGCCATCGAGAAGGGCTCGAGGCGGTGGTCGAGTTGTTCGCGAACGCCGATGCGTCCGTGGTGCAGGGCGCGCTCGCGGCGGTCCAGGGGCTGCCGAACCTGCGCGCGTGCGAGCAGATCGAGTCGCTGCTCGATCCGGTGCCGCCGCCCGCCGATCCCGTCACGGCCGGCAAGGTGGACTCGCTGCGGCCCGAGCTCGCCCGCGTCGCCGCGCTCGGGCGCGCGGGGCTGCACGACGTGGGGCTCGGCGCGGCACGTGACCTCGTGGCGCGCACGGCCGAGACGGACTACGGGCCATTGCACGGCGAGGCGCTCGAGCACCTCGCGGCGTTCGAGCGCGCGAGCGGGCAGTGGGCCGACGCCGAGACGCACCTGCGCGAGGCGGTGGCCGTCGCGCTGCGCGGTCGCGCCGACATGATCGCCGCGCGAGCGGCCGTCGATCTCGTCGAGGTCGTGGGGCACAACCAAACCGACCGCACGACGCAGCGGGCGCGCCGTCACGACGCGGTCGCGTGGGCCGAGCTCGCCGAGGCGTTGCTCGAGCGGGCAGGGGGCGATCCGGAGCTGGAGATCGCGCTGTTCGACTCTCGTGCGCGCATGTTGGAGGCCTCGGGCGAGCTCGATGCGGCGCGCGAGCAGCTCGAGCGCCTGTTGGCGATCCGCGAGCGCAGCCACGGCTCCGAGGACGTGCGCGTCGCGGACACGGCGGTCGCGCTCGGTGACGTGGTCGCGCGCCTCGGTGACGTCCGGCGCGCGCGCGAGCTGTACGAGCGCGCGCTGTCGATCGACGAGTATGCGGTGGGCCTCGAGCACCCGAAGGTCGGCGAGGTGCTCACGGTGCTCGGCCGCACGTGCCTGCGGCTCGGCGACGTCGATGCGGCGCTCGATCACCTCGCGCGGGCGGTGGCGGTGGGCGAGGCGCAGGGCAAAGGCGACGACGCGCTCGCGCTGGTCCGTCCGCTCACCGAGATGGGGCGCGCGTACACGAGCCTCGGGCGCATGCGCGACGCCGGCGAGGCACTCGACCGCGCGCTCGCGATCGCGGTGGAGGATCCACGTGCGGTGGACGCTGCGAGCGTCGCGAGTGTCCACGTCGCGCTCGCCGAGCTCGCGCTCGCGCGCGGCGAGCCGGCGTTGGCGATCGAGCAGGCCGGCCGCGCTCGCACGGCGCTCGGCAGCGACGCGCCTGCGGTGCAGGCGGCGGCGATCGACCTCGTCGCCGCCGATGCGTTGCTCGAGTTCCACCGCGCCGACGAGGCGCGCACGCGCGGCCAGGCGGCGCTCGCAGCTCTGACCGCCGCGCTCGGCGAGGAAGACCCCGCGTTGGTCGACGCGTGGCTCGTGATCGGTCGCGCCGACCTCGAGCTCGACGCGCCGTCCCGCGCCCTCGACTCGCTCGAGCGCGCCCTCGCCGTCGCCCGCGAGCGCGCGCTCCCGAGCGACCGCACCGCCGCAGTGGAACAGGCGCTCGCCGATGCGCTGTGGAGCAGCGGCCGCGATCACCCCCGCGCACTCGACCTCGCTCGCGATGCACGCGACCGCCTCGCCCCCGACGACGCCCGCCAACGCGCGCGCCGCGACGCGCTGGATCGGTGGTTGGCGAAGAACGCCGGCGAGTGAGTCGCTCGGGTG
Organism: uncultured Nannocystaceae bacterium; assembly: GCA_964468635.1. Lineage (GTDB taxonomy): Bacteria > Myxococcota_A > Polyangia > Nannocystales > Nannocystaceae > Xiheibacterium. Next base: position 11,057 of record CAYXVR010000072.1, read on the forward strand.
TCGACTCGGGTAGGCTGATCGCATGGCGAAGCTCGGACGGATCCTGGCGAAGCATGGGCACGTGTTCGTGATCGCGACGGCGCTGGCCAGCACGGCCTACGCGTCGTGGCTGCATCTGTGGGACCACCGCGGTGAGCCGCGGTGCGGCGAGCTCGTCGTCGGTGCGGCGTGCATCGATCCGGCCACCGATCCCGCCGCCCTCGGCGACGACGTACGCGTGGAGATCCCGACGGCCGGACTCCCGCGCAAGGGCGCCGCTCCGGAGACCGCACGGGTCACGATGATCGAGTGTTCCGACTTCCAGTGCCCGTTCAGCCGGCGCGCCGCCGGCACGATCGACGAGCTCATCGCGCGCAACGACGACCTCGCGTTCTTCCACACGCACTATCCGCTCGTGCCGATGCACGAGCACGCGCTCTTGATGGCGCGCACGAGCGCCGCCGCGCACCGGCAAGGCCGCTTCTGGGAGATGCACGACGCGCTGTTCGCCACGCGCGTCGAGAGCGAGGGCGCCGCGATCGAGCTCGCGAGCCGCCTCGATCTCGACGTCGCGCGCTTCGTCTCGGACCTGCGCGGCGCCGACGTGCACGCCGAGGTCGAGCGCCAGCGCCGGCTGTGCCGCGACGCCGGCGTGCGCGGCGTGCCGACCTTCTTCGTCAACGGCCGCCGCGTGGTCGGCTCGCTCCCCACCGACCAGCTCCAACGCGTGATCGACGAGGAGCGCCGGGCACCTCGGCGGTGAAGCGCGTCGGAGCCCCTTCCGCCGTCGACGCGCGGGAGATGGCGGCGTCGGGCGCTTCGGGCGACACTCTCGCGCGATGGCGAAGACGACCCCGAAGGCGAAGGCCAAGGCGAAGACCAACGCAGCCACCGAGGCGCCCGCCGCCCCCGTCGCGACGAAGGCGACGAAGGCGAAGAGGGCCCCCAAGAAGGTGAGCGCGCCCGTGCCGGAGGAGCCGAAGGAGGAGCCCGCGAAGCGTGGCAAGGCGCCGAAGAAGGAGACGAAGGGGCCCGTGCGCGCGCCCACGAGCGAATCGCAGCTCGTCATCCACGGCCTCGCGGAGGTCGTGCGCCTGGGTCTGTCCGCGATGGATCCCGAGGCGCGCGCCGCCTTGATCGCGGCGCTGGTGAAGGTCGGCGGCTCGCTCGCGAACCCGCGCTAGCTGGCGTATCGTGAGCGCATGCACCGGATGCGCGGAGCCGGGCTGTCGCTGCTGCTGAGCGCGTGCTCGGGCGCGCCGGTCGAGGCCGACAGCGTCGGCGCCTCCGGCAGCTCGGGGGGCACCGGCGGTTCGATGGACGGCACGACCACGGTGTCCACGTCGTCGGCGGGCGAGACCGCGGCGGAGGGCAGCGGAGATCCGAGCGGAGATCCGAGTGGAGATCCGAGCGGAGATCCGAGTGGCGCCACGACCAGCGATTCCAGTGGAGACGCGAGCGGACCCGGCGACACGACGAACGATCTGTCCGCCGGCTCGTCCGGCGGTGACGAGAGCAGCGACGTCGAGAGCAGCGACATCGAGAGCAGCGACGACGGCGGCTCGTCGACGACCGGCGAGCTCGGCGGGTGCCTCGGTGCGGCGTTGCCCGAGGTCGCGCCGGCGACGTGCTCGGGCGAGGACGTCACCCAGGTCGAGCTCGAGATCTCGAACGCATGCGACTACCCGATCGAGGTGTTCTGGGTCGACTACGAGTGCGCCGAGGTGAGCTACCAGGTCGTCTCCGGCGACAACGACTGGAGCATCCAGAGCTACGAGACCCATCCGTGGCGGATCCGCAACGAACGGACCGGCGAGCTGATCCTCGAGATCCCGCCACTCGACGGCGACACCGCCGTCGTCGTGCAGTGACGCTACTCGAGTCGGGCGTTCGCCTTGAGGCCGCGGCCCACGATGTACTGCTCGGTGCTGCCCGAGCGCGTGGCCTCGACGTGCACGGCGCGACCCTCCGCGAACGCGGCGCGCACGTCCGCGATCAGCTTGGGGAAGCCGCCGCCCTGGAACACCTTGGCCGCGAAGTGCCCGCCGGGCCGCATGACCGTGCGCGCGATGACGAGCGCGCGCTCGAACAGCGACTCGCTGTGGAACACGTCGCTCGCGCGATCGCCCGTGGTGTGCGGCGCCATGTCGGACAGCACGACGTCGAACGGCCCGTGCTCGGCCATCAAGGCCGTCGCATCGAGCTCGTCGACGTCACCGACCCGCGACTCCGTCCACGCCGGCAACGCGATCTCGACCGCGCGCTTGTCGATGCCGAACACGAACCCGTCGGCGCCGACGCGCTCGGCGGCGTACTGCATCCACGACCCCGGCCAACACCCGAGATCGAGCACGCGCCGGCCCGGCACGAGCAGCTTGTACTTCTTGTCGAGCTCCTCGAGCTTGAACACGGCCCGCGCCGCGAAGCCCTCGCTCTTCGCCCGGCGATACGCCGAGTCGTGCCGCGCTTCGCGATCGCCGAGCTTCGTCTTGCTGCGGGCCATCGCCCGGGCTCTCCATCCGCGCCGTTCGGCGCGAAGGCCTAGGCTTTTTCCCGCTTCTCGGTGCCGTGGCCCTTGCGGATCGACACCTTGCGGGCCGGGTGCAGCACGAGGTAGCTGCCGTTGCCGCCCGGCACCGTGCCGCGCACGAGCAGCACGCCGTGATCGGCGACCGTCTTCGCGACCTGCAGGTTCTGGGCAGTGAGCTGCACGTTGCCCATCTGGCCGGGCATGCGCTTGCCGGGATGCACGCGACCGGGCGTCAGGCGACAGCCGATCGATCCACCGTGGCGGAAGTACTCGTGCACGCCGTGCGTGTTCGGCTTGCCGCCCATCTTGTGGCGCTTGAGCCCGCCCTGGAAGCCCTTGCCCTTCGACGTGCCGACCACGTCGACGAACTGGCCCTCCTTGAACACGTCGAGCGCGACCTCGCTGCCGACCGGGAACTTCTCGAGCGTCGCCGGCTCGACGCGGAACTCGCGGACGAACTTGCGCGGAGCCGTGTTCGCGGCCTTGAAACGACCGAGGTCGGCCTTCGTCATGCGCGTGGGCTTCTGCTCGTCGAACCCGATCTGCAGCGCCGCGTAACCGTCGCGCTCGACGGTGCGGTGCGCCACCACGGTGTTGCCCTTGACGGACACGACCGTCACGGGCACGCGCGTGCCGTCCGCGAGGAAAATCTGGGTCATCCCGAGCTTCTTGCCGAGCATGCCGGGTTGCAGGTTCATGGCGAGTCTCCGCGTCCCGCGGACCGAGAGGGTCGCGGGGCGGCAGAGCATGGGACAGCGTCCGGGCGCGCGTCAAGCCGCCGGAGCGGCCCGGCCCGCGCCGTCGCGGGCGGCCGCGAGGGCCCGCAGGGCATCGGCGACGGCCTCGCGGACCGCGGGCCGCGGGTGCCAGCCCCATCGGCGCAGGCGCCGGGCGCCCGGGTGATCGCCCGTCGGGCTCGCGCCCTCGACCGCCGCCCACGCATACGCGGCGCGAACGCGGGTGATCGCGGGCGTGAGCCAGCCCCGCGCGAGCCGGCTCGCCCCGGCCGCCGCCTCGGTGCCGGCCGCGGGTCCGAGCACGGCGAGGGCCTCGAGCGCGCGGTCACGCTCGCCGCGGTGGTGGAGCGCACGGACGAGCCGCGCGCTGCCCTCGGCGCGGCGATGGGCGGCGAGCACGAGCGCCGCCTCGAAGCCGATGCCGTGTGGGCCCTCCTCGGTGGACGCGACGATGTCGGCGAGTCGATCGCACGCGACGGTGTCCAACTTCGGCAGGTGCGCGAGCGCGACGACGATCTGCTCGCGCACGCGCTCGTTCGCCTCGGTGGCGAGCGCGGCGAGCAGCGTCGTCGTCGCGGCGGTGCCGTCGACCTCGACGAGCGCGAGCGCGGCTTGAAAACGAACGTCGGGCAGGCTCGAGCGCAACGCGTCGCGCAGCCGGTGGGCGATCGAGTCGCGCAGCTCGAGCTCCGTCGCGGGTGCCGCGGCGCCCACGAACGACAGCGTGATGATCGCCGTCTCGCGCAGGAACTCGCTCGCCGGATCCTCGGCCGCGATCGCGATCCACGGCACCACGATCTCGACGACCTCCGCGCGCCCGAGCAGTCCGAGCCCCACGGCGGCGAGGCCCTTCACCTGCGGATCGGCATCGTCGGTCGCACGCAAGAGCGCGGCCCGGACGTCGGCGCCCTGCGGGTGATCCTCGTCGGCGTGCCACGCGGGCCCGGGCCGCTGCAGCTCGGCCAAGAGCGCCGGCGCGAGGTTGCGCGCCCCGTCGCCGCGCACGCGCGCGTCGGCGTGGGCCACGTCGCGCAGCGCGGCCGCGAGCGTCATCTCAGGTGCCAGCACGATCGAGCTCCAACAGCGCGTACTCGAGCACGAGCCGCGCGTTCGCGTTGCGCTCGAGCCGATCCTGCAGCTCGAGCAGCAGCGTCGCGGCGAAGAGCGATCCCGACGCGCCGTCGTCGGCCCGCAGGCGCGCGCCGAGATCGGGCACGCCCTCGCGCCCGCGCATGCGCTCGCGCAGGTGCAGCAGCCACAGCTCCGTCATGCGCGCGACCGCCTGTCGCTCGCGCGCCGGCTTGCCGGTGGTCGGCCCCGCGCTCGCCTCGGCGAACGCCTGCCCGAGCCCGCCGCGATCACCGGCGAAGATCGCTGCGGGCCCGCGCCGCACGGCGTCCATCGCCTCGGCGAGCAAGCGATGGATCCCGTCCAGCGACGGATCGAGCGCGAGCTCGACCGCGAGGCCGGGGCTGCCGTCGGCCAGTCGCATCGCGAGCTCGCGGCGCGCCGCGGGCACCTCGGCGACGACCCCGTCCTCACTCGCGGGAGCCCCTTGGGGGTCGGGCTCGCGACGCGCGAGCACGTCGTCGAGCACGCTCGCGACGTCGTCGTCGCCGATGCGACCGAAGCGTGCGACCGCGGAGCGCGAGAGGATCGTCGGCAGGATCCCGTCGAGCCCCTGTGCGATCGAGACGAAGTGCACGCCCGGGCGCGGCTCTTCGATCGTCTTCAAGAGCGCGTTCCAGGCCTGCTCGGTGAGCGCCTCGGCGGGATCGAACACGACGACGTGCGCGTCGCCCTCGAACGGCGCCGAGAGCAGTCGCGTCGCGAGCTCGCGCGCGACCTCCACCTTGATCTTGCCGCCGGGCGCCTCCGGCCGGATCCACTCGACGCCGGCGTGCAGATCCGCGTCGATGCGCCGACAGCTCGCGCACGCGCGACAGCCGACCCCCGGTTGCACCGCGCAGTGCAGCCCGCGAGCGAGGGCGCGGGCGACGGTGGCCTTGCCGACGCCGCGCGGCCCCACGAAGATCATCGAGTGGTGCAGCTGCGCGCGAGCGATCGCCCGCGCCAGCCGCTGGCGCGCCTCGGCGTGGCCGTACACGCCGGCCAAGCGGAGCTCCGACCCGTGCTCGCGGTCCGGTATTCCCACGCGCGCCGGAGCATAGCCGGTCCGCGTGCGCATCCGACGAACGCCCGTGGCGCTCGGGAAGCTGGCGAGCGCGGGCCGACTTGGTACGCTTGGACCCTCGGCGGCCGCGGGCGCGGCGCGGGCCACGGAGCACGATGAGCGACAAGAAGCCCGGCCTGCTGAGCCGGATCAAGAACAGCATCTCGAGCAGCCTCAACGACGCGGTCGAGTCGATGTCCGATCCCGGCACCGAGGTCGCGCTGATGCTCGACGACCTCGCGGCGCAGATCCAGGAAGCCGAGAAGGATCTCCGCCAGGCGGTGGTCGATCGCAAGATGATGGAGCGCAAGGTCGAGACGCTCGCGAAGGAAGAGAGCGACTGGGAGAAGCGCGCCGAGCAGGCGCTGCGGCTCGGCGACGAGAACCTCGCGCGTCAGGCCCTCAAGAAGAAGGCCGACCTCGGCCAGCAGAAGACGGACACCGAGCAGGCGTTGCAGGAGCAGACGGTGCTCGCCGAGAGCATGCAGAAGAACGTCGCGACGTCGAAACAGAAGCTCAAGGTGTTGAACCTGCGACGCGGCTCGCTGATGGCCCAGGCGCGCGCGGCGAAGCGCGGCGTCGGGCCGGGACGGATCAGCGACGGCGGTACGGTGTCGCGCATCGACGAGATCGAGGCGCGCATCGCCTCGCTCGAGGCGCTCAACGAGGTGCAGGCCGAGCTGTCCGAGGACGTGAAGGAAGCCGAGGTCGACGCGAAGCTCGCGAGCCTCGCCGGCGAGAGCGACCTCGACGACGCGCTCGCGGCCCTCAAGAAGAAGGTCGGCGCGCAGCAGAGCCTGCCGCCCGGCGAGACGCCCGGACCGAACAAGGGCGAGGGGTGAGCCCTCCGTGAGCGTGGGCGCGCCGCCGCCGGTCTGGCCGTTCGGGCTGAAGGTGGCGCTCGTCCTCGGCCTCGGCGCGACGTTCCCGTACTTCGAGCAGATCCAGAACGCGAACGAGCTGCCGCGGATCCTCCAGGCGCTCGCCCGCATCGACGACGGCGTCTGGTACATCGACGACCAGCGCAAGTACGGCGTGCGATTCGGCCCGGACACCGCGAAGGGCCCCGACGGCCACCTCTATCCCAACAAGCCGCCCGGCACGACCGTCGCGGCGATCGTGGGCGTCGGTGCAGCGCGCTCGGTCGCGAGCTGGCGGGACCGCGAGCTCACGCTGCGCGACCTGACGTGGTGGACGCGCGTGTTCGGCAGCGTCGTGCCGACGTTCGTGCTCGCGACGGCGCTCCATCGTCGACACGCGCGCGCGTTCGGGGCGGCCGCGGCTGCAGCGGCGGTGCTGATGCTCGTGCTCGCCACGCCGCTGCTGGCCTACGCGCACGTGCTCTACGGCCACGCGCTCGCGGCTGCGCTGCTGCACGTCGGCCTCGTGCGACTCGTGCCCGCGATCGGCGAGCCCGGCCTGCCCGCGGTGCGGAAGTACCACGCGCTCCTCGGTGGCGCGCTGGCGGGCGCTGCCGTCGCGGTGGAGTACGCGGCGGTGTTCGCCGCGATCCCGATCGGTGTGGCGATCGCCGCGCGGCTGCGCGATCGCGAGGCTCGCGGTCCGGCGATCGCGGCGGTCGTCGGCGCGCTCGTGCCGATCGCATTGCTCGCGAACTACCACCGCATCGCGTTCGGATCGCCGTGGGCCACCGGCTACCACCACGCGACCGAGGCCGAGTTCGCGGCGAAGCACGCCCAGGGCTTGCTCGGTTTGTCGTGGCCGTCGGTCCACGGCACGTGGACGCAGCTGTTGTCGCCCGACGGTGGCCTGCTCTTCTGGGCACCGACCGCCGTGCTCGCGATCGCGGGACTCGTCTGGATCGTCCGCGAGGGCGGAGCGCGACGGCTCGAGGCGGGCGTGCACCTCGGGATCGTCCTCGTCTATCTCTGGGTCAACGCGAGCCTGTCGTTCGAGGGGGGCTGGCGCGTCGGGCCGCGCTACTTCGTGATCGCGCTGCCCTCGCTCGTCATGGGGTGGGCGGCGCTCTTCGGTCGGATCCGAGCGCGCCCGGCCCTCGTCGCGTGCACGTCCGCGCTCGCGGTGTATGCCGCCGTCGCCAACGGGCTCGCCGCCAACCTGTGGCCGCACCTCGACCTCTCTGCCGTCGATGCGCCGCTCTCGGAGGTGCTCGTGCCGCTGTTCCGGGGCGAGCTGCGGCCCTATGCCGCGTTTGCGATGCTGCCCGGATTCGACCTCGTCGCCGTCGTCGTCGCGACCGGTGTGATCGCGGTCGCGTTCGCGCTGGTGCGCGCGATCGATGCGCGTGGCCGCACGCTCGTCGGGTTGGCCGCAGGCGCGATCGTCGGGCTCGCGCTCGTGCAGGCGAGCGCGCTCCTGCCCGGCAATGCCAAGGCCGCGAAGAACCTCGCGTACATCGAGCGGGTGTGGGAACCGCAAGGGGACGCGCCCGCGAAGTCGATCGTGCTCGACCCGCGCGAGCGATAGCCATCGCGGCGCTGAGCGCCAAGCTAGCCATCGCGGCGCTGAGCGGAAAGATAGCCATCGCGGCGCTGAGCGGAAAGATAGGTCCACGCCCGCGATCGTTAAGATCGAGCGGCTGAATATCCGCTTTCGGCAGCACCGTCTTCGGGAGTAGGCTCGTCGAAACCTCGCGCTCGCCTTCCCCGGAGACCTCGTCGATGTTGATCGAATCGTTGCTCCTGCTCGGCCTCGAGCTCCAGACCGCCGACCTCGAAGCCGCTCGCGCGTACGTCGAAAGCGACGGCGACGCAGCGCTGCTCGACGAGGTCGAGGACTTCGACACGGGCATGTTCGTCGCCGTCGGTGCGCCCACGACCTCGGGGGCGCATCGCAAGCCGCCCACGTCGTCCGCGAAGGCGAAGGCGGCCGCGGCTCCGCCCGTGATCCCGGGCGCACGCGGCCCGAGCCCCGCCACCGCGATCCGGATGAAGGCCGTCAACGACGGCAAGCCGCCGACGATCAGCGGTGTGAAGCGCACCATGCGAGCGACGCCGAAGGGCAAGACGACGAGCAAGCCGACGGGCAAGCCGACCGGCAAGACGAGCGGCGTCACGCGACGCGCGACGAAGAAGCTGCCGGTCACCGCGTTCACGACGCGCAAGAACAAGACGGAGCTGGAGACGCGCGAGAAGAAGGCCTCAGGCGCGGTGCGAGCGAAGCTCGCGGACGTGCGCAAGCAGATCAAGGCGAAGGGCAAGAAGTTCACCGTCGGCTACACGCGCGCGCTCGACGTGCCGATCACGAGTCTGACGGGCCTCAAGGAGCCGCCCGACATGCTGTCGCGCATGCGAAAGCAGAACGAGGTCGCGCGCGAGGTGGTGCGCAAGCGAGGCGTTCGCGGTGCGCCCACGCTCATGTCGATGGCGCTGCGCAAGCCGAAGGCCGTGATGCCCGACGGTCCGGTCGGCGCGCCGGTGGTCGAGCCGAAGAAGGGCCAGAGCTCGCACGACGTCGAGAACCCGATCCAGCCCCAGGTCGGCGACGCGGTGTGCTCGCCGTCCGCGACGGCGTGGAGCTGGAAGGAGTACCTTTCGCCGCCGCGCTCGCAGGGCAGCTGCGGCAGCTGCTGGGCGTTCTCGACGCTCGCGGTGTTCGAGGGCATCAAGAACATCGCCGATGGTTACGACAAGGGGCTCGACTTCTCCGAGCAGTACCTCGTCGACTGCGCGGTGGCCGACGACGGCTTCGACATCGGCACGTGCGGCGGTGGCTACACCGTCATGGTGTTCGACTATCTCCGCAAGAACGGCTCCGCGCTCGAGTCCGAGGTGCCGTACAAGGAGAAGGACGACAAGTGCAACAAGAAGCTCAAGCCCAAGAACAAGATCGCGACGTGGGGCTTCGTCGACGACCAGAAGTACGTCGCCGACGTCGATGACATCAAAGCCGCGCTGTGCAAGTACGGACCGGTCGTGTCGACGATGCACGTCACGTCGACGTTCACGATGTACTCGGGCGGCGTGTTCGACGAGGGAATCGACGGCTCGCCGAACCATGCGGTGACGATCGTCGGTTGGGACGACAAGCGTGGCGCGTGGCTCGTGCGCAACTCGTGGGACACGTGGTGGGGCGAGGACGGCCACGTGTGGATGAAGTACGGCACGAACGGCATCGGTGGCTCCGCGGCGTACGCCGTCGTCGAGCCCAAGGAGGCGCCCAAGCCGAAGCTCACGAGCTTCTCGGAGCGCCAGCTCTCCGTACGCAATCGGACCGGCGCGACGCTCAAGGTCTACGTCCAGATCAAGGACGGCAAGACCTGGACGCCCGGCAAGCCCGGCACGAACGAGGTGATGTCGTTCACCGTCGCCGACGGTGGCGAGGCGCTGCTCGGTGACGGCGGCGCGGCGCTGTCGGGCTCCGAGGCACGCGTCTGGGCCGAGGTCGCGTCGACTTCCACGACGTGGACGACGTACAAGGGCAAGACGCTCGATCTCACGCCGAAGGGCAAGTACAAGGCCGAGTCGATCGACACGTTCGTGTTCACGTTCGACGACACGAACAAGGACGCGGGCAGCAAGCCGGTCGAGCCCGCGCCGAAGGGGAAGTCGGCCGACGACGAGTTCGGCGAGGCGTACGCGGTGTTCGACGCCGGCGAGTTCGCGAAGGCGGGCAGCCTGTTCTCGAAGTGGATGACGAACCATCCCGGCCACGCGCGCACGGCCGAGGTGCGCTTCTGGGCGGGCACCGCCGAGTACATGCAGTCGAAGTACTTCGAGGCGCTATCCGAGTGGTACGAGGTGATCGTCGAGTCTCCCGAGGACGACTTCGTCGCGTACGCGCTGTACTACTCGGCGCTGGCGTACACGGCCCGCGGCGAGTGCGATCTCGCGTTGCAGTGCTTCGATCTCGTCCAGCACGGCGGCTATCCGTCGGCGACCCAGGAGTGGGTCGACGCCGCGAAGGCGCAGGTGAAGGAGATCAAGAAGAACGAGGCGGAGTATTGCGGCGGTTGATCGCCGCGAGCACGAGGAGGACGAGCGCGCCGAAGGGCGCGCCGGACTCCCCGACCGCACACCCCTTCTTGCCCGGTGACGTCGGCGGTGGCTCCTCGCCGTCGCTCGTGCGCGGCGGCTCGACGTCGCCGCCGTCGGCCTTGCCGTCGCCGGGGGGTGGCAGCGGAGCGCCCGGCTTGCACGACAAGCACGCGGCACAGACGCTCTTCGGCGGGCTGCCCTGCGAGTAGTCGAGCTCGCAGCACTCTTCGGGCTGACACGTGCCCGGCTCGTCGCGGAAGCGCAGGTCCTTGCCCTCCTCCTTCACGGGATGCTTTGCGACACACGTCGCACCGTCGCTCTTGCCCGCGCACGCCTCGACGCGCGGATCCTTTTCCTCGCCCGCGGCCGAGCCGGCGATCGAAAGGACGAACGATGCGACGGTGGCGATGAGCAGGGGGCGCACGGCCGCGAGCATATCCCACGGTCCCGCGGGCCGTGGCCGGAACCGGGCCGAGCCGGGCGACCGGCGGCTCGATTGCGCCTCAAGCTTCGGGAGGTGGGGGCGATGACTCGCACATGACCCAGGCCGAGGAACTCGCCTACAGGACGGCAGAGAGCGCGGGCCCGTTCGCGGAGAGCCTGGCGATCGACTGCACCCAGATCGCCCACGCGCTGCGGTGCGGTGCGGTCCGCGACGCGCTCGCGACGTTCGAGGCCACGGCCGATCGACTGCAGCGGTTCCTGACGTTCCTGGTCGTCACTTCCGAGCTGCTCGGTCAGCGCGCGCCGGAGCTCGGCGTCGTGGTGGCCGACTACGGTCGCCGCGTGCTCGGCATCGTCGCGCGCATCGAGCACACGCTCGTGCACAACGACCTCGTCGGCGTGACGATTGCGCTCGAGCACGGCCTCGGGCCGGCGCTCGGCGACTACCAGGGCTACGCCGAGCGCGTGCTGCTCGCGTTCCGCTCACGCAGCGCCGCGTGAGCGACTGCGCGCCCGCGCCCGCCAGCGACGCCGTCGCAGCGCGCGATCGATCGCGATCCCTGCGCTGGCGCCGAATCCGATCGCCGCGAGCACGAGCGGGATCATCCGACGCTCGCGCGTCGGCGCGTCGTGCTCGCGGCCGACCGCGAGCACGAGCGTGCGCTCGTCGTTCGCACCGAGCACGCCGTCGATCACGGTGGTGACGTCGTCGCGCAGCGCGTCCGCGTCGACCGACGCGCCGATGCGTCCGGCGATCACGACACGGCCCGCCGCCTCGACGTCGACGTGGACGTCGTCGATCCAGCCGGCCGCTCGGATCGCGGCCGCGATCTCGCCGGCCGCGGCCAGCTCCGCCCGCGCAGCCTCGCCGGCGCGCGTGGGCACGAGCACGGCGTCGCCGTAGATCTCCGCCTTGTCGGGCGCCACGGACGTGCGCGGCGCAGGAGCGTCGACGTCGCGACACCCGCCCGACAGGGCGACACCGACGAGCACGCGCGCGGACCATCGGTGCATCGAGCCCAGTTTCGGTCGAAGCGCGGGACGGACTCAAGAATCGCGCGGGGGCGGAGGTCCGCGGGGCCCGAGCCCGACGCCGCGCGGGGCCGTGCGCGCGGGCACCTCGGCCGGCGGCAGCGGGGCAGGGCGCTCGGACGGCGGTGGGGCACGACGCAGCAGCTCGGACAGTCGCGAGAGCAGCTTCGCGTGGTGGCGCGAGACGGTGCTCGTGCTCTTGCCGCACTCCATCGCGTACTCGTGCATCGACAGCCCGCGCGCGTAGAGCCCGTCGTACAGCGCACGCTCCTCGGCAGTGCAGGCGTCGAGCGCCCGCTGCACGGCGGCGAGCTCCTGGGCATCCGCGATGCGCGTCTCGACGTCCGGCGCCGTCTCGACGAGGAGGTCGGGATCCATCGGCGCGACGCGCGACAGGAGGACCGCGGTCGTCGTCTGCGCGACGAGCTGAGCGGCCGCTTCGACGCGCTCGCGCAGCGATCGTGGATCGACCGCGTCACGGTGCACGAGCTTGCGCTGCGCGTGCTCGAGCAGCGCCTGGGTCGCTTCGAGTGCCCGCAGTGCCCGCGCGCGGCGGCGGATCTCGGGCGTCGCGCGCCGGCCCGCGTCGATCATCGCCCCGCGCACTCGATAGTGCGCCCACGCGGCGAACGGCACGCCGCTCGCCGGCTCGTAGCGCAGGGCAGCCTGCACGAGCCCTTCGTAGCCCGCGCTGACGAGATCGTCCTCGGTGACGTTCGGCACGCGCCGCGCGATGTGATGGGCGAGCTCGACGACCGTCGGCACGAACTGCTCCACCCAGCGCGACTGCTCGGGTGAGAGCGTCGCGCTCATCCGGCGCCCGCCTGGTTCTGGAGATCGCGCAGGTGCTTGCGCAGCGCCCACTTCTGCTCGTCGCTCAGGTTGTGGAAGCGCACCGCGAGATCGTGGTCGGTGGAGCGCACGACGATGCCCGACAACGGCAGGTGCACGCGCAGGTTGGGGAACGAGAACACCATCTGCACCTCGGTGCCGGGCTGCTCCCAACCGGGTCCGCCGAATCGACACCCCCCGAGGCTGATGTCGCCGACCACGCGGCCGAGCACGACTTCCTCGCCGATGAGATCCGCCGTCGCGTCGATCGACAGGCGCGGGTGCAGACGGGCCTCGATGCTCACCGGACGATGATACTCCGAGGGACGCGCAGTCTCGTCACGCACGGCCGCGCGTCCGCGACGGCCTGACAGGCTTCACTCGGTCAGGCTGCCAAAATGGCACGCCACGGGCCGTCCCGTCGGTCCCAGGGACGCTTTGGATCCCGGCATTTTTTGGCGTAGCGTCCGTCGGCCGCGCACTTGCACGGCATCCCTCGCGCTCGCTCGCGCTTCGCTCGACTCGCCTCCGAGACCCCATGCCGCGACTCCTCGCCCTCCGCTCCTCGAGCCGCCGTTCCGTACCGATGTGGCTCCGCGCGCTCGCGCTCGCGCTCGCCGGCGTGTTCGCGTTGCCGACCGTCACGGCATGCAAGAAGGAGCCGACGATCCCCGGCACCGAGATCCCCGACACGCCCGAGAACCGCGACATCCTCGCGGTGCTCGAACGCTATCGCACCGCGTTCGTGCGGCGCGACGCGACGGGCGTGCTCGCGACGGCGCACCCGACGTACTACGACACCGCCGGTACCGACGATCCCGGCGACGACGTCGAGTACGGCGAGCTCGGGCCGCTCCTGCGCACGCGCATGGCCCAGCTCGAGGCGGTGCGCTTCACGATCGACTACCTCGAGGTCCACGTGAACAAGGATCGCGCGTCGGTGCGCGTGTGGATCGACGCGAGCTTCCGCCTGCAGCCGCTCGTCGACGAGGCGTCGGGCGACGTGCGGGTGGACGGCAAGCACACGCGCAAGCAGGATCACGCGATGTTCGAGCTCGTGCGCGACGGTCGAGCGTGGCGGATCACCCGCGGCATGTGAGCTAGGGGCCGGGGTAGCCCGCGAAGAAGTCGATCCGGCGCTGCCACTCGAGCGTGGCCGCGCGGTGGCCGTTGCCCTGCTCCGGCAGCGCGGCGAGGCGCGCGACGACCTGGTGCGCCTCGTCGAAGCGATCGCCCTGCACGAGCGCGCCGACGAGCGCGAGGTGGGCCGCACGCACGTACTCGATGCTCGGCAGCGCGGGCTCGCCCGCCGCCGGCGCGAGGCTGCTCTGCAGCAGCGGCACGGCGGCCTCGTGGGCCTGCACGTTGAGCAGCTGGCGCGCGAGCAGGTAGTCGCCCAGGGCGCGGTGGCCCGCTCGCCGGGCGATCTCGGCGGCTGCATGCGTCGACCGCACGGCTCGCACCTCCTCGTTGCCGGTCGCGTCGAACGGCGCGAGGTAGGCGAGCACGAGCGGGGCGAGCTCGGGGTCCGACGCGCCTTCGATGCGCAGCTGCAGCACGCGTCGCCGCGCTTCCGACTGCGGCTGCGCGAGCGCGCGCTCGTACGCCGCCTTCGCGCCCGCGAGATCGCCGAGCGCGAGCGCGACGTCGCCCTGCCGCTCCGCGATCGCGGCGATCTGCGTGGTCGCGAGCTCCGGTGCGGTCGCGGCGTCGGTGAACACCTGGCCGGCCTCGTCGTAGCGGCCCGCGATCGCGAGCGCGTGACCGAGGCCGAGCGTGTGCTCGGGCTGCTCGGGCTCGATCGCACACAGCTCGCGCCAGCCGACGATCGCGTCCTCGAATTCGCCGCGGGCGTTCGCGCGCTCGATCTCGTTGCGCACGTCGGCGGCTCGATGCGCGCACGGGCGCTCGAACACCGACGTGCGGCGGAATCGCTGGGTCTCCGCGTCGACGTCGGCGTCGGTGGGGCCCTCGCGCGCGGCGAGGAACGCGAGCCACTGCGTCTCCAGCGACGCGAGCGACTCGCCGTAGGCGGCCTCGAAGTCGCCGGCACTGCGGTACAGGAGCGCCATCGGCTCGAAGCCGCGGGTCTCGACGAGCCACAGGCAGAACGAGCCCGCGGCCGTGTACGCGACCGACGACGCGCGCGTGAAGAACCGCGGGCCCATGATGAGCTCGAGCGGCGGACGCTTGCCGAGCCGCTCGAGCACGGTGGCCTGATCGTGCAGGTCGAGGCGGTCCGACTCGCGCGGTGCCATCGCGGTCGCGAAGCCCTCGATGAGGCCCATGTTGACGTGCAGGCCGCTGCGGCTCACGCCGAGCAGCGAGTCGCCGATCGTCTCGCCGAAGACGTGGGCGAGCTCGTGCTGCAGCACGGGGTGGGGGAACGCTCGGTGATCGAGGTAGATCTGGTGGCGCCACGGCGCCGCGATCTGGGCCGTGCCCGCGCCCATCAGCTTGCGCTTCTGGTCGGGGTTCGCGAAGAGGAAGCTGTGCACGCGCTCGGCGGGCTCGCGTCCGTTCATCTGCGCGCGCAGCTCCGCCCACGCGAACTCGTGCTCGCGCGCGATGGCGGCGATCTCTCGCGCGTCCGCGGAGCGCGGGTTGTAGTGCAGCACGAAGTGCTCGGTCTCCATCGTGCCCGACAGCACGTCGGTGACGGACTCGAAGTCCGACGTGAAGCCCAGCTTCGATGCACGCAGGCCCATGCCGAGCGCGGGCAGGAGCAGCAGCCACGGCGCGAGCTCTTCCAGCAGTCGCCGGCGGTGCAGCCGGGGCGGACGCACGTCGAGCTCGGGCACCGCCCACGCGTGCAGGGCGAAGAGCGCCACCGCGGCGCACAGCACGTTGTACGCCCGATAGACGAGGTAGGTCCGGCCGACGGCCTCGTCGTAGATCGAGCCGGAGAAGTAGCCGAAGAACGGGTCGTACGCGAACACGGACGGCTCGGCGTACAGGCGCCACAGTCCGATCGCCGTGCACGCGATCATCGGCGCCATCCCGATCGCGAGCTGACGCGCGCGCCTGCGGGCGAGCACGCCGCCCCACAGCCCGGCGACGAGCCCGAGCGCGCCGGACGTGACGGGCCCGATCAAGAAGAACACGACGCCGCCGTACGGATCGCAGCTCGGTCGCCACAGCTGGCCGACGATCGGCACCGCGAGCGCGATGGCGCACAGGATCACGAGCTCGCCGAGCCCCGCGCCGAGCAGCGCGCGGACGGTCGCGCCGCCCTTGGTCCGTGCGTCCCTCACCGTGTCGACGCCGACCGCGATCCCACCGAGCGTCGCGAGCGGAGCGAGCACGAACGCGTGCTCGTAGCCGAGGGTGCCGAACAGCGGGAAGAACGTGAGGACGAGGCCGATCGCGGCGGTGAGCCAGCGACGTCGCAGACGCGGCGATGCGAGATGGCGGCGCAAACCGGTCGCACGAGTCTAGCGCATCGCGCGTGCGCTATGGTTTCTCGGCATGCAGTACGCGGCCCACTTCGCCTGCGCGTCCGGGTGCCCGGGCCGGTTCGCGCTCACGGACGTGATCTATCGGTGCCCCACGTGCAGCGGGCTGCTCGAGGTGGTGCACGACACGGCCGCCCTGCGCGCGCGCTCGCCTGCGGCGTGGATGAAGCTGTTCGACGAACGCTGGCTGCGCACGAGCTGGCCCCACGGCTCGGGCGTGTGGGGCAAGAAGGAGTGGGTCGCGCCGCACGTCGCCGACGACAACGTGGTGTCGCTGCTCGAGGGCGGCACGAACCTCTTCTGGGCCGAGCGCTACGGCCGGTCGATCGGGCAGGAGGACCTGTGGATCAAGCAGTGCGGCACGAGCCATACGGGGTCGTTCAAGGACCTCGGCATGACGGTGCTCGTGTCGTGCGTGAAGCAGATGATCGCGGAGGGCAAGCCGATTCGCGCGGTCGCGTGCGCGTCCACCGGTGACACGTCGGCCGCGCTCGCGGCCTACGGCGCGGCGGCGGGCATTCCGGTCGTCGTGCTGTTGCCCGAGGCGAAGGTGACGGCGGCGCAGCTCGTGCAGCCGCTCGCGAACGGAGCGATCGTCGGCAGCCTCGCGACCGATTTCGACGGGTGCATGCGCGTGGTGCAGGCGCTCACCGAGGACCCGACGATCTACCTCGCGAACTCGATGAACAGCCTGCGCGTCGAGGGGCAGAAGACGATCGCGATCGAGATCGTGCAGCAGTTCGACTGGGAGGTGCCCGACTGGGTGCTCGTGCCGGGCGGCAACCTGGGCAACACCAGCGCGATCGCGAAGGGCTTCCTGCAGCTGCGCGAGCTCGGGCTCATCGACAAGCTGCCGCGGCTCGCGTGTTGTCAGGCCGAGCGCGCGAACCCGCTGTGGCGCGCGTGGCAGCGCGCGCAGGCGGCCGGGCACGCGCTGTCGGAGGACGACTTCGAGGCGGTGCGCGCCGAGCCGACGCTCGCGTCGGCGATCCAGATCGGCGATCCGGTGAGTCGCGGCAAGGCGATCAAGGCGCTCGTGGAGTTCGACGGCGTGGTGGAGCAGGCGAGCGAGGCCGAGCTGGCCGATGCGGTGGCGCGGGCCGATCGCACGGGCATGTTCAACTGCCCGCACACGGGCGTCGCTCTGGCGTGCCTCGAGAAGCTGGTGCGCGCGGGCACGATCGATCGCAAGGACCGCACGATCGTGATCTCGACGGCGCACGGCCTCAAGTTCACGGAGTTCAAGACGCGCTACCACGAAGGCGCGCTGGGCTTCCCCGTGGCCCACGCGAACACGCCGGTACGCCTCGGCGCCGATCCGACCGCGGTGATCGGCAAGCTGCACGAGCTGCTCGACGCGCGGGCCTGATCGATGACCCAGGCCGGTACTGCACGACGGAAAGCCGCGTAGGGGATCGATCAGGGGTATGTAGGAAGATCGACGTCAGGGCGTCACCCGCCACGGACGCCGATGCGAGCAACGTCACTCGCGACAATACGACCTTCATCCGTCGTCCTCCTGCGCGACGCAGCTGGAGTAGGCTTCGATTTCGTCGAGGCACTGGGAGGTCGTCGGATCCGTGTACTCTGCGCAACTCAACGCGTTGATGCACTGCAGTTCCACGCGCAGCGTCGCTTCGCAGTCGTTCACCCAGTCGGGGCTCTGCACACAGTTCTCGACGCACTCGTCGTGCGACGGATAGGATCCGGGCTCGCACTCGAGGTCACGGTCGCATCTCGAACTGCAGAGCTCCTCGGCGTCATCCGGCCGGACGTTGGGCGTCTGATCGTCGACCTGGCGTTGACAAGCGAAGGCGAGCGACAACGCGAACGTCCGAACGACCGATCTTCTCGGCACTTGCCCACGGTGCTCACGCGCCGACGCGCAGTCAAGCTGCGTCGAGCGTGTTCGTGGGCGCGCAGATGGACTTCGGTCGCTGTTCAGAACGATGTTCGTGATCGTGCGATCGGGCGCGGATCGCCACGGCCTCAGCCCGGTGCGAGGCGCTGGATCCACGCGTCGACGTTGCCGCTGACGGCGACCGCCCGCGATCCGGTGGCGACGAGCGTGCCGTCGGGCGCGAGCGCGATGTCGTAGTACTGGGAGCTGCCCGGCTCGACGGCGAGGTCGTGCTCCCACGCGAACGAGTCGATGGCGTCCATGCGCGCGATGTAGGCGCGATCGAGGAAGTCCCCCGACGCACCGACGACGACGATGTTGCCGTCCGGCAGCACGACGAGGTCGTAGGCGACCGCCATCGGTCGCGGCAGGTCGCCCGAGATGAGGAGCGTGCCGTCGGGGTCGTAGATCTGCAGGCGCGACGTGTTCACCGGCGAGTTCGCCACGATCGCGACGTTGCCGTCGCCGGCGAGTGACACCGCGGCCCAGTTGCCGCCACCGATCGTCGCGGTCCAGGCGACCTCGCCGCTGTCGTCCACGCGTCCGCCCCATCCGACGCCGAGACTGGGGTCCATGCCCACGGCGACGACGCCACCATCGACCACCACCAGATCGCTGACGTAGATGTTCACCGGCGTCTGGACGAACGACACCACTTCGCCGGTCGGGCCGAAGCGCATGATCAGCCCGTCCGTGAGGTCGCCGCCGCCCATGACGAATCCGCCGTCGGGGTCGCGCACGAGCTCGCCGCCTTGCACCTCGGCGTGCGTCGTGTCGATGGCCTCCCACGCCATTGCGCCCGTGCCGTCGTAGGCGCGCAGCCATGGATTGCCGCCGATGGTGTCGCCGCCGACGACGACCGAGCCGTCGGTCGCGAACGCGACGCCACGCGCGTGATCGGTGTACGTCTGCTGGAACGCGAACGTGCCGTCGGCCTCGTAGAGGACCAAGAAGCCCTGCGTGGTGCCCTCGAACGGATCGACGACGCTGTACCCCACCATCGCCATGCGTCCGTCGGCGTCCACGGCGACGGCGACGGTGCCGTCGTCGCCCATGGGCGTGCCGATCGTCGTCTCGAACAACACCGTGCCGCCCGGCTTGCAGTCCGCGACGCAGGCCTCGCCCGACTCGTCGCTGCTCGCCCCCTCGTCGCTGCCGGAGCCCGATTCCTCGCTCGCGGCCCCGTCGTCGTCGCCACCACCCTCCGACTTGCACGCCCCCGTCGCGAGCCCGATCACCACGAGCGCGCCCACGCGCGCCCTCGCTCCTCCGAAGCGAACCATGACAACCCTCCACCACGGGCGTAGCCCGCGGCGAGGGAGATGCACGACTCCCGGTTTCGATCACTCGGGATCGAAGCGCATCACCCAGGCGTCGAGGTCCGTGACCGCTTCGCCGCCCGTTTCGGGCTCGACCGTCGATTTGCGGCTGCCGGCCGCGTAGTAGGTGCCGTCGGGGGCGAAGTCGACCGTGCGGCACTCCGATTCGGCGTCCTCTTGGTTGAAGATCACCTGCCACACCGTCGCGTTGGTCGGGTCGGTGCGCACGATCCAGCAGTGGATGCCGTTCAGCTGGGTGTGGCCCGACATGATCAGGTCGCCGCCGGTCACCGGCAGGATGTCGAGCACCACCGCGTCGCCCTGCGCGATCGAGTAGTCCGACGTCATCGTGCCGTCGATGCCCCACCGGTGGATCGCGGTGTACGTCGACATGTCCGTCGCCACGATCGCCGTGATCGCGATCTCGTCGTCCTCGTTGATCGCCATCGCCGTGGGCACGCCCTCGCCCATGCGCTCCCAGTCCGTCGTACCGTCGGGATCCATGCGCGCGAGCCAGTAGCCGCCGAGCCCGTCGTCGCCCAGCACGATCACGTCCGTCGCCACGGCGATCGCCGCCGTGATGTACACGGGCGTCGTCGTCTGCGCGAAGGTGATCTGCATGCCGGCGTCGTCGTAGTGCGCGAGGTAGCCGTTCGTGTCCGTGCCGCCGGCCGCGAAGAGCTCGTCGTTCGGCAGCGCGATGAACGGCCCCGCGAATGTCATCGTGCCGCTGTCGTCGACGCTGTCCCACACCGATGCGCCGTCCGGATCGCGACGCGACAGCCACAGCGCCTGCGCGTCGGTCTCGCCCGCGAACACGACGTCGACGCCGAGCGCGACGGCCCCGTACACGCGCTCGCCGATCATCTCGTCGTGCAGCGCGTTGCCGTCCTGGTCCCACGCCGCGAAGAAGCCGTCGGTCGGCGGCCACAGCTCGGGCTCGTTGATGCCGCCGCCGATCACGATGCGCCCGTCCGCACCCACGGCCGCGGCGAGCGTCGTGTCGTACTGATCGGTCTCCCACTTCGCCTGCCAGATCACGACGCCGCCGGGATTGCAGTCGTCGATGCACGACTCGTCGCCGGTCTCGGAGCCGCCCGAGTCGTCGGGATCGGTCGAGCTCCCGTCGGGGCCCGTCGACTCCGGGCCGGTCGATCCGGGGCTCGTCTCGGATCCGTCGTCGTCGTCGTCGTCGTCGCCCTGCGTGCCGCTCGTGTCGGCGCCCTCGTCACCGCCGTCGTCGCCACCGCAACCGACGAGCACGCCCATCGCGAGCGCACCGCACCACCACCGCAAGTCCTGCCAGGCCATGGTCCACCTCGGCGGGCGCGCGCGCCCGCATCACGGCCCATCATGCCGCGCTGGCCGACGCGGATGCAACGGCGCCGTGCCCGTGCACGGCGACGAGCGCCTCAGCGCTTGTCGAGCGGAACGTACGCCCGCTCGTCGGGCCCCATGTAGACCTGGCGGGGCCGCGCGATCTTCTGCTCGGGGTCCTCCAGCATCTCGCTCCACTGGGCGAGCCAGCCGGATGCGCGGGGAATCGCGAACAGCACGGGGAACATCTCCATGGGGAATCCCATCGCCTGGTAGATGAGCCCCGAGTAGAAGTCCACGTTCGGGTAGAGCTTGCGCTTGATGAAGTAGTCGTCCGACAGCGCGATCTTCTCGAGCTCGAGCGCGATGTCGAGGAGCGGGTTGCGACCCGTCACCTCGAACACCTGGTCGGCCAGGTTCTTGATGACCTTCGCGCGCGGGTCGTAGTTCTTGTACACGCGGTGGCCGAAGCCCATCAGCTTGCCCTCGCCCTTCTTCACCGAGTCGATGAAGTCGGGGACGTTCTTCAGGCTGCCGATCTTCTTCAACATGCGCAGCACGGCCTCGTTGGCGCCGCCGTGCAGCGGGCCATAGAGCGCCGCGCTCGCGGCCGCGAGCGACACGTACGGATCCGACTCGGCCGAGCCCACGCCACGGGCTGCACTGGTGGAGCAGTTCTGCTCGTGATCGGCGTGCAGGATGAACAGCACGTCGAGCGCGCGCTCGAGCACGGGATGCGGCTTGTACTTCGGCTCGGCGATCTGGAACAGCATCGCGAGGAAGTTGCCGGGGTACGACAGCTCGTTGTTCGGGTAGATGTACGGCCGACCGAGCGAGTGGCGGTACGCCCACGCCGCGATCGTCGGCATCTTCGCGATGATGCGGATGGTGTGCGCGCGGCGGATCTCGGCGTTGCGCACGTCCTTCGCGTCCGTATAGAAGGTGGAGAGCGTCGCGAGGAACGCGACGAGTCGGCCCATCGGATGGGCGTCGTAGCGGTAGCCCTCGAGCGCGCGCTTGAGGAACTCGTGCACGAACGTGTGCGTCGTGACCGAGTGCTGCCAGGCGGTGAGCTGCGACTTGTTCGGCAGCTCGCCGTGGATCAGCAGGTACGCGACCTCGAGGTAGGTGGAGTGCTCGGCCAGTTGCTCGATCGGATATCCGCGGTAGCGCAGGATGCCGGCGTCACCGTCGAGGTACGTGATCTTCGACCGACACGAGGCCGTGTTCATGAACGCGGGGTCGTAGCTCATGAGACCGAAGTCGTCCGCGCCCGTCTTGATCTGGCGCAGATCTGCCGCGCGAACGGTCCCGTCGATGATCGGAAGCTCGTAGGTCTTCCCTGTGCGGTTGTCGGTGATCGTCAGCGTCTCGGCCATGGTTCCCCTTGGTCGCGCGAACCATACCGGCGGACCACGCCCGCCTCAATTGCGATCGACAGGGTCGACAGCGCCCAGAGCGGGCGTGAACAGCTGCATCCGCGTGGTCGGGATGCCCTCGACGTCCACACCCCCGGCCACGAGCGTCGCACCCGTCGGCAACGCGAGGGTCGAGCCGCCCGACGCGCGCAGGGCCGGCAGCACGTCCATGGGCGCCAAGTCTGCGGACGCGAACGGTTGCAGCGCGCCTTCGGCCTGCGCGTAGACCGCGAGGTCGTCGACGAACCACCGGATGTCCGGCATCGCGAGACCCAAGAGGTCGGGATGCTCCACCACCTCGGGGTTCGTCGGGCCCCACGGGGTGCCGGCCGGGCCGAACACGAGCTCGACGACGTCGGCCGTGGGCGTCCCGGCGCGGACCCCTCCACCGCACGCCACGCGCATGGCTTCGGCATCGGCCTCGCCGCGATCCACTTGCACGCACCGCGCTGCCGTCCACGGTCCGACCGGTCCGATCGACACGCCCGGCTCCACCAGCCTGACGAGCTCGACGTCGTCGGCGCCGCCGCAGACGATCGTCACTTCGCCCTCGTCGCCGCCCTCGCGCACGAGCACGGTCGCGGTCGCGCCCTGCCGAGGCACGTCGAGCTCGATGTCCGCCACGATGCGCGCGCCGAGCGAGCCGTTCTCCTCGTCGTCGGGCGGCACGAGATCGATCTGCACGATGCTCGTGGCCTCGCCGCCGCCGAACAGGAACAGCTCGGTGCCGTCGGCATCGGACCAGAACGCGGCCCCGGGGCGTGGCTCGATCGCATCGGCGCCGGCGAGATCGACGTCGATCCACTCGTCGCCGCCGACGTCGAAGCGCTGCATGCCGATCGTCTGCTCCCAGCGCACGCGGTCGGCTCCCCCGAGCGAGTCGCCGACGAACGTGCCGTCGAGTCCCGCAGGAGGATTGGGCAGCGTCGCGGCCGACTGCGGCTCCCAGCTGATCTCGTCGATGAACATCGTCGCACCGGCGGGCTCGAGCAGCACGATGCCGCGGCCGGCGACGTGGGCCGCTTGCAGCGCGGGATCGTCGAGGTCGAGCACGAGCGGGAACGACGAGAGCTTGCCCGGTCGGCCGATGAACAGCCCGACCGGATCCTGGCGTCGCAGCGTGAACTCAGCGGTGCGGCCCCAGCCGAGCAGCTCGGTGTCGAGCGCGAGGTACACCGCGAGTGTGCGCAGCGTGTCG
The DNA here is from genome assembly GCA_964468635.1 of uncultured Nannocystaceae bacterium. Classification (GTDB taxonomy): domain Bacteria; phylum Myxococcota_A; class Polyangia; order Nannocystales; family Nannocystaceae; genus Xiheibacterium. The sequence goes on from CAYXVR010000072.1 coordinate 34,348, forward strand.
TCGGGATCGAGCTCGACCTCGAGCGAGAAGTCGAGACCGTCGGTCTCGAACTGCGTGGTGTCGCCGGGGTCGAGCACGACGCTGACGTTGTTGGTCGCGTCGTAGTCGGTGGAGTCCTCGGGCAGGATGAGATCGACGTTCAGGTCGGTCGTGAGCGGCTTGCACCCGAGGCCTGCGACGCACGCCAGCACGAGCAGACGGGTGGGGAGGCGGTCGGTCACCTGGCGGCCGATCCGTACCATGGCCCCGGGCGACCCGCCGCATCGATGGGACCCGTGCCGACGAACCGATCCCCGCGCACGTAGATGACCTCGCGGTAGAGATTCACCGTCGTACACACGTGATCGGGCACGAGCCACACGATGTCGTCGCGCGCGGGGATCGGGCCGTGGGCGACCGTCATCGGCAGGTGTTCCTCGCTCGGCTTGCCCGCGCGCAGCTCGGGATGCGCGAGCGCGCGGCACGACGGCGGCGGACGATCGGGCGCGATCGCCTTGCTGCCCGCGTCCAGGGTGATGCGATCGGGCCCGGGTCGAGCGACGACGCGGGCCGCCACGAAGGCGGCGAGCTCCACGCCGATCGCGAGGGCCGGCTCGTGCGACGCGACGTCGGACAGGACGAGCGTGCCGCAACCGATCTCGTGGTGCCACGGCCCGCGCGCGAGCCCGGGATGCGCGAGCGCGTGGGCGAAGCCGTGGCTGCCCGAGGTGTGGATCGCCTCGACGTCGCCGATGGCCGCGGCGAGCTCGACGAGCGCGTCGTAGGCCGCGAATGCAGGCGCGCGATCGTGCCAGCCGAGGTGGCCCTCGTAGCCGTGCACGCCGACGACGCCGGCGAGCGCGTGCGCGCGCCAGTGATCGACGGGGCTGCCGGTGCGGTGCATGCCGACGTCGACGTCGATCCACCGCGCGAGCCCGGCGGCCGCGCGCGCGAGCGCGGCGAGGTGCTCGCGATCGTCGGCCAGCACGCCGATGCGGTGGGGGCCGCGTGCACGCGCCCCGACCGTCGGCGCGAGCGCGACGGGGATCGGATACGCGACGAGCACGTCGACCGCGTGGGCATGCGCGTCCGCCCTCGCGAGCAGCAGATCGAGCTCGGCCAGCGTCGCGCACTTGAAGCGGCGCACGCCGGCGGCCAGCAGCAGGTCGACGATCGCGCCCTGCTTCACCGTCTTCACGTGCGGGCGCCAGCGATCGACGCCGCCGGCCGCCGCGATCACGGCGGCGACGTTGCGCTCGACCGCGTCGAGATCGATGACGAGCGCCGGCGTCTGCAGGTGCGCCGGCGCCGAGGCGAGCGCGCGATCGAGCCGCGCAGCGAGGTCGGCTTCGTCCACGCGAGCGAGCGTACTGCTAGCCGAGCTCGCGGCACAGCTCGACGGCGCGCTCGACGAGCGCGGCGAGCTCGGCGTCGTCGAGCTCGAGCTTGCGCAGGAGCGCAGCGGCGGGCTCGGGCTCGAGCACGGGCGCGCTGCCGAGCCCGCACTTGTCGGCGAGCGCCTCGGCGATCGCGATGGTGGTGGAGCCCACCTGGCTGACGGAGCCGTCGGCGGGCTCGTCGTGGTGGTTGCGACAGGTGCGAGCGACGACGTCGGGCAGGCCCCACTTTCGAGCGACGCGCTGGCCGACGTGGCAGTGCAGCCGATCGACGACGACCACGCGCACGTCCCTGTCGAGCACCGGGGCGTCCTTCGCCGACAGCGTCGCGTACAGCATCGGGCGCCCGAGATCGTGGAGCAGCCCGCACGCGAAGGCATGCTCGCCGTCGAGGCCGAGCTGCTGCGCGAGCTGACGATGGATGTGCGCGACCGCGACCGCGTGCGAGCGTGCGCTCGCGATCTCGCGACGAGGTCCGCGCGGGAACACATGGGTCTCCGCGATCGCCTGCAAGAGGATCGAGCGCAGGTTGGTCCAGCCGAGCCGCAGGAGCGCGACCCGCAGCGACGTGATCGGTCCGGGCGGGCGGAACAGCGGAGAGTTCGCGACCGACAGCACGCGCGCGGCGAGCACGGGATCGTGCCGCACGACGCGATCCACCTCGCGGAACTGCGCGTCGTTGCGGTTCGCGAGCTCCATCACCTCGGCGACCGCGGCCGGCAAGGTGGGGTACGCGGCCGCGGGCCCCAGCGCGAATTCGGCGATGGTGCGGGTCGTGGGATCCAGGCCCGCCAGCTCCGGTCCTTCGCGGACGGCTAGCTCCGGATCCGCGAGGGTCTTGTCCTCGGGGGCGGAGGGATTCGGCTGGCGGACCACCGCGAGCTCGCGCATGTCCGCTCCATCGGCGCAGATCGGCGGATTCTGCACGCCCGAATCGGGCCACTTCGCTATCCGATGATCATGTCCTCGCGCGGCGCGGTGAAGCCCCCGGCGAAGCGCGCGGGATTCCAGCGCTCCAGCATCGGATGGCGCTCGCCCGTCGCGAGCCAGCGCGCGAGCATGCGCCCGACGGCGGGCGCCATCATGAAGCCGTGCCCGGTGAAGCCGCACAGCTGCACGAGCGCGGGCACCTCGGGACTCGGGCCGACGATCGCGTCGCCGTCGGGCGACACGTCGTACGCGCCCGCCCACTGGCGCAGCACCTTGAGGTGCCCGGTGATCGGCATGAGCCGCGTCAGCGTCGCGCCCAGGTGCGCGAGGAACCGCAGCGACGAGCGCTGATCGACGGTGGTGGTCGGCCCATGCCCGCCGGGCTCGTCGGGCAGCGTGATGCCGGCCACGATCTCGCCGCGCGTGCTCTGCGAGAAGTAGAGCCCGCTCTGCAGGTCGACGACGAGCGGATCGAGGAACGGCTTGAGCGGCTCGGTGGACAGGATCTCGTGGCGATGGGGCCGGTTCGGCAGCGCGACGCCGACGGTCGCGTTGAGCCCGTGGCACCACGCGCCCGTCGCGTTCACGACGATGTTCGCGCGCATGCGCTCGCCCGTGCCGAGCCGCAGCTCGAGGCCCTCCGCCATCGGCTCGAGCGCGTCGACGGCGGTGTGCGTGCGGACCACGACGCCGCGTCGGATCGCCTGCGCGGCGTAGCCCCATACGAACGGCCACGGGAACACGACGCCGTCCTCCGGATTGAACGCCGCGAGCCGCACGTCCGCGACGTCGAGCTCGGGCACGATCTCGCGGGCCTCGTCGCCGGAGAGCAGCCGGGTCGGCGCGCCGAGCCGGCGGTGCAGATCCGCGTTGCGCCGCAGGCGGGCCTCGCCGGCGGCGGTGCGCGCGAGCATGAGATAGCCACCCTGGCGGAACCAGAGGTTGATGCCGAGCTCCTGCGCGAGGCCGCGGCAGATCTCGATGCTCTCCATCA
>CAYXVR010000073.1:0-35239 GCA_964468635.1 uncultured Nannocystaceae bacterium
GGGCACGGAGCAGGGTGTCCGGAAGAACGCTTCGCGTTCTTCCGCACCCTGCTAACGCTGGCGCGAGAAGAGCGATCTCAGCGCTTCGAACCAGCCGGGCTTGCCCGCGAGCTCCTCGAGCTCGCCGTCGTCGAGCCACACGCCGCCGCAGCCGAAGCATTTGTCGACCCGCACGCCGCGGAACATGATCTCCTCGATCTCGACGCCGCACTTCGGACAACACATGAAGTGCAGCGCACGCAGCTCGGCGCGCTCCTTCGGATCGAGCTCGGAGACGCGGCGCCGATGGGCCTCGCGCCGCGCTTGGATCATGTCCCAGCTCGAGTCGTCGTCGTCGTCGTCCGCCGCGTGCCCCATGGCACGCATCATCCCATGGATCCTTCACCCGCGGCACCGGCCGCGCCGGCGTCACCACTCCCACCACCGCCGCCACCTTCGTTCGCCTTCACGTAGTCGCGCGCGGCATCGTGGCCGGGATCGTGCTCCAGCAGGCGCTTGTACAGGCGCACCGCCTGCTCCTTGCGACCGAGCTTCGCGGCCGAGCGCGCTGCGCCCTGGAGCGCGGACATCATGTTCGGCGAGCGATCGAGCGCGCGTTGATAGAAGCGCAGCGCGTTGCCGTGCTCGCCGAGCGCGGCGTGGGCGTTGCCCATGCACAGGAGCGCATCGAGGTCGCCCGGGCGCTTCTCGAGCGCCTTCTTGAGCATCGTGATGCCCTCGGCCGCCGAGCCGCCCTCGACCTTGCTACACCCGCGATCGATGAGCTTGCTCGCGGACTCGCCCGTGTCGGGCCCGGGGCCTTTCTTCGTGTCCTGCGTCTTCGCGTCCGGTGTCTTCGCGTCCGGGGTCGTCACGTCCGGCGTCTTCGCGTCCGGCGTCTTCGCGTCCGGCACGATCGTGGGAACGTCGGGCGGATCCGCCTCCGCGATCTTCACGCCCGCGAGCTGGCGCGCGAGCGCGCGCGCGGCCGGTTGCTCCGGCACGTCGGTGAGCACGGCCGCCGTCGTCGCGCGTGCGGCCTCGTCGTCGCCGCTGCGGTGCTGACCGACGGCGAGCACGAGCCGCGCGGGCACCGACGGCTCCGACAGCGCTGCGAGCCCGGCGAGCACGTCGGGCATCAGCTTCACCTGCTCGTCGCGCAGCATCGGCGTCGCCGCGAGCAACAGCCGGTTCTCCTCGTCGGCGACGGCCACCGCGGGATCGATGCGGCGTTGCACCATCCGCACGAGCGTGTCCGCGCGCGCGCGTCGCTCGGCGGCACCGGCCGACCCGAGCGCCTGCAGCAGCGCGGCGGCCCGCACCGCATCGTCCTGCGCCCAGAACCACGCATCGGTGCGCATCGTCGGCTCGATCGCGCCCCACAGCTCGTGGATCACCGCACGCGTCGCGAGCACCTCGGCCTGTTGCGCGCGCAGCTCGTCGATCTCGGGGCCGGGCGTGCCGGTCGCGATCGCGGTCTGCAGCGCCGCGTCCGCACGGCCGAGCGCCTGCGGCTCCGCGCTGCGCAATGCAGCATCGGCCTGCGCGACGACTTCCGTGTGATCCGCGGGTGCCGACGCGGAGGCGGTGGACGTCGCTCCGAGCACGCGCTCGCGCACCGAGGGAATCCCGAACACGACGGCCGCACCACCGAGGGTGCCGAGCGCCGCCCACAGCGGCCATGTCGCGCGTCTCCTCCGGACCACGACGTCGTCGTCGTCACGTCGCACCATGTCGCGCGCGGGCGTCGGCACCTCGACCGCACTCGCCGAGTTGCGCGCACGCGTCTCGACGACGGGCTGCTTGATCGGCCGCACGTGCGCCGTCACGGCATCGAGCATCGACGCCGGTCGACTCGATCGATCGTCGTGCACCGTCGCGGGCACACCGATGCGCGGCATGAGCGGTCGGCCGGGCTCGGGCGCCGGCGGAGGCACGGCGCGTGGGCGTGGCTCGCTCGGCGGTCGCGTGCCGGGTGGCGGGGTCGGCGGGTCGGAGCGCGGACGCGGAGCCGCCGTGGCGACGGTGGGCGCGTCCTCTTCGGGCGCGGACGGAGCGACGCGCACCTGCGTGGGCGCTCCATCGACCGCGAGCTCGTGCGACGACGGATCGGGCGCCACGGCGATCGCCGGGAACTCGGCGGAGCCACCGGCCGCACGCTGCACGAGATCCGACAGATCGCCGATCGCCGACGGGGCATCCGTCGCCGGCTCCGGCACCCCCGTGAGCGCGGGGATCACCGGCGCGTCGGTGGTCGTGCCGAACGCGGGCGGCGGGCCGAGCACGTTCACCGCCGAGATCTCGGAGGTCCCGCGATCCTCGGTCGCGATGAGCGGCGGCAGCTCGGGGAAGCCGGCGAACGCGTCGGTGAACTCCGGCATGTCGCCGAGCCGCAGGAAGTTGCGACCCGTGCGCGACACGCGATCGTCGGGATGCAGCCGCCCCTCCAGGATCCACGCGCGCAAGGTGATCAGATCGGGCGCGGTGAACAGCAGGTCATCGGTCGTGCGGATCTGCCAGGGCTGCTCGTTGCCCGCGTCCGGCGGGGGCGAGACCTTGAACACGCTGCCGCAGACGGAGCAGCGCACGCTGGCGCCGTCGGTTCCGACCTGGCGGTCGTCCAGCGAGAACTCGGTCTGACAACTCGCGCAACGGACGATCAATGTGGGAAAGCTCGCTCGTCTGGAAGGTACCACACGCGGCAGGCGCGGAACGAATCGACGTCCGTTCGAACCTGCGCGCGCGTACCCGACGCGACCGTCCCGTACCTACAAGCGGCCCAGAACGCTCCCGACGAGCGCGGCCGTGATCACGCAGGCGAGCAGCGCTCCGAACAACTTCACCGGCAGCGGCGTGGCGACCCTGCGCTCCAGTCCGGCCTCGGCGTGACAATGCGGGCACTCGCGCGGAGGCTCCGCGGATTCGAACACCGTATGGCAGTTGCTGCAGTGGATCTGCACGGGCCGCCTCGCTTCTGGCTCCTGCCTATCCGCACCGCGGCCCCACGTCAAGGCGGCGTGGGCGACCGCTTGCAGCGGCTTCACACCGCGTTTACGGCCACGGGCCGGTCGAGCTGGCATAGTGTCGACGAAGGAACGCCGTGCGCATCCTGTTGATCGAGGACGACGCACGCCTCGCCGACCGCACCGCCGAATACCTGCGCGGGCACGAGGCAGAGGTGGAGATCGTCGGTGACGGCCAAGCCGGCCTGGAGCGTGCGTGCGCCGGCGGCCACGACATCGTGCTCTTGGATCTCATGCTGCCCGGCATCGACGGCCTCGCCGTGTGCAAGCGGCTGCGGACCACGAGCAACGTGCCGGTCATCATGCTGACCGCCCGCGGCGACGAGATCGATCGCGTGGTCGGCCTGGAGCTCGGCGCCGACGACTACGTCGCGAAGCCGTTCAGCCCGCGGGAGCTGCTCGCTCGCATCCGCGCCGTGCTGCGCCGCCACCACGGCACCGAGCCGAGCGATCCCGCCCAGGTCGTGCGCGTCGGGCCGCTCGTCGTCGATCGAGATCGCCGGACGGCCGCGCTCGGCGAGCACGCGCTCGAGCTCACGGCGTTCCAATTCGATCTGTTGTGGGTGCTCGCGCGCGCGGCGGGCCGCGTGCTCCCGCGCGAGCAGCTCTACAACGAGGTGAGGCGCCTGCGCGGCGATGCCCCGGCGGCGTTCGATCCGGCGGTCGATCGCTCGGTCGACGTGCACCTGTCGAAGATCCGCGCGGCGCTCGACGCCGCCGCGCCCGACGGGGGTCAGCTCATCCGCACGATTCGCGGCGTCGGCTACGTGCTCGGCCCCGAGGGCGCGTGACCGCGGCGAAGAGTCGCCACTCGAGCTTGTTCCGCCGGATCTACGGCACGTTCGTCGTGACGGTGCTGTTCGCGGCCGCGCTCGTGGGCGCGGGCGGCTGGCTCGTCGCGCGCGCGATGAGCAGCGAGTGGGTCGGCGACGCGTTGGAATCGGTCGGCGAGCACAACGACGAGCTCGCCGAGCTCGTCGATCGACCTACGCTGTTGGAGCAGCGCGTCACCATCCTCGCCGAAGAGCTCGACACGCGCATCGCCGTGTACGACCGCGGCGGCACGCGCATCGCCGGCGACGGCCCCGAGCGCATTCCCCCGCGCATGCTCCGGCACGAGCGCCAGCTGACGCGCGGGCGCCCCGTCGTGCAGCGCAACAAGCTCGAGCGGCCCGTCGTGCTCGCGCCGATCGTCGATCCCGACAGCGGCGACGTCGTCGCGGTGCTCCACGTGGCCGGCCGCCCCAACCCGCGGATCCGGATGGGCATCGGGCTGCTCGTCGGCGTGCTCGGCGTGCTCGCGGCCGGGGCCGCCGCGCTGTCGCGCTCGCTCGTGCGCCGCATCGCCGCGCTCGAGCACGGCGTGGGCCGCATCGCCGGCGGCGAGCTGCAGCATCGCGTGCACGTGCCCGCCCGCCTCGGCGACGAGATCGACGAGCTCGGCGTCGCGGTGAACGACATGGCGCGCCGGCTGGAGCTGCTCGTGCAGGGCCAGCGCACGTTGCTCGCGAACGTGTCGCACGAGCTGCGCACGCCGTTGTCGCGCATCAAGGTGCTCATCGAGATCCTCGCCGAGCGTCTCGATGCGCTCGCACTCGTGCGCAGCGCCGGCGAGCCCCAGCTCGAGCGCGTGCGGGCGGGACTCGGCGAGATGGAGGTCGACATCGCCGAGATCGAGACGCTGATCGGCGATCTGCTGACGAGCGGCCGGCTCGATCTCGGCTCGGGCGAGGGTCGTCGGCTCGACCTCGTGCCGCTGCCGATCGACTCGTTGCTCGCGAAGGTCGGCGCGCGCTTCGACGTGAAGGTCGACGCGGCCGGCGAGCTGCTCGTCGCCGGCGACGAGATGCTGCTCGAGCGCCTGTTCAGCAACCTGTTCGCGAACGGGCGCCGCGCGTGTCCGAGCGGACGCATCGACGCCGTCGCGCGGGCCGAGGGCGCGGAGATCGTCGTGCGCGTGCAGGACGAGGGCCCCGGGATCCCGCCCGAGGCGCGCGAGGTCGTGTTCGAGCCGTTCCGTCGGCTCGACGACGCGCGCAGCCGCGACAAGGGTGGCGTCGGCCTGGGTCTGCACCTGTGCCGGCAGATCGCCCTCGCCCACGGCGGACGCATCGCCGCGGTCGGCCGCCCCGACGGGCGTCCCGGCGCGTGCTTGATGGTGACGCTGCCGCGCGCATGACCGGCAGCGGCCCCGCCGCACGCGGCAGCCGTTATGCTCGGCGGCGATGCACGGGCACCAGGCCGCCTTCCTCGAGCTGCTGCTGCGCTACGAAGTGATCCGCTTCGGCGAATTCACGCTCAAGTCCGGACGCAAGTCGCCGTACTTCGTCAACGCCGGCCAGCTGCGCACGGGCGCCGCGATCACGGCGTTGGGCGACGCGTATGCGGCCCACGTGATGCACCACGAGCTGCGCTGCGATCTCGTGTTCGGGCCGTCGTACAAGGGCGTGCCGCTCGCCGTCGCGACCGCGAGCGGGCTCGCACGGCTCGGCCACGACGTGGGCTATGCGTTCGATCGCAAGGAGGCCAAGGACCACGGCGAGGGCGGCGTGTTCGTCGGCAGCGCGCCGCAGCCGGGCCAGCGCGTCGTCGTGGTCGACGACGTGATCACGTCGGGTCAGTCGATCCGCGAGGCGGTCGAGCTCGTGCGCGGTGCCGCGGAGAACGTGGTCGTCGCGGGCGTCGTGGTCGCGGTCGATCGGCAGGAGCGCGGGCGCGGCGACGCGACGACGCTCGACGAGCTGCAGAGTGACCTGGGCGTGCGGGTGCTGCCGCTGCTCGGCATCCGCGAGGTGGCGCTGCACCTGCACGGGCGTGCCATCGGCGGGCGCGTGCTCGTCGACGATGCGCGCAAGGCCGCGATCCTCGATCACCTCGCCGAGGCGGGAGCCCGTCCGCGATGAAGCGGCTCGCGCTCGCGCTCGCCGTGGCCTCCGGCTGTGCGGAGGACGACGGGCCGATGTCGCGCGCGACCGTGGCCGCGCTCGCGCGCAGCTCCGGCGATGCGGTCGGCTACGGACGCAGCGGCATCTACGACGCGATGCTGACCGAGGCGGAGTGCGACTGCCCGGTGGTGTCGCTCGATCTGATCGGCTCGCAGTCGCTGTGCACGCTGGACGCAGCGCCCATGCTCTGGCGCACGGTCGGCGTCGTGCAGAGCGACGGGGTGCTGCTGCTGCGCATCGACCCCGTCGAGCTCACCGGCCCACTCGACGCCGACGACACGTTCTCGATCGGCACGGTCGACTCGCTCACGCTGCTCGGTGGATCGGGCGTGCGTATCTCGCGGATCGACGGCGAGTTCGACGACGTCGGCGAGATCGCCGCGGTGTTCCGCCAGCGGATCGACGGCAAGTTCGCCGACCAAGAGGTCGACTGCGAGGAGAGCTTCGCGGTCGAGGCGATTCCTCGATAGCGAGCGTCACTCGCCGACGGGCACGATGCGGCCTGCGGTGATCCGCCACTCGGTCTTCGGGATCTCGAACTCGGTCTCGAACACGACGTGCTTGCCGTCCGGGGTGATCGCCGGCGAGCGATCCTCGAGCGCGTTGCGGGTGAGCAGCTTCGTGCGGCCCGTGGCGACCTCCGACACGGCGATCTCGTCGTCGTGCGCGGCGTCCTCGTCGATGCCCTCGCCCGACACGGTGTACGCGACCCACCGCCCGTCGGCCGAGACCACCGGTGAGCGCACGTTGCCCTTGGTCTGCATCGCCTGCGCGACGACCTTGCTCGCGTCGAGCTCGTAGACCGTCGGGCGCCCGTCGGCGACGAGCGGCACGACGCCATCGCGCATCGGAGGCTGCTGGAACAGCGCGTCCCAGGTGCCGGGCAGGTCGATCCGGTGGAGTCGTCCACCCCACGCGGTGGCGACCATGAGCGACGCACGCCCGGGCACCGGCACGATCGCCGCGAGCCCGTCGGCGCCGTCGACCGCCATCGACGACAGCATCAGCACGCGCATCGGATCCTTCACGGACAGCAGCACGATCCACACGCTGCTGTCGATCTCGGACTCGGCGAGCGCGACGAGTCGATCGTCGTCGATCCACTCGACGTCGCCGACGCGATGGCCCTCGAGCAGCCCGAGCTGCAGCGGCTCGTCCTGCCCCGGCGTCTCGACGGCCACGACGCCGAAGACGCCGCTCTGCCCGACGCGTGCGACCTTGCCGCTGCGATGCGGCACCGCGCGGCCGAGCACACCGGATCGCGTCGACGCCAGCGTGCCCGCGCGGCGGAACGTGCAGGCCGCCGGCTGCCCGGCCTCGGCCGGCGCGAACGTCCACAGCACCTCGCCCTCGGCCAGCGTCTCGAGCACGACCGCGCCACCGTCCTGCGCCCACGTCATGCCGCCGCCGTCGGCGACGCCGACGTGACCGCCCGCGAAGCTCTCGCACGCGACGCGCTCGCCCGCCTCGGCCCCCGGTGCGGCCGCCAGGAATCGACGCTCGTCGCCGAGATCGAGATCGGCCCGGACCGCGTCGCGCGTGACGAGCTCGAAGCTGCGCGCGACGCTGAAGATCTGACCGTCGGGCAAGGCGACGACCGTGGTGCTCTCGAGCGGCTCGCCGACGAGCATCGGCTTGGGCTCGCCGCGCTCGTTGTCGACGAGCTGCTCGCGCACCTTGTCGACGATCTTCGCCGCCATGCGCTCGGCCTCGGGTACCTGCTCCACGCGCGCGATCGCTTCCTTCAGGCGATCGCGCACCTGCAGCTCCGTGACCGTGAGGCTCTCGGGCGACAGCAGCGCCTTCAGCTGCTCCTGCTCGAAGAGCGCCTGCAGGAGCGGCAACGCGGGGTCGCGCAGCACCTTCGACGGCGCGGGGTTCACGGTGACGACGTGGGGGAACGCGAAGTCGCCGGCGGAGAGCACGGCCCACTTCGTGTCGGGCGCGAACGTGGGCGTGCCGCCCTCGATGTCGAGGCCCGTGAAGTCGAGATCCGCGGGCGCCTCGAACGCGACGTAGCCCCAGCCGAACTGATCGGCGAGCTGCATGATCGCGGCGATGCCCTCCTCGTCGAGCTCCTGCAGCTCTGCCAACTCGTCATGCGCCTTGTTCGTCCAGTACGACATCGTGTTCTCGCCGGCCTCGAACCCGCCGTCGCGCAGCACGTTGCCGTAGCCGACGGTCGTTCCGCGCGAGACGACCAGCACCTTCGTCGACTCCTCGGGATTGCCGACGCCGGTCTTGCGGAGGAACGACCACGCGGCGGCACCGAGCGCCGCGGCGAGCAGGACCGCGAGCAACACGAACTTGCCCCGGCCACTGCGCGAGAGCGCCTCGAGATCCGTGCGCGACGCGTACTCCGTCATGGGACTCACCTTCGCACGGATGCGGGGCGGTCGGGCGCGGCGCGCCATTCGCTGGCGCAAACGCCTGCGTTCGCCCCACGGCGCTTCGGCCTGATGCGGACGCTACGCGCGCTCGAGCGCGGCCCGGACTCCGCTCGCGAGGATGCCGAGCCCGTCACCCACGCGCGGCGCGACTCCGCGAGCACGCCACGTCGTGAAGTCCGGGTGGTTCTCGGGATGCAGGAACGCCTCGGGATGCGGCATGACGCCGAACACCCGACCGCTGCGATCGCAGAGCGCAGCCCAGCCCGCCTCGGATCCATTCGGATTGTCCGGCCACGCTTCGGTGGCCACACCGCTCGCATCGGCGTAGCGCATCGGCACGAGGTGCTGGATGTCGATTCGCGCGCGCACGTCGGGCGAAGCGACGATCTTGCCCTCGCCGTGGCGGCTCGGCACCTCGAGCACCGCCCCGCTCGCACCGCGCGTGAACACGCACGGGCTGTCGGGATCGATCGCGAGCCGCACCCATTGGTTGCGATAGCCGAGTCGATCGTTGTCGACGATCGACACCTGCTGCTGCGCGAGTGGATCGCCCGCAGCGCGATCGAGCGCGGGCAGAAGACCGAGCTTCGTGATCGTCTGGAAGCCGTTGCAGATGCCGATGACGAGCCCGCCGTCGTCGACGAAGCGCGCCAGCGCGTCAGCCATGCGCGCACGCATGCGATTCGCCAGCACGCGGCCCGACGCGATGTGATCGCCGAACGAGAAGCCGCCGACGAACGCGAGCACGTGCACGCCCGCGAGGCCGGCCGCCCCCGCCTCGAGGAGGGCGCCGGTGTGCACGATCTCCGCGCGCGCCCCCGTCATGCGGAAGCCCGCGGCGGTCTCGGCCTCGCAGTTGAGGCCGTACCCGGAGAGCACGAGCACGCGCACCGCATCCGCGCCCGCGATCGACCCCGGCGGCTCACGCCAGGCGCTCTCGAAGTCGCGCGGGCCGTCAGCCCGTGGTGCCGCCGTCACTGCCGCTCTCCGACGAGCCGCCCGACTCGTCTCCACCGCCGCCGCCGTCGGGGCACTTGCCGAGCGGCGGTGTGGGCAGCCCGGCGGGATCGGGTCCGTCGACGCGCTGCGCCGCGAACGTCGACCCGTCGAGCGGGGTCTCGAGCGGCATGACGACCATGCCGGTGACGGTGCCGCAGAACAGGTCGGTGTCCTGGATGTTCCCCGTGAGCGTGAGCCGCGTGGTGTGGATCGGTGTGCCGCTGATCGGGTTGGCCTCGCCGGGGAGCATCACGAGCTCCATGATGTCGATCACGAACGCGCCGTTCGCATCGATCGCCACCTCGGGGATCTCGAGGGGCTCGCCCACGAATTCGCGCGGCACGATGGCCTGGCCGATGTCGAGCGACAGCGGCTGCATCGACAGCGAGGCCATGCCGCCCGTGCCGTCGCCGTTGTCGGTGAACTCCACCGTCGTATAGAATTGCAGCGGCGCCTCGGGGGCCAGGAACGACGCCAGCGCGAACAGGAAGTTGCCGCTGATGTCCGCGAGCGCACCGCCCTGATCGACCGCGTTCGTCTCGCGCTCCTCCTCGGTGTCGTCGAGGAAGCGATCGAACTTCTCGCCCGGCTCGGGGCTCGGGCAGCCCGTGGCGAGAGCGACTGCCGCGACGAGGAGCGTGGGAGCGAGCGGGCGTGCGATCGGCTTCATTGGGCAACCTGCCAGGCAAAGCGGAGCGCCACGGCGGTGGGCCGGCGCGTCGCCGAGCCGAGGCGGCGCGATGATGCCTCAACTTGCCGCCCCGCGGAAGCCGCCGCCGTCGTAGACTCCGCCGCGGGGCGTGCCGTGGGACCCGGGAACGCCCGGGGGCCGCGCGCGCGGTCCCGTCCTCGCACCCCTCTCCCTCTCCTTCTCTCTCGAATCTCTCGAACGACGCACGGGTGACCGACATGGTGGAGCGCACGATCGCGAAGCGAACCATTGCACGCACGGCCGGATTCGCCGTGGCCGGAACGATCGCCGGCGCCGTCCTTCTGCCGAACGACGCGATGGCGTCGGGATTCGCGGTGGCGCGCTTCGGTGGCGAGCACGGCCATCCGACGACCGACAACCCCACCGCGCTCTACTACAACCCGGCCGGCATGGCGCTGTCCGAGGGCACGCACATCTTCATCGACGGCTCGATCGCGCTGCGCTTCGCGAGCTACGACCGGCCCACCGGCGAGAGCACGAACCCGATGACCGACACGATCGCCCCCGGGGCGAACGACGGCAAGGCGACGCTGTTCAACGCGATCGCGTCGCCGTTCGCGGGCATCACCTCGGACTTCGGCACGAACTTCATCTACGGCGGCATCTCGCTCTCGTTCCCGTTCGGCGGCGCCGCGGTGTGGGACGAGAACAAGGCGTACAAGGGCAGCGAGCAGTTCCCCGGCGCTGTCGACGGCCAGCAGCGCTGGTACTCGATCGACGGCACGCTGCGCTCGATGTACGTCACGGCCGGTCTCGGCTTCAACATCCGCAAGATCGGCCTGTCGCTCGGCGTCACGGGCTCCGCGATCCGCAGCACCGTCGACACGATCCGCGCGCGCAACCCCGACGGCTCGGACGACCTCGTCATCGGTCCCGAGATGCAGCTGCAGGAGGGCCGCAGCCGCGTCGACGTGAAGGGGTGGCAGGGCGGCTTCGGCGTCGGTGTGATCTACGACGTGCTGAAGAAGGGCCAGTACTTCATCGGCCTGTCGTACCAGAGCCAGCCGAACGTCGTGGGCGGCATGACGCTCAAGGGCACGCTCGACAACGTCTTCGGGGTGGGCACGGCCTCGCAGACGCAGATCGACTTCACCCAGACGCTGCCGGACATCCTGCGCATCGGCTTCCGCGCGCGTCCGACGGACAAGTACGAGATCCGGGTGTTCGGTGACTGGACGCGGTGGTCCGTGTTCAAGCGCCAGTGCCTGATGAACCGCGAGAACCCGGATCGCCAGTGCGACTTCGGCAGCGGCGAGAACGCGCTCTCGGATCCCTCGAGCTTCGGCGGCAACTCGGACACCACTGTCGGCGTCGTGCAGCACCTTCCGCGCTACTGGAAGGACAGCGGCGGCGTGCGCGTCGGCGGCAGCTACTGGTTCATCCCGGAGGTCGAGGGCTACGCGGGCGTCGGCTACGACAGCAACGCGGTGCCGCTCGAGACGATGGATCCCGCGCTCATGGATGCGCACAAGATGAGCATCTCGCTCGGCGTGCGCTGGCAGATCGTCCGCCAGTTCGCGCTCGCGTTCACGGTGACCGAGCTCATCTACTTCCGCACCAGCACGAAGGGCAAGAGCGTGCTGCACCAATTCGAAGCGCCGTCGAACCAGCCGTCGGGCAACGGCGTGTACAAGCAGTTCGTCCAGCTGTTCAACATCTACGTGGACATCTCGTTCGGCTACAAGGACGGCAAGTGGAAACAGCGGCGCGATGCCAAGAAGAAGAAGACGGTGCCCGACAGCGATGCGGTGCCGACGAAGGCGGAGCCTGTGGAAGCGGCCCCGGACGCGGCCACGCCGACGCCCGAGCCCGAGCCGGCGCCGGCCACCGACACGCCGGCGCCCGAAGGCGACGTGCCCGCGCCCGAAGGTGACGCCGCGACGCCGGACGCCACCACTCCGCCGTGAGCGCGGCGGCGCTCAGACTTCCAGTTCCCACCGCCGCCAGGGATCGGTGAACTCGCCGGGCAGCTCGACGGCCCACGTGCCCTCGCGCAGGCACTCGCGCATCGTCGCGTCGCCAGGGCCGTGCAATTCGACGGCATCGACCTCCACGATCTCGAAGGCGGTCGTCTGGAGGGTGATCTTCGCCTTGCGATCGGTGCCGCCGCAGGCGTCGAGCGCCGCCCTGAGCTCGCCCTTCAGGAAGGCGTCGGGATCGAAGCGGCGTCCGCCCCTCACCGCGCCCTTCGCCATGCGGACACGCGAGACGCTCTCGCCGCCCCCGCCGAAACCGAACCCGGACTCGGTCGCGTCCAGCCCCTCGGTCGACGGGCGCACGCCGGGCTCGATCGCGAGGTAGCTCGTGCGCGGCGACACCACGCGGCCGCGCCTCGCGAGTGTCTCGATCTCGCGGTCGTCGAGATCGTGGAGCAGATCGCTGCCGATCGCGAGCGCAGCCCAGCGCGTGCCGAGCCCGCGATCCGGCGTGAGCACCTCCTCGACGGGCGCGCTCCACAGCTCGCCGGTGAGCACGACGCGCTTCGGGCCGCGGGCCAGGATCGTGAGCGCCTCGATGCCCGTGCCCTCGGCGAGCGACGGCATCGACTCGAGAACCTGCTCGAGGCCCGGTGCCGAAATGCTCAGACCATCGATGCGGATCGGACGGGCCCACTCCTCGAAGCGCGCGACGACGTCGGGCTCGGCGGGGTCCGTGCCGATCACCCCGGCGTGCCAGAAGAGGCCGCCCGTCGTGCGCGCGACCTCGGCCCACGCGTGGTCGTCGTCGCGCTCGAGCTCGTCCGCGTGCGGGCCCACCGTCGCGATGTGCACGACCGATCGGGTGGACTCGGCGAGCGCGCGCAGCTTCGGCTCGGTGAGAGCTTCGCGCACGAGCGTGTCCGTGAGCACGAGCAGCCGCCGCGGGTGGGCGCCGGCGTGGTCGGCGAAGCGTTTGGCCGCGTGGGCGAGCGCGCGGTCGACATTGCTGCCGTTCTTCGTGGTCGGGTCCAGCGTCGCGAGATCGGCGAGCGCCGTGGCGACCGGCACGAAGCCGGCGTGGGTCGGATGCACGTCGCGATCGAAGGTGATCACCTCGACGCGCGCGTGCGGACCGAAGTGGCCGAGGTAGGCCCGCGTCGCCGTGATGGCGGCGGCGACCTCGGTGGGGTCGATCGAGGTCGATGTGTCGATCGCGACGATCACCCGCGCATCCTCGGGGACGACGCCGAGGCGAGCGCGCGCCTCGAAGTCGACGTGCACGAGCGATCGAGTGCCGCGGATCGGCACGACCGCGAGGCCACCGTCGACGATCGGAGCGCGCGCGCGCTCGAGCGCGAGGTTCGCGAGGCCCGACACCTCGATGCGCGTGCCCGAGGCGACCGGCGTGTCCTCCACGAACAGGCGATCGCGGCGGTTCGCTGCTGTCAGCGTGACGGTGGCCGGCATCGTGTCGGTGCCGAGCTGGGGCATCACGATGCGGTGGCGGCCGTGCTCGTACGTCGTGGGCATGACGAGCCGGTACTCGATCGTCTTGCGGCT
This sequence comes from uncultured Nannocystaceae bacterium, assembly GCA_964468635.1. GTDB lineage: Bacteria > Myxococcota_A > Polyangia > Nannocystales > Nannocystaceae > Xiheibacterium. Next base: position 13,528 of record CAYXVR010000073.1, read on the forward strand.
CGCGGGCTCGACGGGGAAGACCTGCAGCGTGAGCGCTTGCTGGCTGCTCCACGCCAAGAGCGCGGGGTCCTTGGGCGTGAACGCGCCGAAGCCGGTGAGCTCGCGGTAGCGCTCGGCGGCCGTGTCCGCGTCGAGCAGCTCGCCCTCGAACCAGCGCGGCTGGCCCCGATGACGACCGAGCGTGCGCAGTCGGTTCGCGACGGCGCCCGGGGGGACGTCGATGAAGAAGACCGCTTGATCGTGGCGCTCGCCGCCGTTCAGCACCGTGCGGCGCACCGTGAGCGTCGCGAGGCCGGGCTCGAGCGCGATGCGGATGTCGTGCTCGCGCTCCTCCATCGACTCCGAGCGCGTTCCGACCACCGTGTCGGCGCGAGCGGGCGAAGCGAAGGCGCCGAGCGCGAGAGCGAGGGCGCCGGCACGCAGAGCGTTCATGGGGGAGGCGGACAGCCGCGGGTGCGAAAGGTTCCGCGCGTGTGATATCGATCCGGGGATGTTGTTCGCGCTGATCTACGATCTCGTCGACGACTACCTCGAGCGGCGCACGGCGCTGCGACCCGAGCACCTCGCGCTCGCGCAGGCCGCCGTCGCGCGCGGCGAGCTGCGCCTCGGCGGTGCGTTCGCGGACCCGGCCGACACGGCCCTGCTCGTGTTCGAGGCCGCGGACGCGAGCGTGCCGGAGGCGTTCGCGACCGCCGACCCCTACGTCCGAGAGGGGCTGGTCGTGCGCTGGCGCGTGCGGCCGTGGACGGTGGTGGTGGGCGCGGACCACCGCGGCTGACGGTCGCCGTTCGCCGATGTCCGAATCCGCGACAGAATCGGCGAGCCAACGGCGGTGGTCCCCCGGATCTGGCCGAATCAGCGACAGCGCGTCACAGACTACAGCGCGAGCTGCCAGGGCGGCTGAGCGCTCACGGCGACTCGGCGCGCTGGGCGAAGATCACGACGTTGCCGACGGGGTCGCGCACGAGCACCTCGTCCGCGCCGTAGAACGTGCGGCGGTCCGCGACGATGCGGTCGATGCCCGCGAGCGCCTTCTTGATCGGCTTCAGGTCGTCGACGTGCACGTACAGCACCGTCGCGAAGCGCTCGTTCGCGATGGGGGCGATGTCGTCGGCCATGCTCGCATGCGTCTGCAGCATCACCTGGGCGCCGCCGTTCACGAGGATCACGAAGCCCAGGCGCCCGCCGTGCGGCACTTCCACGCTCACGGTGAAGCCCAATCGCTCGCACCAGAACGGCAGGCACGGCTCGATGGCGTCGACGATCAGGTTCGCGATGATCTGCATGGTGTCCTCACGGCGCCCCTTCGACGCGCGGCCCCACGGACTCGACGTGGGTGCGCAACCAGTCGATCTCTTCGGCGAGCATGTGCAGCACCGACTCGCGCGCCGCGTACCCGTGCGCTTCGCCGGGCAGGATGACGAGCCGCGCCGTACCGCCCGTGCCGCGCAGGGCGTGGAAGAGCCGCTGCGACTGCATCGGGAACGTGCCGGAGTTGTCGTCGACCTCGCCGTGCACGAGCAGGAGCGGCTCGCGGATCTTCTCCGCGTGCACGAGCGGCGACACGCGCACGTACGTCTCGGGCGCCTCCCACAGCGTGCGGCGCTCGCTCTGGTAGCCGAACGGCGTGAGCGTGCGGTTGTACGCGCCCGATCGCGCGATGCCGGCGCGGAACAGATCCGTGTGCGCGAGCAGGTTCGCCGTCATGAACGCGCCGTAGCTGTGCCCGCCCACCGCGACGCGCTCGCGATCGATCGGCGCGGCCGCGGCGGCGGCATCGATCGCAGCCGCAGCCGCCATCTCGAGCTGCTGCAGCAGCGTCTCGTTCATCGTCTCGGGGTGGCCGATCACCGGCATCGCGGCGTCGTCGAGCACCGCCCACCCCTGCGTCACGAGCGGCAAGGGCGACATGCCGGAGAACCGCACGAAGCGATTCGGAGCGGCGCGCACCTGGCCCGCCGTGTCCTTGTCGTTGTACTCGAGCGGATAGGCCCACACGAGCAGCGGCAGCTTGCGCCCCTCGGGGATGTTCGGCGGCAGGTACAGCGTGCCGGACAGCTCGACGCCGTCCTCGCGTCGGTACTTCAGCAGCTGCTTCGTCGCCTTGCGCAGCTCGGGCTGCGGATCGACGAAGTGCGTGACCGCGCGCCACGAGTCGCCGGTGACGACGTGCACGTTCGGCACCTCGAACGGCGCCTCGCGCCGCACGAGCATCGCGCCGGCGGCCGGCGGCCCGACGAAGCCGAGGAACTCCGCGTGGGCATCGGCCGGTGACTGCAGCAATCGGGTGGCCTTCGCGCTCGCGAGATCGAACCGATCCAGGAACGGCCGATCACCGGTGGGCGTCGCACCCTCGCCCGCCAGCCAGATCGACTCGTCCTCGACGCGCACGGCGGCGAGGCCCGACGACAGCACGCGATGCACCGGCCGACCGGGGTCCGCGTACGCGTCGCGCGACGAGCGATCGAACAGCTTCTTCGGCGCCGCGCCGGCGCTCGAGAGATCGACGAGCCACGTCGTCGACCACCGCCGGTCGCGGTCGTACTCCGTCACGAGCGCCCGCGCGCCGCGCTCGAGCGGATCGAAACCCATCACCCGATGCGTCGCGCGCCAGCGCTCCACCGGCGCCTCGACGAACGGAGCGCTCTGCACGACCACGCGATCGCGGTGGTCGGCCTTCTGCTTGGGATCACCCCCGTCGAGCGCCTCGGTCCACACGAGCGTCGCCGCCTCGGTGGGGCTCCACTGCACGTCGCGCGGACCCGTGCGCACGCCTTCGATCGGGATCGTCTCCGCGGGTCCTTGCTCGTCGATCGTCGCGACGACGGCCCCCGTGTCGTCCCACACCTCCACCACCTTCGCGAACCGGAACCAGGGCACCTGATAGGAGAACGGCCGCTGGATCCGCTCGACGAGCAAGAAGCGCCCGTCGGGCGAGGGCTCGAGCGACGCGAACATGCCCGGGGCTCCGATCGCACGCGCGTCGTGGCCGGGCTCGAGCACCGCGATGCGCCCGGTCGCGTAGTGCTCGAACATCGCCTCGTCCACCGGGTTCGCCAGCAGGTCCTGCCACGTGCGGTTCTGGGCCTGCTCGCCGCGCGCGTCCTCGACGATCGGGCCGCTCGGCGTCGTCGGCCGCGCGGGCGCCGGCCGCAGCGCGTCGTCGCGCCCGGGCAGTACCGTGAAGATCTTGCCGTCCGCGCCCCAGCGATACGCGGACGCGAGCACGTCGAGCACGCGACCGACGCGCTGCACCGGCGCCTGGCCGCGCGTGCGCGTCCACAGCTCGATGCGATCATCGGCGAGCGAGAGCCACGCGATCGTCGAGCCGTCGGGCGACCACGATGCATCCGCGAACTGCCCGCTGCCCTGCCGTGCGATCCACTGCTCCACACCGTCGTCGGTCGCGACGATCGACAGCCCGTCGTACGCGCGCGTGCGTCGCTGCGCAGCGCGCCCCTCGTCGATGCGCATGCCGGCCAGCCGCGCGAACGGCCGCGCGACCTCGGCGATGCCCGGCATCGCGGGCGCATGCAACAGCAGCATGCTCGCCCCGTCGGGCGCGACGATCGGCGTGGGCGTGGGCCGAGCATCGACGAGCGCGACGACGTCGGGCGGCGGCAACCGATACGTGCTCGCGAGCGCCGGCACGGACGCAGCGGGAGCCGACGGCGGTGCGGCCGTGGAGGCCGACGGCGCGACGTCGTCGCTCGACTCGACCGGCGGCCGGGCACAGGCGACGAGCACCCACGCGATCGACCAACCCAAGGCGCGCACCCTCTCGTTCGCCGCACGCGACGATCGACGACACGACATGCCCCACCCTACCGGCCGATCCGCGCGCGCATCAAGCCGGGAACCTCACGGCGGGCCGCACGTCACGGTGAAACCGCGGCCCGCGCCCGCTCGAGCACCTGCAGCGTCACCGCGACGTTCGGATGCTCCGGCCCGAGCAGCGCGACCTTCAGATCGGCCGCGCGTTGCAGGAACACGAGCGCATCCGCAGGGCGATCGCGGGCGAGCTCGACGAGACCCTGGTTGTGGAGGATCTGCGCGAGCTGAGGGTGCGCGTCACCGTGCAGTCGCCGCATCGTCCGGCGCGCGCCCTCCAGCTCGAGCATCGCTGCGTCGGGCTCGCCGTGGCCGAGCAGCGCGACGCCGAGGTTGAGCCGGAGCGTCACGACCGTGCCGTGCTCGAGGCCGATCGTCCGCTCGTACGTCGCGATCGCGCGGCGTAGCGCCGCGATCGCCTCCGACTGGCGCCCCGCCCCCGCGTGCATCGTGCCGATCTGCCCGTCCACCATCGCGACCTCCGGGTGATGCGGCCCGTGGACATCGACGAGCACGCTGCGCGCGTGCTCGAAGAGTGCCAGCGCGTCGTCCGTGCGGCCCTGATGTGCGAGCACGGTGGCCAGGCTCGTCTCGATGCCAGCCGCGTGACGATGCTCCACCCCGAATCGCTCCCTCACCTGCACGAGCAGGTCGCGATAGCGACGCTCGGCGTCCGCGAGCCGTCCGCGCACGGCGGCGATCGTCGCGAGGTGTTTCCCGCGGGCGAGCTCGAGCTCGGGATCGCCACCCGCACGATGGATCGCCGTCGCCGCGATCGAGGCCCATCGCTCGCCCGCGTCGTGGTGTCCGAGCTGATAGCCCTCGACGTAGACGAGCTCCACGGCCGCACGCGCGGCCGTGCGATCGGCCCCCGCAGCCGTACCGGCGTGCACGGCGTCCTGCAGCCGCCGCGAGGCCGAACCCGCTTTCCCGCCCCGCGACTCGGCCATGCCGAGCACCAACGACGCGTGCGCGACGAGTCGATCCACCCGGTCGTCGGGCACCACCTCGTCCGGCACCGCCGCCTCGACCGTCGACGGGGGAACGCTCGCCTCCGAGGGAACCGCGAGCCAGGCCGTCAGTGCGATCGCGCCGGCGCACCACACGAGCGGGCTGTGTCGCCGCGCGCGACCGCGCCGCAGCGCCGCGACGATCTCACCCATGTTCGCGAAGCGATCGTCGGGGTGGCGCTGCAGCCCGCGCTCGCAGATGCGCAGCAACCAGGCCGGGGCGGTGCGCGGATCGACCGGCGCACACTCGTGCTCCGCGCTGGATCCCGCGAACGGACGACATCCGTGCAGCGCCTCGTACAAGGACGCGCAGAAGGAGAACTGATCGCTGCGAGGATCGCACCGACCGCGGAACTGTTCGGGTGCCATGTACGGGGGCGTGCCGCATGGACGCGTCTGCGGTGCGGTGTCGTCGTCCTCGGTCGGCTCGCACACGAGCGCTCGCGCGAGCCCGAAGTCGAGCACGATCGGACGCCCGTCGGCGCGCATCATGATGTTGTCCGGCTTCAGGTCGCGGTGGACGATGCGTTGGCAGTGCGCCGCCGCGAGGGCACCGGCGACGACGCCGAACGCATCCGCGATCTCCGGCCACGAGCGCGGTCGCTCGCGCAGCCACGTACGCAGCGTCCTTCCCTCGACGAGCTCCATCGCGAGGAATACACCGTCGTCGCAGCGACCGACGTCGAACACCTGCACGATGTCGGGATGCGACAGCTTCGCGAGCGCCTTGGCTTCTTCGACGATCGACGCGGACGATGCACCCTCGGCATCGATGCGCACGACCTTCACGGCGACGGGGCGCCGCAACGTCGGATCCCACGCGTCGTATACGATGCCCATGCCGCCGATCGCGAGCCGGCGACGCACGACGAAACGGCCGAAGCGAGGGGCTTCGCTCGCACCGAAGAGCGACGCATGTGCGCGCGCCAGCGCCCGATCCACGGCTCGCTCGTCCCACGCGCGGGCCCCACCGCGCGTGCGCACCCACTCGACATCCACGATGTCACAGCGTATCACGACCGCTTCGGTCGTCCATCGCGGTGGGACCGATGGCGGTTGCGCGGCTTCGGACGCGGCTGCTAACGTCGAGCGTCGTTGGACGACGATGCAGCACTGCTCGCAGCGTGGCGTGCCGGCGACTCGGCCGCGGGCAGCGAGCTGTTCGGACGCCATGCGCGGGCGTTGTTCCGGTTCCTGCGCGCGAAGGTGGGCGACCAGATCGCCGAGGATCTGCTGCAGGAGACGTTTCTCGCGTGCGTGCGCGCGCAGCCGCAGACGCTCGAACGGGCCGACTTCCGCGCATACCTCTATACCGCCGCGCGCAGCCGGTTGATCAACCACCTCGAGCGCGAGCGCCCGGTCGACGGCGCGGTCGATCCCGCCCTCGCCTCGCTGGCGGATCTGCGAACCTCACCGAGTCAGGCGATCGCGCGCCGCGAGCACGGGCACATCTTGCTCGTGGCGTTGCGCGAGCTCCCGCTCGACCTGCAGATCGCGATCGAGCTGTTCTACTTCGAGCAGATGGGCGTCGGCGACGTCGCGACGGTGGTGGGCGTGCCCGCGGGCACCGTGAAGACCCGCCTCCGACGTGGCCGCGAGCTGCTCGGGATCGCGCTGGGGAAGCTCGGCGTGCGCCCCTCGTCCGCCGCGATCCCACCGGAGGAGCTGCGCGGGTGGCCGGACGAGCCGCCGCGCGAGTGACGAACGGCGCAATCCGTCGCCGCGGGACCGTGTCGTCCCGGGCATGACACGACGGCTCGCCTCGCTCCTCCTCCTCGTCCACGCCGCGTGCGGCTCCGACGAGCTACCGCTCGAGCCGCGCATCGAGCTCGCGCCCCACTCGTGCCCCGCCGCCGCGCCCGACGTCGCGCGCACCACCGCACTCGCCGGTTGGTGGACGGCCGCGCAGTGGAGCTCCGACGACGCGATCGAGATCGCCGAGACGATGGCGGTGTTCACCGAGCCCGTCGGTGACGGCACCGTGATGGTCACCCTGCGCGGCGCGATCGGGGCCATGCCGGACGACGCCATCGTGTCCGTCGCCGACGTGCGCGGCTGGACCGCCACCGCCGACGATCGTCCGCTCGCGACCGCGGGCGCGGTCGTGCGGGCGCTCGCCACCGACGGTCGCATCGCGGGCTGTGGCACCGCGCAGGTCGTCGGCGCGCTCGCGATCGGCGAGGTCGCGCTCGAGGTGGAGGTCGCGTTCGTGTCCGCGACGCAGGCCGAAGTCGCGAGTCTGCTCGGCGATCCCGTGTCCAACTGCGGGGCGTCGTACATCCGACCGCCCGACCCGGACGATTGGTGGGAGATCGACGTCCCTCCCGACGTCGTCGGATACCCGTGCTGGCACGTGGGTGCCGAGTGCGTGCAGATCCAGCCGGGCTCGGGGCTTCCGGCCGAGGTCGGGCACTGCAAGACGGTGTTCCCCTCCGGGAGCTGGTGGGCCGAGTGTCGATGCGACACGACCGACGACGACGGCGCGGATCCGGAGGCGCAGTGCGAGGCCGAGTGCATGCTCGCGTTCGAGCAGGCGATCGAGGACTGCGTGGACTATGCGGAGGCCGCAGCCGAGCTCATCGAGTGCCTCGGCGCCTGTCAGACGCCGTGACGACGCCGCAATCCGTTCGCAGCGATCCGTGTCCTCCTCGAAGAGGCCGACATGAACATCTCCTGGCGCGACACCCTCGGTACCTACGTCTCGAGCGCGATGCTCGTCCATGCGTGTGCGTGCTCATCCGGCGACGGCGGCGGTACCAGCCTCAGCGCGGGGATCGGCTCGGAGGGCTCGGCTGAGCACGGCAGCACCACTGGCCCGGATGCGTCGACGTCAGGTGGCACCGGCGATGCGGACGCGTCCGCGGACACGAGCGCGAGCGTCGACGACGGGCCGAACTTCGACGTCGGCCCGGATCTGGGCGATCCGACGCCCCCCTTCGACGCGTGCTCGTTCGACGACCTCGCTGCACTCGAGCGCGAGGGCGCCCCGCCCGGCTGCAGCGACTCCGCGCCGCCCGACAGCTTCGAGCCCGAGCTGCTGTGGAGCTTCGCGGGGCCGGACGACGCGGTGCTGCGCACCACCGTCATCCCACTCGTCGGCAACTTCACCGACGACAACGCCGACGGCGCCGTCGACCTGTGCGACACGCCCGACGTCGTGCTCCTCGCTGGTGTCGGCAACGACTGCGACCTCTACCTGCTCGACGGCGCGACGGGTGAGATCCATCTCACCGTCGACGGCGCGCCGATCGGGCTGAGCTGCCAGACCACGCCGGCGTTCGCCGACCTCGACGGCGAAGGGCCACCGGAGATCGTCGTGAACGGCGACGATGCCGTCGCCATCCGGGCCGATGGCACCGTCGCCTGGAGCTCGCCGGTGGCCGGATTCCTCGGCTCGCACGACGGTGCGTTCGCGATCCACGATCTCGACGCCGACGGGTCGTCGGAGATCCTGTTCGGCCACCAGATCCTCGCGGCGACCGGCGAGTCGCTGTGGCTCGACGACACCCACTACAGCACGTGGCCGATGTTCCTCAAGACGCCGACCGCCGCCGATCTCGACGGCGACGGCGAGCTCGAGCTCGTGGTGGGCCACGCTGCGTACGACCTCACCGTCACCGACGGCGTGTGGACCCACGAGGTGCTGTGGGATCACTACGCCGACGGCGACCCGCTGATCCCACCCACCGCCCAGCCGCACATCGCGAACTTCATCGACGACGAGCCGAACCCCGCCGCATTCGAGCCGCCCGAGATCCTGCTCGCGACGGAGGAAGGCCTCGTGCTGCTCGATGCGAGCGGTGCGATCCTGTGGGGCCCATGGGCCGACCTCGCGGTCGTGGGTCCGTGCGGCACGCCGACCTTCGCGCTCGCGCGTCCCGGTGCGGTGCTCGACGTCGACGCGGATGGTCACGCCGAGCTCGTCGTCAGCCAGTGCAGCGCGCTCGGCGTCTACGAGATCGAGGCGGTGGGGCCGAGCCTCGCGTGGAGCTCGCCCGTGCAGGACTACAGCGGAGCATCCGGCGCCACCGCGTTCGACTTCCTCGGCGACGGCATCGACGAGCTGGTCTACTCCGACGAGATCGCGGGCTACGCGTTCTCCGGGCTCGACGAGGCGGATGGCTGGTCGTGGGAGATCGCGCTGTCGGTGCCGCGCTCGAGCGGCACCGAGATGGAGTTCCCGGTGGTGGCGGACATCGACGACGACGGCGACGCCGAGTTCCTCGTGGTCTCGTCGGACGGCGTGACACCGGCGCTGCAGGTGTTCGGCGACGACGACTGGATCCAGGCCCGTCGGATCTGGAATCAGCACGCCTACCACGTCACGAACATCCGCGAGAACGGCACCGTGCCGACCGTGCAGCCGCGCAACTGGGACTACTTCAACACCTACCGCGTGAATGCGCCGATCGAGGCCGGCGTGCCCTGCGATCCGGCGGGCTGATCGGCACCGCTCGGCGAGCGCGCGCATCGAGCTCGGAGGGGACGCCGACCCCCTCAGAGTCCGAGGAGGCCGGCGTCGAAGCGCGTCCGGAGAGCCGCGCCGGTGAGATCGACGAGCGTCCGGGCCCCGTGTCGCACGGCGAGCCTCGAATTCCCGGCGCTCGCCCGGCCGAGGCGCACGAGACCGTGCGCACCCAGGTGCTCGCGCAACGTCGCGGCGTGCTCGGGCGCGCTCGCGAAGACGATGCGACCGGTCGACTCCGAGAACAGGGCCGCGAACGCGTCCGCGGGACCCACGTCCTGGACGTCGACCTCGATCGTCTGCTCGGTCGCGAGCACGATCTGCGCGAGGGCGAGCGCGAGGCCGCCGCGGCCGACGACGTGGGCCGCCTGCACGAGCCCGCGATCGCGCACCGCCGCGAACGCGCGATAGCGGGCCATGCACGCGCCGACATCCGTGCGCGGCACGGCGCCGGTGCGGAACAGCCCGGCGCGGCGCAGCACCGCCGAACCGCCGAGCTCGTCGCTCGTGTCGCCCACGAGCCAGAGATCGCTGCCCGCGGGCACCACGAGGTCGATCGCGTTCGCGACGTCGTCGATCTGCCCCATCACGCTCACGAGCAAGGTCGGCGGGATCGAGATCTTCGTGCCGCCGAGCCATGCATCGTTCTTCATCGAGTCCTTGCCGGACACGAGCGGCACACCGTACGCCACGCACGCCTCGTACAAGCCCTCGCAGCAGCGCACGAGCTGCGCGAGCTTGTGCGCGCCATCGGGCGTGCGTGCGCTCGTGATCGGATCGGGCCAGCAGAAGTTGTCGAGCGCCGCGATGCGATCGATCCGCGCGCCCGCACACAGCACGCGGCGCACGCCCTCGTCGACGCACGCCTGCGCCATCGCGTGCGCGTCGAGGTCCGCATAGAACGGATGCACGCCCTCGCCCAGCACGACGCCCGCGCGGCCGTCGTGGCGCGCGCGCATGACCGTCGCGGTCGCCGGCACGTCGCGTCGCACGCCGACGAGCGGCTTGATGATCGCGAGCCCCTTCACCTCGTGGTCGTACGTGCGGCAGCGATCCACTGCGCTCGCATGCTCGGGCGCGCCGATCAGATCGAGCAACCGCTCGCCGAGCGAGGCATCGTCCACCTCCGGCACCGCGCCGTCCGGCACCACCGCGCCCAGCTCTGCCACCAAGCGCGGCAGCGGCACGCCGTCGTGGAGGAACTCGAGGTCGAGATCCGCGACCTCGAGCTCGCCGTGGACCACCTTCAGCCGCCCGTCGTCGGTGAACTCGCCGAGCACCGCGGCCTCCACCTCGTAGGCGGCCGCGAGATCGAGGAACGCATCGAGATCCGCCGGCGGCACCGCGACGGTCATGCGCTCTTGGGCCTCCGACACGAGGATCTCCCACGGCATGAGCCCCGGATACTTCAGCGGGGCTCGAGCGAGATCGATGCGCGCACCGCCGGTGGCCCGCGCCATCTCGCCGACGCTCGACGACAGACCCCCCGCACCGTTGTCCGTGATCGACGACATGAGCCCGCGATCGCGCGCGACCGCCAGCATGTCGAACATCATCTTCTGGGTGATGGGGTCGCCGATCTGCACCGCCTGCACCGGCGAGTTCTCGTCGAGCGCCGCGCTCGAGAACGTCGCGCCGTGGATGCCGTCCTTGCCGGTGCGGCCACCGACGAGCACGACGCGATCGCCGGCCTTCGCGACCTTCACGTGCGTGGGCCGGCCGGCCGTCGTGACGGGCATGAGCGCCACGGTGCCGCAGAACACGAGCGGCTTGCCGAGATAGCGCGCGTCGAACAGCTCCCACCCGCGCATGTACGGGATGCCGGATTGATTGCCGCCGTCGATCACGCCGTGGTGCACGCCGTCGCGGATCCGGCGCGGGTGCATGAGCCCGGGCGGGATCGGCCCGTCGTGCCGCGGGTCGCCGAAGCAGTAGCCCCACACGTTCGCGAGCAGGTCGGCGCCGAGCCCCGTGCCGAAGCTGTCACGGTTCACCCCCACGATGCCCGTCATGGCGCCGCCGTACGGGTCGAGCGCGGACGGGGAGTTGTGGGTCTCCACCTTGAACACGAGGTGGTCGCTCGCGGTGAAGCGCACGACGCCGGCGTTGTCGTGGAACACCGACACGAGGAACTCGCCGTCCGCATCGAGGCCGGTGCGGGCTCGCTCCGCGGCGACCGTCTCGGTCGCGCCACGCACGAACGCGCGGAAGAGGCCCCGATCGATCGCGAGCGTGCGCCCGTTGTCCAACGTCGCGTCGATCGGCGATGCGAAGATCTTGTGCTTGCAGTGCTCGCTCCACGTCTGCGCGAGACACTCGAGCTCGGCGTCGGTGGGATCGCGCCCCAGCGCGACGAAGTGGTTTGCGATCGCCCGCATCTCGGCCACGTCGAGCGCGAGCACGCCACGCTCGGAGATCTTCGCGAGCTCGGCATCGCTCGCGCCCCGCAGCCGCACCGACTCCACCCTCGCCACGTTCGTGACACCGGCGCGCGGCACCTCGAGATCGGGCACGCGCGGCACCGACTCCAGACGCGCGCGCTGGATGAGCGGGTTCACGAGCAACGCCTTCGCGGCGTGCTGGAGCTGGTCGGCCGTCAGGCCCCACACGCACAGCATCGTCGAGCTGTACGCATGGCCGACGAGGTTGCGCCCCAGGCAGTCCTCGGCCGCGCGCTTCACCGTGGCACCGACGGTGTCCGTGACGCCTGGACGAAATCCGATCGTCAAGCAGATCGGCGGATCGGTCGCGTCGTCCGGCAGCGTGCCGAGGGCCCCGATCTCCGCGACGGGATCGCAGAGCGCATCCAGGACGCGCTCCGCTTCGTCCGCGTCGATGTCGAGATCCAGGTGGTAGACCTTGCGGGTCTGCACGCGCCGGACCGGCAGCTCCAGCCACGTGCGCAGCCGAGCGTGAATCTGCGCGCCGAGGGCGTCACGCACCTCCGGCCGCACCTCGATCTCGATGCGTAGCGTCGGCACCCGGACCAGTGGTGGTGTCTCGCCGGACCAAGGTGGTGTCAAGGCCGGCCACCCCCCGTGAGCGCACTTGACAGGCCGCAGGTGCCACGCCACCATGGGCTCGTTCGAGGTCGTCTTTGGGTGTTCGATCGCTTCGCCGTTGCGGCGAACGAGGGCACCGACGAGCGAAGCCGCATTCGCCGAGACGACGCGCGACCCGCCGGAGGGGCGAGCCGCGTCGCTTCGAACATCACACGAGGTGGAATCGCATGGGGCCGAACAACCCGGTGGCCGAGTCGCAGCCGGAGCCCACACCGACAACGGAAGCAGCCGACAGCGCATGGGCGCAGTCGCTGCGTGATGTCCTGCGCGACGTCATCGAGGCGCTGCCGGATCACCACACGCTGGGCGACCTCGTCGCGGCGGCCTCTGCCAACCCGCAGATGGCGCCCGTGCTCGAGATCTTCACGGTCCAGGAGCTGATCGACATCGCGCGCCGGCGCCCGCGCCCGGGCAAGAACGGCAAGAGCAATGGCAGCCGCGCGGCCGCGCCGCGCGAGGTGCAGTTCGACGCCGACGGCAACCCGATCATGGATCTCGGCGAGCAGGGCGCGCTCGTGATCCGGCGCCGTGCGGACGTGCCCGACGGCGACATCCGGGTGCTGCGCTGTCTCTCGGAGCGCGGAGCGCTGCGCGAGAACGATCTCGTCAACCTGGCGAACCTGACCTCGGAGCAGTTCCGCATCATCCTGCGCCACCTGCGGACGAAGGGCTTCATCCACGTCGAGGGCAGCGGCCTCAAGCGCCGGCTCAAGATCACGCGGATGGGCAACGCCTTCCTGCGCAAGCTGTGAGGGTGTGACGACGAAAGGCCTCGTCCCCGAGCGGGGGCGAGGCCTTCGTGCGTGGCGTCGGCCGAGGCGAGCGTCAGCCCGCGGGCATGACGGTGTCGGCGATGGCGCCCGTGAGGCACTGGATGGCAGCGCTGAAGTTCTCGTCGCAGATCGACTCGACGCAGCAGCGCACCGCCCCCTCGTCCTCGACCGTCTGCGGATCATCCGTGACGTTGAGGCTGTCGCACACCTCGAGGATGCGCGTGGGCGGGATCGCGACGCCGGTGTACTGGCCGGACACGTTCATGCCGACGCAGCCGGGCGCGATGTTGCCGAACTCGAAGATCTTGTCCTCGACCTCGACGCCGTCCTTGACCTCCTGCGGCAGGAGATCCGACTCCTGCCACGCGCGGTAGACGAGCGCGTCGACGCCACCGGCAGTGGGCTCGAACGGCGGCGAGGGGTTGTGCGCCGTGACCGGCGGCACGCCCAGGATGCCGAGCATGATGACGTCCTTCTCGCGCTCCTCGGTGAGGAACTGGAGATAGGAGATGTAGCGATCGATCGGGTGGAGCACGTCGTTCGTCGCCGAGGTGCAGTCGGTGTAGATGCCGTTCGCGTCCGGACCGCTGCAGGTGACGCCCGCGTTCCAGCAGATCGCCGAGCTCGGCTGCGGCGCCTCGGAGCCCGGGTGCATCTCCCAGTACTGCGTGTTCATCTCGTCGGTGAAGTACGAGAAGCCGCCCGGCGCCTGCACCGAGCACTCCACCTCGTCCGTGATGATCGCGATGGCGAGGATGGCACCGTCGCGGAGGAACGGCTTGTTGAACGCGCCCCACTCCGGGTGATCGGCGCAGCCCTCGTGGTCCGGGTCGTTCCAGCACGCCTCGGGGTTGATGGCCTGCAGCATCGACTCGAGCTGGGCCTCGTAGCCGCAGCCGTCGATGCCCTGCGGGCCGATGCACGACAGCGCGAGCGACACGTTGTCGCCCGGCACGTTCGAGCCGTTGACGTCGAAGTGGATGAACTGATCCGCCGGCGCGACGTCGGCCGGGCAGTTCGTCGTGCACGCTTCGGTGATCACGAGCGGGTCGTTGCCGAGGCCCGTGAACCGGTTGATGCGCGCGTTGCAGCCCTCGTACACCGGCGCGCCCTGGCGCGGGGAGTAGTCGGGCTTGTTGAACGGCGTGCAGAGCGGGTGACCGAAGTCGGTCGTGGTCACCATGATGTTCACGCTCGGGTTGAGCATGTTCATGTTGGCGTCCTGCAGGCCCTGGAGCTGCTGGATGAGCAGCGGGAAGTTGGCCGCGAGGTTCAGCTGCTCCTCGCCCATCGTGCCGCTGTTGTCGATGACGAACAGCAGGTCGATCATCGTGCACTCGCTGCTGTCCGTGGCGCAGCCACTCGGACCGCCGGTGTCGTCGGGCAAGGTGTCGAGCTTCTCGCCCGTCTCCTCGTCCGCGTCGTCGTCGTCGTCGGCCGTGAGCGACGAGCTCGAGCCCGCCGTCACCGAGGTGGTGTCGTCACCACTGGCCGTGGGGTCCTCCTCGCGATCGTCCTTGCAGGAGGACAGCGTGAGAGCACCGAGCGCCAGGGCGCCGAGCATCGAAGCAATCGATTCCAACTTTGCGTGTGTCATCGTCAGCGAATCCCCGCGAGGTCATCGGCTCGGCACCTCACTGCCGAGCACCAGCCCCGCCGCGCAGCGTTTCCGGAGTGTGATGGATTCCCAGGGGAGGAACAAGGCGACGGACGAGCGCCGGCATCGCGCGGTCACGCGCACCGTGAGTTGAGTCGCTCGTCGATCGCCCTGACATGAGAGTCCCGGTCGTGGATGGCGCCCTCGTCGACCATCCTTCGGTCGATCTTCGTGGGCGGTGCGACCGCCCATCGAAGCGGAGTGCGAAGCCACCGAAGGACGCGGATCGGTGGCTCCGCGAGCGAGAGACGCTGGTCACGCCGCTCGCTCACGACGAAGCGATCAGCCCGGCGGCTGGATCGTCTCCTCGATGATGCCGGTGAGGCACTGGATCGCTGCCGAGAAGTCCGTGTCGCAGATCGACTCGATGCAGCAGCGGATGTTGCCGTCGTAGTTGAGCGCCTGACAGACCTCGATGACGCGGGTGTTCGGCGTGGCCTGGCCGGTGAAGCCGCCCATGCCGTCCTCGCCCGTGCAGCCCGGTCCGATGTGGAAGTCGAAGGTCTTGTCCTCGGCGGTGACGCCGTCGGCGAACTCGGCGGGCAGGATGTCGCCCGCGGGGTACTGGCCGTCGCGCCAGTCGCGATACACGAGGTCGTCCACGCCACCCGCCGTGGGCTCGTACGGCGGGTTCGGGTTGTGCTCGGTCACGAGCGGCACCCCGAGGATGCCGAGCATGATGACCTCTTTCTTCTTGTTGTCGCGCAGCTCGTCGATCAGGTAGTTCGTGTAGCGCGACACGGGCTGCAGCTTGTCGTCGTCGATCGATTGACAGTCGCTGTAGATGCCCATCGCATCGGGGCCGTTGCACGCGACGCCGGCGTTCCAGCAGATCGCGGAGGAGGCCGTCCTGGACCCGTTGTTCGGGTTGACCTCCTGGTACATGTCGTCCTCCATGATCGAGTAGTCCTTCACGGAGCACTCGACCTCGTCGGTGACGACCACGATCGCGAGCAGGGCGCCGTCGCGCAGGAACGGCCGCCCCGTCATCTCCTGGTCGTTCCACGCGGAGTTCGGGTTGAGGG
Source organism: uncultured Nannocystaceae bacterium (assembly GCA_964468635.1). Classification (GTDB taxonomy): domain Bacteria; phylum Myxococcota_A; class Polyangia; order Nannocystales; family Nannocystaceae; genus Xiheibacterium. The sequence goes on from CAYXVR010000073.1 coordinate 29,351, forward strand.
CCTGCAGCATGCTCTCGAGCTGGGCCTCGTAGCCGCAGCCGTTGATGCCCTGGGGTCCGATGCACGCCAGCGTCTGGGCCACCGGGGAGTCCATCACGCCGTCGCCGTTGATGTCGGCGTCCGGCACGTCGGGCACGTTGTCGCCGTCGGGGTTGAACGCGATGAACGGATCGCCTTCGGGCGCGAGATCGCTGGGGCACACGCCGGTGCACGCGGCCTCGACGACGACGGGCGGCTGCGTGAGACCGGTGAAGTCGCCCAGCCGCGAGTTGCAGCCCGTCGTCGTCGGCGCACCCTTGGCGGGATCGTAGCCGTCGGGCTCGAACGGAGTGCACAGCGGATTGCCGAAGTCCGTCGTGGTCACCATGATCTGGACGTCCGGATTCACCGGCATGCCGGCGGAGTCCGTGAGGTCCTCGAGCTGCTGGATGAGCAGCGGGAAGTTGCGCGCGAGGTTCAGCTGCTCCTCGCCCATCGTGCCGGAGTTGTCGATCACGAAGAGCAGATCGATCTGATCGGTGCAGCCGAGGTCGACCTCGCCGCACCCGGCGTTGCCCGTGTTGCCGCCGACGTCGAGCTTCGTGCCCTCGTCGTCCGCGCTGGGGTCGATGCCCGTGTCGCTGTTGCTCTCCGTCGCCGTCGCGCTGACGCTCGTGAGGCTGATGCCCTCGTCGGCCGCGCCCTCGTCGCTGCCCTGCTCTTGCGCGCAGCTGCCGACGCCGATCGCCAGCGCTGCCAAGATCCCGCCCCACTCCAAGGTCATTCCGTTGCGTGTCATGGCTTCGACTCCCCGTGAGCGCGTGGCCCCCCGGCCACGTCGCAAGTTCCGCGATCCCAGGGTCGAAGCTATCAGAGTCCGCGCCCGGACACGCGGTCGGGCGAAGTGCGGGAGCGGCCGCTGCAGCGCCCAATTTTTCCTGAGCCGAACCGGATGGCTCGTGGCGTCTGGGTGTCGAAGCCCTCGCACGACCGGCCTCCGGGCGGTCAGGCCGCGGGCTCGATCGATGCGCCGATCAGGCCCGTCAGGCAGTCGATGGCCGCGCTGAAGTCGTCGTCGCAGATCGACTCGATGCAGCAGCGCACCTGCTCGGTTCCGTCCGGCGCGGTCGAGTTCAGCGCCTGACACACCTCGGTGACCCGGGTGTTCGGGGTGGCCTGGCCGGTGAACGTCACGCCGTCCGGGGTTCCGGTACACCCCGGACCGATGCCGAACTCGAATTGTTTGTCCTCGGCCCCGACGCCGGCGGCCCACTCGGCCGGCAAGATGTCGCCGCCCAGGCCGTACTCGCCGTCCTTCCAGTCCCGCACGACGAGGTCGTCGACGCCGCCGGCGATCGGCTGGTGGGGGGGCTGCTCGTCGTGCGCCGTGACCTCGGGCACGCCGAGGATCCCGAGCATGATCACCTCGCGCTGCTGGCGGCCGCGCAACTCCTCGAGGAGGTAGGTGGTGTAGCGCGAGATCGGCTGCAGCTTGCCATCGTCCTTCGCGACGCAGTCCGAGTACACGCCGTTCGTGTCGGGGCCGTTGCACGCGACGCCGGCGTTCCAGCAGATCGCGGATGACGAGTCCTTCGATCCCGTGCGCGGGTCGACCTCGCGATACGCGTCGTCGTTCATGATCGAGTAGTCCTTCACGGAGCACTCGACCTCGTCGGTGACGATCGCGATCGCGAGCAGGGCACCATCGCGCAGGAAGGGCCGCTCGCCGCCGTTCCACGGCGCGTCGGGATCGAGCGCCTGCAGCATGCCCTCGAGCTGGGCCTCGAAGCCGCACCCGTCGATGCCTTGCGGTCCGACGCACGCGAGCGCCTGGGCGATCGGCGAGTCGAGCGTGCCGTCGCCGTCGACGTCGGCAGGCGCGACGTCGGGCACGTTGTCGCCGGCGGGTCCGAACGCGATGAACGGATCGCCGTTCTCGGCCGCGAGATCGGTGGGGCACACGCTCGTGCACGCCTCCGGCACCGACGGTGCCCCGGCGCCGAGCCCCGTGAAGTCGGCGATGCGCGCGTTGCAGCCCGTCGTCGTGGGCGCACCTTCGGCGGGATCGTAGCCCTCGGGCTCGTGGGGCTTGCACGCCGGATTGCCGACGTCGGTGGTCGTCACCATGATCTGCACGTCGGCCGCGACCAGCTCGCCGCTCGCATCCTTCAGCGATTCGAGTCGCTCCACCAACCTCGGAAAGTTGCGCGCGAGGTTGAGCTGCTCCTCGGCCATCGTGCCGGAGTTGTCGATCACGAAGAGCAGATCGATCTTCGCGGTGCAGCCGAGGTCGCCGTCGCAACCGTCCACGCCCGTGGGGTCGGGCAGGTCCGGGATCACCGGCTCGTCGTCGCCGGAGTCCCACGAGTCGAGGGGCGGCAGGTCGTCGCCTCCGTCGCCGACATCGGCATCCTCCGCGGCGGGCCGACTCGACCCGCACGCGGAGGTGCACGCCAACCACATCCACCAACCCCAGCCAGCCCGACTCCTACCCATCGAGCAGCAGACGTGACGACGCGCATCGTTCGGCGCTGGGCTCGCGCGTGAGCGCGCGCCGGCGAGCACGTGAGCCGAAGCGCCGGCGTGGCGGCGTCGATTGCGTGTAAGGCCCCGAGCGGCTCATCGTTGTCGTCGACCCCATGGCGGGCCTTCGCACGATCGTCGCGCTCGCGCTCGCGTGTGCCTGTGGGCGCTCGCCCGTGCTCCTGTGGGATCGCGACTCGGGAGGCGAGGACGAGGCGGGCGACGACGACGACGGCCACGAAGGCGGCGGGGAGCAGACGTGCGAGGACGTCGACTTCCTGTTCGTGATCGACAACTCGGGCAGCATGGCCGACAACCAGAGCAAGCTCGTCGCGAACTACGGCGTGTTCATCGACGGCATCCGCGACGCGGTCGATGCGGTGGAGAGCATGCACGTCGGCGTCGTCACCACCGACGCGTATCCGTACAACGCCCCGGATTGCCAGGCACTCGGCGGGCTCGTCGTGCAGACGGGCGGACCGCGGTCGAGCGGGGGTCACTGCGGGCCGTACGCCGACGGCTTCAACTTCATGACGGAGCGCGACGACCTCGACGCGCGCTTCCCCTGTGCGGCGTCGGTGGGCATCGACGGATCGGGGGCCGAGTCGCCGCTCACGGCCGGGCTCGCGGCCATCTCGTCGCCGCTCGTCGACGACGGGCAGTGCAACGAGGGCTTCGTGCGCGACGGGGCGTTGCTCGTGCTCGTGATCATCACGGACGAAGAGGCCGAGGTGGATCCGCAGTTCGCTGCGAGCGGCATCATCGGTGCGAAGGGCCTGTCCGACACGGTCGTCGTGTTGCTCGCGAACACCCCGGGCAGCGATTGCGAGATCTCGGGCGGCGCGCAGGTGGGCGAGGGGCTCGCGAGCTTCGCGTCCATCTTCCCCCACGGATTCGTCGGGCCGATCTGTGCCTCGGACTACACGGAGGTCTTCACGCAGGCCGTCGACGTCGTGGAGGAGGCGTGCGGCAAGTGAGGCTGTAAGGCGGAGCCGCGCGCGCCGTTGCCCCGCCCGTGGCGTGGCGCGGCACGCTGGTTGGATGCGTGGTGTCGGCGTGCGGATGTGGACGCACGCCCGTGCTCGTCGCCGATGGCAGTGGCGAGGGGGGATTCGGGTCGGGGCGCGACGACGACGACGACGACGACGACGATGGTGACGGCGGTGACGGCGGTGACGGCAACGGCGTGCAGCAATGTCGCGAGGTCGACTTCCTGTTCCTCGTCGACAACTCCGCGACGATGCAGGTCTACCAGACCAACTTGCTGGCGAACTACGAGGTGTTCATCGACGGCATCGAAGACGCCGTCGAGACGATCGAGCGCATCCACGTCGGCGTGATCACGGCGGCACCGTACGACCCGAATCGAACGGGCTGTCGCGAGCTCGGCGGGCTCGTGGTGGAGACGGGCGGCCGTAGCTCGAGCGGGGCGGAGTGCGGCCCCTATCACGACGGCTACAACTTCATGACGCGCAACGACGACCTCGACACCGCGTTCCGCTGCGCGGCGAGAGTGGGCACCGGCGGCACGGACCTCGATGCGCCGCTCCTCGCCATCGCGTCCGCCGTGTCGCCGCCGCTCACGAACGAGGGCGAGTGCAACGAGGGGTTTCTGGGCGACGGCGCACTGCTCGTGCTCGTCATCGTGTCGGACACGTGGCCGAACAGCTTTGGCCAGATGGACACCGACCCGTACTTCGCCGCGGCCGCGATCGTGGACGCGGTGGGCGGCTTCGACGACGTCGTCGTCGTGCTGTTCGCGAGCACGTCGGAGACGCCGTGCCTCAACCCGCTGTCGGAGGGGCTCGAGGCGTTCGCGAACCTGTTCGACCACTCCTTCCAGGGCGCGATCTGCGACCACAGCTACCTCGCCGCCTTCACCGAGGCGATCGAGGTGGTGAAGGCGGCGTGCCCCGAGTCGAAGTGATCACACGACGAAGTTGACGAGCCGCCCCGGAACCACGACCACGCGCTTGGGCACGAGCCCGACGAGCTTGCTCGCGACGTCGGGCGCGGCAGCGGCGAGCTCGGCGAGCTCGTCCTTCGTCGCGGCCTTCGGTGCGGCGATCTCCGCCCGCCACTTGCCGTTCACCTGCACGACGAGCTTGAACGTGTCGTCCTCGAGCCACGCGTCGTCGGCCGCCGGCCACGGCTCGTGGGCGAGCGTCTTCTCGTGGCCGAGCGCGGCCCACAGCTCCTCGGCGAGGTGGGGGGCCAGCGGCGCGAGCAGCAGCACGAACTGCAGCGCGGAGTCGCGGGGCAACGGCTCGGTGGCCTCGCCCTCGCCGAGGATGTCGCGCACGTAGACCATGAGCGAGCTGATCGCCGTGTTGAACGACATCCGCTCCATGCGATCGGTGACGTCGTGGATCGTGCGGTGCAAGAGCCGCTTCTGCCGGTCGCTGCCCTCGCCCGCGATCATCTCGCGCACGGTCTCGCCGTCGCCGAAGAACAGCCGGTGCACGCGCACGAGGAATCGATGCACGCCCGCGATGCCCTCGGCCTGCCACGGCGCCGCGTGCTCGAGCGGGCCCAGGAACATCTCGTAGAGGCGGATGGAGTCCGCGCCGTACTGCGCGATGACGTCGTCGGGGTTCACGACGTTGCCGCGACTCTTCGACATCTTGTCCCACTGGATGTCGACCTTCTCGCCGGTGGCCTTCACGATCCACTCGGTCTTGCCGTCGTCCAGCGCGCGCTCCTCCACTTCGTTCGGCAGGAACACGACCTTCTTGCCGTCCGCGTCGCGGCGCTTGTCGGCCGGCAGGAACGTCGCGCCGAGGATCATGCCCTGGTTCACGAGCCGGTCGAACGGCTCGGGCTCGTGCACATGGCCGAGGTCGAACAGCACCTTCTGCCAGAAGCGCGAGTACAGGAGGTGCGTGGCGGCGTGCTCGATGCCACCGACGTACAGATCCACGCCCATGAAGTGGCGCTCGGCTTGCTTCGACCACGCAGCCGCGTCGTTGTTGGGGTCGACGAAGCGCAGGTAGTACCAGCAGCTGCCGGCCCACTGCGGCATCGTGTTGGTCTCGCGCAGCCCGAGCGGGTGCTTGCGCCACTCGTGTGCGCGCGCGAGCGGAGGCTCGCCGTCCTCGCTCGGGTTGTAGTCGGGCAGATCGGGCAGCACCACCGGCAGCTCGGACTCCGGCACCGCCACGACGCGACCGTCCGGCGTGTGCACGAGCGGGAACGGCTCGCCCCAGTAGCGCTGGCGCGAGAACAACCAGTCGCGCAGCTTGTACGTGATGCGCCCGCGGCCGCGGCCCTGCGCCTCGAGGTGCTCGATCATCTTGCGCTTCGCATCCGTGGTGGCGAGCCCGTCGATGACGGCGCTGTTCACCGCCCTGCCCCCGCCCACGACCGCCTCCGCCTGCCCGTCCACCC
>CAYXVR010000074.1:0-34630 GCA_964468635.1 uncultured Nannocystaceae bacterium
CGACCCCGCGCAGACCTCTGTTCGACCTCGAATTCGCCTCCGCTTCGACTTCGACTTCGCACAGACCTCTGTTCGACCTCGAATTCGGATTCAATCGCCGCCTCGAGAGGCTCGAGAAAATTCTCTGGAACCGATCCGCGTGACCGGGAACCAACGGTTGCTCCCCGGCCCCATCGGGCCGGGGCGCCATCGGAGGCTCCCTTGCGCAACTACGGACTCGTTCTCGCTCTCTTCGCTGGTTCCCTCGGATTCGCCTGTGACGACGGTGGTGGCGAGCAGTCCGACGATCGCGGTGACTACACGCCAGGAGGCAAGGCCGACGAGTTCGCGAGCTGCTTCGGCGCGTGCGGCGAGCAGTCCGACGACGGTTGTTGGTGCGACGACTCGTGCGCCGAGTTCGGCGACTGCTGTCCCGACAAGGCCGACGTCTGCGACGCCACGGGCGTCGCCTGCGGCGCGGCGACATGTGCGGCCGGCGACGTCTGCTGCAACGAGTCGTGCGGGATCTGTACGCCGCCCGGTGGCTTCTGCACGCAGCAGGTCTGCGACGACCCCAACCTCGGCCAGGAGTGCGGCCCCAACCGCTGCGAGGCCGGACAGGTGTGTTGCAACGACTCGTGCGGCATCTGCACGGAGCCCGGTGGCTTCTGCACGCAGCAGGTCTGCGACGACGGCGACGACGTCGGCTCGCCGTGCGGACCGTCGGTCTGTGCCGTCGGCGACGTGTGCTGCAACGAGTCGTGTGGCATCTGCACGCCCGAGGGTGGCTTCTGCACGCAGCAGGTCTGCGACGACAGCGACGACGTCGGCCCCGCGTGCGGCCCCACGGTGTGCGCCGCCGACGAGGTGTGCTGCAACGAGTCTTGCGGTGTCTGCACCGCGCCCGGCGACGCATGCACGCAGGAGGTCTGCGAAGACCCGGAGCCCGACCCGGCCCCGAACTGCGGCAGCGGCACGTGTGCCGAGGGCCTGGTGTGCTGCAACGACTCGTGCGGCATCTGCACGGAGCCCGGCGGCGCGTGCATCCAAGTCGAGTGCGAGTGAATCGCGACTCAGCTCCGATGCGCGGCGAGGCAGTCGAACGCGCTCGGGAGCGGCGCTTCGAGCTCGATACGCGAGCCGTCGAGATCCGTGAACGCGAGGCGTTGCGCGTGCAGGAGCAGGCGGTGCACGCCGAACCGATCGCGGAACAGGCGGTTGTGGCGGCCTTCGCCGTAGCGCACGTCGCCGACGATCGGATGGCGCAGGTGCGCGAAGTGGCGGCGCAGCTGGTGCATCCGGCCCGTGCGCGGGCGCGCGATCACGCGTGAGTAGCGGGCCGACGCGTAGCGGCCCACCGCGATCGGCACCTCGTAGATCGCGTCACGCTCGTACTCTGTCACCGCGTCCGCCGGCGTCGCCGCGCCGTCTTCGAGGAGCGCGTAGTCGACGACGCCGCGCTCGTCGAGCCATCCGCGTACGATCGCGACGTACGACTTCTCCACGCGCCGCGCCGTGAACTCGCCGGAGATCCACCGCGCCGCCTCCGGATCGAGCGCGAGCACGAGCACGCCCGACGTCGCGCGATCGAGCCGATGCACCGGATACACGCGCTGCCCCACCGCGTCGCGCACGAGCTGCAACACTGCCGGCTCCTCGCGCGTGCGCTCGCCGCGATGCACGACGAGCCCGGCCGGCTTGTCGATCGCGACCCAACGCTCACCGCTGCTCAGGAGATCCATCGCTCACGACGTCCTCCACCACGTAGCAGCCGGGGTCCTGCGGCTCGCACACGAGCTCGCCCTTCACGCCGCAGCCGGCGACGCGCCAGCGATCCGTCACGCCGAACGACACCCACTCGACCTCGACGACCCCGCACGACAGCAGCCGCTCCGCGGTGCGCCGCGCGTCCTGTTCGAGCGCCCGCCGCACGAGGAGCAGCGCGGCGACCCCCACGCCGAGGAGCACGACCGCCAGGCCGACCCACAACGTGCGCACGGAGCTGCGCGCCATCGCCGTCATGCTACCTTTCGCAGCCCATGGAACACCAGGGCGCCGAAGCCTCGAACGACGAGCTCCATCGCATCCGCCACAGCTTGGCCCACGTGCTGGCCCAGGCCGTGCTGCAGCTGCGCCCGGGCACGACGTTGGGCTTCGGCCCCGCGATCGACGACGGCTTCTACTACGACTTCATCCTGTCGGCGCCGCTCTCGGAGGACGACTTCCCCGAGCTCGAGAAGCGCATGCGCCACATCATCAAGCAGGGCCAGAAGTTCGAGCGCGAAGAGCTGCCGAAGGACGAGGCGCTCGCGCGCATCGCCGAGATGAAGGAGCCGTACAAGCAGGAGTACGCGCGCGAGCTGTTCGACAAGAAGGGCCTCGACTCGCTCTCCTTCTACAAGAACGGCCCCTTCCTCGACATGTGCGAAGGCCCGCACGTGGACAACACGCGCAAGATCCCGGGCGACGCGTTCAAGCTGCGCTCGCTCGCCGGCGCGTACTGGCGCGGCGATTCCAAGAACGTGATGATGACGCGCATCTACGCGTGGGCGTACGCCACCAGGGCCGAGCTCGACGCCAAGGTGAAGGCGTACGAGGAAGCCCTCGCCCGCGATCACAAGAAGCTCGGCAAGGAGCTCGACATCTACGTGATCGACGACGAGATCGGCAAAGGCCTGCCGCTGTGGCTGCCCAACGGCACCGTGCTGCGCGACGAGCTCGAGAAGCTCGCGAAGGAGCTGGAGTGGAAGGGCAACTACCAGCGCGTCGCCACGCCCCACATCAACAAGGTCGATCTCTTCTACAAGACGGGTCACCTGCCCTACTACGCGCCGCACATGTACCCCTTCATGGAGCTGAAGGAGAAGGACGGCGACGGCGACGACGTCGTGAAGGAGGCCTACTGCCTCAAGCCGATGAACTGCCCGCACCACCACCGCATCTTCGCGGCGCGCAAGCGCAGCTATCGCGATCTCCCCATGCGGCTCGCGGAGTACGGCCAGGTCTATCGCTTCGAGGACGCCGGTGCGCTCTCCGGCATCCTGCGCGTGCGCGGCATGTGCATGAACGACGCGCACATCTACTGCACCGAGGACCAGATCAAGAAGGAGTTCCTCGCGGTGATGGATCTGCACCGCGAGGTCTACGAGATCCTCGGGCTGTCGAACTACTACCTGCGCTTCTCCACCTGGGATCCCGAGGATCCCAAGGGCCGAGAGAAGTACGTCGACAACCCCGCGGCGTGGGAGCGCACGCAGACCTTCGTGCGCGAGGCGATGCTCGAGAGCGGCCTGCCGTTCAACGAGACCAAGGGCGAGGCGGCGTTCTACGGGCCGAAGATCGACATGCAGTTCCGCACCGTCACGGGCCGCGAGGAGACCGCGAGCACGAACCAGCTGGACTTCGCGGTGCCGGAGCGGCTCGGCCTCACGTACGTCGGCCCCGACAACAAGGAGCACACGCCGTACGTGATCCACCGCGCGCCGCTCGGCACTCACGAGCGCTTCATCGCATTCCTCATCGAGCACTACGCCGGGGCCTTCCCCACGTGGCTCGCCCCCACGCAGGTGCGGGTGATCACCGTGTCGGAGAAGTTCGACGACTACGGCCACAAGCTGGTCGAGCGCCTGCGCGGGCAGTTCGTGCGCGCGGAGATCGACGAGTCGGGCGAGACCCTCAACAAGAAGGTCCGCACGGCCGTGACCGCGAAGATCCCCAACGTGCTCGTCGTGGGCGAGCGCGAGGTCGAGACGGAGTCCGTCACGCTGCGCCGCTACGGCGAGCGCGAGCAGCAGTCGATGCCGTTCACCGAGTTCTCCGCCCGCATCGCGAAGGCGATCGCCACCCGCAGCCGCGGCCTGCCGACGCCGTGACACGGATGTCGCGGTCCGCCGATCGCGTCGCGAACAGCCGTGCGACGCCGCCGGCGCCGTCGACCTTGTCGCGTCCCCGAGACCCTGCTAACCAAGGGGTCTGGTGATGCGTGGTCGAGGGTGGCTCGTGGGCGTGATCCTGCTGGCCGCCGGGTGTCCGGAGGAGCCGGCGCCCGAGATGGGTTGGCAGATCGTGCACGAGGAGTTGGAGGGCGCGTTGTTGTCGGTGTGGGGCACGAGTCGGCAGGACGTGTGGGCGGTCGGCGCGGACGCGCGCGACGGCAGCGGTCCCGTCGTGCTGCACCTCGACGGCGACGCGTGGACGCGCGTCGACACCGGGCTCACGAGCGGCGATCTGTGGTGGGTCTTCGGCTTCGACGGCGGCCCGATCTACATGGGCGGCGATGGTGGCGTGATCGTCCGGTACGACGGGGGCACGTTCACGCCGATGACCACGCCCGGCACCGAGACCGTGTTCGGGATCTGGGGCGCGTCCCCCGACGACGTGTGGGCGGTGGGCGGCGCGTCCGACTCGACGGGCGGTTTCGCGTGGCGGCTGTCGGGCGACACCTGGGTGCCCGAGTCCTCGCTGCCCGCCGACGTGCCGGTGAACGCAGCGGTGTGGAAGATGTACGGCAGCGCGGCGAACGACGCGTGGCTCGTCGGCAGCAACGGCGTCGCGCTGCACTGGGACGGCAGCACGCTCACGCCGGGCGACACCGGCGTCGGCTCGTCGCTCTTCACCGTGCACGAGAAGGACGGCCTGTATACGGCCGTCGGCGGGCTCGCCTCGGGCATCTTCGTCGAGCTCGACGGCGACGCGTGGCGTGACGTCACGCCCGATCCGCTGCCCGCGGGCATGGCGGGCGTGACGCTCGGCGAGGCGGGCACCGGCGTCGCGGTGGGCTCGCTGGGCGCGGTGTACGTGCGCGACGGGCAGGACTGGGTGGCAGAGGACCTGGGGATCCCGCTGCTCGAGAACCTGCACGGATCGTGGATCGACGAAGACGGCGGACTCTGGGCGGTGGGGGGCCAAACCCTCGCGCCGCCGCTCACGGATGGTGTCATGATTCATCGGGGCCGCGAGGTCCCGCTCGGAGGCTCATGAGCATGGATGGATTGTTCCGAACTGCGGCCCTCGCCGCACTCTCGCTCACCGCGATCGCGTGCGATTCCGGCGACGACCCCGAAGACGTCGATCGCTCGTGCAAGGCACTCGAGTCCGGGCACGCGTGCACGTGGATCGGCGACCCCGATGCGGGCGAGGGTCACAACGGCGACGGCCTGCATCGTCGCGAGACGCTCGTGAACCAACCGATGGACCTGCTGTTCCTGTCGGACGGCACGCCTTGGTTCACCGACTTCAACAACTTCCTCATCCGTCGCGTGCTGCCCGACGACACGATCGAGTCGATGGTCGGCGTGACGGATCCGATCTTCCCCGGCGACGGCCCGTTCACCGGCATCACGCCGGAGGGCGCCGAGGGCAGCGACTGGATGCTCAACCACCCGACGAACCTGCTCGAGAACACCGACGGCTCGGTGCTCGTCGTGGGCTGGCACAACCACAAGCTGCTGAACGTCGACAGCGACACCGGCTACACGAAGGTGATGTGCGGCGGCGGTGCGGGCTTCGCCGGCGACGGCAACCCTGCTGCCATGGGCGCGCTCTTCAAGCAGGTCAACGACGCCACGCGCGACGACAACGGCAACCTCTACCTGGTCGACCAGCAGAACTGGCGCATCCGCATGATCGACGAGGGCGGCGTGCTGAACACGGTCGCCGGCGTCGGCATGAGCGGCTACAGCGGCGACGGCGGACCGGCGATCGAGGCCATGTTCTCGTGGGCGGCAGGCAGCAACCCGAACCCGAGCGGCGGCATCGTCCACCACGCGGGCAAGCTCTACATCTCCGACACGGAAGCGAACGTCATCCGCGTCATGGATCTCGCGGCCGGCACGATCGACGCGTTCGCGGGCACCGGCGACAAGGGCGACAGCGGCGACGGCGGTCCGGCGCTCTCGGCCGAGCTCGCGGCTCCGCGCGACCTCGAGATCGGTCCGGACGGCGACCTCTACTTCGCCGACACCGACAACGGCAAGGTGCGCGCGATCGATCTCGAGGACGGCACCATCCGCACCGTCGTGGGCACGGGCGAGCTCGGCCGCAACGAAGACGGTCTGCCCGCCGAGGAGACGCAGCTGCGCCGTCCGTTCGGCGTCGCGTTCGATGCCGACGGCAACCTGTACGTCATGGATTCGCTCAACAACCGCATCGTGAAGGTCGCGAAATGAACAAGCTTGGCCTGACACTCCCGGCGTTCGCGCTCGCGCTCGCCGTCACCGGTTGCGAAGATCCCTCCGACGAAGAGGTCCCGCACTGCGACCCCGAGGTCGACGGCACGATCTGCACGATCGCCGGCAACGGCGAGAACGGCTACGACCGCACCGCCGACACCGAGGATCTCGACGCGCTCGAGGCTCGACTGTCGCTGCCGCAGGACACGCTCACCGGGCCCGACGGCACGGTCTACGTCCTCGACTGGAACAACCACCGCCTGCGCAAGCTCGAGGACGGGTTGATCAAGTGGGTGGCCGGCCGCGGCGAGCTCGGGGGCAGTCTCGACGATCCGATGAACGGGGACTTCAACCACCCCACGAACATCATCTGGGATCCGAGCGGCGAGAACATCGTCATCGCCGCGTGGCACAACAGCAAGATCCGCGTGATCGATCCGGACAACGGCGAGGTGCACGACACCTGCGGCGACGGCAAGCGCGCGTACTTCGGCGATGCGGGCCCGGCGATGACGGCGTCGTTCGATCTGCCCGCCAGCATCGCGTACGACCCGGCCGGCAACCTCGTCATCATGGATCAGGCGAACCAGTCGCTGCGCTCGGTGGATTCCGAGGGCAACGTCAATCGCATCGCGGGCAACTGCGTCGTCGATGCGCCGATGCCTGCGGGTCCGGGTCCATGCGCCGAGGGTGTCGCGCCCACGCAGTGCCCCGACGGGCCGAACGGGCCGTCCGGCAAGTTCGTGTGCGGCGATCCGATGGTGTACTGCGCGCGGCCTTGCACGCCCTCGTACACGGGTGACGAGATACCGGCGGCCGAGATGCGAATGGCGCAGCCGTTCGGTCAGTCGGCGGCGCCGGCGGGTCGCATCGCGTTCGACGGGGCCGGCAACCTGTACTTCGCCGACACGTCGAACCACCTCATCCGCATGATCGACACCGACGGCATCGTGCACCGCGTCGCCGGGCAGCCGCCGGCGAACGGCATGAAGCAGTTCGGGTACGCGGGCGACGGCGGTCCGGCCGTGGACGCGACGCTCAACTTCCCGGTCGACCTCGCGTTCGGCGAGGACGGCACGCTGTACTTCAGCGACGTGCAGAACCACTGCATCCGTGCGATCGCGCCCGATGGCACGATCGACACGGTCGTGGGTCAGTGCGGCGAGAAGGGCTTCGAGGGCGACGGGCTCGGCCCCGACGAGGCGCTGCTCAACCAGCCGTTCGGTGTCGAGTACGCCGACGGTCGGCTGCTCGTGGCGGACACCGGCAACATGCGGATCCGCTCCGTCCTGTTGCCGTGATCGCACGCGCCGCATCGGCCAGGGGAGTGGTCATCACGCTGCTCGTCGTCACCGGCTGTCCCGGTGGCGACGAGCCCGACATCGCGCCGCTGTTCCCGGCCGACTACGACGCGAGCTACACCGAGGTCCGCAACTGCCGGAACAGCGGCGATCACGAGCTCCACAGCATCCGCATCCTCGTCGATCCGGCCGCGCGCACGCCCTACGAGGGGCGCGTCGAGCCGTTCCCGGTCGGTGCGGTCGTGCTCAAGGAGGAGTACGACTTCGGCGACACCACGTGCGAGGGCGAGCTCCTGACGTGGACGGTGATGCAGAAGCTCGAGACCGGTAGCTCGCCCGACACGCTCGACTGGGCGTGGCAGACGGTCGATCCCGATCGCGTCGTCGTCGACGAGGACGAGCCCCGCTGCATCGCCTGTCACACCGGCTGCGGCGTCGCGCCCGACGGCTACGACGGCACGTGCGCGATGCCGTGAGCTACTCGAACGCGACGCGGCGGATCATCGAGCCGCCCTGATCGGCGACGAGCAGGCCATCGTCGTCCACGGAGAGGCGCGCGGGCGCGTCGAAGCGGGCGTCGAGTGCAGGCCCGCCGTCGCCCGCCGAGCCCTTCTCGCCGCTGCCGGCGATCGTGTCGAGCACGCCGTCACGCACGCGTCGGATCTGGAAGTTGCCGCGATCGGCGATGTAGAGCGTGTCGTCGTCCGCGACCGCGAGGCCGTAGGGCTGTTTGAGCTGCGCCATCGCGGCCGGACCACCGTCGCCGTGGCGACCGGCCATGCGCGTGCCGGCCACGGTCGTGATCGTGCCGGCGGTGTCCAGCCTGCGCACGACGTGGCCGTGCGTCTCGGCGATGAAGAGGTTGCCGGCGCGATCCGTCGCGAGTGCGCTCGGCCACGACACCGCGGCATCCGTGCCCGGGCCGTCGTCCCCGGTCGATTCGGCTGCACCGGTGCCGACCACCGTGTCGATGGTGCCGTCCCGGATCCGTCGCACGCGATTCGCGAGGCTGTCGGAGACGTAGATCGTGTCGTCCGGGGCGATCGTGATGCCGTCGAGCTGGATGAACAGCGCATCGCGAGCGGGCCCGCCGTCGCCTTCGTTGCCGATGATGCCGACGACACCGTCGTCCGCGCCCGCGATCACGCCGATGGTCCCGTCGGGCTCGAGCACGAGCACGCGCGGGTCGTGGTACGAGACGAACACGAGGCGCCCGTCGGACAGATGGGCGAAGTCGATGGGGTTCTCGAGCGGCGACTCGATCGCACGGGCGCCCTCGGCCGCGATCGCGTGCTCGCCACTGCCGATCACCGTGTGCACGAGGTCGTCGTCGTCGATGACGCGCAGCCGCTGGTTGTTGAAGTCCATCACGTAGACGCGTCCATCGGGCCCGCGCCGTGCCGCCGAGGGCAGGAAGAAGTGGGTCTCGTCCGCCGGCAACCCGTCGCGATTGAACGCGAGCTCGCCGGTGCCCGCGATCGCGCACACGAAACCGGCGCGCTCGAGACACGGGGGCTCGTCGCTCTCGCACGCCGTCGCGGCGAGCAACGCCACGCACACGCCTCGCGACAGCGACGTCACCGTAGACCGAGCATAGCACCGCGCGGTCGGTTCAGCTGCAGTCGGCCTGCGCGATGACGGAGCCCGCGCCGTGGTTCGCGAGGATGCTCGAGTCCTGGTACCACACGTTCACGTTCACGCCGAACGCCGGCAGGGCGCCGAGGTTCGTCCCGTAGCCGGGGCACGCGAACCCCGGTGCATCGAGCGCCGTGACCACCGCGTACGAGCTCGCCACGCTCGTGGAGTCGCCGGTGACGAGCTGGCAGTAGATGTCCGCATCCGCCTGATCGCAATGGTCGGCGCCGGCCCACGTGCACGTGCCGTTGCAGTACAGCTGACCGATGGTGGAGAAGTCGAACAAGCAATTCGTGCAGCCGACGCTCGCGAAGCCGCTCGCGCCGTCGCAGTGCTCGTTCGTGGCCTGCACCGCACCGTCGCCGCAGTACGGTGCGAGCGCGGCGCAGCCGGGGTTGCATCCGCCGTACGCACCGTCGTTCACGCCGTCGTCGCACACCTCGACCCCGGCATGGACGTGGCCGTCGCCGCAACTCGCCGCGGTGCAATCGGGCAGGCACGCGTCGGTGTCGATCTCGTTGCCGTCGTCGCACGCCTCGCCCGGATCGGGCGTGCCGTCGCCGCAGTACGGCGCAGGCCCACCGGTCGAAGTCGCGGTCG
The DNA here is from genome assembly GCA_964468635.1 of uncultured Nannocystaceae bacterium. Lineage (GTDB taxonomy): Bacteria > Myxococcota_A > Polyangia > Nannocystales > Nannocystaceae > Xiheibacterium. Next base: position 9,686 of record CAYXVR010000074.1, read on the forward strand.
TCGTGTCGTCCATCGCGTCGTCGCTCGCGTCGGTGCCGGTCGGGCCCGCGGTCGTCGACGTCGCGTCGTCGCCGGTGTCGCTCGGGGGCGTGGGACCCGTGGCGGAAGGGTCGCTCGCGCTCGAGTCGGTGGCCGAGCTGGTGGGCGTCGTCTCCGTGGACGGCCCGTCGTCGACGGACGCGCTCGCGAGCCCGGCGCTGAAGCCCCCGTCGCCGAGGTCGGCCTGCGCACAACCGAGCGTCGTGCACAGGAGCGCGCCGAGCCGAGCCCTTCGCATCGTCTCAGGTTAGCGGGCCGCGCTCGTCCCTGGCAAGCGGGTGGCCTCGAGCATGCCGATCACGAGCCCCCGGCGAACGAACGCGAGCACGTCCTTCGTGAGCTCGGCGAGCTCCTCGGACGATCCGGCCTCGATCGCCTCGGCATGCGCGGCGATGCGCTCGGCGAGCGGGCCCTCGTCGCGCAACGCGTCCAGCAACAGCGCAGAGGCGTCGCTCAGCTCCTGCTCCGGGCAGCGACCGCGATCGAAATGCAGCTTCAGCCGACGCCGGTCTGGGTCGTCGAGCGACTGCTCGTGGACGATCCACCCGCTCGGCACCGGTCGGATCGTGCAGCGCAGCAATTCGTCGTCGGGGAGCTCGACGACCGCGATGATGTTGCGTGCGGCGTCGAGCCCAGGGCCGTCGTAGCCCGCGAAGGAAGACGGCTCGAGCACGACCGTGTACGGCTGCGAACGCGTGGTGCGCTCGGCGTGCACCAACACGTGGCGCGTGCGCTCGATGTCGAGCTCGCGCAGGTGAGCGCGGTACCTCCGGGTCAATGCGGCGTATCGCTCGTCGAGCACGGGCTCGCTCACCGACGCGTATCCGATCGCGAGTCGATCCGCGACGTGACCGGGACCGAACACGAGCACGAGATCGAGCTCCGGGACGCCCAGCGCGACCCGCACGCGCTCGCGCACCGCCGACGTGTCGGCAGGGGTCTCGAAGAAGACCCACGCGCGTCCGTTGGGGCCGAGCACGCCGTCGATCTCGCCGAGGAGTCGCATCGTGAGCTCGTCGCCGCGCTTGCCCCCGTGGAGGTATGTCGTGCCCTCGACGCCGTCGGGCTGCGTGACGAACGGAGGCTGCGCCACCACGGCATCGAAGCGACGACCGGCCGCCGGCGCGGTGAGATCGCCCGCCGCCCAGGTGGCGTCGAGTCCGTTGAGCCGCGCGTTGAGCTCGCTGTAGGCGAGCGCGCGCGGATCGATGTCGACGCCCATCACATCGGGCACGCCGCGCGAGCGGGCGAGCAGTGCGAGCGTGCCCGCGCCGCACCCGACGTCGAGCAACGAGCGCACGCCGTCGAACACGAGCGCTCGCGCGAGCAGGATCGTCGTGGCACCCGGACCCATCACGGGGTCTTCGGCGACGGGGCACTCGTCGGAGGCGATCCACAGCCCGGAGAACGGCATCACGCGCACTCGCGTGCGCACGCCGGCGTCGGTCTCGGTCCACCAGCCCACGCGCTCGAGCGCCGCGAACACGTCGGCGCCGAGCGCCTGCACCACCCGCGGGCGGGGCACGACGCCCCCGTAGGCGAACAGCTGCGTGAGCGTACCCGTGGCATCGCCGCGGGCCTCGAGCACGGCGTGGACGAGCGGGAGGCGGACCCGGTCGATCTGTCCGGGGACGATCTGCTCGCATGCTTCGATCGTGCGCTCGTCGAACGCGGCGCTCGCCATGCGCTCTCGAAACGCGGTCAGTACGGCGTCGGGGATGCGCGAAAGCAGCTCGGCGTCCGCTCGTGAGTGCGTCATCGACCTACGAGTAACACGGCGGGTTGACAGCGCGCGTGGGCGGGACCCACGATGGGCGCATGCAATCGATTGGACCGAGCTTGCGTACGATCACGGGTGCTCTCGTGCTGGGACTGGCGGTGCCGGCCGGCTGTGGCGGCGACGATGCCGACGACGGTGCATCGACGGACGGTAGCGGCGACGACAGCGGCAGCTCGGGGCCGAGCAGCGCGACGACCCCCACGAGCATGTCGATGACGGACACGGCCGACGACGATGCGGACGACGACGACGACGGGTCGAGCGACTCCGCGGGATCGTCCTCCGGCGCGGTGGACTCGTCGGGCGGCGGCAGCTCGGACGCGGGATCGTCGGGCGACACCGGCCCCACCGGGTGCGCGGCGCTCGATCAGGCGGCGTGCATGGTCGACGCGGCGTGCATGCCGATCACAGGGTCGCCACTCGTCGTCGAAGGCGACGTCGTCTGCCAGGGCGAGCGCGAGTTCATCGAGTGTCAGGACTCGATGGCGTGCGCGGAGATCATCACGACGGCGTGCGAGAACAAGGACACGATGCCGTACCAGTTCGGCAACGCGTGCATCCCCACCGGCTGGTCGGCCTGCGAGGCACCTGGCGGCGGTCCGTTCCCGCCGTGCTGAGTCGAGTGACGCGCGAGCCCCCTCCGCACGGACAACGCGGAGGAGGCTCGCGCGAACCCAAAGACCCCTCAGAATCGCCCGCGTAGGACGACGCCTGCGAACCGCGGGGTCACCGATGGAGCGAACGACAGCTGGGCCTTCCGTCTGTCGCTCAACCCCTTCCCGAGGAGAGCTGCGCCCGTGACGAGGAACACCGGCGTGGTCACGAGCCCGGCGATGAACAACGCGTTGGCGGTGCGGCCCTGCTGATCGATGCGGTCGCGTTGTTCGTCCGTGTACGCCGGGTTCTTCTGATCCTCACGGGCGTGCCGCCCGTTGATCGCTCCGATGGCGATCATCGAGCTCGCGCCCGCGCCGAGCGCGAGCGACACGGCGCCCGAGATGATGAGCGGCTTCGACTTGTCCGTGGTGCCGACATCCGCGCGGCCGTCGCGATTGCGGTTACGCCGATCCCGGTCGTCCGCCTGAGCGACGGGCGTGCTGTCGTTGGTGTTCGAGCTCGGGCTCGAGCTCGTGGGCGTAGTCGTAGTCGTCGTCGTCGACTTGCGACTCTCGACACGGGACAGCGTCTCCTTGATCGCAAAGCGCTGCTCGACGACGATCTCGGGAATGTTCGTCGAGCCGTGGGTCTCTCGATACGTCTTGAAGTACGCGTAGTACAGGTCCAGGCCGGCCTGCAGATGCGCCGGATCGTTCGACAGCTCGAACGCCTCCTGGTAGGCGACCATCGCATCGACCACCAGGAACGCGCGCACGGATCGATTCGCCGGCGTCTCTTGCACCTTCTGCAGCGCGGTCGCGAAGCCCTGCGCCGCCCGCTCGAACTCCTGGGCGTCGTAAGCCTTCTGGCCCGCGGCGAACTGCTTGCGCGCCTCCGGCGTCATCGCGCCGGGGTTGGAGCGCAGCGGCGGCACGAGAGCCTGCGCCGTCGCGCTGTGGGTGAGCGCCGCGAACAACACCGCGGCCGTGATCCATCGCTTCCGGGGGGCGAGCATGGCGACCTCAGTCCTCACCGTCGCAGGTGACGACGTCCGTGGCGCCCAGCGGCACCGCATCCGTGCAGTACTCGCCTTCCCAGACCGCGTCGCAGCTGCCGTTCAGGCACTGCAGCCCGGCATCGTCGTGGCACGAGCCACCGGCGTCACTCTTCACCTTGCACACGTCGTCGAGGCAGTAGAGCCCCTTCGCGCAACGAGCCGTGTCGTCGGTCGCATCGCTCTCGTCGCACTCCTCGCCCTCGCTCGCGCCCAGGTGGCACTCGGGGTTCGCGATGCCGTCCTCGCTGACGTCCTCGCACACGCTGGACGTGCACCAGTTGCCGCCCTGGCGCTCGCCCGGTGCACACACGTCGCCGTTGCCCAGGAGCGCGGTGCGACACAGCCGGCCGTCGTCGCTCGTGATGCAGCCGATCGTCGTGGATGGGTTGCACTCGATGTCCGAGGTGCACGGCTGGTTCGCGTTCACGACCACCGTGCACACGCCCGCGCAGTAGAGGCCCGCCTCGCACTCGTTCGGCGCGCCGCAGTCGTCGCCTTCGCCGGCGTCGGTGCGGCAGCTGTCGCCCTCGCAGTGCATCGAGTCGATGCAGTCGCGGTCGCTGTCGCAGCGGTCACCGTTCGTGTCGCCGCGCGCCAGGCAGTACGTGTACGTGTGATCGTCGTAGTCGACGGGGATGCAGCTGTCGCCTTCGGGGCACGACGAGTCGTCCGCGCAGTCGTACGCCTCGGTGCAGAACGCCTTGCACGTCTCCGACTGCGGATCGCACGTGAGGTGCTCGAGGCACGGCAGCGTCTCGGTGCCGACGTCGGGCTGCTGGCCGTCTTCGAACTCGCAGTGCTCGCCCTCGGCGCTGCGGTTCGCACAGCGGCCGCTCGCGATGTCGCAGAACAGGCCCTGGTCGCACTTGTTGTTCGCCTCGCAGAACTCGTCGACGAGCCCCTTGTCGACGCACACGTACACGCCGTCGACCTCTTCGCACGACGAGCCCGCCTCGCACTCGACGTCGTAGCCGAGCAGGGCGAGCGCCTCGCTGCACGGCTCGCCGATGGTCTGCGTGCCGGTGAAGAGGTTGCGCAGGTCGCAGGGGTTGCGCGCCGGATCGCCGGCCTCGGTGCAGTAGCCACCGGGCTCGTACGGCTCCCAGCACTGCTGGGCATCGATCTGCATCTTGCAGTCGGCAGCCGCGGCGGAGTCCGGGGTCGAGCGATCGAGCCGCACCGCGTAGCCGAGCGTCGAGAGCAGGTCTCCGCGCTGCAGCTCGGGGATGTCGTCGTTCGAGTGCAGCTGCTCGATGAAGCGGTCGGTGCAGTCGGCAGCGTCGGTCGTGAAGGGTCCGAGTCGATAGTCGCGCTCGCCGTCGGAGCAACACTTGAACTCCCAGTCGCACAGCGATGCGATGAGAGGCTCGAGTGCCGCGCCGTCGCCCGTGTCCGAGTCGGAGTCGTCGCCGTCGTCCTCCGAGCCACCATCGGGGCTGCTGTCCTCGGCAGTCCCCATGGTCAGCCCGGTGGCCGCGTCGTCGCCCGTCCCGGCGTCGTCGCCCATCGTGCCGGCCGTCGCGTCGGTCTCGGTCTCGAGCCCGGCGTCGTCGAAGCCGTTCGGGTCTTCCTTCTTGTAGCAACCGACCGCCGTCAGCACCGCGAGCGAGACGAACAGCAGCCCTTTGTCCTTGTTTGTCCGATGTAGGCCCATACCGCAGAGTCGAACGCACGACCCGACCCCCTGATTCACCGCAACTCTGCGGGATTGCAGCGAGATCGGTTGGGATCCGTTGCCCAACTCGAGCAGTCGGATCCCAACCTCTCGCGCTCGCGCGGCGGCGAGAATCGCCGATCGATCGGGCGCGGCGGGCCCACGGAACGGTGACCGCTGCGATCGACGTGCGCTGCCCGAGTCGAGCAACGCGACTGCTCCAATCGAGCAGCGAAGGAGAGACAAAAAAAATACCCTGAGCATGGTGGTGCGTTCGGGGGAGCGCGATCGCAGGTGGTGGTCGCTGGGTCTGCTCGCGTCGTCGAGCTGCTTCGAGCGACCCGATCCGCCGTGGCTCCTCGACGAGCTGCGGGAGATCGTCGCGGTCCGGGCCGACGTGATCGCCGACGGCCCCGAGGCGGAGACGATCGTCCCAGTCCCCGGCGATCGCTTCCGCGCGGAGGCGCTGCCGGGCGACGACCTGCGCGCGCGCCTGATCGCGGCCTCGCAGAGCGGCGTCGTCCTCGACGAGGAGATCGACGCGGCGTGGTTCATGTGCCGCGACCGTCGCTGCGTCGAGAAGCTGCGCGAGGATCCGATGAACACGCCGTGTGGCGCACCGCTCCTCGCGGGCGACGGCTGCTCGCTCGGCGAGGGGGCCGAGGTGTTCTTCCGCATGCCGCCGCTCGTTCCGGACGAGCTCGCGCCCTATCCGTTCCCCGACGTCACGCTCGGGGTCGTGATGGGTGGCGGGCCGAACGGGCCCAGCACCGGCGAGTGCGTCGGTCGGCTCCTGCATCGCCCGTACCCGGATCTCTCCGGTTGCTCGCTCTTCGATCACGTCGTGTACGGCGGACCGCTGTGGCGGATCGCCGAGCTCGCCGGTGCGAGCACGGAGGAGACGGACGCACTGCGCTTCGTGCCCGCGAATGCGAACCCGGAGGTCGAGCGCTTCGACGTGGCGATATACGCCGAGGACGGATCGCGTCGCGCCTACGTGGTGCCGGTGGACGAGCGGGTGTCGGTCTCGTCGGGAGAACGCGTCATCTTCGGCGTCCAGGTCGATCCCCGCGATCAACAGTCGTACGTGCTCGGCTACGGCGACGAGATCACGATGACGATGGAGACGCTCTCGCACGATCACCTCGCGAACGTCGTCGTGTCCACGTCCACGGAGTACTGGAGCGACCCGACGATCTCGTGGACGGTGCCCGCCGACGAGCCGGAGGTCTCGTTCCTCGCGACGCTCGTCGATCCTCGCGGTGGCGTGGGCTGGGGGACCATCACGTTCGATGTCGAGGACGCGACTCCTTAGCGCGCTGGTGCTGGCGTGCGTGGGGTCGACCGCGCGCTCCGTCGCCGCGGCGTCGACCCCCGGCGACTGCACGCAGGAGCGTTGCGTCGAGCTCGTCACGATCGTCCGCCGCGCGGGCGACCGCGTGCCGGTGTCGGACGTCCGCGTGCTCGTGGTGCCGGAGCGCGAGCGCAAGCCGGGCGACGTGCCGGCGGCGAGCCACATCCGCGAGAAGGACGGCACGCCGGCGTGGATCCGCACGGCGACGAGCGATACCGACGGTCGCGTGGTCGTGCCCGACGTGCCCGACGGTCGCGTGCGCGTCGTCGTGATCGGCGACGGGTTCGAGCGCCACGAGCACGTCCTCGAGCTCGACGGCGAGAAGCGCGTGCCGCCGCTCTTCATCCGCGAGGTCGATCGCAATCCGTATCGCACGATCGTGGCGCGCCCGGCTCGCGAGCTCGTCGACCCGCCGAAGACCACGACGCGCGTGCTCGCGCGCGAGGAGATCCGCACCATACCCGGCACGCAGGGCGATCCGCTGCGCGCGGTGCAGAACCTCCCCGGTGTCGCACGTGCACCCGCGGGTGCCGGGCTGCTCGTGCTGCGCGGCGCACCCCCGGGCCAGTCCCGCGTGTTCCTCGGCGATCACCCGGTGCCGCGAGCGTTCCACGTGCTCGGGTTCTCCAGCATCATCCCCGCCGACGCGATCGACACGCTGGAGGTGATGCCCAGCAACTACTCCTCGCGCTACGGCGGCGCGCTCGGTGGTGTGGTCGTGATGCAGCCCCGCACGCCCCGCCGCGACGGCTTCCACGGCTTCGCGAAGATCGACCTCACGTCCGCCGGCGCCATGGTCGAGACGCCGATCAAGAAGGCCAGCTTCTTCGCAGCCGCGCAGCGCGGCTACGTGGACGCCGTGCTGCGCGTCGCGGAGCGCATCGACGAGACGGTGGTGTTCGCACTGCCGAACTACTTCGACTACCAGACCCAGGTGGACGTGCCGCTGTCGACCGGCACGGAGGTGGTGGCGCGGGTGATCGGCTCCGGCGACCGCTGGACGAGCCGCACCATCGACTACCAGGGCGTACGCGAGGAGGTGCTCGAGCTGACCGATCAGTTCCACCGCGGCGAGATCGTCTGGCGCGGACGTCGAGGACCGTGGCGATTCCTGCTGACGCCGGCGTTCCGGTTCGAGACGCGTCGCACCTCGACGGACCGAGCCAACGAGCGCTTCCGCGGCTACGCCACGACGTGGCGCTTCGAGATCGAGCGGCGACTGAATCGGCGCGCCGCCGTCACGGTGGGCGTCGACGGCGAGGCCATGCCCTTCTCCCATCGCATCGCCGACGCAGCCGCCGGGGCCACGACCGAGAACGGCTACGACGTCACGCTCGGCCTCTACACGTGGGCCACGATCATCCTCGGCCCCCTCACGCTGTGGCCGGGTGCGCGTATGTCCGTGTTCGCGCGCGAGCTCGACGGCGAAGGCGGACGGCAGTCGTCATCGCGCGCGTTCGTCGTGGATCCGCGGCTGCTCGCGCGCTTCGAGCCGGCCGAACGCTGGGCAATCGACGCGGGCATCGGGGCGTACTCCCAGGTGCGGTCGCTGTCGAGCTCCGGCAGCTCCGGCGTGCTCGACGGCAACACGCCGCTCGGCGGTGGGATCGTCGTGTTGCCCGCGTCGGCACGCGCGGCGCTCGATCCGGGAATCGGCGTCGGCGATCTGTCGAGCAGCACGCCGGTCGATCAGGCCCTGCACGTGACGCTCGGCACGCGCTGGTCGAGCAAGCGCGGGCTCGAGGCAGGAGTGACCGGCTTCCTGCGCCACTACACCGACGACCGGGCGATCTTCGTGCTCGCGGAGGGCTCGATCTCCGCGGGCTACGTGCATCCGTACACGATCGACGCCACCAACTACGGCGCCGAGTTCCTCGTGCGGCAGCGCATCGGCAACCGGCTCTACGCGTGGGCCGCGTACACGCTCATGCGCAGCCAGGCGCGCACACCCGAGACGCCGGTGACGCCCGGTGGCGTCACGCCGGGCTCCTTCGATCAGCGGCACAATCTCGTGCTCGTCGCGAGCTATGCCCTGCCTCGCAACTTCCGGATCGGCGGCCGGTTCCGGCTCGTGTCGGGCGCTCCGTTCACGCCGATCGTCGGGTCCGTGTCCGTCGACATGGGGGTGGAGCCGCTCCTCGGCGGCACCAACTCGGCACGGTTTCCGGTGTTCCACCAGCTCGATCTCCGCCTCGACAAGTCGTGGGTGTTGCGGCGCTCCGTGGTACTCGCGTACGTCGACGTGCAGAACGTCTACAACCACGAGAACGTCGAGGCCTACGTCTACTCGTTCGACTATCGCGAGCGCGTGAACCAGGTGGGCTTGCCGATCTTCCCCACCATCGGCCTGCGCGTGGAGTGGTGAGTCAGGGATCGGGGTCGCGTTGCACACGACGCACGATCTCGTCCCGGTCGACGAACACCGGGTGCAGCTCCGCGGGATCGTAGTGATCGCCGCGCTCGAACAAGCCCGCACAGATCGAGTCGAGCGTGCAGTGACGGCACGCTTCGGCCTTGGGGTGGCGGAAGTCGGTCTGCCGCACGGTGCCCTTCTTGTCGAGGAAGTGCACCGTGCGCTCCTCGCCCTTCACGATCTTGCGCGTCTCGGTGCTGCAGTGGGCGAACTCCGTCATGTAGCAGAGCGGCACGCGCTCGACCCGGAACGTGCGCCCGGTCTTGTGCAGCCACCGCATCGCGCGTGCGAGCGAGAGCTCGAAGTCCGCGAGGCGTGGCGCCGTGTCGCGATTGGTCTCGGCGCGTCCCATGGACGGATCGAGGTTGTTCCACACGAAGTGGCGCAGGAACGGAAAGCGCCCCGTGAACGCAACCACGTTCTCGTCGAGGTGATCGGCGTTGAACTTGTTGATCACCGTGTTGATGTTGACCGTGACGCCAGCGGCTCCGAGGTGCTCGAGCGCGAGCATGGCGAGCTCGAAGCTGCCCTTCACGCCGGTGAGGAAATCCTCCAGCTCGGGTCGCGCGCTGTGGATGCTGACGTGGAAGCACTGCAAGCCTGCGTCGCGGTACTGCTCGGCGAGGCCGGGCTTCGCGAGCTGAGAGCCGTTCGTGATCATCCGGACGTGGAGGCCGCGGTCGGTCGCGTAGCGGGCGACGTCGGTGACGATCGGCGACAGCGACGGCTCGCCGCCGGTGAGGATCACGCCGAAGTAGCCGCGCTCGACGAAGTCGTCGACCTGGCGCTGGGCCGTGGGCAGATCGAGCACGTAGCCAGTCGCCGGGTTCGAGCAGAACCGACAGTACTGGTTGCACCCGCGGACGAGCTGCATGTAGCCGAGGTTGGCCACTGCAGCCGAGCGTACGTCACTTCTTCCAGCAGGAGTAGTCGAGGCGCGCGGTGGGCTTCTTCGTCACGCTCTTGCCGTCGGCGTCGGTGCCGGTGAAGACGCCCGAGATCTTCGAGACGTTGCCCTTGGCGTCGTACTTGTAGTCGAACTTGCGATCGACCTTGCCATCGGCGCCGACGTCTTCCTTCAGCGTCTTCACGCGCTTGTCCTTGTCGTACACGACATCGACGCGCGTGGCGGGCCCCGCGTCGGACGCTTCGACGTCGACGCGCTTCACGAGTCCGTCCTCGACCTTCGTCTTCGCCTTGCCGCGCTCCACCTCGAGCGGATAGCCGGGCTCGATGCCGGGCAGCCCGGGGATCGCGAGCAGCGTGATGGCACGCTTCGTCGGCTTGCCCTCGCCGTAGGTCGTGGCCTCGGCGCCGAAGACGTTGCCTGCGCCGTCGACCGGCGCTTCGAGCACGAGCTGCACGTCGGTCTTCTTGTCGCACGCGAGATCGACCCACACCTTCGTCGTGCGCCCGTCCTTGCGCTCGAACTTGCCGCAGGTCTCGGACTTGCCGTCCGCGTCGCCGTCGATGCGCACGGTGCCACCGGTGTCGGTGTACTTCATGCGAATCGTCGGCCCGTCCTTCCAAGTGATCTTGCACGGGCCGGGGAACGGACCGCTGTCCTCGACGGGCGGCGTCGGTGCGGTGTCGCCCTCGGTATCGCCGTCGTCGGCCCACCCGCCGGTCGCGAGCGGATCCTCGCGTGGTCCACCGTCGTCGGTGCCGTCGGTGTCCTGGGACTCGACGACCGGGGGCGTGACGACGACCTCGGTCTTCTCCGTCTTCGCGGGCGGCGTCTTGTCCCCATCGTCGCCGCACGCAGTGGTGACGCTGCTCGCGAGCCCGAGCACGATGACGACGCGGAGCGAGGGGTGCACGGCCGCGTTCTAGCAGGGCGCGGGCCCGCGCGCACCCGAGATGCGCACACGGACGATGCGGGCGAGGATTCGCAGTCCGTCGGGCACACGGCGCAAGCGACTCTTGCCGTCGACGCGCCGGCGCCGGGTGACGGGCACCTCGACGATCGTCGCGCGTTGCACGATGGCACGCGCGAGCAGCTCGGCCTCGATGTCGAAGCCGTCGGCCGCGAGCCGCATGCGATCGAACGTGGCGCGGCGGATCGCCTTGAAACCGGCCTGCGAGTCGGTCATGCGCCGGCGATAGAGCAGGCCGAACACGGCGGTGAGCGCTCGATTGCCGAGTCGATCGATCGCCGCGATCGCACCGGGCTCGAACGCGCCCGAGAAGCGCGAGCCGATCGCGAGATCGGCCCCGCGCTCGATCGCTGCGAGCAAGCGCGGGATCTCGGCCGCGGGATCCTGGCCGTCACCGTCGAGGAACACGAGCACGTCGCCGCGGGCGAGCGCAGCCCCGTGCCGCAACGCGCGGCCCTTGCCCCCGCGCTGCGCCAGCGACTCCACCACGGCCCCGGCCTCGCGCGCGCGGTGGGCAGTGTCGTCGGTGGACGCATCGTCGACGACGATCACTTCGACGACGTCCTCGTGCGCGAGACAGTCGCGCACGACGTCGCCGATCGCGGCGGCCTCGTCGTGGGCCGGGACGACGACGGTGCAGCGCATCGTCACACCAGCGACTCGCCGCTGCCGCGGCCCTCGGCGAAATCCAGCGCCTGGATCGCGAACACGGTGGCCCACGTGTTCTGGTGATCGCAATCGTCCGCATAGCGCACGCCGCCGTCCGGTGCAGTCGCGCGCGCGAGCCAGTCCAGTCCGCGCGCGATGGGCTCCTCCCAGCGCTTCGCGTCGAGCCAGGCCCACAGCCGCACCGCCTGCGCGGTCGTATCGGCGCGCGCGGGGCCGAAGCCGCGCTCGCCGTCCGCCCATGCGGGCATGCCACCGTCGGCGCGCTGCAGTCGCGCGAACCACTCGAGCGCCTCGTGGACGCGATGGTCGTCGCCGAAGTGAGATGCGAGCAACACGGTGCCTTCGAGCGCGTATGCGCACGCGTGCAGGTACGTCGCAGCGGCGCCCGGCGTGGGCGCGCGCGGGTCGAAGTCGTCGCCGCCGGTCTCCTGCCACAGGCGTTGGTACGGCTCGAACGGGCGGATGTCGAACGCTTGCAGCGTGAACGCGAGCTTGCGCAGATGCGGTCCGAATCGACTGCTCCACCGGGACATCGGCGCACCATCGTGCGCGCGACCGAGTCGGATGTCGGCGACCATCCACGTGTACGCGTCGATGCACTCGCGCATCGACGCCGTCCGCAGCGTGGCGCGGGCGCACATCGCATGCGCGATGATCCCGACGTCGAAGGTGTGACGCACACCGTCTCGACGGATCGCGTCCTCCCGGACGCAGCGGGTGAGCCAGTCGCCGATCGCGTCCTCGCATCCGCGGGCGTCGCCCTCGAGCGTGAGCAGACGGAGGAGGAAGCCACCCGCCTCGGGGTACACGAAGGCGCCCGCTCCGACCCACGACATCACTTCGCCGTTCGGCCGCGCGACGGCGGGCGACACGAGCCAGCGCAGCAGCGCGGCGCGGTCGGGGCGCAAGAGCGCGCTCATGCGTTACCCCCCCGCAGCAGATCGATCGCACGCCGCGTCGTCGCACTCGCCGTCGCGATCGGAGCGCCCGCCATCGCGGGGTAGGCCTCGCACGCGGAGAAGCAGCCGCCGCACGCGAGCGCCTCGATGTCGCGGCGTGCCGCGTGCGTCGCGGCGTCGTGCCAGATGGCGAGCACGTCGCGATCGCGCACGTTGCCGAGCGGTCGGTCGTACAGGTGGCACGGATACACGTCGCCTTCGGGCGCCAGGAACATGGTGCTGCGCAGCGCCTGGCACGGGATCCGCGAGGGCTCGCCGCGCGTCACCGCGGCGAGGTTCACGAGGTAGGCCGTCTCCATCGCGTCCACGAGCGACCGCGGCACGCCGCGCGCGCGCACGTGCGCCGCGAGCGGGGCGTCGATGCGGGCGCGCTGATCGGTGCACGCCGCGTTGCCGTAGAAGTGGGCCGACACCTGCATCGCGTTCCAGTGCCAGCGCGAGCGGGGCAGCGCCGGCAGCTCGTGCCGGATCGCGCTCCACGTCGCATCGAGCGCGTCGACGTTCGCGCGCGTGACCGTGGTGCCCAGGTGCACTTCGACATCCGGCAGCTCCACGAGCGCACGCGCGGTCGCGATCGCGCGCGCGAACGATCCGGCGCGCCCCCGGATCGCGTCGTGCAGCGCAGCGGGTCCATCGATGCTGACGGTCACGATCGGCGCGAGCTCGGGACGCAGCGCCTTCATCGTGTCGACCCCGGCCAGCACGCGGTCGGTCAGCCATCCGTTGGTCTGGAAGTGCAGCATCCGCACGCGCGGCGTGGCGCCGAGCACGGCCGGCAACACGTCGTCGATGTCCGCGCGCACGAAGATCTCGCCACCGGTGAGGTCGAGCCAGCGCAGCTCCGTCAAGCGCGCCAGCACGCGTCCGATCTCCATGGCGGACAGCTCGGACGTTCGCGGCGACTCCCACGTCCTGCACATCGCGCAGCGCAGGTTGCACCGGCGCGTCAGGTCCAGCACGACCCGGGTCGGCGTCGGCGGGCGTCGAAACCACGTCTGGGCGAGACCCAGCACGAGCTCGGCGCGGCCGCGCAGGCGCACGAGCGCGCTCGGCTGGCCTCGGGGCGGAAGGGGCATGGGCGTCGTCGATCATACGCGCACGCGGCCGCGCGGTGTACCTTGGGCGAAGGTGCTTCCCGGCCGCACGCGCGTGTTGGTGACGGGTGCCGACGGTTTCCTCGGCTCCCACCTCGTCGAGCGTCTGCTGGCCGCCGGGCATCGCGTGATCGCCCTCGTGCGCGCGAGCTCGGTCGCCGGCACATCGACGCTGCAGCTGCGCAACCTCGCGCACGTCGTCGAGCAGCTCGATCGGGTGATCGCGGTGGACGTGGCCGGCGCGGACGCGATCGATCGCATGGCGGACGCCGAGCCCGAGGTCGTCTTCCACCTCGCGGCCGAGGCGTACGTCGAGCGCTCGTTCACCCAGCCGCACGAGGTACTGCGCACCAACCTCGGCGGCACGATGAACGTGCTCGCGCTCGCGCGTCGATGCGCGAGCGTTCGCCGGCTCGTCGTCACGTCGTCGAGCGAGGTCTACGGCCCGGCTCGCACGGCGTCGATGACGGAGGATCATCCGCTCGAGCCGACGTCGCCCTACGCCGCCTCGAAGCTCGCCGCCGATCGCATGGCGATCGCGTGGCATCGCACGTGGGACACGCCCGTCACGGTCGTCCGTCCGTTCAACACCTATGGGCCGCGCCACGTGTACGACGTGATCCCCAAGTTCATCGCGCTCGCGCTGCGCGGCGAGCCGCTCGTGGTGCACGGCGATGGTCGACAGAGCCGCGACTTCACGTTCGTCGACGACATGGTCGACGCGTTCGTGCTCGCGGGAGCTCACCCCGAGCTCGTCGGCAAGGTGATCCACTTCGGCTCGGGCGCGGCCACCGAGATCGGTGTGCTCGCCCGCACCATCGTCGAGCTCGCGGGATCGCGTTCGCCGATCGAGCACGGCCCCGGTCGCGCGGCCCAGGTGGAGCGGCTGTGCTGCGACGCGGCGGCCGCCCATGCGCTCGGCTGGCGTCCACGCGTCGCGCTCGCCGAGGGGTTGCGGCGCAACATCGCGTGGGCGCGGGAGCGCGGGTGAACGCGCGCGCGCCGTGGGTGCTCGCGGCCGGCTTCTTCGCGCTCGGCATCTGGGCGGTGCTGAGCGACACGCACCTGCACGACGAAGGCCTGCTCGCCCACGCGTTCGCGCGCTGGGTGGCCGTCGATTTCCTGGACGCGTTCTTCCTGCAGAAGTCGCGGCCGCCGATCGCGGCGCTCTATGCCCCGTTCGCGCTCCTCGGCCTGCGCGCGTACCTCGTGGTGCACGTGCTCGTCGCAGCGCTCGGCGTGGTCGCGATGGCGTCGCTTGCCCGCGCGCTCGGTCAGTCGCGGCCGTGGCTCGTCGCGCTCGTGCTCGCCGGATCGCCGCTGTATCTCGGCGCTGCCGCGGCCGGCGTGTCGAACAGCGACGCCGTCGCGCTCATGGCGATCGCCGGTTGGACGTGGATCGGCGCTCGCCGACCGCTCGCCGCGGGCGGCGTGCTCGGCATGTTGCCGTGGGTGCGCGCCGAGATTGCACCGCTCGTGATCGCGACCGTCGTGATCGCGCTCGTGCAGCGGGAGCGTCGGCTCGCGCTCGGTGTGCTCGTGTTCCCCGTGCTGTACGGGCTCACGGGTGCAATCGTGCACGGCGACATCTTGTGGCTCCTCCATTGGCCGCCCGCGCTCCCCGAGCCGATGCCGGGCAACCCCTACTGGCGCACGCACGACGGCGTGGTCGGTGCGGCCGATCTCGTCGGCACCGCACTCGCACTCACGCCCGTGTTCGTGCTCGCCGCGCTCGCTCCACTCGGACGGTGGCGCGGCATCGAGCTCGCGTGGGCCTTGGTGGCGGCGTTCGAGATCGGGCTGTTGCTCGCGATGCCACGCTGGCGCGCGTTCAATTTCGATCTATCCCCGCGCTACCTGCTCGTGGTGTTGCCCGCGGTCGCGCTCGCGATCGGTCGCGCCGTCGAGACCTGGGGCGACGGCGACGCCCCCTGGACCCGCGTCGCGGGTGAGAGCGCCGTGCTCCTCGGCTTCGGGGCGCTCGCGTTCGCGGGCATTCGCGCAGGCGCGCATCCCCATGGGCTCGTCGCCACGGCGATCCTCGCGGCGGCGATCGCCTGCGTGCGCGTGGGCTCGGCCGCGTGGGGGCGCGCGCTCGTGGTGGGCGTGCTCGCGATCGGCCCGTTCGTGTTCGCCGACGGCGCCCGCTTGGCCCGCGCGAGCGAGGCACCCGAGGTGGACGAGATCGTCGCGCGGCTGCGGGAGCGCGACGACTGGCGCGAGACGCCGCTCTACACCAACGCACCCCTCCTGCCGCTCGTGCTCGAGCGCCGCGACGCTCCACCGCACGGCGAGGTCCATTACCTCGTGCAGGCGGATCAGATCTACGAGCTCAATCGCCTGTCCGATCCCGACAACGGCCAGCGTGAACGGCTGCTGGCGTTGCTGCGCGAGGGCTTCGGCGCGCCCGCGCTGCTCCCCGGCGACGTGAAGCCACGAGACGTCGCCGGCGCGCTCTTCGTGCTCGTCGACGATCCACGGCTCTCGCTCGTGCTGCCGAGCGAGCGCTGGGAGCCGTGGCTCGAGACCGTATACGCGAGCGAGGCCGTGCGCATCGCGATCGTGCGAACGGAGGCGGCGAAGTGATCCGCGCGAAGGCGCTGCCCGCCGCTGCGATCGCCTGCGCGTGCGCGATCGCGGCGATCCACGCCCACGCCACGCGTTCGCCGACCGAACGCGATCCGCAGCGCGAGCCCGTGGTGGCGGTGGCGGAGGCGCTCGGCCTGCACGCGGGCGATCGCATCGCGGGCTGGACCGTGCGCGCGCTGTCCGGCAGCTCCGACACCGAGCTGCGCATCGAGCTCGAGCGCGACGGCCTGCGCTTCTCCGTGATGGTGACGCCGATGGGCGCGCGCCCGGAGAACCCGCCGGCGCAGTCGCAGCACCACGCGATCTATTACGGCCACGCGCAACCGAGCGGCACGCGGATCCCCGACGGCGCGGTGCGAGCGATCACCGCCGACATCGCGCGCCGCCTCGACGCGCGCGAGTGACATCACCCGTCGCCGTCGCGTGGCTCGAACAACTCGGGGAAGATCTCCTTCATCGCCTCCGGATCGGCGGTCCGCTTGCCGCGAGCCTCGTCGAGCGCGGGCACGACCTTGCCGAGCACCGGCAGCGCACGACGGGCTGCGGCCGGCGAGATCGCGACGACGGCCGAGCGCGATGCGAGCGGCCCGATGCCCACGAACATGCGCGCGAGTGCCGATGGCAGCGGATCGATCGCGACGTCGCCGGTGACCGGCCGCAGATCGGCTGCGCCCCACCGGGCGATGTATAGAGGATCGAGGCCGACGCACGCCGCGCGGGCGCCACAGCCCTCGCACGGCTCTGCGAATGTGCGCGGCGGCGTGGGCCGACGCGCCGCGAACGGGCCGAGCATGCACGACGGGGCACCCGCGATCGCGGCGGGCAGCCCGAGCTTGCGCGCGCGATCGAGGGCGTGCAGTGCGAACGGCAGGGCGAGCGGAAGGCGCGGCATCACGCGATCGAAGGCCTGCGCGGCGCGGCCGGCTGCCACCGGGACCTCGATGCACCACGCGGCGACGCCGGCCGACGCGAAGAACGTGGGCAGCTCGGCGAGCACTCGCATGTTCGAGCGCGTGAGCACGGTCGTCGCGACCACCGGCACCGCGCGCGCACGCAGGTTCGCGAGCGCGGCCTTCACCGCGACGAAGGCGCCTTCGATCCCGACGTGGTAGTCGTGCGCGCGCGCGCTCGCGCCGTGGATCGAGACGTGGACGTCGCCCAGGCCTGCCGCATGGAGCTGCTCGACGAGCGCTGCATCCGCCAGTCGTCGTGCATTCGTCTGCACGCCCACCGCCGCGAAGCCGAGCGCGCGGGCGTGCGCGATCCACTGCGGCAGCGCGTCGTGCAGCGTCGGCTCGCCGCCGACGAACGTCACCTCGTCGGCCTGGATACGCGCCTCTTCGAGCGCGTGCTCCACGTCCGGCAACGCGAGCGCGAGCCCGGCCTGCGCACAGAACTCGCAGCGGTTGTCACACGTCGTGTCGAGCTGGAGCGCGACGCGACGCGGCATCGCGCTCACGACAGCGGCACGCCGAACGCACCCTCGGGGTACTGCGCGGCGCGCTGCTGCAACGTGAGCAACGTCGGCGCCGTCCATCCACCGGCCTCGCGCGCGCCGAGGTGCTCGGCGAGCGCCATGGCGCCCAGCCCCTCTTCTTCGTCGGTGGCCGTGCGCCCATCGCCATGGTTCGCGACGAACAACGAGAGCTGCTGCGTGTTCGCGACGCCGGCGGGCCCACCGGGATCGCGGGCGAGCACGTCCACCTGGTAGCGCCGTCCGTCGGCGGTCGCGAGCACGACCGGCACGGCACCGCAGTGCACCGGGTGCACGGCGACGACCGTCCACCGTTGGATCGCGACGCCCGGCGCGAGCGCGTCGCCGAACGGCGCGACGGGCACGCGCGTCTGCGACCACCACGCGTGCACGCCGAAGCCCGCACCGACGAGCGCCGCGCCCGTGATGCCGAGCCACGTGCGTCGCCGCCACCGCCCACTCGCAGACGCCACCGTCATCGCCTCATCAAGGTAAAGGGGCCCGCCAGCGCCGGTCAAGACCGCCGGCTGCTACGCTGGCTCGTTCCCCCGCGTCATGCTCCTGGACGTCATCCTGGGCTACGACTGCAACCTCGCGTGCGACTACTGCACGTGCCTGGATCCGGCGATGCAAGGGCGCGCGCTCACGACCGCGCAGGTCCTCACGGCGCTGCAGGGCGGGCGTCGCGACGGCTTCGATCGCGTGTCGTTCACCGGTGGCGAGCCGACGCTACGACCCGATCTCCTGGGGCTCGTGCGCGCGGCGAAGCAGCTGGGCTACGGCTCCGTGAAGCTGCAGAGCAACGGGCTCTTGCTCGCGCACGCCCCCAACGTCGAACGATTGTCCTCGGCAGGCGTCGATCGCTGGCACGTGTCGATCCACACCCACGAGGCGCGCGCCTACGAGCGACTCGTGCGGCGCGAGGGCACGTACGCCGCGATGGTGGACGCGCTGCGCGGCCTCGTGGCCCGCGGCCTCGCGCCCACGGCCGACGTGATCCTGAAGACCGACACGTGGCCGCGACTGCCGGCTGCAGTGCAGTGGCTGCACGCGCTGGGCGTGCGGTCGGTGCACCTGTGGTTCGTGTCGCTCACCGATCACAACCGCGACAACGTGGCATCGCTGCCGAACATGACGGACGTGGTGCCGGCGATGCGCGAGGCCTTCGCGTTCGCGCGCGCCCACGAGATGGACGTGCGATCGCTGCACGTGCCGCGCTGCCTGCTGGGCGACGATCATCCGCACGCGTGGGATCCCGCCAGCGAGGGCGTGCGCGTCGTGAGCCCGAACGCTACGTTCGATCTGCGCGGCAGCCGACTCGCAGGCCAGCTGCACGTGCCGGCGTGCAGCGGGTGCGACTTCGAGACGATCTGTCCCGGCATCCGGGTGGACTACCTCGACCACCGTGGTGACGCCGAACTCGCGGCTGCGCGAGGACGCCCGAGCACGGTGCCCGCCCGCGGGTTGCCGATCATCTCGTGATCACTTCGGCAACACGTCGTCGGTGCACGCGTACAGCCACGCGTCGACGTGCTCGCCGTCCTTGAACGCCCACTTGCGCATGCGGCCTTCGAGCACGTAGCCGGCCTTCTCGAGCACGCGCACCGATGCGGGGTTCCACAGGAAGACGCCGGCGTGCACGCGCACGAGCTGCAGCTCCGCGAATGCGTAGCGCGTCAACGCGCGCACGGCCGCAGTCGCGAGCCCGCGGCCCCACACGCCGCGCGCGAGCCAGTAGCCGATCTCCGCGGTGCGGCGATGCACGTCCTGCCCGAGCACGAGCCCCACACCACCGACGGCGCGATCCTCGAGATCGATCGCGAAGTTGATGGCCGGCCACACGCCCTCGTTGTACGCGATCCACCGCTCGGCATCCGGCCGCGTGTAAGGGAACGGGAAGCCGTCGCGAACGTTCCGCCAGATCTCGCGATCGTTCGCGCTCGCGACGAGGTCGTCCTCGTCACCGCGACGGAACGACCGCAAACGTGCCCCGGGAACGTCGAGCTTCATCCGGAAGGAGCTCCAAGGTAGCGCGACGCCGTCGTGCGCGTCACTCGCTCTCGTGCGCTGCGAGCCACGACTCGGCCCTCGCCAGGCCGGCACGACCACGACCGCCGACATCGCGGTACGCCGCGACCGCATCCCGAGCGGCGGCGCGCGCTCGATCGCGTTTGCCGTCGGCCCAGTACAGCCGTGCCAGCTCGAACAGGGTGCGCGCGACGATCTCGCCGTCGCCCTGATCGTCGGCGCGCATCGCCGCCAGCGCGGTCTCCAGCTCGTGCGTCGCGATCGCCGTGAGACCCGTCGCGGCCCACACCAGTCCGCGTCTCGCTCGGATGCGCGCGACGAACGGCACGTCGCGTCCGTGACGCGGCTCGACCACCACGAGTGCAGCCACCAGCTCGGAGAGCGCTTCGTCGTGCTTTCCATCGGCCGCCAGCGCATCCGCGAGCTCGGCCCGCGCCTCGGCGACCTCGTCGTGATCGTCGCCGAGGTTCTTCCGGCGGTTGTCGACCGCGGCGCGCATGTGCTCGACTGCCTCGGCCGGGCGGCCGAGCGCGAGCGCACACGCGCCGAGGTTGAGCTCGACCCCGCCGACGTGGGGATGATCCGGCGGATAAGCGACCGCGAACACCTTGCGCGCGCGCACGAGGTAGTCGTACGCGACGTCGTCCTTGCCCTCGACGTGGCGCATCGCGCCGAGGTTGTTGAGCGTCAACGCGACCTGCGGGTGGTCCTCGCCGAACGCACGCTGCTGCTCGCCGAGCGCTTCCTCGAAGCAGGCCACTGCACTGTCGACGTCGTGCGTGGAGTAGATCGCGCTGCACACGTTGTTGTGGGCGATGCCGACGTACGGGTGATCCGGACCGAGCTGCTCGCGTTGGATCCGCATCACCTCGTTGCCCATCGCGACGGCCTCCTCGGCGCGCCCGAGGCCGGAGAGCACGGGCACGAGGTTGCCGCGGTACTTCGCGACGAGCAGGTGATCGGCGCCGTAGAGCGCCGTGGTGATCGCGATCGCCTGGTCGAGGTACTCGCGCGCGCGCTCGTAGTCCCCCATGCCGCGGTGGATGTTGCCGAGGTTGTTGAGCAGGCTCGCGTGCCCCTCGGTGTCCTGGCCCGTGGGCCCGAGCTCGGCCTCCGCGATGCGGGCCCACACGAGCGCATCGTCGTGGCGGCCCTCGTTCACACCGACGACGTACGCGAGCAGGGACGCCGCATCGCTCGCGACGAGCTCGTGTCGGCTCCACCGCGCATGGGTGAACGCAGACGTGAGCGTGGACTCGGCCTCCGCGTACTTGCCCGCGCCGTTCTGCACCTCGGCGAGCCGATACTCGGCCTCCGCCAACAACGGCCGCTCGCCGAGCGACTCGGCGGTGGCCACCACTTCACGCGCGACGCCGATGCCCTCCTCGTACCGGCCCGCGCGCTCGAGCGCGCGCACGCGACCGAGCGCGCTGCGCAGCTCGGCCACCTGCTCGCCGACCTCGCGGTCGCTGTACGGTCGCTGCCGCGCGGCGAGATACGCACGATCGGCGCACTGACCCACCGGCGACAACGCGCCGGTCGCCCCCACGGCGCGCTCGATCACCTTGCGATCGGCGACGGTGAGCACGTCGAGCCACGCGTCGAGCTCGGCGAGGCGCTCGTCGAGGCACGCTTCACGCAGCGCGAGCTCGCTCGATGCAGCGTCGTCGCGTCCGGTGGCGAGGCGGCACGACTCGGTGCGCATCGACGTCCATTCGCCGGCGTACTCGTCCACCTTCGCGAACGCGCGCGCGGCCGTGTCGTCGGCCCACACCGCGCCGGTGGCTCGGAAGGCCGCGTGGATCGCTTCGCGCCGGCGGTCGTTCCACGTCTCGTCCATCGGCGCGTCCACGGCCGCACACGCGTCGTCGGGGCCGGGCCCGAGCGCGCGCCAGGCCACGACGCCGCCCAGCGCGAGGGCAGCGAACACGCCGGCTCGGCGGCCCGTCCGACGACGCTCGCGGGTGAGCTCGGCGACGAGCTCGTCCATGCTCGCGAACCGGTCCGCGGGCTCGGCCCGCATCCCGCGAGCGACGACCTCCTGCAGCCAGCGCGGCACCGCCGTGTCGCGCGGCACGGGGGCAGTCTTGCCCTCGACGATCTTGTGCGCGAGCTCGTTCAGCGACGCGCCCGCGTACGGACGCACGCGATAGAGCGCCTCGAAGAGCGTGACGCAGAAGCTGTACTGATCGCTCTTCGCATCCGCGTCGCCGCGGAGGTACTGCTCGGGAGCCATGTACGCCGGCGTGCCCGCGATCGCGCCGAGGCGAGTCACCTTCGCGAAGTCGCGCTTCGGCTGCGAGTCGGTGGAGCGCGCGTCCGTGGGCCGGCTCGTCGACGCGGTGACGGCGATATCGTCCTTCAGCGGCGCATGCTTGCCGGTCTCGACCGGACGCGCGAGGCCGAGATCCATCAGCCGCACGCGTCCGTCGTTGCCGACCATGATGTTGTCGGGCTTCACGTCGCGGTGCACGACGCCGGCGGCGTGGATCGCCTGCAGCGCGCGCGCGACCGGCACGAGCACCTCGAGCACCCGCTGCCACCAGCGCGATTCCTGCTCGAGCCACTGCGCGAGCGTGACGCCCTCGACGAACTCCATCGCCACGAAGACGCGCGGCAAGCCGTCGTCCTCGATCAGATCGCCCTCGAACGTGCCGACGTCGTGCACGGTGACGACGTTGGGATGGGACAGCCGCGCCATCGCCTGGGCCTCGCGCAGCAGTCGCGCACGCCCCGACGACGCATCGGCGGCGCCGCGCATGTGCAGCACCTTCACCGCCACGCGCCGATCGAGCTCGGGGTCGTACGCGGCGTAGACGATGCCCATCGCGCCCGCGCCCAGGCACTCGAGCACGACGTAGCGCCCGAGCGACGCACCGCGCGCGAGACCGCCTTCCGACGATTGCCGCGGCGCGAGGGAGATCTCGTCGGTCTCCGCCCACGTGCGTGTCAAGCCGAGCCGCGGGTCGTCCTGGCCCATGTGCATCGAGAGTACCAGCCGACGCGCGCTTCCCTGTATGCTGCGCGCTGCCCCGAAGCGATGTTGCTGCTGCGCGACGCCGACGTCTTCGCGCCCGAGCCCCTCGGGCGGAA
Organism: uncultured Nannocystaceae bacterium; assembly: GCA_964468635.1. Taxonomy (GTDB): domain Bacteria; phylum Myxococcota_A; class Polyangia; order Nannocystales; family Nannocystaceae; genus Xiheibacterium. The sequence goes on from CAYXVR010000074.1 coordinate 32,363, forward strand.
CGACGTCCTGCTCGGGGGTGGACGTGTTCTGGCGCTCGGTCATCGACTCGAACGGCCCGCGTCGTGGCCCGTCGACGAGCTCGAGCTCGACGGTCGCGCGCTCGTGCCCGGGTTCGTGGACGCGCACGTGCACTTGGGTGGTGGTGGCGGCGAAGGTGGTCCACACACGCGCGTCCCCGCGCTGCATGCGGGCGCGCTCGCGCATGCGGGCACCACCACGTGCGTCGCGTTGCTCGGCACCGACGGCACCACGCGCACGATGGCCGACCTCGTCGCGCGCGTGCTCGGTCTGCGCGCCGAGGGGCTGTCCGCGTGGTGTTGGACGGGAAGCTACGAGGTGCCGGTGCGCACGCTCACCGGCACCGTCCGCGGCGACCTCGTGTTCGTGGATCCGATCCTCGGCGTCGGCGAGCTCGCGATCAGCGATCATCGCTCGTCGCAGCCGACGTTCGACGAGCTGGTGCGCGTCGCGGCCGACGTGCACGCGGGCGGCCTGATGGCGGACAAGGCCGGCGTGCTGCACCTGCACCTCGGCGACGGCGCGCGCGGGCTCGAGCTCGTGCGCGCCGCGATCACGCGCACGGAGCTGCCGGCCAGCGTGTTCCATCCAACGCATGTGAATCGCAACGCGCGCCTGTTCGCGGAGGCGCAGGCGCTGGCGATCGAGCACGGCTGCACGATCGACGTCACGGCGTTTCCCGACGAGGATCTCGGCGACGCGATCGCGGCGGACGAGGCGATCGTGGAGTGCGTCCGCGCCGGCGTGCCGCTCGATCGGATCACGTGCTCGTCGGACGGCGGTGGCTGCATGCCGCGCTTCGGACCGGACGGGCACATGGTGGGCATGGGCGTGGGGCGGCCGGGGACGTTGATGGACGCGTTCCGGCGGCTCGTCGCGCGGGGTGTTTCGCTCGCGGATGCGCTGCGTCCGTTCACGAGCAACGTCGCGCGCATGCTGAGACTGCGCGACAAGGGGCGCATCGCCGTGGGTGGCGACGCGGATCTCGTCGCGCTCGATCGCGATCACCGGCCGTGGCACGTGCTCGCGCGCGGCGAGCCGTGGCTCCGCGAAGGTGCACCGGTCCGAAGGGGAACGTTCGAGGGAGCCTGATGCCTGCGAAAGTGGATCCGAACGGCGCGCGCGGCTTCATCGTCCCGGTGGGTGGGGCCGAGGACAAGCAGAGCGACGCGGTGATCCTGCGCCGCTTCCTCGAGGTGTCGGGCGGCTCCGACGCGCGCATCGTCGTGATCCCCACGGCGTCGAAACAGAAGGACACGGGCTCGCGCTACGAGCGGATCTTCGGCGAGCTGGGCGCGAGCTCGGTGCGCTCGCTCGAGTACACCAACCGCACGCAGACCGATCGCGAGGAGTGGCTCGCGGTGCTCGAGGAAGCGACGGGCGTGTTCCTCACCGGCGGCAACCAGCTGCGCATCTCCACCATCCTGGGCGGCACACCGGTGGCGAAGTGCATCCGCGGCCTGAACGCGCGCGGCGTCGCGGTGGGCGGCACGTCGGCGGGCGCGGCGATCCTCTCGGAGCACATGATCGCCTTCGGCGAGAGCGGAGCGACGCCGCGTGCGGGCCTCGTGTCGCTCGCCCCGGGCTTCGGCCTGACGAACCGCGTGGTGATCGATCAGCACTTCCGCCAGCGCGATCGCCTGGGCCGTTTGTTGGCCGCGCTGGCCTACAATCCCTTCGCAATCGGCCTGGGCCTCGACGAGGACACGGCCGCCTTCATCGATCCGCACGACACGATCCACGTGCTGGGCGCGGGCGCGATCACGGTCGTCGACGCGTCATCGCTCGAACACTCCTCGATGGGCCTCGCGCGAGCGGGCGACGCGATCTGCCTGACGGGCGTGAAGCTCCACATCCTGACGACGGGCAGCACCTTCGACCTCCACACCCGCACGGCCCACCCCCCACCGGGCTCGGTCGAGTGATCGATCGATCGTCCCCATCCGGCGCCTCAGCCGCGTGGCGTGGCGCTCCGGTTCCCTGCTGCGTGATCTTCAACGGGACGGCACCGCCCTCCGGCGCAAGACGCGGTGAGGACCAGCCGCTTGCTGTCCTCGCCAAACCCGGGCAGGCTCCTGCGCTGGAGGAAGACGATGGCGAAGGAAGGCCAGTGCTCGGCGGGTCAGATCGCTCCGATGATTACGGCGCTCGCGCTCGGCTGCGCTGGCCCAGAAGGCGCGTCCTCGCACGTCCTGCGGGCCAGTTGATGCGCGTCTGAGCGGGACTGAAAACACTTAGCACCAACCTCC